>CAWJJL010000033.1:0-57760 GCA_963843165.1 uncultured delta proteobacterium | reverse complement strand
CCGCGGATCTCATCGGCACGGGCAAAATTTTTGCTCTTTCTCGCATCCGCTCGTTCTGCTATTAAATTAAGTATTTCTTCTTCACTTATGGCAAGGGCCTCAGCGCCTTTCTTTCGAAGACTTTCTAAGAACGCCTCCGGTTCCTCATTGAGGATCCCCAATATCTCACGTGCCATTCCCACGAATTCATTTTTGATAGCGATTAACGTATTCGGTGGCGGAGCTAATTCCGGTGCAGACGCCATTCTATTAATTGCGCGAGCGGCTTCGAATAGTATGGCCAAGCATCTGGGAGTGTTAAAGTCGTCATCCATGGCATTGACGAAACGTTCCTTGATTGCTGTGAGTTCCGAAGGCACCTCGACACCTTTCCCACCGGTGCTCATAAGATGGTCCAGGTTGGCCACGGCCGAATAGAGTCGTTCCAGGCCTGAAGCAGCCTCGCGCATTGATGTTTCATTGTAATCAAGCGGGCTTCGGTAATGACTGGATAACAAGAACAATCTAAGAGTCTCGGGATGGATCTCTTTCAGTATGTCTCTGATATTTAATACGTTACCAAGTGACTTCGACATCTTTTCAGCACGAATATTAACAAACCCGTTGTGGATCCAGTACTTGGCAAAAGGCTGCCCTGTTGCCGCTTCTGATTGTGCAATTTCATTCTCATGGTGCGGAAATGTAAGATCCGCGCCACCTCCGTGAATATCAAATTGTTCACCTAAGTAAGCCATGCTCATGGCTGAGCATTCAATATGCCATCCGGGACGCCCTGGTCCCCAAGGGCTTCCCCAGTGGGGTTCTCCAGGTTTAGCAGCTTTCCAGAGAGCGAAATCCAGGGGATCACGCTTCTTTTCATCGACCTCGACCCGAGCGCCCGACATAAGTTCATCAGTTTTCTTGCGCGACAGTTTCCCGTACGATTTGAAACTGGCGACCGAAAACATTACGTCTCCATCTGTCATGTACGCATGACCCGTGGCTATCAATTTCTTTATGAGATCTTGTATCTCCTTGATGTGCTCCGTCGCTTTCGGTTCATAGGTAGGCCGCAGCACTCCTAAGGCATCCATATCGATATAGAATTCGTTAATATATTTTTCAGCAAGGTTTTTCCAGTTTTCCCCCAGTTGATTAGCCCGATTTATGATCTTATCATCTACATCGGTGAAATTTCTCACATATGTTACTTCGTACCGGGTCCTGAGATATCTGAAAATCACATCGAATAGTACAACGGACCGGCCATGGCCGATGTGGGACATGTCATAAACCGTCACACCACAGACGTACATTGCCACTTTGCCTGACTGAATCGGCTCAAATACCTGCTTCTTTCGTGATAATGTGTTGTATATTCTCAGTCCCATCAATTACTCCCTCTTTCCCGCGCTGTGCAGCTCATTGATTCTCCAAGAGGACAACGGCAGCAGCCGCAATACCTTCGGATCTTCCAATGAAACCCATTCCTTCAGTGGTTGTAGCTTTAATGCTGATGCGCTCGGGTTTTATAGTCATAGCCTCCGCTAGATTTCGAATTATCGCCCCCCTGAATGGAGCGATTCTCGGGCTCTGGGCAAAAACCGTGATGTCAATATTGGTTACCTGAAAGCCTAGCCCACGAATATCATCCGCAACGGTTTTGAGCATCCCGATACTCGATGCGCCCTCGTAAGCCGGGTCGGTATCAGGAAAATGCATCCCGATATCCCCCAGACCGGCAGCCCCAAGAATGGCATCTATCAATGCATGTGTCAGCACATCTGCATCCGAATGTCCCAGGAGTCCCACCGGGTGCTCAATCTCTTCCCCCCCCCAGGATCAGTTTGCGTCCATTCTCAAATCGATGAGCGTCAAATCCTTGGCCTACTCTCAAAGTCACTCCTGGTCCTTTGGAATAAGGCCGAGACTAATTCATCCAGGTGAGTTCGTCAAGAATACACGTAAGGTGAAATAGCAGGACCGGCATTTTGCCGGTCCGATGCACTGTGCAGCACTGTATTGCAAATGCAAGATGTGGGTCATACTGAATTCGTTTCTGAACAATTGCGCTGCGAAAACATGCCTGAGCGGCCCTTGACTGGGTGGATTTCGTGTCATAAACTTTGCGCCGTTTAAGGGGACACATAAAAATATTCGGAGGGTGTCGGTTTTGCTCTTACGTAAGAAGCGGGCCTTGCGGGGCGGCTCTTTGATCCGATTTCTGAGCTGGATAACAGCGGGATTTCCGATCCTCATTCTCATAGCTGTACTATGGGGAGTCTTTGGAGCGGGATTAGGAACATATCTAATATTTTCAGCAGAACTGCCTAAAATTCCCGATCTGAGGGGTTACCGTCCAAAAACAGTTTCGACTTTCTATGCGGAAGATGGGACAGTCATAGGCTTATTTTATAAAGAGAAACGTTTCCCCGTTAAATTGGACTCGCTGCCGCCTCACGTCACAAATGCGTTTCTCGCAGCAGAGGACGCCCGTTTCTTCTCACATCCCGGCGTGGATCTTTCCGGAGTATTACGGGCGCTGCTGAAGAATATCAAATCCGGAAATTTCGCCCAGGGCGGGAGCACTATAACTCAGCAAGTAACAAGAAATATTATACTTTCTAAGGAAAAGAAACTATCGCGAAAGATCCGTGAGGCGATCCTGGCATTCAGGGTCGAAAAAACCTTCAGCAAAAAGGAAATCCTGGAGCTGTACCTCAATGAAATTTATCTTGGCAAAGGCGCCTATGGCGTGGAAGCCGCTGGGCGTATTTACTTCGGGAAAAGCGCTTCTGAATTAACTATCGCGGAGGCGGCGATGTTGGCGGGGTTTGTGGCGAATCCCTCAAAATACTCTTCCGCGCGGAATATTGAAATCGGCGTCAAGAGAAGAGAGTTCGTACTCAACTCAATGCTGAGAACCGGTTTCATAACCGAAGATCAGTACAAAAAAAGCGCCAAAGAAGAGCCCAATTTCAGAGACAACCTTCCGACTCCGTATCAGAGAGTGCCCTATTTCACGGAGGCTGTCCGCCGATATGTCGTCGCGAAGTACGGAGCAAATAAGCTTTACAATGAAGGACTACGCGTCTGGACGACCTGCGACATTTCTCTCCAGGACAAAGCTCAAGACGCATTGCTTAAAGGAGCTTTCAGTTGGGAGAAGAGGCAGGGCAGGCCCGGCGGTCTCGTCCGCAGATTGAAACCTGCCGAGGCCCGTGAATTCATCAAGAACCCGACCAAGGATTCTTATAATGTAGGAGATCTTGTGCAAGCCCTAGTTGTCACAAATAACACTAATGAAAAATCAAAGGGTAAGCAAAAGGAAAAAAAGGGCAAAAATAAGGATGAAAATAATTTCCAGGAGCTTACGATGGCTTTGGCCGGAGATCTTCGTTTTCGAATGGAGCTCAAATCCGCAATTCCGTATCGGCCCAATGATCTCCTGGAATTTAGAGTTGCAGATACCAGCGGTGAGACCATAAGGCTCGAACATCAATCTCTTCCGCCGGTCGAAGGAGCGGTGGTGAGCATAGATAACAGTCACCGGGTACGTCAGAGCCCTTGTCGGTGGACTTGACTTTGAACGATCGAGTTTCAACAGAGCTGTTCAGGCCGTACGACAGCCGGGAAGCGCTTTCAAACCTCTGGTATATGCTGCGGCCCTTGAATGGGCTGAGTATAGTCCTCACACATTGATCGTCGATGAACCCATAGCCGTGATGGTCGATCCTGCCAAGCCGCCATGGATCCCGAAGAATGCGGATGGGCAATTTCTTGGTCCGGTCACTCTAAAGCAGGCACTTGCCCAATCGAGAAACATAGCTGCCGTAAAGCTAATAATGGACATAAGCCCGGAGAGAACAATACACATGGCCCGAAAAATGGGCATTCGTTCCAGTTTGGACAGAAATCTATCTCTCAGTTTGGGCGCGTCCGAAGTGACGCCCCTTGAGCTTACTTCGGCGTATACTGTATTTCCCAATATGGGACTAAGAATTTCTCCTGTGCTGATCAAAAGAGTGGAGGATCGGTTCGGGAATGTCTTGGAAGACAATTCGATGGAGCCATTGAATATCGCGGCCCACCTCAATGATGAGCTTCCCTCTTACCCTGTGAAAAATGTGACGGAAGATCCAGACATTAATGGCGATATATCCGATCCGTCAGAGACGAATCCCGGATTTATCGATGAATTACGGAATTTGGCCGTTGCCGAAAGTTCTTCGGGCTCCAGCACTGAAATTGAATATTTTTTGTCAACCACTTTCCCGACCAGATGGATCGCTCGACGCGCTTCGATGGAAAGGGCGCTTAGCCCTGCAACGGCGTACGTGATGCTGAGCATGTTAAGAGAGACCTGTGTGTCCGGTACTGCGGCATCAGTCTCCCGAGCGAAACGCAAAGATCTCGCGGGTAAGACAGGTACGACGGACGATTGCACTGACGCTTGGTTCGTTGGCTTCAATTCGAAATACACCACCGGCGTTTGGCTTGGACATGATATGAAAACATCCCTTGGTTCACGAGAATATGGAGGCACGGCAGCGCTGCCGGTCTGGTTGAATTTTATGACCGAAGCTCTCGCCCACGAAGCTCCAAAAGAATATCCCGCACCGCCTGGGATACTGTTTGCCGAAGGCGGGCCGGGATCGACCAACATTCGTCAGGGAAGTCTACTCGAAGCGAATCCGGATTTTGCCAACAGAGCGGATATGAAACGAATGTGTCCTGTGGATGCTGAGTTTGTAACGGCTTCTTACTCGCCTTCTTCTTTTACTGAGCGATTTAATGGCATGAACTATGGATACGATCCTTTTTACAGTGCCATGCGCGTTTTGTCGCCAAAGGGCGAGTCGCTAAACCAGCCGTACGCCGTGATAAATGGATGGGAGAATTCGAATTCTAACAGACATGGTCTTCCACATCAAACTCGCGACGCGGATGATCCGAATAATGAAAGACTTGCGCCCGATTCATTGACATCTCGATATCGATGGGATCAGGATGTGCTGTCCTGGTTTTCAAACTATTTGAGTGGACAAGGATCGTCTCGATGAATCGTTTCAGGAACTACTCAATAATAGTCACTCTATTGGTCATATTTGGAGGCGGCCTACTCATCGGACTATGGCTCAATCGCAGACCCGCTACTATTCGGGTAGAGCCTGCCTCTTCTTACGAGCCTCTGGAAACCGGTGAAGCAGTAGTGATGCGAGTTTACAAAGCACTCAGCCCAACCGTTGTGAACATTGTTGCATCTAGTCTGGCTCTGAATTTTTGGATGCAATTGGAACCGCGAGGGGGTCAAGGGACCGGTTTTGTGATCGATGAAGAAGGAAATATACTCACTAACAATCACGTTATAGCCAATGCCAGTACGCTCGACGTCACGTTCATTGGCGGGAAAAAGGCCCGTGCGCGTCTCGTGGGGCGTGATCCAGTGAGTGACCTTGCTGTAATTAAAGTGGACCCGTTCTCAGGAATGGCAGTCGCTCCCATGGGAGACTCCGATAAGCTTTCCGTCGGACAAAGGGTCATTGCCATCGGCAATCCCTTCGGACTTCAGCACACAGCTACTGCCGGGTTCATAAGTGCGCTCAATCGCGACATCGCCGTCGGGGACCACACAATGATGGGCCTAATTCAAACCGATGCAGCGATTAACCAAGGAAATAGCGGCGGACCTTTGATAGACTCACGAGGTGAAGTCATAGCAGTCAACAGCGCCCTTTACACCCCGACAGGGGGTTTCATAGGGATTGGCTTGGCTGTTCCCATCAACCAAGCAAAGAAAGTCGCGGCTCAAATCATCAAGTTCGGTCGGGCCATTTACCCGTGGCTTGGAATTAAGTCCTGGTGGAATATCGAGCCTGGAGTAGCCGTGAAGCTGGGACTGCCCGCGATCAAGGGAGTCCTCATATTCGAATTGGTACCCGGTAGTCCTGCTGCCAAAGCAGGCCTTAGAGCAGGCGACCGACTCGCGTTTTACGGAACAACTCCGATACTCTTGGGCGGAGACGTAATAATATCTGTTGACGGGACGCCCACACCCACCTTTGACGAATTTAACAACATCGTTTTGCAGAAAAGCGTCGGGGACACTGTGCGCGTCGGGTTGCAACGAGGCACCCAGGAACTCACGGTAGACGTGACGACAGCGCCCGATCCGGGCACCCGGCAATGAAATACGTTTCTTGGCATTATCCTGAATTGACCGATGTGACGAGTAGTCATCGAGCGCCCTGAAACGTGGGGCTCTGGAAATAGGGACGCACGTCATGCGCCCCTACAGTGAGGAACCGAATATCCCTTACACGGACTGCTGCAGCTCGAAGCCGCGCGATTTACTGCATTCCGATATCTTTGAAAAAACCAACTCCATCGTTTTTCATAACGTTCGGGCCACGAAAAACCGCATGATGGGCAAGAGGGTTCTCGTTTGTTTTGATATAGGGATTCTCAAAAGGAATCGCGAAAAGGAAGAGGATTTGGTGGCGACGGGCATCTTGCCCGTCACTCTTAATAGACAGGCTGGAAGCCTGTCCTACCACTCTGCTCCGGCTCCGATCCTATCAGTTACGGGTACAAAGCTTTTGAGAACTGCTATAATCGAAGATAAACCTGAGCAACCGCCAGCTTCTCCTACGTTATTAACGGGTAGCCAACACTTCGCTTCGGAGATCTGCCGAGGGCCGGCAGATTCATTCCAACTCTTGATTGGACATTCGTATATCGAGGTTTAAATGCTGCTTGGCGGCATCAGCAGCGTCCAAACTTTAATTCGGCTAGTGCAATTTTCGATAATTAATTAAGGCGAGTTCTGCTTAGCTTCAGAATTCTTTCCAATCTCGGACCGTTTAGCTATAGGCCCATCCTAGAATCCGCTGGGGCCGCCGGTCTCGTTTGCCCTTTGAATTCTTCTTTAGATTTGGTTTCTTCCGTTTCCTTGGTCAGTTCTTTAGTCGTATCCTGCTCTTTGCTCTTTATTTGTTCTTTTTCCTTGGCTTGTTCTTTCTGTTTGGCCTCTTCCGCTTTCTTGGCTTTCTCTCGCTCTCGAATTCTGGCTTCTTCCGGGCTCGGGGAGGTATGTCTGCCGAACAGGTAGCCTAAGATTGCCCAGTTCATCCAACTGGATCCGAACCAGCTGGATCCAAAAAACCCTGAAGCCGGCGCCGGCGCGGCTTGAGGGGTTCCTGCCCCGGCCACGGGACCGGAGGTGGTAGCCGACCGACCTTTTACTGAATCAATAGGCGATTTGGAACTTGGGTTAACCCCGAGATCCTTAATTGTTCCTGTTTTTGGTTGCCCAGGTTGCTGCAGGGTTCGGGGTGGCGTTGCAGGGCGGAAAGACCCCCTTCCACCGCCAAAACCTTTGGATCCTGCGATTAAGGGGGAAGCCGAGATTAAAAGCAAAGCTAACGATATAGCGAGCAATCTCTTCATGGTGAAGTCGTCTCCTATGGTGAATCACATTTTGAGTCTAAATATTTTAGGTCCGATCCAGAGGGACTTTGTTCCCTTTACATGTGACAATATAACGGCTTTTCATTCTATGGCAATCCTAAAATAGTGCATCTCTTCCATATGCGGCGCAAAACGGATAAGCTGTAGATATCAGCTTGCACCAAGGCATAGGCACTAACTTTAAATGCGAAATTTCGCTTTCATACTCCCCCTCTCCCTCCCCTCTCCCGCCAGGGGAGAGGGTTTCCAAATCCCCCTCCCTTGACGGGAGGGGGAAGGGGGAGGGTGATAACGTACTGAAATCACATGCGCGATAACACAAAGTTAGCGCATATGTTGCACCAAGGGCAGAAATTGTGGAGCATTCTACAGAGGGCCATTCCGGGTCGGAAAAAATAATTCGACAACACATCGTCCTCACCGGGGTTCTCCAGGGAATCGGCTTTCGGCCGACTGTTTATCGTTTGGCAACTAAATTGGGCCTCAGCGGCTGGGTAGTGAATTCCAGCAGCGGTATTCATATTGAAATCGAAGGCAGCCCAGGGCAATGCCGCCGATTCATGACCGATCTCCCGGAGATGATCCCATTCCCCGGACGCGTGGAAGAAACAGACTTATCTGATGTCCCTGTTTTGGGGGAAACCAGTTTCCGAATAGAAGCAAGCTTGACGGGTAAACGTTCGATTACTCCTATCCCACCTGACGTGGCTGTATGCCCCGAATGCCTGAAAGAATTGTTTGATCCCGATGATTCCCGGTACCTTTATCCATTTATTACCTGCACTCTTTGCGGACCGAGATTCACGGTTGTGCGTTCATTCCCTTATGACCGGGAGCGTACTAGCATGGCGGATTTCGTCATGTGCCCTCAATGCAGGAACGAATACGATGATCCTATGGACCGTCGGTTTCATTCCGAGACAAATTCATGCCCGACTTGCGGACCTCGCCTGAGTCTGACCAGCATCAAAGGTGAAGCTGTCGCGGGCGACCCGATACTGGAAGCCGTTCGATTACTAAGTCAAGGAAAGGTCCTGGCCATAAAGGGAATCGGCGGCTTTCACCTTGCCTGCGATGCTCTAAATGAGGCTGCCGTATCCTTACTGCGGGATCGTAAGGGTCGGGCCGAGAAGCCCTTTGCCGTGATGATGCCGAATCTGGTGACGGTCAGAAGATTCTGTAAATTAAACGACGAGGAAACGAGAATTCTAACATCTCCGGTGGCGCCTATTGTTCTGTTGGACGCTCAAGGTGAAAAGCTGGCTTCTAATGTCGCCCCTTTTGTTCGGACTTTGGGAGTTATGCTGCCTTATTCGCCGCTTCACCATCTGCTGTTCAGGCACCCTGAGATTCCGCTTTTAGAAAAACCGATCGCATTGGTAATGACTTCGGGCAACCGTTCTGAAGAGCCAATCGTCAGAGGCAACAGAGAGGCCGTCGATCGACTTGGCGATCTAGTGGATGCTTTCTTGGTTCATAACCGCGAAATAGTACTCCGTGCTGATGATTCGATTGTTCGCGTCATTGACAATCGAGCTACCACATTTAGACGATCCAGAGGATTGGTGCCGGGAGAGCTTACCTTGTCGGCCGAATTTTTTCACGGTCCCCCTAGTTACCGAAAACCTCCTGCTCAGGAACGTGTAAATAAGCCGGTAAGTGGAAGGGATGTTGTCATACTGGCCACAGGGGGCGACCTCAAAAATTCTCTTGCTATAATACAGGGAAATCAGGCAATTCCTGGCCCTCACGTCGGGGATCTTGCGTCTCCGGTGGCACAGAAGTATTTCCAACGGTCTATTGAAGTCTTGACCGGATATTTAGACGTGGTCCCAAATTTATTGGCTGTAGATCCGCATCCTGAATATTTTAGCAATAGCCTCGCCGGGGAAATGAAAATTCACGTAGAGGAGGTTTTCCATCATCATGCGCATGCCGTGAGCCTTCTGGTACAGTATCAGCTCAGCGGTCCGTGCATCTTTGCGGTTTTTGATGGAACCGGCTTTGGAACTGACGGAGGAATCTGGGGAGGGGAATTTTTAATCGCGGATTTGAAGAACTTCAGTCGGGAAGCTCATATCGGCCTTTTTCCACTTCCTGGAGGCGAGGCGGCAATTCGCGAACCCGTACGAATTTTGGCTGGGCTTCTTGCCATTGACGGAGCGATACCCGAGAGGTTCCGGTCGCTCCTGGCCGATTATTCCAATAAGCACCCACTTTGGCTGGAAGCAATAAAGAAAGGAATTAATTGCCCTTTAACATCGTCGTGCGGGCGTCTATTTGATGCTGCCGCGGCCGCGGCAGGATTTACACGAGAGGTAACTTTTGAAGGTCAAGCAGCCATGTGGCTGGAAGGCATCGCCGACAAAAATGAACACGGCGAGTATCCACTCAGATATCTCGATTCCGATGGCATGAATCTCGATCCCGCCGCCTTGATTCGATCCGTGGCTGAGGATATTATCTCAGGGACTGCGGCGGAAGTTGTCTCTGCACGGTTTCACAATAGTGTCGCGCGCCTCACACTGGATATCACTACGAAGCTTGCTCGTAAGACAGGAATAGACATCGTAGGCCTTACCGGTGGATGTTTTCAGAATAAGCTTCTAACGGAAAGAACTTTGACATTGCTGGAAACCGAACGGCTTCAGGTTCTGCTCCATGAATCGGTTCCGCCCAATGACGGCGGGATAGCTCTGGGCCAAGCGGTGGCCGCCCGGGAACGATGGCGAAGAAGAGAAGTAGATGGAAGAGAAGGGAGAGATTGGAAAATGCGGGAAGAAACTTTTTTGCAAAAAAGTTTCCTCCCGCACCCTCCTTCAAAAAACTCCTAAATTTGTAGTTGCCTGGTTCGAGGTAACAGTTAACCAGTACCTTGATTACTACAATTGTTGCAACCAGAGGTTAAACAATATGTGTCTGGCGATCCCAATGCAGCTCATTGAAATAACCGGTGAAGGACTCGGAAAGGTCGATTCTGCAGGTGTTAAAACTGACGTGAATATCATGATGATACCGCACGCACGTATCGGAGATTACCTGATTATTCATGCAGGTTTCGGGATAGAGGTTCTTGACAAAGAAGAGGCCCAAATCCGCCTTGATTTATTCAGAGAACTGGCCGCCGCAACCGCAGAGGTGGAGGAAACGTGAAGCTCGGCGAAGAGAGTTTAACAGCGCGAGCTCTGGTGCGCTCAATTAGGCGAAATATGCGCACGTCATCAGGATATGCTGCGGTTTATGGAAGTCTGCGGCACTCATACCATGGCAATTCACGCCGCGGGATTGAAAAAGCTGCTGCCGGAAAATATTCAGCTGGTCTCGGGGCCCGGCTGTCCTGTATGCGTCACCGAAAAAAGCTTTATAGATCGAGCGATCCTCACGGGAGAAAATCACCAGGCTTGCATTGTAACTTTTGGTGATCTGGTGCGTGTTCCAGGGTCCTCCGGCTCGCTTGCGAGTTTTCGAGCCGAAGGTGGCCGCGTGCGAGTGGTCTATTCACCCAGTGATACCATAGGTGTAGCAGCCGAGGAGGCACCTCGTCCAGTCGTTTTCCTGGGTGTGGGCTTTGAAACCACCTCTCCTACGATAGCCGTAACTCTGAAAATGGCTCTCGCTAAAAGGATCGAAAATCTATTTGTTCTTCCTGCTTTCAAAACCATTCATCAACCGCTTAAAATTCTAGCCGCGAAGAAGGACCTGCACGGCTTTTTACTGCCTGGTCATGTTTCGGCGATAATCGGTTCGGATTCTTATGGATATCTTGTGGATGAATTTCAAAAGCCTGGAGTGGTGGCTGGTTTCGAGCCGTTGGATATATTAATCGCGCTGAAGGACCTGGCGAAAATGGCAGCGGATCATCATCCTGAAATATTTAATGATTATAAGCGAGTGGTTAGAGGTCAGGGCAATATTAACGCTCGTGCTATAGTGGACGAGGTCTTCGAGTCTACGGATGCCATATGGAGAGGTCTTGGAAATATCCCGGGCAGCGGCCTGGCTCTCAAAGGACCTTATGCCAAATTTGATGCAACTATCCGGCTCCCTGTCGAAGTGCCGCCCGCAAAAGATGATCCTCGCTGTCTTTGCGCTGCGATCCTTACCGGCAGCAAAACACCCGATAAATGCGGTCTGTTCGGAAAAGAATGCACACCGGAAGACCCTATTGGACCGTGCATGGTCTCATCGGAAGGAACCTGCGCGGCGTATTATAAATACGGGGCGACATAAGAATATGGGGGAAAACTCTTTTGCAAAAAAGTCTTCCTCGTTCTTTTCGGAAAACCCGCAATTATTACGAAGAACATTAGGCAACAAACGAAACGTCGCTTTCCCACACGAGCCGAACTACGCAGATCCGCCTGAAAGCTAGACGCTTGATAAGCCCCGAAAACAAGAAACGGCATTATCAAACCGGGTTCGAGTATAGGTCACGATAATTGAAGATAAAAATTATCTCCTGAAATAGTGCGTTGCCGGCTAATGTGACATATTAGACTTTTTCGCGGAGGATTAAGGGAACACTTCTTTGCACGAAAGGTGTTCCCAAAAAAGGAAAACCAATGTCAAAAACCGCACGGGTCTTACTCAGCCACGGAGGCGGCGGCAAAATGACGGGCCGCTTGATAAGGGACCTCATCCTTCCCAAGCTTGATCGGGGTTATCTGGGGCCTCTCCCGGACTCTGTAGTTCTTTCCGGCATTGGTCAAAGCATTGCATATACGACAGATTCATTTGTGGTCTCACCGATTTTCTTCCCCGGCGGCGATATAGGGTCTTTGGCGGTTCACGGCACCTGCAATGATCTGGCCTGTTCCGGGGCCAGACCCACTTACCTGTCGCTGGCCCTTATCGTCGAGGAAGGCTTCGCTATGGATCAAATGGAGAATATCCTTAACTCGGTATCCTTGGCGGCTGACGAGGCCGGCGTGGAGATAGTAACGGGCGATACAAAAGTAGTACCGAAAGGCAGCGCTGACGGAATTTTTATCAATACTTCCGGAATCGGTCTTGTTGAGGCTGTTGTTCCACCGCGTCTGGATCGCATTGAAGAGGGAGACCGAATCATAGTGACCGGGCCTATGGGCAACCACGGGATGGCGGTCATGCTCAGTCGTGCGGAATTCTCTTTTGATTTTGATCTCAAGTCCGATTCCACTTCAGTATGGCCGGCGGTGGAAAGATTGTTGGAACTCGGCGAGGATCTCAAATTTCTTCGTGACCCGACCCGCGGAGGACTGGCCGCGACGCTCAATGAAATAACCGCATCTACTGTTAAAGGGATCATCGTTGAAGAATCCGCAATTCCTTTGGATCCATCAGTTATTGCCGCGTCGGAGATACTCGGGATTGACCCATTGCAAGCTGCTAATGAAGGTAAAATAGTAGCTGTGGTAGCAAATGGATCCGAAAAGAGAGCTATCGAACTTTTAAAAGAATGCCCTATAGCCGTCGGAGCCGCAATTATAGGTGAGGTCACTTCGGAGAATCCTCGCAAAGTGGTCCTGAACACGCGCATAGGCGGATCGCGAATCCTGGCCGAACCCTCAGGAGAACTGCTGCCGAGGATTTGTTAGGATTTGAGTGCGATTCGACAGTGAGCCTACCCAGCGCCGAGTGAGATCCCGACGCGGATGTACGTCGGTCGTCGCTCGTCCCGATTTGCCTTATTTCCTTTCTTCCTGCTGTGGCAGGCATAACGCCTACGTGATACCCGATTTTTGTTGACCCACAGCCCAGCGACACTTACAAATAGGTAGTTAAAAAGTCCGGAACGTCGGGGGTCATTGCATGACAGACCACATTCACGATAATCCGCAAGCGGACAAGGGTTGTGCTTGTTCCGACCCATCTGGTGATGGGCGCTGCCCGAAAACCGTCCGAACAAAACGCCTTCACGAATGCCTTGGCACAGTTTGATAAAGCAATATCGCACCTGAATATTAAGAAAGGGATAGCGGATACTTTGCGTCATCCCAAACGCGAATTGTCAGTCTCCTTCCCTGTTTTAATGGACAACAACGAAATCCAGATATTCCGCGGTTACCGAGTTCATCACTCCGACCGCTAGAGGCCCGACAAAGGGCGGGATTCGATACTCGGCGTCAGTAACGCTGGATGATGTTAGAGCCCTAGCCATGTGGATGACCTGGAAATGCGCTCTGATGAATTTGCCATATGGGGGAGCGAAAGGCGGGGTTGTGGTAGATCCGAAGGCGCTGTCATTGCGTGAACTGGAGAGGTTGACGCGGCGCTATGCTACTGAAATCAGCCTCCTGATGGGACCGGAAAGCGATATCCCCGCGCCTGATGTCGGTACCAATCCCCAGGTCATGGCCTGGATCATGGATACTTATTCCATGCATCGAGGATTTTCCGTACCTGCAGTGGTGACCGGCAAACCTATAGAGATAGGCGGATCTCTCGGCAGGGTCGAGGCCACGGGACGAGGGGTGGCCGTCACTATGCGACAGGCTCTAAAATTAAAGAATATCGATCCGAAGAAATGTAGAGTTGCAGTTCAGGGGTTTGGCAACGTCGGATCCGTAGCTGCCCGGCTGGCGCATGATATGGGACTTAAAGTTATTGCAGCAAGTTGCTCCGGCGGAGGAGTTATTAAGGAGGATGGACTGGACCCGATAGCTCTGTCCAGGCACTATGAAGAATCAAATTGCCTGCTCGATTTTCCGAATTCCGATTCCATAACCAATGAGGAGCTTCTGAGCCCTGGATTGTGAAATTCTGATCCTGGCAGCAATTGAAAATCAGGTTACTTCTCATAATGCGAATCAAATTAAAGCCAAAATAATCGCCGAAGGCGCGAATGGACCAACTACTCCGGAAGCGGACGACATACTGAATCAAGAAGACATTTTTATGATTCCGGATGTTCTCTGCAATGCGGGGGGCGTCACTGTGAGTTATCTCGAATGGGTGCAGGATCTGCAATTTTTCTTCTGGCCGGTCGATGAGATCAACCGCAAATTGGAAAACCTGATGCTAAAAGCATTTGAAAGTGTTATGGAAGCCAGCCAGCAGTACAGGGTTCCTTTACGGGAAGCAGCTCAGATTCTGGCTATTCAGAGAGTAGCTGATGCTATTCATGACGCGGGGTATATATCCATAAGAATTAGCGGCACCTGCAACGTGCCTTCCAGTTTTCAAGGTCATCTATAATTGATTTACCGATCGCATATTTGTCGAATTTATGCGAAATAAGCCTTATCGGCTCATTCAAAAAATCCAGAATTGTCTCCCCAGGGCTATTTCGTAAAACGTCCGCTTCCATAAGTACCCGAATATTGTCGGCCTGAATACTTCGAGCGCGCTTTTCTTGTTCCCCGCCGCCATGGCTTTCCGGAACAAGAATGGCCTTGGTCCCTGTGAGAAGGATTTCATTGACAATGTTATAACCCGCGCGGGAGATAACCAATTCAGAATGATGAATGAGATCAACCAGGTCCGGCAGAAACGACGTGAATCGAACCCCCTTACTCAAGGGATGATCTTTTATGGATAGGTTTAATTCAGGATCAAGATAGGGATCAAGCACTATTACAATCTGATGACTAGCTCTTAAACCGGTAATTTCTAAGGCTTCCAGAAGGCTCTTGGCCAAAGCCCCAACTTTGTTATTTCTTCCAAGAGAAATTAAAATGATCTTGCGATCCATCAGTCCGAAACGTTCAAAAGTTTCCTCGCGCGATGGCAATTCTCCATAGACTTTATTGGTAATCTTGCCCAGATATCGAATCTTCTTTTCCAAATCGGGATCATTGCCCAAGAATTCTTTATTGATATCTATGACTTCTCTATCCTCCAGGACGTACATGAAATCGTAAAGTTCCCCTATGTTGATGGATTCCGACCGATGCCTCGGATTCTGATAGGGAATTTGTAATAGAGGAATCCATTTCATTATGCCTCGGCAGATGTGAGCTAAAGCGAAATCAACCGGACCACCTTTCCGCATCCACTTTTTCATTAGCAGTGGAATGAGTTCGCTCATCTGGCCGGTCATATTGTGTTCAATGATGAGAGCATCAGGCTGAAAAAAGTCAAAGGTCTTCATAATGATACTTTGGCGAAAATCGAATATGGTCTCCAGATCAAAACCCGAAAGATATCGAGAATGCATCGGGCTGTCTTGATGATCGATGTCCAGCTTAATGGAGGGAAGCTTAATTACCTCGATACCTTCCTTGAAGAAGATCTGCTGAATCGACGTGCCGGAGATCACGAGAAAATCTATATCCGGCCGCCATTTCTTGATACCGGTAATTGCTGCTAGTGTGCGGAACGCATGACCTAATCCGATGGAATTATGAGTGTATACAAGGATACGTTTTATATTTTCGCGATCCATCAGATTAATAACCTCGACTTGCTACCTAACGCTATAAATTATCATACATGGCTCTAATTTCAACAAAAGTCTTGCCCTCGGTCTGGGTCACTGCGTTACCTCATTCATCTTTCATATGGCGCATCCGAGAGCATCGCAGCCGGTGAGGTCCAGCGTACGGGAAAAATGGCAGGCACAGGTATGGCCGGGTTCGACCTCCGCCAAAGGCGGCACAACTGCCGAGCAGATTTCTTCAGCATAAAGGCATCGTGGATGGAAAGGACAGCCCGCTGGGGGATTAATCGGGTCCGCAGGTTCACCTCTCAGTATGAGCCTACGGCCCACCAGTTCCGGCCTGGTGGTCGGCACATTGGACATCAGAGCTTCTGTATAAGGATGCCTTGGTCTTGCGAAAAGGGGTTCCGCAGGAGCCAACTCGACAACACGACCCACGTACATGATGACTATTGTTTTGCTGAAATGACGTATTAGCCCCAGGTCGTGTGAAATAAACAAATATGCCAATCCGAGCCGATCCTGAATGTCTAAAATGAGATTGACAATCTGAGCTTGGACGGAGACGTCGAGAGCCGACGTTGGCTCGTCAGCTATAATCAGAGACGGATACAATGCAAGCGCACGCGCGATGCTAATCCGCTGCCGTTGACCTCCTGAAAAAGCATGAGGATACCGGTTGAGGTGCTCTTTTTGCAAACCGACAAGTTCCACCAACTCGCGAACATGGTCTTCCAAATCGCGGCCTCTGGCCACTTTGTTCACGATCAGAGGCTCCGCTATGATCTCCCGTACGGTCATTCGTGGGTTCAACGATGCGAAAGGGTCCTGAAAAATCATCTGGATATTCTTTCGTAACAATCGCATCTCTGATGGATCTATGTGAGCCAAATCAACCATTGAATCGCCGTTAGGCGGCTGGAACCAGACATTCCCCTCAGTTGGCGGATATGCTCCCATGATCATTCGTGCAACCGTGGTCTTTCCGCAGCCGGATTCCCCGACAATACCCATGGTTTCACCGCTATTCATGCTAAAACTCACGCCATCTACGGCCTTCACATGGCCCACCACCTTTTTGAAAACTCCCCTCGTAATGGGAAAGTGTTTCTTCAGGTTTTCCACTTTGAGCAGGAGTTTTGCTTCAGACACGGATGGCCCTCTACTTATTTAAGCATAGCACCGGGCAGGCCACGAAATGGCGTTGAGCCACTTTCGTCAAATGATAAGGATCCTCACGACACATTGTGCCGGTGGGGCATACATGGCAACGGGCGTAAAACGGACACCCCGGAATGGACGCGTAGGCGTCGGGCAATGTTCCTTCGATTGTGGCCAGATGACTTCGGACTGGGGTGTCGATTCCCGGGACGGATTTCAGAAGCGCCTTAGTATAAGGATGCAGAGGTTCCCTGAATAAAGTATCCACCGGTGCCTGCTCCATAACACGTCCGAAATAGATAACCAGGACCTCGTGACTAATTTCCGCGATCACACCTAAGTTGTGCGAGATAAAAATTATCGCCATACCAAATTCTTCTTGAAGCTCCCTTAACAGATCCAAAATCTGGGCCTGAACTGTAACGTCCAAAGCTGTGGTCGGCTCGTCGGCTATAAGAATTCTGGGATTACATACCAGCGCCATAGCGATCATGGCTCTCTGTCGCATGCCCCCTGACAATTGATGCGGATATGCGTCTATCCTATGTTCCGGTTGAGGAATTCCAACCCGAGACAGCATTTCTATAGCTCTATTGCGAGCCTCATGTTTCGAAATGTCACTATGCAGCCGTAATGCTTCTATTATCTGGCTTCCCACTGAATGGACCGGACTAAAGGAGTTCATCGGTTCCTGGAATATCATTCCGATATCGCTGCCGCGGATTTCTTTGGCTTGATGGCCGTGAGGATCCAATGAGGTGATGTCCAGTTGTGTCGGTTGATCTCCATCATTCTCCATACGAAGGAAAATCTTGCCTCCTACAATCTTTCCCGGCGACGGCACGATTCTTAATATGGAAAGACCTATTACGCTTTTTCCGCTTCCGGACTCTCCGACAATTCCTAGGGTTTTGCCGGAGTCCAACGTGAAGCTGACGCCATCCACGGCCCGCACCACTCCCTGATCCAAGAAAAAATGAACTTGCAGATTATCAACTGTTAAAACAGGTATCATGCTATTTACCGAGAATATGGATCAACCGCATCTCGAAGACCATCCCCAACAAAGTTAAACGACAATACGATCATTATTACGAATACCACCGGAATCAACAACCACGGATAAAGTGCTATTGTTGTAATATTTTGAGCTTCCTTAAGAAGCACTCCCAGACTCGTTATAGGAGGGCGGAGGCCTATCCCCAGAAAACTTAAGGCGGTCTCCCCAAGAATCATCCCGGGAATCGCCAATGTAGCAGTCACTATTATATGGCTGGTGAAAGAAGGCAGCAGATGGCGAAATATGATCCGTGCATGTCCCGCTCCAGCGAATTTTGCTGCGAGAACGAATTCCTCCTCGCGCAAGGCTATCAATTTGCCTCGCACCATTCTCGCAAGGTCCGTCCATCCGATAAGCGATAGAATGATTGTAATAACGAAATAGACTTTCAGCCCGGGCCAGTGGGGAGGCATTGCCGCTGAAAGCCCCATCCAGAGAGGTATGCTAGGAAAACATCTTATTATTTCTATTGTTCTTTGGATCACTCCATCCGCCCATCCACCGCGATATCCTGAAATTCCACCCAACGTGACCCCGAGAAGCAAACTCACCGAACACCCCAAACATGCCAATTGATAGAGAAATTCTGCTTCCGTAAAAACACCGGCTAAACATGTCTCTTCCCATCCGGTCGGTTCCGAACAGGAACAGCTTGCCGGGAGCTTCTACCCCGAACATATGCAGGTCACTCCGCCAAAGTCCCCAAAAATCGTACGTCGTCACCCCTCACCAAAAAAAGAATAGGATACCTCTGATCCGTAACTTCTTCATATCGCAATTGCTGGGTTTCCGTGTCCAGTGCCATCTCCAGTCCGTAAACGAAAGGCCGGTGTATGCCTCCTTTCTCGTCAAACATTCTGATTTTGGAAGGTGGAGCATAAGTTGCCTCGAAATGACGTATGTCCTTGTTGTAAGGGGCCAGGAATTCGCAGAAAATTGCTGTTATATAGAGGCCCGAAATAAGCCAAAGGCCTACCATGGCAAGGGTATGCTTCTTGTACTGCCACCAGATCAATTGCCTGGTCGAAGCGTTTAAGTACTTATTCTCCGATCCTTGGTCCTGATTCATGCGCCCTCGCCTGCTCCGAAACGTATCCGCGGATCGACCCAGGCCAAAAGAATGTCTGAGACGAGAGTTCCAACCACTGTCAAAAAGCTCAACAGCATGATAAAACCGCCCGCAAGCTGCATGTCCTGACTTAACAGAGCGCTCAGCAGGAGCGGACCTGAAGTAGGAAGGTTCAGCACTACGGCTGTTATTGCTATCCCTGAAATCAATTCCGGCAATGTCCATCCTATAGTGCTCACCAACGGATTGATTGCTACTCGTACCGGATATTTCAAAATTAATCTGGTCTCACTCAGTCCTTTGGCTCTTGCGGTAGTCACGTACGGCTTTTTCAGCTCGTCGAGCAGGTTTCCCCTGATTATGCGGATAAACTTGGCTGTATGGGCAGTCCCGACTATGATTACGGGAATCCACAGGTGCTTAAGAAGATCAATGAACTTCGCGATACTCCAGGACGCATCCGCGAATTGAGGTGAAAAAAGTCCACCGATGCTCATCCCCAGGTACGCGTAGGATATCCAAAGCAAAACCAGGGCGAAAAGGAAATTAGGAGTCGCCAAGCCGATAAAACCGATGAAGGTCAGAAAATAGTCCACCCAGGAGTACTGCCGCACCGCCGAATATACGCCGATTGGGACCGAAACCGCCCATGTGAAAAGCAATGTGCAAGTAGAAATGAGAATCGTGAGCGGAATCCGCTCCGCTATGAGACTGGATACCGGGCGATTCCATTCAAAGGAGTGGCCCATATCCCCGTGCAAAAAATTCCAAGCCCAATACAGATACTGCTTATATAGAGGCTGGTCCAGGCCGAACCTCTGCCTCAAAGCTTCGATTTCCGCCTGGTCCGCAGGTTCCCCCCTCTCAGCCCTTTGCGCCATATATGTGGTGAGAAAGTCTCCCGGCGGCAACTGTATTATTATGAACGAAATAATAGATATGGCCACCAGCGTGGGTATCATTATGAGAATGCGGCGGATTATATAAGCCACCATGGCCGCTTCCTTCGAGAATCAATCGCGAATGAAGATCTCCCCGAGCCTTTGAGAATTCATTTCTTCGGCTCGAAAGAGAACTGTTCCGGATTAATAGGCCCGGGATTCGGATAAATCCAACTCTGAAAATCCTTTTTGGGCACATTGAACATGTTTGGCGCTACGACATAGTAATCAGGTGGATCATGGACCAGCCCTATGACCCAGAGATTCTTTCTCATTGGCCGCAATGATTTCGCTGAATAATTTCTTTTTCTCGTCAGGTGAAACTGTGCGAAGAATTTTGTGGTAAATCTCAATAAGCTCTTTTATGTCCTGTGGCGGCTCCTCTCCTTTCTTGCCTTCGCTTTGGCACCATTGACCGTACAACGGTGCGTTGAGGCTCTCTGGTACTATAAGGGAAGTACCACCTCGGGTCCAACAGGCACTCCATTCCACCATCGCCCGTCCAAAGGGCTATCTCATGGGCTGCGCCTTGGGTCCGCTGTCTGAACAGTTCTCTAGTTTCAGATTTTACTTCAGTATCTATTCCTATGCTCTTAAAATTAGAAGCTAATATTTCAGCGGTATCGACCCAGCTTTGGATTGAAACCATGACATCCAGTGTCAGTCTCAGCGGCTGCCCGTCGGGACGTAATCGTTTACCGGCTTTGTTTGTGGTCAATCCCATTTCGTCCAACAAGGCCGCGGCCTTTGCCGGATCATGCATGAGATATGCCTTTTCGTATGATTCGCTGTAGAACTCGGATTCAGGCAGCGGAGCGGCCTGCCGGGGAATCCCTCTGCCCCTGATAGACGATCTTATTAAGCTCTTTTCTATTAATGGCATGGGAAAGAGCTATTCGGAATCGGCGATCCGCCAGAATCTTTTGCATTACCGGATCCTTGCAATTGAGATTCGGGCAAACAACCAATCCAACTGAAGCCGTGGAGGTTTTGGGCACAAGTCTATATTTGCCTTGACCCACGCTGGCCAATAGCAGAACACTATTCTGCATACCTCCCAAATTCCTGCCCTGCATATCAATCTCACCGGCTATAGCCTTTCAAGACGATGGTTTGCGATTCCGCTTGGAGATCGTGAACTATAGTATCGATGTAAGGGAGTTGATTGCCCTGTGGGTCAACCTTCCAATAATAGGGATTTCGCTCCATGACGAAACGTTTGGCCGGAGCAGGCATTGTGGTGACCCATGCGCATATTGACGGAAGCCCTTTTTCCACAAATAGAGACCGTGAAAGATCCGACACGTCCTGAAAAAGCTTCACCCAGCTTGTGGCGTTTCTTTCCTTCAGTAGTGCTTCCAGCTCCTCCGGTTTGGCATATTTCTTGTGGAATTTCTTTAAGTAGTGCTTGGGTTTGGTAACGAGGGCCATGCCGTCAGGGCAAGCGAGACGCTCAAGAAATAGACCGTAAGGCTGATCGAATTCGATGCGAAAAGTGTAATCGTCGGTTTTTGAAACCTTCGGCGGGTTACCCGACGGGGCAAGCCACATCGGAATAGAGGGCGTCAGCTCTTTGTCAAAAAGAATGTCCTCGAAATAGAAAAGAATATCGTCAGCAGTGAATGGCGCGCCGTCCGACCATTTCACTCCCTTCACCAGGTGAAAAGTGAAAATTCGGCCTTCCGGATCAATATCCCATTTCAAAGCTAGGTTAGGTTCAATCTTGTATTTCCGGACTCCATCGAACAAGCGGATCATACACGATCCGGCGCGCACCCACCAGGTCCGACAGGCCCAAATAAGCTCGCCGCCAGGTCCCGCCATAGGAACCAGGCTTATCCACCGGTTTTATAACTGGCGGAGCTTCGGGCAGCCTCTTGTCCACCGAGGGGAGAGCGCCTTCTTTTACCATTTTGGCAAGCATCGGCGCCTCATTGAAGGCCCAAATCTGTTCATTAAACGCGCCCATAGTGAGTAGACAAACTAAGGCCATTGTAGTGACCCACGTCCAGGCCGCCGCGCTTTGTCGCATCATTCCTCCTTCAGAGTAATCCGCATTTTGTATTAAAGCAGGTTACCCTTTTGCTCCGCATTGTGAAATCATTTTGTTACCCCGACCATAAGGGGTCTCCCGAATATGGAATGGGTTTGGTTCGCCTCAAATCATTCTACCTAGCCTGCCAGCTTTCTCACCAGGAGAACAGGTTTTCCAAATAATTCTTAGGCAGGTTTTCCGGCCGGCCGATCCGATTTCTTTTCCCTCTCATCTTGAGCAGAGATGATTTGCTATAAATTCCTTGCAACCTTGTAACTCATAAACCATCTGAACAAATCCAGCCGTCAAATCTCAGTTATTCTCCGTCATCACGCAGGGCCAAATACAATTATCGTCAATATACGTATCGGATTTCTTCTAAACACGCGGCCCCACTGTTGGGGGACTTTCCCATCTTTTCGAGGGATTTGCCTTTTGTAAAAAATAAATTACGAACTCAGTCCGGCAATAAGAACGGAAAAGGTGCCATCATGATTTAACATCAAAATGGGATATCATCTTCCGGTGGCGGAGGATAGCCCTTGCTATCGTCAGGCCGTCCGGGATTCCGTCTGCGATTTAGATTGTCTTTGGGACGGTCTGGAGGTCGGTTCGTCGGCATCACGATTTTGGGAATAGCCTCCTCCACCCAACATGATCATGTCATTAGCAATAACTTCAACCGTTGTTCGCTTATTGCCGTCTTGATCTTCCCATTCACGGCGTTTGAATACGACCTTCTATGAATACCTGCTTTCCTTTGCTCAAATACTCCCCACAGATTTCTCCGAGACGACCCCATGCAACGATGCGATGCCATTCGGTCCGTTCCTGATCGTTTCCGTCCTGATCGCGCCATCGCTGGGAGGTGGCCAATGTAAAAGTGGCTACGGCTTTGCCGGATGCGGTATATCGTACTTCCGGGTCTCTGCCGATGTTGCCCAGCAATAACACTTTATTTAACGATCTCTGGGCCATATGATCCTCCCTCCCATCGTTCTCGTTTTACGTGAAAATATTGCCATGAACATAGCGGAACCGTTATCCTCACCAAAAAGACTATTGTTGTCAAGGGACAAAGACTGAAATATAACTACCATCCGGCGGGAGGGCGCAATTCTGACCATACGGCAACGGATCGCTCGAATGCTTCGTGAGAGAGAATATACGGCTCGAGAACTCTCACAAGCCCTCGCGATCTCAGAAAAGGAAGTCTGTGAGCACCTTATTCACGTGCAGCGCTCAGTAGGGACTAACGCTAACATCATCAGTGAACCTGCGCGCTGCCTAAGATGCGGGTTTGTGTTCAAGAAACGTTCACGCCTTACTGCGCCGGCGAGGTGCCCAATGTGCCGTTCCGAATTTATTGAACCGCCGATCTACGGCATAAAGGAATAACAACTTACATTGGTTACAGAATCTACAAATTGAACCAAGAATTGTGGGAATCTGGACGTCGCGAGACGAGGCTGCCGAAATCAGGTGCTTACCGAGTCCGCCCATTTTCATAACTCATGAAGCATCAGCAAAGTTTGCAAGGTGTCATAATTCTTAAAACAGATCGTACTGGTATCCTTTTAGGATAAGATGTTACACAATACTGCCAGACTCGAAATTGATTCCTGGAGAAGGAAAAATGAAAGCAACTGTTGATGCAACGTCTTCAAGCAACATCTGCGAATTTCAGGAAGATCTTTTCATTCCTGTGCAGGAGGATCGTCTCAGAGCCGTAGTACAAGGAATGGTAAATTCATGCGCGGACAAGAAAACGGTGGATCATGTAGGCGAGGCTCTGATTCCTTCAAAAGACGAGATCATACGTATATTGAACATTTTGAAAGATATTCTTTTCCCCGGCTATTTTGGAAGACAGGAGTTGACACATTCTACACTGGAATATCATCTCGGAAACGAAATGATGACCCTGTTCGATCTGCTGTCCACGCAGATCGCCAGGAGTATTCGCCATGAATGCCGACGGATGGACAGCCTGTGCATAAAGTGCATTCAGACGGGCCGTGAAGATGCGCTACTGCTCATGGAAAAGTTGCCGGGCCTGCGCAGATTGTTGGCTGAAGATGTCAAGGCGCATTATGATGGAGATCCTGCGGCAAAAAGTTTTGATGAGATAGTGTTTTGTTATCCGGGTTTGTACGCAATTTTTGTTTACCGTATCGCTCACGAGCTTTTCCTGCTGAGCATACCGTTGATGCCAAGAATAATGACCGAACATGCACACTCCCTCACCGGAATAGACATTCATCCGGGGGCCACGATCGGCACGGATTTTTTTATAGATCATGGCACCGGCGTGGTAATCGGAGAAACTACTGAAATTGGCAATAGAGTACGGATCTATCAGGGTGTTACGTTAGGGGCATTGTCCGTTCCTCGTGAATCCGAGGGTGGAAATTATCTTCGGGGCAAAAAACGCCACCCTACAATTGAAGATGACGTTACGATTTATGCGCAGGCTACCATCCTCGGCGGCGAGACGGTCATCGGAGCGCGTTGCATCATAGGAGGAAACGTCTGGTTAACTTCCTCAGTGCCACCCGATACCACTGTGGTCATCGAACCCCCCAGACTTCTGTTCAAGGCTGAGAATCAAGCCATCGAATCGGGGATTCAGAAGAAACAGGACTGATAATACGGAAGGAATCTCGCGCTAATTAGAAGTTCGAAGGAGAACTAAAATAATAACTACAAAAATTAAATCCTCGTCCCGTTACTCAAAAAGATTGGCATATATCTTGAGAGCACTCCACATTTTTGATACAATCGGCGGCGTATTTTAATATTCCCCAGTTAATCGTCTTCTGGAGCGTAAATTGGTAAAAATTTTTTATGACCAGGACGCGAACCCTGCGGTCCTGGATGGCAAGACGGTCGCTATTATCGGATATGGGAGCCAAGGCCACGCACATGCTTTGAATCTTAAGGATTCAGGTGTCCACGTGGTCGTAGGACTTCATCGACAAAGCCGACGCTGGGACAAAGTCACGGAAGCTGGCCTTGAAGTTATGCAAGTGG
The DNA here is from genome assembly GCA_963843165.1 of uncultured delta proteobacterium. Taxonomy (GTDB): domain Bacteria; phylum Desulfobacterota; class Desulfomonilia; order Desulfomonilales; family Desulfomonilaceae; genus DATJPW01. The sequence continues at coordinate 32,653 of CAWJJL010000033.1, read as the reverse complement.
ATGAGGCGGCACAGATCGGTGATGTCGTGATGATCTTGGTTCCTGACGAAACCCAGTCAAGGCTATATCATGACCAAATCGGCCCGGCAATGAAACCTGGAAAAACCCTGGCTTTCGCACATGGATTCAATGTTCATTTCGGGCAAATAGATCCTCCGTCCGATATTGATGTATTTATGGTGGCCCCAAAAGGCCCGGGGCATCTCGTCCGTCGAATGTACAAGAAAGGCACCGGAGTGCCTGCCCTTTTAGCCATTTACCGCGATGCCACAGGTCAATGCCGCGATATCGGACTTGCATACGCAAGGGCACTAGGTTCGACTCGAGCCGGACTGATCGAAACGACTTTTGCCGAAGAGACTGAAACAGACTTGTTTGGCGAACAGGCTGTTTTATGCGGTGGGGTTACCGCACTGATTCAGGCCGGTTTTGAAACCCTCGTCGAGGCCGGCTATCAACCCGAGATAGCTTATTTCGAATGTCTTCACGAACTTAAATTGATTGTTGATTTAATTTATGAAGGTGGAATCGGCCGAATGCGATATTCCGTAAGCAATACCGCGCAGTATGGTGACATGACTCGCGGCGGGCGAATCGTGGACGATCGCACTAAGGCGGAAATGAAAAAATTGCTTGCCGAGATCAGGTCAGGAGAATTTGCTCGGGAATGGATTTTGGAGAACGCCGCAGGTAGACCGGTATTTAAGGCTCTGGAGAGACTTGGAGCCGAACACCCGATCGAATCTGTGGGTGAACGCCTTCGCTCCATGATGACTTGGATTTCATCTCCCCTGGACGAAAAATAATAGGTCTGGGTCTTGGCAGCGAGACTTGAATTGAGAAAGGAATTGCTCCAGGAATGATCAAAAGCATCTCTGTGAAGAATTTCAAAAATTTTCGCGACGCGGACTTCCAGGTCAGGCCCTTGAATCTGTTTATCGGACCCAACGGATCGGGTAAGTCAAATTTGGGCAACTTACTATTGATGCTTAGTTTTTTGTCGTCAGGTCCTTTTAACAGCGCATTTGGACCGGGTCCTTTCACTTTTCGTCAGACCCTGAGTCGTCGCGAAAAAGATGATACCAACCCACCAGACCCCGATCTACATTTTGAAATCACGGTGGAAGTCGACGGGGTGAATTACAGTTATACGCTTATCTTCACGGAAATTCGACGAAATGAATATCAAATTAAAGAGGAAACCCTACAGGAGGTTCAGGGAGAAATCCTGTTTACCATAGCGGATGTTAAGGCCAGAGAATCGAAGATGGCTCAGATGAGAAGAGGCCATGCCTGGAATGATGCGGAGCGAAGGATTCGGGCCGTAGCACAGTACCTGTCAAAGATTAAGAGGTATAGATTCGTTCCGGATATCATAAAAAAACCCTCGGCTGTCCAGGATTCGTACCTACTAGATCATACCGGAGAAAACTTGGCGGCAGTGCTCCACCACTTGGAGAGAAATTACCCGGAAAATTTTGACAGGATTTCTCAAGAGATCAGAAGGAGTGTGCCTGGAATCAAAAGGATATTCACGCCCCATCTCGGAGATCCCAGTCAGGTCGGCATTGGAGTTGAGGAAGAAAACAAATCCGGCTATTTTGTAGGTCCGCAGTTATCTGACGGGTTTCTTGTATTTCTGGCCCTTTGCTCGTTGTTCCATTTACCGGATCATCCTCGTATCTTCTTCATCGAAGAACCGGAAACTTATCTCAATCCCAATAGGCTGCGGGTCCTTTACGGCCTCATGCACCGTTTTGTTGTCGCAAATCCGGGCAAACAGGTATTGCTCAGCTCTCATTCCCCTTACTTCATAGATTGGTCTGAGGCAAATCCCGAGGAATTGTCTCTTATGAATGAAAAAGATGGGTGGGTGGAATGCCGCAATTTAAAAGGGGTCAAAGAATTGCGAGCATTTCTCGAAGAAGACGAATGGGGCCAAGACTGGGTGGAGAAATTCTTTAGAGCTGATTATGCGGATGATCCCCTTCCCGAGTTCAAGGCTGAACACGGCGAACCTCAGGAGTACTACTACTCCGAGTGGGACAGAGACGAACGACAAATCGGTGAATGCTGATTTTTCCGGGCCGATCAGCAGCCAAATACCTCTTCGCAAACCTCCAATCCGGACCTGTGACATGTCACTGTTCTTCACTCGACTGACGATGATTCCTTCCTTACATTGATCGTTCCGGTTCAGCGGCTTTGCAGCACCGTCTTCTTTGGTCGGCACTTTTTGGATCCAAGCATATTGGTTCTGATCAGCTGAATCGATTATGAATATCGGTCCCATTCGTCGACTAAATATTGTCAGCCGGCGAGGCTTGGTGACAACCTACGTTATATATTGCGAGAACCACCAGTTGAAGCACGTTCGAAAAGTGGGTCCAAGATTTAACTCGAAAAAACCGTAGAAAGCCGGGATAAAGTTCTGCATAAAATTCAGGAATGTGGTAATCTGGTTAGCGTACACAACTCTCCGCAAATTTTGAATGGTCGGGTCCAATAAAAAACTAATTTTCCGGGAGGTGTCTTAAAGATGGATGGCATCGGTCTGCTTAAATTATTGACATACGTGACTGGCTTAATATTCGTGATCGCGTTTGCAGCGAAGCTTGTCCGGTATTTTACGATGCCCATGCATGTCCGCTGGGAGCTTTATCCCGTGCCGCATGAGGGCAAGCCTTATGGAGGTTCCTTTTTCGAGGAAGTCGATCACTGGAAAAAGGAGAGGCACAAAGACCACGTTGCTCAGTATGCTTTTATGGTGCCTGAAATTCTTTTTATCAGAGCGCTGTACGAAGATAATCGTCCGTTGTGGTACTGGTCTTTTCCATTCCATATGGGGTTGTACCTTTGTATAGGCGGCCTGGTATTCCTTGTTATCGGAGCAATTCTGGAGGCCGCCGGCTTTCCGCCCTCAGCTTCTTCCATTGCATCGTTCGTGCAGGCTTTGACGCAGATATTCGGCGTCATAGGATACATCCTGGGAACCATCGGGGTCGTAGGATTAACAATCAAGAGAGCGAAGGATCCGATGCTAAAGGATTTTACGGCAGGTATCGACTACATGAACCTAATATGGCTAGGCGCGATCTTCGTGACCGGCTTTCTGGTGTGGCTGAGAGACCCCGGTTTCGAAGCGGCCAGACAATTTCTAGTCAGCATGATAACTTTCAAATCAGCCGCGCAGGTTATGGAAAAGCCGCTCAGTGGATTGCATATAGTCAATCTTCTCCTTTTTATTGGTTTTTGGGCGTACTTTCCATTCACGCACATGACGCATATGGTTTCGAAATACTTCATGTGGGACAAAGTCAAATGGGATGATAACCCCAATGTGGGAGATGCCGGAATGGATTCCAAGATCAGAAAATATCTCGCTTATCCGGTCACGTGGTCCGCGCCCCATGTGGGAGCCGAAGGCGGAACCAAGAACTGGGCGGATGTAGCGACAAGTAATCCTTGGGCCCCTAAAGACGAGAAAAAATAATCGGAGGACCTGTATGAAACCCGAAGAAATATCAAAAAAGACGGCTCAGCCGTTGGAAACCATAAAGGTTGAGGACCTTCCTCCCCTGCCTCCGCCCTATGAGGACTTTGAAGAGCAACCTATCAGCGAACTCAAAGAGGACCAGAAAGAGCGGTGGGAGCACACTTTGGACGGAGTAAGCGCTCTCAATCTGCCTCGGCCCAAGACCCCCCAGGAGGAGCAGGAGCTTGTGGACAAGTTTCTCGCGGGGTTCCGAAAGCTGCTGAGTAAAGAGAACAATTGGACTTTCCTTCAGCCTTTGATGCTGTCCCTGGAATATTGCGCGAAATGTCAAACCTGTGCCGAAGCTTGTCCAGTGTATGAGATGAGCGGCAGAAAGGACATATACAGGCCGACGTTTAGAGCTGACGTGCTGCGCAAAATAGGCAAGAAGTATCTTTCCACGGGCGGGAGGCTGCTTGCAGGTTTTCGGGGCCACGATATAGATCTCAACTGGGAAACCGTCGCGAGGTTGGCTGAGCTGGCTTATAGATGCACCCTCTGCCGACGCTGCACTCAGGTCTGTCCTATTGGAGTCGATAACGGCCTGATCACGCACGAACTTAGAAAAATTTTCAGTTCCGAGCTTGGTATAGCTCCAGCGGAGATACACGAGAAAGGGTCGGTAAAGCATTTGACGTTCGGTTCCAGCACCGGCATGACTCAGGCCGCAATAGCAGACATCATCGAGTACATCGAGGACGATATTGAAGAGAAGATTGGAAGACGCATCACCATCCCTCTGGATAAAAAAGGCGCCGACATACTTCTTCTCCACAATGCCGGCGAGTTCATGGCATGGCCGGAAAACCCAGCGTCTTTTGCGATCCTTTTTGATGCCGCCGGCATCAATTACACTTTATCGACGGAATTGGCTGGGTACGATGCTGTAAATTACGGTCTCTGGTACGATGACGTTCAATTTGCGCGTGTGGCCCTGAAGCACTTGGAAATAGCCAGAGATCTGGGAGTAAAGAAGATAGTCATCGGGGAATGTGGTCATGCTCACAAAGCGCTCACAGTGATAGCTGATCGCCTGCTTCCCGGCGAACAAATGATTCCCAGGGAAAGCTCCTACACTTTGCTTTGGGACATAGTGAAAAGCGGCAAAATCAAATTCAATCCGCTCAAAAATGATTTTCCGGTAACTATCCACGACCCTTGTAATATAGTTAGACTTATGGGGATCGTGGAACCGCAACGGAATGTGCTTAGGGCCATAACGCCTCCCGGTCGTTTCCGAGAAATGACTCCACACGGCGTAGAAAATTACTGCTGCGGCGGAGGTTCAGGATTCGCAATTATGTCTTCGGGAAATTTCCCTGACTGGAAGCGGCTTGTATCGGGACGGAAAAAGCTGACTCAGATTCTGAACGCGTTCCAGGATGAAATGGACCCGTCCATACGGAAAATGGTCTGCGCGCCTTGTTCGAACTGCAAAGGGATGATTCGAGATATGTTTGAACATTACGAGGTCTTCGAGAAGACCGGAATCTGGTACACGGGACTTGTCGAGATGATGGTCAACGCTATGGTGGATGTGGAGAAGCCTTACCTTGAATGGCCGGACGACGAGGACGACGATATGTGAGATTTTAATGGAACAAAAGGGTGGGGAATCAAAAGGGGCGACCGCTGGGTCGCCCCCATACGCTGTCTGTTATTCGGGTTTTTCCGGTTCCTGGTCCGCTCCGCAAAGTTTAACTAGGCGGTCCCACTTTTCATTTATCTTTTGCTGGATTTCCGCAATCAATTTGTCGTCCAGATGTCGGTAGCGTCCCTGCCCTTTAAAATACTCGGCGATAGGCAGGAGCTGTTTGGGTTTGCGGCTCAGCTTCCACACCCCGTTTTCAACCTCGTACAAGGGGAAAATCCCTGAATCCACTGCCAGTTTCCCGTATTCAATCGATTTCTGAGGCTGAATTCTCCAACCTGTTGGGCATACCGATAAAATGTGCAGATAAGATGGTCCATTGACTGTCTTCGCCTTTTGCACTTTTTTTATCAGGTCGGTGTAATAGCTCGGACAAGCTGTCGCCGTGTACGGGATGCCATGAGCCGCGGCAATCGCGGTCATATCTTTTTTCCAAGTCATTTGTCCCGCGGGATGCACCTTGCCTGCCGGGGAGGTTGTAGTCGTGGCTCCGAAACGGAGTTGACGAACTTCGCTGGATTCCGGTATTCATGTACGCTTCATTATCCACACAGACATAGATCACCCTGTGGCCGCGTTCCATCATCCCGGAGAGGGCCTGAAACCCAATGTCCGTGGTCCCGCCGTCTCCGCCCATGGCCATAATGGTGATTTCCTTATCAGGAATCCTACCCTTACGCTTTAGCACTTTAAGCCCGGCCTCCAGGCCTGAGGCCACTGCGGCCGCATTCTCGAATGCTACGTGTATCCATGGAATGTTCCACGAGGTCAGAGGGTAAGGTGAAGAGATAATTTCCATGCATCCCGTCGCCATAGCCATGACCATGTCAGGGCCGATCGCCTTAAGCACATGGCGCACCGCGAGCACTTCCGCGCATCCCTGACAGGCTCTGTGGCCCGGGTTGATATATTCTCCCATCGGAAAATTCTTTAAAGGTTTCAAGACCTTCTTTGAGCTTGTTTCCGCCATCGGATTCTCCTATGCGTTAACCGCGGACGCCGTAAAAGTGATAATCGTAGCTTGTTTCAGACAGTGCCAAATCCGTCATTTTTTCCACGTCCTGCGGAGTGACGTCCCTCCCGCCCAGGCCGGCCACCATGCAGTGGATCTTCGGTCTTTGCGCCTCATGATACATGAGCGCCCGAATCTCGGAACTCAGCGGCGCGCTGGCGCCTCCAATACTGAGCGAACGGTCGAGTACCACCACATCTTTCGCCTTTCCTAAGATTTTTCGTAATTCCGCGGCTGGTAAAGGTCGCCAGAGACGCAGCCTCACCAGGCCCACTTTCTTGCCTTGCTCTCTCATGCTGTCCACTGCCAGGGAAGCGGTTTCACAAATTGTACCCATCCCTAAAATGAGAGTTTCGGCCCCCTCGGTTTTATATTCTTCTACGGGTAAATATTGCCGGCCGGTCAACTGGGCCAACTCATCCCATGCTTTGAGGATCACAGGGGTGGAGTTCTTAAGTGCCTGATCGTGAGCCATCTTCTGTTCGATGTAGATCTCAGGCATACCGAACGCGCCCATGGTTATCGGTTTGTCAGGGTGAATTCGGCTGACAGGTTTGAATTCAGGCAGGTATTTCGCGGCCATTTCTTTGGTCCACGGTTCGATCGGCTCGATAACGTGCGTAAGTGTGAAACCGTCTACATTGATCATTACCGGAAGGGAAACTTTGGGATCCTCCGCAACCCTGAAAGCGTGAAAAATCGCGTCGTAAACCTCCTGGCCGTTTTCGCAAAAGACCTGTATCCAACCTGCGTCACGCACCATCATCGTGTCTGAATGATCATTCCAGATCGATAGTGGACCGCTGAGAGCACGATTTGATAGAAACATCACTATAGGCAACCGCATCGACGCGGCGATGTACACGATCTCCGCCATTAAAGCCAAACCTTGAGACGCTGTTGCAGTGAAGGTCCGAGCCCCTGCCGCCGCGGAACCGCAACAGACGCTCATAGCGGAGTGCTCGGATTCAACCGGCACAAACTCAGCGTCGAGATGTCCTTCCGCGACCATTTCGGCAAGGTGTTCCACAACGTGGGTCTGGGGAGTTATGGGATAGGCTGCGACAACATCCGCGTCACATAAGCCTACAGCCTCAGCAGCCGCGATGGAAACCTCAATTCCCATTTTTTGGCCCATTACTCTCCCTCCTCTATTATATCTATAGCGTCCACCGGGCACTCATATGCACAGATGCCGCAGCCCTTGCAGTAGTCATAGTTCCAAACCATGCGATTGTTCTCGATATCCCCGGAAATTGCGCAGTCAGGGCACATTATATAGCATCTCCAACAACGGATGCATTTTTCTTCAAGATAAACCGGTCTTTGGGATCGCCATGTGCCGGTGTGATAGCTTGAAGCATTCCCCGGCTCGGAAATTATCCCTCCCGGTTCTACTTCTTGCCAGGTGATTTCATCCATGGCTTTAGTCACGATATTCCCTCCGTATAGCTGCTCCGCAGCTTATTGAGCATAGGGCATAGTTTAATTAGACGTTAGCGTCTCGTTGTAAGCTCGTTGCATGGCTTCGAGATTTCGTGCGCTGAGCTTTCCGAATCTCTTCTGGAACGGCCCCTGAAGAGATTCTACGGTGACCATTTGCGTGCCTTTTACAAGTGCGCCGACCATTGTCGTGTTGGTAATGGGCAATCCAATCACTTCCCTGGCAATGTGGGATGCGTCCACAACGGCAATCCTACCATGGTAGGAGAGCCTCTTCCTGAGCGTCTCAACATCCTGCGAAGAGTTAATGATCAAGATGCCGTCTTTGCGCAATCCTTCAACCGGATTCGCAATATCCAACAGTGATGGATCCAGAACGATTACCGCATCGGGGTTGTAGATTTTGGATCTCAACCGTACCGGCTGGTCGTCAATCCGAGCGAATGCCACTACCGGAGCTCCTCGCCTTTCCGGCCCAAAACTCGGAAATGCAGTCGCATATTTCCCCGAGTTAATAGCCGCCTGGGCAACAAGCTCGGCAGAGGTAACCGCTCCCTGCCCGCCTCTGCCATGGAATCTCATTTCAATCATGCGTCCTCCTTTTAGCGCGATCAGTCGAAATCCTGCTCACGTTGATCATATTGATCCATCGCTGGATATCGCATGTGATCGTGAATGATTTCCTTACAGCTCATGATGTGATATTTGGCCTCAGCCAATTCCAGGATCTCAGAAGGCAACAGCTCCTTTTTCTGAAGGTAAGCGTCGATTCTTTCATTTAATAGCGCTATATGGCGCAAATCTGCATCATAAAAATCTTCTTCACCCAAGAGATTATCTTCGGAAGAACCTACTGATTGTAGGAGCTTCAGGTCCCATTCATCCAGCTTTTTCCAACGGGCGACAGTGGCAGGATGAACGCCCAGTCGACCCGCGAGTTCTTTATTCGTAATACGTCCCCTATCTCTTAGAAATGTTTGTTCGGCAACTTTGCGGTCTTCATTCTTTCTCATCAGGTCTCCTACCTGCGCTTGCACAGGCTGCATAGTTGACAAGTCACTGTTACGCCAATATTAATTATTAACAGATCACGACTAATTCAATCAAGCCTTCTTAGGATTTACCACAAAATGCCTATTGAGGAAGAAATCCTTAAAAATCTGCCCACCGGCCCCGGCGTGTACCTTATGACCGACGGTAAAGGAAATGTACTTTATGTCGGCAAGGCAGGAAATCTCAAGAATCGGGTCCGCTCCTATTTTGTCAAAGGTGGCGATGAAAGACTAAAAGTCAGATATCTGGTAGACAAGGTCGAGAATATCAGGACGATCCTCACGGGTACTGAAAAAGAGGCACTGATTTTAGAAAATAATCTGATCAAACAACACCGGCCTAAGTATAATGTCAATCTGCGTGATGATAAATCCTTTTTCTCTTTAAGGCTAAACGTCTCCCATCCTTTCCCGAAATTGAGTTTGGTCAGAACGCAAAAAATAAAACCTGATGGAGCACGCTATTTCGGGCCTTATTCTTCGGCCCGAGACGCGCGTATCACGCTGAAGTTCATACAGCGGCTTTTCCCATTGCGCCAATGCACGGACCGACATATGGCCACGTGTAAACGGCCTTGTCTGAATTGTCAAATGAAGCGATGCCTCTGTCCGTGTGCAGGAAAAGTGGATAAGGCGGAATACGCTCGCATGGTGGAAGGTGTCAGTTTGCTGTTGCAAGGTCGAAGCGAGGACCTAAAGAAGAATCTCCAGCACGAAATGGAGACTGCGGCGAGAGAGTTGCGTTTCGAAGAGGCGGCCCGCGTTCGTGATCGTCTTTCAGCGGTCCAGAGAACATTGGAAGCGCAAAATGTGTCCTTCTTTCATTTTAAGGATCTGGATGTCATAGGAATTGTGTCGGGAAACACGAATCTGTTTGTTGTCGCGGTTCTCTCTTTTCGACAAGGTAATCTTGTTGCCACTGATTCTTTTGTAATTCGAAATCCGGCGCTTGATGAAGAAGAGGTTTTGGCATCCAGTATCAAGCAGTACTACGTTTCCGGGGCATTCGTTCCCAAAGAAGTGCTCTTGTCAAGACCGATTGACCAGCCTGAACTTATTCAAACATGGCTTTCAGAACTGCGTGGCAACAAAGTTACGATCCGCGCTCCCATGCGAGGTCATGGGGCGCGTCTGGTCGATCTTGCATTGAAAAATGCCGAGAATGAATTGACTAAAGAGAAGCATAAAGATTCAACGGAAAGGGCTTTGGAGCGAATAGCCGCCAAATTCCATATGCCTGGCACACCGGTTTCAATCGAAGGATATGACATTTCCAATATTTCAGGATCCGAGCCCGTGGGCGTCAAAATATTGTTCAAAGGCGGTCAACCGGACAAGTCAGCATACCGTCAATACAAAATCAGGGGATTTCAAAACCAAGATGATCCGGGAATGATCTATCAGACCATTTCTCGTCGTGTCGGCCACATGGACGAAGAAACCCTGCCGGATCTTTTTCTTATAGATGGAGGAAAGTCTCAGCTTAATGCAGCATGCGCGGCGCTCAAGGACCAGCTCGGCAGCAAGATCCCGGCGGTTGCCGGGATTGCCAAAGCTCGCGGAGAAGGTAGTCAAGAAAGATTTTATTTGCCTGACAGAAAAAATCCCGTGCTGTTTCCTAGAGGGGATCCAGGGTTGATGCTGCTAATGAGTGTCCGCGATGAGGCGCACCGGTTTGCCCATTTCAAACACACAACCAGCCGACGTAAAGCGGTGCTTCGTTCAGAACTTGATCAGGTGGCCGGAATCGGCCCCAAAAAGCGTCATGCGCTTCTGACCACCTTCGGAAGCCTCAAAGGCTTGCTTTCAGCTTCAGACGAAGAAATCCTCACGGTCCCGGGTATAAGAAAGAAGGACCTGGACCGCATACGGGAGCATTTCAAAAATCAAGAAAAGATGAGATCCGCTATTGAAATCCCGCAAGAACCGACAGCTTCCGTGAACAGTCAAATTTTTAGAGATTAATTCTCCCTCGACGCTGACGTTGCTATCTCATACCTCAGATTGCTTTGCTGAGACTGCGGGGATGTATCATTGCGAGCCTAGCGAAGCAATTTCCGTGGCGAAGAATAGGTTACCTATTCCGATAATGAAGAACCGGTCAGTACTTCTCAATTTTATTAATGTGCTACTTTATGCGCTGCGGGAGGTATTGTCCCCTGAGTGGTGGGCTTCGGGCTAATTATTCCGTCAATGATCCTGTATGGAATGAAAAAAGCTATGTAGGGCAGATAAAGAATGCTGGCTGCAAGAGAATTTTCCTCATGAACCAGCTTTGTCCAATAGGAAGAATCAGTGATCTCGGAGGATCCGGCCAAGCATTGAATCGGGATACAGACCGTTGCCAGACAAAGCCAAATTATCATAAATTTTCGAATCATCTGTCTTCCTCGAATCAGGCAGAAGTCTCTCATAGGAAAAGCTGCTTTGTCAACAATTTCCACTGCTAATTCCCATCACAAGCCCATCAACCCGGTCAGTTGAAATCGCCTAACCAGGGGGTGAATATCCAATCAGCCTATATTGCTAGGAATTCGGAATTGAGATCGTAGAGTTCAGTAGGCAATTCCTGAATTCCCGACATATCTCCGTATCCAGCGTTCAAGAAAACAATTATTCCTTCAGAGAAACCGCGGAACAGATTATTAATTTGAATTTACATCTATTCCTTTTTACAGCTGAAAGGTACTGTCCATCGCAACGACTATTGAATCTTTTCCAGGTGTATCCCTTGATTTCAGCGCAGGTCCATAAATTCCAAGCGATCAATTATCTCTGCGGAATATTTTGATTCGCCGAGGCTCATCAGGAGATTAAAATGAATTGGGCTTGGATTTGGGAGTTGGAGCCAATTTTAGGGATGATAAAAGAAAAGTTGGTTCGTCCGTGTTTTACACTCTGCCGCGACTCAAAGCCCATTTCAGACTTGTGGCTATCAGATAAGCGGCGCCCGCAATAATAATAGTTGTTGCTCCAGCCGGATAATCGGGGGCATAGCTGACTACCAAACCAGAAGTCGTGAAAAGACCGCAAAGAATTGCTGAAATGATCATCATGCGCCACATAGTGGTCGAAAATAGTGCTGCAATACCTATGGGCAGCGTCAGTAACGCGATCACCATTACAATTCCGACGACCGTCGCCAGGACCACTACTGTCAAAGCGGCCAGCCCAAGCAGCAGCAAGTAAAACAGTTCAACATTAAGACCCCTCACACGTGCAAATTCCTGGTCAAAACAGACTGCCAGGAACTGGTTATAAAACAGAAGTCCCACTAGAATTATGGCGGTATCCAACCCGGCCAGCATCCAAAGATCACTGCTCGACACCATCAGGATATTGCCAAAAAGATATCCCATAAGATCTTCGTTATAGCCGGGCGTTCGTGATATGAAGATGATCCCCGCAGCCATGCCGACAGCCCACAGAGCGCTAATGACCGTATCTTCCCTTTGTTTTGCCCTTAGACTAACTAACCCAATTATGACGGCAGCAATTACTGCCGCCACCAGGGCTCCATGCAGAGGCACGATTCCATCCAAGTGATACACTTTATGAAGGTATAAGGCTGCGCCCATTCCACCGAGTACGGCGTGGGCAATACCGTCGGCAATATATGAAATCCGCCGGATTACGATGTAGGTCCCTATAATCCCGCAGGCCACACTGGCGAGGATACCAGTGAGCAGTGCGTTCTGGAGGAATTGATATTGCTGTAAATCGGTCAGGAATTGCGCCACGAGATTGGTTCCTTCGAGTCACCATGGTTGTGTCGCACGACTCGCATCGGTGACCCGTACATCGAGTCAATTATCTCGGCCGTGAGTTCACTAGTCGGGTGCGATGCAACCTGGCATTTGACGCAGATAACACTCTTAACCAGACTGGAAACGAATCCAAGATCGTGAGAGACCATAACCACTGTCAGCTTCTGATTAAGAATCTGGAGCAACTTGTACAAACCACCTTCCATTTCTGCATCGAGATTTGCGGTAGGTTCATCGAGCAGGAGCAGATCAGGTTCAGAAGCCAAAGCGCGAGCTATGAACAATCTCTGGCGCTGACCTCCTGAAATTGACGCAAACGATTTCTTGCGCATGTCACGCAGTCCGACCTGGTCTAAAGCTGTGACGACCGCTTCTTTATCTTTTTTGGAATACGGACCGAAAGCTCTACCATGGCTGAGACGTCCCATAAGGGCCACATCCATGACTGTTGCAGGAAACTGGGGATCCAATTGTGGGTGCTGGGGCATATATCCGATTCGCGGTCTCGCCTTCTCGGGGTTTAATCCGAATACTTGGATCCCGCCGCGGGAAGGTCTGAAGCAGTCCCAAAATCAGCTTCAACAAGGTAGTTTTGCCTCCTCCATTGGGACCCACAATGGAAACAAAATCACCTTGGGGAATGGAGAAATTCACGTCCTCCAAAATGGGATGACCGTCATAAGAAAACCATACATCGGTTATGAGAATTGCCGGGGCATCTTCCCCTGTCAATCTTTAATATTTTTTTTACCAGCGCCGATTGTCATGTTCACTTCTTCTGGACCTGAAGCGCCGAGTCGAGCTTCGCGGCCATTTCTCGCAGATTCTTGAGATAATCCGGGGCAAGATCATCGAGCGGGACCACCGCGCCTCCAATGGCTTCGGCTAAAGCCTCCGCACTTTTCTTGGAGAATTGTGGCTGGACGAAGATGACTCTGACCTCGTCTTCTTTGGCTAATTCGACCAAACGTGCAAGCTGTCTCGCAGTCGGTTCTTTACCTCCTATTTGGACAGGAATCTGTTTTAGCCCGTAGGCTTGCCCTAAATATCCATATGCCGGATGAAATACGAAGAAGCTCTTTCCTTTCACAGGGGCAAGGGCCTTGGTCAATTGCTCGTGGATGGCGTCCAGATCGGCCTGGAAATCTTTTAGATTTTTTTCATAAAGGTCCTTGTGGCCATAATCGATGCGGATCAATGTATCCGCTATGGTTCGAGCCTGGATTTTCGCAAGCTGGGGATCAAGCCATGTGTGCTGATCGATTTCTCCAGGTTCGCTGGAGTGCTCATGATGCTCTGATTTTCCATGTCCATTTCCGTGTTTGGCTTCTTCAGCCTCCAATTCTTCCTCCAGTGAAGGTTCCTGACTTTGATTCCTTGCTGGAGATCGACCACTTCCAGATTCTTGAACGTTGATCGCTATTTTTTTGATAATCGTCTCTTCAAAGGGGAAACCAATTTTAAAAAGCACTCGGGAATTAGCCAGCTTTGCCATGAGTCTGGGTGTCGGCTCGAAAGTTGAGGATCTTGACCCGGCCCTACCAGAAACGCTGACTTCCACGTTTGGCCCTCCCACACGTTCCACGAAGTACGCGATAGGCAAGATGCTTACAAACGACTTTATTTTTCCGCCGGGGTTATCCGCGGCATTGGCATGCAGCCCTATAGAGAAACTGATCAGCAACAGCATTATAATAAAGTGACATTTGCGCATCAGAGATGTAGCTCCGCTATTGCTGTATCCTGACATCAGCGCTCTTTCAGTCAGATTCATGCACATGCGCAGCTTCATGGGCACCCCTATCGCATACCACATGCACCGCGTTACAGGTGTTACATTCCTCGAAATGATGATGATTAGTGAACAAATCCCAGTGGGGGCGCTGATTGGGCATCATTACACCTGTGCCTTTACATAGAGGACAAGTGCTGTCGAGCGCAGCAACCACAGCGGCTCGAATGAATTCGGACCTATTGGGAATCCCTTTCATGGCCTCCCTCAATGATTCAGGGACCTTGAATGTGATGATATCCAGTTTTTCCTTACTCATGGGCACGCTACCTCGGCTCATATACATTAGATCAATTATTATTACTTTGTAACACCATTGTGTCAAGACGTTGGGCTCAGGCACGTACCAAAATAAGAAAGAAGCGGCGTTCCCCCTGAAAACCTATATCCTCGCTTACCGGTTCTCCACTATCCTAAGCTTTTGGTTGATTTATAATGAAAGGTATTTGCCGGCTAATCAGTTATCCCAAGGAAGAGAGTTCAAGTATCGATCAAGTTTTTTTAGGTAGGAATTTGTTTTCCAACTTGCGCCGTGTTTGATTTGAGCGTTCTCTCCCATCCAGAGTTCGCCCACTACTGCAAAAGGCGTCTCCCCGAAACGTTCACTATGCGCCTGCAATATCGCTCGATGGAGATCGGTATAAATATAATGCTGATCTTTTTCCAGGACAAAAGCTTTTAAAATCGAAGATTGTCCAAGTGACGGAAAAATTGTCGCAACAGCCCGAAATGTTTCTGAAACTTTGTCAGCGGGCGTCCCGTTATCATTATAATGGAGGAAATCACCATCCAAAGCTATTTTCTTTCCGGAAAGATCGCGTATTCTTATTTGTTCCATCATGTTTCGGCTTGAAAAAGGCCCATAATGGTAATCCATTCCCACAAGAAACAGCCACGAGAGATCACCAGGTGTGGCGTATCTAGCAGCATATTGCACGAACATAGGTTTCAGCGCGGCCACGCCGACGTCTATACCGCCGTGTAAAGTATACATGTAATCCGTAAATTCACTATCCGTGAAGGCTTCACCTCTTTCGGACATAACCTGACGTGCTTTAACAAAATTGAGCTGCATGGAGCCTTTGGTTCGCACGACATGTGTGAGTTTCTCCAACTCCTTGTCTATTACTCTTGTAATAACCTTGGGTAGACGTGAAGCATCCCTTTTGAGATCCGCCGCTATTTTTCGAGCAATAATCTCCACTTCTCCTTCTGTTTTGCACGCAAGCAACTGACCATAATATTTTTCTCTGTAAGCTGAGTAAAAACGAGGAACCGGCGGCACTCGTAAAAGCATACCGAATTTTTGTTCAAATTCTTTTTCAGCCCTGGTTAATAACGCAGACATATCATGTTCACGTGAAGGATCCACTGCGAGGGGATCGACTCGAAAGCCCGATTCCATAGCTATAATGCATGATACTAGCCCAAGGGCCTCTTTACAGATTGGCAACCTGTTTCGTTCCACAGCATCGATGATGGCGTTAATCCACTCCAATTGATGTTTCACCGGGCAGTTCAGCGGCTGTGATGAAATGAACCGAGTCATCCATGAAACAGCTTCGTCGCGATCCATAATCTGAACAACATTCACCATGAGCTGCTCTTCCTCAGCTATAGCTTGTCCCAATCTGTTCAGCTCAAGCTGCCGATCTTTGAGAAGCTGATTTTCCGCATCTTTCTCGGTCTTAATATCTGAGGCAGTTGCGTTCCGCTGAAGTGCTTTCAACAGGTGCCGGTTGGATTGTTTTCGGCTGAAATGATGATAGCTCCACGCTTCTTGGATCGGGCGCCGCTATCTTGTCGTCGGACCGCACCGGAGTGGCAAGAATCTCTAACGAAATAGAAAGCAGAAAGAGACAAATGGTGACCGAATTCAGATGAAGACCGGAAATGTGAATCATGTAAACGCGCTTGCTCATTTGCCCGGTGATAAACCGATGAGCCCTAAATGTCAATAAATCGGATAAATATGATGATAAATTCGCCGACTTGGGGAGCAAAACGAAAGAAATAAGCAGAAAACAGGAATTAGTTGGTGAAGCAGTCTCGGTCCCTAGAGACTGCTTCACATTTATTATCTTTGATAGCTTAAATTTTCAATCAGGCGGGAAGAGCCTCCAATTGCAATTGGGAAAATTCATTTCTAAGCTTCTTCAAGGCACGCTTTTCCAACTGCCGGACTCGCTCACGACTTGTCCCGAAATGCTCGCCCAATCGCTGGAGCGTCCAGGGTGAATCGTCCATATAACGCTTTGTAACTATGAAACGTTCACGAGGATCTAATTTCTTGAGGGCCTGATCTGTAGCAGTCGAGAGTTGAGCAGCACTCTCACGCTCGATAAGGAGATCCTCAGAGCCGGGAGCATGGTCGGGCAACAAATCCATTGCCGTGACGTCTTTGTCATCGCCAACAACTTCATTTAGAGACCACTCTCTTGCCTTTATCCGCGCTTCAACTTCAATAACGTCGTCGGGCTTAACCTTCAGTTCCTTAGCCAGATCATCTATGCGGGCATTTCGGGAAGCTTCATCCAAATGTTCGCCAATGTCGCCGATTCGGAAAAATAATTTTCTTTGCGCTTGGGTAGTCCCCAATTTGACGAGGTTCCAAGATTTCAAAATAAAATTCTTTATGTAAGCTTTTATCCACCATACTGCAAAAGAAACCAGGCGAAATCCCCTATGGGGATCAAATCTCTTGACCGCCTTCATTAGACCGATGGTGCCTTCTTGGATGAGATCCTGAACCGGAATCATATAATGGCGATATTGGAATGCAACCTTTACGACAAAAGGTAAATGGGAAACCACCAATTCCTGCGCGGCCCCCACATCACCGGTTTCCGAATATTTTACTGCTAATTCGAATTCTTTTTCCGGTGTTAAAGGTTTTATGGATCGAACCAGCGTCAGGAATTGATCCCATTGCTTGGTTACAACCGGATAATTCATTTAAGCCCCCTCCAAACGTTGTTTGATTTTTTGGCCGGCTTAAACCCTCGGAAGCTTTCGATGGGGTCTGACTCACCTGTCTGAAGGTTCACTGCCGACCGTTTTTTATATTCCAATTCGTCGTAATAGACAATCACTGTAGCCGCAAAGTTCCCAGCAAAGTTATTAGGCAGCGGATATCGGAATTCTTCTAGAGAGCGCTTTATCAATCTTCGGCAAAACGATTTTGAGAACTCCGTCTAAAAGCGAAGCCGAGAGGCCGTGTGTGTCAAGCTCTTCCGTAACAATAAAAGCACGAAAGTAATCGTGTGCCTCATATTCGCGAAATATCGCCTTGCCTTCACCCTCTTCCCGAGAGGCTTTTCCGAGCACGGACAAGATATTCCCGGTTACCTCTATTTCCAACTCATTTGGGTCAACTCCAGGCAAATCAATCAATATCACTAAATCCTGCTCGGATTCGCAAATATCAACCGCCGGCGTGGAACGCCATGACGTAAAAAGCTCTTTGCGGAAATGCACTTTTTCGGGATTTACCGCAATTGCTAAATCCGCCATCATCTCCTGCCTTTGAATAGTCTAGTACCGTGAAAATGTCTTTCGGACACGAAAGACAGCTCAATTCAGTTTTATTTGTTAATGTTAAGTACTCACAGTTGTGATAAAAATTACCGTCTCCTGAATTTTTAATAGGCATCATTTCGGGATTGTCAAGAAGGTCTGGATTATGCGATCAAACGAGACGTGCAAAGCAAGCGACCAAGAATCAGAAATCGTGCAGAGAACGGTTCACAAAAAAAACAGACAAAATTAACAACCCTCTTTGCGATCCACGCTTTAGTGACCTTGATTTTCCTTTTTTTTCAGCGTATGAAAATAGGTTTCGAGGAGGTTTGAATGTCCACAAACGTGCTTTACCGAGAACTCATAGATGCGGTTGAAGAAAAGATCTTGGCAGGTGGCTGCATTCTCAGGAACGAAGCCGAAACTCTTCTGGATACGCCTGATGAATACGTTTTGCGCCTACTGGCAGTGGCGGATCGTATTCGAATCCATTTCAACGGCTGGAAATTCGATTCTTGTTCTTTAATTAACGCGAGGTCCGGACGCTGTGCCGAGAACTGCGCTTTCTGCGCTCAGTCCGGCCATTATGCGACTCATTGCGAAACATACGATCTGCGCTCAACAGATCAGATCTTGGAAGCCGCTCGATCGGCCCGCGAAGCAGGCGCGTCACGATTTTGCACGGTGACGAGCGGTGGAGCGCTTTCCCAGCGAGAATTCGACGGTTTGATCGAATCATTGGAAAGAGTTCATAACGAGGTGCAGATCCAACTGGACGCATCGCTCGGCTTTTTGGACGACCAGAGAGTAAAACGACTCAAACAGGCGGGCATTACACGGTATAATCATAATCTTGAAACCTCCCGAGAGTACTTTCCCAGTATTTGCACTACACACACTTTTGACCAGCGTGTGAATACCGTAAGTAAAGCGCTCGGTAACGGCTTATCCGCGTGTTGCGGAGGAATTATGGGGATGGGCGAAACGCCGTCTCAAAGATTAGACCTTGCATTCACTCTGGCTGATTTGGGCGTGGACTGCGTCCCAATAAATATTCTTGATCCTCGACCCGGCACTCCGCTGGAAGGTTCGCCCCCGCCGGAACCTATGGAAATATTGAAAACAGTCGCCTTGTTTCGCCTGATCCTCCCAAAGGCAACTATAAAGATAGCTGGAGGCCGAGAGAAGAACCTCGGAGATTTCCAGGGGACGGTATTGCGCTCCGGAGCAAACGGTATGATCATCCGGGGATACCTCACCTTTGGCGGCCGGCCCGTTGAAGATGATTTAAAGATGGTGCGGCAAGCAGGTTTTGAGACGGAGTGAACTACAGATAAATCCGCTGAACCCCGCGTTCTGCTGAGGATAGAAAAAGCTCCCCCGGGACCCTTTCCTTAGACGGTTCCTGTTATGGAAAACCCATATTCCATCATATGTTCCAGGAAATCTCCTTTATTCCGGTAAAGGATGGTGTTCCACCCTTTCGCCCGAGCCCTATCAATATTACCTTCATTATCGTCAATAAACAGAATCTCCGAACTTTTTACGTCTAATTTTGTCGCGATTTCATCGAATAGCGCAGGATCTTTTTTCCCTTTGCCCAGATGGTATGAATTGAATACGATGTCGAATTCCTTGAAGAAATCGTATTGCTTATCCAGATCATCCAGCCATTGGGATTGATCACTTAAAATCCCCAATACATACCCACGCTGTTTCAGTCGACGAACAATCTCTAACATCCAGGGGCGCAATTGGAAGCGTTCCAATATTTCACGGCGAAACTCCTCGTCGGTGCCGTCGATCCTGGTTTTTTCCCTCACCATTTTCCAATAGGCGCTCTCGTCGGCTTTGCCCAACACGTACCCTGAATCGTACACAGCCGCTCCCGCCGAGTCAAAAAAACCTTCAGGAGAAAGACCTTTAGCCCGAGCTATTGCCATTAAGCCTTTCCGGAAGCCCTCTTCAGCCAGGACACCACCGAAATCAAACAACACCACTTTTATATTGCGACTAATAGGAGTAGGCAAATTACACTTCCTCTTGGGATTAAAATAGCACCCATTGAATCCGATTAATATTCCGATTAATATATAGTTTATTCAGTAAAACGAAGAGCAATAATTTATCCGCAATGGTTGTCAAAAATTTCGCCACAATGGCAGAAAGGTTTTATATGAAATACTACAGCTTTCCCGGTCTCCTGCGTTGGCATCAGAACTGACGCGGGTTCCTCAGTTTACAGCTTTCTGGGATTTCTCATACTGATCGCGGTGGCAATAGCCATCATAATGCTTTTGCCATGGACGAACATTCTCCACCATTGGAACGATGCGGACCTAATGGCAGCCAATGACGCAATGGCCCAAAAGAATTGGAAAACAGCCATAATTTTTTTTGACAAATCTCTTAAAGCAAATCCGGCCAATGCATTTGCCGTCTATATCGGACGTTCCAGAGCCTACATTCAATTGGGCAATCTGGAAAAAGCTGTAGAAGACGCCGACGCGGCGGTGGAAATGAAGCCCGCCAACGCTACCGCTCATGGGCAAAGAGGTATCGCTCGGAAGCTTCAACAAAAATACAATGAGGCATTGCTGGATTTTGATGAGGCTGTAAAGCTGGACTCACATTACTGGTGGGCTTACGCCCAGAGGGCGGATGTGCTTTCAAGGATGAATAACCAGGAAAAAGCACTCAAAGACGTGAATATAGGATTGGCCATGAAGCCGGATTTTGTCGAAGGCTTACGCCTCAGAGCCTGGATTCTCAATAGGATGGGAAAATGTAAGGAGGCTTACCAAGATTTTCAGAAGGTATGTCAACTGAGCCCGAATGATGCATGGTCTCTTCAGGATGCCGCTTGGTTTCTGCTTACCTGCCCGGATGAAGGAATTCAGGATAAATCTCAGGCTCTTGCATTAGCAAAAAGGGCTTTTGAATTAACCGAGGGGAAAGATGGAATTGTTTATGAGACCCTGGCCGAAGCCAATTTTCGGCAAGGAAATCCGGTGAAGGCCATAGAACTTCAGAAAAAAGCGATTGAGATCGGATCCAAGAAGTGTCCGGATAGGTCCTGTACTAAACAGATGGAGGAACGACTCCGTAAATACGAGCTTGCAGCGAGGCCTGAAATGAGAAGCGGTTATGAGGTCTTGCCTATGGACTCTGTGGTGGAACGATGAGGTCTTTTTGGTCGGCTCTTAGTGGTCGGATCTGAATCCTATCGCGCGGAACTCACCCTGCTCGTTTCGGAAATCCACCGTGACCCATCTGCCCAAGAAGGGCGCTGCTTGAAAGCGGCGATCCCTATTGACTCGGATGACGACAAGCTTGTCATTAGAGTCACGAAGTGTCACACTTTCCATATCTACTCTTTCAAGTCTGCCGGCAAATTCATCAGCCGCACAGAGTAGAGGAGAGCCTAATAACCCTGTGAATGCAATCACAATCGCCAAACAACGACCCATCATGTCTTCCTCCATTCGACCTCTAACACCAAATGAACCCGGTAGCTCTCCATAATGAAAAGCCCTAGGCAATTACACAATACAAATCATTTTCTAACCTGCTTATAATGATAATCGACTGTACTCAATCTTTCAACCTCTCATTTCAGCCGCCAATCGCTAGACGTTCAGCCTGATTTCGTTGACAGGCCGAGGTCGTTTTGTACATGATTAAAATAGTGCACCCTATATTATGGGCAGATTTAAAGCAGTCACCATTCCTCAGAGTCCCACCCACGGCATGATTAGCGGAATGATGAAGGCTGCCTTAATATAGCTAATTAGAGTGCGCCGCATTTTTCCGAAATCGCTCTTGCCCTTATATGGGAGGCCATACGGATGGAAGCACCGGAAGATCGACTGTATTCACAATATCATCTTTGGGTAAAATTGGAGAAAGATCAGGCTGTAATCGGGATAACGGATTACGCGGCCGAAGAGATTGGAGAAGTGGATTATATAGAACTACCCGAACCGAATGACACCGTCTCGAAAGAACGGGCCTTTGGCGCTCTCGAAACCAGCAAAGCGATAACGGATCTCATTTGCCCGATTTCGGGCGTTGTCTTGGATTGCAACATGCTGCTAAACGAATCGCCGGAAATGGTGACGGATGACCCTTATGGTGACGGTTGGCTAATGGTACTGCAACCTTCCGATCCGGACGAATGGGACGATCTAATGCAAGCCGGCGATTATGAAAAGCTGGTTAGAAGCGCAGTGGAAGAATAAAGGTCGGGTGGTTCCGCTCTACATTAAATTTCTAAACGAATTGCCTGTGATATAAACAAAATTAGCTCTGATGCGAATCCGTTTGGCGGTTAGCCTAGGGGGAAACGGATAAAAAGGAGCGGCTGATTTGATGGCCCGCATAGCGGATTCATCAAGTACCGTATGGCCTGATGAATCCAGCAAAGTAACTCCCAAAAGTTGTCCTTCCTTCGAGATCAAGAATTCCAACATCAGGCTACCGCCTATGCCGGCCCTTGCGGCAACCGTCGGATATATCCAGACTGCTTGAATCTTTTGTTTTAAATGTTGAAGATAGGAAAAGAAATTTACTTCTCTTGTATTAATGTCAACAACCGGTTCGTCCGGACTACCATCCGGGTAGAACTCCGTAACTCCACCCGATGTTGAGAGGCCTTTTGCTATTTCGGCGGGTGTAGGTCTCAGGTCTATATGCCTATTGGATAAATCACTTTTTGGTGCCCGAGAATGCAATGGCTCTTTTACAACACTAGGTTTTCTCACGGGTTTTTGTGCCGGCGTAGGATGATCTGTCTTTTCTTCTTTGTTTAGCTTATCATCCTTCGGTTTTATGAAATCTTCGGGCGCCATAGGAGGGGGCAACGCGGCAAGTCTTTGGGGATTAGGCTCCACGCTTCCTAATGGAGGTCTCGGATCCGGCAAAGCTTTGGGTAATCGTTGCTTTTCCGCGATGTGATCTCTGTCCGATATGGCTGAAGCCACTTCAGGTGGTGGTTCCTGCTTTTTTTCCGGAGAGTTGAATTCGACCAGCCTGACCGGCGTTACTTGGTCCCCCTTATTCATAAATGGTTTAACCGGCGCAAAGCCGGCCAATATGGGTAAAGACGCGAAGAATGCTACGTGCAATACTACTGAAGCAATAATGCAGTATCTTAATGCCTTGTCGCTCCGCGAATCTGTTATTTCAGGTTGGCTAGATCGAAGCTCGGCAACCGAATCTTCATCAAGTGAATCGTATTCTTCACTCACCATCTGGTCGATATCATTTTCTAATTTTGTGCTATAAGATAAATCCACCTGATATCAAGCCCTTCACTTGTTTAAGCAACCTTTACTTGAAGAAGATTATTTAACTTTACGTCAGCGGCTTCACCATTATGATAAATCTTTTTTGAAATTTGACAACCATTATCAACAGCGCCCGCCACAATTTGCGCAAATAAGCGCTCCAAAAGCGGTTCAGGCCCAATGCTTTGCTCTTACGTGCCGGGAATAAAGGCAGTAGCTGGCCGAATCCGTAGGAGGTCGGTTGTCGGAACGGATCGGGCTTGCATTGGCGTAACAGTAAACACATCCGTGATAACACGTATCATACGCGCCGATGTCCAATGAAGCAGCGCATCCGCATTCTTTTCGTGTCGGCGCTATTTTGAGTTTATTTACGGCCTCCTTTTTTTGGGCGGAATCCACGACCTCCAACAAATAATCCGGATCGATACACCTGGCTTTGGCAATCTTGGATGACACCAGAAAGTCATGAGCGCATGACGCGAGAGAAATGCCTTGTTCGGCTGCAAGTTCGGCCATTTCTTCCGCCATGTCCTTGCAAAATGCCGCATCCGGTCTTACATGGGTTGGAACGAAAGTTTCCATGTTTCGTATGGTCTTTCTGTAATAATCACAGAAGCTGAAGATGCAAATATTTGTGTATTTGGAAAATTTTTCACACAACTTACGAAAATTTTGGATATGCCACTTCCGGTTCAGGGCATCGGTTAGAACTATGGTGTCATAGCGCCAACGCAATATTGGACCAGGAAAGCGGTCCGTCAAATCATTCAGAACTTGCAAAGTAAGACCGAAATCGGGGACGCAAGGTTCCAAGGAAATCGGATAATTGTTTATTGTGTACAAAAAAGTGAAGCAATAGCCCTTTCTTTGCAGTTCGGCAAGATGCTCTAGAATAGGGGCTGCATTCTTTGTCCAAAAAATAATGGCAGACACATCTTCGGGCACCAAGGATATTTCCGATATGCCGCGTCCAAATGGAGAGACGACTCCTACCCTGCCGGAACGTATTCGATTCATAAACCAATCGGCGTGGAACGCTGGAATATCGGTTCTTCTGCTTGCCGAAATTACATGCATTGGTTTGTCTTTCATGCGGCAAAAGTTAGTCATGATCGTATCTCAGGACTAAACCATTGTCTACATGGGCAGTTGTTTGATCTAAATAAAAGGTTTCAAACTTCTTATTAATTAAGTAAAATTAGCTCGCCGGTCGAATCGCATTCATAAAAACCAGGACAGCGCAAGAAAGGAACCTTAATGGCCAAGACAAGGAAAGGGAGAGATATCTTAGAAAACGGACCACCTACTTCGGAGAAAGCCCGAGCAGTGGATATGGCTGTCAGTCAAATCGAGCGACAATTCGGCAAAGGCGCCATAATGAAACTAGGTAGCGGAGGCATTATCCCTGATGTTCGAGTCATACCCTCAGGTTCGCTCGGACTTGATATATGCCTGGGAGTAGGCGGTCTGCCTCAGGGGAGAGTTACTGAGATTTTCGGGCCTGAATCTTCCGGAAAGACAACGCTTTGTTTACATGTTATCGCTGAGGCTCAAAAACGCGGCGGTATAGCGGCTTTCGTCGATGCCGAACACGCTCTGGATATAGGGTATGCCAAGAAATTAGGGGTGAATACAGACGAGTTGCTGATTTCTCAACCTGACACTGGAGAACAAGCCCTTGAAATTACGGAAATTCTTGTCCGATCCGGAGCGATGGACGTCGTAGTCATCGACTCGGTCGCCGCTCTGGTTCCACGGGCAGAGATTGAGGGCGAGATGGGTGACTCTCACATGGGCCTTCAAGCGCGGCTAATGTCCCAAGCGCTCCGGAAGTTAACCGCCGCGATCGCGCGTTCCAGCACCGCGGTAATTTTCACGAATCAGATAAGGCAAAAGATAGGCATCATGTTTGGAAATCCTGAAACCACCACTGGCGGCAACGCTCTTAAGTTTTACGCTTCGGTAAGGCTGGATATTCGTCGAATAGGACAGATCAAGGACGGAGAAAATGTTGTCGGTTCACGGACCAGGGTAAAAGTGGTAAAAAACAAATTATCTCCGCCCTTTCAGCAGGTGGAGTTTGACATAATGTATGATGAGGGCATCTCTTCGGCTGGCGAAGTTCTGGACATGGGCGTAGATTATGGGCTTATTGACAAGTCAGGTTCGTGGTACTCCTATGGAGAAGAACGGATAGGTCAAGGAAGAGAAAACGCAAAACAGTTCATGAGAGAAAATACGGAAACTATGAACGAAATCAAATCCAAGATCTTGGACAAAAAAGGAATTCCGCCTCGGAGAGATCATGCGGATGATCAGGATGCCGCGAGTGTGGCGATAGGAGATTTGGATGGATCTTGATGAAACCTTGAAAAAAGCCATAGAAATGGGCGCGTCCGACGTTCATTTAAAGGTCCCGTTGCCTCCGGTGACAAGGGTCAATGGCGTGTTGGCTCCCTTGAAGGGTGAAGATCGTCTTACGCCCGATGAAGTCAAGCGGATAGCACTGTCTGTCATGAATGAACGTCAGAGGGAGATTTTTACTAAGACCAGGGAATTAGATATGGCCTACGGGGTCAGCAAATTGGCCAGATTCCGAGTCAATGTTTTTTGGCAACGGGATTCCATCGCAATGGTTTTTCGCGCAATTCCCTCTGAGCCGCCTTTGCTAAAGGACTTGAACCTGCCTCCCATCATTGAAAAAATAAGCGCAGAGAACCGAGGTCTTGTTCTGGTGACCGGGACAACAGGGTCAGGCAAAACCACAACACTGGCGTCCATGATCCATCAGATCAACTCCTTTCGCAACTGTCACATAATCACCATCGAAGATCCAATTGAATTCCTGCATAGAGACCGCAAAAGCATTATTAACCAGAGAGAGGTGGGGCAGGACACACTTTCATTCCAAAATGCTTTGCGTTCAGCGCTCCGCGAGGACCCGGATGTTATTCTGGTAGGTGAAATGCGTGACCTGGAAACCATCGAGATAGCTATGCTTGCAGCAGAGACGGGGCACCTTGTGTTCAGCACGCTCCACACGCTTGATGCTACCGAAACGATCAACCGGGTTGTCTCGGCTTTTCCTATGGAGCATCAGGCATCCATCCGAATCCAATTGGCTGGGCTAATAAAAGGGGTAATTTCACAAAGACTACTGCCCAAGGCTGACGGTAATGGACGGATTCCCGCGATAGAAGTGCTTATATCAACAGCCCGCATAAGGGAGTGCATTGGCGAAGAGCGGAGGTTACGCGAGATCAGGGACGCCATAGCCGAAGGGCATATAAGTTACGGTATGCAAACGTTCGATCAATCATTGATGCAATTGTATCAGCGGAAGCAAATTACATACGACATTGCTTTGTCCGCAGCATCGAATCCTGATGACTTTGCTCTGTTCGCTAGAGGAATTACCGGCACCTCCGAGGCCAAATGGGAGATGAATGCTTGAGCCACCCTAATGAATAGAACGAAAGGCTATTTGAATAATGTTCTGAATCGCAGAAGCGAACAGCGGAGGAAGACGTAGTGAACGAATTTAAGGTCATGCTTGTTGACGATGAAAAAGATTTTTTGGAAACGCTCTGCAAAAGACTTACGAAACGCAAGTTAGATGTTACTTCGGCCAATAGTGGACGAGAAGCTATAGACAAAATGCAAGAATTTCCTGTCGATGTAGTGGTGCTTGACGTCAGGATGCCCGGCATGAACGGAATAGAAACATTGAAGGAAATCAAAAGGATAAAACCTTCAGTGGAAGTCATCATGCTTACGGCCCATGCAGATGTCCAAGTCGCTATCGAAGGTATGGAATTAGGGGCATTCGACTACCTTATGAAACCTATGGAAATCGATGATCTTCTTTATAAATTGCAAGACGCGTACAAGAAGAAATGGTGCCGGGAAGAGACCGAAAAATGCGAGTTGCCGCCATCTCTGCAACTGAGCTAATTCTTTTTTTGCTCTGTGCCTGAATTGAAAAATTGCATGGTTCCAGATTATTTTTAATATTGCTGACACTTTTCAAAATGTATAATGTCTGAAAGATTTGGTCGGTTTTCTGTTATAAGTGTGCCCAATTACTTGATGGAATCATTTAAAACGGGGGACGTGACGTTTCGCCTTGCTTTGGCGTAACCATTGGTTCTGGAACGGTTATTCCGTGGCTGTGGATAAACGAATGAGGAGGAAAATGCATGAAAGTGGGTAACAACCTGTACCGGATGCTCATGGCTGCCTCAATGGCCCACGCGAAGTGGGATTACGAGACATCCATGAACATATTGAAAGACAAAAAAAGAGTATATTTATTGGGGTTGATGTTGCTACCGGCAATTCTCACGTCACTGGCCCTCGCAGCGGAATTGCCAAGTGTTTTGGGCGGACATGAAGCCTATACACCCGCGTTTTATTCCACGAACATATTTATCGTTTCCATTCTGGTGGGACTTTGCGCCGGGCTGATCACAGGCTGCATCGGAGCGGGCGGCGGTTTCATAATAACTCCTGCGCTTATGAGCGCAGGAGTCAAGGGTATTCTTGCGGTAGGAACCGATTTATTCCACATATTCGCAAAAGCCATTATGGGAACAGCCATTCATAGAAAACTGGGAAATGTGTCAGTCGGTTTGGCAATAGCATTCTTGGTCGGCTCCGGGATAGGAGTGACCGGCGGAGGTTTCGTCAACAGAGCCCTTTATGAATACGATCCCGTTGTCAGTGATGCTTTCATAAGTGTCGTTTACGTCGTGCTGTTGGGATTTCTAGGATTTTACTCTTTGGCCGACTTTCTTACGCTCCGAAAGGCAGAGGCCGGTGTCGGCGCCCATGTGGGGGAAAGCGTTCATGGCGAAGAGGTCGCAACGGGCAAAGTTGGACTTCCGGCCAGATTACAATCCTCCACGATTCCGCCGGTCATCACTTTTGACGAGGACCTGGTTCCGGGAGGCAAGAAGATCCCTGCCCTTTTTGTTGCTGTTTGTGGAGCTATTGTGGGCTTAATGGCAGCGATCATGGGGGTTGGAGGAGGTTTTATCACTTTCCCGATCTTCGTGTATGTCCTGGGAGTATCTTCTTTCACAACTGTGGGGACAGATATACTGCAAATAATTTTTACCGCGGGTTACGCATCCATTGCGCAATATGCGGTCTACGGGTTTATCTTTTACACTCTGGCTATGGGCATGCTGTTGGGGTCTTTGATAGGAGTTCAAATAGGCGCCCTTACGACAAAAGTAGTCAAAGGAATTTATATCAGGGGATTTTATGCGACTGCTATTTTGTCCGGCTTTGCAAACAGGTTTTTTGCGCTACCGGAAAAACTCAATCAGATGGAGGTCATTCGGATTTCAGATTCTCTGGCGTCCGGCCTGAGCCAAATAGGCACATGGGTCTTTTTCGTGGTCGTAGGAATATTCGCCATATGGGTTCTGGGAAAATTCTTTGGCAGCATAAAATTCCTGAGAGGGGAGGTCTAGTAACATGTTGGTCAAACAAAAGGGAACGTTTATAAAAGGATTGGTTATGGCAATCGCTTTCTTGATAGTTCTGACCATCATGTTTTCGCCTATATTCGGCGGACAAAATGCCATGGTAGCTGCAGATAAACTTTTTAATTCGATTGCCAAGGGCTCCACAAACTACTTCCCCGGCCTGCTGCAGAAAAATGCGGAATATGCGAATAAAATGTTTGATGTGAACCTCAAATTAAAGGACCAGGACATGGCCCGGAAGGCCGCCAAAATAGTGACCGCGGCCGGTGCCAAATCTACGGGAGAGACTGCGGAAATCAAAGTAAACGGGAATTTGGGCAGCGTCGTTTCCGCGGCGCTGGAAGATTCCAAGGCTGTGTTCAATAATCGTGAAACAGAGCTGTCAGGCAAGTATGGGATGCCCGGTCAAGAAGCGCTGTACGTCTGGTGGAAAGTGTTCAAGGAAATTGACAAAGATCTGACCAGACAAAAACAGTTCAAGGAAGCCGGCTTTGTGGCTGATGTTTTGAAGAAAGGTATAGAAGTAGCTTACAACTTTGCCAAAATCGTGCCTGAAAGCGCGGCATCCAGAATGGGCATACTGAGCTTCTCGTTAATTTTTTACGTTATTTACACATTATGGTGGGGACTCGCGGTCATGTATATTTTTGAAGGAATCGGTCTACAAATGACAGCCGGTACTAAAAAAGAAATGTAGGTTTATCTTAAATGGGCTTTCACATTTAATGCGTTGGTCTCTACAAACCTGTTCCACTGAGCGATCGGCAATCTTAGTGTACGGGCGACCGATGGTTGCCCGCACATTAAGGTGCGTTGAACGTGAGTTGTAGTATTACCCGGAATGTGGCTGGTTTCATACCGCCCTGATGCCCAAACATAGTTCAAAAAACAATTTTGCGCTTCTGTTGTCTTCGAAGGTGAAGGATTCTATATCAACCTTCGTTTCTCTAAGAACTCAAAAAATTGCACTAATCGTTGCGGAATCATGACCAAGATAGCCGAATTCATAAAACAAACCATATTACGAGTTCTTCGGCAAAGACGATCATGCAGCCGGTTTGCAGGATGTCCGTGCAGCCTTTGCCTCCAGATATCACAATTTCAAGCTTCTTCTTACGGCGAATAATAAGGCTCTGGAAATCATGAGCGATCTGGAGAAAGCCCTTGGCGGCACGCAGCCGTTCGGAATGTCCTTTATAAAATCTAACTGCACTGCCATTTCCGTCAATTTGTACAAAATAATCAAAAACCTAGACGAATTGGCGCCGGGAAAATACGGCGAGTTGTACAGTCGCTTCAAAACTATTCGGGATGCTATCGACCGGAATCTTGTTCAAAAAAAGCTCCCCAAAGGGGACAAGCTTGTATTGCCGTTCCGCTCCATTGACAGCACGATGGTCGATCAGGTGGGGAGCAAAATGGCCAATGTGGCTGAAATTGCCAATCAGATCCATTTGCCTGTTCCCGGCGGATTTGTAGTGACATCTCTGGGATATCAGCGATTTGTAGAACATAATGAATTACAGCAGGAAATCGATCGGCGTATCCAAGCCGCTAATGCGGAAAACCTCCAAGACTTGTATAACCTGAGTGCGGATATCCAGCAGCTGATAATACGTTCATCGGTCCCTAAAGATCTGGAAACAGCCATTTTGGAGGCGTACGCCGAACTTGAAAAAGATTTTGGCCAAGACGTGAAGGTATCGGTTCGCAGCAGCGCTTTGGGAGAGGACGCAGCCGGGAGATCTTTTGCGGGACAATTCCGAACTCAACTGAACGTCAGTCACGATAATCTTATCGATGTTTATAAAGAGATAGTGGCCAGCAAATATGGTTTGCCCGCCGTCACATATAGACTCAATACAGGCATCCCGGACGAAGATGTCGCTATGTGTGTCGGATTTATGCCGATGGTGGATGCAGTCGCCGGCGGTGTAATGTATTCGAGGAATCCCCTGAACATTCGAGACGCATCAATCATCATTAATTCCGTATGGGGATTGGCCAGGGCGGTTGTGGATGGGAGTGTCGATCCGGACGTGTTCGTAATTTCCAGGTCCCAGCCTATGGAAATAATTGAAAAAAATATCAAGCTCAAAGAACTGCAATTTGTTTGCGATCTTACTGAAGGCGTGTGCCGGATGACGCTGACCGGCGACAAAGGCGGTTCTCAATCCATAAGTGATGATCAGGCTTTGGAATTAGCGTCGATGGGCGACAAATTGGAGCAATATTACGGTTCACCCCAGGATATAGAATGGGCCGTTACACCCGAAGGTTCAATCTATATTCTTCAATGCAGACCGCTCAAGCAGCTGCAAATGGCTCATACCGCGATAAAATCATCCGATCGTGAAGTGATCGCGGAGCCATTTATCGCCCGAGGAGGTGTTACGGCTTCGCCGGGCGTAGCCGATGGGCCTGTTTTCGTGGTCAAGAACGATGTGGACAAGCTGAAATTTCCGGAGGGAGCAGTTTTGGTAACCGCCCAATCGCTTCCTCGGTGGGCCCCCCTGTTGGGCAAGGCCTCCGCGGTAGTTACCGAGACAGGTGGAGTTGCGGGTCATCTCGCAAATGTTGCGAGGGAATTCGGAGTGCCCGCAGTTTTCGGTATTTCGCAAGCGACTGAAATCATGAAGAACGGCGAGATAGTCACGGTCGATGCTGATGGAATGACCGTATATCAGGGTCGAGTGAAAAGCTTATTAGCTTCGAATGAGGGTAAAAAAAGGCTGATGGAGGGCAGCCCTATTTATGAGGTCCTGCATCGGGTGGCGGCGCATATTGTTCCCCTAAACCTTCTCGACCCGGATTCGCCGGAATTCCGTCCATCAAAATGTCTCACCTATCATGATATCACGCGGTTTTGTCATGAGAAATCCGTCCATGAAATGTTCAATTTCGGAAAAGAGCATCATTTTTCTGAACGTTCCAGTAAGCAGTTAGTGTGCAATGTTCCGATGCAATGGTGGATCATTAACCTGGATGATGGATTTAGACAGGACGTGGAAGGTAAGTTCGTCCAGCTTGACAATATAATCTCGATACCCATGCTTGCAATATGGGACGGAGTGACAGCGATTCCTTGGGGTGGACCGCCTCCGGTTGATGCGAAAGGATTAATGTCGATTTTGGTTCAGGCTACTCATAATCCTGCATTGAATCCGGCTACGGCTTCTGCTTATTCGGCCCGGAACTATTTCATGTTATCTAAGAATTTTTGTAGCCTCACGTCACGATTCGGCTTCCATTTCTCCACTGTGGAAGCCCTTGTAGGCGAACGGGCATCGGAAAACTACGCGAGTTTCTCTTTCAAAGGGGGTGCGGCCGATTTTGGTCGACGACGAAGGCGGGCTGCGCTTGTGGCCGAAATTCTGGAAAATTTCGATTTCCGTGTTGAAGTTAAGGAAGACAGCGCATTTGCCACGGATTGAGGGGCTCGACGAGGAATCGATGAAAATCCGTCTGAACATCCTGGGATATTTAATTATTCATACGCGTCAATTGGATATGGTCATGTCCAGCGATGGTTCACTGCAGGAATATAGACGAAAACTCCTGAAAGACATTGAATCTATTGTTCATGCTAAATCATCCGTAAAGCAGGAAAGCTCTCTTGGACCTTCCATCCACCAACCCGCGGCTCTTGGGGAAACCGTTAATTAAATCAATGGAATCTGGTAAAACCACCCGACTCGGAATTCCACAGTTCCTGTGAATAAGTTGGGAGTAACCCTGTGGATATCAATCCATCCATTAGGATAATGTTAGTTTTCCAGCAGAGTGCATGATCGGGGTACATTCGGGATAATGCCATTTTTTCAACATGTTACAAATCAGCTAACCATGCTGTTTCTGGCGTTGACGATTTGCTAATGTATTTGAACTCTTTCACATGAATGACTGATTTTCGGTCTTGTCTTCAGAAGGAGCAGCATTTGATTCGGGTCAGACGTTGGTTTATCATTGCGATGAATGAAATGACGAGGTAATATCTTTCTGAAGGTGAAGAGATTGCTTCGCTGCGCTCGTAATGACACCCTTTTACTTGAAAAACCGCTAAGCTCCTGGTACAGTTTATTTTCGCATTCACTCC
>CAWJJL010000032.1:0-153470 GCA_963843165.1 uncultured delta proteobacterium | reverse complement strand
AATTCGACCTCCGAGCGCGAGACCTGCTCCACCGCGGGTTGAAATACCCCGGGAAAGTCGCCGAACTCCGCCGCCTGCTGCAGCCCCGCCTGTAACCACAGCACCTCCTGCAACGATAACACCGCCCAAGGCCGGTCCCCCGGTAGCGGCCACTCCGCCGGTTCAGGCTGCGCCCCCGGCGACGCAGGCATCCCCGCCACCGCAGATACCGCCACAAACGACACCTCCGGCTACGCCGGCATCCCCCTCACCGCAGGTACCGCCGCAAACGACACCTCAGGCTCCGCAGCAGCCTCCAACAGCAAAGGGAGCGCCGCCGAAACCATCAACTGTGGCTCCGCCGCAAGCAACACCTGTCGCTCCGCCTCCACGGGTGGTGGAAAAGCCACCAATCCCCAAGCCAAGCGAACCTAAGAAACCTGGATCGCCTAGGCCTAAAGCGCCATGTGGGCCGGTCTACCCGGTTGTGCCATATTATCCTTGGCCGTTTTGCCGGTGATACGGTCCAGGCCGAGGAATCGTCGCAAGTTAACCTTTCCCGGCTTCACAGTCCTTTCAGCTTATAGGTAATGGTGTGGTCCGGATCTTTGTGGTCGAGGTCAATTTCCGCTATCCCGCTGCGGACAAGCTCTTGGATTATTTTTTCCGCTTTGTTGAATGATATATCCATTTCAAGGGCCAGTGTCATGGCTGTCAATCTGTTTCCATATTTCATCGCAATGAGGATCGCTTCGTTAGTATTCTTCAATCGTGGACGCCATGTTAGGAGCGCGCTTCCACCACCGATCAAAGCTAGTGCGGCAAGAATCGTAGTTGATCCGGCTCCGGAAATCACATAAAACGGGCAGGAACCAAGAATGAGAATGACACCAAACACTATCAGTGATCTGCCGGCCCATTTTCGTCGCGAGGAGCGGACCGCCTTTTCTTGTACCAGCCTCTCCAGCGCCTCTTGAGTGATGAGACCCTCTCGATGACTATACTGAGGTTCTAACGGCTCGAAACTATCGCGCTCAACTCTCTGTTTTGCCTTTTTACTCAGATCTGTGGTTTTATATTCTTCTTGCATACTTCCCTCATAGTGCCACTATATCATATACTCATTTGAAAACCATTTTGCCGGGGAGGGGCTCGCATGAAACCGGATCAAGCTTACGAGAAATTATCCGAGCACGGCAAGCAACTAGCTTACTTGATCTCAGCCGGAGCTATTTTGGATTGGGACCAGCGCACCCAGATACCTCCGAAAGGGAACGCCTACAGAGTAGAGCAGTTAGCGGCTCTCGCGGGCACGCGCCACAGAATGATCACAGATCCCATTGTGGGAGAATGTCTGGCGTCTATTGAAGGTACAACACTGGTTCAAAATCCTGAGTCTGTGGAAGCGGTGAACATCCGGGAGTGGAGGAGGTATTACGACCGTGCGATCAAAATCCCGCAGCAGCTTGCCGTTGCGTTGTCTCACGCGGCTGCTGAAGGACAATCAGTATGGGAGCAGGCTCGGCCCAAAAATGATTGGAAACTTTTTAGGCCTTACCTGGAAACCATAGTGCGTCTTAAAAGAGATGAGGCTCAAGCGGTCGGATTTGAAAAGGAACCGTACGACGCCCTGCTGGATGTGTACGAAGTTGGTGAGACCGCACAGAATCTGGAACCCTTGTTTGAGCGGCTGAGAAAAGCCTTAGTGGACCTGCTCGCACATATTCAGGCCGGTTCCAAGAGGAAAGACTCTGCCGTACATGGGTTTTTTCCGATCCATGATCAAAAATCGTTTTGTGTCGAAGTGGCCCGGCAGATAGGTTATGACCTTGACGCTGGTCGATTGGACACTTCAGCCCATCCTTTCACTACCGGGCTGGGTCCGGAGGATACCCGAATAACGACTCGATATAGCGAGAACCATTTTAACGAAGCCTTCTTCGGAGTGATCCATGAAGCGGGCCACGCCATATATCATCAGGGACTACCGGTAAAACACTGGGGCGCCCCGATTTGTCGCCCTATTTCGCTTGGTATCAATGAGTCGCAATCCAGAATGTGGGAAAATATGGTTGCTCGCTCAGAAGCTTTCTGGCGGCACTTCTACCCGAAAGCCCAATCCAAGTTCTCGTCCTTGGCCACGGTCCCGCTCTCCACTTTCCTGTCTGCTATCAATGAGGTCAAACCAAGCCTGATAAGAGTGGAAGCGGACGAAGTGACCTACAATTTACACGTATTACTGCGTTTTGAGCTTGAGGTAGCGCTCATCCGAGGCGACATTCAGGTAAATGATTTGCCGCAAGCGTGGGACGACAAAATGAAGCAGTATCTTGGAGTAATGCCTCCTGATTATGCACAGGGAGTAATGCAGGATGTCCATTGGTCTTCGGGCCTCATAGGCTACTTCCCGACCTACACATTAGGGAATCTCTACGCGGCCCAGTTCTTCCATCGCGCAAAGAACGATTTGGTAGACCTGGACTCATCCATATCTCACGGAGAATTTCAACCCCTCTTAGGATGGCTCAGGGCAAATATTCATTCATACGGTTCTACATACATGCCGCGGAAGTTAGTAATTAAGGTCACAGGAGAAGATCTGGATCCCAGATTTCTGATCGATTATTTGAATGGTAAGTACGGAAATTTACAATCGTGATTAGGTGATGACATGGCGATGCCGATGTTTTCGACAGCCCAAGAACTCTGTTGGAGGAGAGCAAGCACCATCAAAGTTCGTGCTAGATTATTGATTCAAAAAATTCTGCAATTTTCGAAGTCGATTCGTTCCACGTTGAATGTTCCTGATATCGGTCGAGTGCATTTAAGCCCATCTGAAACAACTTTTCTCTGTCCCGGATTAGCTCATCAATAAATTCGGATAGCGCTGAGACTTCTCCGGGACGGACCAAAAATCCATTTTCTCCGTGAGTGATAATCTCATGCGCAGCGCCCGCGGTCGAAGCAATCGATGGTAGTCCGGATTCCATGCCCTCCAGGTAAACCATGCCGAATCCCTCATACGATGATGGGACTGCCAACAGATGACTCTTGCGATAATATTTTCTTAGGGTGTCGCTGGTGACTACACCTAACAGAGAAACGTTTTCCGACAATTTGTTTTGTTCAATTTGTTTCCGTATCTCTTTGGCATAGCGTTTATCCACAAATCCGCCTATGACGTCGAGCTTCCAGCTTTCTTTGGGCAGAACTGCCAAAGCAGCAATTAAAGTATGCAGTTCTTTGCGTGGGATAAGATTCCCCACAAATAAGACTCGTAATGGGCCGGATTCAGAGGAACGAATCCTAACTTGATCGGCTGAAATGACCGGATGCGGCAAATTTCGACCCGGATAAGCCACCACTGACGGGGCATTCTGTCCGGTGAGAGCTTTGACATCAGACCCTGTAGTATGGCTCACGAAAACGAACCCATCCACACTTCTCAAATAGTCTCGTTCCACCCTGCGGTAGAAATCATTTTGCCATTGCGGTCGAGATTCCTTTGATCTTAGGTGATGCACTATCGAGACTATCGGATATTGCACATAACGCTTTAGTTTTTGATTCAATCTGAATAGCGAGGGGTGATTTAATTCGTCCTGGATTAATAAGTCCAACTTCACAGTGGTGAGCGATCGGATGAAGCTTCCGGAAAAATTATCAAAAAGGTGTCGAGCGTAACTACGCCAGGGGAGGGAAAAAATTTCCACCCGATCCCCTTTGGATTTCAAGTAATCGACTAGCATCCGGTCGTAAGAGAATCCACCGGAAACAGTCTCCAGATTTCCATAAATTATCAGCCCCAAATTCAATTGCGTTCTCTTCGATAGGAAGCCCAGGCAATCTGATTCTCCCAGATTTTAACGGTAAGCGCTCTAATAGTCTCCGCATGGATCCTTTCGGATAAGGCGTCGCAGAAAAACTTCGATAGATGCTCTATGCTCGGGTTTAGCTCTTTAAATTCAGGTAATTCATTCAGGGTGCGATCACGATAGCGCGCTATTAATTCATCTAGTGCGGCCTCGATATCCACTATATCAACCAAGTAACCATGGCGGTCCAACTCAGATCCTTCCAATTGCAGTTCCACTTTGTAATGGTGCGAATGGATCTGGTTCTCCGCGCCCCAGTCGCCGCCAAACAGCCAATGCCTACCTATGAAATCGCGCTCGACAGCCACTGTGAAAATCGGTCCCTTATAAGATGAACTCATTATACATCCTCGTACGTAAAAATCACTTGAAGCGCTTGGCCCGGATATTCGTGAAGCAAGGCATAAGCTTCCGCCGCGCTTGAAATATCGAACCGGTGCGTAATCAAATTTGACGGCCGAATCTCCGATAACATCTTCAGAGCTAACTGAAGACGACGGGATTTGGTCCACCGGCCGGTCAATTCCGGGGCCAGCTTGCTGACCTGTGAGCTTATGATCTTGATGCGGCCCCTATGAAAACGGCCTCCAAGATCCACAGCCGCTTTTTTCGCTCCGTACCAGGAACCGATCACTATGCGTCCGGAAAAGCCGGTGGCGCTGATCGCCAAATCCAGAGCTTCCGGATTGCCGGAAAGCTCGTATCCAAGATCCAGTCCATTGTCAGAATTGGTCATACCAAGAGAGTCGCGAAGACGCGCAAGAACATCGGGGTCGCCCGGGTCTAAACATGCGCTGGCCCCAAATTCTAACGACTTTTCTCGTCTTAGCACATATCTATCTAAAGTTATCAGGGCTGACAAGGGCATCCGAGCCAAGAGAGCTGTTGTTAATAGTCCTATTACCCCCTGCCCGAAAACACCGACAAATTCCCCGATTATAGGCCTACCGTCCATTATAAAACTAACGGCAGTTTCCATGCTCGGCAGGAACCCCGCGTCTTCCGGGGACATCGCTGCCGGCAGGGACAACAATTCGTCGGGAGTAGATACGAAATAGGCCTGATGCGGATTAAACGCGAACACCCGTTTTTGGAGCCAGGTTGAATCGACATCGGCGCCAATTTCAATAACCCGACCTACTGTTGAATAACCATATTTTAAAGGATAGCGGAACTTCCCTGCCAAGGCCGGAATAGTTGCATCAATGGGTAAATCATCCGGCCATTGACCCCTGTAGACCAAAAGCTCTGTACCAGGACTGATTGCCGAAAGGATTGTTTTTATAAGGACTTGATGAGGACCGGGTAGCTGTATCGGTTCTCGTTGGACCTCGACTCGATATGGTTCTTTGAATTGAAGAGCGGGTCCGTCCATGATCAGATGAGATTGCCCCATAAAATTAGATCTTTGCCAAGCCACTTGTGACCTAATTGATTAAGCGAAGGCATCCCGGGAAACTCCTTGGGGCCCAAATCATTGACTCCACGCAGACCGCCCACCAACACCGGAGCAATTGTCAGCACCAGGTAATTAGCCAATCCACCGAACAGGAAGCTTGTGATAATACGAGCTCCCCCTTCTACCATCAAACTGGCAATACCCATTTCACCCAGCCGCCGCAGCATTAATCGCAAGTCCACTTGTCCCTTATTATCCGATCGAAAGGTCAAAACACTTGCGCCTGAAGCTTCGACCGCTTCTCGGCGGCCGGCCGGATGTTCTTCTGTTGCCGCGACCCAAGGGGTGACACTATTCTCGTGGAAAAGCTTGCAATTAAGTGGGATCCGAAGTTGGCTGTCAACGACAATCGGGCGGGGATTTTGACCGTTGACCAATCTCACGGTCAGCCGAGGATTATCAGAAAGAACCGTGCCGATGCCGACCAGAATTGCATCATGCATGGACCTGAGCCGGTGAGTGAGCCGAAGAGACTCGGGTCCGCTCAAGCCTAGAGCTTCTCCCCGTTTGGCTGCAATCGACCCGTCAAGGCTCTGAGCATAACTGAGCGTCACGAAGGGCAGCCCAGTTTTGACATGGTACTCAGTTGAAATTGCTGGAAGAGAATTGATAAAATTTATCATTCAACAACACTTTACAAAATAGACCATTACGACTTCCAGCCGAAATCCCCCAATGGTCCATTTATCTTCCAATCACTAACACAAACTACTGGGACAGACAAGGATTTCCGCAAATTCAATTATTACTATTGTATGAGATGCTTTGAGGCTTGTCAGGAATGGAAACAAGGATTATTCGTAAACTGTTAATGGGGTTGGTCTCAGAGGTAATCCGAGACATATGAAAAGATTCGAAATCATAACTTCATCTGAGGAAGAAACCATTCGCCTCGGAGCGGCCATAGGTAAATTACTGAGACCCGGCGACGTGATTCTGCTTATTGGCGAATTGGGCACGGGTAAGACAAGATTAGCAAAGGGTATAATCTCAGTTGCAACCGGCATTGATCCTGACGAGGTGGTGAGCCCCACTTTCACATTGGTAAATTGTTTTGAGGGGCCGTTCCAGGTGTGCCACGCGGACCTATATCGGATAGACTCCGGGCAACTTGAGGGGATTGGACTTGAAGATGCTCTGGACGATGGAGCCGCGCTTATTGTAGAGTGGGCAGAGAAAATTCTCGATCTCCATCAAGACCCGTTAACTATTTTCATTGATTATGGTCGGGAGGAAAATCAGCGATTCTTTCGTTTGGAATGGCTGGAAACCGGAGTCTGGAATCTTCCGATGGAAAATAATATTAAGCAATTAGGCATATAGAGTTGTTCCGCTTATGCCGGACCTATACTGTTAAAACACTTCAACATCCCACAGGACCAGGCAAGTAGGTTTGAGGAGCAGAGTGTATGGCGTTAATCGTGCAAAAATATGGAGGGACCTCGGTCGGTGACCTTGAGCGGATTGCAAACGTGGCCCGAAAAGTAGCGGGCTATAAAGATCAAGGAAACGATCTTGTAGTAGTGGTCTCAGCAATGGCCGGTGAGACGGATCGCCTGATAAGCCTCGCGAAGAAAGTAACATCGACGCCGAATGAGAGAGAGTTGGACCTTCTTTTATCTACCGGTGAGCAGGTGACGGTAGCTCTACTGGCCATCACTCTTGAAAATATGGGCTACAAGGCACGTTCTTATTGCGGCTGGCAGATTCCCATAGTTACTGATAATTCGTTTGGCGCTGCAAGAATTACCAAGACCGATACTGAATCTATTATGGCGGATCTCAAGAACGGGCACATAGTGGTGGTCGCGGGTTTTCAAGGAGTGGACGAGAACGATAATGTAACCACTTTAGGTCGCGGCGGTTCGGACACGTCCGCCGTGGCAGTTGCAGCGGCCCTGAAAGCGGATGTCTGCGAGATTTTTACAGATGTTGACGGAGTGTATACGACTGACCCGAATATCACCAGCAAAGCTCGAAAAATCGATAAAATAGCATACGAAGAAATGCTGGAAATGGCGTCGCTGGGGGCTAAAGTCCTCTACACTCGAGCGGTCGAGTTCGCCATGCGTTATCACGTCCCAATAATTGTTCGTTCCAGTTTTAACGATGCTGCAGGGACTTTGGTCACTGAGGAGAGTGCTGATATGGAAAAAGAACTTATAAGAGCGGTAACTTGCGACGTCAAAGTAGCCAAAATAACCTTTACTAGCGTCCCGGATAGGCCTGGAGTGGCTTCTCAGATTTTTTCGGCCCTCGCGAAGGAAAATGTGGTCGTAGATATGATCATTCAAAATTCGAGCGCTGAAGGCACCACCGATTTGACATTCACCATACCGGTGGCAGATTTAGCCAAAGGAATGGCTATCTGTAATGAAATCCGACAAGACTTAGGCGCTAAACATGTGTTCGGATCCAACGATATTGCCAAAGTGTCGATAATCGGCCTGGGAATGCGTTCTTATTCGGGCGTGGCTGCTAAGATGTTTTCTACTCTCGCGGCCGAAAGGATCAACATACAAATGATTTCCACTTCAGAGATCAACATTTCGTGTGTAATTGACAAGAAATATGCGGAACTCGCGGTGAGAGCGCTGCACGACGCCTTCGAGCTGGAAAAAACATCTTGATGCGGAATTGGACGATGACACAGCTGTTCTAAACGACCAAATAGCACTTCGGAGAAAATTTTGTGAACGCGATTGAACTGTATGACACGACATTAAGGGATGGCTCCCAAACCTGGGGCGTCACTTTTTCACTTGAAGATAAACTGAGAATTGCGCAAAAACTGGATGAATTAGGTATTGACCTCATCGAAGGCGGATATCCGGGATCAAATCCCAAGGATCGCCGTTTTTTCAGTATTGCCCATGATATGCATTTTAAACACTCCGTCCTGGTAGCTTTCGGCAGCACTTGTCGAGCCGAGCTTGCCCCAGAAAACGACCCACAAATCACCGGGATTCTAGAGACTCAGACTTCAGTTGTCACCATTGTGGGAAAAAGTTGGGACCTGCACGTGAAGGAGATCCTGGCGGTTTCTCTTGAAAAGAACATCGAGATGATACGAGATTCGCTTAAATTTCTGAAACCGCATTTTTCCAGGGTTATTTTTGATGCGGAACATTTCTTTGATGGATTCAAACGAAACCCCGAATATGCAATGGCAACTTTGCGTGCGGCTGAGGCTGCCGGAGCGGATCTGCTGGTTCTTTGCGATACCAACGGCGGTTCCATGCCGTGGGACGTGAGCGAAGTTATCAAACACGTTTCAGCGCAGTTGAAAACCCCTTTGGGTATACACGCTCACAACGACTCTGCAGTGGCAGTCGCCAATAGCCTAATGGCTGTAGAGGCAGGAGCAATCCACGTCCAGGGGACCATCAACGGGATCGGCGAAAGATGCGGTAATGCGAACCTGATTTCAATTATTCCGGCGCTGGCCGTTAAAATCGGCAGGATCAATCCGGGTGCTGACAAGTTAAAGCTGCTCAAGCATGTTTCGGAATTTGTCGACGAGATGGCAAACCGGACGCCAAATAAATCGCAACCTTATGTGGGGGCCGCGGCATTCGCCCACAAAGGAGGACTGCATACCAGCGCGGTGATCAAAAATACCGTAGCCTATGAGCACATCGATCCGAGCCTAGTGGGAAACGATCGAAGTTTTCCGGTGTCTGAGCAGGCTGGTCGTGCAGCGATAATTCAAAAAGCTGCGCAGTACGGAATTGACCTGAAACCGGATGATCCGAGAGTACCGGAAATCCTGGATACGATTAAATACCTGGAAGCAATGGGCGCGCACTATGATGTCGCTGAGGGATCTTTTGAGCTGCTCATGAAACGAATGCTGAATCTTCACAAGAGCTTCTTCACGCTGCACGGATTTAATGTCAGCAACGCCAAAAGAGAGGGAGACACAAAAACCTACTCTGATGCCGTCATCCGCATTGTTGTGGGCGATAAGATGGAATTCTCGGCAGCGGAAGGGAACGGCCCGGTAAATGCTCTCGACATTGCATTCAGGAAAGCGCTTCAGGCGTTTTATCCAAATGTTAGTCAGGTCAGGCTGACGGACTTCAAGGTGCGAGTCCTAGAAGGCACGTCTGGCACGGGAGCAACTGTACAAGTCCTTATAGAATCTACGGATGGAGAAGACGTCTGGTGGACGGTAGGGTTCAACGAGAATGTCATTCAAGCATCATGGGACGCGCTCGTGGACAGCATCGATTATAAGCTGCAAAAAGACCTGGTTCCTAAGTAAAAAGGAATCGGTTCACCGAGAGGTGAAGAATTCAGTGCAAACTGCGCAAAAAACCATGAGAAAATGGAGTTGATTCCTGACACAGGACGATGTGCGAGGCACCGTTCTTAAAAATAACAATTCCGCTGATACAATCTGACCGCGATTTGCGGTAAGAACCTCGGGGGTTCCTCCGCGTTCTCTGCTTTCCCCACCTCTGATTTCTTTATTAAGGAGATTCCGGCAAACCATTTTTTTGTTTCTTACCGATTTTGACGATAGGGCGGCCTCTTTTCACTTCTATTTCGGTAGTTTGGCCGGAGCTGATCTTTACGTGCTCGATCCTCCTTTTTGAGGGCTGAATCCCCGCCACCACAGGAAGCACAACTGAATATGAACCCGGAACCAGCGTGATCTCCTGCCCGGGAGTTGTGGTCAGGGAAGCTTTGTCACTCCGAATTTCTATTTTCTCCATGAGTTTGGTTTTAAGGACTTTATCGTAGCGTTTGACAGCCAGTCTCTATATCCGAGGGCTTATCAACCTTAAAGAAGAAGCCGTTTGTTTTTTTTGTAACAGATGAATACGCGTTTAGTCGCTTCTTGTTTATGCCGAGTGCTATGACATCCACGCTTACTTTATCCTTGCCGTGTTCATCCAAGGCGCTGAATAGATCGCTATGGTTGCATTTTGGC
Organism: uncultured delta proteobacterium; assembly: GCA_963843165.1. Lineage (GTDB taxonomy): Bacteria > Desulfobacterota > Desulfomonilia > Desulfomonilales > Desulfomonilaceae > DATJPW01. The sequence goes on along the minus strand of CAWJJL010000032.1, from coordinate 143,218 downwards.
GTACCGTCTGTCAGCACCAGAATGCGTGGTGTCATTCCTCCGATGCTGGCGAAGTCTTTCTTCAATGAAAAGACCGCTGCCGCGCAGGGATTATTAATTCCGCCAGGGGACGACTGTCCGACTTTTTCCGTGAGCCCTTTGAATGGCGATTCAGCCCAATCATAACGAATATTACTCAAACATTTCACAGCCGCTTTTTTCTTTCCTTCTGATTTCGTGCATACAAAATCTCTGACCGCTATTTTGGAACCGGGCGCAATAGCCGTTGGAAGCTTGCCGATCAAATTCATGGCTGTCTGGAGCCGGCTGGGATTCCAATTTTTCCCCTTTCTTCCCATGATCGCCGAATCATCCAGGATCACCATCAAACCCCATTTTGGTATTACCCCCGAATATTTCGGAATGTTCACGATGAGAGAACCGGGTAATTGGAACTGCTCTGCCAATTCCTGATTTTCCGGCTCCGCTGACGGTTTTCGAGCGGCAATGGCCGACGGAACCTTTCGGGGCGGAGCCGCGGCTTCCGGTTCCTTTGGCTTTTTTTCCGTAGAATCCAGGCCTTCCGGCGGAGCTGCTGCTATGGCTTTCTGCTTTTCCTTATCGGTTGAATCTCCGCTGTCCGGCTCTTTGCGGGCACCGATCGATGAATCGTCTCGAGAGGCTGGAGGAGCTGTGGGTTGTCGTGTGACGATGCTGGGCGGTTCGCCGGAAGGGGGAGCCTCGGGGGTTGGGCCTACTGCTTGGGGACTTGCTCTCTCGCGGGCGTGTGGCGATGATTCAGGCGTCGAGGGAGATTGTTCCTGCGCAACCTTTCCTTCAAGAAGGACAGGCTTATCCAACAAGGGGAGCCGCGCTTTTGACGGATCCACCGGCGTTGATTCTTCCGTTTTCACGGACATATCCGGCCGGTCGATATCCCCAATCTGAGGCAACGATTGGACAAGGCTTACATCTTTATTAGGGCCAATCAACCCTGCCAGACGGAAAACCGGAGTAAATACTCCTAATGCGTATGCCACAAGAGCAATCACTCCCAGTATTCCTATTGGAAGAGCGACTTTGATCCAGAGTGGCGGCCTTTTGACTTTTTCGGCCAAGTCGGCGGCAGCTTTTTTCTTGCTTTTTCCAGCGTTTTGGACCGGAGGCGATGGCATCTTTACCCCCTTTTTTGAGGGTCCGGGGTGGCAATAAGCCGAATTCTGTTCCCGATGATACGAGTGGCGATCATTCCTCTAGGACGGCGGTTACCCGCCGTCTCAAGCGACCTACCCGGAAGCATCGGACGGGCCATCCTCAAACGCTTCCCTATTTGGTCTTGCTCCGGATGGGGTTTACCTGGCTTCCCGTGTTACCACGGGAACCGGTGAGCTCTTACCTCACCGTTTCACCCTTGCCTCCAGTTTCCTGAAGGCGGTTTGCTTTCTGTGGCACTGTCCTTAAGGTTACCCTCACCGGGCGTTACCCGGCATCCTGCCCTGCGGAGTTCGGACTTTCCTCCCGCGCTCTTTGCGCCGGCGATCGCCTCGCCACCCCGGACGATGCGCGTTATATGATAACATTAAAAAAAAAGCAACAAGACAAAGCTTTTTGATGAAACCCTTGAAACATTGGCAATTTTGATATAGTATTTTACTGTTTTTATGAGCTTCTTTCTTCAGGAAATGCCTCATGCCCATGTCTCGATCTTAGTTCGCTCCTGCTCACTGCAATGATAGTAATTGCCGGTCAAGGAGTATCCGAGGCTGCTCTGCCCGACCAATTGAAGGCGCTAAACCTCTCATTGTATCCTGCACCTTGCCCTGCTAACGATATGGCTCTTCAAGATCTCAACGGTCGTCAGATTACACTGTCGTCGCTTCGCGGAAAAGTGGTGTTACTAAATTTTTGGAAAATCGACTGTCCGCCATGTTCCATGGAAAAACCCATCCTGGAGAGAATTTTTCGTAAATATGCGGCCAGAGGTCTTGAAGTAATGGCAGTGAACCTCGTAGACGAAGCGAGCCAGCAACAAGCCTACTGTCAGGCAAACGGTTTTACCTTCAAATTCGCCTTTGATCCTGACAATCTTTTGTCTTTGCGACAACAGGTACTGGGTTCAGGCGCGTGCCACGAGTTTCCTGGTTAATTCCAGACAAGAAGCGATTTATGAAATTCCTGGAGTTCCTACAACTTACGTGATTGATCGCAGTGGCAAAATTGTTGGAAATGCGGTAGGTCTGGTTAACTGGGAACAGCCGGTTTTGACAAACTTCCTGGAATCTTTGCTTGGGGCTCCAGCTACCACATTGACTCAAGGTCCCCAACAAACAACCAATTCTCCCACTGCTGCGCCGGGACCCGAGATCGGATTTGTCAAACCTGCTGCCGCGTCCGGAACTACGACCAAGAAGGACATGGGTTTGCAAAGACCGCCTGTGGCGACGGGCACAAACGTCGTTGTGGCTCCTCCGCCATTTCAAGGAGCGGCAGCGGCGCAGAAACCTACGGTAATGGCCCAAATTATGCCGCAGGCCCCTGAACCCGTTCCGGAGCCGGAAAAGAGCCCATCTTTAATTCGAGTGCGTCCAGCTACGCCTCCGAAAACAGTGGCACCCAAGAAAAAACCGGAACCAACTCGGGAGGCTACAACCGCTAAGGCTGCACGAGGAACGAAACCGGTTGGCGCTACATCTGGGACTATGGCCAGACCGGTCGCTCAACCGGCTCCTGGAGAGGCAACTCCTCCCGGAACAAAGCCCATAACTATACCGCCTCAGCCGGTTTCTCCGGTCGCGCCGTCTTCTCCGTCCACTGCCGCCACTCCAGCTTTGCCCTCGCTTCCGCCGGCGCTGCCTTATACTCCGTCACGAATAGTGGGATCACAACCGAGTACAGTTCCGGATGCTGAAGGAAACGTGTGGGCAAGGGTCCCCGGCCAGGCTCCTTCTGCTCAGCGCCTTGGAACTCCGGGCCTCCCTTCTGCGCAGCCTTTAACACCAGGGAATCCGATCACCGGTTTCGTTCTTGATTCTTTTGGTCGACCCGGAAGAGTTCCGACCCCACAGCAACCTGCCACAGAACAGCAAACACCCGCGCCGGCGTCTTCTTTTCTCGGCCAGTTAGGACAAGATTTTCAGCAGTTAGGGTCGGGAATAAGAGACGCAGTGTCGAGGATAGCGCCTAATAGATGAGCTGAACCCCGCTGCTTTGATGAAGGAATCGATCGGCATCGGCGTTCCCCGGACCGATTGCTATCCATCTGGAAAGAGATGAGTAATCACCTCGTCCTCGCTGTTAAAGTACTTCCACTTTGGTGAATTGATCCAACTTTACAAGTACGCTCTGGTTAAACATCTGGACAGATAGGCAAGCTGCTTGTGTCTGCGCCCGACTATAACTCCTTCAGCGCCTTCCAGGGGACCGGAGGCTATGTATACTTTTCTCCCCGGGACCAACCCCGGTTGTATCAGGAGTTCTTCACCAGTTTCTATTGCTCGAGCAACTGCGGCGAGTTCTTTAACAAAGTTTTCCTGATCATCAACCTTAATAATGCGGACTAATTTCTTTGTATCATATAATAAATTATGATTCTTTTTGTCTAGAGCGAAACACAAATATCCACGAAACAGCGGGAGTACGGTCGTTCTGATCCTACGGAAATAACCTACCCTGGTGTTTTTTTCGTAAAGCGGCAGGTAATAACTTATATTACGATTGAGGAGGTAAGCCGCAAGCATCTTCTCGCAATTAGGTTTAACGTGCAATACCCACCAATCGCCGAGATCCTGATCCAGAGACCGGTCTTCGGGAAATCTTGCTGGGACTGGAATTTTTGTCGTCATCTGAATTGACCCTAGTGCAGTAATACAAGTTGCCTGTCGGGTATAATTCTCACCAAGAACTACACTGTTTTTATTTAATTATTATATCAGTTGCCGACAAGCTTTGCCATAGACCGGAAAGGATCCCGAAAGCACGGCTTAATCTGACGTACAAAACATGATAATTGATTTTGCCGATTTACTCACCATTTCGATTGAGCTTTGGCCGAGTATTCGATTAAGAGGGAATAAATTGATCGGATCGACTCGTAAACCAGCACACTTGACGCCCCGGTTTGATCAAAATAGAAAACGCGTCCAACCAAATCACGTGCTCGATGGAGGCGACAAAGCAATAATTATGAATCGGGGAATCATTGCAGGAGATCTGGAATCCGGTGCAACTGAATGGATTGAACACTGGTGGACCTTATGTCACCTTTTGTGGAAACAGCCTAGTACTGGCAAGGGGCAAGATGGAACCAGCCCAAAATTCGCTTTTATTATTCAAGAGTGCTATTATGATTGGCCCCGTTAAACTAATCCATATGGGCGCAGAAGGGCTAAGAGGCTACTATCTGCCTATAAGAGCGACTCGCCAGTCCCGCTTATGTGACTATTTACTTCTTGTCCCTTCGCTACCCGCGTTTATATATCGGGGCCACCCTATACCGGCATCATCCCTGGCTAAATATTGGTTGTGAAACAGTCTCCGATGCCCGTTGCTTTTTGACGGCATCGCTATTAACTAGTCACATTCTGGACCAACTAGCTCGAGTATATTCATGGATTTCTTGATCGTTGCAGCTGTGGCCTTTGCTCCAGGCCTATTCTGGCTTTGGTATTTTCTTCAAAAAGGACCGGACACACCCGGAACCTTTATATTTGATTCGTAAGTGCTTTCTTTTGGGAATGGCGGCGATTGTACCGGCGGGTCTTCTTGAACTCTCTTTAGGTTTTGTTTCACCTTTTTGGCAATTTGTCTTTGTTGCACCCGTCAATTGAGGAACTCATTAAATTTTCGATTGTACGACGGGCCGCTTATGATCGTGTCGAGTTCGACGAGCCGGTCGACGGAATAGTGTATGCTGCTGCAACGGCTCTCGGATTTGCAACTGCGGAAAATGCGCTTTACTTGTTTAAAGCTTATGGAATGGGCACCGAAACGGTCGCGACCTTGGGCACAATACGTGCATTCCTTAGCGTTCCAGGGCATGCTTTGTGGTCAGCCATGTGGGGTTATGCATTGGGATTTGCCAAGTTTTCGGACGCGAAACGTGGCGGAGAACTTATCGTTAAAGGGCTTATTCTTGCTGCCGTGCTGCATGGGACATTCAATCTCGTGTGTCTCTCAGGACCACTTTTTGCTGTGGGAATGCTAATCGTGGTGCCAATCTTCTGGTCAATTGCCAACCGCAGGATCCGCGAAGCCATAGCGGCCTCCCCATTCACTAACGTTTCAGCGAACGGAATCCCGCAGCAACCTGCTGATTTATCCGAAAATCCATCTGAGGAATGAAAGTAAGCTAAGACCGAAAGAGATCATGACGGCCTTTTTTCTTGTCGGCGCCGGTATTTTCTGCGGTAAGTTCGATAGACGCGTTTGAGCATTCCCGAAAACAGCAAGAAAATGACAAATCCGACGCATACGACAAATAAAATGAGATAAAATTCGGTGGATATCGCTTGCGTCTTCATGTTCCGTTCCGGGATTTGTCATATCTTATGCCAAGACCTGATGCAAGCGAGTTATTGTGAAGCGGGTCTTGGAATGTCCCTCCGATTGCAGGTTGTCGTTCCTTTGAGATCGTGTAAAATACTTGGATTATTTGCCGGGATGTTTGATGAAACCCAAGACAAGCCTGATTCTTACAAGAATAAATATAATTGATTCCGATCGCATGCAATCGCGCATCAGGATTCTTTTTTGGATCGTGGGGCCTTTGGCTGCCGGAGCACTCACCTACACGACTCGCTATTTCATTAACGGTGATGCCATGACTTACATCGAGATGGGCGAGTCGTTCATAAACGGCAGATTCTCAGCGCTAATCAATCTGACATATAGTCCGGTTTATCCGGTTCTTCTCGGTCTGACTCAATCAATCCTGAAGACGAATCCGCTAAATGAAATTCAGGCACTTAAGATTGTGAACTTTTTCTGTTTTTTATTGGGCATGGCCGGATGTGATTCACTTCTGAGTGTAATAAGAAAAGAACTGAAAAAATCCGGATGCACAGAAGAAGCTCTAGCGCCTATGTGGATGTTTAACGCTCTCTGCTATTCAATGTTTTTGGTCTCAGCACTGGCGCTGGTAAGATTACGATTACTTAATCCGGACATGCTGATTTTTGCCCTCATGCTGATCATTACGGCAATCATACTCCGGATCAGAGAATCCCCAGAGGCTTACGGTTACTATGCTTCTTTGGGAGTAACGACAGGGATCGGTTATCTTTCGAAATCATTCTTCCTTGTGTTTTCGCCTATATTGTTCTTGTTGGCTGCAGCCTGTTCTGTATCTCTCAAACGGGCGCTACCTAGGCTATTAGTGGCAGTCTTGCTAATGTTTGTCCTCAGCGCTCCATTCATGACGGCGTTGTCTCATCGTCTCGGAAGGTTCACATACGGTGAACTCGGAAGGCATGTTTATGCTTTATGGATTTCCGGTAAAGGTGATCCGATATATCCGAAGGTGATTCACGAATATCCGAAAACGATTCTGTACAGGTATGATGTGCCGTGCACGAGACCTTCCGGATTTGACAATTGTTACTGGTACGAAGGGTTTAAGCCTGTTTTTAATCTCAGTGTTCATGTCCCGATAATAGCAAAGAACGTGGTAAGCGTCTTTTTGCAGGCTCCGTGGTTGCTCTTGATAGGCATATGGTATGTCCTTCAATGGAGGCTCGGCCACATCAGGGTTGGCCCTTTAAGGCCGCCTTCGGTTTTTGTGGTCCTGTCTACCATCTCGATAACGGGGATTGGGCTTTATTGCCTGCTGAATGTTGAACTCCGTTATATAGCTTCGTTCCTGTTTCTCGGTTTCGTTGCGCTTGCAATGTCTGTTAAGTATCCGGAGCAGAAGCCCCGATCGCGTGTACGAATGCTGGGCTCCTCAGTGGCACTAGTCCTATTTTTGGTCGGCCTGGCAGGATATTCCATTGTGGAACAGAGTTATCGTTCAATTCGATCCGAAGGTGGTAAATTGTCTTATAAACAGGCCTTTCTTGAGCATATCGCAGTAAAAGATTTTCTCCAAAAACATGGCATTGGGCAAGGCGACGAAATTGCAATAATGGGCTCACCTCCCGTAAACTGGGCCAGAATGGCCGGTGTGAGAATCGTCGCAGAAATCCCGGATACGGATCAAATGATCTCGGCATCAACTGAAGAGAAAGACGCTGCCCTCGCAGTTTTGCGAAAACAAGGCATAAAGGCGATTGTGGCGAAAGACGACCGTTTGAACGACCCCTCTTCACCTGCCTGGAAACGGATGCCCGGAACTAAGGACTATTTTATTTTACGATTATGGAATCAGCCATAGAGGCGCTGGATATGAAATTGCCTGATATTAGATCGATCCTTGGGATTCCGTCCGTCTATAGTCTTGCTCAGAAGTTAGTACGTGGAAAAGGGAATCACCTGTTCGTCGGGAGATACGTTAAACCTGAGCCCGGAAACAGCGTTCTGGATATCGGCTGCGGACCGGCCGATATCCTGGCGGAACTGCCGGCCATGGATTACGTCGGATTCGACATTGATCCCAGGCTGATCGAAGCTGCCAAAAGGAAGTACGGCAATAGAGGACGATTCTTTTGCTCTCCTGTTAATGAGCAGTCGATTTCCGCATTAGAACAAGTTTGATCTGGTTTTGGCGACCGGAGTAATTCATCATCTTTCGGATCGATCAGACATTGAGACTGTTCCGGCTGGCGCGAAATAGTCTGAAATCGGGAGGTCGCCTGATCACGTGGGATTGTTGTTTTGTGGACGGGCAATCGTGGTTTTCTAGGTTTCTAATGGCAAGGGATCGGGGACAATTCGTCCGAACTCTTCCTGAATATGAACACCTTGCAGCTCAAGTATTTACAACGGTCAAATCCACTATTGATGATGATCTAGTCAGGATACCATACCCGAGCATTGTCATGGAATGCTCGGAATAGTTTGCTCATCAGCATTTTCAACACCGTTTTCAAATATGAAATGAAGCGAATCGCGAAAAAAAGAGTCAGTCTCCGAAAATTGCTCATGGATTATTATGCTGCTTTGTACGCCAAGTTCGGCCATCGCAACTGGTGGCCGGCTGATTCCCCCTTTGAAGTTTGTGTGGGAGCGATTCTCACACAGAATACCGCATGGAAAAACGTAGCAAAAGCGATAAACAACCTCAAACAGGCCTCGGCTCTGGATCCATTCGTTATCCACCGATATGCCTATTGAGAAATTGGCCCATTTGATACGTCCGGCAGGTTACTACAATGTAAAAGCCGTCAGATTACGGAATTTCATAGCCCAAATTGTCGAGAAGCACAGAGGAGATCTGAGTTCGTTGTTTTCAGTCCCTCTGGAGTCTCTTCGGGAGGAGTTATTATCAATAAACGGCATCGGAAAAGAAACGGCTGACAGCATTATACTTTACGCGGCGGGAAAGCCCATTTTTGTGGTGGATGCATATACGAAACGAGTACTGGAACGCCACAAGATAATCGCCGAAAAGGCTGATTACGATTCTATCCAGCGTCTATTCCATGCCCACCTGCCAAGGGACGTGGCTCTATTCAATGATTTTCATGCTCAAATCGTAGCTGTCGGCCATAATTATTGTAAGAGACGACCGCTATGTGAAATTTGCCCTTTGCAACAATTCTTACCAGTGCCAGTTAGCTAGGGCCTGGTGTTCAAACCCGCGGGACGTGTAAATCATTCGAGGTCTTTCGCAGACCATGCGATTTCCCGCACTGAAGTTAGATCACTGCATCCTACTCTGCCGTGCTCGAATGGACTAATATAACCATTGATAATTGGGAGGTTTTTGCCAGCAGGCTTGGAAGAGACTTTTATCACCTTTTTTTCGGGGCTCATCACAGCATAATGGAGTTCATCGAAAAGGGACGGACTAAACGTCTTAAGATTGCTATTTGGTGACCAGTTACCTCTTCTTGGACACTTTCTCGTTAAATTTTCTTGCGTCGATGACAAACCTCTCGTGGATGCCGGTCGAGATCTCGTCGACTCCGTCGTCAGCCCGCACCGAAAATGTCAGTTTTCTCCCTTCCTTTTTTTCCAGCCGCACTCTCACCGTGACAGTGAGCCCTGCCGGCGTCGCGGCCGTGTGATTTACATTAATACTGATGCCGACAGTTTGCTCTGCGGGCCAATCCAAATGCGGATTGACCGCTTGTATGCAGGTCCATTCGATCAATCCGACCATAAATCCGGTTGCCAATACCCGAGGCATGAGCTGGAACTCAGGAGCTTCAGGAAACAGTGCAGCAACGATCTTCGATTCCGGCACGGGAAACCGGAATTCATGCGTCAACCCTATTTTCAGAGTGTCCTTCATGACAACATCCTCGGAATAGTCACGCCTTTGCGAACGATGCGGTTCCCCCGCATCGAGTACGGGGTTACCACATCCTACTTTCCCTTGACCCCGCAGTGTCCTTGGATGGAACCGCAACGTTTAACCATTCATTATTAGGAGTTTTTTGTAAAGGGGCCTGGGGAAAAACTTTTTTGCAAAAAAGTTTTTCCCCAGCTCTTCACTTCAGCGCTTTGCCACATTCGGGACAGAATTTGGCTCCGGGATCCACGGGCTTTCCGCATTCGGGGCAGTTCTGTTGGAGTGTGGCGCCGCATTCAGAGCAGAATTTCGCAGTGGCGGAATTGCCGGAACCGCATTTTGGGCAGGGCCTACCCGCTGCTGCTTGAGGAGACTGACTGGGCTGCGGTTTCTGCTGCTGAGAAAGATTCGCTGCCATGGAAGCGGCCATCTGCTGTCCTAACGCTATGCCGGCCCCCAGCCCCATAGCATCTCCCGCTCCGCCCGACTTGGCCGCTTCCGGGATTGCTTGAGCAGTCTGAAACTGAGTATACCTCCCTAAATCACCGGCAAGCCCCATTTGCGAGCGGGCGTCAAGCACCTTTTCCACTTCCGGAGGTAGAGATATATTTTCGATGACCAATCTAGTCAAAGACACACCGTATTTTTGGAATTCCGGTTCCATTGCCGCTTGTGCCTTGTCACCTATATTCGGATAATTGGCAGCCAGATCCAGAGCGGCGATTTGGGATTTAGCCAACATCCCGGTAAATGCTGAAACAAGCATACTGCGGAGCTGTCCTTCAATGTTTTCTGTAGTGAACAGACCGTCGGTCCCCACTACTTCTTTTAAGAAAACGCCCGGATCAGTTACTCGTATCCCGTATGTTCCGAAGGCCCGAAGCCGCACCGCGCCCAATTCAGGGTCCCGCACCATAACCGGATTCTGAGTCCCCCATTTCAGGTCGAGGAAGTTGCGGGTGCTGACAAAGTAGACTTCCGCCTTAAATGGAGATTCGAATCCGTATCTCCAGGACCTTAAAGTTGTCATCACAGGCATATTCTGGGTTGTCAGGCTGTAAAGGCCCGGACTGAATACGTCCGCGATTTGGCCTTCATTAACGAAAACCGCGGCCTGACCTTCACGAACCGTGAGCTTGGCGCCCATTTTTATTTGATGGTCCTGGTCAGGGAAACGCCAGACCAAAGTGTCACCGGAATCGTCAAGCCAACCTATGACATCAATGAGTTCGCTCTTCACAAAATCCAGGATGCCCATGATTTTTTCCTCCACTTTGGCTCGTGCAATCATCGGATTCAAAAACAATTATCATGCTTTGAACAGCTTGACAAGTTGGCAAATAGTCATACGGGCCGGGCGTTGAAGCAATGGACCGGCGAGGGACCTGCCGCCATCACTACTCATTTAAAAGCACGACTGAACTTTGCACATGTTGTAAAGAGCTAAACTCAGGCAGACGACATTGATAAGTAGGCTGAATCCATATTGTGAATCTGGATCTTGCAACTTATTGAAATAAGCGATATTAATCTAAAACATAAGCAAAAAGCTATCTTGTACAAGGCGGACAGTTAGCTGCCTAAGTCAGAACAAAGGCGTGTTATTGGCTAACCCAACAAACCTTACGAGGCAGTGATGGACGATGAAGATTTTATATCGGATGCGTGGCCCGAAATTGCTCTTAGGCAATTACTCGAGAATTTTGAAATTGCTGGGAATAGGCTAGCAATAGCCCTCTTGCGTCGCCCCGTTTGGCCATCATTACGGGAGAACATTAATGCAGCAATTGTTGCTTCAACTATGAGCCTTTCTAGCCTTGATTATGCCAAGAAAAGATATGGCCTGCCAGATCTGGAGCCCGAAACCGAAGGGCCTATGATGAAAGCTTATGAGCTATACATCAAATCATACACTGCTGCAAAGGAATACCTCTACGAGACGATCAAGAAGCTGCAGCCTGAAGGGGTACCCCCACCGGAACTCGGTGTGTTTGGAGCTTCTATAGTTTTGCAGAGATTGCCGGACAGTTTCTTTTCGGCCCACATATTATACTTGCTGGGACATCGGTACGAGGGACACGCAGTAGCCAGGCTGATTTTGGAACAAATCGCATGGGCTTACGCGGCCGTTACCGCCACGAACATAGATATAAGAAGAATTGTCACCACTAAAGCGATCTCTCAATTGAAAAAAGAACTACCTGCTGCAGGGAAACTGTATGGATATTTGAGCAAAAAAACGCACATTGATTACAGTGATCATCACGAATTCTTGTTTGTGGAAAATAGGAGAAATGTAATACTCCGAACTCAACGAAATTATAGAGAGTACTCCGGCATTGTCCTTAATTTAGCCGACCTTTTCGGCATAGTCTATGAGTTATCTCAGTTCGATTATATTCCTGCCGTAGAAACAGTTACACAGGATAATAATGGTTTTAAGGTGAATCAAACGAGGCCATTTTTGCGAGAAATTAAAAGGTTGCTACTGGAATTTGATTCGGTTCCAGGAGACTGGGGAGCAGTGCCACATTAGGACAACTTAGGTAATCCGACTCTGGCAAAATTTTGGGACATGGACCATACTTGTACAGAAGTCGAGATAACCATGTAGTATGCGGCCAAGAAACCATAAGTGTGTGGACGGCTATATCTTATTGGTTCGGTTTGCAAGCCGTGAAGAAAAGATTTTCGAAAAAGGTAGAACTCCTTAGCGATCTCTAACAAACAAGTTGGGAGGCAAAGACGAACATGACTATCACCGAGCAGCAGCTCAAAGAAGTAGTCAAGACTGCTATCGTCGAAGTTCTGGAGGAGCGTAGCGAGTTGATCCGTAACATCGTCGAGGAAGCTTTGGAAGATATTGGCATGAGTAAGGCCATTCAGGAAGGCGAACACAGTGAGTTGGCTACCCGGGACGAGGTCTTCAACCTGGTTGAGGACCGGTCGTGAACTCTCAATTCAGGGCGAGTTTTTTGAAAGACCTCGAAGCAATTAGAGATCGGAAGATCCTCAAACAGAGTAGGGCGGCTATTGAACAGATTGAGCAGGCACAGTCTTTACGAGAGATCCCGAATATGAAGAAGCTCAGAAGGGGCGGTAACTACTACCGGATGCGGGTCGGAGATTTTCGGTTGGGATTAACAATTGTGGGCGATACCGTCTCATTTATTCGATGTCTCGACAGAAAAGAGATTTACCGCTACCTCCCATAGCGACTGTCTTTATGCAAACCGCAGCGGGCGGAAACATTGACTTGTTTCATCTGTGGACCAGGAAGATCACGCGATCTCCCCAAAACACTTCCCGCGAATTCGTTATCCCCTATGATAAAAAATGCCTATGTTTGATTTTTGGGGGCCGACGTCAGCGAATGCGCTATCGAATGCTGCTTGCGCTTCCTCTAAAGACGGTCGTTTCTCGGGATCCAATTCCAGCATCCGGTCAACCATGACGGATATGTATTCCAGAGCGTTGTTCTTCTTCAGGAAAGGGTTTTGATCGGTCATTTTTGCACGAGGTTCTTTTTCGATTCTCGACAATTGCTTCATTAATTCTTTGCGATCGCTGGTCTTTGGAAAAAGCATGGGCAGCTTGCCCGAGATCAGGACCGCAATAATGGCCCCGACGCTATACAGGTCGGACAGAAAACCGCTTCTTCCCCTCGCCTGCTCGGGCGCCATATAAGCGAAAGTCCCGACAACTTTGCCTTTGAAAATGTCGTCAACAGGAGATGCACCGACAGCCAATGCAACACCGAAATCTATAATTTTAAGCCGGTTGAGTCTTTCGCTCTCATCAACCGTATATAATATATTGTCCGTTTTGAGATCCCTGTGAACCACTCCACGCTCGCGGAAAAGCCTGAGACACTGCAGTAATTGGTTTATTACCACCTCCAACGTGGCAAGCGTGATCTTGCTCTCAGTAACAAAAGGCGGCTTATATTTTTGTTGCCAGTTCTTCTCTACCAAGTCGGTTAAGGTTGTCATTCGGATAATAGCCGTTGATCAACAGTAGTTCAGCGTCCTGTTCAATTAGGCCGTAGTATTCGACGATCAAAGGATGCTGCTCCGGGGTTTGGACCCTGGCGTGCAGTGCAGCTTCATATTTCAGCAGAAGCACGGGATCTCCTAATGAAGCCGGGACTTGTGTCTTCACCTTTTTTAAAGCAACAATCCTGTTACGGTGAATTCCAATGCTGACTTTGCCCATCGCTCCTGAAGAAATGTCCCCCAGCACCTTGACCTTTCTCCCGGAGACTTTTCCGGGGTTGTGGAGACTATCCATAATCAATTTTATCAATGCTGACATTTCGTCGGTGGTCTTGGAACTGAAACCGTGTACGCTCTTCTTCAGATCTGCTTCAGCTCTCTCTTCCATTGCTGCGAGATCTAAAATGGATTTGTACAGCTCAATAGCCCTTCCGACCCTGGCGTCTTTAAGCCGATGCTCTCCGTGATAATCCCCGAAAGAGAGATAGTACCGATAAAGTAGGAAATTTTGGACCAGCCTCCCTTGAGGTTTGGAGCCGTAAAGCTTGTACAGATCGTGAGCTTTTCTTATAAGCTCCACTCCCCGTCGCTTCTTATTCTTCATCATTCTTATTTGACGGCCCATTTCCACGGTATCTTCAAGGGCCCGATAATCCAAAGAAAGCTCGTAAAAGTGGCGACAATCCAGGAGCGAAATTACATATAAATGGGTCGAAACCCCTCGCAACGAGTTAACTGATTCGGCGTTGCTGATCAGATAGTCCAGGATTTTTTCATTAAGAAAAACAGCCAATAAGTCTTTATAATATCCTCTTGCAATCCGATCCACAGTGTACCCGCAGCGAAATAAAAACCAGGCAAGGCTTATCAATTCGTCTTCCATGTCCTTACGTGTCTGACTGGAGAAAACGAAAAACGATTTCGCCGGCTCGCGTTCTACCATCAAATGATGAAGCTCCAGTATTGCTCTACCAACAAGATCAGCAACTCGAGCCAGTCCCACTTCCGCAGATTCTAATTCCTCTTTCGGGAGAAAATACGGGATCATTGTAGCTGTTTCATTCTGGCCGGTAGCATAGCGCTTCCTGTATTTTTCATTAAGAATACTTAATTTGGTTTTGATGGCATCGGTTTCCTGGATAGATGGTTTGACCAGTGAATGCGAATCCAACCATTTGACTGCATATAAAAATACCCTGCTCTCCGTCTCAATTTTCTCAATTTCATTTCGCCCATTCATGAGCAGGTCGTGATCGGAAAAATCTCTGGCAGCGCTCAACAGATAATAAAGCGCCTCGTGGTAAGTTAGTTCGCCCCTTTCAAGCCGGGGCAACATGTCACGGATGACCATAAGCAGATAGGGAGCAGTATTCTTGAGGATTTTACTAATTTGTCCGAGTGGATCAATTTCGCCTTTTTTGGCTAAATCGGTCAGCTCGGCATAATGATAGACTACTCGATAGAGGTCTTCTCTTAAACTCTGAGCAGCACTTTCATTGGGTGGGGACATGTTTTAAAACGGTAAGAATCTGATTATCGATGGAAATTGAATTAGCGATTTCCGCGTTTGCTATTGTGTTTGATCAGTCGCTTAAAATCCGGCATTGTTTTCAATTGGCGTAACGCTTTGTCCGACATTGCGCGTTTGATGACCGCCTCGCCGCCCGCTTTTACGGCCAGATCCAAAATATCCAGGGCCTGCTTCGACCGGCCTGTCTTGGCATATACCAGAGCGGCATTATAGTGGAGCCACTCGGGTTCGAAGGGTTCAGTTTGATCTAAAGCCTGATGATAGTAATCCAAGGCGCTGTCATAATCACCCATTTGAACATTGAGATAGACCAATCTACTTATGGTGTAAGGCATTAACCTGGGTTTACGTCGCAGAGACCGGCTGATCTGCCGGGTCTTGCGTTTATTCCCCACTATCCAATGAGCCACGGCAAGGTCGGCCAATGCGAATTGATCATCCGGATCTTTTTCCAAGCCTTGGCAATAATGTTTGATCGCGTTCCTGGGCCTCGCTTTCTTATACAAGAAATAATGGCCCAAGTGAAAATCCACCTGGGAATCAGCAGGATCGCTTTCCTCAGCCTGTCTAAATAATTTCAGCGCCTGCGCCTCTTGATCCAGTTCGAGATACAGATGAGCCAATTCCGTGAGAAATTGGCTGTCTGTCGGATTTATTGCTGCAGCCCGTTGCAAATAATATAAGGCCCTGGTGTAATCGTTTTCATCAAAATAGATCAAACCCATATTGAAATATGGATCGCCGTTGTTCCTATCGAGACTTATAGATTCCAAGAAATCCTGTTTTGCCTGCTCTGTGTTACTCATTTTCCAACAAATGAGTCCCCTATTATTGAACAAGTACGCGCATTTATTAATGCTCAATCGAATCGCGTTATCAATTAGTTCCCTGGCCTCTGAAAGGAGATCTTCCTCATATTTCATTAGAGCTTGCTCGTTGAGCGATCGGACGAGCTGCTCGCGTTCCCACTCTCTGGATCGACAATAGACAAGATGGCCGCCTCGAAGATGCCCAAGATTTTCTTCTCCTAAAATTAAGCAATAGCCGTTTATTTGCGTGCCTTCATCCAGAGCGCACAGCTCCACAGCGAATGCGGGCACCCTCCCCTCTTCTTCAAGATAATTGATATAATGGTAAAATCTCTTCTCTTCCAGCTTACTTATTTCCCAAATCTCATCGGGGTTTTCCAGTGTGAAATCCACCCAGGGGAGGAAATTTGTCATGCCAATCTCCACTGATTTGGAGTGGACGCCTGGAAAACCGGCCAGAATAGCCTTTTTGTCCGGAAATAGAGGAAGAAAAGTCGGAGGCATTATGAAGGTGTCATGATACGAGGTCACTTCCTCGTCACGTCTCGCCATTCCACACCCCTTCAGGTGACTTAAGCTCACCCATGGTAGGTGGTCCGAGTGAAATCTACCTCGGCCACGCTGCCCAAAAACCTTTGCTCGCCATATACACAAGCGTTCAACAGGAATCCGGAAATCTCGACAACAAAGTCACGTCGACAGATGAAATGAACGTCTTTTCAAATCCATAAGGTATCGAGTCCCGGACAGGTTGCTCACTTGTAAAAATAACATGAACCCGCGTTCGCGTCAATCAACTCCAAATCACTGTCGTCGAGGACAGCCCTGGTTGGAGTGGAGCGACTCTGCCACAGCACATAGCCAAGGTCAATCGGATTATTGGAGTCCATTCCAAATTCAGTTCCGTGGGTGAATGACAATAGCTTACAGTAAGTTCGAATGACCTCCCTCAAAATGACGCCTTTGCTTCTCAGGAATTTCGGACAACTATCTAACCGACCGGGCGTAACACGGCATGAATTCTATGCTTTACAATCTCGGAGTACCGTCTCATGCTTTCACCGCCCAAGCATAATTCTATATATTGCTCAAATCGCTCCGGACGTTCTTTTATAATATTTGCGAGTTGGCCCCAAAACTGCCTTATTAAGGACGGGCGAAGTCCGATAGCACAAACCAGGGAAAGGAAAGCACGTAGATTATAGAGTTGGTCCTTCACGGACAAATTTACTGAATTCCCCTTCATGGCCCTAATTCGAGCCCTCATGGGTAGCTGTAAAGATTGCGGAGCGCCCACCATTTTCACGTAATGGAAGGCTCGAGTCAAATAATTTGAAGGTTCATAGAGCCGGCTATAGATTCCGGTTACCTGCCGCAAGACTTTATCCTCAGATGTTTCAGGGATATAATTGAGGTCCATCTCGTGCACCCCGGAAGTTTTATCAGGAATAAGCCTGCCGGCTGATTCCAAACGATGCCAGAGACGGGTTTCGGGCCAAATTTTCAGCGGAAGAATCTGCGCTATAGGCAAGGATATTGATTCCACGAATTCACAAATCCGGTCTTGCGAATCTTCACTTTCTCCGTCCAGACCAACCACGAAGCCGCCGACTACGTTGATACCATTCTCATTCATATTCTTTAACAACTGCCGGACCGGACTCCGGAGGTTTGGACCCTTACCGGCTATTCGCAGAACCTCTTCGTCGGGTGATTCTATCCCCACCAACACGCCCTCAAACCGTGCCTGATTCATCAGGCGCATCATCTCGGGGTCGCCGCCTAGACCAATACCCGCCTGAGTGAAAAAATTGAACGGTTTCCTTTTTTCTTCCTGCCATTGCACAATAGAGTTCAGTATTGATGAGGCGCTCGCTTTATCGGCAATGAAGTTATCATCGGACACAAACACGGTCCCTCGATGCCCCGCTCCGTATAGTGCGTCCAATTCGGATACCACCTGAGCACTCGTCTTATAGCGGGGCTTGCGACCGTACAATGCAACTGCGCTACAGAATTCACAATCAACGGGACACCCTCTACTGGTTTGAATTACGGCGCTCCCGTAGTCTGCCAAGCGCACGAGGTCAAATCTTGGCGGTGGTGACAGAGTCACGTCCGGCCTGGTCGACCCTTTAATGATTTCCGTCTTTGTTTGATTTTTGATTGCTTGAACAAGTCGATCAATTTCGTTTTCCACTTCCCCTCGAACGAGAATATTGCATCCGGTATCCAACAATTCTTGGGGACTGAAGGTTGGATAAGGACCGCCACAGACCACGATTTTCGAGCGCAATCTTGCCTCTTTGATCAAAGGCAGCAAAGAATCCTTCTGACAATTCATCGCCGAGAACATTACAGTATCTGCCCAGTCCAAATCAGCTCCGGTTATTTTGCGAACATTAAGGTCGATGAGCCGGATTTCCCAATTGTTCGGAAGAAGTGCGGCCACAGTCATCAGCGCAAGAGGTGGAGCGAAACTCTTGCGTCCATAAACCTTCATCAGGTATTTCATTGACCACACTTCTTCCAGAAATGAGGGATTTATCATCAGGATTTTCATAATTTCCCCTTCCGGATCAGCATTCAAGCAACTAGCATCAGTGAAACTATTATTGCGTGAGGGCAATTTGCCACAGCTCAATAGCGAGGTCAATCTGATGATCGGCAATTTAGAGTTTTTGCATGTATATTTGGATAGGTCTGGAGACTTGTTGGCATACGGTCTCTAAATCCATCCCCACGCGTTGACCGACTTCTTTACTGATTTGGGCTCTCGTTATTTATAGTCTGACGATGCTGGAACCATTCGTTCCACATCATGGCCATGCTCACAGCTGATATAGCAGCGGTTTCGGTTCGCAATGTGGATTTTCCAAGGCTACCGGGAACGAACCCGCCGGCAATGGCTTCAGCCTGTTCGGCAGCATCGAAACCACCCTCTGGCCCTACTAATATTATGATTTTCCGAGGGGTTACCTCTTCCAACAATGAAAGCAGCGGACGAGCTTTGGGGTCCATTGACAAAATTATCTGAGTCGCAGCGCCTCTTGCCTCCTCTATGAATTCGGCCAGAGTCGTTATCTCAGCCAAATCCGGCAGATCGCTTCGTCCGGATTGAGCTGCAGCAGCGCTAATTATGGAAATCCATCGCTCTTTGCGCTCCGCGGGTCGGCGGGTGGTCCGAGAACTGATGAGAGGCACAAGCCGAGATACCCCAAGCTCGGTGGCATGCCGCAGAATCTCATCCACCGGTCCGGGTCTCACGCACGAGAACGCAAGCACAACTTCGAACCGGGCTGGTTTTTCCACAAGACCGGATTGGAGAATTGAGCCCTGAATGTGTCCGCCGCTCGCTGCCGTGAGCCGCACGAGATACATTTGGATTCCGTCAAAAACTTCAATTTCATCGCCTGCTTTTAGCCGCAGGACCTGTGTAAGGTATTTCGTAGCCTGCTTGGAAAACGTTATCCCCTCAGGAGTGAATTCTTCAGGCAATACGAATATGCGTCTGAGTTTCAAGGAGCACCTTACGGCCCGAATCTCCGCTTCAGGTATAGTTCGATTCTGTCCAGCCCCGCCAGGATATTTTCAAGGGAATTGGTATAAGAGAACCTGATGAACCCTTCGGCGTTATTACCAAAATCAATACCAGGGGCTACACCCACGCCTGATTCTTCAAGAATTTCAAAGGCAAAACGATAGGAATCCGAAGAAAACTTCTTGGCATCTGCAAGGATATAAAAAGCCGCGGTAGGGTCTACTTCGATTTTAAAACCCATTTCTTTGAGCCTGGGGAGCATAGCCAGACGTCGCTGGTTGAATGTATCACGCATCCTAGTCGTGTATTGCGAAGAATTCGTAAGAGCTTCCACTCCCGCGCACTGAACAAAATCCGATGCACTGATGAAGAAATTCTGCGCCATTTTCTGTATCGCTCGAATGTAGTGCTGAGGCGCTATGAGATACCCTAGTCGCCAGCCGGTCATAGCGTAAAGCTTCGAGAAACCGTTGAGCACAAAGGCATTATTGGTGAACTCAAGGATTGAGTGTTCTTTCCCTTCATACACCAATCCGTGATAGATCTCGTCGGATATGATTGGAACATCCAGTTTTGCGAAGTTCCTTCATCCTGTCCGGTTCCATGACCACCCCGGTCGGATTCGAAGGCGAGTTGATCAGGATCCCGCGGGTCTTCTCGGTTAGCGCCCGCCTGACATCGTCCGGATTAATCTGAAATCCGTCATGTGCCTGGATATCGACGAATACGGGCACTCCGTCCAGGAAGCGGACAAAATTCGGATAACAAGCGTAATGAGGGTCCGAAAGAATAATTTCACAACCGGGATCAAGCAATGCGGCCAGTACAAGCAATATTGCGGGTGACGATCCTGACGTTACGACCACGCACTGGGGGTCCACTTCGACACCGTAAGTTTTTGAATAATGATCCGATATGGCCCGTCGGAGATCGGCGGAGCCGATACTCGGAGTATAATGGGTCTTACCGGAGCGCATGGCTTCTGCAGCGGCTTCAATAATATTGGGAGGGGTATCGAAATCCGGTTCACCCACTTCAAGATGTATAATTTCTTCCCCGGCCTCGGCCATTTCCATAGCTCTTTCCAACACGTCCATAACAAGGAACGGCGGGATCTCTTGAGATTTTCGAGAAAGCGGAGGGTCACTATGCCTCATGTCAATCGATCTCCCATTTCATGGTTGATTCGGTGATTATTATATTAAAGCAGAAATGCAATCAAACTTATTTGGAAGGAGTTCACTGCAGGCGACGCAGAGAGGACGGAAGTTTCTGGAGAATTCCGCGTTCTGCACGGGATTGCGAAATGCCATTATCAAAACCTTCGCAAAAAAATCGACATCTGCAGCGAAAACAACAATTTTCATTTCTGCGGAGGTGCTGCACGGACCCCCGCGTACGCGTGTGATCATTCTCGACCGTAGATCGGAGTCCGGGGTGACAACTATGGGAAGGCACGGATGTGTCCTTCTCATCTGGTTCCTCCTTAGGCCGGCCCTAGTTGCCGAAGGTAATTTCTCTCTGCGTTCTCAACGCACGCTGCGCTTAGTTCTCCTATCTGGTGAGCGGTTTGAACTTATTGATTGCTTTTGGACCGCTTGCCTGATAGAACTTCCCCAAAATATAGGCAAAGCCGTTATCTTGTGGTACGGCGCTTATGAATAGGTCGGCATGACTTTTACGCGGCCAAGAAATTTTAGGGACCTCCTCACAGTATCTTCACTGTCCATCGTGGTTCTTCTCTTCTCTTTTTCAATTCCTGACGCTGCATTCTGCGAAACCTTCGGAATCAAAGACGCCCAGGGCAATTTTGTTCCAAAAGTAGAAGTAAATGTGGGGAAAAAAGACGTTTTTATAAAAAAGACGAATACTAACGACAGGTTCACCACATTTTCCTTGATCCTGAACAAAAAAAACACAAATCTTATCAACAACGTAGCTCAATTGAATGTCCAGTGGGACGTGGCCGGAAAGCTCGGTAAAGCGATTCCATTTACCGGGCCAAGATATGATCCCAACACCAGAGTGTTTTCAGATCAATGGACAAAATCGACCGGCCTTAAGATTATCGATAACAGTAAGCTCAATTTGTTTGCCGGCAAAAACGCAACTGACCTGTTTACGATTCAAATTGATGATCAGGCTTTAGTTTCATCCGAGTCAGCCGTTGAAAAAGATCGAACTGTGCAACTCGGGACAGGCCGAGATGTTTCCATAAATGTGGACAAGACTTCCATATTATTCGATGAAAGCAACCTCAGAAAAGGTGAAATGCTCAACGTTGATAACCGATCCGGATTCGACCAGATTCTCGGAGTGGAACTCCCGGACAAAGGCCTACTCGTTTATCAAATCCGAAGAAGAATGGAGCAGACCAAAATACCTCCAGAGAACTGGGAACGATTCACGATGCCGGCGGATTCGGGAATTTTTATCGTTCTGATTCCGGAACCCGAACCGCAGGCACTCGCTCAATTGGATGGCACAGAGATCGTTATCAAAGTCTACCAGGGAAACAAGATTAGAGAGACGCGAAAGATACCCATAAAAGTCGCTCCTGATCTTAAGAGACCAAACGCGGATCTATCGTCTCTCCCCACAGAACCGGGGGATCTGAAGTCCGGACTCGCCACGTCAAAAACTCCCGGCCCGAGGCACGGTCAGGATATGACTGCTCGGCCTCAGCAGGCTACAGCGACAGCGGAAAACGCAAAAAGAACAGATCGGGGAGTCGGGCCGTGGATCTGGGTCCTCCAGATTGTTAACCTTGCATTGTTGGTAGCCATTGGATCTTATGGTGTTTTCTTCATGCTGCCGCGTATTCAAGTACTCGAGGATCGCCTCTCAAAAAACGAAATGTTTCTTCATGGAAGCCGAGAAGCTATCAGAGACGAATTGGAGCAGATCAAGAAAGAGATACTCCAGCGATGTTTAGAAGAAACACGGGAATAAAAGTTCCGGCTGCAAAACGAGGTGGCCAACTCTCTTCGTGTTCTTTTGCTTAGCCATACCAGACTGACATTTGCCCGCCCCTCTTCCCCTACACCTGCCTTAAAAGTATCCCCGCAGTCATTTGCTCATTGAAACAATGTTTGACATCACCAGTCAAAATTCCGGAAGCGGAACTTGCCGGTCAAGGGGACATAATGTTAGAGTTTCTTAGGAAAAGGTCCGTGGAACCCTTGTTGCATAAAAAAGTTCCGCGAAAGCTTTCATTCTTCCTTACCCCGAGGAACAAGCCATGTCGCACCGAATAGAAGTTTGTTTGAAGCAGGCCCTGGTCGATCCGGCGGGCAAGAGATTGAAATCGCGCATCGCATTAGATCTGGGGATCGTTATAGACGATCTTCATGTGGGCGACGCATACATAATCGATCGCGATCTGAATCGAGACCAGCTTGAACTTATAGTCGAAGAGGTATTCCGTGACCCGGTAATACAGGAAGCCAGCATTGATAAACCTCTTAGTATCTCATTCGATCATTTGATCGAGGTAGGGTTCCGACCTGGTGTCACGGACAATGTCGGCAGGACATCGAGAGAGGCTGTGGAAAGGACCTTGCATATAAATTTTGGACCCGATGAGGGTATCTATACTCGTAAGCTCTATTTCATTACAGGCGATATATCCGAAGAACAGGTGGCTCGTATTGCTAAGGACCTGCTCGCAAATGATTTGATACAAACCTGGACTTTGTTTTCAATCGGTGACGAACTGGGCCAGTCCGCGGCTCCCCGCGTTACTTCCCGATCCGAGGCGATTATTCGCGAAATAGATCTCAATACCAGCGACGATCTTCTTATGAAGATCAGCAGGGATGGTGTCCTCGCTCTCAATCTGAAAGAAATGCAGGCCATCCGAGCGTATTACCGCGATCCGGCTTTCCTAGAATTGCGCAAACAGGCAGCCTTAGGGCCGGCAATTACCGACTGTGAACTGGAAGTACTTGCTCAGACCTGGTCTGAACACTGCAAGCATAAGATCTTTAATGCATCCATAGATTACCACGAAGCAGGCCGGACAAAACAGATAGATAGCCTATTTAAAACCTTTATTCAGGGCGCCACTGAAAAGATACGCTCGGAATTGGGGGATAAAGACTACTGCCTGTCCGTCTTCAAAGACAATGCCGGAGTTATAAGTTTCGATGATGAATGGAATTTGGTTTTCAAAGTAGAAACGCACAATTCGCCTTCCGCTTTGGATCCTTATGGCGGAGCGCTTACCGGCATTGTGGGCGTGAATCGGGACCCTTTCGGGACAGGTATGGGATCCCGACTGATATTTAATACCGATGTCTTCTGCTTCGCTCCACCGGATTTTCAAGGAAGAATCCCTCCCAGACTGCTGCATCCCCGACGTGTTTTCGAAGGTGTCAGAGAGGGTGTCGAACATGGAGGAAATAAGAGCGGTATTCCCACTGTAAATGGGGCCGTGGTGTTTGACGACCGTTATTTGGGAAAACCGCTGGTCTACTGTGGGACCGCAGGGATAATGCCGTCGAAGATCAACGGCCGGCCGTCTCATATTAAACAAGCTCGCAGCGGAGACCGCATAGTCATGACCGGTGGCCGCATCGGTAAAGACGGCATTCACGGAGCGACTTTTTCATCGGAAGAGCTGCACGAAGGCTCACCAGTGAGTGCAGTCCAGATAGGTGATCCTATCACGCAGAAGCGCATGACCGACTTCCTGCTCATTGCACGTGATCGAGGGCTTTATACTTCCATAACTGACAACGGAGCAGGCGGATTGTCCTCTTCCGTGGGAGAAATGGCGCGTGAATCGGGTGGCGCAAGACTTGCCCTGAACAGGGCTCCTCTCAAGTATCCCGGGCTCCAGCCCTGGGAGATATTGCTGTCCGAGGCTCAAGAACGGATGACAGTCGCTGTGCCGCCGGAAAAACTGAAGGAGTTCCTGGAGTTGGCGGCGACGCTCGATGTACAAGCCACAGATCTGGGCGAGTTCACCGATGACGGTCTGTTTTCCGTAATGTGGGAGGACCGCACCATCGCGCTTTTGCCACTCGATTTTCTTCATCAAGGTTTACCTCGAATGACGCTCACGGCCAAGTGGGACCAGCCGACCTATCCTGAACCCTCGTTTGAATCTGCCACCGATCTGACACACGATTTACTGCGAATTAATGTCACGATGGAATATATGCTCCAAAGAACGTCTGATTAGGCAGTACGATCACGAAGTGCAAGCCGGGACGGTAATCAAGCCTCTGGTCGGAATCACTACTGACGGCCCGGGTGATGCCGCAGTGTTTCGACCGATCCTGGACAAATTCCGTGGAATTGCCGTGGGTTGCGGCATAGTCCCCCGTTATTCCGATATTGACACTTATTGGATGATGGCCGCGTGCATAGATGAGGCTGTGCGAAATATCGTCTCAGTTGGCGCCGACCCGGATCGTTTGGCCGGCCTGGACAATTTTTGTTGGTGTGACCCTGTCCAATCGGACAAAACGCCGGATGGAGAGTACAAGCTGGCTCAGCTCGTGAGAGCGAATGAAGCGTTGTACGATATCTGCACTGTGTATCGAATTCCCTGTATTTCCGGCAAAGACAGCATGAAGAACGATTACCATATCGGCGAAACAAAAATTTCCATACCACCAACAGTTCTTTTTTCTGCCATAGGAATTGTGCCCGATATTAGAAATAGCATAACACCGGATTTCAAGATTCCCGGTGACTTGATCTACATCCTGGGGATAACTCGGGATGAGACGGGTGCATCTGAGTTTTTTGCTTCCAAAGGATTCGTAGGAAACAAAATCCCCAAGGTCAGCGATCCCGTGAGAGCGATAGCCATGTATCGGGCACTGCATACGGCAATCAAGAGCGGATTGGTCGCGTCATGTCACGATCTTTCCGACGGAGGCTTGGGAGTAGCATTGGCTGAGAGCGCGTTTTCCGGAGGCTTGGGCGCGCAGATTTCGCTCGGAAGTCTTGTTCTGGAAGATGTGGATCGTGATGATGTGGCTCTATTCGCTGAGAGTCCTTGCCGCTTTCTGGTGAGTGTACATGCTGATGATAGCACGCGGTTCGAAGAGATTCTGAGAGGATGCCCTGTGGCCAGCGTGGGTGAAGTCGTAGCAGCGCAGCAAATAGAAATCCTAGGTTTAAATGGCAATCCGGTTGTTTCCGTGGATATCCGGGAACTGAAGAAAAGATGGCAGGCCCCTCTGGGGTTGTAAGACAACTGTCGCAGATCAAGGCCACGCTTGCAAGAAGTCACTCGACTCAGGCATTATGTAGTGAACGGGATTGTTTAATAGCAAAAGATGGCTCTAAACTAGGATATATGTCGCTCAATCCACTCTGCAATGGTTAATTGGACCCCGAAAGGAATGTTACAGATGGGGGGACGTTTCAGGGAGCTAATCACCAAGATCCTGGCCATTTTTGCGGGGCTAATAGTTGCCCTATTATTAGCAGAGGGACTGCTGAGAGTGCTGCCTGTTCAAGAAACTTACGTTAGAATCCCACTTACAGCTAACAACATGGTGGGATTCACGCGATCCCCTAATTCCTCCGCTTTATTTGAGAATACCTGCTACAGGATACAAGATATCAAATTCAATTCTCAGGGTTTCAGGGACAAAGAATTCGAACACGATCACAATTTTAAGATAGCAATCCTGGGAGATTCCTTTATGGAAGCAATTGAAGTGCCTGTAGATCTCAATACCGCTTCCATATTATCGAAACTGCTTGACTGTCGCACATTGAACTCGGGAATTAACAGCTATGGCACAACTCACGAACTTTTTGTGTACAAGAATTTCCTGAAACCTTTACGACCTCAAATTGTGCTCCTTTTCTTCTATCCGGGAAATGACATTAAAGACAATTCTTGTGAACTCACACGTATGTATGATGAACCCATATCGGGTCCATGCGGTTATATATACAACGACAAAGTCTTTTGGGAGACCAAGTTCGATCAAGATGACAATGTCCGTGGTCAAAGTCGGGCGAAACGGTTTTTGCGACAAAATTGCAGACTTTGTCTTTTGGGATACAGGGTGCTGAAATTTGACATCTGGAATAAGTACAAAGACGGAGAAATCCCATTCCTCTATAATACATTCAGAGCAGAGCTGCCTGATCGCCTCAAAAAACCGTGGGAGGAAGGCTGGAAAATAACAGCTGAAGCGATACGCCAACTGAACTCGGAAGTGAAATCCGCAGGGGGCAAACTTTTCATTATTACGGTTCCCGATTACTTCGCGGTTGTACCGGACTGGAAGAAATCTTTCAGGCAAACGACTGGGCTGAACGAACCGCCCAAGGATTTTGATCCTCTGCTCGCTGAAAAAAAATTGGAAGCTCTCGGCAAACAAGACGCTATCGAAGTGCTGAATCTTGCCCCGTATTTCAATGATTATCGGATTCGGTTTGACTTGAAAGATCCATATTTCTGGTACGTTTGTGACGCGCACTGGAGCCCGTTGGGCCATTTTTTGGCGGCAAATTGCGTCGCGAGAATGCTTTTGGATCATGACGCGATTCGGGCCGACTCACAGCAGAGAGCAAGCCTTTATAGCAAAATTTTTAAAAATCTTAGCCTATCGCCTATGGATATTCTCGGAGCCAGGGCTTATAACGAAATTTATAATAAAGGCGTTTATCTGGGATCTTCGAATATCCCGGAGATATTGTCGTCGAAATAATTAGGGTTGTTCATTTTGCGAAACTCATGTTGAGGGAGGGTTCCATGTACAAAAAAATACTTGTGCCATTGGATGGGTCCGCTAATGACAACATTGTTCTGGAGCACGTGAAGAAATTAGCAAAAGAATTCGGATCTACGGTCACCCTGATCCTGCTGTTCCGGCTCGCAGAATCGGATGACCCTTTTGAGAAACAGATCCAAATGGAAGAAGGCTCGTCCGGATGGAGAGCAAAAGGGAAAGCGGAAAAATATTTGCCTGAACTGCAAAAAGCCTTGGCTAACGAAGGAATTCAAGTGGACACGGAATTCCTCGTAGTCGAACAGCCGGAGCCTGATGCAATAGTGAACTATGCTGAAAACAACAATTTCGATCTCATTGTCTTCGCTAACCGTGAGAGAACGCCTATCGGCAGATTCTTTTTCGGCAATGTTGAAGAAAAGGTGCGACGGAGGACCAGTTTACCGGTACTTTTCGTCTCGGCACGCAAAATATGAGGAGGAGAACTATGACTTCAAACAATATGATAGACGTGCTGAACCATCTCCTGGAAATGGAACTCATGGCCGTGGAATACTATCGAATACATGCCGCAGTTATAACCGAACCGGAAATCGCCGAAGGTGTAAGTTCGATTCTTCCGGCGGAACATGCTCATGCCGTGAGTCTGACCACAAGAATCGCTGAGCTTGGGGGGGTTCCTGTTAAGCCGGGCGGGCCTGCGTCGCTCAAAGGCCGAGAAATGGGGGAATCGAGCAAAGATAAAGGAACATTGGCTATGTTGAAGTTGGAACTGGCGGAGGAGCAACATGCCATAAAGTCTTATGCCGCACCGGTAGCGGATATTTTGACTGACATAGAGACATTGGAAATGCTCGAAGAGCAGCTATTCGATGAAATGCGTCATGCAAAATGGCTCAAACAAAAAATAATGGAGCTAGAGGGCATCAATATATAAGAGTTCACCGCTGAGAACGCCGAGAGTGCAGAGAGAGATTGATCAATTCAATTGATTACTGATATGTTCAAGCAGCTTCACAAATCTTAAGGGAGAAGAGGGCAATGGCCAAACCAACATTGAGAACCGAACTTTGCGATATGTTGGGAATTGAATATCCGATCCTCAGCGCAGGGATGGGGCCTACATTGATAGGCGAAAAAACCGGCGCGCCCGTGGAACTGGTTGTAGCTGTTTCAGAGGCTGGCGGCCTCGGAGTACTCGGTGGCAGCGGTTTCACGGTGGATGAGCTTCGTACGGCAATTCGAGAGATAAAATCCAAAACGAATAAGCCCTTCGGGGTCGATCTCCTTTTACCCAAGAGCGTGGCAAAGAAGGGCATGGATTTAGAGGGCGCGGATCAGGTACCTCTGAGCCAGGTACTAAAAATTATGCCGAAGCCGCATCAGGATTGGATCATCAAAGTCAGGTCGGAGCTTGGTCTGCCGGAAAAAGATGTAATACTTAAATTGAATACCACAACGGCGCGGCCAAAGGAGTCCATTGCTGTTTGCATTGAAGAACAGGTCCCGCTTTTTTGCGCTGGGCTGGGCAATCCCGGTTTTATGGTGGAGGAAGCGCATTCCGTCGGAATGAAGGTCCTTGGAATTACGGGTAATGCGAAGAACGCTCGCCGAATGGCTGAATCGGGTGTGGACTTGCTGGTCGCGCAGGGACATGAAGGTGGCGGCCATACCGGGAGAATAGGCACTATGGCCCTGCTGCCCCAAGCTATTGACGCTGCCGCTCCGGTGCCGGTGTTGGCAGCGGGCGGTATCGGTGACGGTCGAGGTCTCGCGGCGGCTTTGGCAATGGGTTGTCTGGGAGTTTGGGTCGGAACCCGATTTCTGGCCACCGATGAAGGCGGCGCATTGGACATCAATAAACAACGTATCCTTAATTCCACGGATGAAGATACTCGCGTCAGCACGGCTTATACGGGGAAGACACTGCGAGCGAGTTTGAACGAGTTTCATTCCTTATGGGAGGCCTCGGGTCTTGATCCGCTGCCGTTTCCGACTCAGGTGCTGATCTCTTCCGCACTCCTCTGGAGCTTTGTCGAGGCGAATAAGAGTGATTATGTGGGTGGTCTGGCCGGCCAGATCTCAGGTCTGATAAAAGAAATTAAACCTGCGGCGCAGGTGCTGAAAGAAATGGTGGAAGAAGCGGTGGATATCCTTACAAGGAAATTGCCTGCCACTGTAATTGCTAAAGCCAGCGTTTAGACCGAGAGGCAAAGAGGAAAGGATGCGGAATTCCCTTTTTGCAGAAAATCGGGTTCGTACGTATTCTCTCCGTCTCCTCTGACCTCTGCCCTGTGTCCGGTCAATTCTTATGGAAGCAATCATGATTGATATGAATCTTGTAGGCAAGAAATGTGGTCCAATCCCCTACGAGTACACATGGAAGGATGTGGTCCTTTACGCATTGAGCATCGGAGCACAAACGGATGAGCTTTCGTTTATCTACGAGAATGCAAGAGACGGATTGAAAGTGATTCCAAGCTTCTGTGTGGTGATGTGCCACAATCTTTTCGTCGCACTTTTCAAAGATGTGAAAATCGACGCGTCTAGATTTATTCATGGAGAAGAGGCGATGAAGCTCTATCGCCCGATTCCGCCTGAGGGAAAGGTCATCACCGAAGGAGAAATTACAAATATCTATGATAAGGGTAAAGGTGCGCTCATTATCTGGGGCATGAGGATTCTGACCGAATCCGGTGACATTCTAGCAGAGGCGGAGCATACAATTTTCTACGTCGGAGCCGGCGGATTCGGTGGAGATCCCGGACCGAAAGCCGAAGCTCTGAATCCACCTCAGGGAATAGAACCGGACTTCATCGCGTCGTACTTTGTCCAAGAAAATCAGGCAGCTCTATACCGGCTAAACGGAGACACAAACCCTCTGCACGTGGATCCGGAGTTTTCCAAAATGGGTGGATTTCCTCGTCCTATTCTTCACGGACTATGCACGTACGGCTATGTGGTAAGAGCCGTGCTGCACAAGGCGTGCGGGGGAAATGTGGAGAAATTCAAGGAGTTCCGTGCCCGTTTTTCCGGTGTGGTATACCCGGGTGACTCACTCATTACCCAGGGATGGAAAATTGAGGACGGGCGTTATCTGATCCAGGCCCGAACCGACCACGGAGTAGTCCTCAGCAACGCCTATGCTTACGTGGGATAAACCTGGCGCCAATTATAGATCAGACCAAGTTATAGCAGGACGAAAATCAAGGAGTCTATGTGCAGAACCGTCGCGACCAAGCAGTGTGAGTGCCTGGAAAATCACCCGAGATGGCTAAACACAAGGTAAAGGACTGCACGCCGATTGTTTCTTGAAATCCGGTTTCCTCGTGTCACTTGCCGGCTGTCGGATTCGATTCTCCGCGCAATCTCTTGTTGGACCGCACTCCTATTAATGTTCGCAATTTCTGCATCAAGACGTACAATATAGGCGTAAAAAAAATCCCGAGGACTGTTACCCCCAACATTCCGCCTACCACAGCCGTCCCCAGCGCTTGGCGTCCCGCAGCTCCTGCGCCGGTGGCTATAACCAGTGGCGAAACCCCGACAACGAAGGCCAGGGATGTCATCAGAATAGGTCGGAAACGTATTCTCGATCCTTCCACTGCTGCTTCCACGGGGCTTTCGGCCGTTGCAAGCCGTTTTCTGGCGAATTCCACGATGAGTATGGCATTTTTGGCCGCGAGTCCAACCAGGAGCACCAATCCCACCTGGGTATAGAGATTGTTATCAAACTGCCTCACCAGGAGTGCCACCACAGCGCCCAGCACCGCCAGAGGCACAATCAATACTACCGCAAGCGGGTCAATCCAGCTCTCATACTGAGCTGCGAGAATCAACACCACAACCAGAGCTGCCAGACCGACGACCAAGCCCATTTGCCCTCCGGTGTTTTTTTCTTGATATGCCACGCCCGCCCATTCGAAACCCGTTCCGAAAGGTAGTTTGGTCGCTGCAATCTCCTCCATTATTTCCAGGGCTGTTCCGGAACTGACTCCGGGACGTGGCTCCGCAATAACCCTGGCGGCCGGATACATATTATATCGGTCCACTCGTTGCGGACCCAAAGAATCCTTCATTTCAACAAGCGTGCCCAGCGGGACCATCTTTCCTTCGCGATTGCGAACCTGCAGCCTCTCAATATCCACAGACTGCATCCTGAATCGAGTGTCCGCTTGGACATTCAGTTGCCATGTCCTGCCAAATTTATTGAAATCATTAACGTATGTGGATCCCAGATAGGTTTGCAGGGTGTCAAAAACCGCTTGCAGCGGGACCATGAGCGTTAATGCTTTAAGACGATCTACATCGGCGAAAAAAGCCGGGACTTGCGAACGAAATGTGGCAAATGCCGCGCGTAAACCTGGTTGAGCTCGCGCTGCGGCGGCAAGCTCATTGGACGCCTGCTCCAATACAACCAGCCCGAGCCCGCTTCGGTCCTCCACTTGCATTTCAACTCCGGCGCTGAGACCGAGTCCCCTAATCGGAGGTCGGGAATAGGGAAAAACAACTGCTTCTTGAATCTTCCCGAATTCTTTTGCCAAGTCAGCAATAATGACGTCCTTCGTTCGGCCTTCCGGAAGCCTGGCATCCCAATGATCCAGATTAACGAATCCCCCTGCCACGTTTGGGGCGCTTCCGTCAATCTGTGACCACCCGGCAATTATATTGAACCTCGACACTCCTTTTGTACTTTTGAGTATCTGAGTCACCCTATCCACAATTGATTTGGTTCTGCCCAATGAGGCGCCGTCGGGCAATTGGGCATTGACTATAAGGAGACCGTCATCCTCAAGAGGGAGAAAACCCGTGGGTACCCGAACCAGCCCCAGATAAGCGGTGGCAAGCAGTAAGATGAAAATTATCACCATAAAAGCCAAACGACGGAGGCACCAGGCCACAGCACGAGAGTATGATCGGGTGATCCATCCAAAGCCGGCGTTAAACCAGCTAAAGAAAAGATTGCTCTTACTTTGATGCCCGCGGAGTAATAGAGCGCAAAGAGCAGGGCTTAAGGTGAGCGCATTAATGGCGCTGAATAATGTGGTAAATGCTATTGTTAACGAAAACTGGCGATAAAGCTGGCCAGCAATTCCTTTCAAAAACGCGGCAGGAACAAAAACCGCCATGAGCACTAAGGTGATTCCAATGACGGCCCCTGTTATCTCGTCCATTGCCTTAATGGCGGCATCTCTAGGAGGAAGGCCCAGTTCTCGCATATTTCGTTCCACATTTTCCACTACGACTATCGAATCATCCACCACAATCCCGATGGCCAGGACGAGTCCAAAGAGAGTTATCATGTTGATGGAAAACCCTGTCAGGGCCATTACGGCCAGAGGTGCCGATCAGCGAAACAGGAATAGTAACGGCCGGGATCAAAGTGGCTCGCCAGTCCTGCAGAAAAATGAACACGACCAGAAAAACGAGCATAAAAGCGATTACTAGAGTCTTTATAACTTCATGTATTGATTCTTTCACGAATTCGGAGGCATCAAATACAACTTTGTACTCAAGCCCGTCGGGAAAATCCTTCTTGAGTTCGTCCATTGTTTTGATGACCAGATCGGCAACCTCCAACATGTTCGCACCCGGTGACTGAAAAACCACTATGCTTGCCGAAGGCATACCGGTGAAAAAAGAAAGATTGTCGTAGGTCTTGCCTCCAAGCTCTACTCGTGCCACGTCTTTAAGAAGCGTAAGTCGACCCTCTTCGGCTGCCTTAACGACGATATTCTCGAATTGTTCGACATCGTCCAATCTACCAAGTGTATTGACGCTTGCCTGGAAATGATGTCCCGGCAGGGCGGGCTGTTGTCCGATTTGCCCGGCTGCGACCTGAACGTTCTGCTGTCTGAGCGCATCAACTACATCATTGGTTGTGAGAGAATTATACTCAAGCCTGTTCGGATCAAGCCAAACACGCATGCTGTAATCTTTAAAAGGGAAGCAGAAAATGTCGCCTACCCCTTTGATACGGGCTATCTGATCTTTGATGTTAATCGTGGCGTAGTTCGTCAAAAATAAGTCATCGTAAGTGCCTTTAGGCGAACATAAGGAGAGGACCGCAACAAATGTCGTAGACCTCTTCTTGGTATTTACTCCCTGACGCTGCACAGTTTCAGGAAGCTTGGACATAGCCCTTGCCACGCGATTTTGCACGAGCACCGCTGCCGTATCTGCATCGGTCCCAAGCTCGAAGGTAATATTCAAATTGTAAGAACCGTCAGGCGCGCTGGTGCTGCTCATATAGAGCATGTTCTCTACCCCGTTCACTTCTTGCTCGATCGGAGCGGCAACTGTATCAGCCACCACTTTCGGGTCCGCACCAGGGTAACTCGCACTCACCTGGACCATCGGCGGTGTGATTTCGGGATATTCAGCGACCGGTAGCCTGAAAAGCGCAACACCTCCGGCTATCACAATGAGAACAGAGATTACAGAGGCGAATATCGGCCGATCTATGAAAAAATGGCTTAACATTCAATCGCCTCTCTCAGTTGGCGGCGGATTTGTCACTCTCGGTTGGAGGAGCCTCGGCTTCCGCCAACCCATTGATCGGGTTAACCTTTGCTCCAGGTCTAATACGCTGCAAACCATTCACAATGACCTTATCCCGAGCTGATAATCCTTCTTCCACCACTCGCATTTCCTCAACGAGTTTTCCAATCCGGATACGTTTCAATTCAGCAACTTTCTGTTCATTACAGATGAAGACGTATTTTCCTCCCTGATCAGCTAAAACAGCCGTGTCAGGCACGACCAGCGCATTTTTTGTCTCAACCGGCACTCTGACCCGAGCAAACATGCCTGGACACAATAACCCATCCGGGTTCGGGAACACGGCCCTTACTTGTATGGTTCCTGTGTTCTGATCGACCTTGATATCTGTGTAATCGAGGCTGCCCTGATGTGGACACCCTTCTTCATCCGCCAATCCTACCTGAACAGGCGTGTGTTTATCCTGTGGTGATCCAGCGCCGTTTGCACTGATGGATTTGCGAATTAGCGAAAGCAACTCACGTTCAGTCAAGTTGAAATACACATAAATCGGTTCATCGTTGACAACGTTAGCTAAAAGCGTTGGGCCGTTCACTCCGACAAGATTGCCTACATCGACCAGATTCCTACTTACTCGGCCATCGATTGGAGATCTTACCTGTGTGTACTCAAGATCTAATCTGGCAGTTTCGAGGTTTGCCTTCGCTTTCTCAAGCTCGGCTTTCGCCATGTCACAATTGGCTTTCGCATCTTCCACTTTGAGCTCGGCTACGACTTCCTTAAAACCCAGGCTGGAGTATTTGTCCAACTCGATTTGTCGTATCCTCAAAGTCGCCTGCTGAGAAGCCAATGCCGCCTCTGCCTGTTCGACTTTCGCGCGGTACGGTCTTGGGTCAATTACAAATAGGAGATCATCCTTCTTTATTTTTGCACGCGGTTCGTAGTGCATACTGTCCAGATAACCGGAGACTCGAGCGCGGATCTCCACGGATTCCAATCCCACCGTAGTGCCGGTATGTTCCAGGAAAGTAGTCACCTGTCGCTGAGCCGGGTGATTGATAGTAACATCCGCCGGTGGAGCAATAATGCTTTTTGGTGCTTTCTCACATCCTGAGATAATGTACGTGGAGAAAAAGACGAGAAATATCAGTAAAAAACGTGAACGCTTACGTATGGTCCCGCTCCTACTGGTATTGACCTTCATCAGATACTCCATTCCGGCTTTTTGCCTGTTCAGGGCATCAGATCACTGAAAATATGCGAATTCAAGGCTCAGATTTGGAGCCGCTGCAATATTGTAAAGCGGAATCGAATTGCTTGAAGCCAATCTGGTACGGCGCATATGTGGCGACATATTACGATTGGGTGATGGATTAAGTCAACAATTGGGATCACCAACAGAAGCCGGCAAGAAGACAATCCGACCGGTTAAAGAGCCATAAGAACATCAAAGAACGGCTGACAGAAAGATTCGTCAAGTTACAGATGATCCAAAAATGTTGAATCAATGATCGAAGTGTGCGAATTGTGTGACATACGAAACGTTCAGAGAGACGGAGAAGCGATTATGAAAATCACCAGGTCGATTTTGGTCGGATTCATCATCGCGGTTTTTTCGTTGTACGCAGGTCTTTCCTTTTCCGCCAATGAGACCAAAAAGAAAGCACCGACTCAAGTGAAAACCGCGGCCTTGAAGATCAGTATCGAAGGTGAGGGGACCGGCATTGAAAAACCGATCGTGATTAAGGGGGCTCCTGATAGTATATCAGGAGTGGCCCTGGAATATGGTGTCCTCAGGGGATTGTACCCGGATGCGAAGGTAATAAACCAGCAACTTCTCCGGCAAGGCGGTCGATCCTATGATGTGATGGCTCTCCAATCACAAGATGGCCGCGAGTTTCGCGTATTTTTTGATATCACCGATTTCATTGGAAAACTTCCACGATGAGACGAATAGCGGGAGAGTATCATGCACAAATTTGTTAAGAAATTTTGGTGGAGTGATGTCGGTCTGAGTGTATTGCTTGGGGTTATTTTCCTTCAAATTTTTGTCATGTATCCCTTAATCCATGCTGGCACGGGGCTTATTTTAATACACATTCTTTTCATTCTTGTACTCATCTCAGGCGTTATGGCGGTCAGCGCAACTCCTCATTGGGGACGACTGGTCCTGGTTCTGGCAATATTCGTATAATTGCAGAGGGATTGGATTCTGGTATTCGGGCCCGACTATAGATACTCTGGAAACAAGCCTGGCGGTGATTTTTGCGGCAATACTCATGGCCATAATTCTTATTCAGGTTTTTCGTCAGGGCCCTGTTAATGCTCACCGAATAGCCGGATCAATAGCTGCTTATCTGCTTATCGGCATCGTCTGTGGTCACGCGTATATGATAATCGCCCTGCAAGACCCGAGCGCTTTCACTTTCGCAACTATTCCGATACCAACCGAGTTTCATAAGCTTCAGTCAAAGCTCTTCTACTTTAGTTTCATCACTTTGACCAGCGTTGGATACGGAGATATTATGCCGGTTAATCCGGCAAGCCAGACCGTGGCGATTTTGGAAGCATTGATAGGCCAGCTGTTCCCGGCGATTCTGCTTGCTCGGCTAGTTTCGCTGGAAATCGAGAACCGGCAGAGCCGAAAACAGGACAAAGGCGACGAATGATCAGGACGATATACAAGGAGTCCTTCGCTGGCTCCGCTTTGCCACAGGCTATTTTTGATTCATAAGCATGTGGTGACCAGACATATTCCCTGTTTGACTCATCGACGATGGGTAGTCAAAACTCGAGCGTTTGTGTAAAATCTTAATAATCATGTACTCTCTTTTGAGGAATCTTTATCCGTTAATCGTGTGCATGACAGAGGTGCTTTGTGAAGCAAACGTGCCCTGAGATACCTACGGGTTTGATTGCTGATTTCTGCAAACGCCGCGGCATCAAAAGACTATCTATTTTTGGGCCATGTCTGCGGGATGATTTCGGACCGGATAGCGATATAGACTTTTTGGTTGAATTTTATCCGGAACATATTCCGAGCTTATTTGGCATTGCCGGAATGGAAATCGAGCTTTCGAAATTGCTATGAAGATAGAAAGACAGATTTGCGCACTTCACAGGATTTGAGTCGTTATTTTAGAGACGAAGTCGCAGAAAAGGCCCAGGTAGTCTACGCTGCCGGATGATCTTATCCGCGTTACTCATATGCTCGAGGCGGCACGCAAGACTTTGAGTTTCGTTGTTGGGAAGCAACGAAGTGATCTGGACCACGGTGACATGCTTGCTTTGCTCTCATAAAAGCCCTAGAGATTATTGGTGAAGCAGCGGTGAAAATGTCGGATAAATACCGGAAATCCCATCCGGAAATTCCTTGGGCTAAAATTGCAGACATGCGTCACCGTTTAGTGCATGCGTATTTCGAGGTAAACTTCGACATTTATGGCTAGCGATGAAGGACGACTTATCGCCGTTGATAAATGCCTTGGAGAAAATAATTGAATCGAACAAACCTTGATGTGCGTCATACAAATTGGAGGACAAAATATGCGGACACCTAATCCCGGACCTATAGTTGTTATTTTGCACATATTCGTTGTTTTGTTTTTGTTGGTTATGGCTACGGCTCCAGTCGCG
Organism: uncultured delta proteobacterium; assembly: GCA_963843165.1. Lineage (GTDB taxonomy): Bacteria > Desulfobacterota > Desulfomonilia > Desulfomonilales > Desulfomonilaceae > DATJPW01. Next base: position 106,126 of record CAWJJL010000032.1, on the reverse strand, counting down.
GCAGATGACAAGAACGAGGCTCTTCTGAGCGCTGCTGTACGTGGTGATGTGAAAGAGGTGGAAACTCTACTGAATGAAGGAGCGGACCCCAATGTATCGGACCAAAGTGACCGAACGGTCTTGATGCAGGCAGCGGGAAGAGGTCGCCTCGAAGTTGTAAAATTGCTTCTGGACAAAGGAGCGGACATTAATGCGGTAAAGAAGGGTGGCGCAACGGCTCTGCTCGCGGCGTCGGGTAGGGGCGGATTTGATGTAGTGAAACTGCTTGTTGATAGAGGCGCGGATGTCAATGCAAAGACCACAACAGGCTGGAGCGCTCTGATGCTACCCTGCTGGACGGGTCACATTGATGTTGTAAAAGTGCTCCTTCAAAAAGGCGCTGATCCAAGCGGAAAAAATGAGAAAGGCCAAACAGCCATGATGTTGGCGGCTGAGCAAGGCCACGCCGAGATTGTGGAGTTGTTAAAAACCCACGGAGCAAAGGAATAGGAAAATTCAATGAAGACTGCGCAGAGGACGCAGAGAAAAATGACGCAAAAATTATTAGGAGAGAAATGATGTCTCAAAAAACTAATAGAAGAGAATTCCTTAAAGCTGGTCTGATAAGTACAGCAGCGGCAATGACCGCCGGTCCCGGTATCATATTAACGCCTAATTTCGCATTAGCACAGACATACCCCGACATTGTCATAAGCCATGGACGCAACCCGGGAGCTATTACCAGGAGCGCTATTGATGCCCTTGGTGGTATGAAACGTTTTGTCAAACCTGGCAATAAGGTTGTGATCAAACCCAATATGAGTTTTGCGAGCGGCCCAGCGACAGCTTCCAACACGCACCCTGATGTTGTCGGCGAAGTGGCGAAAATGTGCATAGAAGCAGGAGCTTCTAAGGTATCGATTTTGGATAATGTTTTGAATCACCCACAGGATTGCCTTAATCTTTCCAAGATACCTGAGGTCTGTGAGGTCGTTCAAAACACCAGTGTCAGGGTAGTAACCGATCGAAGATTCTTTCGTGATGTGGATGTACCTCATGGCACTCTGATTAAAAAAATGGGAGTGGCTTCGGAGGTTTTGGATTCCGATGTGCTTATTTCGGTGCCGGTTGGAAAAACCCATGCATCCTCCGGTGTAAGCCTCTCAATGAAGGGAATGATGGGGTTGGTTTTTGACAGGCGTCCCTTTCACTCGAGAGGGCTCGATGAATCAATAGTGGACATGGTAACGATTTTGAAACCCAATTTGGTGGTTATAGACGGCACCAGGATTTTGGGAAGTGGAGGCCCTGGGGGCCCCGGGGAAGTTATCCCGTTAAATCTGGTGATAGCCAGCACGGACATGGTTGCTGCGGATGCTCAGATGGTGGCGCTCGGAACCTGGTACGGCAAGAAATTTGAACCCAGCCAGGTAAAGCATATTAAAATGGCTGCTGACAAAGGCCTTGGGCGTTTGGACATTGACAAGCTGAATGTGAAGAACATAACAGCTTAATCGATAAGCCTTCGGTTACATGGGAGTATAGTCCCGCGGAACACGGGATCATCCGGGAGGTACTTGGTGGGTAAGCCTCGGCCCCGCCGAGGCAAACTTGCCTGACTAAGTATGACCGGCAACCGGACGTGGGGCAACTATGACGCAGATCAGAATTGCAACTCTTCTCAATCTGTTGAGCTATTGTGTTCTCAATCGCCTATTCAGGACCGACCCGCCGATGAAACATGAACTGAAATTCTGATCGGAAAAGCAACTTTTCGTCAGATGGTTACAAAATGAGGGTCGGGTCTTGCTCAATCGTTCAAGCAGGCTTGGCATTGCGGACGTGTATTGGCGTCGCAGTTCCCTCTGACTCAACGCTGGACTAAACTGTTGGAAACCGGGATCTTATCATCATTTCTAAATGACTGCGATCTTTGCAAAGATTGCGATTGACTGGCATCCGATTTTTGACTTATGCTTCCGAACACGGGGATAAGGTGTTTCCATTTTATGGAATAAACTTTTGCGCTCGGAGGCAATTGTCAGACTAGATGCGCTCTTTTGGGAAGACTGCAGGAAGGCTGTTTCCGATTACAAAACAAACCGAAGCCCCCCACCTCAACGGCAAGATCGCCGAAATTCCTATTCGAATAGGTTAAATTCTAAAGGATCAGATTCGTCAATAAGGCAACGAGTATGGATCGGCCAAACAGGATCGGTTATTCAGGGCTGTGGATCACTGCTTTGGGTCTAATTATTTATTCTATTATACTTACTTTGCTGACGGGAGATACCGGATTTGAGGGGGATGATTGGTGGGTATTCAGCGTCCCTTACTGGCACAGTTTTCCGGAGTCAATTTGGATTTACGCCAGACGAATTCCTACGCCCAGTTGAGGGTATTTATTGGATCGGAATGTTCGAAGTTTTCGGATTCAACCGGATAGCCTTTCATCTCTTTTCTCTTTTGCTTCTATCCGCCGGCTCAATTTTAATGGGATTTTCGCTCTCAAAGACTTTTCCGGGAAATCGGGCTTTCATCATTTTATGTGTTTTATTTTCTTTTTTCCTGCCAATGGTTTGTTCGCTCACATATATCGTATTTACCGACAATAATAGACTATGCTCCGTTTTATTTTGGGTCTCAGTTTTGCTATATCAGCGATGGGTTTCAAAAGGTTGCGCGTGGACAGGTTTGATTCTACCGGGCATTTTGTACATCATTTCTTTTTTGACATACGAATCTTGCAGTTTATTGATTTTTACTGTCCCATTGCTGCTTATTCCTATTCATAATCGAATGGAGTATCGTCTCCCCCATTTTTCTTTTTTTGCTCGGCTTGCGACAGGAATATTAATTGCCTTTTCAACTGCTATAGTCCTGAGATTCACGTTATTGAACGGCGGCGCAGTAGCACACAATCATTTATTTCCTCCAGTAAGTTTGTTTTTATCATATTTGGGTCTTTTGCCTTTCTATTTGGCAGCTCCTTTTAGTTGTCTGCAAAATGACCTTTTGAGTTGGTCAATAGGAATTACGTTTGCACTATTGGCGGCGGCGCTCACATTCTATCTCCGAAATCAAGCCAATGAGCGGGCGCTGCAAAACGATAGGCAATACATTTTATTTCTTGGTTTATGTATATTTGTGCTCGGAATGCTGCCATATCAGTTGGCAGGATACGGTTCCGTTATTCCCACCATTAGTGAAACGTTCCTTACGAAAGCCGGATTTGCCGACGGCAGCACAAAATGGTTTAGTTTCGATGGAATGAGTCGCCTTTATTCTTCCGCTTCTTTTGGAATAGCCATTATTTTGGCCTTACTTTTAACTACTTGGCGGCATTCATGGCAGCGGAAACTCTGCTCAAGTCTCGCAGTGATAATACTTGGATGCATGATTGCATTTCATGTCGGGTTGAGAGTGGATTGGAAGGAAGCTGCCCAGATCAGGAACAATATTGTCAAAAGTCTAATAGCTCAAGTCCCCAATGTGATGCCTAATACAAACCTGATATTGATGGACTTGGAATGTAATCATAAAAGAGCCGCGGTTTTTAGAGGATGGGTGGGACTGCGATGCCTTGTTAACATGCTTTATCATCAACAAACGGTTAATGCTTGGTTTTTATATCCGTATTCCTGGTATCCACCGAATAGCAGATATCCCCAATCGGTTGTGTCACCTGAAGGATTTTGGAGCAGAGGAATGCAAGCTCCTGCCCCGCAATCGGGTCTGGTTATTTTGAAGAGATATGGTCGAGATCTCACATTACTTAATCAAATATCCGAAAACGATGGCGAGGCTCCTACGGGAATTTCTTGGTTAGAAGGCTCGTCGATTCAAAGTAATACAAATCGAATAATTGCGTGGGCCCCGATTGGCAAAGATTCAAAAAATTTCCGGAATGCATGGTCAACAGGTTTTATTTCGACCTTGAATTTAGCAAAACTTCGTTTACCGTTTCTCTCGAGAACCAGCTATTTTGAAAGCATCTATCTGAATCGGGGACCGAAATATGTGCTTTCCCGTAAAAGTATCATTCCGAAAAAATTCCATTGATGTTTGAGTCACTGTATGTCAAGTTGAAAAATCACTATCAATTTTCATTTGCCCTCCAGTGCTGATATCAAGCACATTAAACACTGCTTTTCCCGCAACGAGCAAGACGGGCTATGGCATCGCTACTAAATCAGGCATCCCATTTGGGAATTGTTTGTGATTAGTTTTTAAGGGGAGGCGAGCTTTTTTTTCAGATAAAGAGATCCGTGGGACACCTCTTCTTCATTTCCCGTTCAAATAACTATTACCGTAAGTCTGCCCGGACCGTGGACTCCGATGGTCAGGGTCAGCTCGATGTCCGCTGTCCTGCTGGGTCCTGTTTCCAGCGTCACATTGGTAGGCGGAGTATCACCCAAAGAAGAGAAAAAGTCGTCCAGAGACTCATGTATCCTTTGAGAAGGAAGAATTGCCACATGGTGAGCGCACAATAGGCCGGCTTGTAAGGGCTTTCCGCCTCGGCTGACATAAACCAAACTGCCCGTTTCAGCTATAGCGGCGTATGCCTCTTCCACACAAACTGACGCGGAAGAATAATCTGAAGTGAGCCTACCTGGTAATAATTCGATTCCCTTCTCGATCTCTGTCATAGATGGGCAGAAAGACGGAATCACTTTCGGTCAGGAGCATCGCCATGGCTTCGTTTAATTCGCTGATGTTACTCATTCGAATCGGTTCCGCCGCGACCTTGGTTACATTCTCGATGAATAGATTGACTATTTCCTGGCGTGTCATGAGATCCGCTCCCTGAATGTTTTTGCGACTGGTCGTGACAGTCTTTCCAATCCGCCTTTGGGTGCGTTTCTTTTCACGATGGGCCACAGCAAAGATGCCGCGGTCTGGCCAAGATGAAAAAATTTTGGAGACTTAGCGACCTCTCCGAAAACCGCCATGCCCATTTGTTCGAGCTTAGGAGTGAACCCTTTTTCCACTCGCTCTTCCCGTAATCTGCGAAGAAGATCCGGAAGCGGCACTTTCACAGGGCAGACATCCTCGCATGCTCCGCAAAGTGTTGTTGCGTCCAGGAGAGGATGAGCTCTTTCCATTCCCTCCAGCAGTGTAGTTAATACTATTCCCATCGGGCCTGGATATGTGGATTGATAAGCGTGCCCGCCTACCATACGGTACACGGGACAGGCGTTCAGACACGCACCGCAGCGGATGCACTTGAGCATTTCACGGTACTTGCCGGTGACAATTCGGGATCGACCATTATCCAGCAAGACAATATGCATCTCCTCTGCCCCCGTAGTTTCGCCTGATTTTCTGGTCCCCGTTATCACTGACATGTAGCTGCTGAGCACCTGCCCTGTGGCCGATCGCGGAAGGAGTCGGATCAGTTTCGGCAGATCCGCCAATGATGGGACCATTTTTTCAATGGACAGCACTGCAATATGTAATGGAGGGACAGTAGTGCACATGCGCCCGTTCCCCTCATTAGTGAAGAGAACGATACTGCCGGAATCGGCCACGGCGAAGTTGGCTCCGGATATTCCCGCTTTGGCTGAAAGAAATTCCTGTCTCAGGATGGTTTTCGCAATAGAAGCGAGTACAATCGGATCTTCTGTATACTCACAACCCAGCTTTTCGGCAAAAAGCCTCCCTACTTGTCTACGATCCTTGTGAATAGCGGGGACAATTATGTGCGAAGGAGTCTCAGCTGCGATCTGAATTATGTATTCACCGAAATCCGTCTCCACTACAGTGATGCCCTGCTCCTGCAGGTGATAGTTCAGATGGATTTCCTCGCTGACCATGGACTTTGATTTCACCACTTTTTGAATACTGTGGCTTTTGAGTACTTGGGCTATTATGCCGTTCGCTTCCTGAGCATCCTTGGCGCGGTGGACCTTGGCGCCTGCCCGTTTGGCGTTGGTCTCAAAACGATCCACATAGGTCTGGAGGTTGTCTAGAACATGCAATCTTAGCTCGGATGCTTTGTCACGCCATTGTTCAATGGGAACTCCAGAAATTGCATCCGATCTCTTTGTGCTGAATGTCTCGGCAGCATTGCACATCGCGGCCCGCAGAGCTGAATCGCGCAAAGCTTTAATCGCATTGGCTCTAAATGAAACACTACCTGTAGCTTTCATGCCAGACTCTCCGCCAGAACTGCGGCTATATGCTTGACCTTAACGTTACTGCCACTCCGCCGGGCGGCATCGGCGATATTCATCAAACAGCCGTGATCGCACCCTGTGACGGTGTCCGCTCCAGTGCTTAATATCCATTCCAATTTTTCATCAGCCAAAGCCATCGAAATTTCCGGCTGCTTCGCCATGAAAATGCCTCCAAACCCGCAACAACGGTCGGCATTCGGTAAAGGAACAAATTCGGCGCCTTTTATCGAGTGCAACAACAGGAGAGGTTCCTCTCGGACTCCAAGTTCTCTGGTAAGCTGGCAAGAAGCATGGTATGTGATCCGTCCTGTTCCTTGGAAGCCCTTTTCATGAGCGTGAAGCACATGAACCAGGAACTGAGTCAACTCGTAAGTTCGACCTGCAATCGCTTCGGCCTTTTCTCGCATTCGTGCATTATCCTTGAACAGCTCGGGATAATGATTCTTGACCATCGAAGCACAAGAACCTGATGGGATAACAATCGGATCAGAGCTGGCGTCAAACACGGAAATGAAATGTTCAGCCGCTTTCCTGGACTCGCGTGTATAACCACCGCTATCAGCAGGTTTTCCGCAGCAAGTCTGTCCTTTAGGATATTTTATCTCCACTCCGAAGTGTCGGAGCAGTTTGATAGTAGCTTCACCGGTTTCAGGAAACATAGTATCTATAAGACAGGTGCCGAACAATTGGATTCGCATTTATGTACCTCAACCGAGACGAATTGCGAGATGGGTAAGTTTTAGATTTTTCGACTTGACGAAATAGTCACGCAACCATCATTCCGGTGAAAACCGGAATCCGGTGTTGTGCCGAGTCTACGAAAAGTTCTGGACTTGACATTCACCGGGCACTTGCTTGCCCCTTGGTTTTCACCAGGCAGAGCGAATTTAAAGTTTCCCCAGGGTGACGTCTGATTCATTGTTCAAATCAGATAATATTTCATTACCAGACTGCGGGGCGCTCTTCAAGAATTTCGGATACAGGACCAGTTCGGAATTTCCGATGCGAGTACCTGCCATTTCATTATTCCTGAGCAGGCGTGAATGCAGTCCTGGACACCTGCTTTTCATGCAATAAGCCGTTTTGGCTGTGAGAAAAGGAATCAAAGTATCATATTGATTTTCACCAAGAACGTGTGTTCAGGAGATCTTTTTATGTGGCATCTAAGACATTTCGCACTTGTTGGAGGAATTTAGCTACATCAAAGGGTTTGCTGACAAACCCTTGGGCTCCAATAGCAAGAGCTTCTTTTTGACCTATCTCCAAGGCATAGCCGCTGATTATCAGGACTTTTGCTTTGGGATTTGATTGAAGGAGTTCTGATATGCAGTGCCTACCGCTCATTTCGGGCATGATTAGATCCAAGAGCACCAACGATATAGCATCCCGTTCCGCTCGATAAATTTCCAGCGCCTCTTTGCCTGTTTGAGCAGTAAGCACTTTATAACCCGCTTGCTGCAATATCTCTTGACCGAGATCTCTTACAAAATTCTCGTCGTCCACCAGCAGGATCGTCTCCGTCCCACGAATGATATCGACTTTTTCCACTGTTTTATTCAAAAATCCATCGACCCCTTCTGCCAAGGGAAAATAGACTCTAAACGTAGTCCCTTTGCCAAGTTCCGTTTCGCAAGAAATATGACCGCGATGTTGGCGGACTATTCCGTAAACCACTGACAATCCGAGACCGGTGCCTCTTCCGACGTCTTTGGTAGTAAAGAAGGGATCGAAAATATGCTCCAAAGCATCTTTCTCGATTCCCGTCCCCGTATCGGAAATCATCAGGAGAACATTTGGACCGGGTGTAGCCTCAGTATGTAACTTGCAATACTGCTCGCTGAGACTTACCGATTGTGTGGCAATAATGAGTTTGCCCCCTTCCGGCATGGCGTCCCGAGCATTAACCGTCAAATTCATGACAAGCTGTTCAATCTGACTTGCATCTGCATTAATGAGACCCAGCTTGTCGGCCAAGTTCATCTCTATCTGAATCATCCTGGGAATTGTGCGACTTACAATTTGTTCCACGTGCTTGATCTGTTGGTTAAGATTAATCGGACGTTGATTGCTCTCGGTTTTTCTACTGAACGTGAGCAAGCGTTGGACGAGATCTCTTCCGGTGCGCGCTGCTTGATGTATTTTTTGCAAATCCGCGTAAGCGGAATCCGACTCCGTTTTTTGCAATAAGAGCAACTCAGAAAAACCCATGGTGATCTGAAGCAGGTTATTGAAATCGTGCGCAATACCTCCAGCCAAAGTCCCTATGGCTTCCATTTTCTGTGCCTGAAGAAATTGCTGTTCCAGTTCTTTGCGCTCTGTCAGATCCGAGAATGAGCCCATCATGGCGATGGCCTTACCTGTCTTGTCTTTCACCAGCGCAGTGGCTGCCTGAAGATGAAGTGGAGAGCCATCTTTTCTCTTAGCAGTCAATTCGCCTATCCAGGATCCGGCGCTGAGGGTAGTTCCCCATGCTTTCCTCGCCTCCTCTTCAGAAGCCCAAAATTTCAGCACAGTCTTTCCAAGGAGTTCGTTTTCTTGATCATATCTCCATAACTTCATGACTGCCGGATTTATATAAGTCACCACACCGCTAAGATCACAGATGGCAATACCACTTATGGATGACGCGATAGCGCTTTCCTTTATTTGCAATGCCTCTTCCGTAGATTTGCGCTCAGTCACGTCACGCAATATGCTTATGGTCGAAATAAGTCGATTGTCGCTAAAAATCGGGGACCAGGAATGCGAAACCCATTTGACTCGACCATTATCGGTTTCGATTCGATATTCCACGTCCGTGCCGCTTGCCATTTTCAGGGATTCACGTACCCGATCGACATCTTCCGCGTGGATTATCCACGGTTGTTTTCCCACTAATTCTTCAGGGTGCCGCCCCAACACCTTATAGCAGGAAGGGCTTACGTAAGAAATTACGCCATCGGGATCGGTCACCATGATCAAATCATGCGTATTTTCAACTATCAACCTGTATCTTGCTTCGCTATCCCGAAGCGCAGACTCGATCTTTTCACGTTCTCTTATCTCGTGTCGCAGCTCTTCTTCATGTTTCTGCCTTTGAAGAAGCTGTTCACGTTCATGCGTCAGGTCCTCAACAAGGATTAGCAACGATTTCGAATCCCCCATCCTTATGGACCTGAAATGCATGCGTGCCCATATCTTAGCCTCTTTAACCTGGAGTATCGCCTGATAAGTTTCGGGTTTTCTGGATGAGAATACTTTCTGAATAATAGCCTGGACACCGCTGGCTGCCCAAGTATTAGCGAACAGAGATGCAAGGGATTTTCCGAGTAGCTCATCGTGGTCAGGCGTAACACGTTCCCAACCTTGATTCATAAAAGATATCTTGCCCGATTCATCTATTAGTAAAGCAAGAATCGGAAGCGCTTGAAGCAGCTTCCCGAACCATGTTTTCGTTATCCCGGTAAAGTTAAAGCTCCCTGAAGTGCTGAGTTCCTCTATAAGAAAACGGGATAGATCCACTGATTCTGTAGTCTCCTCATCATCATACCATCCGTAAATTTTAGCTTCATCCGTGTGGGATTGTACAAACGCTTGGAGGTCCCGCCAATTCCCATCTAAAATCTTGATCAGATCAAAACCGCCAAAATCACCTGAATGGGTTTCAACTTGGTTCCATTTGCATATAGCTTGAAAAACTACGGTTGCATTGATGTTGGATTCTTCTGCGGGCACTACAAAGGTTTTGATCTCACCTTTGTGGGACTTTATCCCTTTGGTTCTCAAACCCGTTTTTGAAATATCGCATATCGCACCTGAGTTATCGGGATGATCTTCTTCATATATTGCTAAAGGAAATGTGACTTGATCCCGAATCGCAGACCGAAAATCATCTAGAGTGGCGGCGTCTTGATAGGGAGCATTACGGGCGCGAAGCTCTGAAAATTGGATTGCTTTTGCCTCTAAGAGTTGTTTAAAAAGTTGCCGAAGAGCAATAGCACTAATCTTGTACTTTTCCATTAATTGCGCATCGGTCATTCCCGATCGAATGTCTATGACAACCTCTCCCACTTTGATTTTTCGCTGTTCAGTCATGAGCCGTTCCCGGATGAACGCTGAATATCTGAGCAAACTCATCCCGCCTTGCTCTAACAAATTGAGCTACCGACATCCTTATTATGTTTATCACAGGAGATACCCCGTAAAATCAGTCGGTAATGAGCAGCAAATTATCCCATTACCTACCGATATAAACAATACTGCGTCACTGGACCAAAGTGTCGGTTTCTGTGACCAGTCACTCAACGACGTCTTCTCATATCTACACAGTCAACCAAAATGAGACCGATAGCTTCTTCCCATAATTGTTCAAATCCGGTCAATTGAGATCAGATCAATTAAAGGGACTCCAAGCCGATGCTTAACACTATGTGATCAAGAATAAAACCCACTACTGATAAAGCCGGGGAATCAATAAATTACTTTGTAAGCTCATGTCGAGCTCTGGCTCCGCCATATTCCGCGGCACAGCCATAATAATCAGCCACTATGCCTGTTATGATATCATATGTTCAATGTTATTCAAAACAAACTCTACAGGCCAAGTATCGTGTTAAATTTGATTGGGAGATATCCGCCCATACTACTTGATCAAATCCGAGTTCCCACACGCCTATATGGACATCGTTGCTTTTACTTGCCACGTTACGTGTTTAACAGAACGGAAAGTGTCCTAAGCACGACGGCTATATTACGGCTAATTAATTTATATCTTGGTCCGGAATTTGCTCACCATTTGGTAGTGCTTAGTATGTTGGTGTCTCCAAGATCCAGGTGGGAATTAGTATGAGTTGCTGTTTGCTGTCAATGCCTTTTAACGGGAAACTGGAATCAAAAATACCTGAGCGGCCTGGATGTTCGAGAAAGGAGAGGTAAATGAAAACGAGAGAAATCGTACTCGATAAACTGGTTGTTACTGCGGGATCGTGTATGCTCTTTTGCGGAATTCTAATGCTGGGACCCTTGGGATTCCTGCTCCTTTTAGCGCTGTTCTATGCCATGCTGGTTCAGAATCTAGCTCTGGGGCTAATGGTAACGGTTCTTCTGTGCACCCCCGCGATTTTTGGAGCAATGTGGGCTGTTTTAGCTTCGATTGCAGCAGTTCTGGAACGGGTTGGCCCCGTTTCAGAAGCCGCACTAATCACCGTTACGCATGCGGATATCTAGCTTTTGTATTAGCGTTTGTTTTAGGTATGCCCGCCAAATCATGGCATATGGGGATGCAATCCCTCACTCCTCCCTCTTCTGAAGTCAGGGCGACCTTCCGCCTCCTTGGGTCGCCCTTTTTTTACGCTGTGTCAAAAAATATGACACTGTCGCGGGAATCCCGAGTCAATTTTTCAATTCATACCAGAACCCGTTCACATGAGTAAATTTATCTCGCGTTGATTCGCGTTTTATGTTATCACCTGCCCCGATTTGGGGAGGTGGATATGGCAAGAGTAACACAAGCAATAGAGCATGTGTCAGCTGATGAACTTGCAGCGCGCATTGATCGTTGTAAGGACGGAAGGCATACCCGCAAATTACTTGTAATTTGGAATGCCTCCGTTGATCCGCGGCCCGCTGAGAAGATTGCAATTCACTGTGGAGTAGCCTTACAGACGGTTCACAACTGGATTTCCACGTATAACCGTTTTGGCCTTGATGCATTATGTGGTCCGGGCAAGGGAGGGAGAAGAAACGAATTGATGAGCCCGGAAGAGGAAAAAGAATTCTTAACGCCGTTTTTTGAACGGGCAAAAACAGGACAAATAGCCACTGTTGCCGAGATTAAGGTGGCCCTGGAAGAACATGTGGGGCATCCAATAGGTCATTACACGATTTACCGTTTTTTGGATAGAAACGAATGGCGCAAAGTGATGCCGCGTCCTCGTCATGTCGATGCAAAAAGAGAAGTACAGGAAGAATTTAAAAAAAACTCCCCGAGCAGGTAAAGGCTATAGTCGCGCAACGAGATCCACAAGACACCAGACCCGTAGTACTCGCGCCTCAGGATGAAGGCCGATTTGGTCGCATAAATCAACATAGACCATGTTGGGCACCGAAGGGTATCCGGCCTGTGGCTCCCAGACAAATTGTGAGGAATTACGTGTACGTCTTCGCAGCCGTGTGTCCGGCCCTGGGGAAAATGACCGCTCTGATTCTTCCCTTTGTCAATATCCACATGATGAACATATTCCTTCATCATGTTTCCCACGATTTTAAAGACTTTTTCGTAATCATGATCGTCGATCAAGCGGCATGGCACACGAGTAAGCGCCTCAAAATCCCAGAGAATATAAGGCTTATCGCTCAACCATCGCATAGCCCGGAACTCAATCCCGTAGAGCACATTTGGGAAGAAATCCGGGAAAAGGCCATGCCAAATGCCGCATTCAAATCCCTGGATGAGGTCGAACAAGCACTGTGTCAAGAACTTATGGCACTAGAGAATGATCCCGATAGACTGCGTTCAATGACCAATTTCCCTCACTTGCGATTTACCTGTTAGAAAGGGTGTTGGTATCAGAATGGCAAATGAACTCTTTGAGGCGTTTGATTATCTATGTTGCCGCCTATGCATCACCTTTTGGAAAATGGATTCTCTTAGTCAATTTCTCGACCAGTCTGTCAATTATCCGATCTAAATGGCCGTTGGACAAATTTTCCATTATCCGCTGAACAAGCTTGTCCGCTATATTGTCGGCCAGATCATCCAAATCTTTGTCGGCCAACTCTTTCAAAGAGGTTTGATTACCTCCCTGCTTGTAATTGGTTTCGATAATCTTCCGGAGAAATTTCGGCTCGAAAGATACATTCGGTTTAGCCTGGTTTGGCTGATCTTGCGTATCGGGCCGTTCTACTTCGTGTACTGATTTCTTATCTGTTTCTGAGATTTCCAGTGCCGGAGCTGTGTCCGATCGTTCTTCCTGCGGAAGAACCTTTGCACTCGTGACTTCAGGGCGCGTAATTACTCTGAGATCGAGATTCTGAAATTCAGTTGGATAGTAGCGTAGGCCAGAATCCAGGTGTTCCACAAAACATTTCGTGGGTCCTTTTGGGCCTCTAGGATTCCATGTTCCAGGCAACCTGAGTGTGGAATCTATTCCTACGGGAGAGGAGCACCTGAAGTGATCATTGAGTTTCCTCAGCAGGTTCTCCACAACTTCGATATCCGGGATTTTCTTTTGAGTGTGAAGCAACCAATAAAGATGGAATCCTCGTCCAGACTGGACGATTATGGAAGGCTTCAATGGAAAAGCTTTTATTGCCTCTCTTGCCTCGTTGAGGTCTACATAATTGCTGTTCAGACCGGAATAACCGCCAGGGGCCATGTCAAGACCGGTCCAAAGAGCGGTAATATAGCGGATCGCTTCTTTTCCGATTTGCATCCGTTGCCGAGGACAAATTCCAAAATAGACGTTTCGGTTCGGCGGAAACTCCGCGTTAGACAGCTCCCTGATATTAGGATAGAAACGATTTGAAGACCTATCGCCATACTCATCGACAGTTTTTACCAGAATGAAATAGCGTGTCTCTATTGTGAACGGACCAAACAGAGCATCCAGGAAATCAATGCGATTGAAACTTATTGTCATTTTGAATAGCCTAAGGCGCAGAGGGTTGAATAATAGCAATCATATCATAGAAGATACCATAAAGCTTTAACAAATAATCAAGGATGAAGTGCCTTGCTATGGAAATATATATTTTTTTCGGTTCAGTCTATCAAGCGCAGGCTCATATGTTGTATTCATAGCCAATCGCCCTTTTGAAGGGCTTAATGATTAGTCGGATTATTATTCCAGCCATGAAGGCTATTACTGCCATGGCAAAAAAGAACCAGCCTTTCGCGACCACTTCCCAGTAGCTCCCCAGAAATCCTGCCGCGTAATTACCGAAAAATGAGGATAATAGCCAAACTCCCATCATCATCGAGACTATGCGGACTGGAGCCAGTTTAGTCACCAAGGAAAGCCCGACCGGAGACAAGTACAATTCGCCAATCGTGGCTAATAGTGTAAAAATCACCAGCCAGAGCATATTGACTGGCACTTCAGTCGCAGAAAAAGACCATGCAGCAGGAATCATTACGAGAAAGCCGCCTCCTAAGAGAAAACAACCTGTAGCCATTTTTGAAACAGATGATGCTTCGGTGCCTTTCTTTGACTGCCAAGACCAGAAGCTCGTGATAATGGGGGTGAGAATAATTATGAAAGCCGGATTGACAGACTGATACCACGAGGCAGGAAACTCCCGACCGAAAATCAGCCGATCCGTATAAGTGTCAGCCCATAATGCAATCGTATTCCCTTGCTGTTCATAGGTCGCCCAAAAAGCCACAGTGAGAAGGCATATTGCCATTAACCCCAATATCCTCTTCCTTTCGTTGGACGTAAGGTCCACGAGGACTTTATCCGAGTCACGTTTTCGCTCAGTCAAATTATCTGGTGCGAGCCAAGATTGTCCAAAGAGATAAATTGATAATCCTGTAACCATTCCGATTCCGGCTGCGCTGAACCCGTAATGCCATCCATAAAGCTCTCCCAAAGTGCCGCAAACCAGCGGAGATAAAAGAGCGCCTGCATTGATTCCGAGATAGAATATACTGAATGCTCTGTCGCGGCGGGGATCGCCAGGTGTATACAGGTTTCCCACCTGTGTCGAAATATTCGGTTTAAAAGCTCCATTTCCTAAAATCAAGAATACAAGCGCCGGAAAAAATAAGAATTGAAATGCCATCAGGAAATGGCCAATCGCCATCAAAACTCCTCCCAAAATAACAGTCTTGCGTTGTCCCAAGTATCGATCAGCAAGAATTCCGCCAAAAAGAGGGGTTAAATAAACAAATCCAGTGTACAACCCGTATATGTGCGAGGCTTCGGCTTGAGTGAACATCAACTGCTTCATCATGTAATAAACCAGCAGCGATCTCATGCCGTAGTAAGAAAATCGCTCCCACATTTCGGTCAAAAACAATATAGCCAATCCTTTGGGATGACCGAAGAGACTATGATCAGAAGATGGGTTCACTTTATCTCTCAACAAAATCGTTCATTTTGCCCGGACCTGATTTCGAGCTTTCAGCACCCGAAGTTAACTGCAAACAGGCCGCCAATTGAGCACCGGGATCTAGAAACAAAAATTCACCGCAACGACAATGCCCAAAACACTAGTAGCCTATATACCAGAGATCCGCGATGGGACCTTTACAATAAATAGAACCAATATTCGCCCACTGGGTCAAAATCAATTTAAGTAATTGATAATTGCTAAAGAGAGGTCTTGCAATGAAAACCGAAATCAGAATGACACGTCGGGAATTATTAGCCGCGGCTTTAGCCATTACAGTCACATCACGTTTCCCCGCAAGCGCGGGAGCCGCTCAACCGAAAGGAGAGATCCCGTATCGCTTACTTGGACGCACCAATGAGAAGGTTTCCATCATAGGCTTGGGCGGGTACCACTTGGGAGTACCGAGCGAAAATGACAGCATCAAAATCGTTCGCACTGCCATAGATAATGGCATTAACTTTCTTGATAATTGCTGGGACTATAATGACGGTGAGAGCGAGATTCGAATGGGAAAAGCCCTTCAGGATGGTTACAGGCAAAAGGTTTTTCTCATGACCAAGATTGATGGCCGGGACGAAAAGACAGCCACAGACCAGCTTAACGAGTCTCTGAAACGGTTAAGGACGGACACAATTGACTTGGTCCAATTTCACGAAGTGATACGTGATTCCGATCCGGACTGGATATTTCGTGAAAATGGAGCATTCAATCGCTGATTAAAGCCAAAAAAACGGGAAAGATCCGGTACATCGGCTTTACAGGACACAAGTCTCCGGATTTCCATTTAAAAATGCTCGAAACGGGAATAAAGAACAATTTCATATTCGATACCGTGCAAATGCCCTTAAATTTAATGGATGCTCATTATGACAGCTTCGAAAAGAAGGTCCTTCCAGTGCTGCTCAAACACAAGATCGGCGTCTTAGGAATGAAACCGCTTGGGGCCGGTGTTCTTTTGAAAAGCAAGACCGCTACACCCGAAGAATGCCTCCAATATGCATTGAGTCTTCCCACCAGCGTTGTAATTACCGGTTGCGATTCGCTCAAAATTTTGAAGCAGGCGCTGAATGTTGCACGTAATTTTCGCCCACTAACTGAACAGCAGATTTCCTCATTACTTGCAAAAACAGCCGAAGCAGCAACGGGCGGAAAGTTCGAACTTTACAAAACGAGTAAGGATTTTGACGGCACAGCACGAAGGCCGGAATGGCTTGGAAAAGTGAGTTAATAAGATCAGCAAGCAGAGAGAACTTTTGTGACGGGCCGGTTACAACTGCTTGTAAGTTTATAAATGTATAGATTGGCCAGGTAGGGGGCGGTTTGAGAAGCGCCATACATTCGGGCGGTTCACGAATCCAGCCCTAGAAAATCATAATATCTTTCGTTTCGCTGAGGTTTTCCAACCAGCGGCACAATCGGACAACAAAGGAGATTGACATGACATCGGACAAGGTCGCCAGAAAAGAGTTGATTGCTCTTCTCGACAGTCGGAACGCTCATATGGGTTTCGATGATGTGATAGCTGATTTCCCTCCGGAGCACATCAACAGCAAGCCCCTTAACAATCCCTATTCATTTTGGCATTTCCTGGAACATATGCGCATTGCTCAATGGGACATTTTGGAGTTCATTCGAAACCCGAAACATGTTTCTCCAAAATATCCCGAAGGATATCATCGACGTCCAGAGGAAACCACCGATCGAAAGGGCTGGGAAAAGAGCGCCGCCGCGATCAGATCTGACCTGGAGGCGCTCAAAAAAATCGTTCGTGATCCGAAAATCGACCTATTCGCCGCCATTCCGCATGCTCCGGATTACACATTTTTTCGAGAAATTATTCTTGCTGCCGATCATAATGCTTATCATGTCGGCGAATTGGCAATGATGCGCCAGGTGATGGACAATTGGCCTGCAGGAAGGAAGTACCTCACCGGCAAGCCGGATTAATTAATCAGCAAAAGGCTCACGGCAGGATCTCGTGCCCAAAGAGGAGAATTGACTGTTCCGAGCTACAAACCAGCCTTGCCGTTGATTTGCAGTTCACAGGCCTGCTACGCTCTTAATAATTTCTCCTAAAATGATCAGAAATAAAATTTCTTCACGTTCTCTTAGAAGTCCGCGGTCGAATATGACATAATATTGACAACTCAGGAGACAGAAGTGGAAATCAGGCAGGTATCAGTTATCGGCATGGGAACAATGGGGAGCCAAATAGGGATTGTCTGCGCTCAGGCCGGTTTTCAGACGATGATGGCAGACATAATGGAGGACAAAGCGAAAGCCGGACTGGAGAGTATCCGTTCGTTTCTCAAGAACCGTCAACAAAGAGGAAAATTGGGAATAGATACAGTTGATAAAATCCTTTCATTAATAAGCGCCGACACTGATATGACAAAGGCGTTATCCGGCGCGGACCTGGTGATTGAAGCAGTTTCTGAAGACATTGAAATCAAAAAACAAGTATTTAAAATAATGGATATAGACAGTCCGAAACATGCCATCTTGGCCAGCAATACGTCTACGCTTTGGATAACCGAAATTGCATCAGCGACAAGTCGCCCTGAAAAATGCATCGGTACACATTTTTTGATTCCGGCCGCGCTGACGCCGCTTGTGGAAGTGGTGCGAGGGTCCGAAACATCGGACCAGACTCATGGTACGGTGATTGATTTTCTCAAAAAATGTGGCAAGGAGAGCGTGACGGTCGCGGATTCACCCGGTTTTGTCATAAATAGACTTTACTTGCCGCTGGTAAATGAGGCTTTTGTTGCTCTGGAAACCGGTCTCGCAACCGCGGAAGAAATTGACAGGAGCTGCACCAACGGTCTGGGCTTTCCTCTAGGTCCTTTAGCTGCCGCAGATGCTTTTGGACTCGATATACTACTAGCGTGTATGCGTACATTTCACCGGGAATTAGGGGAGAAATACCGCCCGGCCCCGTTGCTTGTAAAGCTCGTAAAAGCA
Organism: uncultured delta proteobacterium; assembly: GCA_963843165.1. GTDB lineage: Bacteria > Desulfobacterota > Desulfomonilia > Desulfomonilales > Desulfomonilaceae > DATJPW01. The sequence goes on along the minus strand of CAWJJL010000032.1, from coordinate 87,908 downwards.
CGACGCCTGGGCAGAAAATCGGGCCGAGGAGTGTATGATTATCAAGGATAAGACATTCCCGGAGAATCCTCCCAAAAAACTCTCAAATTATGGTACAATCAAGCAATGAAGTAATTACTTGCGGGTTATTAATATTAAATTCAGGTTGATAGAAACTCCCAGCGCACGAACTTTGAAAGGAAATATTTATGACTGACACGCTCCAAAAGGAATTCAACCAGATCCGCCAGACTTTTTTCCCGTCCTGGGATAGAAACAGAGAGTGGGGCATCGTCGAAAAGATGGGTCCTTATTCGCCGCACGGCTACCTTGATGGAAAAGCGAAAGTTATCGGAATCCAATCCATGGGACCCGGCCAATCTTTGAAGGTGGTGCTAATCCACGAGATAGCCCACGCTGTATCCTCGATTTCTCATGGGAAGAAATGGCAAAATCGAATGAATAAGTCTGCTCAAAAAGCAGAAAGTATTGGCGAGACGAAATTGGCTGAAGCTCTTAAAGAGGAGATCCGGCTTTATACAGAACCCTTTGCCGCTGTTAAACCGACAGCCGGCGCGGTGTACAACCGAGTAAAAGATGAATGCCTGAGTTGCGCTCGGCCCAGCTTTGACCAGGTGGTCGATTGCATCCGCTACGACTGCGGGCTGACGAAAGAAGAATTCTTGCGCCACTTCAAGAGAAGTCAAAGAATTTATGAACAAACAAAATCTTGAAATTTCGGATGGGCGACTCTACTGCTGCAATTGAGCATTCCACACAAATAGAATAAAGAATTGTCCGGCCAGAACAGGGTCCGTTAACGACTCAAATCGGATCCGCTCGATCAAATGGTTTCGCATGCATCCAGACGCCCTTCCCGACACATGCAGCTCCATCCAATTGGACAGCAGCCCCAATTGTCATCCTGGGGGCATCTTTCACATCGATAGTAATTAACCGGACAACTTAGGCGATCTGATTCAATAGGTTTCCTAAGTTTTTCGTGAATAGATTTTTCTTCCATTTTACCCCTCCTCTGGTCTGCCCCGGCATCTCCATCTTGCATTAAGTATATGTTCGCGTACAGCGTCGAGGAAGTAGGCTAGGTCTTACATTTTATTCAAATCCGGAAGCAAGATTTTAGGATCGAGCTCGCCGGCCACTTAATCAACTGATATAACTTGAATATCGAGACTGGTTTGTTCAAATTGCGAGAAACAGTTGCACACCTCTGATTTACGTGTGGAGAGAACCAATGAAATCAGTTTTCCTTATCATGTCTCCGGTCACTACCTGTGTAAGCATTCTGTGTCTGCCTGCTGATGCGAAAACTGTCGGCATTCTCGCATATGGGTCGGTTATCAGTGATCCAGGGACTGAAATTGCTGCGGCTAAAGTGAATTCTATAAACGCTGATACTCCGTTCAAAATTGAATTCGGTCGGTCCAGTAGAATGCGTGACGGAGATCCCACGCTCGTACCGGTGGAAGAAGGCGGAGCAAAAGTCAAAGCAGTAGTAATTATTTTGGCGCCTTCGGTTTCGGAGAAAGAAGCAGCAGACCTTTTATGGCGACGAGAGACAAGAGCAGAATTCTCTTTTTTGCACATGCCATTCCCCAGAAGCAACTTGAGCGGTTTCGATAGAATTGTTCAAAATTTGTAGAATAGCAGTCTTATCCGAACAGCCCAGATCATTGTTTAGCAGGTGTATGGGGATTCTTTCTCGTCGGCGAAAAATTACCAAACTCGTGCGGTACACCGGGTTGCAAGAAAGGTGTATGGAGGTACTTGCGGACCAAAAGAAACAATCTATTGGTCAGAAGCTCCCAACTAGGGGGTCATGTGAAATTTTGGGCCAGATGACGCCAGGCCGAAAAGCGATTCATTTTCTTGTTCACCTTGCGGCCGATCGTGTGACCAAGCACGAGCGGTAGTCCTAACAACAATGGGACTATATTACGGGGCATGAAAACTCCTATACTAAAAAGCTTCCTTGCGCTTCTGAGCAACTGGCCCGGTGTGTAGAATTCCTTGGTGATTCGGGAGCTGATCCGTTTTAGTCCCGGCCGCCCTATTCCCTCACGGTACACGATCCGGTCATCGCCGATGTAATAACCTGGAGTGCTCTCGACCAGTTCCCGCAACGGCGAATATTTCTCTATTCGTAATTTCTGATACGTTATGGAATCAAGATTCAGCTCTCGGGCGAAGACCGGAATCTGCATCATTTCCTCTTCGGTTTCAGTTACATTTCCGTAGATAAAATAACCGTGATAATAGAACGGATAATTGGCTGAGGACTCGAACGCTTTCCTGACGGTTGCAGTATTGAACCCTTTATTAAGCTGATCCAAGATCCTGTCGGTTGGGGATTCAATTCCCATGAGAAATATTTTGACGCCCGCCTTGGCCGCTGATTCCAATACTTCGGGGTAGTCGAATATCTCGATTCTGGATTGGACGACAAATCGTTTATTGATCCCTTCCGCTACAAGCGTGTCGCAGATCTTCTTGGCCCGAGCCGGATTCACAAAAAAGTCCTCATCAGCGATCAGGACAATTCCTGCAGATAATCCTCGCAACTCTTCTACAACTGAATCAATTGAACGTGGCGAATAGGTTCGTCTCTGCCCACCCTCGGTCACTGTGAACGTGCAAAACTTGCAATTGTGCGGGCAGCCCCGAGAGGTAAGGATGATATCAAATTCCTCGCCACGTAGGGCAAAACCGCCGATATTAAAGTGATACTTTCGCTGTCGTAAGGTGCGATCCGGAAAATGGTAATTGTCTAATTTCCCCAGAGGCCGCTTAGGATTGTGGATAATATCTGAGCCGTTGCGATAAGACAGACCAGGAATTTTTTTTGGATCCGTGCCGGAAGCTATTTCCGCAATCGTCTCTTCCCCTTCGCCTCGGACCACGATGTCAACTCCGGGGCAGGTTTCGAAAACTTTTTCTAATTCGTCAGTGGCCTGTTTTCCGCCTACAACTGTAAAAATGTCATGAGGGAGAGCATTTACGAGCTCGCATACTTCCTCAAACTGATATTCCCAGTTAATGCTAATACATAATATATCTACTTCATCGTGGATAAATTTTTTCAATCGGTGAATCGTCCGCATGGGGCCGGGAAGGCGCAGATCGACCAAGGTGACCCGCTCCACAAAAGGCTGAAGCGCCGCTGCTATGTATTCGAGTCCTATGGGCGGGAAAACGGCTATTCCGAGCGAACCTGAGTGGCTGTCACGATAGTATGGGTGGAGACATAAGGCGTGCCTATAAACTGAGCCCAACCATTACTCCTCTCCGGTAACAATCCGAAACGGAGGGACAAGAAGCCCCGTTCATGGATTCTTGTCCCGCTGCTATGATAACATTGCGCTCTGCTGATTACCAGCGTGACACCACCGGCATCTCGTCGCCTATCCCCGCCGCCTGGTCTTGGGGCGGGCTTCATTGACCTTCAGGGAACGGCCTCCGAGTTCCTTGGAATCCAATTCCTGAATGGCCCGAAGGCCTTCCTCACGGTTTTCCATTTCGATGAATCCGAACCCACGAGATCGGCCAGTGAACTGGTCGCTAATGATTTTGGCGGAATCCACCGCTCCATAACTTTCAAAGAGACCCTTGAGTTCGTCCTCGTTCGTATTGAAAGACAGGTTTCCGACATAAATTTTAATACTCATTTCTTCTAGCTCCTTGGAAAAAGCACAAACACAATTTTGCGAGTGCGTTTGAGGTTCCGAACACGGGCTTTTCGTAACGGGGATAAATCAACCGACTTTATGGTGGGATAATCCTCGGCCCGGGCGCCTATGTCCTAAGATCTTAAGCCTTGTATAACGCCCGTAGCCCTGAAAAGAGGTCGACTGGAGAAACACAAGTTAAGGTTCGCCAATTAGGCTATGTCATGGATCTTTAGTTGTCAAGGGATATTACGGCTCGACGAGCGCGTCCGCTACGTCTGAAATCCCGAATTTCAAACAATACGTAGCGCTGAGTATGTTTCTTGTATTCCTATCGATGACCGGCAAACCTTCACCCAGAGTTTTCAGCTCCAGGGCCAATTTTTCGATTCCGTCGATCTTGCCCTTCATCTCATTCAAAATTGCTTTATCTCCAGGCTCCATCAGGCCACGCTCCCTTCTTGTTCTCTGAGATCCCTGAATCGATGCGATTTCAACGTGTACCTCGGCAATTCTCCCGGGGCTACCGGCCGTATGCGGAACGTCAGGTTGGTTTTGACTTTCAATCTTTCAGAAAGTCTTCCAGCCATATCTTTTAACGGCAGTTCACCCATCTGTTCTTTGGGTTCCACCTTTAGAGAAATCTCATCCATTACGCCTTTTCGCTCAACGACGATTTCATACTCAACGATTTCCGGGAATTCCGCTCTGACTACTTCTTCGACCGAAACGGGTGTGAAAAGCACGCCACGAATCTTCCTCAAATGATCGATCCTACCGGTTACGTTATCAATCTTCATGGAGGTCCTGCCACAGGAGCACCCAACACTTGCTTTCTTGACCACGTCTTTCGTGTTGAACCTGATCAAAGGAAAAGAACGCCGTCCAAGGGGAGTTACGACCGCCACCCCCAATTCGCCCTCATCTACTTCCCTGGTCTGGGTCTCGAGATCCAGGCACTCCACAAGCACAAAAGGCTCCATTATATGAAGCCCTTGTCTTTCCGAACACATAGCCCCCCAGGCGCATGGCTCGGTTCCGCCAATGTGATCGTAAACTTCGGCGCCCCAGGTGTCTTCAAGTTTGCGTCTCGTGGCCTGGGGCAGAGGTTCCCCGGCACAAAGCATTCTCTTGATGCCCATACTAGTTGGGGCGATCCCCATCTTCTCCGCTTCTTCCGCGAGATGAAGTCCATAGGTGGGGGTCATAAGTAAGCCTGTGGCCTGAACTTCCAGGATCTTATTCACTCTGCCCTTAGTGTCCAAAGCTCCGCCGGGCACAACTAAACAACCGACCTTTTCCGCCGCATAATGCCCTTCCCAAAAAGCTACATAGACGTTGTACCCGAAAGGAAGAAACACGCGATCCGTTTCCCTGAAACCAGCCATCCAGAGAATATGGCACCAGACTTCCACTCGCCATTGCCAACTCTCGTTGCTTTCCGGCACGTAGACGGGCTTGCCTGTTGTTCCGGAAGTCTGGCGAAATGTGGTCGCTTCCTCCGGCGGTATCCCGAGCATCTCTCCGAAAGGAAATGGTTCCTTTCCGTCCTGAGCGCCCCGCAGGTCCTCCTTGTCAATCAAGGGGAGCTTTCTAATATCATCCAATGTCTTGATGGCTTCCGGCTTTATCCCTTGAAATCTTCGCGAGTAGAGCAGCGGAATTATTTTTGGCGTAAGATAAAATTTCACGAAAACGCTTTAGCTGAATGGCTATAAGCTTTTCCCTCGGCAAAGTTTCCAGATACGGGTTCCAATAAGCATTTGAATGCGTTCTCATTTTCCTTTTTCTCACATGGAAGCAAAGCGAATATTGAGCTCCCCTGCAATTTTGCGGAGGATATTCGCGAGTTTGGGAATTTCGCCGTTGGAACCGTGCGGCTTCAATCCGACAGTCCAGATGGCGGCCTGAAGATTCTTCCTATACGTGTTGATGGGTACCGCTAGAGCGACTATTCCTTCAATATATTCTCCCCAGTCGTAAGCGATGCCCTCTTCGCGAACACGGATTATAGCTTCTGCGAATTCATCTTTGTCTACGCAACTATGAGGAGTGAATCTCTTGAGTTCGTTTTCGGCTATGATTTTACGAAGCTCATGTTCCGGTAGCTGGGACAAAAGTGCTTTCCCACTGGCACCGGCCAATAGTGGCAAACGCATGCCGATTTCAGAGGACACTTTCATGTCCACCGGGGCGTCGACTTTATCAACAATAACAGCTTTCAGACCCTGACGGATGCCGAGAAACGCGGAAAATTTGGATTCCTTTGTCGCTTCTTCCAAATAAGGATGAACCGTGCGAATGAGTTCGCCCCTTTTACCCGCGGCTTGGCCGAGTAGGTAAAGCTGTGTCCCGAAACGCAGCTTGTTGTCGCGGCCGAATTCCAAGACTTTCAGATCGACGAGCGTATGAACGGTATTGAAAACAGTGCTTTTATTCAGCGCGAGTTTCTCTTGCAATGCTACTTATGCCGAGAGGCTCAGAGGAATCGGCAAGTAGCCCGAGAATGGCAAAGCATTTATCTAGAGCCGGTACACGTTTGGATTCTGTTTTCATGATGGAACCCGTGCGACTGGTTCTCTATAGCAAACGAGAGGTCTCTATAATGAACTCCGCCTGACCACGCGTGTCAACCAAAAAATTTCCCAGCAAACATGAACGCGTGAACGGAAATATCATCCAGGGGCAGGCTTTGAGGAGATCTCAAAAAATGGGATTAGGCCGGTAATTAAGGCTGCCGGATATTCTCGTCCTCACTCCAGCCATCTCCCAGAGGGAGAGGATGGCATAGGGAGCTGCTGTAAGTGCTCCTTCTCCCTCTGGCAGAGGCAAAGAGTAGGGGAAATCGTATCACGATCTCGGGTTGATGAGACTGTTGAGACAACCTCTCGGGCCTGCACAAAAATCCGTCAGCAGGTCCTCTATCAGTGCTGTTCAATAGCCTAATTCTTGAAGAGTCGGCGCAAAGGCATCACCCGTAAACACATCGACGACTTTCGCATAATCATACTTGCTCCCGAATGTGCCGTCTTTGCGCTCATCCGGTCCTTTTCCCTCCACAATCCAGTCGAAGTATTTGTACATACAGCGGCCGTCTTTCCGCCATTTGGCTTCGCCTTTGGCTCCGGTCCAGTCGGGGTTCGCCATCAGGGCCTCGTACATCTTTGTGGGATCCGTAGATTGAGAAAGCTTTATTGCTCTAGCAACTTCTTTAACTGCATCATATGAAGCAAGGGCATAAGCGTCCGGCGGCTCATTGTATAACTTTGCATAATTGGCGCTAAATTCATTCGTTGCCTTCACAACTGACTCATCCCGGAATCCGGACATGTCGTGAAGCCAAAACATTTGTGCCCATACGCCTTTCATTGCCTCAGGACGAATTGCGGATGCCATGGCATTCACGGTCCACAAGTGAAACAATTTGCTAGTCTTTCCCAGACCCATTTCAAAGGCTGAATTGAATGCATTGACCGCATCCTGACCCCATGATCCGATCACAATGACATCAGGCCTGAAATCTCGGACTGCCTCCAGATCACGCTTAATGTTCGAACTCCCAAATGGATGCCAAAAAATCTTATACGTGATTTCAGGATATTTCTTTATTACCGGCTCGAACCCTGCAACCAGCGCATTGCCGAAGGCATAAGCAGGCACAAAGCAAGCCACTTTTTTGGGTTTCATTTTCTCCGCTACGTAAGAAGCTCCTGCCCGACCAATGTCGAGAACCTGCAACCACGATACCAAGTGCGGTCGGGGCTTTCACCTTTTGCTCGTGGTACGTGTCAGGTGGCGCGCAGGCCGCGATCAGGAGAGCTTTGTCCTTTTTTGCTGCAATATTGAGGGCCCCCGGGATGTGAGCCAGCTGTACCGCCAATAACTGCTGTTACTTGTTTATTTTTGACCATGTCCTCAAACAGGTTGGTCGCGGTTTCCGGTTTGGTTTGATCGTCGCCGAAGAGGGCTTCAATCTTCATCTTTTTCGCGCCGACATCTACGCCGCCGGAATCGTTTATTTCCTTTATGGCCATTTCTATTGCACGTTTCTGGACTTTTGCCACCTCAGCCACTGGTCCGGTCAACGAATATATGGCTCCGATTTTGATTACATCTTGTGCCATAACCGGGACAGCGATAAGAGGCTGACCAGAGCGGTAATTATTACAAACAGTCTAATTCGTTCGACATTGGCTTTCATCAAAATTGCTCCTTTCTGCACCTTAATCGCCTTCACAGGCCAATCGCTTGTTCATAATTAACCTGCTGAAAAAGGCTAAGATTCTCAGAATATTGTGGAATGAACTTTTTCCGTTTAGTATCCCAATTCCTGGAGAGTCGGCGCAAACGCATCACCGGTAAATACATCGACTACTTTCGCATAATCATATTTGCTCCCGAATACTCCTTCCTTGCGCTCATCGGCTCCTTTTCCTTCCACAATCCAGTCGAAATATTTGTACATGCAACGGCCATCCTTCCGCCATTTGGCCTCACCCTTTGCGCCGGTCCAGACGGGGTTTGCCATTAGGGCTTCGTACATTTTTGTGGGATCGGTGGATTGAGAAAGTCTTATTGCTCTTACAACTTCTTTCACTGCGTCATACGAAGCGAGCGCATAGCGTCGGGCGGCTCATTGTACAGCTTTGCATAATTTGCGCTAAATTCGTTTGTTGCCTTTACAACGGAATCATCTTTGAATCCGGACATGTCATAAAACCAAAACATTTGAGCCCGCACGCCTTTCATTGCCTCGGGCTGAATCGCCGTCGCCATGGCATTCACGGTCCATAAATGAAACAACTTGCTGTCTTTTCCCAATCCCATTTCGAAGACCTGATTGAATGCATTGACGGCGTCCTGGCCGCACGATCCGATCAGGATGATATCCGGCCTGAAATCTCGCACAGGTTCCAAATCATGTCCAATATTCGAACTCCCAAATGGATGCCAAAAAATTTTATATGTGATTTCCGGGTACTTCTTTATTACTGTCTCGAAACCGGCGGCCAGCGCATTGCCCGAAGGCGTAAGCAGGCATAAAGCAAGCTACTTTTTTCGGTTTCATTTTCTCCGCGATGTAGGAAGCTCCCGCGCGACCTATGTCAGAAGCTCCTCCTAGTATTCCTAGAGACAGTGGGAGCTTTCACTTTTTGCTCGTGAAAGGCTGTCCGGCGTTGCGCAAGCCGACGATCAGGAAAACTTTGTCCTTTTTTACCGCAGTATTAAGCGCCAGGGGGATATGAGCCACTGAACCGCCGATTACAGCCGCGACTTTCTTATTTTTCACCATGTCTTCGAAGAACTGAGTCGCGATTTCCGATTTGGTTTGATCGTCGCCGAAGACAGCCTCTAATTTCATTTTTTTCCCGCCTACTCCACTCCGCCAGCCTCGTTCACTTCCTTTATCGACATTTCAATGCCGGACTTCTGTACGCTTGGCCAATTCGGCCACAGGTCCGGTCAAAGAAAATATGACTCCAATTTTGATCACATCTTGCGCAACAACCGGACAGCGAATAAAACGCTGACCAGGGCGACAATCGCTACGAATAATCCCGTACGTTTGGCGACTACTTTCATGAATTTCTCCTTTTTCCACTTAAATCATCTAACTGCATCAGATCCTGTATCTATCAACCATCTGTTTGAGCTGATCTCCGAGGTCCGTCAGTCTCTTGGCAGCGGTTTCCAATTGGGAGGCACTGTCCACGTTCTGTCTCATGGCGCTTTCAATACTTGTCATTGCGCTTGAGACTTGATCTATGGACGTTGACTGCTGATCGCTGGATAATTGGATCTCATTGGCCGCTTTGGCAGAATTCTCAACGCTGGAATACAGATTTTCTATGGATTTGCCCGCCGTAACCGACTGGTCCACGCCTGCCTCCACTGCTTTACCGCCCTGTTCTGCGGCCATGACTACGGCAGCCACCCATTTTCTGATCTCTTCGAGAATGGTCCGCACCTGTTCCGTGGACTGCTTAGACTCATCGGATAACGTCTTGATTTCGTGCGCCACTACGGCAAAACCTTTGCCGTGCTCACCGGCCCTTGCAGCTTCAATGGAGGCGTTTACCGCGAGGAGGTTGGATTGATCCGCAATGTCCTGAACCGAGACAATTATCTTTTCAATAGCCATGCTGTGTTCACTGAGCCTGACCACAGTCTCGCCGATTGATGTCATCTGCTCCTTGATAACTGTGATCATCTTGATCGCATCATCTGTGGCCTGGCGGCCGGCTGCCGACGTTTTCACCGCTTCTTGAGCGCTTCTTGCAACTTCTTTAGCCATGTTATTAGTCAACTGAGCTGACCGTCGCAATTGTTCGACCGTAACTGTAGTTTCCGTCATCGCTGATGATGTCTGAGCCGAGCTGGTAACCACCTGACCGACACTGGAAGAAATCTCCGAAACAGCAGAACTCACGACATTTATGCCTTGAATTAAACTTCCGATCTGCTCGCGCAAATTGCCCACCATAAGATGGATTGCATTTGCCAGAGCGCCCACTTCATCACTCTTGCTTTGAAACGGAATTATGGCAGTGAGATCTCCTTCGCCGATCTGGGTTACTTTCTGGGCAAGGGCCACTATAGGCTTCGACACGCTTCCCGCAACGATCACGGCAACCAGGGCTGATAACCCCGCTATGATCAGGGCAACCAAAATGATACGGTTTCTCAGTGAATGAATAGAAGCGAATGCCTCATCGGAATTAACTGCTGCAATTACTGCCCAATCGAAATCCGGAGCCAGCTCTTTGATACCTGGCAAACCCACAGGAGAATAGGAAGTCAGGACCATTGTATCTTGATAGTTCCTTAGAACGCCCGTTCCGGCGTTTCCATTCAGGGCGCTTTTCGCTGCATCCGTGTCAACCTTTGACCTGAGGATCGCAGAATCCGGCGCAAAGCGAGATTGGGACCGCATCAGCAAGTCACGGCCAACCAGATACGCCTCAGTAGTTTTTCCTATTGCCGCTGTAGAACCGAAAATCGAATTGATTTTTTCCGGGCCTATCCGAAGCGCAAGTACTCCATCAACAGTCCGGTTGTCGCCCAGGATTGGAACGCCCATAAACATGACAGGTTTTCCGGTCGGCGCGTACACCTCGAAATCCACTGTGCACGGTTTTCCTGTCTTCACCACGATTTGGCACAGTTTAGCTAGACTGGAGTCCTTAAGTTCACCACGCGACAAATTGGATCCAATCTCCTTTGATTTCATAGCGGTCAACATTATTAGTTGATCCGCTGCGCCGATAAGATACAGGTCTTCATATCCGGAAAACTTCGCCTCGTGAGTTTCAAGGAAGCTTTTGAAGAAAGGCCCAATCGACGAGTACATCTGTTTATAGAGCTCTGAACTCGCGTCAAAAGGTGTATCCGGAGTGGCCTTGTTGTAAGAGTGGTACGATTGCAGGGTTTCTATAGCGGATCTGGAATTGGAGGTCTCGGCCATGAACTTAATGTTCTGTAGTGTATCCTGAAAATAAGCGAGCAGTTCGTTTTTCCTGAGTTCTCGCTCGGCATCAAGTTTATCGAGCGCGGCTTGCTCGAGCCCGGTCTTCGCACTTTGAAACGACAAAAATCCGATAATCAGGATCTGCGCTGCGGAAATGATTAAAAGAAAAGCCATCAGTTTTACCATCAAACTTCCGGCAACCAGTTTCTTAAGAATCATTTTTTCTCTCCCCTCCTATTCTGAAAACTATTCGTATTTGAATCGCTATCGAATCAAGATAATCCTATCTCTCTGGATTCTGAGATTTAACTTACGAGCATTAATTACTTATATTCTGCAGCAAATCTGCACTGAGTCGTATGAGGAGATGTTTTACTGCGGATTTTTCATAGAATCCGCCGAACCGGAGGCGTTGCAGCTGCGGCCAACGAATGACAAGTCGTTGGACTAACCCGCCTGCTTTTGTGTGACAGCCTTACGCCACTCCGGAAAAATCGGAATCCATTCCCGCCGACAGACGGGATGCCGAACCTGGATTTTGCAAGGGAACTCCAGATCCTTGCGCCCGGAGCGGACGTGATCCGAGGCTCCCTTGGTTGAGGGATAATGACCATGATCTCGGATACGTTCTGCATAAAATTAGCAACTACCGTACCATATTGTTCAAGTTGAGATTATGACCTGAATAGTTCCTAATGTCAGACTATTAGGCATTTTGGTGACAAATAGCCAGCGAAGCAGGAAGTTGAAAATGACTCACATGAGCCTTGAGGGCTCGCACAATCTGACATATGGGCCTCATGGGCTCATGCATTGTCTGTGGTTAAACTCACATTCATTGTTACTCTGGATCAAAGCAATACTTAAAACACGAGACTCAATATTTCGCGCTATCGTGCATAAACCAGCTACGAATTCGACTCTCTGGCTTGAATCAATTTAAATCTCATGTCATCTTTCTTGCGTGCAGCCTCAACCAGCAAAAACATGGCAGATCTGTTAATGGTAACCTCTTCAGGTTCCTGCCATGGGAGAGTGGAAAATGTGCCGCTCCGAAAGGTAAGACACTTGTACAAGGCATCTTCTCCTAGCAGGTCGCCGCATATAGCATGCAGTATTTCTCCTCGATCCACGAAAATTAGCCCTTTCATTCCTTCCGTTGAGGTGACATCAAGCACAATCCTACGGCCATTCAATAAAAGCAATTGAACGTATTCCAGCAGATCGATCCGATCCACTTTGCCTGAGAAAGAACCAGCCCCGGATTCTTTGCCGATTTCCTGGGTAATAATTTCGAGCAGATGCGGGACTTTTATCGGTTTAACCAAAACCCGGTCTACGCCCGTGGCGGGATCCACTTCATCCTGTTCAGGAGCAGCGTACCCGGTAAGAGCAATAAATGGCGGCTTGGGTTTGTTTTTTTCCAGGAAAACTTCGCGAACCGATCTGGCCGCTTGCCATCCGGTTTTATCGGGCATGGCAAGTTCGCAGACTATTGCGTCAACCTCTGTCTGATGAATTATTTCTATTCCTTGTTCAACAGATGATGCGCATATAGGTTGCTGACCCAACAGTTTCAAACCCTCTTCCAGTATGCGCAAAACTCGCTCATCATCTTCTATCAGCAGAACGCGAAATCCCCTTTCAACCAAACTGTCCGTTTGCGCCAATTCATTTTTCGCTTTTCCTACAGCCAAAGGAAGTCTCACGACAAAGCAGGTGCCGTGAGGCTTTATTCGCTTTATCCCCAGCTTGCCCTTATGCCGGCGAATAATTTCGCTGTTGAATGTGAGCCCCATTCCGGCGTGACCCTCTTTTGAAGTCCAGAACGCTTGTGTCAAATTGTTTATGGCATCTCTGGGAATCCCGATTCCGTTATCTTCCACTCTAAGAAGGGCCAAGTTTTCATCAATATATGTCTTTACCCTTATACGTCCTCCATTGGGCAAAGCTTCAACTGCATTTTTCAGAATATTCAAGGCTACCCAGGAGATCTGATCCGGGATTCCTTCGACGAGACAATCTTTTTTGAGCAAGACCTCATATTTTATCTGGGCTCCGGATCTTTCCAGTTCGGCTCGAGACCAAAATTTGCAGATTTCAACGGCCTCCTCTACGAGATCGCTGAGATCGAATAACTCCTTCTGAGAATCACCGGATCTTTTAGGAGTTCGGCCGAATTGATGAAGCCATTTTACAGTTTCCGTTGCTGATTGAGCGCTTTCCAGGATTTGCTTTAGATTGTTACGAACAGCCTCAATATCGTTCATGTCAAGTCCGGTAAGCGCCATGTCTGCACTTCCAGACACCACCTGCAGCAAATTATTGAAATTGTAACCTAACCCTCGGGCAATCTGGCCCAGAACTTTTAGGCGTTCGGATCTCACAATCAATTCTTCTGCACGTTTCTGGTCCGATATGTCCTCAATAAAGGCGTGGATCCCTGAGATGTTCGCCTCTCCATTGTGGACCGGCGTCACATGCAATCGTGTACAAACCTGTCTTTCTTTTTTGCTTTTGTACTGATATTCGCCAACTCCAGCTTTGCCGGTTTCCATGCAGTGGAGTATGGCTTCTGATATTCCGGCTTCCATTACGGGGAGGTAAGTGAAAAGATACTTCGGATCGGTCGCCTCGCCAAACGGAGCCCCTAAAATCTGCAGCACGGCCGGATTAAACTCGGTGATCTCTCCCCGTGTATCGAATGAAACCATTCCTACGGGAGAACTGTCTACCAGTGATCGGTACCTCAATACCGTTTTCCTCAGCGTATCTTCCGCTCGCCTCTGTTCCGTGACATCAATCCAGCAGCCTGCAATTTCAAAGGGATTTCCCTGGTTGTCACGTATCATGATCCAGTGATCTCGTATCCACCGATAGCTTCCGTCTTTATGGAGAAGCCGGTACTCCTGTACATAGTTGCCGGAATCTAATAACTTTGGAAACCCTGAAAAAATTGAAGGAGCGTCCTCAGGGTGGATGCATTTCAGCCAGAACGCGGGTTCATCGAGAAATTCTCGCGGCTCGTAACCTAGTTGTAAGCGCACGTTATCTGTGATACTTGTAATCCCGTAATCATCCTGAGGTTTTCTCGTGTAGATTGTAGCTTGGGGGAGTGGCGAACCGCTGCCGGCCGGCAGATCCAGGGTTTCTATTTCAGGCCTAATCGACCTTTTGTCCTTAGTGCCGTTCCGGCGAACCGCAATCCCCAGATCAGAGAGTAATTCGTAAACTCGCTTTTCCGACATTTCCCGACTTCTCCAGTTGGCCTTTTCCGAACAGCCTTGTCACCATCGTTCTCAGGCGATGACGAGTAAAGCAATCCGCTCAGAGAAATTGTTTGCAAACATTGGCAACAGTCAGCATGCAAATTTGTTTAAATGTATCTTTGACTCCAGTTCCAACTAAAGCGCTAGCCGGAAACGCTTTATATAAGTGATTAGCGTTGAGATCTCGATCCAATTGGCTAACAGACATTAATTGCGACGTTCCATTTAGATCTCGTTTGTTGTATTGCAAGACCAGAGGCAGATCTGTGAGTTCTCTGCCTAATTCCCGAAGGTTATCTTGTAGATTGGACATACTCTCCACATTGTGAGCTTGTCGAATTTCCAGAGAATCCGCCACAAACACTATTCCATCAACTCCTCTCAGCACCACTTTCCTCGTGTCGTTGTATATGACCTGTCCCGGAACTGTGTACACGGAAATCTTGATATTCATGTTCTTGACGGTCCCCAGGTCCATAGGCATAAAATCGAAAAAAATGGTCCGATCTCCTGCAGTATGTATTGAAATCAGCTGGCCACGCACTTTGCTGGCCACGGCTTTGTGGATAGTAATGAGATTAGTAGTTTTTCCACCTCGACCCGGGCCGTAATAAACGACTTTGCATTGAAGTTCGTTTTTCTTTCTGGACACAATGGCCATTAAGGTTCTCCGGACATCACTACCGGAGTTGTTCGACAATATGGACAGCCCGCTGCAGATCCTGGAGCACCTGTTCGACCGATGCGCCGGCAGTTGACAAATATCCTGCTTCCAATCGCGCGAGGGCCCTGCGAGCGACGTGATCCATATTGTTTAGGAGGTCCTTCAGCTCTCCCAGATCTGTTGGAGCCGCTGAACCATCTTTTGTCGGCTCATTCGCGCTTATTTCCACCGAGTGTTCGAGAGTTGGTGTTTGCACCGGAGCCAGGATATGCTGGCCAAACGCATTATCGGCAGCCAATTCGACGGTCATTTCAGAGTACTCTTGGAGTGTTGATGTCGAATCCGGGAAAACCCTGTAAGAAATATCATCGAGCGCGATTACTAATAACGTTTCTGCTACGCGAAGGGCCCTAACACTGAAAGCTTTCTGCGCACCCGCTTTCTGGAAATGCACTTTCTCGGTTTCAAAAGTTGCACCTGTTTTTGCCGTATTCAGCAATGCTTCCGTCAGACCTTGTCTTCGCGCATTGGGCCACAACTCGTCTAATTCCAATCCACGGTCTCTCTCCGCGGTAATTCCCAACATTTTGTGTCCTTTAGGATTTCCGCCGAAGTAAAAGAGTTCGCCTGGATGCTGGTACTGAAAAATGAGAAGACCGGTAGGGATCGCATGCAACAGCCCTGAGGTGGCTTGAAGCGTCTCTTTATTTATCTGTTCATTTTCCCGCAGGCGTGCGATTTCCGTATTCAGTTCATCAATTATTTCTTGATGTTGCACGCATTTTTGGCAGTCGCTCGACCCCGTCTCACCAGACTGTGATGTAGTTTTCATGAAAATTTTCCGTCACCTAATCATCCTTAATGAAACTAAGTATGCGCAGTCTCCTGAGCTGGTCCTATGCGTCCGCCTCACCATCATCTGACCACGCTTCATCTCTTCTTCGCACAGCCTCCATCAGGAGGAACTCCCCCGGTTTGTTAATGGTCAATTCCTCCGGCTCTTCCCACGATAAATGAGAGAATGTTCCCTCCTTGAAACATAGACAGGAATAGAGCGCCTGCTCTCCCCTCAGGACTCCCAGTTCTGCATGGAGCACGAGACCATCCGCCAGGTAAATCCTTCCTCGAGTACCAATTAATGACGTGACCTCCAGAATAGTTTTTCGTGACCCTAAAATGACGAACTGGAAGTATTCCAGCAGGTCTACGTCTTCAACCAGTCCTGAAAAAGAACTCCTTGTTTGCGGAGAAGTAGTCAGACATGCCATTAATTGCCCGATGTCCACTGGTTTCGGGACGAGCATCACTTTTTCTTCAAACAAATAGTCATGGATTATCGGATCTGCTCTTCCTATCAGAACGATTTGAGGGGTAGGTATTGTGGACCGAGCATAAGATACGAGGTCTCGATCATCTCCGTTTAGTACTTCGAGATCCGCTACTACAATGTCCACAGCTCTAAATTCCAGAATGGATAAAGCGTGAGCTTGGTCGCGCGCTATTAATGTCTTATGCCCGTTCGATGTCAAAGCCTTGGTTAAGTTCCCTACCCAGCTTTGCTCTTTTCCGATTATAAGTACCGAACGTGTTCTCTTGATCATTTGCATATATCCGGAGCTATTAGGGCCAAACCTCCTAATTCATATATGAACCAAAAGTTTGACCGGATCTCGTCTAGCTTTGCAAAAGAATGGAGAATTAAAGTATCTTCTCCTGAGTTCCTGTTGCCGGCATTGACCGAATCAATCGCCATTCATTTTTCTCTCAGTCACATCCAAAATGATCCCCTGATAATGGGTTACCTTTCCCTTAGAATCCCGACGCACAAATGTTCGATCATCAACCCAGCGTGTGTCGCCATATCCCGTGAGAATCCGGTATTCGAGCACGAATTCTTCCCTGTCCTTGTCCTCCGAGAATTTGGCGACCTCTGCAAAAATCTTTTCACGGTCATCCGGATGGATAATGTCGAAATAGGTTATATTGCCATTAAGGAGATCTTCCGCTTCATAGTCGAACTGAAGGACGTTATCAGAAATGAATGCCAGCGGCCATTTGTCGGTTGCATGTCGAACAAAAGCCACAGCGGGACTGATCTCAATTATCGATTCCATTTCCTTGAGGCGCTCCATTGTATGGCGCAATTCTTGTTCGATTCTTTTTCGCTCTGAGATTTCCCGCTGAAGTTCACGATTAATTTGGATTGCATTTTCATAAGTTGAGGC
This sequence comes from uncultured delta proteobacterium, assembly GCA_963843165.1. Classification (GTDB taxonomy): domain Bacteria; phylum Desulfobacterota; class Desulfomonilia; order Desulfomonilales; family Desulfomonilaceae; genus DATJPW01. The sequence goes on along the minus strand of CAWJJL010000032.1, from coordinate 70,617 downwards.
CAGCAATCCCAGCGCCCGTTCAGGATCAACCTTCACATCCCAACTCTTGTCCCAGAGATTCACCACGAGCTCCTGCAATTCTGCAGCCGGCTTTTTCCCAACGGGAGCGCTCACTACAGCTTCCACTTTCGATAGAAGAAATTCGTCGTCGTACGGTTTGGTCAAGTAGAAATCTACTTGAGCTTCCAAACCTCGAATAACATCTTCAGGGTCGGATAATGCTGTTAGAAGTATAACTGGTATATCGCACAAACGTTGATCGCTCTTTATCGCTGCCGTAAGCTCAAATCCGTCCATTTCGGGCATAACGATGTCGCTTATGATAAGAGATGGCTTATGCCGCCCAAGTATCTTAAGCGCTTCTTTTCCTGATTCCGCTGCCTTCACTCGATATTCCCGCTCTTCAAGCAAGTGTCTCAAGATCAGAGCTTGGGTGGGACTATCTTCGACTATCAATATACTGATTTCCTTGTTCATTCCGTTATCTGATCCTATTTTTATCTTGACGCACAGTGCTGGATGAAAATCATTGGGCCAAGATTTCCAACATTTCGGCAATCTTGTCCGGAGGAAGCGAATACTTCGCAGCCCCAATTTTCATTGCCTCTCCAGGCATTCCGAAAACCATGCTGCTCTCTTTGTCCTGAGCAATTGTCACAGCCCCTTTAATTTTCATTAGATTCAGCTCGGTCGCTCCATCTCTTCCCATTCCCGTGAGCAACACCCCTATCGCACCCGATCCGTATACTTCAGCAACGGATCGAAAAAGAGATGCGACTGAAGGCTTTATTCCGTTATCGTCTTCGTCGGCGGAGAGAGAGATCTTGCCGTTGCGACCGATTTTCATATGATGAAAATCCGGGGCAACATACACATGCCCGGGAAGAGGCTGTTCTCCGTCAAACGCTACATGTACCGGCAAAGCGGAGGCTGTGTTCATCCAGTTGGCAAATCCCTCCGTGAAACCAGGCGCAATATGCTGAACAAGCAGAACCGGTAATTTGAAGGATTTAGGCAATCGGGACAGGATCTGCTTAAGCGTCTGTGGCCCACCTGTGGAAGCCCCAATAGCCACAATTTTAAGGTTTTTTTTTGCGCGATCTTGTTTAAGAATTTTCTGAGAGGAAGTAATCTGATCATTTTCAGAGGTTTTCTTCCATCTCCTCACAGTTTTCACTTGCGACATCACTTTGACGGTTTCGATTAACTTTTCTGCATTACCATTTGGAATACCCATGTCCGCATAGCTCGGCTTCTCCAACACGCCAACGGCACCAGCCTCCACCGCTCGCCACGTTTTGTTCACCTCTTCGCGTTTGACACTCGCACTCACAACCAATATTGGGACAGGCGTTGCCTCCATGATTTTGCGAGTGGCTTGAAACCCGTCCATTCGAGGCATAATTATGTCCATCGTTATCAAATCAGGCTTTTCGGTTTCCGTGAAAACAATAGCTTCTTCCCCGTTGCTTGCGGTCCCAATAACCTCAATTTGAGGATCTGAATTCAAAATGTGCTTCAGAAGCGCTGTGGCTACCGGTGAATCGTCTACAATGAGGACTTTAATCACTTGTACACCGCTGCTAGACTAGTCGTCTGACAGTTTCGAGAAGATGGTTCTGATCGAAACTTTCCTTTACGATATATGCGTTTGCGCCCACCTCGATCCCGCGCTCACGATCTTCTTGTGAACCGAGAGATGTAACTAATACCACGGGCATTTCCGAGAGATCGTCGTCTCCTCGAATTTTCGCCGTGAGATCGAAACCGGTCATTCGCGGCATATCGACATCTGATACGACCAAGTCAAAATTGTCTTGTTTCAGGAAACTCCAAGCCTCCGCTCCATCAACGGCTGTCAACACCTCGTACCCGGCAGTCTCGAGAATATTCTTCAACAGCATTCTGGAGGTTATTGAATCTTCGGCGACTAAAACCGTTTTATGGCCATTGTCGGAGTCTTCGATTCGGATCGGTATTCCGGTTTGGGCCCTTACCCCTTTAATGGCGGATTTGATGAGATCCGGCACATTTACTATTGGTACAAGTTGCCCGGATCCCAGGACGGTCGCGCCTGCCACGTTACGAACGCGAGCAAGTTGTTTACCCAATCCTTTGACCAGCACTTCCTGCTCCTGCAAAATAGCATCCACACCAAAAGAAATCACGGTTTGGCCCGATCGGAGCATGAGCGCAGGAACAAATTTGATTTCCTCCGGCTTATCCGAATCATTTGGCAGTTCCATAACATCACGGAGTCTCACAAGAGGTATTGCTTTTCCATTGAATTCAACCGTGTCCTCGTTTCCTACAGTTCTTATGATCTCCATTGGTATCCTTGACACCCGTTCCACACTGGCCGTGGGTATCACGAACCACTGCTGGGCAGCGCTCACAAGAATTCCTCTGAATGTCGACATGGTTACCGGCAGCAGTATACGGAAAATAGTCCCCTTGTTGGGGATAGTGTCCACCGATACGCTTCCACCTAGATTTTCGACTTTCTCCCTAACTATTGCCAACCCAAGTCCGCGGCCACTGACATGGCTGACAATTTTACTTGTTGTGACATCAGATCGAAATACCAGGCCGAGAGCATCCTGATCATCAGGTCTGAATTTGTCCTGTTCAGAGACAATCCCACGTTTTCTTGCCGCTTCCAGAACCGCGCTCCTATCGATCCCGGTGCCGTCGTCCGACACCAAAAGCTCTATCTGATTTCCGCTCAATTGGGAAAAAGCTATGGTAATTGTTCCTTGCGACGGTTTCCCGTATTTTCTTCGATCTTGCGGGAGTTCAATGCCATGATCTATGCAGTTTCTCACTAAATGAATGAGGGGGTCCTTCATTTCATCAAGAATTCGCCTATCTATTTCAAGTTCCGCTCCAATTACATCTAAATTGACTTCTTTGCCGCTCTCGCGGGCAAGATCCCGCACGAGTTTCGGAAACGCCTCGAGGACGGAGGAACAGGGGAGCATGAGTACGTTCATCATGCCTTCCAAAAGGTCGTCCACCATCCCTCCCTGCATTCGGGCATCACTGTCGGCTGCCTTGGCCAATCTCCGCAGCCTATCTTCGAATTGCTTGATCCATGAATTGTTCCATTCCAAAAACTCGGCTAACTTAGCTGTCCTTACATCTCCTTTTTCGGATTGAGATGATTTACGGCTACCCGCGGCAGTAAACCCAAAGCCTCCGCCGTTTGAAGATACTGCGTTCCATTTCTTCTTCCATTCATCCACAGTGCCTACAATTTCTGCCAGATCCGTCGCGCGCTGATGAGCCGTAAGTTTTACCGATACCATCTCTTCAACTTGCCTCAGAAGTGGATCCAGCTTATCAACGGAAATCCTCACAGTTTCGGCTTGACCTCGGCGCATCTGTTGATGATAAAAAGCTTCTTTTGCTGCTTCTTCAGTAGAAGGAATATTAATCGTGCTTTCTCCACTCTGCGCTTTCTCGGCCGGCAGGTTCTCAGTATTTTCGTTTTTTACAGACAAATCCGGGGCAACAATGACCGCAGTTTCATGCGGATCGGGTTGAACGGCAGTCACAGTAGGCTTTGAGGCTCCAGGTAAATTTTTTTCTCTTGAAGTAGATTTTGTTTGACTCTTGCCGTTCGCGGATGAAGCCTCAATTCTCCGCAGTTGCTGGAGCACAGGTTCGATATCTAAATCCTCACTCCCACCGAGAATATCATTCATCGTATCCGTAGCTTGGTGAAGAACGTCGAATAGCTCGGTCGAGACTTTCAGCCGCTTTTTCTTCAGTGAGTCAAAGATACTTTCAATAATTTGACAGACCGTTTCTATCTGAATCATATTGACGGAGCGAGAAGCGCCCTTTAAACTATGCGCTTCACGGTATATCCGCTCTATTATGCTTGAAGCGATCTCTTGCGCCGGCTCTTTCTCCAGCTCCAATAATCCGTCCCGAATGGCCTTTAGGTGTTCCTCTGCTTCTACACGGAAAGCTGCCAAAAGTTTCTTGAGGAATTTATCGTCTTTCTTATTCATATGGACTTCCCCTGCCGGTGTGGTGATTTATTACCGCGGTTTAGACTGATCACTAAGGTTTCATCCAAATGCAATTGAAAAAACTATTTTCCGATAAGGCCGGCGGCTCATGATGCGGATCGAAATTATTCAAATCGGTCCTCTTGGATGAACAAAGCCGGTCGCCGCCAGATCCACGCTATGCGCCTGCCCCGCCAGCACATTGCAAATTCTTGTTCCTTGGCAAGCTCTGTCGAAGAATCTTGTCTTAAGCCTCCGCTTCATTAACTCGAAATAACCGGGTTTCACCGGTAGAAGCCGGAAATAATGATTGTAAAAAGCCAATCAATAGTCACTCACCTATTCCCAACTTCCTGCTGAACAATGATTTTGTCATCAGACAGAAGTTTTTCCATCCCAATCACAATCAATCGATCAGGTGTGACGCCCATGATGCAGTCTTCCCATGCGCCGTGCATTAGATGGCTATTTTTATGTATTATGTCTAGTGGGATTTTCTTCTCGCCGATAACCTCGTCGGTGAGAATACCGCATTCCATGTCATCTTTGCCGATTATGAGCACCTTAGACAGTTCGGTATTTGGCTGTCTGGACAACTCGAAAAAACTCCTAATGTCAAGCACTGAGACCACCTGGCCCCGCACGTTCATGATCCCAAGCACAAATGAAGGGGTGCAAGGAATAGCGGTTATATCTTTAAGAGGATAGACTTCACGGATATAATTGACCTCTGCACCGTATCTTTCGTGAGATAACCTGAATTCTATAATTTGCAGACATTCCGAATCCGAGTCTTCCGCAGTACGTTTTTGACCTAATTTTTTCGCTCGTTCTCTTAGGATCCTCTTCTTCTCTGCACGATCAATACCACCTGCCCCTTTCGCCGCGCTTGCGGCCACTAATGAACTGGAGGAATCGATTCCTGCAGAAAAGGTGGAGTCCTGTTCATTGGTCGACAGCTGCAAACCATTTCCATTCGATAAAGCGGATTGAACTTCATCCATTGGACACGTTCTCCTCGGGCATCATTCCTAAAATGATTTCCGTCAGTTGGCCGGCAGTCATATTCTCAGATCCAGGCAAAACATCGCTTTCCGAATACTCGGCTAAGATATCCAAAGTTATTTTGAAATGTTTCTTTGACTCTTTTGCTTTCCCTCTCCGCATCTCCAAATTCCCGAAAGCAAAATGGGCAAGAACGCAGTTCGGATCAAGAAACAGCGCTCTTTTCAAACTCAGCAGCGCCCCTTTCAGATCATCCTTTTCTTGAAGAATGATTCCCTCGAGGTAATGCGCATCCGGATTGAGTTTGTCGGTGCCCATTACCTGCTGGATCCATTTCAATGCCTCATCAAGTTTTCGCTCATTTGCATAAACACGCGCCAAAAGGAGCATTGCCGGCGATGATTTCTGAGCTGGAAGGTCTTCATCTTTTAAGCATTTCCGGAGCATTTCAGTCACGTCCGGGTAGGCGCCCTGATAAAACAGTGCGAGCGCCTTCTCATAAACTGTCTCCATCGATTCCTCGATTTTCTGAGGCTCGGTCGTTGTGACTGAAATTTGAGCAGGCAAGATATAATCCAGACGAGGCTTCTGAACGTCCGGATTGGGTAATTCGTGTACCACCGGAATATACTGTAGTTCAGTGGGTACCGAAATATTGGGAGTGACTTTTCTGTAGATCACTACTCCGTCAATCGTATCACTTACTAAACTCGCGCTGTCGACGATAGAGAGTTCAGCGGGGCTCAGAATAAGTAGACCACCCTCAGCCAGCCGCATTATTAACTTATCAATAACTTTCTGCTGGTACTCAGGTGCAAAATACATGAGCACGTTTCGGCATAGAATCATGTTCCAATTCATCATAATATCGGGCAAGCATGGGAAGACTCCTCGGTTTAGGTTCAATTCAAAAAATTTAACCATTCGCTTTATGCCCGGGAGAATGTTGTAACCGTCGCCGTTTTTGTGGAAATATGTCCGCTGGACGGATTTGGACACCCCGCGAAAGGACCATTGGTTATAATTTCCTTCTGTAGCTTTTCGAAGAAATTCGCGATTTATATCTGTGCCGACGAGATCCAGCTGCCAACACGATAAGTCAGGTATTAGCCTCTGAACCAGAATTGCTATTGAATAAGGTTCTTCACCGGTCGCGCAGCCCGCACTCCAAATACGGAGACTCCGTTGGGAATTCCACCGGGAACGAATCAGCTCCGGCAAAATTCTTTCTTCCAGGACATGATAGAATTTCCTATCACGAAAAAAGTGAGTCTCGCCCACGGTGATGTATTCGATCAAACCCTGAAGTCGATCCTCACCCACAGGGGCTTCTAATATCCATTTACAGTATAAGAGCGGGTCGTCGAATCCAAGCTTTGCGGAGGCGTTTCTCATTGCACGTTGCAGTGCTGCTTCACGATCATTTGTAAAATCCAGACCTGTACACAACTCAATTGATTCGCTCAGTTTGCCCAAAAGGGCTTTGTACTCGGCCTTTGACATTTAATTCCTAGTGACGGAGACGAATATGTTTTGGCGACCGGTGCCAGGGCACGGCCCGACCTATCCAATCAGAGAATAGCCAGCAAGAAAACCCGTTTGAATCCAGTGCAAGATTAAATATGGCAATACTGAACCTTTTCAATTCCGAAGCTTTTATGTTATGCGAATTCAGATCAGGCATGGTGTTTAAACTTCACGCAAAGCAGCACGTTGATGCTCCAGGTAATTTTTGAAATCCCGAATAACTTGCGATATAAGCAGGCTAGGGGAAGAGCCGACTGGACAAACTACGATTATGAGGCAACCCCCTTCCGTCCAAAAGACTCTACGGCACAATATGATAAGGTCCGTCCCGATGAGGGAAAGGCTAAATTCGGAAACGTCGCCGAAAGCAAGCCTCCCGGCAGTCTCGTGGACCTGCCTTTGGGTGGACATGGATAATGCGATTAATTCATCAGGGTCGAATATATAGCCTGCGTTATCGAGAATAAACCCCTGCTCGTCCGCCAAAACTACCTGCTTTGCCATCCCCTTATCCAGCGCATATTGCACTTTTGCATCGAACACTATCATTCCAGACGAATGCCCTCTTTCTGGAGTTTTGCCGTTAATTTCTTGAGCATCACAACAAGCGCTTCTTCCAAATTGGTTCCGGTCAATGCGCAGGTGGAAAAACCATCCCAAGCGTCAAGCTTAAGATCCTCCCGCAAGTAATCCATAGGATAGATTTCTTCTAGATCGTTCTTGTTGTACAGAACCACAATCTCGGCATCGGCCAAGCCGTTCATTTCTTTCCTACACTTGTCAAATTCATGCAGAATATCGCGGTTTAATTCCAGAGCCTTTTTCTGGGAATCAACCACCATGAATATCCCGTCGGAATCCGCCAGCACCTTGGTTCGCGTGCCTCTGTAATAATCCTGACCTGTAGCGGAAAACATCCGAGTTACCACATTCGGAGAAATTTCAATCGGAGCGAAATCAAAAACGAGAGTTTGGCCAAAGGATGTTTTCACTTGCCTGAGTTCTTTCACTAGTTTCATTTCGTCCGGGACCACGTGGTAAAATATCCATTCCAAGGCCGTTGTTTTCCCGGCTAGAGCGGCTCCAAAAAAGATCAGCTTTAGATAGACTCGATCTCCAACGAATTTCACGATGAATCATCCTTTCTTCTTTTTCTCCAGGAATGATAATAGGCTGATGGTTTGGGTTGGGTCCTCGCTTCCCGGAGCTTTTGGAAGAGATATCTTATGTCTTTCCATGAATTTCTTTCGCGCTTCGGCGGATGTTTCCATTGCTTCCGTTAATATCTGTCTGCCCGTATTAGCGGTAAGCCGAACCACCCCCATCGGGAGAGATTGTTCGGCAATCAGAATCAAGGAACCTCGCGGCATCATCTGTTGTGCAACATTTAGTCCGTCGTACTCCGCGCAAACCATTTTGCAGTAGCATTGATTAAGACTGTCCCCAAGCGCCTGATAACATTGAAAGGCTGATGCCAGCAGAGCTCCCAAATCTTGGGGCTCCATTTCGATATTCCCTTCCATGGCTATGGGAATACCGTCAGAATCAATAACAATCGCTGCTCTCAACCCTGTGACATTCTCCATCAAAGACCGGATAGTCTCGCTGATATTTTTCATGATTTCCCCAGTACGGTTTGCTGCAAAAATCAACCAAGAGGCTATTTTGGATCCGATCAGTTGGATTCAGTTTCCGATAAAACCGAATCAAGTTTTCCCAGTTCTTCCAGGCTGATCGCTCGCTCTGCTGTCAAGATCATCAGTAATCCATCTTCTAGCTTTGCGATCTTTTCCACAGATCCCGTTGAGCGAATAACTTCACGCGAATTTATGACCTCATTGAGCGGGACTTCGGTCACAGGTTTGACCTCATCCGCCACCAGCGCAATCGAGTGACCGTTTACTGAAACAATGATAAAAACATCTTGTAACTCGATTTCGCGTTCCGGTAATCCGAGCCATTTTCGAGTGTTGAGGACAGGCATGACCTGGCCTTCCACGTTGATGATACCGAGAATTTGAGTTGGAGAATCAGGGACGGGGGTGATTTCGACGGCTCGCACAATCCGTTCTACCGAGGATAAATTCAAACCAAATTGTTGATCGTCTAAGGTGAAAGCCACAATCTGATTTTTTTCAACCATCAGGTCCGCTCCCACGTGGCCTAAATCGGCCGGAAAAAGAGTATATAAGTCTGGGGTATTAGTTGTACAATTATTGGGTATAATTTGTCCAACAAAAACAACTTCTCCAGAGCCCCCTGTGTAACTTTTTCTTTTCTTGGTTACATCCCAACCGACTCCAGACCACACCTCCCATTTTACTGGAACCACGAGATTTCCAAGAAAAAGTGAAATATTTTATGTTCTGTTAAGATCATGCAAGTACCATACCGGGATACTTCGCGTCGCTGGTTTTATCAACATTGTCCTTAAATTTAATCAATTGTGATTTGTTGTGAAGACAAAAGCTTACAAGATCGAAAGGGCATGATAGCGCATGCGAGCCTAACTGGCCCGCAAACTGTAGATTGAGAGCCATATCGACTCAACTTGCGTCGCATCTTTTCGGCAAATAAATTGTCCCAGTTACAAACCTCTGTTTGCGTTTCAGTAACAGAGTGGGGGGAGCGATGAACTTCTTGTCGCCAACGTTTGCTGTGGTTGTTTTGGAAATGGCCCTGACGGTTAATGCCTTTGGAGCTGATCAGCAATTAGAGAATGATGTAAGGCCCTCCTCAAGGCGGAAAACGAGGAGCATCGAACCTATGATCGTAAAGCAACAGGTCGTATTGCCCTGTCACAACAATCGGCGTTCCATTGAGATCTACCGGCCAAGTTAGACTCGTTTCATGCCCCAGAAGCACTGACTCAAGACCCTTATCCTTGGCCACGGCGGAATCAATTGTATTGACGAGTTCTACCAGGAGGGTCTCAATTGCGGTCCACAGCTCCAACATTGCTTCCGGATCTAATTCATGGAATTTCTTAAAGCCTCGTTGCTTAAGAATATGGTCATAAATAAAACTTCGCATTGGTTGGATCGTCTTGTCGCGCAGTGCCGGCGCGGTGGCTTGATCGATGGGTCGCAATTGGCTTTTCTGCTTAGCCCAAAGGTTCGCATCGGTCGACAATTCCGATAGCAAGGAACTACAAATGTTATGAAACAGAGTACCTATGGTTGCGTAAGGTATTCCGGGAAACGGGCCTTCGCATTCCGGTAAATAGCTGGTTATTGTGGTAACAGCAAGACTGCGACAGGTATCTGGGTTGGTTTTTGCGCCCATTTACAACTTCTTGAGGATTCTCTTGTCGCCATGACCTAGAGAGACAATGAGTCCCTTGCTGCATAAGACTGCAGTGGAGCGATCAATCTCTTCCACGTCACTGGTAATGGGTTTGACCCTCTCGTTATGATTTGCCCATTCCGTGACTAACTCTTTAAACGCTATGATGCACTTTGCTTCCACACGTGCCTTCACAAAATTCACCACATTTGCAGAAGGAGGCGGAGGCTCTCTTTTCGCAAGAAACTCTCTCACGTTGACAAGAAACGATAGGCTCTGCAGCCGATCACTTCCCACAAGGAAATGCAAAAAGTCGTCTTGGGTGACCTGATATACATCATGCACTTTGGATGACGGAATAACGAGATCAGGCACCTCTTTTCTTAATTCATCCAGAGCCAGCAGTGTAGCAATTTCTGAGCCCTCAAACTTAGTTCGCAAAAATCGCGTCGTTGCTGCCAAGTCTCCGACGAGGCTCATGCATGATGGCCAGTTCTCGATGGCTTTCGATAGCTCGTCACGGCCCATAATGATTTTGTGCTTTTGGTCAAAGCCGCTGAGGAATTGTAAACACCTACTCAGGCAGGCTTTCATACTGCCCGCATGATTCTTGTTATTGACAACGATTCCGACGAGTCCTGCCCCATGAACATCTATCGTCAGGGCAAAAAATGAGCTGGTAGGCTTCTTGTATACGCCCTTTGGCAGATCGACTATCTTCAATTGAGAGCGTTCATCACTGATTTTTAGCAGTCGGTGAATGGTCACTGCGAGCAAATCGCCATCTACCGGCCCCGTCATCTTTTGCTGCAGCCGTGCGTTGAGCTTCTTTATAAACTCTTCTTCCAGGAACTCATTGATAAATTGGACTGGCGGCGGCCCCCCAGGGCTGACTTCATCGGTCAAGCATGGAACGTGCGGCCAGGCTTCCAGCCATTCAGGATTAACTTCAGCTATGATCTCGTCAAATGTTGACTTGGCAATCTTTAAGACGCCCCGGGGTGAAGGCTTAATCGGACCCTTGAGTCTGCCTTCAAGGAAGTCTCTGGTGAATGGGAACAACTCGTCCGCCGAATCACGGAAGCTCTTTATTTGGCTATGGGGAATAACTTGCTCCAGACGCCTTTCCACGATCTTTAGACACTGATCCATCGTCAGAGCAGGAAGGTCTAATTCTGTCCCGAAGATAACGTCGGCCACAGCCTGTTTTATGATTTTGTCTGTTAAAAATTTGCTGACCTCTTCTCTGACCCCTGCCGTTACTACGAAGTAGTTGGGGGCCGTGGCATCGCTCCCAATGAGATGCAGAAGCTGGTCCCCGAGGCTGTTTATAGTCTCCGCTTCCATTGTATCCAACTGATCGAAATAAAGAATTATTGGCGCTTGGCCGACCGTCAGGTACCCGAAGACTCTTAATACATTGAAATAATCCAATTGCCCGGTTTCTTCATTGGCACCCAGATTCTGACGAGCGCCTATCTCAGCAAGATCAGTCTCATCGATCATCATTGCCTTAAGCCACTGCACAGCGAGATCTGTCTTCCGTGTTGTCTGGCTGGCCTTCTTCGCCCTGGTAGAGGGCGCTTGCCACTTCCACAGGTTGACGAGAACGGCCAGAACATCTTGGACCAAGGGGCTCGGAATGGTTTTTTGAATCTGGTTTTGTCTGGCATCGAGCGCCCGGTTTAGAGTCTCGAAGCTATAATCTGATTTATTGGACCGGCCCAGCTCGTGTCTAACACCATCAATGAAATGCCGTATCAGCATAATTAGTTGAGGGGCTGCTTCCTCACGACTGATAGGTCGTTCGAGGTCACTCACGATGCACTGAAGAATGTGCCTGAACCAAGCCGTTCCTCCTGGAAGGGCCTGCACTTGAAAAAACAATGCTTCTTTTGGGCGCCCATTGTAGAGTCGGGCTATTAAGTGACTTTTCCCGCTCCCAGCGATTCCTGTGACCAACGCACCCCTGCTTTTCCCCGACTTCCTAACCTTATCCAGCTCCGCACTCAACTTCTTGAACTCTTTCTGGTGGATCTCAGGGACGTCCACAACAGAGTCACGGGCGGTCAAGACTTTGTATGAATCGAAAGGGTTTTCGGCCAGCTTGAGCAAATTCGCTAAGTGGGCACCTTCTTGTGCAGATCGCGTTGTATCCACCTAACCTCTCCCTAATCGGATGCTATAGCCAATGCGCCAATAAAGGTCCCGTCTGCAAGTTTTAACAGTGTCCTTTTCTCTTCAGCCGAGAGTTTTGTACCTGTCCTGAACAGGTTGAAGTTCTAAGCGCCAAGAAGTGCCTAAGTCTTCCAATACCTTATCCAATGTCTCGGGAGGGACTTCAGGCAGGACTCTCCTTACTTCCCAGATGTCCACGGTCCTCCGATTTCGGTTTCTCGAATGTGCGGCAATCCTTCGGAATACTTCCTCCTCTAATTCCTGCGCAACCTCTGCCTTTGCCCGTCCTCTCGTCGCATCAGTTGGTTCTGATACGGTCAGTGTTGCCTGCATTTCGAGAAGCTGGCCTTTGAGACGTTCAATTTCGGCAAGCAACTCGAATTTTAGTGTGTCGTCAAGTTTGCGAGAGTATCTAGTATCGTCTCCAGCAATGATATAGGCCAAGCGTCGCTCTTTTCTGGACGGCATCAACACCCCGTCGCTGCTCAGCCCTTTAAGGTAGGTCGTTAAAGCTTTTAGTATGGCCTCAGGAGACCCAATTTTTGATTTCCGGGATGAAAGCGCACTGCTGATTTCTTCAGGCCAAGCAGGATACTTCCGCTTTTTCTTGAGTCCGCTCAAGGCTTTAATGATTTTGTCTACATCAAAAGGCATGCCTTTGGACTTTCGAGATTCCGCTTTCTTGGCAACAGGTTTCTTACTCACGAGGTCCCCCGGCAGAGTTGTGGATTGATTGATCTTACACACGCACCGTGTCTTTGCGTGTTTGCGGTCCTCTACCCTGACCTTATTTCGGCCTCAATAATATCATCCGCAGTCTCAACGGGCATCCTAGGTTATCTTGGTCTATTTGGCCGGCGCCAGAAACGATGTACAATTAGATTTTAACACAGCCCCGTCATTATGAGCTAGTCCAAATCTGAGCAATGCATCTCATAATTGTAATCTCGGATTGGAATGGGTGAAGGTCTGAAGCAGTCCCACGGGCTCAATATCATTTTCCAGCCACGTTTCAATTTTAAAGAATACCTCCAAAGCCTCTTGAACAGTGATCGTGGAGGAAAAACAGTCGCATCGGTTCAATTCCGAGCGTCTGGTGAGACGGTACCCTTTTCTACCATGGATTCGGTAGCTTTCCTGTGCAAGTAGGCGGCAACAATTGTGGCCACAACAAGATCATCGGCGAAGCCCACAAATGGAATGTAATCCGGGATAAGATCGATGGGTGAGAGGAAATATACAATCGTGGCAATCAGGATCGCTACCTCCTTCTTTGAAGCCTTTCCCGAAACTATGTATCGAAAAACATCGCGAGACCCCGCAGCAAACGCGCGAAGTTCCATTTTGCCCAATAGCGGAAAAAGAGCCGCTGCCCTTCCGAAACGACCGGCTTTCACGTATCTTGCAATCAAAAAAGCTAAAACGTTCATGATTAATATCCCTACTACTGCTCAAGAAAGCCCCATTCAATTTTACGTGCCGAACGGTTCTTTTAAGCAGATTTGGCTGCTAGTGCAGCAACAGTAAGATGCTGCACGAACCACTCGCGTGCCAAGATGGAAACCTTGTCCAGGGCGCCGGGTTCAGGAAACGAATGGGTGGCGCCAGGAATTATTTCAAGTTTCTTTTCAGATCTGAGTTGGTTTAGCGCATCCCGATTCATTGCGAGCACGGGAAAATCATTTTCTCCTACTATGAGAAGCGTGGGAGCTTCCACTGTCGGTAAGGCTGATGCAGCCAAATCGGGCCTACCTCCTCTCGATACGACAGCATGTATTGTTTTTGGCCGCTCCTTTGCCGCTATAAGGCAGGCTGCGGCCCCTGTGCTTGAACCGAAGCAGCCGACCTTAAGGCGCTCGGTATGCGGTTGCCTGATCAGCCAATCCGTGATGCTGATAACTCTGAGAGCGAGAAGGTCGATATCAAATCGCAGCTTTTGTGTTCGCATATCGATCTCTTCCTCTTCAGGAGTCAGTAAATCAATCAAGAGAGTCGCCAGCTCACCATCCCGCAATATTTTTGCAAGAAACGTGTTTCGAGGACTGTACCTGCTGCTCCCACTGCCGTGCGCAAACAAAACAATCCCCTCGGCGCCCGGTGGGATGATCAAGTTTCCCTCCAGGTGTGTAGAATTCAGCGGGATTTTCACCTCGTGATTTTCAAGCTTCTGCTCTCGGTTCATAAGCTTCCTTGTTTTCAAGACGAGCCCGTTCATATTGTTGGAATCGGTTTTTTGCTCGATCTAATAATTCCCGGACCTCTTCGTCCGTTGTTTGAGAGAAATCCTCATACCAGTATCCGACTGCTGCGAATGGTGTAGGGGTTATAAGACAAACCACCTCGTCCACAATCGGTTCAAGTGACTCACATGTTTCGGGCGGCGCAGTCGGGACCGCTACCAAGATAAAAGAAGGTCGTAACTGCCGGACCGCTGTCACAGCTGCACGCATACTTGCTCCAGTGGCGAAGCCATCGTCCACGAGAATGACAGTTTTATTCCTCAAATCCAGCTGAGGACGATCACGACGATAAAGAGATGCTCGGCGTACAATCTCCTTTCGTTCCCTTTCAGCAACTGTTTCCAGCTGGATTTCCGATACCCCGTACGCATTTATGACGCCCTCATTCAATACTATCACATCATTTGACGCGATCGCGCCCATAGCCAATTCTTCGTGGCCCGGCACTCCAAGCTTTCGAACTAGAAACACATCGAGTGGTGCATGAAGCGCCTTCGCCAATTGGAATCCTACCGGCACTCCGCCTCGTGGGAGGCCAAGGACCACAGTGTCCGGCCGTCCGAAATAATTGCTGAGTGCGTCGGCCAGCCTTTCGCCGGCGTCATATCTATCTTTGAAGATCATTAATGCTCACTTCCTTTGAATATCGTTCAGACTCACTTGGTATTATTGCTTGATCCACTTCCCTGAAGAGCGACTACTTTGGATATGAAATCATTTCTTACGCTTGAGTATCCTCAGAAATTCAGGGCTCCCTTGTACAAATTAAGAACTCAGGGCATGCTCGCGGTTCAGTCTTTTCACTTGCTCAATTTATCGAAAATCGCCCCGCAATCGCACTCATTACTAGTATGTTAACTGTCGTCCCCACAGTCAATCGGCACTTTTTAAGTGCTGTGCAAAGCACCGGAATTCTCGTTCCGGATCAAAATGGAGTCTAATTTTCCGAGAGGCGTCAGGTTTTTCCTTCGTCCCGTTACTGTTCAACCATGCTGGGGCACAAAATTGTCAGCGCAAGTTGATTTGGTGGCGGACCATGCAGTATTCTAATGTGAGCATCCGATAAGCAATCACTACTAACAGCTTTGAGGAGGGGGGATGACCGGCAAGCAATATTCACTTGGATGGCAAAAGGCTCTGCAATTTCCTTTAATTCAAGCGCTCTTGGGTCGAAGGTCCCGTCGATTCATGTTGGGGGCAACGATTCCGGCCGGGCCGCTGGCGTTCAATTCCGCCCAAAAACCTGTTCCGCTCGACGAGCCTGAAAAACTTATGATTCTTACTGCCATGGCTGGGGATACAGGCTGGCATTATGCGCACATGTACAATGCTCATTACGCCCCTCACCTGCCCAATTATGTCGGGACGGCCAGTGGCAGGACTTTTCCATCCGCTGCGGGTTTCCATACAAGTGAAATCTTCTTCACGGATGATGAAGGTATTTATTTCTTTGAGACTCGAGATGCGCCAGCGCCGATTGATTATAGTGAAGACCAAAACGAAGACGATATTGAAGCCTTAATTGCAGTGCACCGCAAACGCATAAGGAAATTGTCCGACAGCCGTATGCACATGCAATCCAAAGAGCCCCACATCTCCGGCCACAACACTTGGATCGTGAATCGCCCGGGAAGCCTGTTGGTAATCCCGGTAGCTGATGTCGCTCAACACCAGATTGCCAATTTATGCTACTACCTGCAAAACGGATACGCTTTGTACGATGACATTAATAAAACACCGATTCCCGGCCTGGATCGTTATCGCGATCTATATGATGAGACTGACCTATTGCCTCTAAGCATTGTCGAGCAAGATTCACTTTTAGAGAGCACCACAGAGCTAGTTCTTTCCTGCTATGCCGGCACGCTGATCTTGCAGGCTATGGGACTTGGTGGCTGGATGTTCAATGGAATGAATCCTTGTTCAGTGCTGGGCGCCAGCGGTGACCCGGAGATTCCGGGTTTGGGATTCCGTTACGATAGGGATGAGCGATGGTTGCTGCCTAACCCTACTGGTTTACCGAATGTTTTTGAAGGATTTTGCCCGCCTCATTATCCGGACATGCGTGCTGCGGTTGAGGCCTTTGTCCGACGAAAATTCGGGCCCGGTGGTCCATTTCATCCGGATACGCCCGGCGCTTGGAAAGATAGCCCATCAGTCCGCGGCAGCGCACAGATTCACAGCGATGAATTCAAGGAATGTGTGGCTCTTCAGGCCCAGTACACATTCGACCGATTCGGGAAATTCCCCGGGACCGCGCCGAGTATTCTAGCCTTTATCTATTTGCAGGCGCATCATCTCGACCTGGAGTTTTATGACCACTATTTCAAACCCGGATCGTATTTAAAAACTCATGCGGAGCATTTTACCGATTGGCATAAACACTGACCCGCCCGCCTGTCATTGTACAGGGGCTTCGTAAGCTGTTGTGATCGCCTGTCTAATCCGATCTATAGCATTTTGCTTGTCATAATCATCGCCAACTGCTCTATCTATGTCAGGTTCATTTTGCGATTCCATGTGGACAAGCAGCAACTCTTTTTCCTTGGCAATGATAATGAATTTGTCATCAGGCTGTTCAATAGTGCAAACCCAATCCTCACCTGAAACCCTAATCCGAGGCGTCACGCCACGGCCGCTTGCTGCTTGCAGTCTCATCGCGATTTGATCGAATGCCTCTTCTATTTCCATTTTGATTCCCTGTTCAATGCAATACCGAGATAGTGTTACTCGACATGGGCAATAACGTTAAACTACTTGTTTCTATATTTTCCATATGCGACCTATGATTTGCCTTTTTTTCTAACTTCTCGAATTGATCTTGAAGTCGCGACAGTCCTTCATTCAAAGATCCGGCATTCGAGTATGTTCTTTAATATTTGTTTCCTAATGGATATACGCTAGCGCTGCACGTCAGCGTGCAATTATCCCGCGTTGACTTCAAGCCGATCGATTCTGTCATTGGACTTGTAGGGAACTTGTTCCGGTGAATTTAAGACATATAGTTGTAGTAGATAGGAGAATCGTACGGACACGTGTTTTGAACTTCCGTTATGATGAAAGGAGGTTCTCCGGAAATGCAGCCTATTCCGATAGATAGAAAGCTACAACGAACCACGAATCTTAAACCGCGAGCAGGGCGAATTCATGTTGTTACACCTCTTTGGGAGTCACCCTCTTTAAGTGCTTCTATGGGAGCCCCGGTCTATCTCAAAATGGAATCATTCCAGCCTGTTGGTTCTTTTAAGGCCCGAGGCATTGGCCTTGCGGCCCAAGACAGTTTCGAGGCAGGAGCCAGCCGATTAGTATGCGCTTCCGCCGGCAATGCAGGGTATGCGGTTGCGTATGCCGGACGCAGGATAGGTCTTCCAGTAACTGTCGTTGTGCCTAGAACAACTCCCTTGTGGCTACAGGGATTGGTCCGAAGAGAAGGGGCCGAAACTATCGTCCACGGAGATTCATGGGATGATGCTCATGCCTACGCCACCGAATTGGCTAAAGAAGTTGATGCCGCGTATATACATCCATTTGACGATCCGCGATTATGGAAAGGCCACTCTTCAATCATTCACGAAATCGCCGCACTAGGCATAAAACCTGGAGCTATTGTGGTTTCGGTCGGAGGTGGCGGATTATTGTGCGGACTGCTGGAGGGGATGCACGAAATCGGCTGGACGAAAATACCGGTATTGGCTGTTGAGACAGAGGGAGCGGCTTCATTTGCCGCAGCTGTTAAGGCCGGGCATCTAGTGACCCTCGACCGGATCACTTCGATCGCCACTACTCTGGGCGCTCGTAGAGTCGCTGCCCAGGCGCTCGATTGGACTAAGAATCATCCGATTACAACCTGGCAAGTCACTGATCGCGACGCTGTGGAAGCCTGCGTTCGTTTTGCCGATGAGCATCGAGTCCTTGTAGAGCCGGCATGTGGTGCCTCACTCTCAGCAGTTTACCACAAGGCCGAGCCGTTGGAAGGTCTTCACCCGATCGTAATAATTGTATGCGGTGGAGCCGGGGTGAGCTTACCACTTTTGGATGAATGGAGAAAAATGTTGAACTGAGCCCGATGGGCATTGCCTTGGATTATCTCGATCTCATATTTTTAAGCGCAGCTCTAGCTCTAGAATTGCCTTGTTCAGCCGACTTTCGGAACCATTTTTCGGCCTCGCTGCGTAGTCAAGAAATCTGAAAGGGCCGCTTCATTTTCCGCACATTTGTAAAAGGGCGTCTCGCTGGGTCCCGAGTGCGTGCTCTATTTTCGACAGGTCCATTTTTTCGCCCATAGTTTTCTTGAGCTTCATCTGTGTCACCGTTCCCATTCCATATGCCGTAGCCACTTTTCTAATTTGGGCAACCCCTTTGTCGCTGCGGAACTGGCTCAAGACATCATCCAACTCCTGAACAGCAGCCTGAACCTGAGTTCCGGCAGCGGCCAGATCCTGTTCCTTTAGGGCATCTATTTTGGCGACATAGTCCTCCAGAGCAGTGCAGACATCACTCGGCAAAGTGGGACTTCGAGAGAAAGCGGACAGTAGCGGCATTCCGCTGAATGCCGATCCTCCAGCGCTGAATGCGGCAAGCGCCGCCACAACAGCCAGCACCACCACGACACCTACTGGGATCAGCACTGCGGCTACAGATTTCCCTGTGCTCGTCTTATGGATTTCCCTCAGCCCAATGACCGTAAGCACAATACTCCAAAGGCTGGCAATGCTTCCCACAATGGGTACGGCGTTGAATAGAGAAGGAACGGATGAGTAGGACACGACACGAAATGTTGCCTGATAGCCCTCATTCGCCCCTCTTACCAGCAGAAGACAAAGGTGCAAGATACCGCTCCCCACAAACAAAACGATGGGGATCATTATGAATGAGCCCAGGACAATAAAGGGTATGCCTATCAAAAAAACGAATAGCCCACCGCCCCTGCTGAGCAAGCTGCTCCAGATAAAAGCGAAAACTACGCTCAGGACAATCGTCATGACTCCGAAAAGAATAGGATTGAGATAACCCGCGTCTCTTGGCAGGTTTGAAAAGAATTTCGTCGGATGAAGCAAACATTTTGTCGCGGTTGCAAAATATGCGTTTAGGGTTCCGTAGTTAGCTCTGTCGTCCCATGGGCATTCTCGCTCGTCCTCATCATCGTGCGCTTCGTCGAATTGAGGCCGCGAAATCCCTGCAGCCGGCTGGTATGCCCCAACGCCACCCCCTGCTTCAGGCGCATTCAGCCATTGCCCGCAATGCACACACTTGGAGGCGTGTTGTTGGATCTCCTGAGAACAGAAGGGGCACAGCTTCGTTCTCTTGGTTTCAGCCGGTTGTGACGTGTTCAGCCGCCAAATAGCCAAGTTGGACCAGTTCGTTTTTGATCTGTTTGAGTTTGCCGGGGCTCAATTCGTGCCGCCGCATGATCTCTGAATCATGAACCCCGCTTTTCACCTCATCGGCAATCGTTTTGAGCAGCTCTGTGGGTCTTTGTTCATCGGAGACGGCAGGTTTGGGATCAGCATGGCCTTCAAACTACACCTGGCGTGGGACCTTTCTTGACAACCCCTCGTTCTCGAATAGATGCAGCATTAAGCACTCCGGCTTGGATCAACTTGCTGAACAGTCCTTCGAGCGCCTTGGGAGTAAGCTCGTGTTTTGCCATCAATTGGGCATCGGTCATACCCGATTTAATATCGCTCACCAATTCCTTAGCGCTTATTTTACGCTTGTTCATATTATTCCCCGGCGAAAAAGGGTCGTTTTGGCGCCTGCTCTCCGGCTCCTATATTTTTCTGATCGTAATGCAAAGCTATTTTGTACTTCTCGAGTTACAAAGAGAGCATACTGAATCGGATAGCCTCCGGTCAAAGAGTTTTGCTGAAATCTTGTGTCAATGCTGCGGCTTCACTTAGGAACAGACAGTTAAATCCGCAAAATATCCGCGGCCGACCGGCCTCCCCGCGAATCGCTGGGTCGTTCTTGACGAAGGAACCAGCTTCTCATGAAAAATCTTATCTGAATCATGCACCGCAAAAGATTGCCTCTGGCGATGGAGCATTGTCCATTAATGACGTCGGATTCCTCGGGCCTGTGTTGAAGCGAGCGCTTGGCAGAAATGAAATACGACCCGGCTGCAGTTGAGTGATTTGGAAAGCGAGCGACTGCCTGTGTGGATAATGTCGTTAACAAAATCCATGCCAAAACCTCAAGACTGAGGGCCGTACCTCGCGAAGACCTGGATGATATGCTTGAGAGATAACGTATCCGCCAACGGGCGAAGACGAAAAAGGTAGCCCAAAAGTGGCAGGTAAAGTAGCCGGCATTATGAATGATAATCATCCAATCTTAATTGCTTGCTCTTCTTTCTTGGCTCCGGTACCTGGTTACCCAAAAAAAACTGTGTCTAGAGGAAAAGATATGGCGACTGACAATTTTGGTCACATATACCAATATTTGTAATATCTTCGATTCAGAGGCAAAACATAACATACCCAAGCTACTTTGCCGCTACCTCGAGGTAGCAAACCGGCCCAGAAATATGAGCCTTCCCCAATAGGCGTCCACTTGCCGGCGGGAATTTCATCAGCGGTCCGGCGGGGCGCCCCAGATCTCGAAAAACCAGTTCTCATCATTGGCTGTTCCCGAAATCAGTTTTCCGATAATACTGTAGTGAATTTTCAGGTGGCCCCGATTGCTCGTAATTAGCATTAACCTAGCCTACCATGCGTAATCTGACTCCAAGAATTCTTTAGTAAACTGCTATCTTTGTACATGCGCAATAACCCGGTCATATGATTTGCCAAGCATCTTCTTTATTCTCGTCCGCATTCTTTTTGCCTCTGTACTCAGAACATCCTCGTTCAAGGGCTTGGGAGTCTCTGTCAGCTTCTCTTGCAACTTCAAATCCAGTCTCCCCGCATTATGCACGTAGTTATTGCGCCGCATGTATAGATATTCGATAACCTGTCGCTCATTCTCCGCGAGAAACGGTATCGAGAAGGCGTCGAAGAAATCATAATATCCGCAGCGATTTCTCAAATTCAACTTTCGGTCAATGGCCTCATATGTGAACAATCCATCACCTCGAACTAATTCGCTCACCGCATCCGAGTATTTAGTGTGTCGACGAACAAAATAGCTCGGGTAATCAGCAAGTAGCTGCTGTACAAGCTCCTTGTAGTAGGTTTCGAATGCGGTTACCAATGAAATGATCGCGTGCTCCGCGCAAGATTGCTCAATCCGTGCTAATTCATCATCCTGCACAGCCTTCACTATCTTGAACATCTTTAAGGTAATGAAATGACTCTGGTTGTCGTGGTAAATGCGATTGTATGCTTTGATTTTCACCATTGCGGTAATCAACATTTCGGTTCTCTTCTAGATTCTTGCGAAGGAGTTCCATGGCATTCGTCTTGGCAATCATATTGATATTTTGACCTTTCTCATTCATTCCGGTTGTGCGAATGCCTTCGGGAGTCCATCATAGTTGTACAGTCTCTATAGACGTAGTCAAAGGCCGTCAACCAGGCTGCGGACACCGTGGCAGCCCACATCAGAAATTCGATAATCAAACTGAGGTCTCTGAAGCGATTCAGACGCTTTTCTGATAGTCGGTTCTGCAGGTGGTGATCCCTTGTTCGACTTCTTTGAAGAATTCTTCATCTTCTTTCGTTCCCCCACGGTTGGGACAGGCGAGTTCAACCAAGCACTCAAACATCTCCACAAACCATCTGACGTCATTACCCCGGGGAGGAATAGCATGTCTACTTCCAAGGTAATTGACGACCCGAAGAACCAGATTCGGATCACGATTTTGGCCGAGAATAAATTCCTCTGTATCAGGATCTCCAGCGATCCGATAAACTCGTCTGCTAGACTCTCTATTGCCTCTACGTCAATAGGTCGACGCTTCTGCAGAATCATTGAAGCTGCCTCGAAGCACGCACGCTTGAGTTCAACTGTATCCAACTTCGATTTGCGGTCCTCCACCATCAAATGCCCTCCTAACACGATGCAAACTGCAGCATTATACAATATCTTCTTTTCTATGGATGTTCCAACATCATGAAGTTGAAGAATCAAAGCTATGACGGGCTCACCCATTAAGAGGCCCTCTGTCAAGGAAAACACTTCTCCTGGCGAGGAAACAACTATTGTTTCCCTGCTGAGGTACGGCCGTGTTGCGTACAGCCTCCTGAGAGCCTTTTCTTCGCCTTTGCCGGTATGTTTCTCAGGTGGTGTCAATGGATCTAGCCTGCAGATCTTCACCGCACTGGTCATTCGCCGTCACCCGTGACAGCTATAAAGCCTCTTATGTTATTATCAGGTCTGCTCTTGGCTCTGAAACATGAGTCAAGAGCAGACTTGCCCCCGCAAGATTCTCGGTTTCTACTCTAAAACGGTCATGCAGCGGTAAAACCTCCTGAATTTCTCTGGACAACTAATAAGGGGGCGAGTAGGTTGTAATTGGCCTTGGGACTGGGACTGCGTCACATTGAACTACTTTATCATGGAAGGGGGATGCCTGAAATGACGTCTGAAGAGCTTGATAAAGAGATTCAAATCACACAGGAAAGCCTCGATTCTCTCAAAGAACAAATGGATTCGTTGAAGAATCAATTCATAGAAGAAACTGCGAACTTCATTCGGCCTTGGTTTATGGAACATGCAAGACGTGAAGCGGAACGTGATCCCGCTAACACAAAGAAGATCGGAGTTGCAGGAATTTCCAAATTGAAGGAACGAATTGGAGAAGTTCAGGAAAATACCAAAGAACTGGTTTCTCAGAAACTAGAAAATAATGATTTGTGGTGGCACTTAAAGCAAGGTGAGCAGGATTATTATTTCGATAGGAACAGGCCTCCTGACCATCTGAGTAAAGCCATTGGAGGAATAGCAGCTAATATAGCCCCAATTCTGATTGAACATGGCTATGTCTCCGCTACTACCAATCCTGGGTGGGGATGGACAAATGAAATGAAACAGATTATTGCTGATTATGGTAAACTGAAAACTCAAGCGGAAATGCAGTCCCACAAGCTATTTGACCTGAAAAGGGATAAGGAATGCAAAGAAGCTACAGATTTATGGGACAAGGTCAAATGAGGGGGGCAAGGAGTCACCCGTTAAGAGGCCCTCTATCAGGGAAAACGCTTCTCCTGGCGAGGAAACAGCTATTGTTGCCCAGCTGAGGTACGGTCGTGTTGCGTACACTTCTTCGCCTTTGCCGGTATGTTTCTCAGATGGTGTGGGTGGATCTGCCGTGAATCTTTAGGTGCCGGTGATTCGCCGTCACCCGTGACAGGTACAAAGCCTCTTATGTCATTATCAGGTCTGCTCTTGGCTCTGAAACATGAGCCAAGAGCAGACTTGACCCCGAACGTTAGATATTATCACCGGGACTTCGGCTATGTTCCGGCTCGCCGAAGCAAGCCAGCCAAGGCGGTGACACCCAGGGGAACCAGAATCCAGCCGAGTAGTTTCAAGATGGACGCGAAGGTCGACGCTGTAATTCCCAAAGGAACAGGGCCATTCCCTAGGAAAGGGATGTCTATCTCAAAGATCTTGAAGACCTTGTTTGGCGAGGGTTTCCACTGTGAGCCCATTGGCAATTCTACTGGAAAGAACAAGTTCACGCTCAACGCGGTGGCGTCCCAAATCGACCCGCTGTATTGCTTGGCCTGATCGTCCTTGGAATCTTTCCGTATCGCTGCATCCTTATCGGACAAAGTAACTATCCCCAATATGAGACAGGCAAAGGCTATTCCAACCAGTCGGTAAGGACGTACACCGTAGTTCAATATCACCTTGTAAAGCACGTCAGATACCCACCGGCTGCAATCATGCCAGGGGTGCATCCGCTCCCTCTCGGCCTTCTTTCTCGCGAGATAGACCTTGTCGGCCTCGCGGTCTCGGCCACTCGCCCGAAAGACCTTTTCAAGTTGCGTATAGGGCTGCCGATCATGAGGTTTGAGACAAAGGAGCATAGATGTCCAGTCCCCTTCTATGCGCTCGTACTTACATCCGCGCAAGTCTACGCCACTTTCAAACTGCCTTTGGGAAACCGCCCACTCAGGCGGCGAAAAGTTCACCTCCCCAGCAAAAGCGGCGCTGACGAAGCTCGTCTTACTGCCAAATTTAGCGCCGTTGAACTGAGCAGGGCCGCTAATCTGGATTGCGTTGAAGTCGGCCTCCCCTCGAAAGGTGGCCGCGGGCAGATTCAGATCGCTATTCTCCCGGAAGAAAGCATTGCCGCCAATCTTCGCAGAATTGAAGCCAGCCTCTTTTTGGAACACGGCTCCATGGAAGCTGGCGTTACCACTGATCTTTGCACCGGTAAAGGTGACGGGGCCGGCAAAGCTAGTGCCACGGAATAAGGCATCGCCGCCAATCTCCGCTCCGTCAAAGCTGACCCGAGTATCCGATATGAATTGTGCCCCATCAAAATAAGCATATGATGTAATCACGGCTCGCGAGAAGGTCGCACCCCCTTCGAATGTGGAGGCGGGCAGCCCTGAGCCGGGTCCGAAGGATGCCGAGCCTCCGATCCTGACCGCGACAAACTTGACGCTGTGTTTGAAGGTAGCACCTTGAAATGAGGCATCGCCGCCGATCTTCGCGCTTGCAAAGGAGACCGGCTTGTCCGCAGCAGTGAACTGGGCACCTTTGAAGTCGGCATCCACGCCAATTTCGGCACCTATGAAATCGACTTCTCCGGCAAAAGTAGCAGCAGGCACCTTTTGCTCACGTTCAGCTCGGAAAAAGGCGTATTGGCCAATCTTAGCCGAATTGAAACTAAGGTCCGCTTTGAATTCGGCACCTTGAAATAGGGCATCGCCGCCGATCTTCGCGCTTGCAAAGGAGACCGGCTTGTCCGCAGCAGTGAACTGGGCACCTTTGAAGTCAGCATCCAAGCCAATTTCGGCACCAATGAAATCGACTTCTCCGGCAAAAGTAGCAGGCACCTTTTGCTCAGGTTCAGCTCGAAACAAGGCGTATCGGCCAATCTTAGCCGAATTGAAAGTAAGCTTCGCTTTGAATTCGGCACCGTTGAAGTCGGCATCCAAGCCAATTTCGGCTGCTATGAAATTGACTTCTCCGGCAAAACTAGCAGCAGGCACCTTTTGCTCAGGTTCAGCTCGGAAAATGGCGCATTGGCCGATCTTCGCCGAATTGAAACTAAGGTTCGCTTTGAATTCGGCACCTTGAAACGTGGCAGTGGCACCGATGAAGATACCTATAAAGGAGGCTTCGCCTTCAAAAATGGCGTGGCGAGGCGTTGACCCGTCTGGGGTCTCAGAGTAGGGGCCGAAGTCTGCATATTGCGCTATTCTTGCTTGATTGAAATTCGACTTCCGCTTGAACGCTATACCTGCGAAGTACGCGGAACCGGCAACGTCAATGCCAATAAAGCGTGCATCGCCTGCAAAACAGGCCCCGATAAAAGAAACCAGGTGGCCGATGCGGGCGTAGCTAAAGTCGGCTTCTATCTCTCCGCAGTCGAACCGAGCAAAGTCGAACCAACCGAGGACTCCGATCTTCGTGCCTTGAAAGAAGACGCGTTTACACTCGCTCGTGAAGTGAACCTTTCTGAAGTCGGCACATATATCGACCACGACATATCCGAAGTCTACCTCCCCGCCAAAAGTAGCAGCGTGCAAGAGCGATGCAGGATCTTCACAAAAAAAGAGACTGCCTTCGATGAAAGCTTGATTGAAATTGGCCTTTTTCTTGAAGACTGCACCGGAAAAGACCGCTTCACCAACAATGTGCGCACCGCCGAAATCAACTTCCCCTTCGAAGGTAGTACCCGAAAAGGAGGCGGACTTTTCCATGTGTGCGTGATAGAAGTTAGCTTTGACGCCCTGGGCGAATTTAACGTGTTTCGCAGAAAAGTTGCCCAGGGCATGAATGCGAACGAAGCTGGCTTTCCCCCCAATGAATTTTGTGTGAACAAATCTGATGTCGCTTTCCGCGGTAGCGCCGTCAAAGTTTACACCGCGGTCAAACCTTGTCCCGTAAAACTTGAGGTTGCGCTTGAACGTAGCGTAAGAGAAGTCGGCATGCTCTTCGACGACGCATCCTATCAGGCAGACTTCGCCTTCAAAAGTGACGTATTTCAGATTGAGCGTGCCACGAATGATGGCGTGACGAATATCAATTCTCGCACCTTTGCTCGCCGCCTCCGAGATCCACTCCGCCATTATAGTACGGTCTTCGGCGCTTGCTTCTTTGAGGCGAAGGAGTTCCCCCTTGAGAAGTCTCTCATGGATAGTTGACCCGGTCGGATTTGGGGCGTCAGGCTCACTCATGTGCACAGACCACCCTCAATTGAATCGCCTACCAATTGTACATCCGTATCGTGCTTTCAGCAACATGAATTTTGGCAATTCCGGGTGCACCATACTTAATTCATGAAAGGGCCGGGGGAGAGTGTTACTATCTGTTGATGGCTGGGTTGGCGAGTGTTCTGGTTCCTGATCGTTATTATGTGATTAAGGGTCGAAAAGCCGGTTCTCACCATTGGCTGTTCCCGAAATCACTTTTCCGATAATACCTTAGTCAATTTCCAGGCGGCCCGCGATT
Source organism: uncultured delta proteobacterium (assembly GCA_963843165.1). Lineage (GTDB taxonomy): Bacteria > Desulfobacterota > Desulfomonilia > Desulfomonilales > Desulfomonilaceae > DATJPW01. The sequence continues at coordinate 43,790 of CAWJJL010000032.1, read as the reverse complement.
GCTCTATTCCGGTAACCGAGGCGCTGTCACCTCAGATCTGCACCGCCAAAATATTGGATACACTCTGTAGCGGACACCTCGGCGGAATCAAGTATGGTGTACCCAGAATTCCCACTGAAGCCATACTCACAACCTGGATCGTCCACACTGGACCAAGAGATCCTCTCCCTGCAAGGAGGAAAACGTACTATACCTATAACGTGACAAGTGGTACATAATTCGGGGGCATGTCAACTGTCCGAGAAAACGCCCCACTTATCCCAGGCGAAGCCAGGGACGTGTTACCACAGGATTTCTGTCGTTGGTTGTGGAGTTCGTAGTCATGGGAGTTGGCATAAGCTGAAAGGAGTATCGGAATGTTGGTCAAGAATTGGATGATCAAGCCAGTCATCACCATCGATATTAACGCAACCATGCAGCAGGCCGTCGATTTAATGATGGACCATGGCATCAGCATCCTGCCGGTCCTAGAAGACGGAAAGCTGGTGGGAATAGCCACTGACCGCGACATCAAGAAAGCGTTACCGTCAAGTGTGGTGCTAATGGACATTCAGCATGTCCGGTCCCAAATCTCAGGGCTTGCGGTAGGCGCTTTCATGACCCCACATGTCGTCACAGTCCCGCTTGATTTTACAGTGGAAGAAACCGCTCAGGTGTTGCTGGAAAAGGGATTCTCCGGCGTACCGGTCATCGACGACCAAGGGAATGTTCAAGGAATCATAACGAAAACAGATGTGTTCAAAGTTCTGATAGCGGTGAGCGGGGTGACAAGAAAAGGCGTGCAGTTTGCGCTCCTGGTCGAGGATGAAACGGCCAAGATCAAAGAGATCACCGATCTCATACTTGCACGTGATGTCCGCATTGTGAGTTTTATGAATTCTTACGAGTTGGCTCCCGCTGGGCACTTCTATGTGTACATCAGAATATATCATCCTGAGAAGAGAGAGGATGTTTCGGGTCACAGACGAGCTTCGGAAAAAGTACCGAATGATCTATTTAGTGGATAAGGAGGAGAACTTGAGAGAAATCTTCGAGTAAGGGCTGAGACTCATATGGGCGGGGTCACGTCTCCTCTTGGCTCACGTTTGACCGTCCTGATATCGACCATGTCGCGGGGCTTTACGCACTGATATCCGGAGGCATACACCAACACCGTCTCGTGAAAAGAATCATTGTTACACAGCCGACATATTACTCGGAAAAACCGTCCGAAGCGTCCAACCGTCCAATAATTAACATATGGGAGGGCTCACCCATTAAGAGGTCCTCTGTCAAGGAAAACGCTTCTCCTGGCGAGGAAACAATTATTGTTTCCGTGCTGAGGTACGGCCGTGTTGCGTACATTTTGGTTCAGAAGGAATCGGCACGATTAAGGAACTTTCATTTCACCCCTCAGTCTAATCCTCTTACGTTCCGAAAATGCCTCAGAATCGTTCTGCTGTCTTCTAAGGCATGGCATTGCCGGGATGCCATTGCTTACCGAACAAAGACTACTTCAACCGGCCCGAGCATTTCGGTCAACTTGGCATCGCCACTGAGCACGGATTGCCAGCGATGAGTTCCGTCTTTCTATCAAAAGGGGTCTGTCTTGTAGGGGAAAGGAGGTGGTTTGCCTAACCGTTGAGGTCTGTATGCCTACAAATTGAGAGACGTTTCCTAAATGGGGGGAACCCCGATTAGTGCACTGGCTAGCATAAGAACGAATGTCTTTGTGGCAATCGGAAAGGGGGATCAGTGATGGCAGAGGAAAAAACTACGACGAAGCCGGAAACTTTGGCCGAGGGAGGGCTTGCCCGTCTTGGTTTAGGTCTGGCCAATTGGAGTGAACGGTGGTTTCCGGACGCTCTTGTGTTTGCTCTCCTTGGCATTGTCATTGTTTTCATCATTGGCGTTTTGATCGGTGAGAACCCCTATAAGCTCGCTCTCGAAGGAGGAAAGCAGTTTTGGGTTCTCATTCCATTCACTATGCAAATGGCCATGATTATCATCGGTGGATATTTAGTGGCCTCCACTCCTGCCGCATACTGGATAATTCAGCGTCTCGCATCGGTTCCATCAACTCCCAGAGGTGCGATTGCATTTGTCGCTTTCTTCTCGATGTTTACCTCTCTGATCTCGTGGGGATTCAGCCTAATTTTCAGCGGCCTACTGGTACGCGAACTCGTCAGGCGAATTGATGGGATCGACTATCGGGCCATTGGCGCAGCGGCGTATCTCGGGCTGGGCAGTATATGGGCACTTGGTTTGTCTTCGTCGGCAGCGTTGATGATGGCTACAAAGGGATCTATCCCGCCGGCGCTCTTTGAAATCAGTGGGTTGATCCCCCTAAATCAGACCATCTTCTTGTGGGAAAGTATCGCAACAGCAGCGATATTGGTGATTGTGTCCGTACTCGTGGCGTACTGGTCGGCGCCGAAGCCTCAGCACTCGAAAACTGCCAAAGACTACGGGGTGGCCTTTGAACCGATTAACTTGGAGCTTGAGCCCAGAACAAAACCGGGCGAATGGCTCGAATATAGCCCTGTGCTGAACATACTCGTGGCCCTGCTCTTATTCGCATACTTGGCAAATGTATTCATGACATCACCCATGGGGCCTTTGGCGGCACTCGACCTGAACACGTACAATCTCATTTTTATATCCGTTGGCCTCGTTTTGCACTGGAGGCCCAAACGGTTTCTCCGCGCAGTGGGCCAGGCTGTTCCGGCCTCAGGCGGAGTTCTTATCCAGTTTCCGTTTTATGCGGTCATTTTCGGAATGATTTCAGGCACGGGGATTAACAAGTGGCTGGCTGACATCTTCGTCTCCATAACCACACAGAACACTTATCCAGTTTTGGTAGCCTTCTACTCCGCGGTCCTGGGGGTGTTTATCCCTTCCGGTGGCAGCAAGTGGGTCATAGAAGCGACCTATGTTCTTGCGGCGGCCAACGAGCTGAAGGTACATTTGGGATGGGTGGTTCAGATCTATAACGCGGCAGAAGCCTTGCCGAATCTACTAAATCCCTTCTGGATGCTCCCGTTGCTGGGCATCCTCCACATGAAGGCCCGTGACCTTGTGGGATACTCGGTGCTGCAATTGTTCATCCACATTCCCATTGTTTTTTTTCTCTGTTGGCTCTTTACAATGTGGCTTCCGTACGTTCCTCCGATAAAATGAGCCGAGACAATGTTAGGCCGTGGACACCTTGCACGCCACTCCGGTGTCCACAGCCACATCCAGCAAAGCTTTCCATTTGTGACTTCATCATCGGAGCCGACAGGCTCGTCAAGATCACTCCTCCGTCAATCAGGGGTCACCCATTAAGAGATGCTTTGTCAAGGAAAAGACTTCTCCTGCCGAGGAAACAATTATTGTTTCCCTGCTGAGGCACAACCGTGTTGCGTACATTCTTCGCCATTGCCGGTATGTTTCTGTGCCGTCTCACAGGTCCCATTTGGCATTGCGAGGAGCAAAGCGACGAAGCAATCCCGGAGTTGGTTCCTGCCACGCATCAGAATAGAGGTTGCTTCGCTCCGTTCGCAATGACAGTGTTTGGCCGCTTCTAAATGAGACTACTGGCGCATCAGTGCGAGCAGCATGGTTTGTCGCATGAACGATGATGTCGGGCGGGGGAACCGGCTTTTTACATAAAAAGCGGGTTCCCGGTCTTTCTTGCTTCATCTACGAGCGGGTTCCATGCATTCTTTCCTTCTCAAGAGTTTTCCTTGAGCTTTTGGGCAGGCCATTCAGGAGGACTCGGGGAACATTTCGAATTTATACTGGTATAATTAAATAAGACCAGTCAGTGCAAGGGTGAGATAGCAGTGTTACCGCCCGATTTTTGAGGGGAAAAAACGACGACAAAGAATTCATCCGAAGTAATTGGGAGGCAATATGAGCGCCTTTGAGCCGCCTGAGCCTTTTGACGATTCCGGAGTCCCTTATCCTTTGCATTATCAAACAAGAGCTTTTGCAAAGGATGGATCGCAAATAACCATGCGACCGATCAAGCCCGAGGATGCGACCCTGTTAGTAGAGTTTTTCAATGCGCTCTCCCAACGTACAATCTTTTTGCGATTCTTAGGGGAACTGAAGGAACTTCCGCCGAAGTGGGTTAAACACTTTACCCGGATCGACTATGCCCGGGATGTTGCCATGGTGGCCATCGAAGAGACCGAGTCTCGTGAGAGGATTTTGGGCGTGTGTCGAATCATGCGGGAAGGGGACACTACCAAGGGAGAGTATGCGGTGGTAGTAGCCGATGCTTGGCAGGGAAGAGGCATAGGAATCACGTTGTCGGAATATTCTATCAGTATCGCGAGGAAACTGGGGACAACATCTATTTGGGGTATTGTTTCACCGGAGAATAATAAAATGATCGTTATGGCGCGTCAGCTCGGTTTTTCGGTCAAAATGGACGAGGAAGCCGGAGTTATTCAGATCGAAATGGCACTCAAGTAGATTAGGCCTTTTAATGGTACAGTGGCTGAAAATAACTGATTCGACAAACTTACGTACCCAACCATTATTGAGGATCTATCTTATGAAGCCTTTTTCGTAGGCGATGAAAATGAATCATAGAATAAATTCTTAGGCCCTCGACATCCATCCCGTTGATCTTATCCGCAAGATTCGACAGCCTACACTCTGGGAAACTTTTGAACTGTGAAACGGTCTCTTTCCAAAGAAGGGGGTGGAGGTGACAACTATTTGGAATCTTGTGAAAGATGTCTCCACGGTTCTTCGATACCTGAGCAACCACCGTATGACACTCATGACCCACATAAGACCTGGGGATGCCCGGAACGTCGCCAAATCTGAGTTTAAAGTGCCCCAATTGACAAACGGTTTTAAGTTCCGTCTGGTATGAATCCTGCTAGCTCGTCTTTGCAAGAATGTTCGACGATTCTTGTGCCGGATCATTGGATGCATGTTGCTGAGATCACGGTTTTTAGTGTGGCACTTGATAATGACGTAATTGGAAAAAGGTTCATAAGGGTGAAGGACGATTCATCTCCTTGTAATTTTGCATAATAAGATGCTTCTTTGAAGAAGCAGTGGGGTAATCATGGCGCAGTCTATGTACATAACCGGTGCCGAGGCGCTGAGTGGAAAGTCCTTACTGGTGCTTGGTCTCATGGAATGGCTCTATAGCCAAGGGCGCACCGTAGGGTTCTTCAGGCCGGTGATCATGTCCGAAGATCAGCCTGATCGACTTATTCACTTGATCCTGGCTCGATACGGTTCCCGTTTTCCCTATGTTGCTATGTACGGTTGCACCTATGAACAGGCATTGGCATTGATTCGTGGCGACCAGCAGGAAGCGCTCTTTGAGTTGATTCTTGAAAAGTACAAGGCCCTCGAAAAAGAATGTGAGATGGTGGTATGCGCGGGAACCGATTTTGCCGGTGTCGCGCTGCCTTTCAGCCTTAATGCCGAACTCGCGTACAATCTTGGCTGCTCGGTCATTGCCGTGGTCAGCGGCCTTGGGAAAACGACCCGACAGATTATTGACGCTATGAGGGTCGTAATGGAGTCCCTTGAGGATCGAGGATGTCAAGTCTTGTCGGTAATTGCCAATAGGGTACCCGTGGAGCGTGCTTCGGAACTTGTTGAACAGCTAAAGCGTACCATGCCGAGCGATGTCCTGTGCTGGGTGATTCCGGAAAACGAAATACTCGCAAAACCAACCGTCGCGGAAATTGCCGGAGCTTTGCATGCACAGCGTCTGTGGGGGGAATCGGAATCCCTGAATCGGATCGTGACACAGTTCAAGGTGGCAGCTATGGAGCTGCGTGACTTTCTGGATCATATCGAAGAGGGAAACCTCATTATTACACCGGGTGACAGATCGGACATCATTCTTGGATGCCTGGCTGCCAGCGCTGTCCAATTCGTACCCGCATATTGCGGGAATGCTCTTAACCGGGGGCTTCAAGCCTGCTCCACAGGTGCAGCGTCTCATTGACGGGCTGGGCGGATCATCGGTTCCGATTTTGTCTGTGGAAACAGATACGTTTACCACCGCAACCAATGTAAATTCCGTGAAAGGTACCCTCGTTCCGGAAGATGCCAAAAAGATGGCTGCCGCACTGGGAGTTGTCGAGAAGAGCGTCAGTTTTGACTCGCTGCAGAAACGTCTTTTAATAACTCGTTCACACCGAGTCACGCCGATAATGTTCGAATACGAACTACTTCAGCGTGCCAGGGCCGACCGCAAGCATATCGTATTGCCCGAAGGAACCGAGGAGCGCATGTTAAGGGCCGCCGAGATCCTGCTGTTACGTGGCGTGGTCGATATTACTCTTCTGGGAAATCCGAAGAAGATCCATCAGAAGATAAGTTCACTGGGGGTAGAGGTTAAGGGCATCAACATTATTGACCCATTGGCCTCGCCTCTTCGTGAACAGTATGCTCGAACTTATCATGATGTCCGACAGCAAAAGGGGGTCACGTGGGAAAATGCATTGGACGCCGCGGCAGACGCCAGTTACTTCGGCACCTTGATGGTCTACCACGGGCAAGCGGATGGAATGGTTTCTGGTGCAGTTCACACCACCTCGTACACGATTCGGCCTGCATTCCAGATCATACGGGCCAGACGGGGAGTCTCCATCGTGTCCAGCGTGTTCTTCATGTGTCTGCCGGATAGAGTCCTGGTCTTTGGTGATTGTGCCGTAAACCCTAATCCAAATCCCCAGCAATTGGCGGACATAGCTATCAGTTCAGTTGAGACGGCCAAAATGTTCGGGATTGAGCCTTATGTCGCCATGTTGTCTTATTCTACGGGGGAATCCGGTACAGGTGAAGACGTGGACAAGGTGAAAATGGCCACCGAATTGGTCAAAGAACTCCGGCCCGACATCAAGATCGAGGGACCGATCCAGTACGATGCGGCAATTGACGCCGGCGTTGCCCGAACGAAACTGCCGGGGAGCGAAGTGGCCGGCCATGCGACTGTGTTCATTTTCCCTGACCTGAATACGGGGAACACGACGTACAAAGCAGTCCAACGCTCGGCAAACGCAGTGGCGATAGGTCCTGTGCTCCAGGGTCTGAACAAGCCGGTGAACGATCTGAGCCGAGGCTGTACAGTTACCGACATTGTCAACACGATTGCGATTACTGCGATTCAAGCACAAGCGCTCCGGGAGCAGACATGAAAGTACTGGTTATAAATTCCGGAAGCTCCTCGATCAAGTACCAACTTTTCGACATGGCCCGCCAGTCAGTCCTCGAGATCGGCATACTGGAAGAAATAGGCGGAACCGGGAGCCGGTTGAAGCGTCGCGAGAGAGACAACGAAGGAAAGTTCGCGGAGCACTCATATGTTCAGCCGGTAGCGAATCATCGCGAGGGATTCGGGGTCATCATGAATTTCTTCTCCGATTCCGGCAGCCGATGGGACCTCAACGATCTTTTCGGCGTCGGGCATCGAGTTGTGCATGGTGGAGAGGTGTTTCGTGAACCCGTTCTCATCACCGACGAGGTCATATCCATTATCAGAGACATGATTCCTCTGGCCCCACTTCACAATCCCGGAAATTTGATCGGCATCGAGGTGGCTCGGGAACATCTTCCCAAGGTGCCGCAGGTTGCGGTCTTTGACACAGCCTTTCATCAGACCATGCCGGCCCATGCGTTCCACTACGCGCTGCCATACACTTTCTACGCGGACCACCACGTGCGCAGGTACGGGTTCCACGGGACTTCTCATCACTACGTGGGTAAACAGGCTGCTCTAACTCTCAAAAAGCCGTTGGAAAAGTTGAACATGATCACCCTGCACCTGGGAAACGGTGCCAGCGCCACAGCGATACAAGCAGGCCGAAGTGTTGACACCTCCATGGGGATGACCCCTCTGGAGGGGCTCATTATGGGCACGCGATGCGGCGATCTCGATCCGGCCATCCAGGGCGTTCTCGCCGATATGACAGAGAAGACATATGAAGAGATCGGATCGCTCTTCGAGCATCAAAGCGGACTCCTAGGAATCTGCGGTACCAATGACATGCGAGAGGTGGTCCGGGCGGCGCAATCGGGTGATTCCCGCTCATCGCTTGCCCTGGACATGTTTTGCTATCGCGTCAAGAAGTATATCGGCGCGTACTTCGCTGTGCTGGGACGTGTGGACGCCCTGGTGTTCACCGGCGGGATCGGGGAGAACTCACCGGAGGTGCGGCAGCGTTGCTGCGAAGGTTTAGCCTCCTTGGGAATCATTGTGGATGCTGGATGTAATCAAGCGAGGAGTCAGGGCACCATTGAAATTCAGGCGAACGGGTCCGCGGTGAAGGTGCTAGTTATCCCGACCAACGAAGAACTCGAGATCGCTACCCAGACAGTTGAGTGCATTCAGGCTGCGGAATCGCGGATCAGCTCCTAATATCAAACATACGTCAATAGGTCACTAGCTCTTCTCAAGGGCTTGTTCAACTGCTGCTTCATCAGCGTGAGACGTTGTTCCGAGTGAAAGAAGGGTGACGCACATCTTCTTCAGAACCTCGTTTATTGCTGCCATGGAATCCAATATAGCCAAGTAAGTCAATGACGCATGGGGAGCACAGACTTGGTCGTTCAAACGTTTCCAATGGGCAACTCTGAAATCCAGGAGCATCTTTCCCACTTTATTGCTCTGGGAAACAATGTGTTCAAGTAGGATGTTGTTGGGTGTCTCAAGAGCATCACGAAGGTTGATCATCATTTCATAAAAAAACGCAAAGAGTTGATCAAGCTCCGCATGCGCCTTGTCAGTAAAAGGAACGCCGTCCAGAGCCTTGATCTTGCAACACTGCAGAATGGCTTCCAACATATCTCCGATTGTTTTCAGCAGATAAGGAAACCTGAGAAGACCTTTCAGCATATCCGGCTTTAACTTCGAAGAGACCAGTTCTTCGGTCAGCGCCTTATCCACCTGATGAGCTTCCTTTGCCAGCGATTCACAGGCATTCATCTGTCTCTGTGCCCCGCTGACTACACATTTTGAAAGAAGCCCGATCATTTCTATGATCTTGCTGATCATCACCAGCAAGCCCTCTTGTAAAGATATGGGCACGGAAACGGGGCGAGTATCCGGAACCTTCATTCTGACAGACTCCGGATTGAGCTCGGGAGTAATTAGGGGATGGGGATTAAAGAATAGAGTTTTGTCTTTCATTCAGAGTCCTCCAGGGCGGCAGCGTGAGGTCCGTCTGTGCTTCCTAGAACTCTTTTAATGAGAGGGGCAGTTTCACGTAACCATCTGGAACAGCTGTTCAGTGAATCCTGTTTTGCTGATCTTCTCACGCTTCGCATAGCTCTTTCCGTAAACTGAGTGAGCACTTTTCGTGCCAGAAGGGTTAATACGGGTGATGGATTGGATTCCGAGGGAGTTTCGCGAATTATGATGGAGCCTATTCTGGGCCGCTGTTTACACTGCCTTCCGAAAGTTCTGTCGAATAGTGTTGCACTGCTGAACAATTCAGCAGTGACGCGCAATATGATGCGGATCGTAGAAGATTGTACGGGCGACAGACACTCTCGCATCTGCATTCTGGTAGGCACCGGCGTCCCTGCCGGTGCGAAACAATGATCGACCGGCACGGAGGCCGTTCGCTACCAGAGATTCTGTAGGTGCACCCAGTAGACCCGTCTCTACAATGTCCTTCCTTTCACGATTTGTTTTGAAGTGTCTCTTACGATCCATAACGCGCGAAAATGGAACAAGAAGGATACGCCTTTGGACTGCTTTACTTCCCCGCAGAGTCCCCACTCTGAGTTGGCGATCAATCGATTGTGTTCCGATATCGCGCGATTTGCTAATAGCCTGTTCCATTATCGCGCGTTATCCCCAGGCGGGACATGTAGCGGTATAGAGCGCCACGGGATATCTTGAGAAGATGTGCAGTCTCCTTCTTGCTGCCGCGGCAGTATTGAAGGGCAAAATCAACGAGAGCGCGCGTAACGTCATCGAGTACTTCGTGGAGCGGCCGACTGGGCACGAATCGGACCACATGGGTCCATTTGTCAGAGGAATCCCCTCGCGATGGGAGCATTATCTCGAGGCGTCGTCCGGTTGACAGCATCATAGCTCTCTCAAGCACATTTCGCAGTTCTCTGACATTTCCCGGCCAATCATATCGCTTCAAAAGATTCATATCACCAGGATCCAATGGCGGAGGCTGAGAAACCTGGAGCTCAGTGGCCAAGTCGCACAGGATCTCATCGGCAAGCATATGAATGTCTTCAGTGCGATCGCGTAAAGCCGGGACGTCTATTGTGAAAACATTCAAACGGTAGAACAGAGCTGAAAGGAAACGTCCCTCAGCAACCTCTGTTTCCAGGTTCCTATGAGTGGCTGCAATGACCCTTGCATTTATGTGAATGCTCTTATCACCGCCCACTCGAAGGAATGATTTGGTGTCCAGAAATGTGAGCAACTTCGACTGCAATGACAGGGGGAGTTCGCCAATTTCGTTGAGCAACAAGGTGCCGCCTTCGGCCAGCTCCAACAACCCTCGCTTTCGGCCTGTAGCGCCAGTGAAAGCCCCAGCCTCGTGTCCGAAGAGTTCCGACTCCGCTAATTCTTTGGATATTGCAGCGCAATTAAGGGCAAAATACGGGCCGCTGGATCGTCTGGAATGGTCGTGTATCCACCGTGCCAAGTAGTCCTTTCCGCTTCCACTTTCGCCCAGCAGCAAGATTATGCTGTCCGCGGCAGCCGCATACCTGGCCTGCCTGAGGGTTTCCTGCATCGCCGGCGAAGGATACTGCTCAGGGACCCTGATTACTTTGGTAGCGGCAGCGATCCTGCGCTCAGTAACCTCACGAGAGATCCCGCATATACCGACAATGTGGCCTGCAATGTTTTTCAGTGGTACCCTGATTTCATGGACAGTACGCGAAACACCCTGTAAAGTTCTCGTATGTTCGTTTTCGACTGACTGACCTGCCAGGACTCGATTATCACTGTCTCTGATGAGTTTGCCGGCTTCCTCTCCCAAAAACTGTTCCGCCCTGTGTCCTAGAATTCTCGATGATGGCATGCCGAAGAGTCTTTCGACTGCAGGATTCACATAGGTGTAACTGAGATTGCTATCCTTAATGAATACACCATCTTCGGCCGCCTCGAACAGGGTACGAAGACGTTCCTCGCTCTCTCGCAGCGCCTCCTCAGCCTTTTTCCGATCGGTTATGTCATACATAACCGCTATCGTTCCCTTGTCGGGCTGAGCAGGATCGATAGCCCTTATTCTGACATAACCGTCAAAGCGGTTACCGTCTTTTGTTTTGAACTCTGCGTCGGTTTCGGCCCCTTCTCCGGGTGTCGCGCTTTCGTAGAGGAGCTTTCCGACACGCTCGTACTCTTTCTTAGATGCATAAACCAGCCTTGAACTCTTGCCTTCACACTCATGTTTACTGTCGAACCCGAACATTTTCGCCCAGGCCTCGTTCACCCATTTTATTTTTCTATCCTGCGTAAGGCCTATACCAACGGGAGAAACGGACAGGATACTATTCAGCATTTCCTGGTTTTGCCGTAGGGCATTTTCCGCCCGTTTGTGATGCGTAATGTCATCTGCGAGCAATAGAAGCAGAGGTCGGACATTGCTGTCCAAACGGCTCAATCGCAAATCCAGCCATAAATCTTTCGAGGAAGCTGTGACTAAATGGGTCTCTCTGCGCTTCTCAACCCCCTTAGATAAGACGTCTGCTCTGCCAAGCAAGAAACCGAATCTTTCCCATGCTTCTGTTTCCAGCCAGTTTTCTTGCTCAACCTGTTCGCCCAGTGCCTTGAGCATGGATCTCATCGTCTCATTGGCTGAAACACAATCACCGTTCTGAGAGAAGATCGCTGCGCCTAATGAGGTCGAATTTAGGATTTTCTCGCGGAATTCCCTTTCGAGTGTTGGTCGATGTTCGCTCTTTCTTTTGTTTATCATAATCGCTCTCCAGCGAACGATGATGCTTACTGGAATATTCGGAGGTGAATTTGGTGGATTCCACAAAAAGTGTAACCGATTTCATGGCATTAAGTCAAAAGGGGTAACAACTTGCTCGTCAGAAGAACACAGGCTCCGAATGCTCGTATAACTTCTTAGACCGCACGGGACCCATCCTCACAGCAACACACTCAAACCTCCTGCTGAGAATGCGTGAAGTGCGAAACCAGCCTGGACCGACTCTGCCGTAGTTTTGGAGATCCTTATAATTCCCGCATTTGCGTCCTCAGTTTCTTTGGCATGGGAATTGCTCACGCGGGTATTCAAGGAGTTTTGCGAATCACAGATCTCATTTCCTTCCTGCGAATTCGTGCATCGCAGTGAATAGGCAACGGAGGTTACTAAGCATGAATGCATTAACTTTGGTTTTCATTTCCCTGTGCGTTTTCGCCATCGCATACAGGTTTTACGGACTGTTCCTGGCTGACACGGTCTTAGGTCTTAAGTCAAAACGACTGACACCCGCTGTCAGGATGGCTGACGGTCACGATTACGTGAAGACCAATAAGTATGTCCTATTCGGGCACCACTTTGCAGCAATAGCCGCGGCGGGCCCACTTTTGGGGCCGGTATTGGCGGCCCAGTTCGGTTGGCTCCCAGGCGCCCTCTGGATCATAATTGGGTGTGTCGTCGCCGGAGCGGTGCACGATATGGTCGTCTTATTCGCCTCGGTGAGACATGATGGCAAGTCGTTGGCGAAAATCGCTGAGTGCGAAATAGGAAAAGGCACCGGCGCAGTGGCCTCGTTTGCCATACTATTCATCCTCATTCTAACACTTGCAGGTCTTTCTATCGCTGTGGTGAACTCAATGCACTCTAGTGCATGGGCAACATTCACCGTGTTTGCGACAATGCCCATTGCCATTCTAATGGGGGTGTACCTTCACGTTTGGCGTGAAGGTGACGTGAAAGGAGCCAGCGCTATTGGCGTGATATTGCTTGCAGGAGCGGTGCTTGCAGGCCCTTATGTGGCTGAGAATTCCACCCTTTCTTCTCTATTCAATTTATCGAAGGAACAGATTTCAATCATTATTCCCATTTATGGTTTTATTGCTTCCGTGTTGCCCGTGTGGCTGCTTCTTTGCCCCAGGGATTACCTGACCACGTATTTGAAAATCGGAACCATAGCCATGTTGGCTACTGGCATCGTATTCGTTAGACCTGACTTTCTTATGGAACCGGTTACCAAATATATCGGAGGAGGAGGTCCGGTAGTCCCCGGATCAGTATTCCCCTTCGTCTTCATTACAATAGCGTGTGGAGCCTTATCCGGCTTTCATGCAATCATCGGAAGCGGGACCACCCCAAAAATGATCAGCAATGAGCGCGACGTGCTTTTTGTGGGATACGGCGCAATGCTGGTAGAGGGATTCGTTGCAATAATGGCTCTAATTGCTGCTTGTGTTCTTGTTCCAGCCGACTATTTTGCCATCAACGCGGCGCCGGCAGCTTTTGCGAAGCTCGGAATTGTTCCAGTCAATATTGACACGCTTTCGCAAGAGGTAGGCGAAGTAATACAGGGCAGGCCGGGTGGCGCTGTTTCGCTAGCTGTGGGAATGGCATATATCTTTTCATCTGTTCCTTTTATGAAGGGACTGATGGCCTACTGGTATCACTTCGCAATCATGTTTGAGGCTGTATTCATTCTAACTGCGGTTGATACCGGCACCAGGGTGGGACGGTTCTTCCTCCAGGAAATGGTGGGCAAGGTTATTCCGAAGTTTGAAGAAAAAAGATGGATGCCTGGAATCATTATTACCAGCTTTCTTTTCACCGGGTCCTGGGGGTACCTGGTGTACACAGGGGACATAACTACGATCTGGCCTCTTTTCGGCATGAGCAATCAGCTCTTGGCCGCTAGCGGATTGATAATTGGAACGACTATGATAATAAGAATGAATAAGGCCAAATACGCTTGGCTGACAGCAATCCCCGGCGTCTTCATGGCTTTCGTAACCATGATTGCCGGGTATGAAAATGTGGCTTACAATTATCTTCCAAACAAAATGTATCTGCTGGCGACTTTAGCCGTGGCTGTAATGTGTCTTATGATATCGGTTATTGCAAGCGCTATTCAAAAATGGTACGAGCTCCTTCAGATAAAGAAGCCGGTAATAGACGAGTTCGGAGAACGGGTGCTGGAGATAGTTCCTGAATAAGGGAAAGTTTCGAACGGAAAAGGGATTCTCTTTTCCGTTCGAAATCGCACCAATGAATTATGAATTAGTAGCCTAAAACCATCCGTCCAGGTGAGACAATGACGGAACTGGCCGTAATAGCTATTGTAATTGCCATTTGGATTTTGTTGACCAAGCTGGTTGAGCGCTGGGCACCCATGCGTCCTGCAAAAGGCATCTTGAACTTGAGTTGTCGCGAGAGTTGTGAAACCAAGACGTCCCAGGAAACGAGTGGTGTCACAAATGGACAGAAAAAGATAAGCTAACCACTCCTTGTTTTCTCTTTAGCTAACAGAAGGTACGGCCCGACGGCGACTTCTACGTATCAGGATCCGAATCAGGATGTTTTCGCTGGAAGACCACTGACTTTAGATAATAACCCTGGTTGCGGACCTAGCTCGGGAACACTGCTCCTGGTGATCGATTCCCTATAAAATAAGGGCAGTTTTACACGTAATCTGTCGTAGCGTGTTTCCGACAAATAGAAAATTACCAACTCACCCCAGCTATCTTGCAGTCCCTAACAATGTGGCAAACATCTTCACGATCTGCGTGATTAATCTCAAGGACCGACTAGCGAAGCGCTCGCAGGCATCGCCAATTTGTCCTTCGGATTTGAACATGGCCTAGTCCACAATCAAAAGGTTGATTCTGGAGGAAGTCCCACACTCTGGGCACCTATGATCCTTTGAGTGGGTTTTAATTGCATGGCTTCACCCAATTTTTCCTTTTCGATTGCTACCCGGAATCCGGTGGGTAACCCCTCAGAAGCGCAATAAAGGTAGACATTCTGCGCGATGCAACCCGTATCTATTGCGGTCAAGAACATCGCTCTTGTTTCTTCCACATCAGCTCTTGCCAAATCGGAAATATAGACGAGGTGAATCGGAGCAGCTTTGAACCGTTCTACTTGTGTGTAGGTCAACGAACGGAAGTCTCCTGATAAGACCGGCATGAGAGCATTCTTTTTCGGATCGTACAGGTATACTCCCTGTTTCATAGCGACATAGAGATCTATCTCCTGCCAATTCCGCGCGCTCGGAGCAGTCCGTCTTCCCGAATCAGGGCGATTTATGCCCCACGCAGCCCAAAGCAAGTTTGAGAGTGTCTGTGCGGGCAGGTCACCGCCATATTCACGTGTAGTCTTTCTTTCTTTGAGGGCCTGAGCCAAAGATTTACTTGGATCCAGCTTGGGTTCGAGCAATTGAATAGGCTTCAGCTCCTGGCCGAAACCGGACAGAGCAAAACACCCCACGCAAACGAGACAGACTACAATTATGGTCAACCTCCGGGATTTCATCGTATCTCACTCCTCATATTAGATTTTTCCAAATCCTTATATATGCACCCCACCTTTTACCGTACAACGGAATTGTACAGCGGTCAAACCTCACTACAAGGGTCACCCATTAAGAGGCCCTCTGTCAAGGAAAGCACTTCTCCTGGCGAGGAAACAATCATTGTTTCCCTGCTGAGGTAAGCCTGGCTCCCTTTAAAACCAGAGAAATCGATCCACAGATTTCTCAGATGATCGCAGATTCAAGAGGCCAGAACTATTGAATTATCTCAAGGCCACGGGTTTGGCGAGGACTACTGCTGAATTTCGGCCCTCCTCGCCTGGAATTCAAACGTCTCGTGTTTTATCATCTGCGCACATCTGTGGAATCTGCGGATCGTCTTCAGACTTCCAGTCTACTTATCCGTACTAATGTGGACTTCCCGCTGTGGAAATGGGATCCCAATTCCTTCTTTCTTGAACTCTTCCTTGATAGCCCAGCTCAGTTCATGAACTGCCCGTCCTTTGAGTTTGGGCTCTTCGATCCAGCACAACAACTCGAGTTCGAGAGCCGAATCACCGAAGCTTCGAAATCGAATCCGCGGGGCAGGGTCAGGCAAAACGGCTTTGTTTTGCTCCGCAATGCCGAGCAATACCCGCTCGACCTTTTTCAGGTCCGAATCGTAGGCCACGCCCAGCTTGATACGAATTCGAGACATTGAAACAGGGGCGCTTTCGTTGATCATCTTGGCGTTAGCTATGGTGGAGTTGGGAATCGATATCAGGATATCATCCCTAGTCCGAATGCGGGTGCTCCTGATACCCACTTGGGCGACCTCACCGCGCTCGCCGTCAAGCACAATGTAATCGCCCAGTTTAAACGGACGGTCGAGAATTATCATGAACGTGCCGATAATGTTGGATAAGGCCTCTCGCCCTGCAAGCGCAACGGCAATACCACCGATTCCGAGTCCCGTGATGAGAGAGTAAGTGGGTAAACCCAACCGAGCGCCAAGATTTATTGTCATCAACGCAACAATGACAACCGTCACGATTTGAAAGCCGAGCCGTACAAGCTGAGCATCCATTCCTTCCGGAACTAATCCGGCCACGGAAACGACTACCCCTGAAATTCGATTGAATACCGCACCTATCAACCAAATCCAGCCCAGATAGGACACGACCAGGAAAAAGAAGGCAATTGGCAAATACACGTCGGGATTTAGAAGGCGTAGACCGTATACGATGAGCCACAAGCCGATTGCTGCGAACACAATCAACATTATCGGCAAGATGAGACTACCCACGGTATGCTGGAGGCTGGAACAGAGTTTCCTGTCCAAAATCGCCAATGACCGAGTGCTCCACCTGTAAATGAGAAAGATCCCGCCAACGCCGACGAGAAAATAAAGAACCAGCCCGACCCACTGCCAAACCGCCTGACCATAGATTTCTGCCTTGGCCCAGCCTGGCAAGCTGTCTACCGACCTCTTTGAAATAATCAAACTTCCCGAGGTCCTGATTTGCTCTAAACGTGCTCCACCACCGGTATCCGGCCTGTACGGCAGATTCTTCACTTTTTCGTAATAGTGTTCTGCATTCCTGACTGTATCGCTCGTAAAAAGGAAACGGTCGAAGGACGAACCATCTTTCACGAGCGCAATTGTAATCTCCGTGTAAGGGATTCTCCAACTGGAGATATTTTCAGTTCGAACCGCCTTGGCATCGGGAATCTCATCATCGGCAGGTATCTCAATGCGATCCAATATTTCCTTGAGATACAGGCTTGAATAAAATCCCATCACATACCTGAGAGCCTGTGGTTCTTTCTCAAGATTCAGGCACCGGGCTGCCCGTTGGGCCAAGGTCATCGCCTCCGGCTTGTGACCCGTCCCGTATGTTTGCGCAGCATTGTTCATGTTATCCAGGAATGTCTTCAGGGTCGCCCTCGGACTTGACGTGTCCGGTGGCGCAAGGGGATGAACGCCCTGCGCTGCCCCGACGCAGCTCCCGCAGATCCACAAGAAGAGGAGACAGAAGATTGTTATAGAGTAAGTGCTGCGCACAGTTTGATCCCCCGTGTCGATATTTTCCGGCGCCAGCATCACTGAGACAATTTTGTTAATGGCCGGTTCTCACAAGAGACTGTTCCGAAATCACTTTACCGATGTCACTGCAATAGACTTTCAGGCGCATCCGATTGCTTTAATCTATTAACTGAGGCCCTGCCACTTGAAGATCCGACGCTAAAGCTCTCTTTGCCGCCGGCGAATAATCACGGAGGCCGGACGCTACCAGTACAATACGCCCTATGACGACCCGATCCCCAAATCGTGAACTCAATTATTTATTCCTGGTCGACATCCTTGAAATCGGCCTGTTTCATAACAGCGCCAATTTTATATAATTCTAGGCTCACGTCTTTCAAGAAACGCTTCAAGAGCGTCTTGTGCTCATCGCGGTAGGATACGAGCAGCGTCATTGTATGTGAAAGCGGCCGAGCCCGATCCGAAGGGTTGACGCCGAGATTCCGTGCAAGGGGCTGAAGTTCCTGAATTATCTCATTCACGCTCTGGTATCTCGCCTCAGGATCCTTCTCGGTGGCTCGGAGAAGAAACTTGCAGAGATCATCAGGTAAATCAGGATCCACCGATCGCGGGTCGGGCACTTCACAATCCAGATGCTGTCTGAACACGGTCGCTGCATCCATGCCGCCAAAGGGGCGCTGCCCGGTCATCATTCTGTAGCAGACCATCCCGAGAGAATAGATGTCCGATCGCCCATCCATCTTGCCCCGCCTGATCGCCTCAGGGGCCAGATAAAGAGGAGTCCCCTGCACTTCATGACCCATAGTGGCTCCGGGCGGCCCGGCTAATCCAAAGTCCAATATAGTGACTTTGTTGTCATTTTGGATCATGATGTTTTCAGGCTTGACGTCGCGATGCACGATACCCCTTTCGTGAGCATACCCAAGACCGGCGCAGACTTGCAGCAGCACATTCAAAGACTCGGCAACAGACAGCTTGCCGGCGCCTCCAAAAAGTTTGTCGAGAGGAACACCGTCTATATACTCCATCACAATGAAGACGGTACGATAAAGCCGTTCGACATCGTATACTTTTACAATGTTCACGTGGTTGAGAGTGGCTATGATCTTGGCTTCGCGTTCGAACTGGTCCATAAACGACGAATCCATCGCGAGCTTGTGCTTCAGCATCTTGATGGCAACAGATAGATCCAGGGTTGAGTGCACACCTCTATAAACGATTGCACAGCCACCACTTCCAACAATCTCTTGCAGGCTGTACTTTCCAATAGCCCTTGCCGAGGTGATACTTGCGGCCTCAAGCCGATTAGTCACTATTCCCGTAAGAAACTCCCTCAGTTCCTTGTGCTCCTCGCAAATCTTGTCGAATTCATCTCTGCTAACTCGCCATAGTTCCATCTCTGTTTCTGCATCAACGTGAGAGTTCCGATTCTCTCCTGTTACGACTGCCATTTCTCCGACGATGTCTCCTGGGCCTAGAAGAGCCACTCGATATATAGTGCCTCCCCTCTCATGGTTGACTGAGCACGAACCATTTCTGATTACGAAGAAGCTATCTCCTGTCTCTCCCTGCCGGATGAATCTCGCGCCTGACGGAACTTTCAGCCTTTCAATCGCAGAGAACAACCCCCGCCTTGCTTTCGGAGGAATTGCCTTGAACAATTCGATCTTCTTGACAAACTCAAAATCCGCGCGGGAGATCCGCTGAACTGACTAACCGTTTCCAGGGCCGTTCATTGCCACCTCTTTACTGAGGATTATCATGGATGGGCAGATTTTATCAATGAAATTCGCGACCTATCACCATGAGCACCCCCCAAGAGGTGAGGAACGAAAAAGGGAAGAGTATCCGGGAACCTACTTTTCTGAAGGCAGGAAGAAAATGCGGGAACCCGCTTTTTCTGTAAAAAGCCGGTTCCCGAACCCTCCGGCAAAAACTCCAATTGGCTAGCGGTATAATCCAAAGGCGCCTGCAAGCCCAGGTACGTGTTGATTGGAAATAGTCTAAGACCTTTCCCCAAAAACTCGCAACATTTCTTAATTAACCCATACCGGAATATCTATACCGGCGTTTAAGCTACCGCCGGCGATATGAAAGGTCCTGCCGGAGGGTTCGAGCCCTGTCGGCCTGGGGCCAACATGCATCTTAAGACTCAGAGCCCTCGATACACTCGGATGCACACTGCTGCATGATCGCCATGCGCGGAGCACCTTTTTCGTAAAAAGCGGGTTCCCCCGCATCTTTTCTTCCGGAAAGAGAGTTCCCGAAATCCTCCTCTCCCTGCCGGCCGCGGGATTTCGCCGGCCATTGGCTGAGGCCATAAAAATCATGTCGGGCACGGACTGACCTACCTGAATTTTCAGGTGATCCTGGATTGGTCACAATCCAAGAGTAACCGAAAACTGTCATTTCAGGACCTGACCCCGCGGTGTATATGCGATATTAAGCGCTAGGACTTCTTAAATAGTCCTACTATGAACAAAAGGACGATCGCTCCGATGACAGCAGTGATCAGAGACCCGATTGTTCCTCCCAGGTGAAGTCCCAAAATACCGACTAGCCAGCCGCCGATGTAAGCCCCTATGATTCCGACAATCAAATTAATGATAAGACCGGCCCCCCGCCCTCTCATGATTCTCTCGGCTATGTACCCAGCTATAAGTCCAATGACTAAGAATCCAATGAAGTGCATGTTAACCCCCCTTTGTAATTTGAATAGATTCCAAAATTTAATTATTTATTGATCTTAAAATAATCTTTGAAAAATTTAAAGGAGAATTCCTCGGGTAAAAAGTCCAAACCTCTCGACCCACGGAGACCCGTCACGAGCGGCACAACATCCATGGAGGCCGCTCATTCCGGAGGTTGGCGTTGGTTGACTTGGGGCACATCTAGACGATAAGAATGAGAGTACGCCGAAGAAAAGGACATTGGAGCAATCAGTGAACAGCCGGGCACGATGCAGATTGGGCCGGGAATGATCCCATGATGATTGCGTACCATGATGAGGAATGGGGCGTGCCTGTTCATGATGATAGGCTTTTATTCGAGTTTTTGGTGTTGGAGGGTGCTCAGGCCGGTTTGAGTTGGTCGACAATCTTGAAAAAACGGGAGAGCTACCGGACAGCCTTTAATCATTTTGACATAGAAAAAGTAGCGGATTACGGAGAGGATGAGATCAACGAGTTGTTGCTAAATCCAGGTATTATTCGGAATCGGTTGAAAATTCGCTCAGCGGTAACCAATGCTCGGGCGGTTCTGGCGATCCGAAAAGAATTCGGCTCATTTAACGAGTATATATGGCGATTTGTCGGTGGGCGGACCATCCAAAACGGCTGGAGACAGCTAACAGACGTGCCGTCCAAAACGCCTGAAGCTGAGGCCATGAGCAAAGATCTCAAGAAAAGAGGTTTTACCTTCGTGGGACCAACGATCTGTTATGCATTCATGCAGGCCGTCGGCATGGTCAACGATCATACAACGAATTGCTTCCGGTATCAGCAATTGGGCGGCCCCTGCGCTGGTTCAGCCGGGTAGACTGGTCTCCGACAATTGCCGATCATTCCTTAATCTGCCCGTCCGAAAAAAGTCCGGGTACCCGCTGGAAGAGGCGCTGAGAAGGCCACCGGGAACCCGTTTTTTGTGTAAAAGGGTGCTCCGCGCACGGCGAGCATGCATAATGCAACGTCGAACTGTATCAATGGCTCTCAGCCTCACGATGCATGTTGGCGCCACGCCCAGTGGGCCCGGCCTCCCTCCGGCAATCCCGCGATAACGCGGGACTAAATGGCTGGCGGTGGCGTGACGTGCAAGCAATGAAATGACGAAGCACTCTCCAAAGCTTCTGGAATTCCCACGTAGCTGCGCCCGATGGCAAGCTGGAAGCCTACCCCCACAAAGGGGATGATAGATTTCGTGTATGCTGAATACTGTGTCAACCGTTTAGTCCCACGTTTCGCGGGATTATATTGCAAGCGGTGAATTAAAAACTGATGCATATACTGTTGGCTACCAAGGCAACACGGGCGGCAGGTTCCAGTTCCGGTAGCGGCCGGCCTCCGGAGGCTGTCTCAAAAATCCGAGAAAGGCCAAAATCGTGCTATGAAAACTATGATTTTCCTGGTTCCCAGGCTCCGCCTGGGAACCCATATCTTCCGGGCTCTGCCCGGTAACTGTCTGGCATTCTAGCCTATAATGGAGGCGGAGCCTCCAGGTCATGCATTCCCAGGCGGAGCCTGGGAACGAGAAGTGTGGCACGATTTCTTCTCGATTCTGAGTTTTGAGACAGCCTCTCCGCGCCGGTCGAATATTCATTTAAGGAAATCCCGGTGAGGTCAGGTCGTTCATCCGAAGAACCTCCGCGATCCCCTCTATTCGCTTCCGCAGGCATCGCACGCTGAAAAGTGAGTCAAGAGCAGGACCAGACCTCGTAGTTCAGGATTCGTTCCTACCACGCATGAGAATAGAGATTGCTTCGCTGCGCTCGCAATGACAGGCTTTTGGTTACGAGGGGCGCAGACGTGTCATTGCGTGGAGCGAAGTCCCGCGGAAGGCGGGATGGCAATCCCGAGATTAGTCATACGACATGGTTTTCAGGGCAGAGCCGGTCTTTGGCGAAATCTCGGCGGCCACAGGCCGTCCTACCATTACTTGCATTCACCTTTGATATACCGGTAGAAAGCTGATTGCCTCATTTCAGCAAACGACCGGCAGGGACGCCGACCGCTATTGGAGCCAGAAAAGGTCTCGCCTTGAGACACATTGGGGCATCCCGACTTGGTTTCATGATTAATGGGTGGCGAAACACCGCGGCCACAGGCCGCCCCACCCATTGCTTCGAGACATGTTTGTTTCCATTCGGATTTGACTTCAGTTTTGCGGTTCACGAAATAGGACGTAAAACGTGGTTCCACCGGATTGGGCGCAACCCTCGGGATCCGTAACATGGTCGCATAATGATATTTTTCCCGGACACCTGGTATCGGGCGCTATGAGATACGAGCATCTTCGACTTTCAAATCGGATATCGAAGCAGCCTTCGTCCGCCAGAATCCTTAGCTGCATCAGCTCAAGTCCTTTTCCGCCCGCGTCAAAATCATAGGGATTTTTTGTGGAATAGCGATCCGTATTCTGTGTGTGGTGGAAACCTTCAAAGACAAAGGCCCGGTCCTGCTCAAAAACACCTATGCCTTGATCGGAGACTTTCAATTCAAGGCCTAAAGGGACTTTCTCCAAAGCGACGATTACGCAGCCTTCATCCGGTGTGTTCTCAATCGCGTTCTTCAGTAGCGTCCCGAGGACCTTTCTGTAAATGCTGGGATCAACAAAAGCCTTATCCAAAGATTCCAGCCGAAGCACAATCTCCACCATGCGGTGTGGGCTTTCCCTGCGGATATCCTCCAAAATTTCTTCAGTGAACGGAATTATCGAAACAGCGCTGGGCTTGCATTCGCGGGGCTCAATCATCTCCTGGACGATTTCTTGCATGTCAATAAGGCGCTTCAAATTCCGGTCGATCCTGTCAAGTATCTTCTCATTCATCTCTCGGGATAGATCTCGTTGCGCCAGTTTTGGCACCGAGGCTTTAATAATCGAGAGCGGAGTAGTCAATTCATGTGACAGGTGGCTGACAGCACGTTTACGGGCACGTTCCATGGATTTCCAGGCGGTTATATCTCGAAGAATAACCAGGATACCAGCCGGCGTGCCTTCGTGATCATGATAACGGGACGAGCTGACGCTGACGTCAAGCACTCGGCCATCCTTGGTGTTCCTCCTGGTTTGGAATCCGCTGACCGGCTCGCCGTCACGTATGAGCCTGGCAATGCTTTCCAGCGAGGCTTCCAGTTCAGATTCGGGCACAAAAGGTATTCGCTTGCCCACAACTTCTTCTTTGGTCCATCCAAACATTTTGGTAAACGCTTCGCTCACATATATGGTCTTGCCGGCCAAATCATAGATGACTATCGCATCGGCTGAAGAGTTTATTAACGACCGGTAAAGGTCCTCACCGCGTTTTGATCGCTCATAAAATTTTCGGTATTGCTCCTCTTTTTTTCGCAACTGAGCTTCGGCCCGTTTGCGATTAGTTATGTCGCGCATTATGACCAGGATCCCTGCAGGATTGCCGTCACGATCGTTGTAGCGCGATGCACTTACGCTGACATTTAGGGCCCGCCCATCTTTTGTGTTTCGTATCGTTTCAAACCCGCCCCTGACCGGCTTCCCGGTTTCAATTAATCGCCTAATGTGCTTGAGGGATCTCTCCAGTTCAGCTTCTGGCACAAAAGGTATTTTTTTCCCCATTACTTCATCTTTGGTCCAGCCGAACATTCGAGTGAACGATTCCCCGACGTATCTTGCGTTCCCTTCAAGATCGTAGACGATCATGGCGTCTGCCGAAGAATCTATCGCATTCACTAGAGCTTCAAGGATTTCCCGATCGTTCCTGGCTCGTGTCTTCGGTGTTGGAGCATCAGGATTTCGGTCGCGCAGCTCTATCGTGTCGCGTTTCTTAGCCATTGGAGTGATCGTCCCTAAAGGGTGTTATGTTTAATCGGATATGCGATTGTTACTGAGTGCCCAACAATTTCTGAGCAAATTTGACTGCTTGTCCCTTGATTTCGTCACCCATCGCCTCGGGAGTTGTCGTGAACGGAATCACCAGTGATTCGGCCGTGCTGATCTTTGCATACTCCATGAGTCTTTGATACATCTGAACGATCAGGTCCGCGTTTTCTTCGATCGGACCAGCGCAGGTCACCAGAAGACCGGCCCTTTTTCCTTCAATCAGCGATTTCCATTTCGGAGTTCCATAACCTGTCACGAGACAGAAATGCCGATCGATCAATGGCTTAATTTGCGAAGAGAAACCCCAACAAAAGAGCGGGGAAGCAAATAGGATGATATCAGAAGCAATCAATTGCTCAAAGATCTCTTTAGCGTCATCTTTTTGAGGACAGCCGGGCTCGTCGGGGATGCCCTGGCAGGTGTAGCATTCTTTGCAGCCATTCACTTGTTTATCAATAATGTTGATACGGTCCACATCGTGACCTTTTGCCCGCAGCTCTTCTTCGACCCAACCAAGGACCTTCGCGGTGTTGCCCTTTTTCGGGTCGAGGGCTTCCCAACACACTGGTAATCCTCATGATAGCCTCCTATTCCAAATAAAACAGTAAATTACGCCCTCTTATTGCTGAGCCCTAAAACTCGTAGCTTACAGATAAACCCGCTATATTTCAATTGTTGATGTGCCACTCGGAGTTTATGGTAAAATGTTGGGATGCTGTACAACGAAAACGGGAGCACGATACATGGAAATAGGTTTCAATGTGATTGTGGAACGTGACGAGGACGGCTTGTACGTGGCATCCGTGCCGCAGATTCCAGGCTGCCACACGCAGAGGCCAAGTCATTAGACGTACTCATGGAGAGAATCCGGGAAGCGATTGATCTGTGTCTCGAAGAACAGGGACCCCCTGTCTCAACTCCTCAATTCATAGGAGTTCAGCGAGTGACGGTGGAAATATGAGCCGACCTCCACGTGTTGACGGGAAGACAATTATTGCTGCATTGGGAAAAATAGGATTTATGGTCTCCAGAGTTAAAGGTAGTTACCACTTTCTGAGGCACGCAGACGGGCGTGTCACGGTAGTGCCCATTCATTCCGATGAAATCATCGGCCCTGGTCTCTTGAGCAAAATAATCAAGGATTGTGACATTACGCGAGAAGAGTTCGAGCAACTTCTGTGATGCAGGTAAGTTGTATCTCCATATGGGACCACATTCCCGCGTGCGCCAGAAAAAAGAACAAGCGTTCACCCATCTAACGAAGCCCTTCTCTTTAAGACATTCACGGAAATCTAACGCTTATACTAATCTACTCCTCCGTCAAAATTGGCTTGAAAGTAATCCAAACGAGTGTTAGTTCGACTCACGCATAGAACAACAAAACGGAGATGATTCTCCGCAAGGAGGAGCAAAGTAAACTGCATGGGTACTAGATACCGACGGAATAATGGCATCACTCCAGGAAATCGATCGGCATCTTGTTCTAATGGGTTTATCGGAGACAGATCGATTTTAATCCCCAATCCCTCCAATTCCAGCAAGCGATTGCCCGAGCGATCGAGTTCGAAGCTTTCAACTAACCAGGTAACGGAACTAAAGGAAGGCGGTGAAACTGACAAAAAGAAAATAATCGTGGTGGACACAAGCGTTCTGGTCCACGATCCGGAGTCGCTTGACATTCTTCGGGGTGACGACACGATTCTTGCCATACCTTGGATGGTCTTGGAAGAATTGGATCAATTGAAAAATAAACCGGATATCGGATGGGACGCACGAGAAGTCATAAGGAAACTGGAACATCTGGCTAGGAATGAGGACTGTTGTTTCAGAATTGAGGCGAAACCAAGCAGCAAGCATTTCAGGAACGATCTGCAGAAAACTAAAGCCGATCACCAAATCATTGCCACGGCTCGAGCGCTCCAAGCGGCCGCCAATGGGAAACATGACGTGCTGTTGATGTCTCGGGACACCATTGTCCGGGTTCTGGCAAGGGAACTTGGAATAAAAGCCGAAGATTATCCGCACACTCAGGTGAACGCTGTTTTTCATTCTTCTCTGAAGCGGATCAATGTGCCTGAGGAGATCATTCCGCTGCCGGGGGAAGAGTTCGAGATCGAGTCTACGAAACTGGGAGCCCCTGCAATGCAATGAGGGAGTCGTGTGTTGGAGCAAAGTGGGATCGCAATGGGAGGAATCGTTTGCAGCACTATATAAGTCAGAGCGATTCAAAATGATTCCTTCCGATATAGCCGCTCTTGGATTGAGACCTTATGTGCTCGAGTCTAATGGAAACGGAGCAAATAAAGAGAATCTTCAAGGCAGAGGTAGTCGGCAGAATTGGTCACAGCATGTTGCCCTCGCTCAGGTTCTTGATCCCGGAATCAGCCTCGTGTTCCTCCAAGGCGGGGCTGGAACCGGCAAAACCTTGATAGCTCTAGCGGGAGCATTGGAACAGAGAAGCCGCTATACTAATATCGTGATTGCACGTCCTATGGTCCATTTGGAAGATCGAGACGAAATCGGGTTCTTGCCCGGTGGACTCGAAGAGAAAATGGCGCCTTGGATCGAACCGATTCAACAGGCATTTTCGTTCTTGGGCGGAATTAAACCGGAAAACCGGGATTTGATCAGCCAGACTGAGAGAAAACAAGAAGATTATCATTAAGCCGCTGGATTATATCCGTGGAGAGACCTACCACAAATCCTTCATGGTGATTGATGAAGCTCAGAATTTGACGCCTCATCAGGTCAAGACAATCATTACTCGGGCCGGGACAAACACCAAGATGGTGTTCACCGGGGATCTTGGACAGATCGATCGCAACCGCAGATTGGATCGCAAATCAAGCGGACTGGCATATGCGATGAGCAAGATGGCAAATCAACCTATGGTGGGTATTTGCAATTTCAAGGATACCGTTCGGTCTCCCTTGGCGGGATTAGCGGAGGAACTGCTGTAACTATCACATCAAAGCCAGAATTCGGGATATCTCCGGTTTTTGGGTATGTTGTTGAACAGCAAGGCGACTATAAGCAGAATTGCCGCGCCTGCCGCGGCAGGTATCACAGCATACAAGAAACCGAGCGCATGCACCTTTTCCCCGCCTATAACGGCAATCAGAGCGGTGGCGCCTCCAGGGGGATGAAGCGTCTTTGTGGCGAGCATCACAGCAATCGCAGTGGCAACCGCAGTAGCAGCCGCTAATACCGGTTGTCCCTGAAAGATCTTGAATGCAGCCACACCAACGAGAGCAGATAGAAAATGGCCGCCCACGAGATTTCTTGGTTGAGCCAGGGGACTCTTTATAGCGCCGTAGACAAGCACGGCCGAGGCGCCGAAAGAGCCGATCATCAGCATCAGGTCTGTTCCATCAAACACATGAGCTTGAACAAGAGCCACCGCGCCGATGCCAATGAATGCGCCGAACCACGACCAGACTATCTCACCAATACTAACTCCAGGCGGGCTCTTGGTCGTACCTTTCATTTTCGAAAAGTAATTCATACGCCCTCCGGAAAGAAAGACGATTTCAGCACATCGGCCCTGGATACTATTCCGATCAGGCGACCTTCTTCGTCCACCACAGGCGCCCGATTAACTTTCTTTTGCGTCAGAATATCGGCTACCTCCAGGATCGGAGTCTCCGGTTTAACCGTCACAGCAGGCGAGGTCATGATGTCCCCGGCAAATTTTGCACGATAAGGAGCTGCGAGACACCCTTTGCCGAGAAGACATTGGGCAATCACCATCATAAAGCTGTCGGCCTGCCCCGCCCCCATTACGTTCAGGAAATCCTTTTCAGATATTACTCCCAAGACTTGCCCCGTATCGCCCACAACTGGCACGCCTGAAATCTTCCTGGCCGCCATAATTTCCGCTACTTCTTTCAATGGAGTGCTTTCCCGGACGAAAACCACTTCTCGAGTCATAACAGTAACGGTCGGAATGGATCGAGTTAACCTCATAACAGCATGCTGATAGGCTTTGAGATATACCTCCTTGAAATCTCCCGGAGTTATATCCAGATAACCGGGAATGTCTCGCATGGCGTCAAAGATATCGTCATCCGAAATGTCCACCGGGACACATGCTTCGATTGTTTTTTCAGTCATTTCTCACCCTCGCTGCTCATTCATACACAGTTGGCGGACTTACATGGACTTTAACCTCTTTGACCCCAGGAATTTCTTGCAACAGCGCTTTGATTTCATCCGTAATTTGACCTTCTTGCGTCAGTGTGGCCCTTGCATCCACATAAATCGTGCCTTCTCGCGCGCTCACAGTGGCGCCCGGAACCAGGTTCACAAGCTCAGCCTTCACGCGAGCAGCGAGAGCCAGGTCCTCCACTTCTTTCTGAGATTCGGCAGTAGCCTTAAACCGTTGTGACTGCACCGCTCGGCAAATGATATCTACCGCATCGTCCGCCGAAAGTTTCCCGATATGGATCACCAGGTCATACAGACTTGCATCCCATGTATCTACTCCAAAGACTTTCAAACTCCATTGCCTTCGTTCGTCGTCGTCCTTCCTGATCACCCTGAGAGCATCTTCGTAAGCGAGCTTCTCTCGGTCCATCTCGAGGCGGACACGGGCATCGAGGTCAGCGAGAATGCGAACATTCAGCATATGTTTGATTCCCCGGAGGATAAAATGACCGGCGAGGCCATGGTAGACCATATTGTCTTTTTGTGCGTGATGGAAAAGAGTTGAAGTGATAAACGCCAAGTACCGCTCTTTCCCGTAGGTGAACCGCTCCAGGACCTGATGGAGAATCATGAAGAGCGCGGATCAGCTTTATCTCCGGAATATTAAAGTGCTCAGAAGTCTCAACGAGAAGATCACGCGAGATACACGTATAGGCCAATCGCTCCGCCACTTTTTCGGCCACCTGTTTGCCTTTGCTGTAAGAGCCCCTGGAAATAGTTATAATAGCCATCAAATCCCCCTTTCAGTCTTATCGAATTTTGCTCAGTGAGTCACACATCGTCTTGCATAGACATTGACGGTAGAATGACGGTTGCATCGCTAAATCTATATTGCCGACCTGCACGAGCATACCTCGGGGCCCGACCGCTAGTCAACCATGACGTAGCTGCAGCCATTTTCATTTCCATGTCTCTCGTGCCGTGTAATCTGACTCGCGAAATCGAGAGCCCCTCAGAAATGCCCTCTCTCCTGCCTGTGAAAGGGTCTTGAAGGCGGCTGCCACACGCTCAACTGCCAATTATCCGGATGCGTGGATTCATGCATCCAAGGCGGGATGGAGAAATGAAAATATTCGGCAAGCGAATAAATGTACGGTTCATACATGCCTCGCAACTCTGCGAGCTTTGTGTCGCTCTCGCTTCCTTCTCGCAACCTCAGACCGGACTCGCTCAATCTGGAGCGCAACTGGACCAGGTTTTCTGCAGAAAGCCGGTCCGGATCGGGCCAAAACGGTGGGGCTTTGAAAATTATTGCAAGGTCCACAACCGCATGTCGCGCCATAGCAAAAGTTCGCTCTGCTTGACGCTGACAGGCTCCCTCTACACCGGTTATTACCAGCGCAGTAGCATCCAAAATTGTTGTTAGGGCGGCCAGCCACGACTGGTTGTCATGTTGGGAACGAAAGTAGGCAAGCACCGGGTAAGATAGATGAATCTCGAGGAATTCGGCGGACCAAAGCTCCCATTCGTGCAAAAGCTCCCGCAGCGATTCCATGCCGTATCCATCCTTGTGCCGAAGCAGCATTTCCACAGCAGTAGGCGGCGACCCTGCACGTGCATCCAGCAGAGAGATACTTACCTCGCGACGAGAAAATGCCTGATTGAGTGGCGGCACATATCCGATGATCAGAGCTAGAAAACCGAATCCTATTCCTCCTTCCAGGACGACAAGAAATCTGGCGAGAGTAGACCGAGGCGTCACATCGCCCAACCCAAGTGTGAAGAAAGTCGTACCGCTCAAATACAGGTCTGTAAGAAAATTTTGTTGCCCATCAGGAGTATTGAGCTGGGTACCCGTTGCCCAGTGCAGGCACGCGAAGCCGATCATTAAACTTAGGCCCCAGAGTCCGACCAGGGTCAGTAGAGAAAGAGGGCCGTAAAAGCTCAGGTAACCTTCTCTCCGCCTTGGTGAGATTAATGAAGAACCCAGAGTCGAATATAACCGCCAGCTATATCGATAAAAGAGGCGTGTGAGCCGAAGTCGGCGTGTCACACGGCGAGGAAGAATGATAGTTTCGAAAGCGTCCCAAAGGACGAGCATTATAAGGCCCACCCCGAGCACTCCAACCAAAATTTTCATATTCACCTCCGGTAGTCAAGCTGTCCCGGCGATTCGATCAATTACTGTGCTCACCCCATGCTCAATTACTGTTCTGCCATGGCAATCTATCCAAATCCAGGTTTCCGCCGGAAAGTATTACCCCGACCGACATGCCGGTAACGTCCAATTTCCGCTCCCACAGGGCGGCTACCGCCACTGCTGCCGAAGGTTCGATTATGATTTTCGCTCGCTCCCATATGAACTTCATCGCCGCAATGATACCCGCCTCACTCACCGTAACTATCCGCTCCACACGCTTTGCAATGATGGGGAAAGTCAGGTCTCCGAGGGAAGCCATAAGCCCGTCCGCGATGGTTTTCGGATTCACAGATGGGATGATCCTTCCTTCAGCGAGCGAGCGGAAGGCATCGTCAGCCCCCTCCGGTTCAGCTCCGATGACCCGAATGCCTGGAGACAGCTCAGTTGCAGCGATCGCTGTACCGCTCAAAAGGCCTCCGCCGCTTATTGGGGCGAGAATCGCGTCCAACACTGGAATCTCCTCTAATAACTCCAGCGCCGCCGTGCCTTGTCCTGCGATAACCTGGTAATTGTTATATGGATGGATTGGTGTTGCGCCGGTTTGAGCAATCACCTGCGCCTGGGTTGATTCGCGTGCTTCAAGTGTGGGTTCACAAAAAGTGATTTTGCCGCCATAGCCGGCCACCGCTTGCTTTTTCACCGCGGGGGCGGTGTGGGGCATCACAATGTACGCCGGAATCCCGCGCAGCCGGGCAGCGAGCGCCAGCGCCTGTGCGTGATTGCCTGATGAATGCGTCACGACCCCGCGTTGAACATCGGATTCAGGCAGCGAAAGCACGGCATTGCATGCGCCACGGAACTTGAACGCTCCCACCTTCTGCAGGTTTTCACATTTTAGAAAGACTCGCGCCCCGACTTGCCGATCGAGGCTGGAGCAGGTCAACACCGGAGTACGGTGGGCGTAAGGCCGAATGCGTTCTGCCGCTTCGCGAATTTCCTTGATAGTCACTCCGTTCATTTGTTCCCCCTTTAAGGACTCACCACACGCTGCGAACCACGCTCTTGCATTCTTTGAGTATCGCACGAAGTGATGATGTAATGGGCGCTCCTGGTACGTTCGAAATCGCGAATGGCGAGACCTAATTCACCGAGAAGTTCGCTTCCTGTAGTCCATGCGACTCGGTTCAGGAGGTAGTCAAGGCGCCCGGCGGCTTTTTCGAAGCCCTCATCACGGAGGCCCTGAATCAGTTGCCGGAAGCAGTCATAGCCATCATTATATTTCTCCGGCGCAGCTTCGGTCACTTTCGCTCGTCGCAGCGCCAGCAGAAAAACGCTGAATTGCCTCACCCGAAATCGAATAGGCATCTATACTGGAGCGGCTGATCCGCTCAGCGGATTGAGGAGACAGGAGAAGGCTTCCTGAAACGATTAAAAGAGGAACAGCGCTTAGAGGATCATGGAATAACGGGGTAAGAACTTCGCTACTGTTTCGGCTCGGAGTTTGGCCGGACAAAAGTCGAAAAGCTTGACGCAGAATTGCCGTGCGAGTTCCGACATAAGCTGCCGTTCCAAGCAGAATCGCCAGTGAGCTGTGGGTTCGTACGCCTGACTGTCCGGCAGGTGCCTCATCCGGATGTTCCCCTAGCGAAAGGGCGAGTTGCAGCCCCGGAAGATCGACTCCGCTTGCCGCAGCATTAGCCGGCTCTACAGTGCGAGGGTTGCATTCGATGTAAACGCGATCGGTTTCCCGAAACAAAATAATCAAGTGTCAGCCCGCCGTGCCAATTCAGATGTGCACCAAGCTTAGCGATATCTTGCCTGGCGAACGGATGATCCACACTGATGCGTCCGGCTGCGCTGGGCCCGATTCCCACTGCAGTTTCGGCGCTCGTATGAGCACGCTACAAGGCGGCCGTGGTCGAACAAGGCCTGGACTTGAGCATACTCCCCATGCGCAGCAGCTTGCACCATGATGGGTCCGCCGTTAGAGGCGAGGCGCAGTGAATTAAAGGCGTCTTTGGAATCACTGGCGTTCATCACGCGACGGACACCGGTCCCAGCTGTGCTGAATGGGGTTTTGAGATAAAAAGGCGGTTCCCATTCGGCAAGCTCATCGGGTGAGTCCACGAGCCCCCATTTGGGCTGTGGGAGAGACAACTCATCCAATAATCGCGCAAACTCAATTTTGCTCTGCACTTTTGAGAATGCGTCGGCTGAGGCGACTGCTATCCGAGCATTGGAATTTAGCTCTCGCCCTGCGACGGCGAACAGCCACGCCTGTTCGTGAGTTGGAAGAGAACGTCGAATGACCCGTTGGCAAGTAGTCGCGTTAACCACGTCAAGATAACCCACCGGGTCGACCCCCGCTGCAGGGCAACGGTGCACCCGCCTAGTCCAGCGGCTAAACCGGCAGATACAGGCCGGGTTCGCATCGACAATTTCGATCCAGTGGCCTCGCGGGCCTAGCACTGTGAGAAACTCACGTGCAGTGAGGCTCGAACCTTCCGAGAACAAGATCTTTATGACGAATTACCTCCTGTAACGTGAAGCACTCGACATTTAATGTTATCAGCAATGAATGGCCGTTTCTAAAGAAAAGTGACTTTCATCGACATGTTGTGTGATGCGTGAAGTTGGTGCAGACTTCGAAGCGGTCATAACATCAGAATGGTGAGTCCTCCTTTTATACGTTTTCGTTTGCACCAGAAAAGTCATTACGCCGTGTGTTACGTGACATCAAATCACGCTTTGGGAGCCTCAATAAGGATTGTATTGAACGAGGACATCGCTAGCATAAGCAAGGCACGCAAGCATGTCCTCGTGTTTCCAATCCAGGGTAATTCTTGAGGATATCGT
The DNA here is from genome assembly GCA_963843165.1 of uncultured delta proteobacterium. Taxonomy (GTDB): domain Bacteria; phylum Desulfobacterota; class Desulfomonilia; order Desulfomonilales; family Desulfomonilaceae; genus DATJPW01. The sequence goes on along the minus strand of CAWJJL010000032.1, from coordinate 10,617 downwards.
CATGAGACCATCCATTGGCCAGCAATTCGATAATAAACTCCACGGCAAGTCGGGTACCTTTGATTACCGGCTTCCCTACAAGTATCTCGGGATCGACGATTATTCTGTCACCATATGTCATGATGAAATCTCTCCTGCATAATTTCAGTCGGTTCGTGCCGGCCGGGCTCAAGGAGAACCGGCTGGATCTTTACTCTACGCTCCATTAGAATTTCTGGGGACACTATACCTAATTCCGCTCGCGATCTGCAAATTAGATGGGCTGTCAGTTCATGTACAAGCAAGGAAGCCGGATGGTCCAATCCGGAGCCATCAACAATAGTGTGGGCAAAATTATACTCTTCTCTGATAATGGAGCTGGTCGAATATTCGACCCACGTTCAATACCCTGCGCATGCCAATAGACAAAAATCTCTGTTCATTCCTCCGGCGGCGCAGTTCCTCTGGCACTGCCTTTCAGTTTTGACTGGTTTAGCATTGGGATGAATTACAGGATTTCCGTTTGCATTGTTATTGCCGAAATTGGGTCCGGTCGGATTTCCGCTGGAAGGTCCAAAACTCGGTCCATGACTCGATGAGGTACCACTGCTAGCAGCAGCTGCAAGTTGAGTGAACAGAAATATTGCGACAGCGACCATAGCGAGTCCTAAAGCAATTTCGGTTATTACGTGGTTTCTCATTGGATTTTCCTCCAATAATTCTCTTAGAGCTTCTCTTTAAGTTGATGCGTCCACGCATAAAACGATTCATGAAGAAATTCCATTCACCTGATGAATGCGATTATGAGATATTGCTATTCCGTAGAAGAGTTAACATGGGAACTGAGAGCGATGTTTCTCTAGTTGTGTCATTAGAAGCAATTGCAGTGGGCATTCAGAATTGCATCCTCGGTCGCTGAGAAGAAAGAGGTTGATATGAAGCATTTCTCTGAATGGCCGTACCTAGCCCTAGTATTGGTTTGTACGGGTCTTAATTTGGGAATTGGGCTCATCGTTACCACACTCAAATTGCCGTTTTATCTTGATTCCATCGGAACGTGGCGACTGGGCTTGGCGGGTTGGGCTCGGGAATCATCGCCGGGCTTTTATCAGTGGTTGTCGGATCCGCCTATACTCCAACCCTGTGGGCCTATGCCGGAACCATGCTAGTGATAGCTGTTTACGTTTCACTAGTCCGTCCTATCGGCTATCTGAGCAAGTTTGTGCCGACAGCACTTTTCGGAATCGGACTTGGAATACTATGCGCAATCGTTAGTGCCCCTGTAACGACTTACATCTGGAGAGGGGTGTCTCTGTCCGGCACGGACACAGTCATGGCTTTTTTCTCAGCAAAGGGCTTGACGCCCCTTGTCAGCGTAATATTGGGAGGTCTTGCCACTGATCCGATAGACAAACTAATCACTTCATTGGTCGCTTTTGCCATAGTAAGCAGGGTTCCTATTGGACTTCTGCCCGAACCGTCTACACGGGATCGTACTGGGTTGACCAACCCCTCGTAATCATCAGCATCGAACGGCTGATCATTGCGGCCATTCCGCTCATTACAGGGCTTTGGAGACCATTAGCATGACGCGACAAACCTTTTTTATCGGCGTGCCCTGTGATCGAATAACAGCGGGGCGCGGTTAGGTGGACATGAACTGCGCTTATTATGATTGACGAGTAGGCTGTAGCGAGGTAGCTTCAGGAACAGGAAAAAACCGGCTTTGAAAACAGCTTGACGGTAATTTGATTCCGCCTAGACTCACGGCTGCCCTGCGGCGATATAGAAGTCCAAACAATGGATATTGGCGATTCCGCTGCCCAGTGACTCGCACAATGTGTTTCTGATAGTACGGTTTATTGGAGGAACGAATGAAAAAGACACTCCTTTGCCTGCTGTTGATAATCGTGGGAGCTGCGAACTTCAAAATAGCTTCGAATCACCGTCAGAAGGGGCGCTGACGGCACAGGGATGTTCCCAATATAATTCAAACAAATTGAACATAACCATTACGGAAAGAAAGGGGACAGAGCATGAGGATAGGATTCATCGGTCTGGGGAGCATGGGATCGCCTATAGCAACCAACCTTATCAAGGCCCAACACGCGTTGACGGTCTACAATCGGACGCGAAGCCGTGCCGAGGAGCTGCAGCCGCTGGGCGCAAAAACTGCCGAAAATCCCAGTGAGGCTGCCTCAAATGCTGAGGCGCTAATCACAATGCTGTCGGATGATCGAGCCGTCGAAGAAGTAGTCTTCACTCATGGCAAAGCTATTGAGGCCCTTCCTGCAGGCGCCGTTCACATCTCCATGAGCACGATCAGTGTGGCCCTATCTCGCCGGCTGGAAGCAGCTCATCGCGAAAAAGGACATCACTATGTTGCCGCCACAGTCTTCGGCCGGCCCGACGCCGCGGCCGCAGCGAAGCTGTTCGTTATTACGGCTGGTCCACCCGCGCAGATCGAACTATGCCAACCCATTTTCGATGCCATTGGGCAGAAGACATTCCTAGTTGGCGAGAGCGCTCCTGCAGCCAACTTGGTCAAGCTTGCGGGAAATTTCTTAATCACGACCGTTATCGAAAGCTTAGCCGAAGCCTTTGCTCTGATCCGGAAAAACGGGCTTGACCCGAATGCATTTTTGGAGGTTCTCACTGGGTCACTGTTCACAGCTCCGGTGTACCGCATTTACGGGAGCATACTTGCCGCTGACAAATTCGAACCAGCCGGTTTCAAATTACCGCTTGGATTTAAAGACAATCGTTTGCTCGTTGCCGCCGCAGAGGAATCCGCTGTTCCTATGCCGATGGCCAGCCTTATTCACGATCGATTCCTGGCCGCTATTAGCGCAGGGACTGGGCGAAGCCGATTGGTCTGCAATCGCCCGCATCTCATATGGAAACGCAGGGCTCTGAAGGAGGTCACCAGATAATTTATCCAAAAATGGGCAGCACGAGAGAGAAAGTCTCCGCCTTCTGAGTCAACGGTGGGCACCTGTGGTTGAAGCACGTTGATTAGCGATGAGCGATTCGTGTTATCCGCTCGACCGTCCATGGAAATTAACTTCCTGGCCAATATTGGAGGCTGTAGGTTTAGCCAATCTTCAGCAATCGGGCGGCGTTGTCGAATGCTATCTTCCTCTTGTCGCTCTCGTCCAATGCAAGCGCTTCAAACCAGTCGTTCGCTTCTCGGTTGTCCTCGTAGGGGTAATCCACTGAGTAGAGGACCCGGTCGGCCCCCATTACCTTCAGCGTGTGCTCCGACCCGGCCGTATCAAAGGAGCCGCTGGTCGTGAAGCGGAAGTTGGACCGCAAATATTCAGTGACAGTATGTTTGCGTTGTCGGTCCTTTGTCTCGGGCCTATTTCGCCATCCTTCCCGTTCAATACGATGATCGATCCGCCAGGTCCGGTAAGGCAGCAGCTCGCCCATATGGCCGATGATTATGCTGAGACCCGGCACCTTGTCGAAAAGGCCGTTCAGTATAAGCCTTATAACAATTCCCAAAAGTTTTGTTCGATTCGAGGAGGCTTTGTGCCGTCACCCCGGCCTTCGCCGGAGTGACAGGTCGCGAAAGGGTTCATCATTTTTGGCAATTGCTATAGAACCTGGAGCAGTTCGTGGAGGTAGGTTACCAAGGTCTCCGCCGTGAGAGGCGACAGGCTCACCTAATGATGTCAATATGTTACATGATATCACGGCCGATTCCGGTCGTTTCGTGACCCAAAATACACGCATTAATACCAAAAAGGGGCCCTTTGGGGGCCCTGGATTTTCACTGATCTGGGGCATCGACAATCCGGTCTCCCTCCAAAGAGGAAACCAGCCCGATACTCAAATATGCGACCCCTCTCCAGGCATGTCCGGTCAAGACTTCCGCAAGTTCCCGCAAATTCTACTTGACAAGGCGCGCAGGATTTGATAAAGTTTACATATGTGATCGTCGTTCATATATGTGAACCCATGGAGCAGGGGAACCATGCCAGTCGTCAAATCCGCGGACAGGGTCCTGCAGATACTAGAGGCAGTCGGGGCGACGAACGAGGGACTGACCCATGGAGAGCTTTCAAGGATGCTCGGGATTCCGAAGGCAAGCCTGTCCTCCCTGCTTTCCAATCTCGTGGACCGTGGCTATCTGGCCTTCGACCCTCAGAGCAAGCTGTACCTGCTCGGCCCAGAGCTTCTTGTCCTCACCAGCCGCTATCTCAACAATCTGGACATGGTACAGATAGGACGCCCGATCATCCGAGACCTCGTGCGCGAGATAAATGAGGATGCCGAGATCGCCGTCAAGAGAGGGGACCAGATCCTCTTCTTCTTCAAAGAAGAATCGTCGAGGCCGGTCAGGTACTCTGTCGCGGCGGGGGATCTCGGTCCCATCTACGCAACGTCACCCGGAAAATGCATTCTCGCCTTCATGGGAGAAGAGGAGATCTCGGCGTATCTCAATCGGGTCGCACTTTCTCCTATAACCAGCGCCACCATCACCGACCGGGGCGTGTTTAGGCACGAGCTGGAGCTGATACGCTTGCGCGGGCTCGCTTACGGGATAGAGGAATATCACCACGGCATCTGTGGAATCTCCGCGCCTGTGTTCAATATTCACGCCGCGGTAGTGGGGGCGATTGTGGCCACCCTTGAGGCTGCTCGCTTCGATGACGAGCACAGGGCCGTTATCGAGCCGAAGCTCCGGCAGGCGGCGAAAAGGCTTTCCAGAGAGCTGGGCTTTGAAACCGAATCCGGCAGAGTGCTGCGATGGGGAAAAAAGCGGTGATGCAATGATTATACAGCTCGAATCGAATTTCATGCTTCTCGGGGACAGAGACATCGCGAGCATCGACTTCGACCGCCCCAGCATCACCCTGGTAGATCTCCTTGAAGAAATTTCCGCCCGTTCCTCCAATACGATGCATTTCCTGACCCGCGATGGAATGGGCCTCGATGAATGGTGGATGGTCGAAGTGAACGGGTGCTCCTGTGCCGCCCTGCCCAACGGTATCAAGACGTCTTTGCAAGACGGTGACCGTGTAACGATCAAGCTGTCGCTGATTTGCGGCGGTTAGACTGAAGATAGGACACTTCGCGAAGAGGTACGCGTATGAAAACTTACAGAGTAGTCGGCAAGTCTGTGGAGAGGACGGACGCTCGAGTGAAAGTTACGGGCTCGGCGCGGTACGCGGCTGATCTCGTGGCGCCGGGCATGCTCCACGGCAAGTTTTTGAGAAGTCCCCTAGCCCACGCAAAGATACTCAACATCGATGCCAGCAAGGCCCTCGCGTTACCCGGTGTTATGGCCGTCGTGACGGGCAAGGATTTTCCTGGAATACCTTTTGGTACAAGACCCGACATACGGGACCAGCTCCCCATGCCTATTACCAAGGTGCACCATTACGGGGAGAGCGTAGCGGCGGTCGCCGCCATCGATGAGGATACCGCGGAGGCGGCTCTTGATCTGATAAAGGTTGACTACGAGGAGCTTCCGGTTGTCCTGACCGCTCAGGACGCCCTCGCCCCCGGCGCACCTCTTGTGAACGAGTTCAAAAAGAGCAATATCGCCTATTTCACGGATTTTGTTTTCGGCGATGTGGAAAAGGGCTTTAAGGAGGCGGAGTACATAAGGGAAGAGACCTTCAGTTCCCAGCGAGTGACCGTCGGTTTCATAGAGCCCCACGCCTGCCTCGCCGAGGTTGATGCCACCGGCAGAGTGCTGCTTCAAGGTTCGAAGCAGAGCCCCTATATCACCTGGCGTCACATGTGCAGAGCGCTGGACATCCCCATTTCCAAGATGAGGATCGTAAGCCCCTTTGTCGGCGGCGCATTCTCGGGAAAACATGATCCATTTGACGTCGATTTTGCAGCGGTCAAGCTGGCCCAGATCACCGGCAAACCGGTAAAGATAGTCCTCAACAATGACGAAGTACTGGCCGCATACCGGCAGCGGAACGCCATGGACGCCAAGTTGACGATCGGCGTCAAGAAGAACGGCGCAATCACAGCCCTGCGGGCGGAAAACATTCTTGAAGGCGGCCCTATTTCAGGCATAGGCCCCTTTAACATCTATTACTTCGGGGCGTTCCTCAACATCCCGTACAAGATACCCGCGATCGAGTATCACGGAAAGCTGGTTTACTCCAACAGGGCCCCCTGCGGGACGGTACGGGGACAGGAGATCGTCCTTGCTCAATTCTGCATTGATTCGCTACTTCACATGGTTGGTGAGGATATCGGCGTTGACCCGGTGGATTTGCGTGCAATCAACGCGGTCACGAACGACTGGACGTGCGCGAACGGTATCAAGGTCGATGTCTCGGGCCTCCCCGAATGCATTGAGAGGTCGGCTGAAAAGATAGGCTGGAAAGAATCGAGGAAATCACGACCTGAAGGCCGAGGCATTGGCTTCAGCTGCGCTTCGCATCCCTCAGGCCCCAGACTTGGTGGCCATTTTGGCTCTGCTGTGATGCTGAAGCTCCTTGAAGACGGCCGGGTGATCGTCATCCAGGGTGCAACGGAGATCGGACAGGGTTCAAACACTGTCTTCTGCCAGATGGCGGCAGAGGAGCTTGGCTTACCCTTCGAAGATATTATCCAGGGTGCGAGCGATTCCGACTCCGTGATCTTCGATTCCGGAATGTTCGGAGATCGTGCGACATACTGGGACGGCAATGCAACTATTGCCGCTGCCAGGGACCTCAAGACGCAGCTTGCGGAAATAGTCGCTCCGAGCCTGAATGCAAGGCCCGAGGAGATCGAGTTTGCCGACAGCCGCGTCTTTGTACGGGGCGAGCCGGAGCGAGGAATCGACTGGCTCTCTGCCGTGAGGAAAGCGTATTACGAGAAAGGAGTACCCTGTACGGCCGGGGTACCTGGGCGGCGCTCGACATCGACATCGTCGACTGGAAGACAGGCACGGGAAACCTGGTTCACGGTCTCGACTTCATCGCCACGGCTGTGGAAGCGGCAGTCGACAAGGAGACCGGGAAGGTAGACCTCATCCGGGCTGTTCACGGCGATGACGCAGGCCAGCCTATCAATCCGGCCATGCTGGAAGGACAAGTAAACGGCGGCAGCGCCCACATGTCAGGCCACGCCCTGTGGGAGGAATCGCTCTACGACGAAAAGGGTATCCCTCTCAACCATACGTGGCGGGATTACAAGCAACCCACTGCAATGGACGCTCCGGAATTCCACGTGGAGCACATACACACGCACGATCCCTACGGTCCTTTCGGAGCAAAGGGCGCAGGAGAAGCAAGTTCCTGTTCGACCCTGGCTGCCATAGCCAACGGGATCTATGACGCTGTCGGTGTGAGAATCAAAGACCTGCCAATTACGGCCGAAAAGATACTCGCCGCGCTCAAGGCAAAAGAGGGAAAGTGATGTTTATTAGAAGACTACCCGCATTCGAATATCATGCCCCTGCATCCGTGGGGGAGGCGTTGGACCTCATGGCGGAGTTCCGCGACAAGGCGAGGTACGTTGCCGGCGGAACAGACCTGTTGATTGGCATGAAGAGAGGGGAAGTGGCACCGGAACATCTGATCAATTTGAATGGTGTTGCCGCACTGCAGGGCATTACATCCGATAACTTCGGCGTACGTATAGGCGCACTGACAACACTCGCGGAGATTGAGCGTTGCGAGATTATCGGTGAACAATATGTACCGCTCAAGAATGCAGTGGATGTAATGGCATCGATCCAGGTGCGTAACCTTGCCACGATTGGCGGCAATCTCTGCAGTGCCATACCCTCTGCCGATACCGCTCCTCCGCTTATCGCTCTCAACGCATCGGTAAAACTTGTGGGACCGCAAGGCGAACGGACCGTGCCCGTGGAGGAGTTCTTCACCGGGCCGAAACAATCGGTCCGCCAGACTCTGGAGATCATGACTGAAATTGCAATCCCGAAACCAAACCCTGCCTCTTCAGGTTGCTATCTGAAGCTCATGCGAAGACACGCCATGGATCTGGCCTTGGTCGGTGTTGCAGCCTGCCTGACACTTGATTCCGATAAGAAGCTCTGCAAGGAGGCTCGCGTCGGCCTTGGTGCCGTGGCCTCTACCCCGATCAGGGCACCTGAGGTGGAGGCTCACCTTGTAAACAAGGCCATTGATGAGACTGTCGTCACCGAAGCAGCACGGATCTCCGGCATGCAGTGCCGGCCCATTAGCGATCTGAGAGCATCGCTCGAATACCGGTGCAGCATGGTGGAGGTGTTGACGGCAAGGGCCCTCAAAGAGGCCGTGAGAAGAATTACGGGCTGATGGAGGCGAAATGAAACAGGATATTGTACTAAAAGTTAACGGCACCGATTACCACGTGAACGTGGAGACACACCGGACACTGGTCGAGGTACTCAGAGAGACGCTCGGATTCACCGGGACAAAGAAATCGTGCAATGAAGGGGAGTGCGGCGCCTGCACGGTCTTGATGGACGGCAGGCCAGTGGCATCCTGCCTCGTCCTGGCGGTTGCTGCCCAGGGCAAGGAGATCACCACAATAGAAGGCCTTGCCGATGGTCTGACGCTTCACCCGGTGCAGGAGGCTTTTGTGAAACATGCGGCGATCCAGTGTGGCTTTTGCACGCCGGGCATGGTGCTGACGGCCAAGGCTCTGCTGGATGAAAACCCCGAACCGACGACCGCGGATGTGCGCAAGGCAATTTCGGGGGACCTGTGCCGCTGTACAGGCTACCAGCAGATCGTTGATGCCGTGATGGCAGCCGCGGCGGCGATGAAGACGAAGACCACTGCATAGAATGCACCAAACATAAGGGAGGTGGTGCTATGCTTGAAGGTTTTGTTCCGTATCCTGACGAATTTGTCCGCAGATATAGAGAGAAAGGGCTCTGGACCGACAAGACCATAGGGGAAGAGCTGGACGGGGCTGTCGCAACATACAGCGACAAGATCGCGCTTGCTTGCGAAGGCCGGTACGTGACTTACCGGGAGCTTGGCGAGCGCGCGACGAGGCTGGCCCTCCATTTTATCGACAAGGGGCTTAGGACCTATGACCGCGTCATCCTCCAATTGCCCAACGAGTTGGAATTCGCGTACTGTTTCTACGCGGCGATCAAGGTCGGGGCGATACCGATCATGGCGCTTCCAGCCCACAGGAACGCAGAGATAACTTTTTTTGCCCAATTCACCGCAGCGAGGGCGCACATTGTACCCGCCCGGTATAAGGATTTCTCCCATCAAGACTTGTCTCGAAAGGTCCGGGAGCAAGCACCCCAAATGACGCTTCAGTTCGTCTCCGGCGAGCCTGTCGAAGAGGGCTTTATCTCCGTATCCGCGCTCCTGGAGGACAGGATCGAAGAGCGCATGCCGGCAAGCCTGCTGGCAGACTACCGTCCCGATCCCATACAGCCCGGGCTTTTCCAGCTCTCCGGCGGTACGACTGGTGTGCCCAAGATCATCCCCAGGACGCACAACGACTACAATCTCAACTTCAAGGCGCTCGGCGATATCTGCTCTGTCACCGAAGAATCGGTCCTCGGCATCGCCATCCCTGTAAGCCACAACTTCGCCCTCGCCTGCCCCGGCCTTCTGGGCGGCCTCTACAGAGGGGCCAAGGTCGTCCTTATCCCTACTCCGAAGACAGAGACCGTATTGGATGCGATCCAGAGGGATAAGATCACCATCATGCCGACGCCCCCTGCCTTGCTCATAAGGTGGATGGAATTCCCACAGTTGCACGACTATGATCTGTCGTCCCTGCGCTATGTCATAGCGGGCGGCGCCAGGCTTAACCCGGAGGTGGCCAAGAAAATAGGCCCCGTACTGGGCTGCGAATATTTTCAAAACCTGGGAATGGGCGAAGGCATGGGCTTCTGGAGCCGCATCGGCGATGGAGAGGAATTACTGCTCAACACCCAGGGAGCGCCGGTGTTCGACGACGACGAGGTCCGGGTCGTTGATGAGAACGAACAGGAGGTGCCTTACGGAGAGCCGGGCGAGCTGCTCGTGCGCGGGCCAATAACGATCAGAGGCTACTACAATTCCCCGGAGTACAATAAGAAGGCATTCACCGCCGACGGTTTCTACCGCACCGGCGACGTGGTGAAGATGTATAGGGGGCGATATCTCTCGGTAGAGGGAAGAATCAAGGACACCATTAACCGGGGCGCGGAGAAGATTAACGCCGAAGAAGTAGAAAACCATATTCTCGCGCATCCCGATGTCGAAAACTGCGCTCTCGTGGCCATGCCGGACCGGGTGCTGGGCGAAAAAGGCTGCGCCTTTGTCCTTGCAAAGCCGGGCAAAGCGCTTACGCTTCCGGCCCTTCAGGCATTCCTGAGAGATGAGAGAAACATTACGACATTCAAGCTTCCCGAGCGGCTGGAAATGGTTGAAACCTTTCCCATGACGAACGTTGGCAAAATCGACAAGAAGGGGCTCAGGCGGATCATCACGGAAAAACTGGCGCTGGAAGGCGAAAACGCTGGGGGGTAAGGGGACATATCATACTTAGTGATTAAGGCGGAGACTCAATGCTCTCGTAAAATAGGCTCCGGCCTGATCTCCAAAAACTGGTTCAGGTTTTAATATAAATCGAAACACACTCCAAGACGATCAGGGGCATAACCTCTCCCTTAAGTTTCGTCGCCAAATTCCCGATTTCTGCTGACCACAAACAACT
>CAWJJL010000031.1:0-37951 GCA_963843165.1 uncultured delta proteobacterium | reverse complement strand
GGAATTCAGAAGAAATAACGAAGTCTTATAATAAATAGCCGAATTCCGTCTATGTTGAAAACCAAATTTGTGGGCGATACGGCGGGTGAGGTAAAACCGAGTGCACTTACTTGGAAAGGCAATATCAGGACAGCGCCGGGAATTCCGCCCATGGAGGTAAAAAAAGAAATCGTTAAGCCTACGAGTGGCGGAATCCACGCAGCCGTCTCCACTCAGGATACGGGAAAAGTCATTATAGCCTCCCAATAGAAAACGACCTATTGGAAATTGGGCTCCGGTTTTTACAACAAAGTTTTAGGCCATTGAGCGTTCAGGTTTACTCGGACTTGGTCTCTGCATAAATAAATATCGAGAAAGTTCCCCTGATATCGGAAATGGAGCTGCGCTCCAAGACGCTGGTGGACACGCAGAAGAGACCACTCTCAGACTGTTATTCTTCTTCAACCATGCGAAGCAGAACCGCGGAACGTGAATCGATCATTATACTTTCGCCGGCTGAAAACATTTTTTCATCGTCACTCAAAAAACCTGGTCCAGAGGTGTCCATGATTTTGGCCCATGTTTCGCCCCACTTTTTCTCGGGCAATACGAAAGAAATGGAATCATAATGAGGATTGAAAACAATAAAAAAAATGTCATCTAAGACTCGTTCGCCGTTCAAATTTGGAGCCCTTATTGCTTTTCCATTAAGAAAAATCCCTATGGATTTCGCGAATCCCTGGCTCCAGTCCTCCTCAGACATTTCAGTACCGTCAGAGCTGAACCACGCAATGTCATACCTATCCCCACCCCGAATTGCCCTGCCGAGGAACCAACCTCGTTGCCTGAAGGCCGGGTGATCCTTCCGAAATCGTATGATTTTTTTGGTAAACTTCAGAAGATTTTCCTCAATTGCTTGCCAGTTATGCCACGAAATTTCGTTGTCCTGACAATAAGCATTGTTATTACCATTTTGTGTCCTACCAATCTCATCTCCGCTCAAAAGCATCGGCACCCCTTGCGACAGAAACAAGCTTGTTAAGAAATTCCGTTTCTGCTTAGCTCTAAGCTTCAGGATTTCCTGATCTTCGGTTGGACCTTCTGCTCCGCAATTCCATGACCGATTATGACTCTCGCCGTCCTGATTGTTCTCGCCGTTAGCTTCGTTGTGTTTTTCATTATATGAAACTAGATCGTTCAAAGTGAAACCATCGTGAGCCGTGATGAAATTAATACTTGCATAAGGCCGACGCCCGGTGGTCTCGTATAAGTCCGAACTACCGCTGAATCGATAACAATATTCACCAAGTATTTTGTCCTTTCCCCGCCAAAAATCTCTCACGCAGTCCCGGTATTTGCCGTTCCATTCGGCCCATTGCGGAGGGAAGTTGCCAACCTGGTAGCCACCTTCACCTAAGTCCCACGGCTCTGCGATGAGCTTCACCTCACTTATTATCGGGTCTTGCTGAATAATATCGAAAAACGATGAAAGCCGGTCCACATCGTGAAGCTCTCTAGCCAGAGTCGCTGCAAGATCAAATCTGAAACCGTCTACATGCATTTCAAGAATCCAGTATCGGAGCGAATCCATAATTAATTGCAAAACATGAGGATGCCTCATATTCAGGCTGTTGCCGGTTCCCGTGTAGTCCATATAATACCGAGGATTATCTTCCATCAGTCGATAATAGGCCGCATTATCAATTCCCTTGAAGGACAATATCGGACCTAGTGCTCTGTCCCATAATTAAGCACGCACAGCTTTCGCCAGAATCTGGTTCGGTGTCTTGACCCATTTGAAGGGAAGTGCTTCTTCATTCCATTGGTCGATGAAAGCATGAATGGCCTTCCTCAAAGGTGTCACACCCTTGAAGCTCCCGCGTCGAACTGCTCGTCTCGTGAGGATGGAAAACCAAGTCTCTATCTGGTTCATCCAAGAGGCGGACGTCGGGGTAAAATGAAGCACATATCTGGGCCGACGGGCAAACCAACGCTTCACCGTCGGTTGTTTGTGTGTGGCGTAGTTATCTAATATCAAATGGATCTCCCCTTCAGGATACGTCTCGTCGATGATTCTGAGAAAATCGAGGAAGTCTTGGTGCCTGTGTGCCTTCTTGCATTTCCCCACTACCTCTCCCGTAGCAACGTTCAGTGCGGCAAAGAGCGTAGTTGTTCCGTTTCGTTCATAATCGTGAGTGCGGCACTCCGGATGGCCAAACTTCAAGGGAAGAAGAGGTTGCGTTCTGTTGAGTGCTTGTATCTGGCTCTTCTCATCAATAGACAAGACCAGAGCTTTCTCAGGTGGATTCAGGTAAAGTCCGACCACATCTACTACCTTCTCAACCAGCTGAGCATCGTTGCTGTACTTGAAGGTCTTCTGCAGATGAGGTTGAAGTCGATTCCGATTCCAGATTCGTTGGACGGTCGATTTACTGGCCTTAACCTTCTTGGCGAGCCTCCTGGCGCTCCAGTGGGTTTCGTCCTCCGGCGGTTCCAACGTCGCCGCTATGATCTTGGCCTCCTCGTCTCCAATATACTCGGGCTTGCGGCCCCTACCTGGAGCATCCGAGAGTCCATGCAGCCCATCGTGAATCCAGCGGTCTCGCCACAATCTGGCAGTCTCCATAGTGCACCCGCATTGTGCAGCAACTCTTTTCACACTAAGACCTTGTGCAAACGTCAACACTACGCCGATACGCTTGACAAGCCGCTGTTCGGTCTTGCCCGACCGAAGAAGCCCTTCCAACTTCTCTCGGTCCTGATCACTGAGAAACACTGAGATTGATGCCGGCACTCCGTCACCTCCGAATGGGTTGCCAGCTTCATACCATACATCCACCGATTAGCCTAGCTATTTCTGGGACAGGACACTAGATGATTTCCTTCCGCAGTGTGATTGTAAACTACATCCAAAATTACTTCGATACCGGCTTCGTGCAGTAATTTCACCATTAATTTGAAGTCCTGCACCTGTTGCCCAAGTTGATTTCGACTCGAGTACTCGTTATGTGGCGCAAAATATCCGATGGAATTATAACCCCAATAATTCCGAAGACCTTTTTCAATCAGGTGAGCGTCGTGAACAAATTGATGAACGGGCTGAAGCTCCAGGGCTGTGACTCCCAAATCAGTTAAATAGTCAATTATGACTGGAGCGGCCAACCCGGAGTAAGTCCCTCGGATTTCGTCGGGGACATCAGGGTGGAGCGCTGTGAAGCCTTTTACATGAACTTCGTAAATTACAGTTTCATTTAATGGCCGATGCGGTAATTGTTCGTGACCCCAATCAAAATATGGATTGATCACTACTGATCTTGGCACGAAAGGGGCACTGTCAATTGTATTTGGGCCTCCATCCGGTTCTTTGAAATAATATGGAAAGACCCCCTCATTCCAATTGACCTGACCTTCAACTGCTTTTGTATAAGGATCCAGTAACAGTTTGGCGGGGTTGCAGCGATTACCTTTCTCAGGAGCCCACGGGCCGTGAACGCGGAACCCATACTGTTGCCCGGCGGTTACGTCAGGAAAGTATCCATGCCAACAAAATCCTGTCGTCTCAGGCAGATCAATACGGGTCTCTTTTCCATCATCATCAAATAGGCACAGCTCTATACGATCAGCAATTTCGGAGAATACCGAAAAATTTGTTCCTACTCCATCGTAAGCGGCCCCTAAAGGATATGGCTTGCCAGGCCAGATTCTCATAAATTACCCCCCAATATGAGCTTCGTTTGAGCTTGAATTAAATTGTTTTTGCCGTCAATAACAAGTAGAAAAATGCATTCATTTGCATTGATTAATACGATGAAAAACTTACGGCCGTCATATTGATCCGACACGTACATCAGATTAGCCGCGGACAAAAGTAATTCACTTCACAAAGGATTTTGAAATATAGTGCTATTACTCTGGGCCTTTATTTGCTAGGACACCCACAAAAAACCGGAAAAAATAAAAGATATGATCGATAGGCTGAAGTCCTGTGTCTGATAATAATTTTATTAACTGCTTGCGATTAAAAGTCCTGCCGATCCAGATTCCAACAGTAGTATCGCTTACCAAACGCTGAAATCCCAATGGTCCGTACGAATTAGGCACCCCGATGAAAACCATTCCGCTGGATCTGGTCACCAGCTTCATTTCATTTAACGCTCGTTCAGGGGTTTCCAGATGCTCAATCGTGCTGCTGTTCCAACAAAGATCGATACTTCCGTTTCGGAACGGCAGACGCTGTACATCTGCCACCACTACGGCCAGTCCGGAATCACGACGCCGTGCCTCATGAAGCGCTTCTACATCAATATCAACTGCTACACTGAGAGAGACGCGGTCTTCCGTATTGAAAATCGAAGAGGCAAATGCCGGCCCGGAACCCGCTTCCAGGATTCTGCAATTGTCACCTTTCACACCTTTGCCCAAAAGGAACTTCACCAGCTTATAGTTAAGCCGTTCCCGCAGGCGATCGTAAAACCTATAGACCGGAGTATTGGGAGCCCCGAGTTGCCAAGCCTTAATTCCCATTAGTTTATAGTTTTCGCGCCACTGTCATTATGGAACTTCCGAACGGAATATTTAATTTCCGCAATAACATACGTTCCATATTCACCAGCTTAAACAAGATGCGGTTGAGAATAGGATTAAGAGGTTTAAGATCGGACCGGGGCTGATCCGTCCTCTTTCGGGTGAACAAATTGGCGGTACAGCGGTACCCGGCTACCGCCGGCAGAACTGATCCAAAAAGATGCGTCATTCTAGTAATATGCATGGGATATTTTGTAAGAATTTCCAGTAGGCGATTCTTGGAATAGCGCCTTACAGCTCCAACGGCTTTGTGATGCTCTTTGTCGATCAGCCAGTCGTATGCAGGCACAACAAGAACCATATACCCACCGGGACTAAGAACTCGCCAAATTTCTTTGAAGGCCTTCTCTTCATTCACTTCCTCGCATTCCAGTACGTCCACAGAAACTACTGCCTGGAAAGATTCTGACGCAAACGGCATCTCGTCGATTGAGGCCAAGCAAGTCTTCTGAAGATCTCTTCGCTTCCAAAAAGAGGCTGCATATCCGGATATATCGAATCCGTAAGCATCAAAAGTAATCGCATCAACTATATTAGCTAAGTTTTGTCCCGTTCCGCACCCGGCATCCAAAACTTTCGCGCCGGTTGAAAGACCCAAAGACTTCAGGGTATCCAGCAATATTAGATGAAGCGCTTTGTACCACCAATAAAATGTTTCAAATTCGAACAAAGTCTCGTATTCGTACGGTTCCAACAGTTCAATCCTCTACCAAAAAACGGTACGTATCCGGATCATCGGATTCATATTTCTGAGACTTGAGCATTATGAATTCCGACTCTTTCAAAAAACGAATGGCGTGCGATTCATTAAATCGAAGCACTGTACCCTGCCCTGATTTCAGCTGGAACTCATCTCTCTCGCCTGTTTCCACATGCACAGTCTTTATCACCGCCTCGCCGGTGGTTAAATAAAAGAAAATCAGAGTACGTTTGTGATAGTGATTTCCCATCACAGCGCCCACTTTCATGCTACCGCGGATAAGAGCTTCCCACCGGCCATCATTAAGAATCTCCTGAAAAGTGCCCCGTTCATCACTTCGTTCAAATGAAGGATGTATGATCTCATGAGACATCAATCAATC
Source organism: uncultured delta proteobacterium (assembly GCA_963843165.1). Classification (GTDB taxonomy): domain Bacteria; phylum Desulfobacterota; class Desulfomonilia; order Desulfomonilales; family Desulfomonilaceae; genus DATJPW01. The sequence continues at coordinate 32,306 of CAWJJL010000031.1, read as the reverse complement.
CTCCGCAGTCGCGCTGTGAAAATCCTGATACCGTACTGCATGCCGGTCTTGAAAAATCTTAGAAGACTGGGAGCTGATTTCGATATACCCTTGGCGCGGTCTCTAAACACATATGGCATTTCATAAACTGTGAGGCCTTTCTTCCTGCAAGTGTAGAGAAATTCCATAAAATATGCGCCATACCCGGTTGGTATAATAGAAACCTTGTTGAAAACTGATCTTCGCAAAACGACGAACCCACTGTCGTAATCTTTTATGCCGTAACCCAGTATTAACTGTGCAAGACCATTAATGAGCCGGCTCGAAGCGACTCTCAAGAATGCTCGATCATCTTGACCTCCCGGAGCATAACGTGACCCTACGACAATGTCATATTCATCAAGTTTTCCAATCATATCTGGAAGCATCGAAGGTGGCATGCACATGTCCGCGTCCATCCAACCTACTATTTCACCGCGCGATTCAATAATTCCTCTATTAAATGCAGACGCAAGTCCCCTGGTATCCACTCGCCTAATAAGAATAACTCGAGGATCACTAAAATGTTCGATTAATTTCCAGGTCTCGTCTTCAGAATCATCATCAACAACTATAACCTCCGCAGGGTCTTTCACATGCTCAAAGATGCTTTGAATAGTGTCTAGAATGTTTTCACGTTCATTATAGGTTGCAAGAACTATAGAGACCCGTGGATCTCCTTCCACTTATCACCTCCATAAATCATAGAAGCCCGCGTGGCGGGCGTTTTATAGAGAATTAATCCATATACTTATTCAGGTGAACAATAATACCGCATCATGCGCGACATTCAATGAGTTTCTGGACGACCTCCTCCATTTGGGCACGAGTTAACCCAATGCCGGACGGCAGGTAAAGTCCTCGATTCCACAGATCGGTAGATACATGATAATCTCCCGCGATATCCGGAAAACGGGGATCTGACTTCTTAAAGAGAGGCTGCATGTGCATTGGACAAAAGAACGAGCGAGTATCTACGCCCATGCTCTTGAGTTTCTTCATTAGATCATCTTTTCCTATGCCAAAGCTCTTCTCCGGAAGGATGCCATACATCCAGTACACGTTTTTGGCCCATGGTTCTTCATAAGGCAGGGTCACATCGGACTTCCCGGCCAAGAGCTCATTATATGTTCGGCCGATCCAGCGTTTTTTTGCCACTTTTTCATCGATCATTTCAATTTGAGCAACTCCGATAGCGGCTTGAATATTAGTCAAACGGTAATTAAAACCCATCAGCTCGTGCACAAATCTCGGCTCCTGAAATCCTTGATTGCGGAACAGCCGCAGTCGTTCAGCAATTTCTTTCTCCTTACAGAGGACCATTCCCCCTTCACCAGTAGTAAGTATCTTATTCCCATAAAAGCTGAAGCAAGCGGCATCGCCGAAGCTGCCGCATTTTTTTCCGTTTACTTCGGCCCCGTGGGCCTGCGCGCAATCTTCTACTACAAAAATTCCATGTTTTTTTGCAATCTTGCAGATGGCTTCCATGTCGCATGGATGTCCGTACATGTGCACGGGCATGATCGCCTTGGTACGAGGAGTGATTTTGGACTCGATAAGATCAGGGTCGATGCACCAGGTTTTCGGATCTACATCAACCAGGACAGGTTTGGCTCCCGTTAATATAACAGTATTGGCGGACACTATTAGAGTAAAATCGGGAATAATTACTTCGTCCCCGGGGCCGATCCCCAAAGCAAGAAAGGCCATGTGAATGCCTGCGGTGCAACTGGTGCATGCCACGCCGTATGGCACACCGCAATATGCGCTGAATTTTTCTTCAAAAAGAGAAATATATTTTCCGGCTGAAGATATCCAATTGGTCTCGAGGCAATCCAAGACGTATTTAGTTTCTCGGCCGTCCAATACCGGTTCACAAACTGGGATCATACCTTGACCTCCACCTGCTGCCAATTAGGCTCAGCATGTTGAAATTGATTACGTTTACACATAGCATGCCTCCAGGTCAAGAAGATTACGGACCAATGCTCGTCTCAAAAATCGAATCGAAGAAAATTATATCAAAAAAAAAGAATTTGGTGTTTCTCTGCTAAATTTGGTATTTGTAAAAGTTGTTCTTTTAATTTAGCCACATCTTGGCGGCTATTATGATGTCTACTGAGTGATTCTTTGTCGGAATCCCAAATGAGAAACTGGCAAGGGGTTTGGTCGATTCTTCTGCCCGTGGCAGTAGGGCTAACCCTCTATTCTCTAGCTTTAACATTGCTCACAGGGGACATTGGTTTCGAGGGGGATGATTGGTGGATATTCAGTTGGCCATATCACAACAGCTTTCCGGTGTCTCTGTTGGCTTACGCCAAAGCCTCCTTGCGACCAGTAGAGGGGGTCTACTGGATCACGTTATTCGAGATTTTCGGATTTAATAAAATAGCTTTCAATCTAGCGTCTCTACTGCTCTTATCCGGGGCCTGCCTAATGATGGGCTGGTGTTTTCTGACAGCTTTCCCGGAAAAACGCTCATTTGCAGTTCTGGCGATGTTGTTCGCCTTCTTCTTACCTACAGTCTCCTGTCTGACATACGTGCTTTGTACGGACAATTCCCGACTAAGTATGTTGTTATTTTGGACATGTGTAGCTAGTTTTCAGCGATGGTCCGCTAAAGGTTTAACATGGACGGACCTCTTTACCCCTATCATGCTGTATCTGTTGGCGTTCCTGACTTATGAAGCCTCCAGTTTTCTGTTGTTCATTATTCCGTTTTTTGTGTGGCCGGTATGGGTACGCCATCGATCCGAATTCTCGGATCGGGATTTTTTCATTCGATTAATCTCGGCACTGGCTGTGGGTTTCACGATTGCTATTTCAATACGTTTTTTGCTTCTGAATGGAGGCGCCGTTAATCATCAGAGTCTGCTTCCTTCATGGGAATTGATGTGGTCATACATAGCTCTGATACCTTTTTATCTTTCCGCGCCTTTCACTTCTATATCTTGGGATCCGGTCATACTTCTTTTGGGTGCTGGTGTAATAATCTGGTCCGGCCTTTTGGTAATAAATTTGCGCTCTACAGCCGGGCAAAAGAGCCGGATAGAAAAGGTGTTTTTAAAAGAGGACAGGTCATATTTAATCCTATTAGGGATTGCCATTTTGTTCTTGGGGATTCTTCCCTACCAATTGGCGGGCTATGGGTCAATTGCTCCAAAAATCATGGATACAGCTATCGTCAAATGGGGAGTAGTTCCGCAAGGGAACACATCGTGGTTTAATTTTAATTGGTCCAGCCGGATCTATTCTGCCGGTTCATTCGGCTTGGCAATAATCCTGGCCGCGCTTCTTACAGGCTGGCGCTCTGTGCCGGTGAAAATAATATTGAAGCTGACCGCAGTAGCTGCTATTGGCATCATGGCAATGTTTCACGCGGGCCTCAGCACTGATTGGAAAGAAGCTGCGCACATAAGAAACGAATTATTATCAAGTTTAATAAGTCAGGTCCCAGACGTGAAGTCCGGCACCAATTTCGTATTTCTTGATTTAGAATCCTCACATGAACGCGCTCCAATTTTTCGAGGCTGGGGAGGTCTTAAGCAACTGATTCGTATGCTTTATGACGATCAGAGGCTCGGAGCCTGGTATGTTTATCCGTATTCATGGCGATGGCCAGATAAACTATTTAATCAGGCAATTGTTACACAGAACGGTTTTGTAAGCAGGGGCATGCAGCCGGATCATCCAGTTCCTCATGATAGCCTACTCATCCTTGCCCGTCGTGGCTCTAGTTTGGTTTTGCTGGACAATCTCAGTTCGCATGACGGTTGGGCCCCCACCGGAATACGATGGCGAGGTGCATCTTCAATTTGTTCCAATCTTGGTCGAGTTGTGGCCTGGTCCGACACGGATTTGACCCCGAAGAGACTAGTTAAAAATGCATGGAATTCAGGCCTGATCGCAACTCTTCGATTATACAAAGTGCGACTCAGTTTCAGGATTGCGAATAAGTGGAAATGCTCGCTGTATCACCCGCGGATTCGCAAATCCTGGATGAGGAAATGAGCTGAGCAAGTATACAATCAAGCAATCCTTAGCAGTGATATTTCCCTTGCAAATCCTCCTCATATGATCGACTAAGTGTATAACCCAACATTATAGCTCCCTATCTAAAATAAGATTGGTGCGCGCAACCGAATTCGTGCGAAAGGAGGCTAACTCATGAATAATCCATTGCAAAAGATTGCTATAGTCGGTGCCGGAATACTCGGGGCCCAGATTGCCATGCTTGCTGCCCATGCTGGTTATCAAGTAAAAGCGTACGATCCGATTGAAAACGCCTTTGACGAAACCTATGACAAAATCAAACGCGACCTGGAAGCAAAGAACGTAAAGCCTCTTGTCCCCTGGCCTGATTGGCCGAAATGCAAAGAATCAGTTCACAAAACAACCAATCTGGATGAAGCTGTAACAGATGCCGACCTTATCATCGAAGCGGCACCTGAAAATATCGAACTCAAAAACAAAGTTTTCAAAGAGCTCGGAATAAAAGCAAAACCCTCCGCCATATTGGCTACCAACAGCTCGTCTATTCCTGTTTCAAATATGGAACAGAGCAGCGGGCGACCTGAGCGATGTCTCAACATTCATTTCTACTTTCCCCTTCAAGGCGTGAACATGGTCGACATAATGGGAGGAACAAAAACTCTCCCCGAGGTCATGCAAACGGGCATTGACTGGATTTATTCTATTGGTTGTGTTCCGCTCAAAGTTAATAAAGAGATCCTAGGTTTCTGCTTCAATCGGGTCTGGAGAGCCATCAAAAGGGAAGTTCTTCATATGTGGGCTAACGGTTTTGTGGATTTCCGAGATTCCGATCGCGCCTGGATGATCTTTACCAGAATGAAAGAAGGACCGTTCGCATTAATGGATAAAGTAGGCCTGGACGTGGTCTATGCAATCGAGATGGTTTACTATAATGAATCCAAAGATCCGAAGGATAAGCCGCCTGATGCGCTGCTCGAGATGATCAACCGCGGTGAGTTAGGAGTTAAATCGGGCAAAGGATTTTACACCTATCCGGATCCGGAATTTCTGCGCCAGGATTTTGTTGGCCCCAGGTAAGACCGCATGTATGGAGAAATAACGACCAAAATCAATAGTGATCTGTGCACCGGATGTGGATTGTGTGTCCAAGTATGTCCTGCCCGGACGCTTTCTTTGCAAGACGACAAAGCAGTTGTGACAGGTGATCGTTCCCTAAATTGCGGGCATTGTGAAGCTGTCTGCCCCACCGGCGCGATTACCGTTGCCAGCGATCGATTCCGAGATGTCGAGATTTGTGAATTTCCAGGCTGATGACAAATGGCTTTCGTACGGCCAATTCGACACCGTGCAACTGGTGAGGCTAATGGCTTCAAGGCGATCCTGCAGGAGTTTTCTCGATCAAGCTGTAGATCGCTCGATTCTGGATGATCTTGTCAAAATAGGGTGTACAGCGCCATCCGGCACTAACTGTCAGCTCTGGACCTTTACGATATTGCCCGATCGAGAGGCGGTTTTGACCTTGGGCAAAAAGGTTCGTGATTTTTACGTGAAATTGAATACCATGGCGGAGAAGAAATGGTTGCGTTTAGTCCTGAGACTCGTCGGAAAACCGGAATTGGAGCAGTATTATCAGGGCTATTGCGAAATTGTGAAGGAAGGCTTAGCTGAATTCGAACAAACCGGCGTTGATCGGCTGTTTCATGGCGCGGCGGCGGCAATTGTAGTTGGGAGTAGGCCGGGAGCCACATTGCCCAAAGAAGACGCAATGCTGGCATCTCAGAATATTCTTTTGGCTGCTCACAGCATGGGCCTTGGAAGCTGTTTGATCGGAATGGCAGTGGAAGCCATGAAAAACGACCGAAAAATTCAAACCGCTATAGGTATCCCTCAGGAAGAGGCAGTCTATTCGATAATTGCTTTAGGCTATTCTGCTGAGCACTACCAACGTCCGGCTGGCAGGAAGAAACCAGTGTTGCGTTCCTTTGAGCCTTAGGCGTGCAGCTCCGAACCCTGAAGCCCGAGATTCTCTTTTGCTGAGTTTGAATTATGTCGAGAGAAACTCCATCCAGCAGGAGCTTCTCTCGACATAGCGTACCCTGAATTCCAGGTTTAGCGGCACATGGGAGTAGCTTCCACCATATAGGTCTGCGGAAGCATTACGGGCCGGCAGACAGGCCTATATACTACTCTGTAGTCCGGTATTGTTTTATAGTCATAGTAAATATAAGGAACTTTCTGATCCACAATTTCGCAAAAGGGTTGGGGGCAGCATCTGGTGCATGGGTCAAGTCCACAAGGTCGCCCTGTAGGAAACCCTCTTAGCATGACTCTTTGCGTTTTATAGCCCACCATCTGTACAGGGACAGTCTTGGTACAAGGCAAGACTTCCGCTACTAGCTCGGTTTTCATACACGGGACCATTCTGGTCACCAATGTGCGTTCCGGGCATTTGGGAGGAGGACAGTAGTTCGGGGGCGGGCATCCTTGGCGGCCCATGGATTGTGCCGATCCGGACAAAATTGCTGTAATAAAAAACAATGACGCTATAACAACAACCACAACCCTTGGCATTACGAACCTCACTTAAAGAAATTACTTAGCGTCCAATTGGACATTTAACGGTTAAATTATAGCATGTTGATAAGAATTTCTCAATATTAAATCAATATTAAATTAAACAATAAACTGAACGTGTATTGACCGGGATTGCGAGGTGAATCTCGTCGACTGCACAGCAGAAGTGCTTGTGCATGGAGGCAGGGGCGCGGCCGACAGCGTCTCAGAATTTTGGCCTGGCGAGTTTCTGGTTAATGCTCCTGATTTTACGACCTTGGCGATGGCCTCACGCGTACAAACGAAAAGCCTGACGACAGGACATCGGAAGCCGTCAGGCTTCTCCGATATGGAAAGTATGGTGATAAGATTTGCCCCCTTATTAGCACAAGAAACCCGAATAGCAAGAAAAAAACGCCGCAAATATGAACAATTCAGTTACCCGAGGATAGGCAATGGCGCGCTTGCGATTCTAACGATATATTTCCTTGCAGTAATTCACTCCCGCGATAGCATCTTTGGCACAAAAATCAGCCCCTGTAAATTCTCTCACTTGCTCGTTGCAAGGGGCTCCCCCTATGATCACCTTCACTCGATCGCGAAGTCCCGCTTTTTCAACCTGTTCGATGACCGATTTCATTTCCGGATATGTAAAGTTTAGCAAAGCGCTCAACCCAAGCACTTTTGCTCCAGTCTGTTTTATTGCTTCCACGAATCTTTCTGCCGGAACGTCGACCCCCAAATCAAGGACGTCGAACCCTGATCCGTTTAATAACGTGATTACAATATTCTTTCCAATATCATGAATATCTCCTTTGACGGTTCCGATTACCACTTTGCCCGACGATTGGCCTGCTTCCACTTTGCGCAGTTGGGGCTCCAACTTTATCATCACTTCTTTGAGGATTTCCCCTGAGAAGATGAGTTGGCTTATGAAGTACTCCCCGGAAGAAAAAAGTTCTCCGACATTTATCATGCCTTCATTCAATTCAGAAATGATTCTAAGGACATCTTCTCCTTCGTTTACCTTCTGATCCACAAGCTCGTATACTCTTTGTTCTTCCAGATTGGTCAACGCTTCCGCCAGAGATCCCATTGTTATTTCCTCCACAGCTTACAGAGTCCATTGCCATATGAATGTGTGGGCCATAGCTTCGAGTTGTTCCCAATTCTTCATGATGAGATTTTCGTCACCCAGTATCGGGCCAAGTTCAGCCTTCTTGATTTCCCATGGGGTGAACAATCTGCGGGTTTCCAGTCCCTCCACCTTTGATGCAGGCGGAGCAGGCTTCGGCTTCGCCTTGATACCGGCGTCATGCCATCCATATTTCATAACAGCGTCGATCATTGCTCGAAAGTTTTCCGGTTTGGCATCGTACGGAAAGGAACATCCCGCGCTAATGATGTATCCCCCCCCGTTACCGACACGTTCACATAGCTCCCTCACGTGTTCCTTTACCTGGTCGGGAGTTGCGAGGATAAGCATGGAATCCTGGACCCCCCCTGCTATACATTGATAACCTGCCAGGTCTTTCTTGGCCTGAAAAATGTCTCCCTGAGTGTCAATATCGCAAAGCACCTTTCCTTTCGGCATTTCACGCATATGGTGCCAATGTTTTCCCCAATCACCTTCCAAATAGGCTCGAATCGTGTAACCTGATTCTATCAGGATATTCATGACTTGCTTAAATGAAGGCCAATAGAATTTGTCAAACTGTTGGGGAGACATAAAAATTGCTTTATGAGTCGGTACGAAAATTGGATAACGCTTCAACTGGTCTGCCGTCGAGAGCGCCAGGTGGGCCATTTCCTGAACCAGAACATCGCACGCGGCCACAACTTTGTCCGGTTGCCGGAATACATCCAAAAGTGCTCCGGTCATGCCTCGCATCGCGTCTGCTAGCGCATCAAAGGGCGCCAAGAAAAATCCACTCATTGGTTGTGGCATGCCATATTGTTGCTCGAGCACCATTCCGCGGTTGCGCATTATTCCGCCGAACATCATCTGGGCCATTCCGGCTTTGAGCATGGCCACATATGAACGCCCTGTTCCACGCTTCCCAAGTTCTCCAAAAATGCGCGGGAGCCAAACGTCCATCATAAAACCGGTAGGATCATCAATCAGAGCATCATATTCGTCTGATTTCATGTATTCTTGCTCAATAAATTGGAACTGCGTATTTTGTGGGAGATCGCGGCCGGGAAGCTTGTACGTCTTCACATCAAGAGCATCGAACAGAGGGCCGTAGATGCGATTATCCCTCAAAACATCGACCTCCGGAAAATCCTGGCAGAATTTAATTTCAGCCTAGAGCCATTTTTCCGGATCGTAAATAGTCTCCTGCTTTGTATTTCCGGAATAAATTTCGGCGAAATAATTGCTTCCCGTTGCAATGGGAATACGATCATGGGGCTCAAGCGCAATTGCCGCCTGATAGCGGCCCAATCTTTCTTCGAACAGTTGTTTCACGTCATTTGGCATTTCAGAAACTCCGATCGAGAAGCGCCTGCACCGGGAGCGCCAGCCCGGACCTTATCCTGCCTAAAACCACGCAGGACATTCAGTCAAACGAAGCGTTCCGTCCCTCTGTACCGACGTTTTCGTCCAAAATTCAACCAGGCCGGGCCGTTGCGCTTGCTCTTCTGACCTTTAAAGTTACATCCGAAGGACAGTTATTCAGCCAAAATTATTATGGATTTTTCTTCAGCTATTCTTCGCAAAATTTGAGCGCCCCTTCGCCAGGAAGATTTTTCTCCTTCATTGACTTGAGGTACTCCTCTAACACGGGCTTCACGGCCGCGGCCCACTTTGCGTTCTCTTCTTTGGACAGAGGGATAATTTTATTTCCTCTGGAGAGGGTGAATTCCCTTCCCTCTTTGTCGATCTTGTCCCACAACTCGGCCGACCTCTCAATCCATTCCTTGTTTATCTTCTCGATGGTCTCCTGCACATCTTTAGGTAACGATTCCCATTTCTTCTTGTTGATGACAACGAAGAAAAGGAGGCTATAAGCCGCGCCGTAATCCTCCGTAGTCGATTTTATCACTTCAGCCAATTTCCACCCCTTAAGGGCTTCAATAGGCGCGACCACACCGTCCGCAACACCCCTACTCAGCGCATCGTACAGTCTCGGGCATCGGCATGGCCACCGGTACAGCCCCAAGCGCTGCTATCACCCTCGCGGACGTTCCGGTGCCTCGTACCTTCACTCCTTTCAGGTCCTCCAGCTTTTCAATGGGTTTCTTGGTGTGTATTATCCCCGGTCCGTGGGCCATCAGATACATGACCTTGGTATCATCAAATTCTTTTGGCTTAAACTTCTCAAAAAAGGCATTGGCAAGGTGAGTGGCCTGACTGCCCCTCGTGTACCCTAGGGGAAGGTCGATCACTTCGCTGAGCGGGAAACGCCCTTTTACGTAGCTGACCACGGACATGCCGATATCCGATATCCCCTTCACAACTCCGTCATAGCACTGATCAGATGGGGTGAGGGTCCCGCCGGGGAACATCTGGAATTTTGACGGCTCCGTTTGTTCTCTTCTCAATCTCTTTACACCATTCGTTCGCTAGGATCAGGTTGCCGTGGGTGGCTGGGTACACATTGGAGTAAGTCAGTTCCACGGACTTGCCGTACCCAGTACCCGCGGCCACGATAATGAACGCACATGTCGCCATGCACCCAAGGAGTAGACCCGACAACTTCTTCCTGACCATAATCACCTCCGAAATCCATTTGTGAAGTTGGTTGAAAAGTATGAGAGTGAAGAGGTATCATTATACCGGGAATTATACGGCGGTCTTGCCATTTCGCTGACTTTTGCACCAGAATCCCTTTCACGGTAGTGTACCCCTGACACCTATGAGACCCCAGATGGTCCCTCAACGACACAAGAGGCCGGCAAAACCGTCGTCACGTTGATGAAAAACAACTTGCCAACTAAATTTCTTTCCTTCTGAACACTCCTTCGTCTCCTTTCTGGCTTTTATCTAGCCCGCAACACGGGCTTATTTTAACCGATGTAGCCGCCCCTCTGACAACTGATTATAAGTCCTCAACATCCGCTTCTAAGGATTGATGTCTCTTGAGAAGCGAGTTCGATTTCGTTTGCTTGCCGGACAGTGGCAGTCAAGGAGTCCCGCAAGCGATGCTTAATCCTACTAGTTTCCTTTCAAAAAGCTTGGCCTATGATAAGCATCCAAAATGCGCTTGAGCTTTGAGATATGACGTCGCAGCGCAGTCAGCTTCCGGAAATCGTGCGTGGATCACCTAAGAGAAATGACGCCATCCGGGACTTCACTTGTGCACGAATGATGCCACCCATGAGTGATTCGATACTTTGGACAATCAAATCATCTTTATATTAAATAGATTAGAAATCACAAGACTATTATCAAAGCCATTGATGAATCCTTTCGGGCGCGGGCGCGGAAGAGTGGACCTGTTCCGCACACTTTTGAATGGTATTGTATAATACTTGCGAAATTGTGTGCATCATCGTGTGCTACTTCAGCACATTTTGGTCGGTGTTTTTGTGCGACTTCGGCACATCCATGCCGAGAGTCTTCATTTGTCGCCTCAAAACAAAGCGAGAAACACCAAGCAAGCGGGATGCCTCCTGTTTATTGCCTCTGGCCCTTGACAAGGCCTCCTGAATCAAGCTGCGTCGCATCTCCTTGATTACATTATCAAATGAAGGCCGCGGCGGAAAAGACACCGTCCAAGAATTCACAGCGCTGTCCGAGGGGTCACATCCCAGAAAGTCGAATTTGAGCTGTGGGCCGTCCGACACGATTACGGCTCGCTCCAGAACATTCCGCAATTCTCGTATGTTGCCGGGCCACTTGTAAGCGCATAGTCTCGCCGTGTCGCTATCCGCAATAAAAGGGTGTATTGGGGAGTTGAAGCTCCTGTTCCAACTCCGAAATTATTTGTCGGGCCAGAGCGGGAATGTCTTCGATTCGTTCTCTTAACGGGGGAACCTTAATGGATAGCACGTTGAGACGATAAAACAGATCTAGCCGGAAACGGTTTTTTGCAACCTCTTCTTCCAGATTCCGATTTGTGGCTGCTATCAATCTGGCGTTAACTGTAACCAAATTTTCTCCGCCAACTCGTGTGAATGATCGGCTATCCAGAAATGTCAGCAATTTCGCTTGCAAATGTGGAGCTAACTCTCCAATCTCATTCAGCAGGAGCGTGCCTCCTTCAGCCAATTCCAGCAGACCTCTTTTTCTCCGTGTCGCGCCGGTGAAGGCTCCGGGCTCGTGACCGAACAGTTCCGACTCAGCAAGTTCAGAAGGGATAGCCGCACAATTTATGGCATAAAACGGTCCGCTCGAACTGACCCGAATTCTCGTGGATAAACCGTGCCAAGTGATCTTTTCCTGAACCACTTTCCCCTGTAAGCAATATGATGATATCGGTCTTGGCTGCCATTCGAGCTTCAGCCAATGTAAGACGCATTATTGTCGATGGTCCGTCCTCGATTGCAATTTCCTTGGTGAGCCCTGTCTTAGTTCGTTCGGTAATATTCCGAGAAATACCGCAGACACCGACGATCTGGCCATGCTCATTTCTCATCGGGCGCGCGAATATCCAAAAATGTCGTGGAGATTCCTTTATTGGGCGAGTGTGCTCCGCCTCAATGATTTCTCCAGCGAGGACCCCTAAATCCAATTGATGAAGGTAGTTTGCTGCTCCAATTCCGAATAATTCTTCGTCCCGGCGCTTCATGATTTCCGAAGCGGGTAATTCCAGCAAAAGCTCCATGGAGGGATTGACCAGCGTGTATCTGAGATTCTGGTTCTTTATAAAAATGCAATCCTTAGCGGTATCAAAAATTGCCCGAAAGCGCTCTTGACTTCTTTTCAGTGCTTGCTGGGCCTTGGTCCGCTCTGCTATTTCTTTTAGTAATTCTCGGTTGGCTGACGCCAGCTCAGGCGTCCGCTCGGTAACTCGCCTCTCAAGTTCGTCATGGGCGCGCTTTAGGTCTTCTTCGGCTTTTTTCCGGTCAGATATGTCCACGATAATGGCCGCTGATTGTACGCGATTCTCAGGCGTATGGACCGCAGCCACAGAGACGTCTCCCCCAAAAAAAGACCCATCCTTCCGAACATATATCTTCTCCAGCCGGAATGACTCTATTTCGTGGTAGAACAGCGCCTGAGCCTTTTCTTTGGAGAGCAGTCTGTATTCCGGGGCTGTTATATCGAGATGCGTAGTTCTAGGGCCTCGGCTCTCGTGTAGCCGAACATGTTCTGAAACGCGGGGTTCACTTCAATAAACTTGCCATGATCATCAGTAGAAGCGATTGCTTGAGCGGCTTTATTGTAAAGTTGCCCTAACATGTGCTTCCGCACGTGGTAAGATCTGTGGTGTCTTCTCAGACGCGACACTGGATTGTCTGGTTAGCGCTTTACGTCTATTTAAGTTTCGGGTTTTCACCACGAGTTCGCTTTGGATTTGCGCCTGTTTATCAAAGTCACGTCTCGTCATAGCGACTGCCCTATTCCGTTCTCAGGAATTGTTTGAAGCTCATTGCTCTATCCTATCAGTCTTGATCGTAGAATTTTCCCGACGTTGAAAGATCTGCCTGACGCTCTGTACCAGCAGGTATAGAAAACCCAGCAATACCAAGACGCGGGCAAAAGCTAAATGGCCATATGGCCCCCCGGATCCGATTTGAACAATAAGGAGGTAGGCCATGGTCGCTATGCCGATCGAACAGAGAGTCGCCTTCAAAATCGGATTTAGAAACTTATCTCCCGCCATCGAATTCTCCAATATATTCTTCCACTCACGGTTACAAAAAACTTTTTTGCAAACACGATTCGCGTGATTCTTTTTCAGAATCAGAACTGAGCTTCACAAGATCGGTTGGATGCATTCGATTCTGTTCAACTGCTTTCAGCATACACTTATCGAATCTATTATAAGGTTAATCCGCTGGCACGAAGCTCTCGTTTGCTCGAATTGGTCAAGGGTTTGATTGATTTTATCATGGAACACTGGTATATTATGCACCAGCTAAAAGCGACGGATCAATGTGTAGTTTCATTAACATACTTTGATCCCGCGGTATGGTTCCGATGGAAGCCGCCGGAATTATTGTTTTGTATGAGCAGTATATATTACTCGATAGTCGGATTTTCAATTTGAATTCTGAAAACAAACGGCTTTTCAGGCCGATCAGGTGATATGGCGATTGGTAACCGAGTCCAAATCCAATGGATTCAGCGGAAGTGTAACGAATATAAGTCTTCCTGATTTGATTCAGTTGTTATGTATCGGCCGAAGTACTTGCCGGATGCAAATCAGGGCCGGAAAGCAGAGGGGGATGATATACTTCCGTCATGGGGAGATAATTCATGCGGAAACCGGTGACCTAGGAGGTGAGGAAGCTTTTTACGAAATTCTCTCATGGGAAATAGGTGTGTTTGAAGGAGATCGAGTCCAGGCAGAGAAAGAGACGATCCATGAGAACTGGGATTTTCTACTGATGGAGAGCGTGCGAAGACGCGAAAAGGCTCGTGGTCTTTGACTGACCAATTTTAGCGCACACAGTTCGAAGGTCATTCAATGTGGAATCCAAAGGAAAGATTTATTTTATTCGGCCTAGAATCAAGTAGCTAATTCCTTAAATCGCTCTCGAATAAAATTTTTGACTCGAATGGCTCAGGTGTGGAAATGGCGGATTTGGTTCTGACGAAGCAATCTCTTGACCGTATTGATTCTATACTAGCTAGCCTACTGGCTCGAAGTGCCGCGCATACCGTCCTTTTGGTTGATAAGGCTGGACAATTAATAAGTTTTCAGGGCGCTATGAATGAAGAGAAAGTCGCGTCATTGGCGGCTTTAACTGCTGCCAATTACGGCGCAACTACAGCCATTGCCCGGCTGTTCGGAGAAGAAGAATTCTCATTATTGTTCCATAAGGGAAATGCGGAAAATATTCATTTTTCGAATGTCGGCGAAGAATGCCTAATGGTGACGATCTTCAGCAATAATACTCATTTGGGATTGGTTCGTCTCGAAGTAAGAAAAACAGTTGCAATGATAGAAGCTATGTTTGCGGAAAATTTGAGGCAGTGGTTTAACACTTAGTTTAGAGTTTGGCACCTTTAGGATTCGTCTATGGCCATAATTAGCTTTAGATCTGATGAGATTCACTGCAAGGTTGTTTATTACGGTCCGGGAAGAGGAGGTAAGACTACTAATCTCATAAGCATACATAAGGCACTTGGAGAGCAGGTTCGTGGAGAGCTTTTGTCTATAGACACAGCGGGAGACCGAACGCTTTTTTTTGATTTCCTGCCGATGGATTTAGGCTACATCGGAAAATTTCGGATTAAAATCTCACTCTACACCGTTCCTGGGCAAGTGCGGTATAATGATACTAGAAAGTTGGTTCTAAAAGGAGTCGATGGGATCGTGTTCGTCGCCGATTCTCTTGAAGCCAGAAGAGTAAATAATGTAGAGAGTTTACAAAATCTTCAAGAAAACCTGGCGGAACAAGCAAAATCAATCGGTTCCCTGCCGCTCGTTTTTCAGTACAATAAGAGGGATCTGGAAGACAGCAAAGTTGCGGTGCTGCCGGTAACAGAGTTGCAAAAAGATCTCAATCCTCAAGGCCGCTTTCCTGCATTTCCGGCAAGTGCTCTTAGGGGAGATGGGGTCAAGGAAACTTTTAAGAAAATCTGCATGATGACCGTTATCGATGTGAGCTCGCGATTGCTAAAAGACAAGGGCGTCAGCATGGCCCATTGATCAACCCCCAATAATTCTGGAGACCGCCTGTGGCGGAAGAGCCAAAACATAAAACACCAGCGGAACTCGGCGAGGCAGTCGGTAGAAAAATAGAGGAACTGTTTGGTGACCTCTTAGGTGGGGATTCTGTAGAAAATCCTGGCCACTCGATAGCGGCTGCGCCCGTAACTACTTCCGTTCAAGATAATTTGAACCCTACGCAGCCGAGTGTCAGCTTGGGAATGCACGATAAGGTTGCTCAACCAGCTACTCCGAGCAAAAAGACAGCGCCTATTAATACCGTACTCAAACCATCGAACACTGCCAATAGACCCTCAGGCGTCTCCGCTTCAGGGCATCTACAGGGGGGCGAAGTGTCCTTTGATAAAATCGTCGAAAGGATTGAGGTGCTGATCCTAAGCGTGGAATGGGAAGTTAGTGGGGAAGCAAGCTCGGAATTGATTGAACAATTCAGAAGTTTGAGTCAGTATTTCCCGTCAAACGAGAGGGCCCGTACCGTATTGGCCATGAATAGTCGTGTGTTGCGGCGATTCAGCGGTTCTGAGGTTTCTCCCCATCCCTTGTTTGTTAAATTGCTTGAAGACAGTCTGGCAGTATTGAAATCAATGCATGTTTCCCCAGGGGACAAAAACGCCGAAAAAGCACTCGCGGTATTGAATGATATTTATAAGAAAATCATGGCATCCCCTTTACCGGAGCCCGCAGTTGATAAAGACAAGGCGGGAACGGGTCAAAGAAGCTCGGCAGTGGAATATGATGCAATTCTTAAAAAAGTGGGTACCACTATCCAATCTCTTGAAGAGGTAACTCGCCGTCTATCCAGGATCGGTGGGGCGTTGGCGCAGGGCTCCAGTATTTCGGGCTCAGAAACAGCGCGCAGGCTTGGAACGCTTGAGAATTTGGTGTCACAGCAGGTCGGGCAACTCTCATTACTCCATCAAGAGTTAACCCAAGTTGGACCAGCCGATGAGCTTCAGCCAAAATCAGGAGGACTGCCTGCAAACTCAGCTCCGGATGGCTTATTGATAGTGTTGTGGGCTGGCACACCACTGGCCATCTCATCCTCAATCGTTGCGGCGCTATATCCATTGACAAGGGTTCAGGCTGAACAATTTAAGGACAAACAATCCATTACTCTCGGATCAAAAGTCTTGCAAAAACTTCCTCTAAGGAAGCCCCCGGAGACTAAAGAGCAGCCCGCGGTCATCCCAGCTTGGCTCGTCCATATCAATTGGCGGCAAAAGGACAGTTTTCTGCTTGTGGACCGCTCACTGGGTTTTCGCCGAATACCGGACGGCACAAATATTGCCGTTCAAACGAGAATAAAATTCGGACCTGTTTCTTATTCTATATTGAGCGAATCGACATTACGGTAATCTAAGAGAGAATGTCGTTCATATCCTGTTAAGCGGTTGCTGTGCGTTTGCGGCAATATCAAAATTTTCAGTTAATAAGACACGATCTAAGTCGATTAATTTCGCGCACGGAAATGAAATAGAAAGCGGATGAAAGATACTACAATCCAAAACCGGGCGCCTTCAGGTGATCGCAAGCCCTCCTTTAAGCCTGTAATTTTCGGTAATTATTGTCTGATAGATCGTGTGTCGCAGGGCGGAATGTCTGATGTATACCTTGCAAAGACTTCCGGTCTAGGCGGTTACCAAAAGCCGCTTATTATTAAAAAGCTTTTGCCTAGGTATTCCACTAAAGCGCGTTACGTGAAGAGATTTATAAACGAAGCCAAGACTTTGGCTCGTCTCAATCATTCTAACATCGTCCAAGTTTTTGATATTGGCCAGATTGATGGGGATTATTATATTGCAATGGAATACATTGAGGGGCGGAATGCAGCCTATATTCTGGCAAAGGCAAGGCGAACGGCTCAACCTCTCTCAATAGAATTCGTTCTATATGTCGCGCTGGGAGTGGCGCAAGGTTTAGCTTACGCTCACCGAAAAAAGGGCATTGACGGCGCCAATTTGATGCTGGTTCATCAGGATGTAAACTCTTTTAATGTAATGATTTCCTATGAGGCTGAAATAAAATTAATTGATTTCGGAATCGCCAGGGTTTTCCTGAATCGAAATCCAATTGAAGGTTTTCCTGTGGCGGGCAAGCTCCTGTACTTTTCCCCCGAACAGCTGCAGAACAAACCCATTGATAGACGAGTTGATATTTATGGAATCGGTATCCTCCTGTACGAGCTTGTAACTCGAGAGAGGTTAATTGAACATCAAGACACTGTTGGGCAGACGGTCAGGACAATTCTCGAAATGGATATACGAGAGAAGGTCCAGAAGCATCAAATGATCCCTTCCGGACTCAAGCCCATTTTGATCAAAGCAATGGCTTTTAATCCCGAGGACAGATATCCATGGATGGAAGATTTTATTAGTGATCTTCGCGATGTGGTGAAAGAATACAAACTTGATTTAAATCCCTCTAATTTCGCGAATTACATGAATGAGCCAGTTTCGGCGCGAAATAATATTGGACACCCGTCGTATGAGGAAATTGCTCACATATAAGCCATCTGAGCGCGAATTACGGCCGGCAATTCGCGGATTCAGAAGAAGCAACTACGGTAATTAGCCTGGAGTCGCTTTCCATACGCAAACTTCTAGACAGCGCTTTATCAGGGGAAGAACTGGTAAGTCATACGATGGATTCGGACGACCTGGTTTTGGAGACTGTCGCTTTTTCCGAGGGGTCTACTATTTATCTCAAAGGAGATCCAGCCAAGTACGTTTACATAATCCAAAAAGGCCAAGTCAGGATTTGGCTCCACGTCGGTCAATCTCGGAAAACTCTCGCGTTACCCGGGGCTGGCGACTTTTTTGGCGAAGGACTTCTCTTAGGTGATAATTTAAGGACTGAGTCCGCTGAAGCCGAAGAGGATTGCGTCTTGATTCCCTTGGATCAGAAAACTTTTGAAAAGCTTATTGGTGATAAGACGGCCGTAGGTATAGTACTGAATATCTTATCTAGACTTGGGGAAGCTAAATCCATCATTGAAAGCGATTTGCTTGGAGACTCCCTCTCAAGACTTATTTACGGGCTCTTATTTTTTCATCGCCGGTTATCCGTGAGGAATGGTAAGGACATTGATTTAGGTGAATTAACGGATTTGTTGCAACTGGAAGATAAGGATCAAATAATGAAGTACTTGAAAAAACTGGAGGAAGTTGGAATCGTACAGATCAGCGACAATATCGCGCGTATTACTGATCCTCCAAAATTGGAAAATATTCTCAAAGCGCTCTCAGGTAGGGGAAAACTGATATTGAAGGTGTGATTGGTCCGGCATAGCCGTATCCCAGACAAGGTACTGCGCCTGAAGAGACTACCTGGAATTCCCAGCAATGATTAAAGTAATTGGTAGTCCCCGCCACTAATCGTTTCTTCAAGAGAAATGCCTATTTCTAACAATGCCCTTATAACCATCTTGATTATTATTACAGTAGTTCCGGCTCCCTCTTTCGGTGGAGGGATCCTGCATACTTTCTCTCCCGCTTTAAAGGACGAGGCATTTGCAGTGGCGCGCCCCACTGTCCTCTCGTCTAAAACTCTCGTGACAATTTCTGAATCTTTCATCGAGTACAGCATCGAGCAAATGTTCTTTAACGACAATGATTTGCCTCTAGAGGCGGTTTATTTATACCCACTGGACGGACCCTCCGGATCCTCGAAACTAGAGGTCCGTGTGGATGGCGCCTCTACTAAGGGCAAAGTAATAGTCGCGGACGAATTTTTCCCTATTTTAAAAGGCTGGATTGAAGCGACGAGAGACCCGACTCTCCTTGAATTGGCAGGTAGAGACATCTTGATGATTAGCTCAATCCATTTGAAACCACGGCAACAAAAGTCGTTTCACGTGCAGTTAAAAGTCCCAATTTCTATCGAGAATGACGAACTTAATTTGTTCCTTTCTTTGGCAGGTGAGCGTTACTCGCTGGCTCCCGTTGGAATTCTTGAAATCATAGTTCGTTCAAAAATGGCTCGACAAATCCGAACAGTGTTTTCCCCGACTCATCATATTACTACATTGAGAGAGGCAGCCCATCGCTGTATCGTGACGGTCAGGAGCACGCAAAGCCCTGTTCGAAGTGATTTTCGGCTGTTGTTGACCTATTCCCGCAATGATCTGGATTTCAAAGTATTCACTCACCGATCTGCAAATCAAAAGGGGTATTTCGCTCTCTTCATTGAACCGCCCTTAACAGGACGCGAAATGGAAAATCAGCAGAGCGATATAGTTTTCGTTTTGGACCGATCAGGTAGCATCAAACCCGAAAATCTCGGGGTTGCAAAACAGGCCATGATTGTAGGACTGGAGAACCTTCGTGGCGGTGATCGGTTCAACGTAATCGCCATAGGCTCCCATATCGAAAAACTGGCAAATCGCCTTATTCCCGTCACCAGCGATAACATAATGGAGGCCGTTCGCTTCGTGAACGCTGCGGAAAGTGAAGGTGGTACGGATCTTTACAATGGTGTTATGAGTGCGTTGGAGCAGTTTACATCACGCAAACGAACCGGAATCATAATACTTGCAGGTGACGGCCGGGCTACGGTTGGGTTTACTGAACCGGAAATCATCCTTCAAGACATAATAAGTAATAATCGCTTTAAAACAAGGATTTATATACTGGCTCTGGGAGAAGAAGCTGATGTCGCCTTCTTAGACAAAATTGCAATTTCCAGCAAAGGCGGCTTGTCCCACTTTTCGGGCAAAATTGATTTTTCTCAAATTGCACAAGAATTTTTCGCGAATATCTCTCCTGCACGAATTTCTGAATTAACGCTTATGTTCTCGAATCTAAAAATTGAAGACCTCCTGCCGGACAGGATTCCGGATTTGCGACAAGAAGGAACTATCCTATTCGGAAAATACCTGGACAAAGGTGACGTTTTCTCGACAGTACGCCTCAACGGCAAAATAGGCGGACGAGTGAGAACAACAACCCAAGACTGCTTTTTCCCTCGAGAATTTGCGTCAAATTTTTACATCCCGCGGCTTTGGGCAATGAGACGAGTTGCCGCGTTATGGGAAAAGGGAACAGTGAAAAATCGTGAAGCGAAAACGAGCGAACAATTAACTGCCCTGGTAAACGAGTATGGGTTTATGTCGGCCTTGGCCACCCCTCCAGGAATTGTTCCGGTTGCCCCTAAGGTCCATCAGGAAAGCTCGGGAGAACTGCTATGGCGATTCAAAACCTCCAATGTGGCGATGGATGTTCAATCCGATTCAGTCAAAAGTGTGAATGGGAAAATTTTCCGTTTTGAAAAAAGCGCGTGGGTAGATACTCTGTATCTGGGTTCCATGGCGGTCCAGACAGTCCCTTTTTTGAGTAATGAATATTTTTCTCTCGTGAAAGCAGATCCTAAACTGGGTGAAATTTTTTCATTAGGGCCCGAATTAATCGTGGTGCGTGATCAAACAGCAATTAAGGTAGTCTCTGAGCCCAAAAAATGAAAAGAGATATTCATTACTTGCTGAATCCTACAAAATCATTGCGGGAGCACGATTATACGACTGGACTTCTCATAATTAACCCGAGAGCTTGCCGCGCTGACTGCGCCAAAGCCGGTTCTTCTCTCTCCAGAGATGTGATTTGACGCAAATGATCTGCGGTACGCAAAATAAGCATGGCCAAATCACCCTCATCTGCTTCGACATTGTCCGTCAACTCCTCCCAATCGATATCTTGACACCATAAGAAAACAGCGGCGGCCGGCCAGAACATTGTCACAGGAACTTCAAAACCTCTGGAAATCATAAGTTGCATCAATGGCTTAAGGCGATTCAGCACCCTTCTGAATTTCTTCCAAAGTGGTCGAACGCGTACCCATAGCTCTTTACTTATAAAACTCTCCTTGTCTTTGTCCATTACGAACGGTGCTACTAATGCCGCTAATTCTGTAGGATTCAATTGATTGAACTCCCCGGATCTTATCAGTTCGGCTATTAATAAGGGGTGGTCTAGTCTCAGCTTGGCTGCCCATTGGCCATCATACGTAGGAACTGCACTTTCGTCTAAATAGCCTACTTCAATCAGCAAGTCCAAATGGTGACCAAATTCCTGAACAAGTCTCTTTGTCTCTCTTGCCGCCCGGCGACGATTTTCATGAAATGCGGCGAACGACAGTCCAAGGAGCCTGGTTACTCCAGCCCGATCATACGAGAGCAGCAGATTCAGCACCATAGAAAAATTTACCGCAATTCTTGACTGCAATGGTTCCGGCGGAGATAGCAGGAGTTCATTTAACAGAGTAAGGTCCAAGAATTTTCCCGGGACTGCCAAGGTGAAACCGGCATTATCCATTCCTCTCCGACCTGCCCGGCCCGTCATCTGATGCAGATCTGTCGCTGTCATATCAACGAAGCTGCGTCCATTGAACCGGTCACTCTGTAAAATTACTACCGTGCGGGCCGGGAAATTGACCCCGGCAGCAACAGTTGACGTGGAAAAAATGACCTCCAAATATCCCTGAACCATCATTTTTTCTATTAATAGGCGCCAACCCGGCAACTGCCCTGCGTGATGCGAGCCGGCGCGAGTAGACAATATACGACTCAATTGCCGCTGATTTCGTAACTCCGGATATCCCCCCAGCTGGGCATTTACTGCCTCTTCAAAGCCGTCCTCGTAAGGTGTAAGTGGTGAAGGCAGCAGAGCGTTCAGTGCTTTGTCACAATCCGATCTGGATTTGAGAAACACTATTGCCGGCAAAAGATTGGAATGCCGTAGTGTCTCCACAATATGGTTAGCGTCAGGAGTATCTGTCCCGGCCGACTTCTTTCGACTTCTTTGCGCCCTGGCATAAGATGCTACCGCCGGATGTAGCCGTTTACCCAAAAAGAAGGGAAGCACATTACCGTCCGGGGCTCTAAATAGGACATACAATGGCACCGGCCTGGTGCCTGAATAGACTACACTGCACGGAGTTCCTCTGATATGTGTGAGCCACGCGGCGACAGGGGCTGCATTCGAAATTGTCGCGGACAAAAGGAGAAGTCGCACACGGGCCGGTAAGTAGATTAAGACTTCTTCCCAAACGACGCCTCTGTCCGGGTCACCGAGATAATGGGCTTCGTCAAGGATTACTAAATCTAAATCAAGATCAATACCTCCCTGCATAGAGTCATAAAGTTGGTTCCGGAGGATTTCGGTCGTACCCACAATTACAGGTGCATCCACATTCTCCTTTCGATCTCCGGTGAGAATTCCCACACGCTCAGGGCCGAGTATTTGGCCGAATTCCTCATACTTAGCATTTGAAAGAGCCTTCAGAGGAGTGGCGTACCAGACGCCGCAGCCCCGGGCAACGTATTCCTTGGTGGCTTCCAAAGCAATCCAGGTTTTCCCGGATCCCGTAGGCGCGCTCACCAGGACATCCTCTTTCAAGACCTTTTCCAGTGATTCTATTTGAAAGGGGTCCGGAACAAACGGAGTCGGTTCAGGTGTCCCTATTTGAGAAAGGAGGTGCAAGGCGTCTTTGCTAATTCGAGGGGCGCGCGACTCCACTGACTCGGTTTCGCGGAACCTTTTTTTGCCATAGCCATATCGACGGCTCTTTAAAGAAGATTGTTTTCTAGTGGGTTTAAACTGTCGCATTCCTCTTTGAGACATTATGCTCGATTCAAGGTTCTGGCAAGCCCTGATTGTTCGCAGTTAATGCAGACGGAAGGAAGGCTTTTTGGAATAGTGGTTAATAACATTCTAATGATGATCTAATAAAAAATTCATAAATTAAATGGAGAGTTGCTAAGGTATGGTTCGGTTTTCACAAAAACTCTGAAACTATGATGCAGAATGAGAATCGGCTGAAACTTAGGTCGTTGTTTGAAAAGCGATGTCAAGGGACGAAATAATGAGCGCATGATACTTGACTTTTGATCATTTCGGTGCAAAAGCGTTTTTGAGGGATAATTACACATTTTTTTCTTAGAAACGGTCGGCGGATACCATCTATTGCAGCAGCGAAACATTATGGCCAAAGAACGAATTTTGGTAGTGGACGATGAGGAAGATATTCTCGAACTTATCTCGTACAATCTCGTGAAGGACGGTTATCAAGTGATGACCGCTGCTTCCGGAGAAGCAGCCCTTGCCAAGGCTCGGCAAGAACAACCTGATCTCATATTGCTCGATCTGATGCTACCGGGCATGGATGGACTAGATGTTTATCGGGAGTTAAGGAAAAAGGATGAGACGAATCAAATTCCTATAATAATGGTTACAGCCAAAACTGAAGATACTGATATAATTACAGGGCTTGAACTCGGCTCTGACGACTATATTACCAAACCTTTCAGCCCAAGGGTTTTATTAGCACGGGTTAAAGCAGTTCTGCGCAGAAATAAATATGAAGAGCCCGAAGAGACGCGAATTTTGAAAATACACGATCTCGTTATAGATTCTGCTCGCCATGAGGTTTTAGTCAAGGGTGAACCTAAAACGCTTACCGCAAGTGAATTCAAAATACTCTATTTTCTGGCGCGGAGACCGGGCTGGGTTTTTACTCGGGATCAGATAATTAGCTCTATTAGAGGTGACGACTACCCGGTTACAGATCGTTCAGTGGATGTGCAAATAGTAGGATTGAGAAAGAAACTCGGAGAATCCGGTACCTATATTCAAACCGTAAGAGGGGTCGGGTATAGGTTTAAGGAATGATTTATGCCAAAAGGCCCAAAGCTGCTGTGGCGCCTCTATTTTCCATATTTCATAACAACCTTCGTATGTTTGGTCGCGCTTTCCTGGTATGCGACTAGCCAGTTAAAGGAAATAATCAATAATAGGGACTTGGTAGATTTGCGAGATCAGGCCATTTTCCTTGAGAAACTTGTCCAAGAAGAGTTTTCAAAAGAACGATTCGACAAAATTGATGACTTAATTAGAGAAATTGCTGCTAAGACACAGACTCGCTTAACCGTGGTACTGCCGTCCGGCAAAGTTGTAGCGGATTCTCAGGAGGAAGTCTCTCGTTTGGGTGACCTGTCCGGCCGACCGGAAATCAGGGAAGCCCTTAAAGGTAAGGAGGCCACGGTCACCGGACATGATTACCATTTCGACACCAAATGGTCATATGCAGCTGTTCCGATCATAGTTGATGGTCATATCGTAGGAGTGGTTAGAACCGCAATCCCCGACAACGCCAAGCCGGCTGTTATTCCTACCATGGGCCCACTCGTGATCGCCGAAGGCCTCGCAATAGCTATTTTGTCTGCGATTGTCAGCCTTTATGTATCTCGACGAATAGCAAAGCCTATACTTGAATTGAGACGGGGCGTCGCACGATTTGCCGACGGCGACTTAAGGCATAGAATGGATGTGGACGAATGGAATGAATTCGGGGTGTTGGCTGATGCCACTTATTCAATGGCCGCCAACCTGCAAGATCGCCTGAAGAACGTAACCGAGCAGCGCAATGAACTCGAGGCAGTGCTTTCCGGCATGGTGGAAGCAGTATTGGTTATTGACACCAATGAGCGAATCATCCGAATCAACAGGGCAGCCGAAGAAGCTGTTTCAAATCAGCGAGTCAAAAGTTAAGGAAAAAAGTGTCCAGGAAACTATTCGCAACACTGAACTACACCGCTTTGTTGCCGACACTCTCTTCAAAGAGAATCCTGGTGAAAGGGAAATCGTAATTCTGGGGGAGCCGGATATATTTCTTCAGGCACACGGCGCAAAATTATTGAATGCTCGAAACCAACAAATAGGCGGTCTGGTGGTGCTGAACGATGTTACTCGTTTGAAAGCCTTGGAAAATATAAGACGCGATTTTGTGGCGAACGTGTCACACGAGCTGAAGACCCCTATAACCTCAATAAAGGGATTTCTTGAAACTCTGAAAGAAGGAGCTATCAAAGATCCCGATAACGCCGACCATTTTTTGGATATTATTATTAAACACACAGAACGTCTTGACACTATCATCGAGGATCTTCTGAGTCTGTCCAGAATCGAGCGTGAGAGTGAGCGAGGAGAAATCCAACTCGAAAAGGGACAACTTAAAGATGTAATCGAAACTGTGGGGCGAACTTGTGTCAGGGCTGCGCGGAAAAAAAATATCCATTTAGAATGTAATGTTGAGGATGATCTCTCCACAAGGTTTAATAGTAATATGCTTGAGCAGGCTCTGGTTAATCTGGTCGACAATGCTATAAAATATAGTGAACCCGATAATAAAGTGTGGCTTGAAGCCAAACAAATTGGGAAAGAAATAGTTATCACAGTGCGCGATCAGGGCTGCGGTATTCCAAAAGAACACCTGTCACGGATTTTTGAGCGATTTTATCGTGTGGATAAAGGACGAAGCCGTAAGGAAGGTGGAACCGGTCTTGGCCTTTCTATTGTTAAACATATTGTCAATTCACATAGGGGACGCATAAATGTGGAGAGTTCGCCAGGCCGAGGAAGCGCTTTCTCCATATACTTGCCCGCGGATGGCTAACTCGGTGTCCCTAATGCATATGTTTATGCAAGGGCACGCGATTCAGGGAGAAAAGGGGCACACTAATAATGCGGATTAGACTTAGGGGCGATATCGAAAAATTAAAGAAAAGGGTCGCATCTTTGGCCGCATTGGTGGAAGAGCGATTTCGCATGGCGGTCCGGTCACTGGAAACAAATGATCCCTGGATGGCGGAGCAAGTTATAGCAGGTGATTTGGTGATAGACCACGAAGAAGTGGACGTCGAGGAAGAGTGTCTTAAGATTCTTGCTCTACATCAACCGGTAGCGGATGATCTGCGGTTCCTTATATCAATGCTAAAAATGAACAATGATTTGGAAAGAATAGGTGACTTAGCCGTAAATATCGCCCAACATGCTCGGGATATAGCCTCCCATAACGACCGTGTTGCTGTTCCCTTCGAATATTTTACGATGGCCGAGAAAGCACAGGAAATGTTGAAAAAAAGCCTGGATTCTTTAGTTAATATGGATGTCAATTTGGCTTATCAAGTTTGCGCCGCGGATGATGAAGTCGACAAAATGAAGTATGCGATGCAAAGCAGGTTTGCAGAAGAGATAAGAAAGAACCAAAACAATATTGAATCATCAATAAATCTCTTTTTGATATCTCGACATTTGGAACGCATCGCGGATCACGCCACGAATATTGCTGAAGATGTAATTTATATGATAGCCGGTCGAATTCATCGGCATGGGAGATATGAGACTGAAGATTCTGAGTGAAAGATAGCGCCAGTTACATCTTAACCGAAGCGACCTGTGACGTAATCCATAGTTTTGGCAACCTTGGGATTCGTAAATATCCTGGAAGTTTCTCCATATTCAATCAATTTTCCCAGATACATAAATGCAGTATTGTCTGACACCCTTGCAGCTTGCTGCATATTGTGGGTGACTATCATTATCGTATATTGTCCTCGCAATTCATCAATCAAGTCTTCGATTTTAGCCGTCGCTACCGGGTCCAGAGCGGAACAGGGTTCATCCATGAGCAATACTTCGGGATTGGCCGCTATAGCACGAGCGATACAGAGTCGTTGCTGCTGGCCTCCAGATAATCCCAGAGCGTTGTCTTGAAGCCGATCGCTCACCTCGTCCCAGAGAGCAGCGGATTTTAAAGCGCTTTCAATTGTGTTCCGAAGAATTTTCTTATCGTTGATTCCCTCAACTCGTAAGGGATAGCAGACATTATCGGCAATAGACATGGGGAACGGATTCGGTTTTTGGAACACCATGCCCATGGCCTTTCGCAGACCGATCACGTCTATTTCCGGGCTATAAATGTCCGCGCCGTCCAGGAGCATCTTTCCGGTGGTTACGAGACCGTCAATAAGATCGTTCATACGGTTAATGGATCGCAAAAGCGTGGATTTACCGCATCCTGAGGGACCAATAAGGGCTGTGACCAGGCCCTTTTCAACGGTCATATTCACATCGAATAGCGCTTGAGTTGGGCCATACCAAAGATTAAAGTTTTCAACTATTAGTAGCGCTCCCTGTCGACCCTCTTTTACGTGGTATACGGTGCTGTTCGGTTCATCAGAAATTCGGTTCATGAACAGCTCCTGTTAAAAATGGCCGGCAAAGAATTTGCGCCTTAGCCGATTTCTGAGCATTACGGAGGCGATATTCATTACGAAAACAAGTGTGATTAGCAAAAGCGTAGTTACATAGACCATCGGTTTGGCCGCTTCGGCGTTCCGCGATTGGAAGCCCAAATCATAAATATGAAATCCCAGATGCATAAAGCTTCGTTCCAAGTGCAAATATGGAAAAAGACCGTCTATAGGTAGTTCAGGCGCCATTTTTACCACACCGACCAACATTAATGGAGCAACTTCTCCTGCTCCTCTGGCCATTGCAAGAATGAGCCCTGTCATAATTCCCGGCATTGCACGAGGGAGCACAATATACTTTATTGTTTGCCATTTGGAGGCCCCACACGCGAGCGAACCCTCTCGTAGAGACTGAGGGACAGCGGCCAGAGCCTCTTCGGTTGCCACTATGACTACCGGCACAGTCAGAAGCGCCAGCGTCAAAGAGGCCCATAGCAGGCCTCCAGTCCCAAAGGTAGGCGTGGGGAGCCTTTCGGGAAAAAATATGTTATCAATGGTCGTTCCAAGCATATAAGCAAGAAAGCCTAATCCAAAAACACCGTAGACTATGGATGGAACTCCGGCAAGATTGTTGACACAAACTCTTACAAGGGAAACCAGTCGTCCCTGTTTGGCATATTCTCTCAAGTAGAGAGCGGCCACCACCCCAAAAGGCGCTACAGCTATTGCCATGAGGATCGTCATGCAAAATGTGCCGAAGATGGCCGGCAGAACCCCACCCTCGGTGTTGGCTTCTCTAGGTTCCTGGGTAAGAAATTCCCTCCATCGTGAAAAATATACCCCAAGCCTCTGCGGCACGGTAAGAACATTCGCCGGGTACATTCGTACGATGTTGGATAATTTCATAGTTTTTTCACGACCCGCGGCATCAGCCAGCGTTATTGTGTATCTTTCGTCGTTGTCTCTAATACCTGCCGCCTCCTTCGACAGATCCTGATATCGAGATTCCAAGCTCACGGCATCATTATTGATATCTTTTGCGGCCTTTTGATAGGTGGGAGAATCGGCTCCGTACCTGAGTTCCAGTTTCCGAAGTTCCAAACGTCCCTTTTCTAGATAATAATTGATTGCTCCGATCTCATTTCGTTCTAAATAATGAAGAAGATTTCGCCGCCGGGCAGCTTCTTGTTGCTCTCGACGAAGCTTGTCTAATGTGAGGTCCTCTTTGGGTATTATTCTGCCGTTCAAATCGAGAGATTTGATTGTGCCTATGAATGGGCCCCACTCCATACGCTCCAGGAAGAAGATATCCGTAGGCCGGGTGACTTCAGTTATATCGAAATTAGATATCCATCTGTAGTCCTCGTCATATAGATCGAAATTTCCAGTGTGATAGAGCTGTCTGGTGGCGAAGCCTTTCTGCGCGGCAATTTGATTTTGAATTTCCTCTGGTAATTGTTCGAGATCCTTGCTGGAGGGTCTGAAGCGCTCCGAACGTGTCGGTTCTCCTGCGATCACCGATCCGTCACGAAGTGATAACACTTCGATTCGATCCGGATAGAAAGTCAAAATCCCGTTGTAAATGATCAAAACCAGGAATCCGATAATCATAAAGATCCCGATGACGAGGGCTCCGCCGAACGGCCAAAGGAATGGTTCACCCCGCGATTTGAAGTTCCAAACCATGGATTTCTTGATTTTGGTTCGATCTTCCGAGGCTTTGGGCCTGTCGTCATTGGGCAGAGAGCGAACAGAGTTGGATCCGGATTGGCTAGCTAGGTCGGTTCCTGCGCCAGACAGAGTTGGCGTCAGAGCTATGGGGAGCTTCAGTGGTTTGAGCTTCAATTTTGAACACATCACGCTCGTCGTGCATCCTCAACGCCTCTACAACTGCATAGCCCGCTTGCGAAAACGTGACCTTACTAATTCAGCAACCGTGTTGATGATAAATGTCATCGCGAAGAGCACAAGGCCTGTAAGAAACAAAACACGATACAGAGTACCATCTTTAGGAGCTTCCGGAAGCTCCACAGCAATATTCGCTGACAATGCTCGCAGCCCATCGAAAATATTTAGATCGACAAGAGGTGTATTCCCCGCGGACATTACCACGATCATGGTTTCACCTACCGCGCGCCCCATTCCGATCATTATAGCGGAAAAGACGCCGCTTATGGCCGTAGGCAACACTATCCATATGGCAGTCTGCCAAGGGGTCGCTCCACAGGCGAGACTTGCTGAGCGGAGATGTTCCGGCACAGAGTTTAATGCATCCTCCGCCAGGGTATATATGATCGGAATGACGGCAAAGCCCATAGCGAAACCCACAACGAGAGTGTTACGTTGGGTGTAAGTGTCCACAATTGTTCCCCGTGGGTCTACGCCGAGGTACGCCAAGAGCAGAGCCACAGCGTAAGCCCCACCTGCTGTAACCGCGGCCAAGCCAAGGAATCGCGACATGTCCAGAAGAGCGGAATAGGGCATCGCGTGCTGGCGAATGTATAAAACGAAACGCCTGCCAAGTAACCGAGAGCTAATCCAAACGACCAGCAGAGCCATCGCCGGGGCGACCAGAAGAAATATGAATGGAGCGGGGCCCCCTGCATCGCGATTAAGCCAAGCCTTGAAGTCCCCGGCAAAAAAGAATTTTTCGAAAAACGGTCCGATAAGGTATGCCGCATAAAAAGCGCCGGCAACAACCAGATTGATGATCAAGAATTTGGGGATTCCTTGAAACCGAAGCGCCAAACGCTGAGGCAGCAGTTGCCACAGGTAGGCCGCAAGAATCAGAGAGATAGGCAAAAGGCCGAACGACAGGATGATGGCAGAAATCCACGTTTCCACGATAGGCGCAAGCACTAGGGCGGCCACGAAACCCAGAACTACGGAGGGTAGAGAGGCCATGATCTCGATAATTGGTTTCACCTTGGTTCGAATACTATAAGAAAGAAATTCCGACGTGTAAATTGCGCTGAGCAAAGCTATGGGGATCGCAAACATCAACGAATAAAAAGTGGCTTTAAGTGTCCCGAAAATCAGAGGAACCAATGAAATCTTAGGCTCGAAGCCTTCTGTTGCCCCCGCGGATTGCCATGTGTATGAAGGTTCGGAATAACCTTCGTACCAGACTTTGCCGAAAAGCGTATGTAGCGATACTTCGGGATGTGCTATGGCCAGATCATAAAATACTCCCCGCCAATCATTTCGCACGACTAGCATGCCGTCCAGCCGAGGAGCCAAGACGATTCCGCGAGGAGGTAATTTGTCATCTTTGGAATCCAATCGAAGGAGCGTCTTTTTACTCGTGGCATGACGTATCCAGACCTGACCCGTTGCATCTGCACTGGCGAAAGTCTTGCCCCTCTGACCCGGACTGAGTGCTGTAATGGCAGCATGTTGAGGCGGCAATTGACGGGTTTTTATTAGTGAAAACCCATCAGATGTTTGAGCTTTTTCCCTTTGCAGGAGGAAGTAGATACTGACCGATCCATCCGATCCTCCCACTACGATCGACTGCTCGCCCAGGAGATAGCCGAATGCGGTCAGGTCTATGCCCTCCGGGAACAAGTCTACGGTTTCAGCCAAGATGGGCTTATCCGGATCGCGAGTATTGTAACGATAAACCTTGCCCTTTTTTTCGGCAAAAAACACAGTATCAGCCAGATTGTTCACAAGGGCATAAGCGATATTAGCCTCTTGGGGAAGAGTAGGAAGGTCCGTGCGGTTAGTGGTGGTGGTAAGTTTTCTTGTGAACATGTTGAGCTTTGACTCAACCACGGTCAAGCTGGGTTGACCCGATCTAGTAACTGCCGCAAGGATTTTTTTCGGCCTGTCTCCAAACGAGGTTACCCGATAATCCATAGCCACTATGGGATCGGAGTCGGATATTTTTATAGCGGGCTCGAGTTCCAGGTGGACGGAACTCTTGCGCATCTGTCCACCGGGCACGGACGAGAAAATGGCCGAGCCGTCGGAGCTGTCCTGTTCATCAAGGGTCTTAAGCTCCTTGGGCGCCTGAGAAGCCGATATGGTTTCAGTTGAAAAACTGATCCGTGCTAAACGGACAGTCCCGTCATCAAATCCAAAAGCCATGTCTTGGTTATCAATTGCTCGCGCGAATGCAGTGGCCTGCTTTCCATTGAAGTCAAATGAAGGGGAGTCAATATATGCGCCGGTTTTTGCGTGCCACGCGGTCACGGTTCCGTCGTTGTTTACTGACGCGGCAATAGTTTTGTATTCGTCCATTAACCAGACTAGTGCGGGATTGGTCTCGGAATCGAGGATGTAATCCGACTGGGCTTGAACGGAACCGCCTTTAAAAAGAGGAAGAACTTCATAGACGAGAAAAACCATCATCCCCAGAACCGCACCAATAACCAATACACCACCGACCTTAATCATACGATCAGCGATGCTGTCCGCAATCAGGACCCAGCGACGGGTCTTTCTTGGTCCTCTCGCCCCCTTAGGCACGATGGCACGTCCTTGCAACTTATCGGGTATGACATCGGACGACAAATTTATCGGTTTTTACCAAAACTCACGGCACAAGAAAAGTTGAATCGAGCAATGATAGAGGTAATACGCCATCATCGCTCGATATGAGAACGTTCTTGAAATTGAATGTTACTTAGTGCCTATGATTGCAAGGTCCTCATCGGCTAATAGTTTTGATACAGGGTAAAAGCCGTCTTTGATTACGACCTGTTGTCCTTCTTTGGAAAAACATATTTAATGAATTCGGCCCTCAAGGGGTCCAGCGATTGGTTGGGTTTTTTGTTGAAATAAATATAGAGGAATCTTGCAAGAGGATAGTCCCCGGAATAAGCATTTTCGGCGTTTGCTTCGAAGCATTTTCCTTCTTTCACAGCAAGCGGAACGGTCTTCACATCCGCGGTTTTGTATCCTACACCGGAATAGCCAATGGCATA
>CAWJJL010000030.1:0-51620 GCA_963843165.1 uncultured delta proteobacterium | reverse complement strand
ATGGCCCGCAACAACCCTTCAGTGCAGGCGGCCAAAGAATTTCATTGCGACAGGCCCCGGATTAAATGCCGTGGGGAAATCCCGGTGGGATCAGGTCGTACTCCTCGTTCCCAGGCTCTGCCATGTTCCGGCCACTGGTAATCCAGCTCGCCTCCATGTATATAATTTCGGCAACATATCTACACGGCCAGGATGACAGGAGTCGCCATGACCGAGGCTCTAATACTTATTGATCTTCAGAATGATTATTTTCCCGGCGGCAGAATGGAATTGGAAGGGAGTATAGAGGCGGGGCATAAGGCCGGAAAAATACTCGCCTACTTTCGAGAAAACGAACTGCCGCTCATCCATGTGCAGCACATATCGTCTCGTCCGGGCGCTACCTTCTTGGAAGCAGGAACTCCCGGGATTGAAATTCACGAAAGTGTAAAACCTGCGGAAGGCGAGTTGATTCTCCAGAAACATTTTCCAAATTCGTTTCGGAACACCTCGCTATTGGAACATCTCAGGGCAAAAAACATCGATAGCCTGATAATAACCGGCATGATGACGAACATGTGTGTTGACGCAACAGTTAGGGCCGCATTCGATTATGAATTTGAATCGATTGTCCTGAGCGACGCCTGTGCAAATAGGAGCCTATTTTACAAAGACATCGAAATTCCCGCGGCCTACGTTCACGCGGCATTTATTGCCTCATTCACTCCAATTTACGCCAAAGTGCTTACTGTTGACGAGTATCTTTCATAGCCAAAGTGAATTAGCTTCATGATGAATCGAACCTCTTAGGGACGCATCTAAGGGTACAAGGGGATAGCTCCCCAAAGATTGAACTGAAGAGGTTTGAAATGAAAACATCAATATATGTCATGATATTATTGGCAGTTCTCGTCATGGTACCAATCATATCCGATGTCGTTACAGCCCAGTCCGCGGGCACTGATCGTCAACTGTGTTTGCAGAATTGTTCATGGTTGAGACCATGGGGCAGGAATTATGGCGGTTATGCCAATTATTATAACTGCGTCGCCGGTTGTGAGAGCCAATTTTGGAGTGACTTTGACAGGAATACCGAAAATCTCGAAAAGAAGCTTCACGAACCGGATTGATTTGAAAAATGGGTAATGAGCATCAACCAAGATTAGCCGTCGTGTCGAGAGCGTTTGAACAAGAAAGAGCGCCCGGACGACTGGGCGCTCTTTCTTTGGATGGGACTTAGAGCCAACATTCTGTTCCCGGCTAGGATGCATCTAAAAGAGGTCATGCAGGCTAATTATGAGAAACGGAATCAATCGGAGCAGCTTGATCCTTATCCTCTAGTTGCAATAAATCCCTGATCCGGTATTTGGGAGGAAAATAAGATGAATATCCAGCCGAGTTGGGATTAAAGCTTCAGAATAGGGTTCGCTTTAGACTAGCGTTAGAAATCTTGCCTGGCGAAAGGACATTCATCACAACTACTTACTTGTCGTGCATTACCGAACCCGATCCATTGGGCACATCGATCTTGTTTATGTAGTAACAGCAGCGAGGCCTGTTGCCGCAACCATGTGCAGGGCAATCAAAACGACAGCAATAAACTTTACCCAATAGATCCGGATTAGAATCTGCCGGCATTGCTTCTTGAAAGCCCAGAAGAACACACCAAGTGAGTACTACGAATACGAAAAATTTTGACATTACACACACCGCGACTATTTATCTGCATTCACCTAAAGGTTAGGTTATTCAATTACAATATAACGTAGAACAAACATCAA
Source organism: uncultured delta proteobacterium (assembly GCA_963843165.1). Classification (GTDB taxonomy): domain Bacteria; phylum Desulfobacterota; class Desulfomonilia; order Desulfomonilales; family Desulfomonilaceae; genus DATJPW01. Next base: position 49,860 of record CAWJJL010000030.1, on the reverse strand, counting down.
ACCATTTCATAGGACTGAGTGCCCGTTTGGCGTAATGATCATCATCTAAAGAAAACCGCCCGATACAGGCGGTTAAGTTTGCAGTATTATGACTCCGATGGAGCTTTGTTGCCCAACTCTAAGGTCATCTAACAAAAGTATTATCTGGTGTGCGCCGCATGCGTGGCGGTTCATCATAGGTGACAGGAACCGGTACATAAGGATATGAGAGCCACGACATCGGAGCGGTGGGACGCCACCCGAAAAATTGATAAGCTCCTGGAGGTAAATAGGGATGGCCATACGGCACGCCGGTCGGGACAATATAATGCAATGCGCCATTAGGTAAGATCGCACCGCCAGGAACAACATTTAATTGCGCTACTGCTGACGAGCAGAGCAGTAAGAACAAAACTAGGACTAAAAGTAATTTAGACATTGCTGATCTCTCCGCAGGATCCACGATTGCACTGTTGCCCCTTGCCCTCGCCGGGTGTCTCCGTGAGAGGTGAGGCAGATTAATCAAATTCTCTTGGCTGGTCGAGTTTACCTCATATCTCTATCGATTTATACGAAAAATTTCGTACCTGATTTCAAAAGCGCCGCGGCTCCATCTGGGAAGTGGCTTAGCCGCTTTGGAGGATTTGTTCGTATAGGGCCACGTCCCAGCTTTTCCCAAAAAGAAAACCGCCCAACACAGCGGTTAATCAGGAAACATAATAAACCTTTTTGGTACGCCCGGCAGGGCTCGAACCTGCGACCTACGGATTAGAAGTCCGAATGGGGAATGCAAGGCACATAATATCAACAACTTATCCCGGACTCCATTGCAAAAATGGATCTCCAAAGCACGATTTTTCCCTTACGGTGGACACAAAATGGCCACATCAATCATTACTGAATTTCGGATTTACCAAACCTCCGATATAGGTGATTTGGGTGCAATCGTTGTCGAATTCCTGCCCGAATTTACTGTCGAATTGAACGGAAAAAATGTGCGGTATAGGTCCAACTATCGGCAATATTCTTCGTTCAATGAAAAAACTAACAAAAATTGACACACTTTCGCAATTAGTGAGCACACGTGTTCATATTTGAGTTATCCTGAATTAATCGGACTTTGATCAGAATTTATGCGGCGAAATGTGCGCACGCGTCCGGGAAGCAGTAATATCTTCAATAGTTCATGATCTTTTTCGTGATCATCTAAAACTGAACACATTTATATTACTTTATCATATGACTGTATACCCGTAATGTCGCGCGATTATTAATGTATCATACTTTTATTACGAAATATTTACTTCACAGGCGGATTAGCAAAGTATAATTTGCGAGGATCTCCGGATTATCAAGGGGATCTTGCTCGGCCTCCAAATTTTTCAGGGACAACGCAGAAGCCCTAGCGGTCAGAATATCCCATCCCCTCCTTCCGCTGGGTTGGTATTGATGCCCTCCAAGGGTAACCGAATGGTGAAAGTGGTTCCTGATCCAACCTTGCTTGAAACCAAGATGTCTCCGTTGTGGTTTTTCATTATGCGATAAGTCGTAGCCAATCCCAGTCCCATTCCCATGCCTTCGGTGGAAGACTTAGTGGTGAAAAACGGATCGAAAATCTTGTCCAGGATCTCTTCGGGTATGCCGTATCCTGTGTCCACAAAGTCCACTTCGATCCAATCATAGGCCTTGCGTGTCCGCACTGTGAGAGTGCCGGAACCCTTCATGGAGTCGAGAGCGTTAAGGATGATGTTCATAAATACCTGTTCCATCATATTGGAGTCGACCACGACCTCGGGAATGGAGGGATCGTATTCTTTGTTCAAAGTTATGCCGAAGAATCTGTGCTGACCAATGACGATTTCAAGTGTTTGATCCAGCAATTCGTCTATGCGGCGAGGTTCTTTGTGCATGGGTGTCTTCCTGGCAAAATCGAGAACCCCTTGCACTATTTTTTTTATTCTGGTTGTCTCCCTGATGATAATCTCTAGGTCTTTGTGTGTTAGTTCGTCATCCTGGAATTTCTTGCTGAGTAAGTAAGCAAATGTGAGGACCCCCGTGAGCGGTTGATTGATTTCGTGCGCGATGCCCGCGGCGAGCTGTCCCAGCGAGGCGAGTTTCTCTGAACGCAAAAGCTGTCTTTCCAGGCCCTTCCTCTCTCGTTCGTCCGTGATAATCCCCAACGAGCCTATTTCGTTACCATCTTCGTAAAGGAGGGTCCCGTGAAGACGAATGGGGATCTCGACTCTGTTTTTGTCGAGCCAAACCATGTCCCTTTCAATAATCCGCGGCTGTCCGAAGGCGTTGGACCTTAAGTTCTTCATGATTTGCCTCGCCTCGCCCGGCTTATAGAGATCTCTGACGTCCAGCCTTCCGATAACTTCCTCCTTACTGTAGCCTGTGAGTTTCTCCGCTGCCGCATTGAAAATAACGATCTCTCCACCCTTGCGAACATAGATTGTGGGGCTGGGCGAGTTTTCGATGAGGTTATCCATCAACTGAAGATTACGAATAAGCTGCTTTTCGAGACCCCTTATCTGCCGAAGATCGGTGAAAATACCCACTGAACCAGCTTCTTGACCTGCCTGGTAAAGTAGCGACGCGGAAAGACACACGGGGATCTCCTTACCATATTTGTCCAGAACCACGAGGTCTCTCTTCTGGAGAATCCCAGGGCCTCCGTAGTCGTTGGATCTCAAGTCTCTCATTATTCTCCTAGCTTCACCACGCGGATAAAGATCTGCGATGTTCTTCTTTCCGACTACCTCAGCCTTCTCATACCCCAGGAGCCTTTCGGCAGCGGAATTGAAGATGATGATCGATCCGCCCTTGGCAATGCTGATAATGGCGTCGGGGGAGTTTTCGATAAGGTTCTCCCTGAACTGGTAAGCGTGTTCCAGTTCCACGTTGGCTTCCCGCACGAGGGCTTCCAGGATGATGGTATCCTGCTTGACTATTCTCTTCAGCGCCACTCTCTCAAGAGACCGTTTAAGCGAAATTGATAGGATCTCTTCGCTGACAGGCTTGGTAAGAAAGTTCGAGGCCTCCCTCCTGAGACATTCCAAGGCCATTTCCATGTCCCCGTAGCCAGTGATCATTATGACTTCCGAGTCAGGGTCGAGGGCCTTGATGTGGGTCAGCACTTCCCTTCCATCCATACCGGGCAGCCGAACATCCAGGAAAACCACGTCGGGGGATTCCTTTTTGAACATCTCCAGACCTGTCGGACCGTCTTCGGCCAACACTACCTGATGACCGTCCAGTTCAAGAGTCATCTGCATCATTTTTCGGATGCTTTCCTCATCATCAGCCACTAGTATTTTTGACATGATCGGTCGCCCTCTCTTCGGGACAGGGAAAAGTTACTCGGAACAAGGCGCCTCCCGTTTGTACAGTATCCACTTCTATAGCGCCTCTGTGCTCATTTATAATACCATAGCTTATTGAAAGACCCGGCCTCGCTTTACCGGTGAATTGGGCCTTCCGAGGTGAGCCGAGCCGTAAATGAGGGGCAATCTTAAAGTCATTTCGCAATTCTTTGGACACTCCAATTTGAACCGGAATTATGAAACGCTTTGGCCTGGATCGGGTCGAGTGGGAGGAGTGACCTCCCCCGAATTATGTAACATTTGTTAAGTCAGAGTTATAGTACGTTTTCCTCCTGAGAGAATCCGTCTGGTCGCAAACCTGTTCGCACCCAGGAGCCTGTCGCCTTGGACGCCGGATCTGTGGCCACTATTTCCTCTCGACCATGCTCGCCTCCCCGAAACGTCAAGGATATCAAACTGAGCACAGTATTCAGTAATTGGCCTAATTGTGAACACGCTGAGAATCCGCGATATCTCATTAATCAAATTCTGCGAAATAAATTTCGCTCTGACGGTTCACTCTCCGGGCCGCGGAGTCGATGTCTTCGGCCAAATCCCCAGGCACGACAGGAAGATACAACCACGAGCTTCCTATGAAACTTGAGGCTATGGAAAGCAAAAAGCCCCGGCCCGAAACCCCAGTGTCCGCCATGATGCCCGTGAGGACCGGCTATAGCGGCTGATGTGCTGAGCCCGACCACGATGCCGCCGACAAACAGAATTCCCACGACTACCGCCAATACTTTTTTCATTGCCCCGCTCCTGAGATTTATTTGAGCTGTCCGCTCTTGAGATAACAATTCGTTTTCCGATCTGAAGTACAACAGTTTTTCTTTCACCGCTGGAGTTGGTCCTGGTAGCGAGATTCCGGCGCTAGGTAACCCGGACACAGGTCCAGGTGAGTTCGGCGCATAGAATTCCTCGCCGGTGTCAGCCCCTATCATTCAGCTCAGCCTTGCCGATAAACCAATTTCTTGAGTTTCTCGTGGCCATGTGCATAGGAGTCCCACGAGGAGCGCAAAGATGACAAAAGAGCTACTGGAGCTAGAGACATGGGCTATGGCTCAATTCGAGCACTGCCGGAGAAACTTCGAGACAATGGACACTAAACAGGCCAAGACCAGCCGCGTGGTAGGTTTCGCATTCCTGGCATTGATCAGAGCCATACACTGCGATCGGAAGCCATTCAGACACGAAGCAATGTGGGACAGATGCGAAGGCTACCAACAAGAGCTGACTGAAAGATGTATGCCGTCATCTTAAATGTTGCAAGACCATAGCAGCTAGGATAACTTCCGAACTTATGATCAAAGTCGGTGGCGCCACATGTTCGAACGTAAGAGACATCACGGTGAGGCGAGGATGAAAAGGATCGTTGTATTCCTGCCTCTGATATTCTGTTTATTAGTCCACACAGCGCAAGCAACTACCTACTTTGTTTGCTACAGGCTGCTTTTGGCACCTGAAGATGGGCTGGACGCTGGATGTGTAAAATGCTCAAGCGTCCAGCCTTCCCCGGATCCCGACGAAGACAATCCTTCCAAGGTCTGCCCGAACGGGTTAGGCAAAGACTTCGCCAGGTTGGATAACGCGATTGATTGGAGGAAGCAAAATTGTGGTTGCCCTAAAAAGACCGGTCCACCAAAGATCTTGCCTGGCATTCGATAAAAGCTCCTGATTTTCTCCGCTACACTTCTGCTACACCCAAACTTGATGCAGGCCAGTCTTTAAGCCGCGTAACACGATCTAAACGCTTTTCCCCGGACACACTTCCAAGCTTCACAATTCGCGCTACAAGTAGGAGTGAAAACTGCAGAACTTCAGTTTAATAATAAGATCCGGTGGTTATCCCATTTCAAAATTGCAGCAAAACTGCAGGAACTGAAGAAAACTTCAGGAAAACGTCGGGACTGAGATTTGAGATGAACATTTTTGAGAGCTTGACCGACAATCCCTCTTTCCGGAAAGGCACAAAACACGTCCCCGCGGTCGTATACTCTCCGAAGCCCGAGAAATTGGAACCCGCTCGGCAGGCATACAAAAAGCCGCTCCGCTCCTGGTCTAAGGTTCCGCTCATCGAGATGCTTCCGGCGGCGTACCGAGCCGAGGCTCAAGAAATCCTGGCCAAGAATCCAAATACAGCCCGAATCCTGGAAATGTACAAACTGGGCGTACTCGGCTGCTGGACGGCCCTGGAACGGCTGGGGATAGGACTATGAGAGAGAAGAGGGGAAGTTTCGGGAATCCGCTTTTCCCGGAGCCAAGGAGAATCCGGGGAACCCGCTTCCTGAAAGAAGGTGCTCCGCGCACGGCGAACATGCATTAACGTCACATCGTAGTGTATCGAGACGTCTCAGTCTCAAGATGCATGTTCGCCCCACGCCGAGTGGCCCGGACCCCTCAGGCAATCCCGCGTTCTGAGCGGGACTAGATGGCTGGCGGTCAATTAAGGACTGATGCACATACTGCGACTTCGGGCCACGCCATATCCGTTGGAAAATATGAACGTAATATCCAAGCGTCTTTCCAGCATGGAAGCACGTTGTGGGAATGGCTCACGTGAAGCTCAATAATATCTGGAAAAATTTTCGGACGGAACCTAGACAATAAGTTTCTCTGGTGTCCGCAGGTTTTCTACTATTGAGCGCATCTTAAACCGATTTATTCCTTTGACACTATGAATTCGCCTGCATTCCGTTAAACCTTCGTTTGATCCTCCTCCTTCTTCGCTGCAACAGTGAGATCAACCTCTCCGCCCTTTGCTATGGTGGAATCTGGGGCCGGCATTTGTTTCATTACAGTGCCTTCCTCCACCGTGGGGTCTGAGGAAGTCTCCTCGGTCACCTTGCCTTCCTTGAGGCCGACGCATTCCAATATATCCTTTGCCTCCTCTGTGTTCCTGCCTACCAGGTACGGTACGGTTAGGGTACCCTTGAACATTCGTTTGACGAGTCCGTCCAGCCATGTGAGCACCTTACGCGAGCCGTACCCAGCGAGCACGCCGACCCCGAGGGCGGCAAATGACTGGTTCGTGCCGGCTGCCTGGGTTGTGTAGTCTCCCCCTCCGAAGGCCGCAATGCCACCGCGAATGACGGCATATACAAAGAGGGCTAGCGTAGCCCCCAGCCATGGACTAGTTATGTATTTCCATAGAAAGCGGCCGCCGAAAGCTTCTAGGTCACCGTGCCAGATCAGAATGCTGCGAATGCCACAGATGATGCCTCCCATGCCTCCGCCGATAACGGTGTATGCCATGAGCCGGAAAGTCGGTGTGTCGAGACGCTCCACGGGTTGATAACCGAGCACGTGCGCCAACGTGTGTCGTCCCATCCAGATGTCAAACAAAAGCCAGAAAAAGAAGGCAAGCATCAACAACAAGTAGACATAGCTAGACCGGGCAACGGCAATATCTAGCGGACCTTGAGGCTTGAGTTCGAATACCATCCCACTGTCTGGATCCACTGCGAACTTTTTCTTTTCGCCCTCCATAGGCTGTTCCTTTTCTCCCTCTTTGGAATCTTTCATTTCTCCCTCCTTTTGGGACTCGTCTTCCAGGATCGGTCTATGATGGTCCAAAGCCTTGTTGGCCGGTATTCATGGCGGCATTGCGCGGTCAAGTCTGCTCTTGGCTCACATTAGGTGCAGTCGGCTGCACAGTGAGCGTGATTTGTCGCATGAACAATGAGATCAGGGAAGATGCGAGCCTGCGTAAAGGCGCATCGAGCGAGAGTTCCAAATGAACGACGGTTCCGAGGGACATCTTGCTCAAGAATTAGTTGAGGTGTCCCCGGAGCCTGTCGGTCTGAGCTATTATCAGAATGGCCAATCAAACGGTAAACGGTTCTTGCCTTTCAAAAACCGGGTTCGACGTACCCACGAGGAAGTAGTTTGGCGTCTGATCGGGCGGCATCTGAGTCAGTATCTCTTTATGAAAACGGCGATAGTCTCCTTTGAATTTACCTCCATTCCAGACGCGTCGGAGCATGCCTGTAAACAGCCCGTTGAAATCACCATCAGCGGAGAGTTGGTTGTCTTGACAGCCGGAGACAAGCAATGCTGACGCCTTCACCTGATCGCGAGTCTGGAGAAGGCTCTCATTTTTGAGAATCGGATCGTAGAACCTTTTGTTTGCTTGATAAGTACGCAGCGCTACCACTCGTGGCATCGCACGAAAAGCGCGAAGGGCCATCCGAACCGAATCCTCGGGCCATTCGTTGCGCCGGAGTTTCTTCCCGCGCTGTTGAGAAATATGCAAGCTTGAGAACCGTGCCACTGTGACAACTATCGGAAAAGGCGAGGACTCGAACTCCCGGTGAGAAAGAACCCAATGCTGCGTAGATTTCATCGTCTACCAATTGGGCATCGAATAGACACCAGGTTTCATCCTCTCCGTCCGGCTCATCACCATTGAGGTCCGGCAATTGCCCGCCGTGCCCGGAGTAGGTCAGCATAAAAATATCTCCTGAAGTTAGCGACGATGCGGCCTTCGAAATCTCATTCAAAACGGCTCCACGTGTTGCGTCCTTCGTGAGCAACGTTGTGACCTTAAAGCCCTTTGATTCCGCTATGTCGGCCATGTCCTTCGCATCGGCTTGGCACGCCGCCAGTTCGCCGACCCAGCCCTGGTAGTGGTTGGGATCGACCGAATTCAGCCCAATTGTCAGTGCAATTCCTGTAGGCATAGATCACCTCCCATATTCAACGCCGGATGTTGGCGTCGATGAATGTAATCATTCTGGAGCTATGAGCCATCCGGACCTCCCGGACGGCTACAACGTAAGATCTGCGCACAAGCGGGAAGGTTGAAGTCCTCTCTCGGTCATCGCGCGGCATGAACATGACGCTTCCTCACTAAAAATGATGCCTGGTATCGCACAGTTAGTCAGACCGCCCGGGTATGGTCCCAGCCTGAAGGAGCATCAGGCCTTTGCGATCACGAATTCAATATCCACATGTTGTCTGGGTAGTCAGCATTATTTATTGGAACTTCCCTGATGGAGTTCCCCGCGGACCTGCACAAAGCATGAACATACATGTTTGCCTACCGCCGAGCACGAAACGACGGGTGTCGGCCCGCTCTGTCGGCTGTGTAACCTGCGCGTGTCCTGCTGGATTAGGTTTTTTCCCACCTAAACCGCCGCACATTGGGCATCAGGTACGTAAGCAGGTCACCATTGACCTCAGGTCACGCCCCCTGGCAAGTCCCTGATGCATCTTGCATGCCAACTCACACTGTCACGGATGGTAGAATGGGTTGAGGGCCCAAATCAGCGTGTCCAACCTCCGAATTAACCGTCTGACATGAGCGGTAAGGCAAGGCCAAAATCGAAAATGAGTGGAATACACTTACCGACATGAGGTTTCGACAAGATAATCTTTATTAACAATGAGTTAGGCAAGGCGGGATTTTCACCTGCGTAATGCACAAATGTGTGGTTTTCACCTGTCATTCAGAGCCTGCCGATCCGGCACAGGTGCAGTCTCACTCTGCGCTTTAAAGCCGGTGGTGCGCAAATGCTTGTTCACTGTTATCGTCAAGACCTCACGTATTGTCCCGTAAGAGGGAAGCATCTGAAACCATGGAAGATTGTGATAAAAGCGTCAAGCAGAGGCGACCGACTACAGGAAACCCGCAAGAGATTCCGGAAGGAATTTCGTGGAAGCATCACCGCGAAACTTGTCGGATCGTGAATTTTCGTGCGGCGATCTGATCTACATGTTAGTGATATGCAAGTTCGCTGAAAGAAAACCGGCGATTTTCACGGTGAACTAAAACGAAAAGGCATATGGACAAGGCTGATGGAAACAATTCTGATCATACTTGCAGTTATTTACTTGATCATCGGGTTTGTCATTTACCTCTTGACCATGGGAAAATCCGACGCACTGCAAAACACGATTTTTAACCATTCGCCTATCAACACATTTGGTTACACGCATAAATGGTTATGGCTGCTGATCATCTGCCTGTGGCCGGCCTGGTTATTTGTGCAAGGAAAGCTGCAGGATGAAGAGAGCAAGGGACCTTTCTGAAAGGACAACATTCAATCACTACAAAGGCCATTATCCGGCGGTAAATAGCAAGATACACCGGGTGATTTCTGCAAAATCATGTGGCTGCTGTAATGGCGCAGTGTGCCGGCTCCGGGAATTGCAATACAACATCCCGGATCACAAGACCTATTATTACCACCTTTTGAACGTTACTATTGATTTGTCTATTCGGATTCTTTGTCATTCACTCGTTCCAGTTCCATAAGCCTCCGCTCCTGCTCTTTGAGCGACTGCTCGAGTTTTCCCATTCGGTTCCTCAAGTGAACGAAAACCGTGCCTACAAGCCCCACGAACAATAGGCAAGCAAGAAAAATGCTGTCGATCTTGTCAGCGAACAAAGCCGATAAGAGTGGGGCTATTACAATGTATGTAAAAATGACCGTCTTTAGTTGGTCAAGCTGTTCGCTCGGTGGGTCATCCATAACCGGAACCTCACGTGGTGTTGATGTGACTGGCTTGTTATCTTCGTGTTCCACCTGTAGACCAACTTTTTCGGACTCTTCCGTTTCCATTTCATTGAGAATTCTTTCCGCATACTCCAGATCTTCAGCCTTGATAAGTAGCCTAACGCCTCCGCACATCTGCAATGAAGGATAAGCCCCTCCACAGTCATCTTTCTTGATGTGGGCTTCTATACCTTCGAAGCGCAGGCGGGATTCCGCGATGCTTGCGAGGGCTTCACTGGCATACGTCCTTATTACTACAGCTTCGTTAAAATCCATCCTTCATTCATCCTGTCTGAAGGCCAATATTGGCACCGATTGAGCGCATCATCCAATTTTGCCAAAAAGCCTGTTATTCCTGAGGCTATAGTGAGTTCGGAGAACACCATATTTTTAAATGAACGCTGATTCCTCACCCGGTCATTCTTGCTATTATTGCAGTAATTTTTTGAATGCTACCATGAGGGTACGTGAGAAAAGCGCTCCATGAAATCAAAATCGAACTCGCTCCCGTATCAGAATAAATCCCTATGCTGATGGCATTGTTATCGACCGCGTCCATAATGGCCTGGCGGGCAGTCCTATAAAATATGTGAATAGTCGTACGCACTTTTTTGAATTTCCATGAAATTATCATTGGTTTCATTTTGTACTCTATTTTTCGAATTACAAATCAATTGTTTTCATAGATGTACATGTGTCGTTGAATAACCAGGTTTCAGGTTTGGGTAATTAAATTTTGGGCATTCGACGCTCCACGTTTTATTAAATTATTGATCAGGCAAATTCAAATCTTGAGATCAAAGTACCTCTTCGCAAATCTAAAAATAGACAGGAATCATGGTTTTATTATTGGATTCTCGGCTTAAACCGGGGCATCCACCTCCTTCTGAAGACTCAGAAGTGTCTGTCAATACCGTCTGCACATTCCTTGTTTGCAAGAATCCGAAGTTATTATATCAATTCGCCAATGAGTACGGCCGGAACCAAAATCCCAGACAAGTGACTATATAAGCCGATAGATATCTTACTAGCCTGTATTAGTTTTGATCTCGGGTGTTACTAACTGATTAGGGTGGTAATTGTTTAGCCCGGTAATACGCTTCTAAATTAATTTTATGGAATTTAGGGGGGATAGAATTGAAGAGAAATAATTTTCCTGCGGAGCGGCCTTTTGATGAGGACACCACTCAAACAATTGTACTTACGGACATATTCTCACGCGATTTGACACTTACCGGCAGTTTCGATTTCGGCATCGAAATTTGGAAGACGACCTTTGGAAAAGTGATACACGCACTGCCGATTCCCACTTTGTTATTGAATGAATCCCTTTGCATTGTCGTAGCCAACCAGGCGTGGAATAAGGTCAAATGCAATGTTGATGGGATGAGGGGCCGCTCTTTTTCAGATTTTTTTCCGAATAGCTCTGTGGCGGACAAGATTGAATATCTCCTGAAAGAGGTGTTCGCCACACGAAAACCGCGCATTGTCCAAGGAAAACTGGAAATCAATGAAAATAAATTATGGGCACGTATGACTTTTCGTTCCATCAGGGCATTAGATGAAAGATTGATATTGGTTCTTATTGAAGATTTGACCCTTGAAAAACGAATTCAGGAGCAAGATAGGAGACATCGAGAAGAGCTGGAACGAAGAGTCGAGGAACGAACGGCCGAATTGAAGGCAGCGAATGAGCGACTTGAAACCGAAATAGCTGACCGCAAAAAGGCCGAAGAAATGCTGCTCCACACGGAACGCCTCAAAGCAGTTGGGGAATTGGCCAGCGGGGCGGCCCATAATTTCAATAATTTGCTACAAATTATTATTGGGGCCTCCCAATTGGCCGCTCTTAATCTGCAATCGGGCGATCTGGCAAAGGTCAAGACAAACCTGCAGCAAATTCTGGAGAGTTCTGAGTCGGGCAGTGAAACAGTCAGGCGCCTACAAAGTTTCACCAGCGTATGTAAACCGGATATGTCTCACAAGAATTCAGTATTTGATCTTTGTGATGTGGTCAGACCTGCTGCGGAATTAACCAAGCCATGGTGGAAGACTAATACTGAAAAACAAGGGATCCGTGTTGATTTGAATCTAAATCTCAATGCAGGATGTCTCGTGATGGGCAACAGGCACGAGATTTTTGAAGTGGTTGTCAATCTCATCAAGAACGCAGCGGAAGCATTGCCTAAAGGTGGACTAATTCACGTAGAATGCTATAACAACGGTTCTCAGGTCGTGCTAAAGGTGCACGACAGTGGGATCGGTATTCCTCAAGATATGATTCCACGACTGTTTATTCCGTTTTTTACGACTAAAATGGCAGCGGGAGCCGGCTTAGGTTTGGCCACCAGCCAGACCATGATCAAACATCACGGAGGAGCGATCGATGTGGAAAGCTCGGAAGGTAAAGGCAGCACCTTTACTGTGACCTTGCCGAAGGCAACTGAACACCCGGAGACAACGGCGCCTTCGCTGTCAATTGAGAATGATCGAGTTTTGCGCATCCTTGCCATCGATGACGTTGAGACCATTCTGGACTTGGTCGCGGAAACCCTTAGTGCATTAAACCACTCGGTTTATACAGCACGCTCCGGAGCTGAGGGGATTCAGGTGTTTAGAGATCAGCAGGTTGACGTGGTAATCTGCGATCTGGGAATGCCGGGCATGACCGGATGGGATGTGGGTAAGCAAATCGGAGAAATATGCCGGGACAGAGGAATCCCGAAGACTCCATTTGTGCTTCTGACGGGCTGGGGAGAAGAGATCAAAGACAGTCTCAGAATGCACGAATCCGGCGTAGATAAAGTAGTTGCCAAGCCATTCGAAATCCCTCAATTACTCCAGCTACTACGGGAAGTTGTCCCTGAATCTTCCGAGGAGCGGGGGAACAGAACGGCGCAGCTGCTCAATTAGGTGGTACTGTTCCTGTACTTGCGGGCGAAAAACAGGCAAGGATTACCCGGCCCGGAATTTCAGAGACTTTAGGAGTTGGTACTTTCAGGGTTCACAACTCGTTGACAGAAAAAGGTAGGAAATCTGTCAAGAATTGTGCATTGTGGTGACCAGAACTGTCAACGTTCTGGACATGGGGGAGGGACCGTAATTCCAATATGTTACGCCAATGCTGTTTCTCTGGTGACAAACTATGTCACTTTTTTATTAAAATCTTCCGAATTATTAGAGACGGTCAAGTCGTCGTCGCATAATTGGACACAATATTTTTGCCAAGGAAATTGACAGCCATCTACTTCGATGACAGGCTTCGGGACGGTCCCGCTAAGATCTAACGTCGAACACCAGTATTTGGGAAGCACAAATTGAAGTTCTTCTTTCAAATCCCACCAAACTTCTGGAAGGATTCACGGCCATAGAGGCTGCTCAGCGTTTTTGCGTATCACAGGAGTTGCAATCCCAAGCGCTCAAGCAAACGCAAAGGTTCCTCAAAACCCTCATCTGTTTCACTTAGAAAAAGGACTAACAATCTTAGTCTCAGCAAACTATAATTAGAAAATCGCGTCAACCAGATGACATGGCACATTAAATGCATTATCACAAAGCTCCGATGGGCAGGTATATCTCACACTTTGCAGCAGTCTCATCGAACGAGCCAAACGGGGGGCTGGCTCCAAAAAAATAAGGAGTGAAGCCATGAAGAAAGTGTTGGCGTTAGCTGTTATTATGCTGTTGGTCTGCGCACCGTACTTCTGCCTTGCGGGCGGAAAAGCCAACCACCACGCGCAGAGCAGCCACAATTCGTGCTGTTCCTCGGATTCGAGCAGCAAAGGTTATTGGTCCGGTGATCGATCAACCCAAAGCGGCCATGCGTCTGACAACGATCAAGCGGCTCACAAGAGCCATTGGTCGGATAAGCCCGGCGATCAAGGCAAAACCCACTGGGGTGATAAATCCGCAGATAAGGACCGTAAGGACCACTGGGCTGACAAATCCGGTGATAAGGATCGTAAAGACCATTGGGGTGATAAATCCGGGGATAAAGATCGCAAGGACCATTGGGGCGATAAATCGGATCGGTTTGGTGACCGCAAGGACCACTGGGCGCATAAGTCCGACAGTTTTGGTGATCGCGACAAAAAAGATCATAACTGGGACCACTTCGGAGATCGTGGACACAAAGATGTCTTGTCCCATAGTTTTGGTGACCGCATCGAGTTCAGAAACCATTGGTCGGATCGCTTCGGAGACAGAGATGGACACTTCCGGATGGCCAGTTTCGGAGACCGTTTGGATCGTCGTGGCGATAGGCTGGAACGCAAAGGTGAGCGGTTGGAACGGCTGGGAGAAATGCTGCAACACAGGGCCGAAATTCTGGAGCGGCTTGGCGAACGTCTCCTAAAGAATGGCTTTACTCGTTTAGGCGAAAGGCTGGAACGCAAGGCCGCGTATCTGGAACGCCTTGGTGAGCGATTGGAGCTCAAAGGTGAGCGCATGACTGGAGACAGACTGGCCAACCGCGGAACCGGTTCAGATCAATTCGGTGACAAATCGGTCAAAAAAGATTCAACTCGCGGCGGCGATAAATCAACGACCAATGGGTCGGTCGTAGATAAATCCGGTCAGAAGTCTGACAATAAGAGTGCAAGAAACGGCTATAGTGGTAACAAACAGGGCAATAAAGATTCTCAGCAAACAGGTAAAACAACGGGTCAAACTGGTGACAAATCCGGTACTACAGTTAGCCAAGGGACTCAAGGCAAAACCCAGCAGCGTACGGCTGCCTGGCAATCGGGAACTAAAGGTCAAGAGCTTGATCGCTTGAATTCTTGGACAGCGCAAAACACCGATTAAAACTGAAATATAAGTCTCGGATATAATCCAAGATTTTACCTGACCATAATCTGGAATCAATAAATAGGCCCTGATGAAGTTCAAAAACTTCTCAGGGCCTTATTCCTAATAGAGAACGAAAGATTGTTGAACTTAATGGCGAGGGATCGGCTCGCTGTAGTTTGTTCCGAGCGCCCCTTGAAGCTCGGCGAGCGCTGCATTAGCTTCTCCTAATGCTCGCAATCGCTGTATTTTCTGCTGCAGAACAGTCGCTTCCGATTCTTCCAGTTCAAGTTGACTCAAATCATCGCCTTTCGCCCTCATTCGTGCCACTTCCAATACTTTACGAGAGCCGGCCAGAGATGACTCTCTGGATCGGAGTTCATCCAGAGCGTCGTTGTAGGCTAGTCCGGCCACACGCACCTGCGAGGTCAAGGCGAGGGCGACTGCCCCCAGTTCCTTATAGGTTTTGTCTGCGGTAGCTTTGGCAGCTTTCGATTCGGCAGCGCCGGAGAGCCAATCCAACAGGTCGACCTGAACCAAGAAGACCGACTTCCTTCCAATCTTTGTTGTAGAGATATCGGTCCTTGTCACTAGTGTATCGCCAAAACCCTTCTACTCTTGGGAAATACCGCACAATAGTTCGTTTGATTTCATTGACGGAGCTCAAGTGGTCCAACCCAGCTTGATATGCTTCCGGCCTGTTTTTTACCGCGATAAGCTCAAGATTGCACAGCTCTCCTCCAAAATTCGGCGAGCACATTTTTCCTGTGACAGTATAGCCGGCATCGATGCATTGATCGGGGCAGATTCCCATGGCCGACGCCAGGATATTCCATTGGCGTTCCATTTCATTCCTGATCCTTGCCAGCAAACGCCGCGCTTCGTCGGCCCTCTGCTCTGCACGCTCATAATGTTCCACTCGCACTATCGTTTTATTATGCAATCGCCTTAAGGAAGCGGCGTTTTGGGAACGATTGGAAACTCAGCTGTTTTGCATCCGCCAGCGATTCCTGAAGACTCAGTAACCTGAAGAAAGCCGCATCAATAGTGGCGATCATTCTCTGAGCGACCCGCACCCTCTGATGATGTGACTTAAGTCGATCATTTAACCTGTTCTTGGATACATAATATGCTAAAGCAGCATCAATAGGACTCCACCTTGTCTCCAAGAAGTACCGCCAAGTGGTCCTTTCATGGCCTGTAGAAAAATTGGTCACGCCTGTTCCGGACTCAGTAGTAGGGGCCAAACCCTCCTGTCCCAAGACATCGGCATAGGAATAGAGAGGATTATCTCGTTGGTTGAGGTCACCGGTAAAAGTCAAATGTGGCAAAGCCCTTGTCAGAGCTGTGTCTTTGATGGCTTCTCTCGCAAACTCGTCCACTCGAGCGGCCTGAAGGTCCAAATTATTAGCTAGAGCAATGGCGCGGCAATCTTCGAGTGTAAGACATTTCTTTCCTTTAGCTTTGATCGGAGGTCTTACTCTGCTTGCTGACAAGAGTTTCGCCGTATTTATTGCAGTGAATTGGACGTGATCTTCGGGACCGAACGGGTTCATTGCGGCTAAAAGAGATGATCCCGGATTTAAGGAAGGGCTGCACGAATTTAAACGGAGATATCATAGCGGAATGACATGAGACTATTAGCGGCAAAAATGAGATCAAAACCGCGAGTCTCAGCTTTCCGGTTGAACACCTCCTCCACAGAGTCTCATTTTGCGGGCTCCAAAAAGCCTGTCATACCTATTGTCCAGCTGATCTTTAGGGTTATCGATAACCACGTAGACATTTCTTGTCCCTGATTTCGTGTCCAACAGTGTTCCCTATTCTCTCAACAGTACCAATGAATCTTTGCTTCTTATCGAATTGAGGAAACAAATGCCGCTCGATGGCCTTTTGCAAAGTCGAAAACATCTCTTTCAGAAATAGCCGGCTATCGCGTAGACTTTCGAAGTGTCCACAATTACAAACAGTCTCTGGGAGTAATCTACAGATTCGAAAGGCTCCTTGTAGCTTCTGGCAATATAACCGCTGAAAGGGGCCTTCACCTCGCATGCATCCAGGTCCATGTCAGCCAATTCCAGACCTATCTTTGCCTCTTCCAATCTGTACTGCGCTATTTCCTCATCACCTTTTGCCTTAAGCACTTCAGCATTTGTGGTGGCCTTATTCAACAGGAGTTGTTCTTTTGATTGAGTTTCCTGCTGAGCTCGTTTCAAATCGATTTCCGCTGCCTTCACCTTATTCACAGCTCGTCGCACAGCCAGCGCATTTCTTTTTTTGGAAATTAGAATAACCACTTGACCTTTTTCGACGAAATCGCCTTCTTTGAAATAAATTGCCTCAATAATGCCTCTGGCTTCGGCTGTTATTTCCGCTGAACGGTACGGCGCGATCGTTGCCGAATTATCGGGCCCCTGATCTTCTGAGGTTGAAGGGCCCGGTGGCTGTCTGTCGGGAGTTCGCTCCGAAAGTCGCTTTGAAGGGGACGAGACTTTATCCTGAGTGGCCGCGCCATAGGAGAATTGAGGTTGTGCGGCAACGAGCAGAACGACGAACAAACAAGCTATTGTAAGATAAAACCTGTATATATTCATATGATATGTTAATATAGTATGTTTTAATTTTAAAAACTAGGTATAGTATACTAAAATGACGTGATAATTTCAACAAGTAACCGCCTTATTAACCCTGCTCCGCACATTTCCATAAAGCTTGGAAATGGCAACATGACAACAGCCGCCATCACTGGAAATGAGAGTTAGTCGTGCTCTGTGGACTCGCGGGAGAATATTTCTTTTGCGGATCAGAATGGTTTCAAAATCCCGAACTATAATAATTCTCATGGATCGGATATTATATCCTTTAACGTAACACCTTAAAAACAGTCTAATATCTCAGACAGGGACATGTGCGCGAGGCTGGTGCATGAACATTGCAGAATCATCGGTTCGATTTCCAATTACAGTCATAGTAAGGGTTTTGCTGGTCCTTGTTTTCGGTTATGTCTGTTCGACTTTTCTATCTGTAGAATTGAAACCCGACACCCAGCAACCGACATTGGTTGTGGGCACTACGTTTCCGGGCGCGGCCCCTGAAGAAGTTGAAGGGGAGGTTACCACTCGTTTTGAAGAGGCCATCAGCGGCGTGTCAAACATGCTATGGACTCAGAGCTTTTCCACCTATGGTATGTCGGCTGTGCTTGTATTTTACAAGCAAGGCACGAATCTTGACCTTGCCGCATCTGAAGTCCAACGTAATATTGACCGGGTTGCAGACCTGCCAAGCACTATACAGCAGCCCCAGATTTTGAAAGCCAGCGATCGAGTAACCCTACCCATCTACCAATTTGCGCTTGACCGGCGACATGGATCTGGTCACTGCATCCACGTGGGCTGATAAAGACATAGTACCACGAATACTGAGACTACCGGGTGTTGGCGATTGTCAAGATGACGGTAATCTTACTCGGCAGATGACCATCACCTACGACCCACAACGCCTCAAAGCAAGGAGTTTAACAGCTAATGACGTTAAGAATTTTGTCGACCGAGCGAATTTCAATCAGAGTGGCGGCTATTTCGTTCAAGGCACCCGTGAATGGACAATTCGAACAGTTGGAGAACTTCTCAGCGCGGAGGCATTCCGGAAATTAATCATTTCAAAACCCGGGGATCCTGTCGTTTATCTTTCGGATGTTGCCGATGTTCAAGACTCCTATGACCGCCCTAATTCCTACGCCCGGATCAATGGGCAGCGTGGAATAATCTTCAACGTTTCTGGGCCAGGCGGGCGCAAACATACTCGATACTATTAGCGCTGTTGATCGTGAAGTCCAGCTTCTTCAGAGAGATTACGGCCCACGGGGAGCCAAGTTTGAGAGGATGTACGATTCGAGCAACTACATCCGGGATGCGGTCAGCGTAGTTAAGACATCATTAATTGAGGCCGTTGTGCTGGTGCTCTTGGTGCTCTTCGTGTTCCTAAAGAATTGGCGGAGCATCTTTATAGTCGCCACCTCAATTCCTGTGTCCATAATCGGGACCTTCATCGGGATGTATTTATTCAAGTACTCTATAAACGTGCTTTCGCTCGCCGGGCTGGCTTTGTGCATTGGCATGATCGTGGACGACGCGATAGTTGTGCTGGAGAATATATATCGGCATCGCTATGAGGAGAAGAAGAGTATTGTAAGAGCCTGCGTGGATGGGACTCACGAAGTCGGGACAGCGGTGCTGATGAGCACCTTGACCACGGCAGCCGTTTTCATGCCGATCTTGTTGCTGAAGGGCGAGGTCGGAACTCTATTCGGTCCTGTCGCTTTCATCATATCTGTGGCCATCTTTTTGTCTTTATTTGACGCCTTCACCGTAGTGCCTATGCTCGCATCGCGCTGGATGAAACGGGAGACCGAACCCAAAGGGTACTTGAAGCAGATCATGCTTCCTCTCAATCTTTTGGACAAGGCCGGTGCGAGAGTTTCTGACGGCCTGCTATGGTCTCTTAGATTTTTCCTCGGCAGTGGATGGCGGAAAGCCGCGCTGGTAGGATCTGTCCTCATACTTTTTGCCTTATCTTATAAGGCCTTACCTGGCATGGGCTACCTCCCCACGGGTGGCACGAACCTCATAAAAGTTCAGTTGGCCACTGCTGAGGGAACCAGTCTGGAAGAGAACAGCCGATTAATGAAAATTCTTGAAAAGCGCTGGAGAAAAATCAAAGGAGTCAAGAATCTGATCGCAGTTCCGAACCGACAGGACAATCGGAACGCGATTTACATTGTCTGTGAGAGAGAGGAGGATAGCGGTGTTCCGGTCGGGAGAATAGCGCGTCAGGCAAATGCCTATGGCCAGCGATCTTCCATTCAAATTCATAAATCCTGTGCAGTTTCCCTTGTTCGGAAATGTTTTTACCCGGTCCAACATTGTGGATGTCCGTATTGTGGGTGACGGCTATCCGGTAATTGAACGACTGGTCAACCAGATTTTGAATGTGGGAAAGAAATCAAAGGAGTTGTCTTTCGTTACACGGATTTAAGCTTGCGAAAACCTGAGGTCCAAGTTCGCGTGGACCTGGAGCGAGCAGCTAATCTCGGCTTTCAAGCAAAAGACATTGCCGATGCCGTAGAAGCCGCAGGGGGAGGCCAACGGACTGTATCGCAGTATGACATAGTTGGCCGATATTTCTATATTCAGGTTATGGGCCAGGAAAGTAATGTCCAGACAGTCGGTGACGTTGAACGGATTGTCCTGACTTCTCCTCAAAATCCAAACGTTCAAGTCCCGTTGACAAGCGTGGCCTCCGTGGAGACCACTTTCGGTCCGCTCCAGATTAATCACTATAATTCAAGACGCGCGGCTCGTGTACAGCTCACAATACAGGGAAGACCTCTGTCCGAAGTCTATGATGAATTTGTCTCCACAGATAAATTCGACCGTTCCGTTTCCCCTCGGTTACAGTGTGGTTTCGCTTCGGCGCGATCAACTATCTCAAAACTCTCGTTGGGGCAATTAGTTTCGTGTTCCCGTTGGCAGTGGTGGTCGTTTACCTCCTGCTTGTCATGCAATTCCAATCCTTCATTCGGCCCTTGGCCATTATTTTCAGCGTGCCGCTTTCGATTATAGGAGCAAATGTTCTTGTGAACGTCACCGGTGTGCACTTTGATTCGTTCACCATGCTTGGCTACATCATGATGGTGGGTCTCGTGGTAAAGAACGCCATTATCCTGATTACCTATGCTGTTCAGCTGGAAAACGAAGGAATGGATCGAGATGAGGCTCTCATATTGGCCAGCAAGCGGAGGATGCGTCCGATTTTCATGACGGCCATCGCGATGGTTTTGGGCATGCTTCCTCTGGCGGTCAAGCACGGAGCAGGCGCTGAAATTTACAACGGCTTGGCGATGGCGGTGGTGGGCGGGCTTTCTGTTGCGACACTTTTCACGCTGGTATTCATCCCGGTGATCTACACAATCTTGGAGGATGTGAAGGCCAGGGTTTGGAAAGTTCGGCCTATCACGTTGGACGACATAAACGGCGACATAGCGCCCAAAGCGACCTGATCCGGTTGTTGTTCACACTCCATGAGAACGATGGCTGGAATCAGAAATTTAACATTAATGGCATAAGTCAGTCTTAAGATAAGAGTGGCTGACTTTGAGGTATATATGAACGTTGCGGAATCATCAGTCCGATTTCCAATAACCGTTATAGTCAGGGTTCTTCTGGTTTTAGTCTTTGGCTATGTCTCCTTGACTTTTCTCACCGTGGAACTCAAGCCCGATACCGAATACCCCATACTGGTCGTAACCACCACATTTCCCGGTGCGGCCCCGGAAGAGGTGGAAGGCGAGGTGACCACTCGTTTTGAAGAGGCTATCAGCGGCGTTTCAAATATGCAGTACATGACAAGCCTTTCGTTATATGGTCAGTCTCAGCTGACCGTATTTTATAAACCTGGTACTATTCTTGACCTTGCTGCCTCTGAACTGCAGCGGAATCTCAACCGTGTAACGACTCTGCCCAGTACGGTACAGAAGCCTCAAATTACTAAAGCGAGTGACCAAGTAAGCCTTCCGGTGTATCAATTTGCCCTGACCGGGAATATCGATCTGGTCACTGCCTCCACGTGGGCTGATAAAGATATAGCCCCTCGGATAAAGAGGATACCGGGAGTGGGTGATTGTCAATTCGACGGCAATCTCACCCGAGAGATGAGGATCACCTTTGACCCTCAGAGGGTTAAGTCAAGACGTTTGACGGCAAACGACATTAAGAACTTCGTTGACCGAACGAATCTCAATCAGAGTGGCGGCTATTTTGTTCAAGGGACCCGCGAATGGACAATTCGTACGGTGGGCCAACTTCTAAATGCCGAAAGCTTTCGCAAAGTGGTCATTTCCAAGCCGGGCGATCCGACCGTCTATCTTTCGGATGTGGCTGACGCGGAAGACTTGTATGACCGGCCGGATTCTTACGCGCGCATTAACGGCCAACGGGGAATAGTGTTCAGCGTATTGAGCCAAGCGGGCTCGAACATTCTTGATACCATCGGCTCCATTGACCGTGAACTCAAGCTCATGCAGAAGGACTATGGGCCACGCGGGGCAAAGTTTCAGAAAGTATACGACTCGAGCAACTATATCCGCGATGCAGTGAACGTCGTAAAGGAGTCATTGATTGAGGCCATTGTGTTGGTGCTACTTGTTTTGTTCGTTTTCCTGAAGAACTGGAGGAGCATTTTCATCGTTGCGACCTCAATTCCCGTCTCTGTGGTGGGAACTTTCATTGGCATGTATGTCGTGGGGTATTCAATTAACGTGCTTTCTCTGGCCGGACTTGCACTCTCCATCGGGATGATCGTGGATGATGCCATTGTCGTTCTGGAAAACATCTTCCGGCATCGGTACGAAGAAGGTAAAAGCATCGTCAGGGCATGCGTTGACGGCACACGTGAAGTAGGAATGGCGGTGCTCATGAGTACTCTGACTACTGCCGCGGTTTTCATGCCTGTTCTGATGCTCACCGGCGAGGTAGGTACTCTCTTCGGTCCGGTTGCCTTCATCATTTCTGTTGCCATTTTCTTGTCTCTATTTGACGCGTTCACGGTGGTTCCAATGCTCGCATCCCGCTGGATGAAACAGGTAAGCGAGCCAAAGGGTTGTTGAAAAGGCTGCATGTCTCCTCTCGACTATCTGGACAAAGTCGGTGGAAGGGTCTCCGATTGGTTGATATTAACTCTGCGTTATTTCCTTGGTCAGGGGCGGCGAAAAGCAGCTTTGGTCATCTCTGTGCTTGCCCTGTTCGGTTTGTCATATTGGGCATTGCCTGGTATGGGATATCTTCCCACTGGAGGAACGAACCTCATAAAAGTGCAGATAGAAGCGGCCGACGGAACCAGTCTGGACGAGAACAGCAGATTGATGCAGATCCTCGAGGATCGCTGGAAAAAAATCCCGGGAGTGCAGACTCATTATCGCTATTCCCAACCGGCAAGTGTCTCGAAACGTCATTTTCATCGTTTGCGACCGGGAGGAAGACAGCGGTGTTCCGATTGAAAAGATTGCTGGTGAAGCATACGAGACTTCTCGTGATCTGCCGTTCAAGTCCGTAAGGCCTATTCAGTTTCCTCTGTTCGGAAACATCGATACCAGATCAAACATTGTCGATCTCCGGGTCATGGGTGATAGCTACAAGGTGATAGAACCACTAGTCAAACAGATCATGGACAATGGAAAAGATCTTAAAGGAATTGCTTTTCGATATACGGATCTTGCTTTGCGTAAACCAGAGATCCAGATTCGGGTAGATGCCGAACGAGCGGCAAGTTTCGGATTTCAGGGTAAAGATATCGCCGATGCAGTGGAAGCAGCTGGAGGAGGCCAACAGACAACAAACCAATACAACGTTGCCGGCCGATATTTTTACGTCATGGTAATGGGCCGGGAAAGTGAAATAAAGACCATAAGCGATGTTGGGCGAATAGTCCTGACCTCACCCCTTGATTCGAACATACAGGTTCCATTGACGAGCGTCGCTTCGGTCGAGACTGTGTTCGGACCTCTTCAGATCGATCACTATAATTCAAAACGAGCGGCTGATATTCAGTTTACCATACAGGACCGGCCGCTCTCGGACGTGTTTGGCGATGTCATGTCCCGCATAAAATCGAGTGTTCCTTTGCCCATTGGATATGACATAGTGCCGTTCGGAGCTGTCAATAATCTGCAGACCCTTGTGCAGGCAATCGGTTTTGTCTTTCCGCTGGCAGTTGTAGTGGTTTACCTCCTGCTGGTTATGCAGTTCCAGTCATTCATTAGACCTCTGGCTATAATTCTGAGCGTGCCGCTTTCCATTATAGGAGCGAATGTTCTTGTGAACGTCACGGGTGTCCATTTCGACTCCTTCACAATGCTAGGCTACATTATGATGGTGGGACTTGTTGTAAAAAATGCCATCATACTGATTACGTATACCGTTCAGCTTACAGACGAAGGCCTCGACAGAGACGAGGCGCTTGTACTTGCAAGCAAACGCAGAATGCGCCCGATCTTCATGACAGCAATCGCAATGGTATTAGGGATGCTTCCGTTGGCTCTTAGGCACGGTGCAGGAGCTGAGATCTATAATGGTCTGGCGATGGCGGTGGTCGGGGGGCTTTCAGTAGCAACTCTCTTCACATTGGTGTTCATCCCCGTTGTCTACACCCTCCTTGAGGACGTGAAGGCACGTTTTTGGAAAGTTCAGCCAATCACGTTTGATGAGGTGGAAGGGGAAATGGAGCAGAAAACGACTTGATTTCAAGAGAAAGTTGGATCAGACTGAGAACATCTCATTGATGGGCCGGAATCGGCGGTTCCACGGAATTCTTGATCCAATGAGCTTGACCAGATAGAGGAATCTTCCATGATCATGCGACGGTTCATAATACTGTTTTCCTTGCTGTTACTACTCGTTGGTTGCGGTTCGAAGCGAGAGGCCTTGCCGCCGCCGCCCATAAAGGTCGGAGTTGTCACGGCTGATGAAGGAGAGCTGAAACAAACCCTCGAGATGTCAGGTAACCTGCGTTTTATCGCAAACACGACAGTCTCATCGGAAGTATCAGCCCAAATCCTATCGATAGATGTACGTGACGGTCAACCGTTGAAACAGGGGCAGACTCTATTGACGTTCGACGATTCCATGATCCGGGCCGCGGCCGATCAAGCCAGTGGAAATCTGCAGAAGGATGAAGCCACGCTGGTTTACAACAAGGCTGAGTGGGAAAAGAATGAGCCACTGTTTAAGAGTGGAGCAATAAGCCAATCCACGTACGATCAGAAATTATCGGCTTATCAGAATTCTATCGGTCAAGTGGAAGCGGACAAGGGGGCCCTTGCCAAAGCAAAAGAAGACCTGAAGCACACGATTGTGACTGCGCCCATAACGGGAGTACTTTCGAACCGTTTCGTGGAAAAAGGCGACTGGATATCAATGGGCGGAAAACTTTTCCAAATCAGTGATTACAAGACAATCTACGTGCAGACTTTTCTCAGCGACAAGGACGTTGCGAAGCTGAATATAACAAAAGTAATCCAGGAAGGACGTGGCGTAGAAGCGGAAGTTAAGGTGGACTCATTTCCTCAAAAAACATTCAAAGGCAATATTGGCTATATCCAGCCTGTCACAAATCAGAATCGGCTTTTTGAAGCACGCATTTATATCGACAACGAAGACATGCAGCTTTTCGAAGGTATGTACGCCCGAGCGGAGGTGGTGGTCAAAACCATTCCTGATGTTGTGAGGATACCGATAGATCCTTATTAGAACAAGTCCACACTAATGAGATGAACGCTGTCGTGCTTGTAAATAAGCGCGAACAAGCTGAAATAACACGAATAAGAATAGGCGAAACCGACAGGCATTACGCTGCGGTATTGGATGGACTCACTCCGGGTGACAGGGTTGTGGTCGAGGGCAAGGAAGTAGTCAACTCTGGTCAGCCGCTGGAAGTGGCCAAGACATCGACGAACCGGTCGCAGGCACGTGCTGATTCGGAAGATCCCAGCAAATAGCAATTTAACTCATTCTATTGCTTGGTGTCCTGTGGGTAACAAAATATATCCGTGTTCGCTGGAGCTTTCTAGCGCACGCTGTAGTATAGGGTGTCTTGGCTGTGCACGCCCATATGACCTAAAATGATCCCTGACGAGCTATCAGCCTTAGCAGCAGAATGGATTCCCTGCCGTGTGAAGGCACGTTTCTCAAACCAATACAAGCGGCTATGCCAGGACTTCCTTGAAGAAATTAAACACAATCGGTCACTATTAGGCACTTTGGGTATGTATTATGGCGCCAAAAGCGACGCCAATTTGACGCCAAGGTTTTCACGCCCCTCGTCTTATCGTATTCTGCTGTTGCTCGGAGATGATTTGGCTGACTTCGTTTCTGCGGCAAATCAATCCCCCAAGCAGCGAATTGAGATTGCTGAGCAAAACTCTGATAGGTGGGGGACGAAATGGTTTTTGTTGCCGAATCCCGTGTACGGCTCGTGGGACGGATCTCTTTACAGATTTAATTACAGCCTGACGCGTCCCGAAGTACTGAAGATCAAATGGGATATTCTTAAAGGATTCAAGAAACCATGCCAGAGTCCCTGACTGGTCTTGTCAACGGTGATGAAGTCAGGAACTTGGGACGCTTGGACACGATTTGCCAGAGCAGTTGGACTCAACGCGGATTTGGATTACTTTGTCAACTTGGGTTGACACGCTTCACGGAACACGCCGCTTGCTTCGTCTCTATAATGGCAAACCATGTCTGACATGGGACTGATATAGTGCCCGTGTCATAATCCGAATGAAAACAATGGCACAGAGGATCAGAGTCGAAGCCGGAGATGCCGTCACGGACATCCGCGCAGGTATGACCGACTCCCAGTTGATGGAAAAATATGGGCTGTCTAGCAAAGGGCTTCAAAACCTAGTGCTCTGTCCCATAATTAAGCACGCACAGCTTTCGCCAGAATCTGGTTCGGTGTCTTGACCCATTTGAAGGGAAGTGCTTCTTCATTCCATTGGTCGATGAAAGCATGAATGGCCTTCCTCAAAGGTGTCACACCCTTGAAGCTCCCGCGTCGAACTGCTCGTCTCGTGAGGATGGAAAACCAAGTCTCTATCTGGTTCATCCAAGAGGCGGACGTCGGGGTAAAATGAAGCACATATCTGGGCCGACGGGCAAACCAACGCTTCACCGTCGGTTGTTTGTGTGTGGCGTAGTTATCTAATATCAAATGGATCTCCCCTTCAGGATACGTCTCGTCGATGATTCTGAGAAAATCGAGGAAGTCTTGGTGCCTGTGTGCCTTCTTGCATTTCCCCACTACCTCTCCCGTAGCAACGTTCAGTGCGGCAAAGAGCGTAGTTGTTCCGTTTCGTTCATAATCGTGAGTGCGGCACTCCGGATGGCCAAACTTCAAGGGAAGAAGAGGTTGCGTTCTGTTGAGTGCTTGTATCTGGCTCTTCTCATCAATAGACAAGACCAGAGCTTTCTCAGGTGGATTCAGGTAAAGTCCGACCACATCTACTACCTTCTCAACCAGCTGAGCATCGTTGCTGGTACTTGAAGGTCTTCTGCAGATGAGGTTGAAGTCGATTCCGATTCCAGATTCGTTGGACGGTCGATTTACTGGCCTTAACCTTCTTGGCGAGCCTCCTGGCGCTCCAGTGGGTTTCGTCCTCCGGCGGTTCCAACGTCGCCGCTATGATCTTGGCCTCCTCGTCTCCAATATACTCGGGCTTGCGGCCCCTACCTGGAGCATCCGAGAGTCCATGCAGCCCATCGTGAATCCAGCGGTCTCGCCACAATCTGGCAGTCTCCATAGTGCACCCGCATTGTGCAGCAACTCTTTTCACACTAAGACCTTGTGCAAACGTCAACACTACGCCGATACGCTTGACAAGCCGCTGTTCGGTCTTGCCCGACCGAAGAAGCCCTTCCAACTTCTCTCGGTCCTGATCACTGAGAAACACTGAGATTGATGCCGGCACTCCGTCACCTCCGAATGGGTTGCCAGCTTCATACCATACATCCACCGATTAGCCTAGCTATTTCTGGGACAGGACACTAGTATTGAAACTTCTTGAGGTCAAGGCGATAACCCTGGAAGAGATTGAAGAGCGGAGAGCGGCTTATCACGACTCAACCACCGCCCAACAAATCAACGGCACGGATCTGGTCAAGGACATCCGCTCGGGGATGACCGATTGTGAGCTGATGCAAAAATACGGTTTGTCTTCCGAAGAGTTAGGTTTCGCATTACAAACCTTGACAGACACGAAGGTCATAGACACAGAAGAACTTTATGGCAGATCTTCGTCGGTTCACCCCGAGAACATGCGCGAACTGCCCCGAGACCATCTGGCTATGGCGGTATATATCTACGAGGTTAACCGTCCTGAAATCAGCGGGATACTGACGAACGTCACTGAAAAGGCGATTGCCGTAGCAGGCATGGCAGTCGGGATTGGTGACACCAAGACCTTCTTCATACCCGCTGGGGATTTCATCGAGGCTGATCCGATCATCTTTGAGGCTCGATGCCAATTGGCAGAAAAAGAAAGAGACACCGGAGAATGGATTGCAAGTTTTGAGATAACCAGGATCTCCGAAAAGTGTCTGGAAGACCTACGAAGACTTATCCAATTCCTTCCATTTCTTGAATAGAGCAGAATCGGGAATCACCGGAGAGACGGGGGTAGGCAATCTGAGGCCGGACAGGAAATATTTTCTGTAATGTGGGCTAAGGTGGCTCTGTTCAAGGTGAACACCGGCTGCCGGGATCAGGAGGTTTGCAGCCTTCGCTGGGAGTGGGAGGTACAAATTCAATAACTCGAGACCAGTGTGTTCATCATTCCTCGGCAACGTGTGAAAAATCAGGACAACCGTTCAGTAGTCTTCAATAGAATCGCACAGGCCGTCATTGAAGAAATGCGTGGCATTCACCCAGTGTACGTCTTCACTTACAGAGGAAACCGCTTAACCAGAATGTACAACAGAGCCTGGAGACAGGCTAGCGAAAAAGCTGGCTTGGAAGGAGTTAGAGTGCATGACCTTAGACATACTTACGGCCGTCGCTTCAGATCTGCCGGAGTTTCCTTTGAAGATCGCCAAGACCTCCTAGGACACAAATCGGGGCGAATTACCACTCACTACTCTCAAGCGTAATTGGAGCAGCTAATTGCCAGTTCTAACAAGGTCTGTGGTGAGGAGTCCCGCGAAAGTCCCGCATTGGTCATCTTGAAAAAACAGACGCCATGTGATAGGATAGGGCAAGTAGTCAAAACTACATCGGTTTCAAGTTTCTGCGCCCGTAGCTCAGTTGGATAGAGCGCCGGACTTCGAATCCGTAGGTCGCAGGTTCGAGCCCTGCCGGGCGTACCAATGTGCTTCCTGGTTAACCGCTGTGTTGGGCGGTTTTCTTTTTGAGAATGGAATATCTCTTTTGCTTCGCAGTGCCCGGGAACTGGATGGAAGAGGGAAAATTTCGGGAACCCGCTTTTTATGGTGCTTCGCGCACGGCGACCAATGCCTGCACAAAGGCATTGGTCGCCGTGCGCGAAGCACCCTTTGCAACCCCGCGTTTCGGTGGGTTCCCCCTGACAGTCCTCTTTCTGAAAGTCATTTCTCATCCCATTTCAACGGAGCTAATGCAATAATCCATTGCAGAAAAACCTGAAGACCATTGAGCTTTCATAGTCAGCCAGAGCCGTTCACTTCTTCCTTCAATTGCTCAGCAATCATGATGCGTGGTGCTCCAGAAAACTGCCCGGGTTCAGGATTCCGCGCTGGTCGAAGGTTGTTTTGATTGCACGCATCATCTTCAGACTGGTTTCACTCAACTGTTTAGGCAAATACTTGGATTTGGTGATACCGATTCCATGCTCGCCGGAAAGGGTTCCTCCAACCGATAATGCATAATCCACAATTTCATCGACGGCTTTTTCCACACGAGCCATTTCATCCTTGTCCCGCTGGTCGCAAAGTATCTGAGGATGCAGATTACCGTCACCCGCATGGGCCACAACCGCAACCTGAACGCGGTTGCGCTCGCAGATCTCGAGCACCTGCTTGATGGTCGAGGTGAGGTCACTCACGGGCACTGTGACATCCTCCGGCACACACGTCGGGCGCAGCCTGGCAATAGCTCCGAATTGTGAGCGACGGGCAACCCAGAGCTGTTCGTTTTCGCTCTCGGACGACGATACTCGCACTTCCCTAGCCCCCTGGCTCTTGCAGATATCGGCCAGCAGCCCGGCCTGTCTTTCGACTACCTCCGTATCTCCGTCCGCATCCATCAGCAAGATCGCCTCGGCATCCAAAGGAAGACCTAAGTGGGCAAACGCTTCCACAGCCTTGATAATCGTCTTATCCATGAGTTCAAGGGCGGCTGGAACGAACCCCGACGCAATGATCCTGGATACCGTCGTTCCCGCATCATCGATGCTATTGTAAACAGCTAGTAGGGTCCGTTTGGTTTGAGGTTTGGGAATGAGACGGACAATTATTCGGGTTACCAGCGCCAACGTGCCTTCCGAGCCGCAGATCAAGCGGGTCAAGTCGTACCCTGTGACATCTTTGGCAGTAACCGAACCGGTCACCATCACCTCGCCGGTCGGCAGGACAATCTCCAGACCCAGAAGATAGTCTCGGGTAACCCCGTACTTGACGCACCGCATTCCCCCGGCATTCATGGCTACGGCACCTCCCATACATGCCACCGCTGCGCTGCCGGGGTCAGGCGGATAGAAAAGATCGACGCTGTCAGCGGCCTTCTGAAGGTCGGCAATGACGACTCCAGGCTCTACGACGGCGTAGCGGTTTGCCGCGTTGATCTCTATGATGCGGTTCATCATGGTAAAGCAAATTACGACCCCACCCTGTTTGGCCAGGGCTCCCGCACACAAACCCGATCCCGCTCCTCTGGGAGTGACAAAGACGTTATTGGCCCAAGCCACTTTCATGATATCGGAGACCTCGCCCGTGGTCTTAGGGAAGAGGACAGCGTCCGGAAGGTACTCGTGTATAGTTGCGTCGTACCCGTATGTTAAGAGATCTTCATTCGAGGTCCTACAGCGCTCCGGACTTAGAATAGAGACGAATTTCTGCAACACTTCTTGTCCCAACATGGCGGGATCCTTTCCGTTATTGAATTGACACTCGGCCTGTGGGCTGTGGAATTTTTTCGGGCTCTCATGCCGCCTTCTCAAAATCAAGTCTCACGGAGGTATTTAAAGAAAGTCTTTGAGTTTGGGCAGATTCCCCTCCGCATCATAGGGCAGATCAAACAGCCATGTGCAAGGGACAATATCTTAAAGGTCACTTAGCACCTTCTCCGCTGCTTCGGCGTCCGGAAGCATGGAGTGTTGCCAGACCCTGTTTGTACAGCTCTTTTTGCCGATTAGGCTCCATGTCAGCTCCGCCACTGGGAGAAGCGGATCTTCCGACAGAGTTTTCACCTCTTTTCCGGCCGGCTGCGGCGGCGCCGGCGCGCCTCCTTGACATGGGCGTGGGCGCCGAGGTAGTGCGCCTTCATTTCTTCGTTCGCCAGTAAATTAGCCGCAGTATCGGCCAGCATCACCCTGCCCGTCTCCAACACGAAGCCCCGGTTTGCGATCAGAAGCGCCATCCGTGCATTCTGCTCCACTAATAGGATGGTAGTGCCCGTTTTGTTGATGTCCTTGATGACCCTGAACACTTCCTGCACCAAGACCGGCGCCAGGCCTAACGAGGGTTCGTCCATGAGGAGAAGCTTGGCCCCAGACATCAGAGCGCGCCCAATTGCCACCATCTGCTGCTGGCCGCCGGACAACTGCCAACCCAAGCTCTCTTTGAACTTCAGAAGCTGAGGGAAAGATTTCGAAGCAACGTTCGAGGTCTTTCTGGATATCACTGTGGAGACGCGCGTTTCCTCGGGATAGTGCCCAGCATCAGGTTGTCCATGACGGTGAGGCCGGGGAAGATGTGTCGTCCCTCCGGCACACAAGCGATCCCGATCTCCGCAATGTCCTCGGCTTCCATTCCCGTGATGTCCTGCCCCATGAACTCGATCCGGCCCTTAGTAGCCTTTAAGAGGCCGGTGATGGTATTGATGGTAGTGCTCTTACCGGCACCGTTCGCTCCGAGCAGGGCCACGATCTCGCCCTGATTAACGTCCAACGAAATGCCCTTGATTGCCTGAATGGCCCCGTACCATGTCTCGACTCCTTCGAGCTTAAGCATTGCTCACCTCCCGGCCCAGATAAGCGTCAATCACTTCCTGATCATGTTCGACTTCCTCGACGGAGCCCTCGGCGATCTTTTTGCCGAAGTTCAAGACAGTGATATGGTCGGACACATTCATCACCAGGCTCATGTCGTGTTCGACCAGTAAAATGGTGATGCCCCTGTCGCAGATCTGAAAAAGGAGTTCCACGAGCGCTTCAGTCTCAGTAGCGTTCAATCCAGCCGCAGGCTCGTCCAGCAAGAGCAACTTCGGATCGGAGACAAGGGCCCGTGCCAACTCCAGCATCCGCTGCCTGCCATACGGCAGGCTGTTCGCCTGGGAAAACTCTGTCCCGCGCAAGCCGACGAACTCCAGCACCTCCATCGCCTTCATCCGCATGGCAGCTTCTTCCGCTCGCTGGGAGGCCGGCCGAAATACGCTGGCAGCCAGGCTGGCTTTTGACCGGCTGTGTTGACCGATGAGCACATTTTCCAGGACGCTGAGTTCGCCGAACAGGCGAATATTCTGGAATGTCCTTGCCACCCCATGGGCAGTAATGATGTGGTTTTTTTGCCCGGTAATGCTCGTCCCTTCCAGGGTGATCTCCCCGGCGGTAGGAATGTAGAGTCCGCTGAGCATGTTCAGGATCGTCGTTTTGCCGGAACCATTAGGCCCGATGAGTGCCTGGATCTCACCCCGCCGGACCTCCATATCCACTCCGTCTACTGCCTTCAGGCCGCCAAAGTGCTTGGCCAGCCCTTTGACTGTGAGCAGCACCTGGTCCGATCCGGAACAGATAGAAAATGTGTCAGGAAGCGCTGCATCCGGGCTCTTCAGGGTGGAGGCGGCTGCCGCAATCTGCCGGGCCGCCGTCGAATCGGCATTCCACCAGGCCCGCAACCGCAGGCCGACGGGCATGCTCATCACCAGGCCAGCGATGCCGCTGGGCATGAAGATCATGATGACCACGATACCGGCGGCGTAAAACATCATGTAGGATTCCTTCAAGAATCGCAGCACCTCCGGCAACATCGTCAGCAGCGTGGCTCCCACAATGGAGCCAATGGCTGAGCCGTTCCCTCCCAGCACGGCCATCACCAGCAGGATCACCGACTGATCGAAAGAAAAGGTGTCCGGACTGATGTAGTGCGAGCAACTATGGGCGAACAGCCAGCCCCCGAAGCCGGCGTAGCCCGCCGATAGTGCGAAGGCCATGATCTTGTAGTAGGTCGTGTCCACCCCCGTGGTTCCGGCCGCCATCTCGTTCTCCCGGATCGCCAGGAAGGCGCGGCCCACGCGAGAGTCTTTGAGATTGATGGCAGCCCAAGTGAAAAGAATGAGGGATACGGCAGCGACGTAGTAAAAATCGCCTGAGGCCTTCAGCTCAAAGGAGCCGATCCACGGCGAGGGAATCGTGGTGATGCCGTCGGAGCCATTGGTCAGCCAGATCGCATTGACCAGGATGAGCTGGAGGATGATCCCGAACCCGATCGTCGCCATCGCCAGATAGTGGCCGGACAGCTTTAGCGTGGGAATCCCCAGCAGGACCCCGAAGAAGGCCGCCACGAAAAAGGCAGCGAACATACCCGCCCATACGGGCAGGCCGAACTGGGTGGTGAGAATGGCCGTACTGTAGGCCCCCACCCCCCAGAACGCCGCCTGAGCCAGCGACAGTTGACCCGCGTATCCCAGGACGATGTTCAACCCAAGGCAGGCCACCGAGAGACTGATAGACAGATTGACCAGGTCCATCCAATAGTTGCTCGTCACCAACCGGGGAAGGATTAGAACAGCAACGACCAGAACGGCCGGAACGAACAGTCTTTTTATGCGTGTGTTCATCGGTGCACCCTCCTATGCCTTCTCGGCGATCTTCTCGCCGAAGAACCCCTGCGGACGCACAAGGAGAACAAGGATCAGAATGATGAAGGCGAAGGCATCGCGGTAGGCGCTGGAGATGTAGTATGAGGCGAATACCTCAATCACGCCCAGAAAGAATCCCCCCAGGATCGCGCCGGGGACACTCCCGAATCCCCCCAAAATGGCCGAACAGAACGCTTTGAGCCCAATCATCGCACCCATCTCCTTGGTCACAAAAAAGATGGGCCCCACCAGAATACCCGCGGCCGCTCCGAGGATCGAGCTATAAGCGAAGGTGATGGCGATCATCCTCGCCACCCGGATTCCCAGTAGCCGCGCCATCTGCTTGTCCTGCGCCGTGGCCAGCATCTTTTTGCCCAGCATGGTCTTTTCGAAGAAGAAGTGCTGGAGCCCGAGCAGGACTAGGGTGCACAGAATGATCACGATGTACCTGGGGGTCCACAAACACTCCAAGGAGGTCCAGAGATGTTGCGGAGGTCGGCCGCGGCATGGAAAAGGGTTCAGCACCGAAGATAATCTGCGCCCCGTTCTTGAGAAAAATGCCCACGCCGATGGTGCTGATCACAACAGGCAGGAAACTCCGGTCGCGCAAGGGATAGTATGCGATACGCTGAAAGACGATGCCGAAGATGCCCATGAAGATTACGGTGATCACGCAGGTCAGGCCGTAGTGGATATTCATGCTGCCCATCAGCCACACGGCTACGAAGGCCGGGACCATCGCGAACTCCCCCTGGGCGAAATTGACGACGTTTACCGCGTTGAAGATCAGGACGAACCCCAGTGCCACAAGGGCGTAAATGGAACCCATAGCCAGACCTGCGGTTACCATTTGAAGATTTGTAGACCAATCCATTCAGAATCCCTCCTTAGAGGCATCCGGTCCCGGCATGGAATAAGGTCGGGGCCCAGGCGTCTATTCTGTTGGTTCTTGCCCCAATCCGATTATTTGGCACCAACGTTAACGATCTTGAGGAGTTTCGGCTGGCCCTTCTCGATCTCAACAATGCTCGCCTCGCTCAGACCGTCTCCGTTCGGGGTAAAGGAATAAGTGCCCTGGACACCTTTATATCCTTGGGTAGCCAGGATGGCTTCCCGTATCTTGGCACGATCCTTACCACCCTTCTTGATGGCAGCGACCAGAATTTTCAGAGCGTCATAAGTCCACACGCTGAGGCTGTCGTAGACGGCATTGTGCTCCTTCTGGTAGGCTTGGGCGAACCGCTTGTTCTCCTCGGTCTGGTTGGGCACGAAATCGACTACTGCCCAAATTCCCTCGGAGGCCTCCTTAGCAAGGTTCAGGCTGTCTTTCGATGCGCTGCTGGGCGAACCGAGAAACTTGAAAGGAGAGCCGAGCTGGCGCATTTGGCGCTGGAACAACGCCGTGGCTTCCTGATGGCCGTAGAAGACCAGGATCTGCGCTCCGGCATTCTTCATCGAGAGCACGAGTGGTGTGAAATCCTTATCCCCGGTCCCAAACTTCTCCCGCTTGACCACGGTCAGTCCCGCCTCCTTGGCTGCCTTTTCCACCAAATCGGCACCGCCGGTGCCAAAGGCATCCGAATCGTGCAGGAGTCCGACTTTGGTGAACTTGGTGTCATCCTTGATGTACTTTACCATGGCGCCGGCGGCGATTGAGTCATCGGGCCGCACACGGAACAGCCATGGGTTTCCCTGCTTGGTGAGGTTGACATTAGTGGCGCCTATAAAAGTGGGGATGCCGTAGTTCTTGATGGCATCCGCTGTGGCTAAGACCTGGGTGCTGTAGAGGCAGCCAATCATGGCCAGGACCTTCTCCTGCTCCACGGCCCTCTGGAGGGACGCCAGAGCACCGGGGTTGGAGGACTGGCTATCAATGATGCGGAGGTCAATCTTCTCCCCGTTCACTCCACCGGCCGCATTGATCTCATCGAGGGCCAGTTTGATAGACTTGATTGAGAGAGCTCCCCCCGCCGCGTGTGTACCGGTGACGCAGGGTGTAAATCCTATCCGAATCTCTTCAGCAGTCGCAATGCCGCTGCAGACTACTGCCAGGACCATGATGGACAAGAGAGTTGTCGCTAAAGTGCGTTGTAGGTTTTTCATGTTTTCTCCTTTCACTTTTGTTTGATGAGAATTTCCGTTGATTTAGGTTGTAAGCTCCGGTTGGCTTCATGGAAGTCTGGATGGTCAGATCGCCCACCATATTTTCAATCCGCTCGCCGAACATATACACTTCCGGCTTGAGTTTCCTCGGCTTTCCTCAATGTTGCCAGGCCATCGGCATGGGAATAGAGTATCTCCTTTTACCCTTTCCGCTTGAGTGATTTAGCCGTCTTTTGAGGGCAGGCATCCATTTAGCAACCTTTGCCAGTCATCTTCACCAGCTTTTAAAAGTGCTGATGGTCTTTCTTGAACCGGCCTTGATATTATAAGTAAGTATCCACGCCACCTTGTCGGGCATAGGACTTAACTGCCAGGCGTCCCCGTTGAAGACTTCATAAAGCGGTCTTGTTCGATCAATAAGTCCAAGACGGACAATGCCTTTTCCAACGATGTCACCTGGTAGCTAGTCTTGGGAATTGATTGGGGTTTTCGAGTTATCCCTTGTCGCTCTGATGTCTGAACTCCTTGTTTTTTTGTTCCGTATTTTAGAACAAAACGTTGCTATACAAAACCGTAGTAGTCAAGCAGAAATGTTCCGTAATCGATAGATAAATTCTCATATATGGAACATGTAAAGACCGGTTCAGAAGCTCCGTAATGCAGATCGGGAGCTACGAGCAGGGACCAACTTTTCCGGCGGAAAGAATTTCAAGAAAAAATTCCCGAACCGCATCGTCCACAAGACCCGGAAGTGGCAGGTTCACATCATAATTTCGGTTAACTTCTGAAAATACTCATCTGCAGAATCGTCTCGATAGAGCTGCGCCGGACTTCGAATCCGTAGGTCGCAGGTTCGAGCCCTGCCGGGCGTACCAAGAAACAGCCAGTAAATGAAGCCACTTAGAGCTACATCTAGGTGGCTCTATTTGGTTCTGGGCTTCCAAATTGCCATAATGGAGCCGACCGCTGTAACTAAGTAATATCAAGTATTGCTTCTGGTGGTAATGCGGCTATCCGGCCTACTCACGGAGTCCAATATCGAACCACTGCTAAGCTCATTTTTGATCAACAGGCTCCTTGACAGAGAGCGGGGAAATAGGTGAAAAGAGGACCGTCGGTGAAACGGGATCGGTCTCTGCTGGGGAGCAACACGCCCGGGACAACCGGCAGTGATTTCCTCGAAATGGGGATAGAAGCACCAGCGGCAGGGAACGAATCTTCTTTGGTCTATTTCTAAAGATTCCCCCACGAGCCTCAGAGAACCGGCTGGCCAAAAGCAAGCTCTTTGCTGTCTTTGGCCCGCTGTGATGTGTTCATTTGGCACTCAATGAGTGCTGGAGGGTTCGGCTCCGCCGGACAGTCAGCAGGTCGGATCGCAGAGGCCCGCCGCATCGCAGAATCAAACCTCCGGATAACGAAATGAAGAAAGACCAATTTGACCGCCTTAGATTTGAAGCCATCATAGCCGATATGGCTGCGACTTTCGTTAATCTGCCCGCCAAAGAGGTTGATGATCATATCGAATCCGCCCTCCACCAACTTGTTGAATTTCTGGGGTTCGACCGAGCAACCCTCTTGCAGGAGCCTAATGATAGCGGTTTTTTTGAGGGGACCCACTGTTGGGCGAGGCCGGGCTACGATAGACGTGTGGAATATCACATAAATGACCTTTCATGGATTTACAATTTCTTGACCCAAAAGAAAAGGCCGGTCATGGTGGTCAGACCGGCCGATCTCCCGGCTGAGGCCGAACAAGATAAGAGATTCATGAAACTGAACAATATCAAGTCCATCGTCGTGCTTCCGTTACTCGCCGGTGGAACCTTCGAGGGTCACGTAGCTTTCGGGTCCTTCCGGGTTGAACGATCCTTCCCTGAGGACATGGTCAACCGACTGCTTCTGGTGTGTACCATTTTTTCAAATGCCCTGCGAAGACGGAACGATGAACTCAAACTAAAACAGGCCCTGAATGAGATTCGGAAGCTCAAAGAACAAGTCGAGGTCGAGAACCTCTTACTCCAAAAAGAGATTCGGACTCTTCAGGGTCTTGACCGGATCATCGGCAAAAGCGAGAGCATTCGTAAGATGTTGCAACAAATCAACCAAGTTGCCCGGACGGATTCCACCGTCCTCATTCTGGGTGAGACCGGGACAGGCAAGGATCTGGCGGCCTGGGCCATTCACGAATACAGTCCCCGGAAGGACCGCAAGCTGGTTTGCGTCAATTGCGCCGGATTGCCCCCTTCGATCATTGAAAACGAACTGTTCGGACACGAACAGGGGGCTTTCACCGGAGCCGTTTCGAAACAGTTGGGTCGCTTCGAGGTAGCAGACAATTCTACTATTTTTCTCGATGAAATCGGCGATCTGCCTCTGAATGTTCAGGCCAAACTCCTTCGTGTCCTGGAGGACGGCCGGTTCGAAAGGTTGGGCAGCCACAGGACCATCGAGGTTAATGTCCGGGTCGTGGCAGCCACCAACCGTGACTTGGCCAAATCCGTGAAGAACGGCACGTTTCGGGAAGACCTATACTACCGCTTGAACGTTTTTCCCATCCTGGTGCCTCCGCTTCGTAACCGCATGGAAGATATCCCCCTCCTGGTTGAGGCTTATGCGTCCGAGTTTTCACGACGTTTCGGCAAGAAACTCGAGAGCATTTCACTCAAGGACTTAAAATCCCTGGAGGGTTACTCGTGGCCGGGAAACGTGAGAGAACTGCGGAACGTTGTGGAACGATCGGTCATCCTGGCCCAAACCGTGGTCCTAAGAATCAAGGTCCCCGAGTCACCCGTTTCTGAAGATGTGTCTCCGCTGACATTGCAAGAGATAGAACGACGACATATCATGGATGTCCTCCAGCAGACGCGGTGGCGGGTCAGCGGCCACAAGGGCGCTGCCGCCATTCTTGACATCCACCCCAAGACCCTCCAATCGCGTATGAGGAAGCTAGGCATCCGTAGGGTCTCGCGATATACTGAAATATAAGCCCTGGCTCAAATATCAGCAATTCTGTATCGCCTCCACTCTGCCCGCACGTCTTCAGGTCAGCGGATTTATCCCCTTATATTACAAAGTTATACAGTAGCATATGGCTCTGCGGTCCTTGGCATGGATCATGCTCAGACATCGTATTGAGAAAACATCGAAAGAGAGGATCATTCTCCATGAAAAAGGCGATTGTTGTTGATCCTTTGGTTGCCCCAGGAGAGATCTCTGATGGGGTGCGGTCTTCTGCCAATGACTACCTGGTAAGCAAAGGTTATGCCTGGTACGTCTTCTTTTTGGTGTTCATGTTGATGCTTTTTGATTTTATTGACCGTCAGGTCATTGCGTCCCTTTTTCCGTATTTCAAAACGGAGTGGGGTATCAGTGATACCCAATGCGGCGTCCTGGTAGCGGCCGTTAACTGGTCGATCACCGCTTTTGCTATCCCGGTGGGCCTGCTTGCCGACCGGTGGAGTCGGAAAAAAACGGTTGGGTTGATGTCGATAGTGTGGAGTCTGGCCACCCTCGTTTGCGCTTTTACTACCAATTTCAGGCAACTGCTCGCTGCACGGTTTGTGATCGGCGCGGGTGAGGCAGGATATGTCCCAGTAGGTAATTCCCTAATATCAGCCTTTTTCCCAAAACGGCTCCGCAGCAGACTGACAGGGTTGTTTATAGGGGCGAGTCCCCTGGGCTCTGCGTTTGGCGTGATGTTGGGTGGTTGGATCGCAGCTACCTATGGATGGCGCCACGCCTTTGGGGTTGTGGCCGTTCCCGGCCTCATTTTTGCTGTCCTGTTCTTTTTCATTCGCGACTATAAGACAGTAGAACTGACTATGTCAGACCCCCAGAATAAGGACTCAAATGTAAGACGGGCTATGACCAAGACTGAAATGGTGAAGCTCCTTCTTGCCACTCCATCGCTGGTAGCAACTTACTTAGGATCTTTTTTGGGTACCTTCTATAGTGGTGTCATAATGAATTGGACCCCTTCTTTCTTCCACCGCGTACATCAACTGCCGGTCGCCGATGCGGGAACCAAAGCGGGGCTACTTCTGGTTGGCGCCATAGTTGGGAATTATCTGGGAGGTTTTTTGGCGGACAAGCTGGTAAGCCAGGGGCACATTAACGGTCGATTACTTGCGGCGGCTATTCTGGAATGTCTCTGCTTTTTGTGCTTCGCATCCATCTTTGGTCTGGCCAGAGGATCGACTCAAATAATGCTTCTCATTATGTCGGGTTTGGTTTTAACAGCTTATGCGGGACCGGTCTATTCGTCCCTGGCGGAGCTCGTCCATCCCGGCCTGCGGTCCACAGTCGTCTCGGTCATGACTTTGATTCAAAACGTACTGGGCTTCGCTTTGGGGCCGATCGTTGCGGGAGCCATTTCAGACCGGTATGGAATCGAGACAGCGATGATTGTCTGCTCTTTTGTGCCCATACTTACAGCGGCGTCCTTTTTCGTTGCCTCTGCGTTTTACGCTCGGGACATGTCTAAAGCAGAAAAACTAGAGGTCCAAGCGGAGGATTAATTCCTCGGAGATGAATCAATACAAGGAGCACGAGAAGATCGAGCTCACATCACGTAGTCGACAAAAGGAAAGGAAATGAAGCAGAACGTTATAGTCGTGATGTTGGACAGCCTTCAGTTCAACTATTTGGGCTGTTATGGAAACACATGGATCAAGACTCCGAACTTGGACCGTCTAGCCCAAGAGGGGGTGCTTTTCGAGAACAATTACATCGAAGGTCTGCCCACTGTCCCCTGCAGGCGTTCGATGCTCACCGGTGGGTACTTCCTTCACTCCAAAGGATGGTCGGCCCTGAACATGGACGACACCACGATCGCAGATTTGTGCTGGGGGCAGCCCATCGACACGGCTTTGATTTTTGACTGCCCGATGATGCGTTTGCCAAAGTTCGGGTACACCCGTGGGTTCGACAAGGTCCATTTCATTCACGGTCACGAGGCCGACGAGGCATATTATAGCCAGGATCCGCTGATCCACCATAACGTCATGGACTTTATCGATCAGAACGTCCTAGATGCCGCGGACAGGGTGATGGGCGAGCGAGTCATCGAGCCTCTGCTGTACGAAATGGAATCCTACCTCAAGCACCGACGGTACTGGAAGAGCGAGGAAGACCAAAACGTGCCGAGAGTCATGAAGAAAGCCGTCCAGTATCTGAAAGAGGTGGACCGCAACAAGCAATTCTTCCTCTGGGTGGACAGCTTTGATCCGCACGAGCCCTGGGATCCTCCTTCGGTCTATGATCCCGATCTAAAGTGTCCCTACAATCCAGACTATAAGGGCAAGGATATGTTTCTACCGATACTTGGTGTGGTAGAAGGCATCTACACAGAGCCACAGCTGCACCATATCAGGATGCTCTATGCCGAGAAGGTGACGATGTGCGACAGATGGGTGGGGTACCTGTTGGATCAGGTCCGGGCCATGGGATTGGAGGACAATACCCTCCTCCTGTTGCTTTCCGACCACGGCGAACCCATGGGGAACGGTGAGCACGGCCACGGCATCATGCGCAAATGTCGCCCCTGGCCGTACGAAGAACTTGCGCACGCTCCGATGATCATGAGAGGGCCTGGTCTACCTGCAGGAAAGCGAGTCAAGGGGTTCACTCAGTCTTGCGATGTGGCCCCCACGGTGACCGACTGGCTCGGTATAGGGGTTCATCCGCTTCACCAGGGCAAGAGCCTGTTGCCTCTGGCCAAAGGCGAGGTCGATAAAGTTCGCGATTTTGCCATTGCCGGGTATCATCGCTACTCGGCGTCGATCATCACTGATGATTTCTCGTTCATCCACTGGACCCGCCCGGATGAGCGCAAGATGAGTGAAAGCCTTCACCAGATATATGGGGTGGGCATGGCAGAACACGCGGCCCACCTTGCCGCCACTGTCAAAGGCGATAACATTACCGCCAATATGTTGAGATCAGCGGCTGAAGAGCGCCTCAGACGGGCTGCCACCTTGGATGGAGAGGACCAGTGGACCTGTACGCCGGGGAGCGTTGCCGAAGTGCCGGAGAAGGACGTGCTTTTCGACCGCAAGGCCGACCCGTTCCAGTTAAATAACATCGCCAATAAAGACCCGAAGAAGGCCGCGGAATTGTACCAGACTCTGCGTGAATTCATGGCGGAACTGCGCACCAGCTAGCCGTCAGAGAGGCGGCACGAGGCGAACCTCCTAGATGCGAGGGCAGCCAGTACCTGTCCTCGCCCTCGCCTCAGCAAGAATCGACATATCATGGAAGAGATCGTCATATGGGAGACCAATGCGGAGAGGATCCGAGCCTGCGAGAACGCGGTGTTGAGAGCGCTCAAGGAACTGGGACTTAAGGGGACCATTATGGTCAACCCGGAGCCTCCTTTGATTTCGCGCAACCAGCTCTGGGAGCGATTACCAGTGTTGGAAATCCGAGGACAGCACTGGAGCTTGCACCCTGGCGAGCCCTTCACCACGGAGCAACTGGTACGACTATTTCGCAGAGTCTTTGGCACCGAGTAGGCTGTTGATCGCGAAAGGGAATAGGACCATGTCAGACGAAACCACAATCATCACTGACGCGAATTATCACGAGAACCTGGATCGAGCGAATGCAGTGGTTCTCTTCTACAAGAAGCTCTGTCCCAACTGCAAGGCGTTGGAGAAGATGCTGGAGAAGTTTTTCGCTGCTAATCCGGAAGTTCAATACAAACGTATTGACAGCGAGGAGTGCCCGGAGGCGATGAAGACCTTCGACGTTAGCCTGGTGCCTACGCTCCTGATACTCAAGGACGGGAATGTTGCGGGCAGGAAGGTGGGCCTGATGAACCTGAGGGAGATGACCCATTTCCACGGATCCGTATAGGGGATTCAGGCGAGTCAGTACGGACATACGGGGGGAAAGACGCGTGTCAAGAGGTAGAAGGGCTATGAAGCCGACCAAAGATTTCGATCTGATAATCCTGGGTGGAGGAATCGCAGGGATGACCGCGTCCATCTTCGGGGCCCGGGCCAATCTCAGGACGGTGATCGTTGAAGAAAAGGCGTGCGGAGGATTGGCGAGTTGGACCAACACCGTGGAGAACTTCCCCTCCCACATCTCCATCAATGGCATGGAATTGATGGAGCGAGTTCTTGCTCAGGTGCAGAACCTGGGCGTGGTGGTGGATCAGGCCGCGGAGATCGAGCGTCTGGACCTTGCCCGATCGCCCAAGTCAGTCGAGACCGGCGATGTGGTTTACACTGGCAAGGCGATTATTCTGGCGACGGGTCGCCAACCCATCAGAGTTGCCCTGGACACCGACTGTGACTGCATCCACTACTGCTCGGTCTGCGATGGCTCGGCTTATGTTGGGAAGAAAGTGCTCGTGGTCGGCGGAGGGAACAGTGGCTTCGACGAATCGCTGTATCTGCTTTCCCTGGGAGTGAAGGAAATCCTCATGGTGGAAGCGTTGGAACGGTGCTGCGCCACTGAGAGCACTCAAGCCAAGCTGCGCAGCCACGCCAGTGTCGACATCAGAAACCGCCACCTGCGTAGTCGGAGTGGCCAAAGAAGGGACTGGTTCCCGGGTGACCCTTGAGAACCGACTTTTGGAAACAACGGAATCGGTCTATGTGGACGGCTTGTTCGTCTTTATCGGCCAGAAGGCGAATACCCAGCTTTTCACAGGCCTCGTCGACCTCGATCCCCATGGCTACATTGTGACCGGCCCGAACAGGGAGACCAACCTGAGGGGCGTCTATGCCGCGGGTGACGTGGTTCAGAAAAACTACCGATACCTCACCACCGCCATGGCAGATGGAACCATTGCTG
Source organism: uncultured delta proteobacterium (assembly GCA_963843165.1). Classification (GTDB taxonomy): domain Bacteria; phylum Desulfobacterota; class Desulfomonilia; order Desulfomonilales; family Desulfomonilaceae; genus DATJPW01. Next base: position 6,722 of record CAWJJL010000030.1, on the reverse strand, counting down.
CATTGGCAGCGGAGAGATTCATCAGAGAGGAACGGGAGACAGAGGACTCTGTTGTCAGCGCAGCCGACCGCGGGTTCCCAGCGTAAATCGGCTTAATCCAGTGGTGTAAAGAGAAACGGAGACCATGAATGTTACTTTGTGCAGCTGCAGACTCGTACTCCTGCGGCACTGCTTGAAATGATCGATTATGCCCCGCGACCAGGAGCGTATGGCGATAACGCTCAACGCGAACAGTCTACCGCCTCGTCAAACACAATATTCTTAGTGGCAATCGCCAATGTTGAACGCCGTGTGAATTCTCTACAGAGTCCTACCAAAACAACGCTGATTTCCCACCCCAATTTGACCGCGCTTTGCCCCGCTATTAAATTTGAAACGGTTCCATACAGCGAGAAATGGTTTCATCCAGCGGCTAAGCCACTCCCCAGATGCAGCCGCTCGGCTTTTGAAATTAGTACGGAAATTTTTCCTATAAATCGATAGAGATATGAGGTAAACTCGACCAGCCAAGAGAATTTGATTAATTGCCTCACCTCTCACGGAGAAACCGAGCGAGGGCAAGAGGCAAGCGTGCAATCGTGGATACTGCGGAGAGATCAGCAATGTCTAAATTACTCTTAGTCTTAGCTTTGTTTTTCCTGCTATGCTCGTCAGCAGCCGGGCAATTAAATGTTGTTCCTGGCGGCGCGATTATACCTAATGGTGCATTGCATTATATTGTCCCGTCCGGCGTGCCGTTTGGCCATCCCTATCTACCTCCAGGAGCATATCAATTTTCCGGGTGGCGACCCACCGCACCGATGTCGTGGCTCTCATATCCTTATGTACCGGTTCCGATGACCTATGATGAACCGCCACGCATGCGGCACACACCAGATAATGCTCCTGTTAGATGACCTTAAAGTTGGGCAACAAGGCTCCATCGGAGTCATAATACTGCAAACTTAACCGCCTGTATCGGGCGGTTTTCTTTAGAGGATGATCATTACGCCAAACTGGCGCTCAGCTATGAAATGGTTTGACGTTTGTTCTATGACAGATTGTAATTGAATCACCAAATTTTTAGGTGAACTGCAGATAAATAGTCGCGGTGTGCGTAATGGCCAAATTTTTCATATTCGTAGTACTCACATGGTGTATTCTTCTGGGCTTTCAAGAAGCAATGCCGGCAGATTCTAATCCGGATCTATTGGGTAAAGTTTATTGCTGTCGTTTTGATTGCCCTGCATATGGTTGCGGCGACAGGCCTCGCGGCTGTTACTACATAGAACAAGATCGATGTGCCCAATGGATCGGATTCGGTAATGCACGACAGGTACATAGTTGTGATGAATGTCCTTTCCCCAGGCAAAATTTTTAGCGCTAGTCCAAAGCGAATCCGTTTCTGAAGCTGTATTCCCAATTCGGCTGGATCTTCATCTTATTTTCCTCCCAAGTACCGGTTCAGCGACTTATTGCAATCAGAGATAAGAATTAAGCTGCTCTGATTGATTCTTCCTCATAATTCGGCTGCATGACCTCTTTTAGATGCATCCTAGCGGGAACAGAAGGTTGGCTGTAAGTCCCATCCAAAAAAAGAGCGCCCACCAGCGTGGCGCTCTTTCTTATTATTGCGACATCAACATTGAATTGCTTTTGCCAGCGGAAATACAGGCAGTAAGAGTTATTTTTATTATGATGCGGGATTCATTTTATCCCTACAGAGTAACCAACAATGTATGACTTCTCTTCTAAGGCGCTCGACACGACGGCTAATCTTGGTTGATGCACATTACGCATTTTTCAGATCAATCCGGTTCGTGAAGCTTCTTTTCGAGATTTTCGGTATTCCGGTCAAAGTCGCTCCAAAATTGGCTCTCGCAACCGGAGACACAGTTATAATAATTGGCATAACCGCCATAATTCCTACCCCATGGTCTCAACCATGAACAGTTCTGCAAGCACAATTGACGATCATTGGCCGCGGACTGGGCCGTAACGACACTGGATACGATTGGTACCATAACCAGAGCTGCCAATAATATCATGACATATATTGATGTTTTCATTTCAAGCCTCTTCAGTTCAATCTTTGGGGATCTTGCCCTTGTACCCTTAGATGCGTCCTTAAGAGGTTCGATTCATCATGAAGCCAATTCAGTTCGGCTATGAAAGATACTCGTCAACAGTAAGCACTTTGGCGTAAATTGGTGTGAATGAGGCAATAAATGCCGCGTGAACGTAGGCCGCAGGAATTTCGATGTCCTTGTATAATAGGCTCCTGTTTGCACAGGCATCGCTCAGGACAATCGATTTAAATTCATAATCGAATGCGGCCCTCACCGTTGCATCAACGCACATGTTCGTCATCATGCCGGTTATTATCAGGCTATCGATGTTTTTTGCCCTAAGATCTTCCAACAACGAGGTGTTCCGAAACGAATTTGGAAAATGTTTCCGGACGATGAACTCGCCTTCCGCAGGTTTTACACTTTCGTGAATTTCAATCCCAGGAGTTCCTGCTACCAAGAAAGTAGCGCCCGGACGAGACGATATGTGTTGCACATGGATGAGCGGCAGTTTGTTTTCTCGAAAGTGGGCGAGTATTTTTCCGGCCTTAAGCCCCGCCTCTGTACTCCCATCCAATTCCATTCTGCCACCGGGAAAATAATCATTCTGAAGATCAATAAGTATTAGAGCCTCGGTCATGGCGCCTCCTTTTATCGTGGCCGCGGAGATAGGTTGGCGACACTATATACAGGGAGGCGAGTTGGATTACCAGTGGCCGGCACATGGCGGAGCCTGGGAACGAGAAGTGTGGCACGATGGTTTTTCGATTCTGAGTTTTGAGACAGTGTCCGAAGCAATCTCCAAGGCCGCGAGATTGCTTTCCCCGTTTTTCAACGCGATATTATACTTGACAACCCCAATCGCCATAAACGGGGGACCCCATGAAGATCAGTGATTCGTCTTCATGGGATCAGGCCAATTCTTCTCGCCTCTGCTTCGGTAGCCACCAAGATGCTATCGACTATACTGCTCAAATCGTAAAGTACGGGAACGACCGGCTTGCCCTTTACAATGTCAATTTCGTCGAACGCTACTTCCATGCCGAATTGCAGCTTGTATCGTGTCGGTTTCTCAGAATCGGTAATGGCGAATATGATCTCGTGTTTGCTGCGATTCCACCGTGGAAAAGGAATCAGCACGTTCGATCCATTTTCAGAAACGACGCGACGCCGCCCCGTAATTCATACTGATGGGCACGATAAGTTTATGCTTCTTGGTGTTGCATATCCTGTTGAGTGCCCAGAGAAGATCATTCCCGCCTTTGTATGGCTTGAACGAGCGAAAGAGCGTCAGGATGTCATGCGGAATAAATTTGCATCGGTCTTTAGCTACGTGCTCGAAGTCAGCCTCTCTACCGCAAAACGGGAAGAAAGCTCCATAGTCGGGGTCCGTGGCTCCAGCGGCTACGGCGACAGCATAACCGACTTGGTCAAGGACATCTCTAAGGTTTCCGGCAGCGTCGGCAGCAATGGTTGCAAAATCATCAGGAAACGGCTTGGTGAGTTTGAGCTTATGAAGATACTTGGTAGTAGTAGAATCAAATTCAACAACTCCGGCATATGGTTTTTGTATGAGGAATGCGGCAACCCTCTGGTGGAGGTCGAGAATATGATGCTTAGCTCTATTTAGTGTACGCTTAGGGCTAGCTAAGGCGTTTGTCATTTTTTATGACTTTCCGGCGGATGCGAACCGCATCTCTTTCGCTATCCGCTTCATTGGGCCAGGTTAGACATCACAAAACTAGGAGTATTTTATGAGTTTCATAGAACGTGAGCATTTCCGTATTCAGCAAGAACTTCCCAAGGTGAGAGGGACTTCTAAACATGCCGAACTCTGTGCAGCTAAGCAAGCTCTTGCATGGGCACTAGATCCTGAATTCACGAAATCACCCTACGACATGATTATGGCCACTCATCTAATTCAAGAAGATTGTTCGGATGCACCCGATCCGCTACAGTCTTAATGTATTTGTGTCCAAGGTTCTCGGCGACTACAACTTTGGCTTTCTTGCCTCCAGCGAGAGTCCAAAATTCAGAGTTGCCAGTTTCAATTTGGGCTATTACTTGAGCAACAGACAAATACCATGGAATGTCTCGAGGATTTTCTAGGACGCCAACGCCCTGAATGCAATTGTGGGCTTCTTTGCCACTTCCTTTTCTAATCCATTTGATTTGAATACTAGCAGTGGGCATAAATCACCTCTGCAAAGAACAAAATCATGAAGCCACAGTAGCTAATTTAGGAAAATTGAAAAAATAAAGGATATCAAACATGAGTCTAGCTTTTAATTTGCACAATGACAAGGATTGGCGCGATGATAATCCGCTTCAATCGCATACGATGGTGAGTCTCTTGGCCTTATTGAGATTCTATGCAGAAGACTTTGTCAAGATATGTAATACGCTTGGATATATGTCTGGGGAGTTTGAAGCACTTAAAAGGAAATGGCCCGATCGAAGATACCTGCCAAAGCCAGAAGGGCCAGCATTGCACATTATTTTCAAAGCACTTCGTGATACCTCAGTAAAAATGAAGCTGAAAGTGATTACGGACCGCGCCACGGAACTAATTGAGCTTTTAGACAAGCCTGGCGATATCGAATTGTCTATGCTAGATCATATGATCAATGAGTTGCCAGACAAGCTTATAACCGAATTTGAGAATGAACTTCTATTGAGGGTTCGCCCAGATCACGTAAAACACTACGAGCAAAAGGGCACATTTCTTGGACAAGACATAATCCAAAAATTTCCTCCAGAATTGGCAGAAGATGCAGCAGAGGCTGGCAATTGTTTCAGTTTAGAAAGATATACAGCCTGTGTTTTTCACTTGATGCGGATAATGGAGCGTTTAGTCCAAGATTTCGCAACTAAGGTAAATGCTACCAAAAAAGATGGAACCCAATTAGATGTTAAGCATGAAGAGTGGTATCAAATAGAGCACGCGATTAGTAGAGAAATCGACAAAATGTCAAGGGGTGACTTGAAAGATAAATATTCGGCTGCGTTGAGTTCTTTGTGCGGTGTGCGGGGCGGGAGGGCTCTCGTTATGCACCCCAAACAGACCTATACTAAAGAACAGGCAAAGACATGGCTAGAAAGCGTTAAATTATTTGTAGAAGCCTACTCGGCATTGCCATGATATTGTCCTGCGGGTTTCGGGTGCGACGCCTTCGCTATCTTTTTCATAGCCTCTTCAAACTTTTCTTCAGCGTCATCAGCTTGAATCCGCTCGGCAGTCTCTATGAACCGAGCGGATCTCTCTGGATCGTCATATTCAACCTTTTTCTTTCTTCCCATTGTGTCGTTCCTCGTTGCGTGATGTCCTAATTTGTATACGCGCACTTTATTTGGATCTTCGTTTGCGCAACCAACGGGTTACTGCCCACCAACCGATGCCAAACGGCAGTAAAATGCTCATTATAAAGGCCCGAAGCAAAACGGAGTCATCGACATGTGCTCCCATAAAGGCAAAGAGCCACACTAGCACGCTCATTACCAGGATAAATATCTCCCACTTTACTCTTAGGGGGATTTTCTCGTTTCCCAAGGCCGCTCCTAAGGGGAATCAACCGAGCCGATAAACTATTTCTCTCTTTTCTCCTTGTTAGGCTTGGCAATTAGTCGTTTGATAGGTTAATCGCCTTCCGACCACGCCTTTGAGCAGATTTTCTGCTCTTTTCAACATCTTCGATGCCTTCTTACCGCAACGGTTGTTATATCTGAAATCAAATTCAGCAAGATACCTGTGCAGATGCTCTTTCTTGCAATGCTGATATACGCCTTTCATTCCTCGCTTGAAGATAGAGAAGAAGTTTTCGCAGCAATTCACGTGGATTCCCTTGTCTTCAGCCGAAACATACTCGCCTCTTCTGTGGCACACAACCTGATGATCTGCAAATTCACCTTTCAGATACTTGTATTGTCCAGCTTCGTCGGTCATCACCCGAGCTTCTTTATCAATATTCTCTTTCAGAATAGGCACAAGGGTCTTTGCATTTATGCTGTCTACAACGAAGCTCTTTGAACTTCCTGAGTCTCCGGTCAATCAGAGCCAAGACTTTACGCTTGTGACCTTCCTGTCTTCATCTCCGCTCCTGGCTCATTCCACAAGAAAGTCTCGTCGCTTTCAACGTCTCCGCCATTTGCGCCAAAAGGAACCAAATCGCCAGTTCTCATAGCTTCTCGGATGCGATGACTCATATACCATGCAGTCTTCAGAGTAACGCCTAAAGTCCTGTGAAGCTGATTAGAGCTAATACCCTTTCTTGGATGCGCCAATCAGATATATCGCAGAAACCCAAACATCAAGCGGAACATGGCTATCTTCAAAGATAGTTCCGATCTTGACAGTGAATTGTTTTCGGCATTTATAGCACTTGTAGAGCCCAATTCGGTAGCTCTTGCCGTTCAGCTTATTGACACGCTTAGTTTCACCGCAATGAGGGCAAACCGGCCCTTTAGGCCAGAGCACTGACTCAACGTACGCGTATGCAGCCTCTTCATTATGGAATCTTGGGTGAGAAATGATTGAATTATTCATGTCAAGCCCCCTTATCTGGAGCTAATTTAACATGAACTAGTGGGGTTGTCAAGTATAATATCGCGTTTTTCAACGGGGTTGCAATGACATTTTTGGGCCGGCTGTCATTGAAGGGTTACTGCGGGCTACCG
>CAWJJL010000029.1:0-32944 GCA_963843165.1 uncultured delta proteobacterium | reverse complement strand
AAGAGGGTAATGACTGAACTGTCGCCACACTGTCTTAAAGCAGTGGCTCGAGCTCTGTTTATCAACGGACTTCTTAAAAGTTCATCATTACGTGCTGAGTTCGAGAAACAAGAAGGATACGCTCCTCCATTCACCATTCTGATAAGTCCCACCATGCAGTGCAATCTGCAGTGCACCGGATGCTATTCCGGAAAATATGTTCGTGAAAAAGGTCTCTCGTACGAATTGATAGATCGACTATTAACAGAAGCGTACGAGATGGGAGTGCGTTTTATCGTTTTCAGCGGGGGTGAGCCATTAACTCGTAGAGACGATTTGCTGCCGCTCATTGAGAAACATAATGAAATGTACTTTATGTTTTACACCAATGGTACACTGATAAATGATCATGTTGCCGACGAGTTGCACAGGCTCGGAAATGCGGGAGCGGTTATAAGTCTGGAAGGGTTTGAGCAGGCCACCGATGCCCGACGCGGCAAAGGTGTCTACCAAAAAGTAATGGATGCTATGGACAGGCTGAAGCAGAGGGGAGTCCCGGTCGGCACCTCATTGACTGTGACGAGTAAGAATGTTGAAGCTCTTATGACGGATGAGTTTTTCGAGCATCTGGTGAGCAAGGGAGTGATGGTGTGCTGGATGTTCTTATTCTTGCCGGTTGGAAAAGATCCGGATGTCACGCTAATGCCGTCTCCTGAGCAGCGGGAATATCTTAGACAACGAGGCAAAGCGCTGCGAGCCAAGTATCCTATTTTTATCGCGGATTTCTGGAACGACGCCCCTTATGTAGGGGGTTGTATTGCCGGAGGACGGAATTATATCCACATAAACGCAAACGGCGATGTAGAGCCTTGCGTATTCGTGCATTTTGCTGTTGATAAGATTCACAACAGATCGCTTCGTGAGGTTCTCCGCAGTGATTTCTTCTCTACGATTCGATCCAAACAGCCATATTCCGAAAATCTTCTCACACCATGCATGATTATAGATAATCCGGACGTGTACCGGCAGGTCGTCCGTTCATGCTGCGCTTATCCGACGCATGACGGCGCTGATGATGTTATCGTGAAAATTAAGGATGAATTGGACGATTACGGCCGACGAGTCAGGGCGATGGAGGACAAGATCTGGGCTCGAGAGAGGGCAGAATACGGGTATCCGGAGAAGCCGCCCATAGCCAATTAATGGTAAAATGAGTGAAATACATGTCAATTTGAGCGATAATTATCTGATCACTCCATTTTTAAAACTTATGAAGAAGGTCATTCAATAATGACAAGGCGATATGATGGCCGCTGCGCGACGTATGCGGAATAGTGCCGACGGCCATCATCTTTCTGTTGCCACATCATTCATAGCCTGATTCAGCACAGCCCAGATACGGTCGATCCAGTCAAGGTGCTCTGGTTTCATCAGACAAGCCCTTAAACAAGTTATGTGTTCCTGGTCCCACTCCAAACCAGGCCAATAGTGTGCAAGAATATCTCTTGGCAGATTTGCTTTCGCCATATGCAGATTGACTGCCGCAGCTTTCTGGAATAAATTTTCCGTCAACCGAGAGACTTCGCTCGCGCTATCAGCCTTGGGCGCCCAGATCATAATGTCCAGTTCGGGCTCAAAACCGACCATGAATCTGGAATCACTATTCAGCAGGTCAAAAAACTTAAGAGCAGCGGTTCGTGACTTGGCCAGATTTGTTGCGAATTCACCGCCTCGGACAAGAGGGAGCATGCGCATCGTCGCCCAGAGAGCTACGGCAGAGGCTCCGGAACGGGAGCACTCAAGACTGATTTCTCCGAGGTGCAGCTCAGAAGAAGTCAAGTACGTGTAGGCAGATTCGTGCTTGTAGAAACGGCTGCAGGATGGATCTTTGAAGATCACGCACCCGCATCCGTATGGTTGCAGTCCGTGCTTGTGAGGATCAACGACTATTGAATCTACTTCAGGTAGCAGATCAAAAGCGGTTCGGGTCTCGGGCCGCAGGTTATCCACCAAAATAAAGTATCCGCCGTAAGCTGCGTCCGCGTGAATTCTGAACCCGAACCGATTTTGAAGCGTTATGATGTCCGCAAGCGGATCTACAGATCCTGTCGCAGTTGTACCCATAGTGACAACAACGGTCCCAATATTGTCGTTCTTGAGAATACTCTCCAAGGCGTTCACGTCCATGCGCGCGGCTTTGTCACAGGGGACCGATTTGAAAGGAATACCGAGTACCGAGCAAATACGATTGTGGGTGAAATGAGCTTGTTCTGAAGCAACAATCTTTTTGTCCGGTTGTTGACATTTGGATATCCAGAGGGCCTCCAGGTTCGCCACAGTCCCACCGCTGCACAAATGACCAAGATGTGTCTGCCACCCGAACATTCGCGCCAATTCCGCCACTGCTTCTTTTTCCATGGCCGAACTGGCTCGCCCGCCATCCAGAGCATGGTTATTGGGATTGATCCAGAGTGAAAGAGCATAGGCCATACGAGCGACAGGATGGGGCGGCTTCATCATATGGCCCATGTACATCGGGTGGGGATAGGGGTAGTTGTCGCGCATTTTCACAGCCACCTCGGTGAGGACCGAACGTAAGCCGTCGAGATCGAGCGCTGGGTCGAAACTCGGCAGATTTTTGAAGCTCATTTCGAGACTCTCCGTCGCCTCTCGTAGTGCGGCTATACTCTCGGTTTCCAGCGTCATGTTCTTGCTCCAATTAACTAGTTAAAATATCGAGAGATTAACTTCATCACCTTTGAAATTTCAGATCACATAGTCTAATATTATCCCAAGAATTTTGTTTATCATAAGTGCCGCGAGGGATTAAATTTTTCATCAAGAAATCTCCAGACCTCTTGACAAAACCACACTGCAAGTGATATTCGAAACTTTTGAACGCACTCCATAGCGAAGGCTTTTATAACTTTTAGTGAAGAAACTTAGGGGGCCTGACTCCCGTCCGTAGGAGGGGCTAACGAATTGACTTTCGTCGCTGGTCATGCCGAGCCCCTGGCGGTGCCGTGAAGCATTGGAGTCTGGAGCGCACATGAACGCCGTTGACGGACCTGGGGCAGACAGCTTCGAACCGTTCAACGACGGAAAATATTCCGTACAACCGGTACCGCGTTGGTATTTTGATACTGAGAAAGGAATTGTTAATCCCGAATGCTGGCGGAATTGCTTAATAGACGAAAAAAATTTGTAATTCGGAAATGGTTTGATGCTGTCTTGGAAACTTACCCGGAAGACGCTCGCAAATTCCTGGGAGATCATAAGCAGAAATTCACAAACCCGGTCGGCGCGTCGATTTTTGAAGGAGATAGAGGGGCTCTATCAACGACTAATTGACGGGGCAGATCTCGAATCCTCGGATTTTTCTGAATTTTTAGATCGGATTATCAGAATCAGAGCAATTCAGCAATTCTCTCCATCTCAGGCGCTCGGTTTCTTATTTCCATTAAAAGCCGTAATCAGAGAACTGCTCGAAAAGGAGACCGCCGCGAACAGCATGGGATCGGAGTTGCTTGAGTTGGAACGAAGGATCGATCGACTGGCTCTCCTTTCATTTGACAAATACATGGAGTGCCGAGAGAGGCTGTTTGAAATCAGAATCCGAGAAATAAAAGATAGCACTTGTAGAACTTGGGAAAGGATTTGCCGTAAATATGGTGATCCGGAGAATTGGTCGGATGCTGAACAAGGCCAACCTGACACTGTAAGATAAATCGAGGTGATGACAGATGAACGCATGGGCTTCCCTATTTGCGTCACTATTGGCAGTAATAGTTTGTATCCTTATTTCATGGCTTGGAGTTAAGAGCCTGGGATTGGAAACCCTTTTCGGAGTGGTAATCCCATATGTGGCGCTTGCCGTATTCGTCATCGGAATTGTATACCGGGTAGTGGAATGGGCCCGAATTCCAGTGCCTTTTCGGATCACTACCACGTGCGGCCAGGGCAAATCACTTCCTTGGATAAAGGCAGATAACCTGGAAGCCCCTTACAATACTTGGGGCGTTATAGGCAGGATGGCGCTTGAGGTCTTGCTTTTCCGGTCTCTTTTTAGAAACACAAAAGTGGAGTTGCGAGAGGGACCGAATGCCACTTATGCTTCAGCCAAATGGTTGTGGCTGGGAGGAATCCTCTTCCATTATTCCTTTCTGACGATAGTGATACGGCATTTTCGATTCTTTCTGGAGCCCGTTCCCGGTGTTATTGAATTGATTTCTTCTCGTGGACGGATTTTTTCCAGATACTCGTGCCGACCATATTTATCACTGATATAGTCTTCTTAGCTGCGGTGACCTATCTGTTTCTCAGGAGAGTGGCTATACCGCAGATGCGTTACCTTTCTCTTCCTGCTGACTATTTTCCTCTGTTCCTGATATTAGGGATCGGCATCACCGGACTGCTGATGAGGACCATATGGAAGGTCGATCTATTAGGGGTCAAAGCGACTTGCAATGGGACTGGTGACATTTCATCCGGCGGTGCCGGTCGGGGTGGACCCGATCTTTTATGTGCATTTGTTCCTGGTTAGTGCGCTGCTGATTTATTTCCCGTTTAGTAAGCTCATGCATGCGCCCGGGGTTTTCCTTAGCCCCACTAGGAATCTAGCTAATGATAATCGAATGAAAAGACATATCAATCCGTGGAATTATCCGGTTAAAGTTCACACGTACGAAGAATACGAAGACGATTTCAGGGAGAAGATGAAAGAGGTCGGACTCCCAGTGGACAAGGAGTAGAGATGTCAGCAGAAAAACTTCCCAAACCGGAAGCCCTAATCAGGCCCGATGAATTGACACCTCCTGAAACCCCGTGGATGGACACGCCGGTAAATTTCAGGGATGGCACGTATAGTTTTCCTGGCGCCGCCAAGAATCTCAAATACCTTGGGTTGGCTAATCCAAGGGAGTGGTCGCCTACTGATGAAGACTGGAAATTGCCTGAGAATTGGCAAGAAATCATTCTTAAAGGATTCAAGGAACGGCTTGAAAAATATCGCTCTTTTCGATTGTTTATGGATATCTGCGTCAGATGCGGAGCGTGTGCGGATAAATGCCAGTTTTTTATCGGCTCTGGTGACCCAAAGAACATGCCCGTGCTGAGAGCTGAGCTGCTCCGTTCGGTGTACAAGAATGATTTCACTACTGTCGGAAGGCTCCTGGGCAGATTCGCGGGCGCCAGAGAACTGACCGTAGATGTCCTTAAAGAATGGTTTTATTATTTTTTCCAATGTACGGAATGTCGCCGTTGTTCAGTATTTTGTCCTTACGGTATCGATACGGCTGAGATCACAATGATCGGGCGGGAATTGCTCAACCTGGTCGGCTTGAATATTAACTGGGTGATCGAACCGGCAGCAAACTGTTTTCAGAACCGGTAATCATCTGGGAATTCCGCCTCATGGCCTTATGGATATGTGGGAGTTCATGCTCGACGATATCGAAGACATCACCGGAGTCAAGATTGAACTGCCGGTAAACAAGAAAGGAGCTGAAATCCTTTTTGTTACCCCTTCCGGTGATTATTTTGCGGATCCCGGAACCTATACGTGCATGGGCTATATGATGCTATTCCACGAGCTGGGTCTTGACTATACGTGGAGCACGTATGCGTCGGAAGGCGGCAATTTTGGTTTATTCACGTCTCACGAGATGATCAAAAGACTCAACGCGAAGATCTATGCCGAAGCTAAGCGATTGGGAGTGAAATGGATTCTCGGTGGCGAATGCGGGCACATGTGGCGGGTGATCCACCAGTACATGGACACAATGAACGGCCCGGCGGATTTTCTCGAGGAACCTGTTTCTCCCATAACAGGGACCAAATTCGAAAATTCCAAGAGCACGAAAATGGTCCATATTACGGAGTTTACATCGGATCTCATCAAGCACGGGAAACTGAAGTTAGACCCGAGCAGAAATGACAGATTCCGGGTTACGTATCACGATTCATGTAATCCCGGCGAGAGCCGCCGGACTCCTGGACGAGCCTCGGTACGTTATTCAGAATGTTTGCAACAATTTTTTCGAAATGCCTGAAAAAACAATAAGAGAGAATACCTTTTGTTGTGGAGGTGGGGCCGGCTTAGGCAACGATGAGAATATGGAGATGAGAATGCGAGGCGGCTTCCCTAGAGCCAATGCAGTCAGGTATGTTAGAGACAATTACGATGTCAACAGATTGTTGTGCATGTGCGCGATTGACCGGGCCACCCTCTCGGCGATGATGGAATATTGGGCGCCGGATGTGGAGGTCGGCGGGATACACGAACTGCTGGCTAACGCGTTAATCATGACAGGGGAAAAAGAAAGAGAAACCGATCTTCGAGGCGAACCTCTGAAGCCGAATGGAGACGAGGAGGACGAGGATGTATAACGCAGGCAAGATAATCGTTGGGATCATAATCTTTCTCATCCTTGTCTCGATACCATTTTGGTACAATTGCGGCAAAAGCTCCACTCCGCCGAAACTTGAAGTAGGTACCACCGAAAAGGAATGTGTGGAATCCATTCCTTTCATGAAGGCCTCTCATATGAAGCTTCTGGACCAATGGAGAGACGACGTAGTCCGGGACGGCAAGCGGATTTACACCAACTCCAGCGGAAAGCAGTACCAGATGAGTCTTCAAAATACATGTACCAAATGTCATGCCAAAAAAACCGAGTTCTGTGACCGATGTCACAACTACGTCGAGGTGAGCCCCAAATGCTGGGATTGCCACATAGCGCCGAAAGAGAATTCAGGCCCCAAGGAGTGACAACTGATGAATAGCACGAGAAGGCATTTCCTGAAAATCGCCGGCCTCTCCGCACTTGGGCTCGGCGCAAGCCCACTTGTCAATGCGATTGCGAGTAATGGCCAACCAAAGGTAACACCTAATCCGCAAGCACTAGTCGGCAAAAGGTGGGCTATGGTCGTCGACCAGAAGAAGTGCTTACAGGCTAAAGAAAACTGCAAAGATTGCGTCGAAGCCTGCCATCGGGTCCACAATGTGCCCACGATGCCTAATCCGAAACAGGAAATCAAATGGATCTGGCTGGATAAATTTGAGCATGTATTTCCTGACGTCGGCGACTATATGGAAGACTACGTGAAAGAAAGCCTTAAGGGGCTTCCGTTGGTAACATTGTGCAATCACTGTGACAACCCGCCCTGTGTTAGGGTCTGCCCGACTAAGGCGACTTTCAGGCGGCCGGATGGAATTGTTATGATGGATTATCATCGCTGCATCGGTTGCCGTTACTGCATGGCAGCGTGTCCTTTCGGAGCCAGAAGCTTGAATTGGCTGGATCCTCGTCCCTACATAAAGACCGAATTGAACCAGGAATTTCCCACCCGGACGCGTGGTGTTGTTGAGAAGTGCAACTTTTGTGACGAACGATTGGCTAAGGGGCTTATCCCGGCATGCGTTGAAGCATGTAAAGATAAGGGGCTGATATTCGGGGATATGCAAGACCCCAACTCTGAGGTGCGGCAGCTACTTCGTAAGAATCCGGCCGTTCGGCGCAAACCGCATCTCGGTACTTCACCGCAGGTTTATTATATTTTGTGAGGTTGCCATGCTGGAAAAGGCATTAACAGGAAATAGAGGCTACTTTTTGTGGATCGCGTTCCTTCTGATCGTACTCGGTCTGGGATTTTCGTCCTATCTGAAACAGTTGAGCACTGGCTTGGGAATAACCGGCATGAGCAGGGACGTTTCGTGGGGTTTGTACATCGGCCAATTTACATTTCTCGTCGGTGTGGCGGCCTCTGCTGTGATGTTGGTGATGCCCTATTACCTTCATGACTATAAGGCGTTCGGTAAGATCACCATTTTGGGCGAATTTCTCGCCGTAGCCTCGGTCACTATGTGCTTGAGTTTCATCATTGCCGATCTTGGACGGCCGGACAGGGCTTTCAATGTATTGATCTACGCTACACCCCAATCCGTTCTCTTCTGGGACATGGTGGTCCTAAATGGTTACTTGTTTCTCAATATTATAATCGGCTGGACTGTTTTGGGTGCAGAGGGTAGGGGAGCGCCGCCTCCCGCTTGGGTTAAGCCTCTCATATACCTTTCAATTCCTTGGGCGATCAGCATTCATACTGTTACCGCGTTCTTGTACGCAGGTCTGCCCGGTCGCGGTTTTTGGCTTACTGCCATTATGGCGCCGAGATTCCTGGGCTCTGCTTTCGCATCCGGGCCTGCTCTCCTGATTCTCTTCTGTCTATTTTTGAGGAAGTTCACCAAATTCGATGCAGGATGGACGGCAATTCAGTCTTTGGCGAAAATTGTGGCTTATGCAATCGTTGCCAGCATATTCTTCTTCCTTTGCGAAATTTTTACCGTGTATTACAGCCAAATTCCGGAACATACCTATCATTTCGATTATCTGTTAGCGGGCCTCCATGGTCATTCAGCACTGACGCCCTGGATGTGGGCATGTATCATAATGGCGCTACTTGGAGCCTTGATAATGGTCATCCCTGCGACCAGACACAGTGAGCAGATTTTGCCTATTGGTTGCGTCTTGGTTTTTCTGTCGCTGTGGATAGAGAAGGGAATCAGCTTGGTCGTTACCGGATTCATTCCTTCTCCTTTAGAGACTTTGACGGAATATGCGCCGACCCTCCGTGAAATGTCCATCACTCTGGGCGTCTGGGCGCTGGGTTTCCTGATCCTAACGATACTCTATAAGGTGGCGATAGCTGTTCGACTTTCGGAAGGGCCACTGGCGATTGAGCACTAGCCGCACGGACGGGTCCAGCTTTTCTCAAAAGGGAATGATTGGTAATCATTCCCTTTTTTAATATTTTTCCGCGCTCCCGTCGATCAGCTTAGTTTTCAGCGTGACAATAATTCAGAATATGCTAATTCAAAAGGCCCATTGGCAAACTGAGGCGAGTGCCTTTGGTTCTCTCAATTCCTAGGTGAAGTTGGCATGGCCATGAGTGCACGTGATCGGATTTTCCAAATATTGGGAACATCTTTCGGGCTAGCCTACTTACCAATAGCTCCAGGAACGTGGGGGTCTCTTCCCGGTGTTGCAATATTCATTCTGATTTCATTAATTTTCGCCTGAGGCCAATCATAGTTTTTGGATTGCCGCTGCACTGATTCTAGTCTGCGTTCTTTGTTTAAGTCTGAGCCCCTGGGCGGAACGCTACTGGGGAGTAAAGGATCCTCGCCGATTCGTTCTCGATGAAGTAGCGGGATTTCTTGTGACGGTTCTGTTGTTTCGTACCCCTGATCCGTTTCTGACTGCGATCTGGGCATTTTTTTTCTCGAGAATTATGGATATCTTAAAGCTTCAGCCTGCTCGCTACTTGGAGCGCCTGCCGAGCGGATGGGGGATACTGCTCGATGATGTGGTCGCTTCATTGTACGCGGCAGCGCTACTTCACATTCTGGCCAGAATACTTCCCATTAATTGGTTTGGCGGTTGGCCTGTCAGTATTCTCACCTTCTAATTTCATATTGCGTCCGATAAGCTCGACCCCTTCTTGGGACGGTTCAGTTCCCGTAACAGATTTGTTAAGGAATCCTAATTGTCCTTGCAATGTTCTAACAAATTGCGATATGCTTAAAAGACACACATTCCAAGACGCAACGGCGCTGTAGTTACTAAACCGGTAAATTCAGGAGGTACTGGATTCGAGCGGCTGTACAGGCCTGCCAGTGTCCAGCCATATGGGATCATCCCACCCGTCTTCTCTATCAGTTCCAGAATTATCGTTGTGAGGATTGCTTGACGACATACTCCCGCCCTGTACAGTGGCTGCGAATTCTCTTGTTTTTATTTTTTACTGCGCTGCTGTTTGCCTGGTCTTTTGAATGGGACCGTTATCAAATCATTATAGGTCCCAAATTTCAAACATTATCAGCCCTTGACATTTTTTTGGTCTTTTGGCTTCTCCTGGCACAAAGTCTAGTTTGGTTCTTGCCGTTACTCTTGTTTTTGGGTTTTGTTGTATTTTTCCGCTCTGGACGAACAGCTGCTGTAATTTTGAATTTGGCCTGGATTGTTCTCTTCTACTATATGGCAGCTGATCTTGCTTCAGTAGGGTTTGCCGGTTTTCACGCGACGGATTACCTGCCTCACATAAAGGACATCCTCCATTCACCCGAACAAAAAATTTGGCAATGGGCAGGAGGGGGGTTGAGGACCGAAGCGATATTGCTTCTGACCATTTTTGTAATTGCAGGTCCTATCTGCTTTTATTGTATTTCATGCCTAACGGCACGTCTTGCAAATCGACTGAGCTGGTTGAATTCGACCCGTGCACTCACTGCGCTGACTCTAGGCATGATTCTTGTCATCTTCGGGGTCATTCCTTCACTTGCGCTGTTCAAGGATCGCAGTGTACTGGACCGAGTCTATTCGACTATGGCGCTTCCGTTCCCAGTTAAGCAACAACTTCAACGTTTATCGGATTGTTCGGCGATTCGTCTTGAAACCGCCCATACCGCATCGGTAGCTGCCACATTCTCTGTGATCGGCCGCAGGCCTCCTCTAAAATTCGCGCAGCGCCCGTTGATAACGGAACATGACTTTCGACCGGCTTCAAGTGACGGGTATTCCATCGCAGATGATCGTATGGAAGCGTCAATGGGCCATCCATTGCTGAGTATTACCGGACGGCTCGATGCGCCATTATTCCCGAAAATCTTGCCATCAAACCGGCACTTTCCAATTAATTTCAATTTCGGACATTTCCAAACATCTTTGGGAATTGATTTCGAAGATCAGGGACAGCCTTTCTTGGGTGAAACCGTACGGGATCGGTTTGAAGATGAGAACGCTATTGTACCTCGCGAAATTGAATCGAATGCGCAGGAAATTGTGCGAGCCGGAGCGGATCCTGGACCTGTGGATTCGTCAGCATGCGTCAAAGGATCGGGATTGCCCAATATTGTAATGATAATTTTCGAGAGCTTTCGTCCTTCTGCATTAAGCCCTGGGATGATGAAACGTCTTGATAATTGGGCCGACCAGGGTCTGCGCCTCGAACGCCATTATTCAGGTTCGAATTGTTCCCATCTGGGCCTGTTTTCCCTATTATACGGTCGGGCACCGTTGGGATTTCATGAGACTCTGGATCGTGAGATCCCTCCGCAAATGCTCGAGTCCTTGAGGCAGTCAGGCTATGAAATCACATTATTGTCATCCGGCGAGATAAAAGGCTTTAGGCGGATGGCGGATTTCATGAATGAAAAATACTGCGATCACGTGATAGAGGATGGAGAATTCACTCTCGGCAGCATGAATGATTGGCCTGATTCCGACCGTCGTAAACTGGCCTATGCACGGAACATTGTCAACAAAGCTCAAGGTAGGCCACAATTTGTGTTCTTTTATCTTCTGTCCTCCCATTACAGATATCCGTGTCCGTCCGAGTTCGAAAAATTCAAGGAGTCGACAGGCTTCCTGCATTTTCTGAATCCGCGGGAACAGATCCGAAACCATCTGAATCGTTATGCCAACTCGCTGCTGTTCCTTGAACATGAAGTCATGAACCTGGTTCAGTCGATTGACCCGAATCGTAACATAGTGATCATAACAGGCGATCATGGGGAATCCATGGGTGAAGACGGCGTTTTCACCCACGCCAGCCGGATGTCTGAAGTCCAGATGCGGACTCCGTTTGTGATGGTTGGTCCAGGTGTAAAGCCGCGAAAGATTTCCACTGCGACTGTCCATACTGACGTGTTACCGACTTTGCTGCATGTGCTGGCCCATAGAAATGTGCCCATCCGATATTGCCAGGGACGGGACTTATTATCTGATTCGCCACCCGCGGATGAAGTTACAGTCGTTCCTGCCAATGGACCGGATTGGGATGGATTTATAATCATCAGGGGTGATGAACGCATGGCTTTCCGGCGAACAAATTCCGAAGCTACCCCGTCCGTGGAATTTGCCGGTATGGTGGACGAAGTCGGTCAATTCGAACTCAGAGTTCGCCGGATGGGCAACGCGCGCTATGTACTTGGGAGCCGCCGCTAATTGAGGAGTGTTCAAAGGGTTCGTCGGAACCTTTTCTCTGCAAAAAGCAATTCGCCGAAGCTCTGCCCGGAAAACTGAAAATATATTGTTGTGGGGGGCTGGGATGCTGATTTGCGGACCAAGCATTATGTCGCGGTCTTCATGCGTACACTCAAACCTGAACAGAAGCTGCGTTTCTGAGCGAAACGCCACAACGATGCACAGATACCTCACCTGGTAATATTTCTCTTGTTGCTGAATTAGGATTCAAATCATATATTCAGCATGTAACATGAGGATTATCCTCTGAGCTTGTGATTATTGGGACCCTTTCATGAAGATCCTCGTAATCGGCAATCCTATTGCAGGCACCGGCCAGGCTGAGCGGCGGATAAAGCGTGTTTGCCCGCGCTTTGGAACAGCACGGGCATGACGTGCAGGTTTTTATGAGTGAGCGAGCCGGTGAGGCGTTGGAGCGGGCAGGAACCATTGACGGCGATATTAACCGACTTGTCGTGGCTGGAGGGGACGGCACAGTAAATGAAGTCATCAACGGGCTTACCGATCCATCACGTATACCGATCCTCCATCTGCCTACGGGGACGGCCAATCAGTTGGCGAGAAGCCTGGATTTACCGTTTGATCCCTATAAATTGGCTGATATTCTGGAGCACGGCTCCATTCGTCGAATCGATATGGGGCTCGTTGAGAATCATCGGTTCTTGCTTCTGGTCAGCTCGGGTTTTGACGCGCGTGTTGCCAGAGAAGTCAAAAGAAGCCGAAACGACACTTTAGGCTATGCCGGTTACCTGGTGCCCATTTTGCGAGCCTGTGCGAGTCATCGGGCTCACCAATTGCACGTAATTATTGACAACGAACAAACAATATCCGGCTGCAATGTCATGGTTCTGAAGGTTCGTGAGTACGGAGGATTATTTGTTTTTGCCCAAGAGGCTCGGCTCGATTCCGGATATTTTGAGGTTTGTGTCTTTCAACAGGGCTCGATACCGTGGATGTCTCTTTATGCTTTTGCTGGTCTTGTTGGAAAGGCAGCCGAATTACCTGGTGTGATCCGGGTTAGGGCTCGAATGGTTCGAATCGAATCCGAAGACCCCATACCGGTGGAAATTGACGGCGATCACTTTGGAATGACGCCGGTTGACATCCAAATACAACCATCGGTCGTGCCCGTAATTGTGCCGAACTCCGCTCCACAATAGAACATTCATTCTTGTGGAAAGGCTAAATCAACTTCATGATCCGTGCCCAATTGGGCCACACCGTATCAATTTCCGCTTTCCCTTCGGATATTCGATATGATTCGCCTGGGTTAAGTATGTCAACCAACTGATTTCCGAACTCAACGGGAATAGGTATTCTTAACGAAGTTGGCCGATCCGCTGAATTAACCACTACAATTATGCATTCATTTGGGGTTTTCCTGGCAAACGCCAATTGCTCGTGTCTGACTGCCAGCTGAATGTAATCCCCGTGCTTAAGAGCGTCCGAACTGCGGCGAATTCCTGATAATTTGCTAATTACATTGCTAAGATCCCTGTGTCGGCCGGTTTGTGACACCGTCGCAAGATCCAGATACGGGCGCAACGGGCTATCATCGCCGTTTCTCTTTTCCCCCTCGATGCCCCATTCGCTGCCATAATAGATTGACGGCACGCCCGGCATTGTGAAGAGCAGACAATACAACGGGTAAAGATGTTCCGGCTTCCGGAGTCTGCTGGCTACTCGATTAACATCATGGTTGTCGGCAAATGCATACAACGCTAGACCGCGATATATCCCGTGCTCTCCAAACTGACGGTTTAAAGAATAAGCGATTTCAAAATAATTCTTATCCACATGGCTTGAGTACAATCCCTTGTAGCATTCGTAATTGGTTACTGAATCCAGCGTCTCGGAATTTACCCATTTTCTATAGTCACCCTGAAGCACCTCTCCCACCAGCCAGAAATCGGACCGGGCATCCCGGCAAATTGCAGCGAGTTCCTTGAGAAAATCCAGGTCCATGCAATCAGCTGCATCTAATCTCAGTCCATCGATCTCAAATTCATTAATCCACGTTTTGACAGCTTGAAAAATGTGTTTTTTGATTGCAGGGTTTCGTAAATTAAGTTTCACAAGATTGTAGTGACCATGCCATGTTTCATAAGTAAACGGATCCCCGTACGGACTTCTGCTTCTGAAAGAAAGCCCCTGGAACCAATCACAATAAGACGAATTCTCATGATGCTCCAATACGTCGCGAAATGCCCAAAAGTCCCGCCCCACGTGATGGAATACGCCGTCAAGTATCACACGGATTCCATTTTGATGGAGTGCAGAGGCCAGATTCGACAGTGTCTCGTTTTTGCCCAATCGACGGTCCACATGAAAATAGTTGGCAGTATCGTACCCGTGGGCGCTGGACTCGAAAACCGGGCCCAAATAGAGAGCCGTCACGCCGAGATCTTTCAGATGAGGTATCCAGTCATATATCAACTCCAATCTTGGAGCAGGCGTAGAGCAGAAGTCATTTCTCGCGGGCGCGCCGCAAAAACCCAGAGGATAAATATGATAAATGACCGCGTCCCAAGCCCAGTGTGGCATTTGTGAACTCCTGTATCTCAGAATTTCAAACTATACCGACTGGTATAGTCGTCGGCCAAAAAAAAAGAATAAACACCTATTCCGCTATGAAAAGATGCCGTGCATAAATTGATGAACGGCCTTGTACACTAGCCTATCGTCTATTTCCGTATATCCGTTGAGTGACAGCCCTATATAGGTGTTTATCATGCCCAAGAAAGTAGCAGCGTAAGCACGGTGACGTCCCTTCATATTGCCGTGATCTTTGGCCGCACTAACAAACAGATCTTCCAGTAACTGATGCTGCATCTCGTTGAGGCGTGACACTGCCCTGAAAGCCTCGCTGATTTGAGGCGCAAACCACATGGATAATTGCATCCTGTAGAACATGCTATGTTTTTTGGCAAAGGCAAAGTACGCACCAGTCAATGTATTGAGGGTCAACGGCAGATTATGTTTGTAATCCGCCGCTCGCGTCACAGATTCATACAGCTCACCGAAATGATCTTTCAACAAAGCATCGAGCAAACCCCGTTTGCTTCCGAAATAATGGTACAGTGTAGGTTTCGTGATGCCCGCTGCATCAGCTATTTCCTGCACCCCAACAGCGTCGTAACCGCGAGATGCAAATAATTCCAGAGCGCACGATAGTATATTTGAACGGTTATCCACTTTTCCCTCTTGCTGGTGTCACTATACCGAACGGTATACATGTTGTCAACGTGAAAGATTAATTCCGAGTAAGCAGTTCCCGTAGGATGCGGTGACTCTGCCTTTCGCGGGGGAACCGCATCAATCGAGGTATTCTCGAACGATGCGGTTCACTTCGCTCACCACATCCTACTCTTTTACTTGAGCAGTGTTTCGTCACCCTGGAGAGGTTCGCATCCTCGGTCCCGCAATCGTTGCATTTTTGGTCCTTTTGAAAATGAGAGGGCAGGATTCCTGGAGTCCATATCATCAACCAATGTATGGGTTTCCAAATGTCCTTCATCCTTCAACGTTTCATTCTCTTTACAGCATGTAAAGAATTACGACACTTTACCTCCTCGCGTTCACGGACCTGATCTTGTTGCATTCTCCTTGATTATCTACCTTTTTTGGCGTATTCATAGAATTACTCGGTCTTGAATCTTTGGCATCCCCCTTGCTCTCATCATTGGTTGAAATCGCCGTCGGCCAGAACTGCCAGGTCAGTCAAGCCATTTAGTTTTCGCTTGACAGAAATGGCAGATGCTCCGACGATTGGCTACG
The DNA here is from genome assembly GCA_963843165.1 of uncultured delta proteobacterium. GTDB lineage: Bacteria > Desulfobacterota > Desulfomonilia > Desulfomonilales > Desulfomonilaceae > DATJPW01. Next base: position 17,147 of record CAWJJL010000029.1, on the reverse strand, counting down.
GATCAAGGCAACGATGCGGAAGCACAAAATGGGAGAAAGCATGATGGCAAAAGCAGATGTTCAACCAGGAAAAGAGGAAGATCGTCGCCTGAGACTGATTAACAGAACCATGCGGATGCACGGCAGTGAACCGCATGCCCTTATTGAAACGTTGCATACGGTCCAAGAATCCTTCGGGTATTTGGACATGGAGCACTTAAAGTACGTGGCCCACGCACTCAGAGTACCTCTGAGTAGAGTGTACGGCGTTGCGACGTTTTATCATTTTTTCACCCTAAAACCCCCGGGCGATCATACTTGCGTAGTTTGCATGGGCACTGCCTGTTACATAGGAGGCGCGTCCGGCATTCTCGGCAAGATCCGGGATACAGTGGGAATAGGACCGGGAGAAACTACTGAAGACGGTAAGATATCTCTCCTGATCGCCAGGTGCATGGGTTCTTGTGGATTGGCGCCGGCGGTGGTGTTGGACGGAGAGGTAAAAGGAAAAATGAACCCACCGGCTGTTCTCGAGACTCTGGGGAGGTGGCAGAGCAATGACGATTGAAGAACTTCAAGAAATAGCCAAGATTGAAAAAGACAGACAGACAGGGTTCCGTCACCGGGTAAACGTGTGTGTGGCGGCAGGATGTCTGTCATGCGGGAGTGACCAGGTCAAGAACGCCTTGGAAGAGGAAGTGAAGCGCCGCGGTCTTGAGAATGAGTGTGAGGTGAAGCCCGTTGGGTGCTTGGGACTTTGCACTGCAGGACCGCTGATCTATGTTGAATCGGATAAAAAGTACTACGAGTCGGTGTCTGTCGCGGATGCCTCAGACATAATCGAATCCCTTGGCGGGTCACCTGTAACCAGACTCGAACGTCCGGATCATCAGCCGTTTTTTCAGCGCCAGCTCAGGGTGGTTACTGAAAACTGCGGAAAGGTCGACCCGGAACGTGTTGAAGATTACATCGGCGAATCCGGATATGATGCGCTATACACTGCTCTGAGATTCATGACTCCCGCTGAAATAATCGAACAGATTACGCTAAGCGGATTGAGAGGTCGTGGCGGAGCAGGTTTTCCAACCGGACTGAAATGGACTGCGGTTTCCAAAGCCGGCGGCGCAATAAAGTTTATTGTGTGCAACGCGGATGAGGGCGACCCCGGCGCGTTTATGGACCGCAGCGTGTTGGAAAGCGATCCGCACCGGGTTATCGAGGGGATGACGATAGCGGCTGCGGCTGTGGGTGCTCGCCACGGATTTATTTACGTTCGGGCCGAATATCCCCTTGCGGTAAAACGTGTCAGGACAGCCATCGCGAAAGCTGAGCGGCTTGGCTTGCTTGGAAATGACATATTCAATACGCCGTTCAGTTTTGACGTGAAGGTGCGGTTAGGCGCCGGAGCATTCGTCTGCGGCGAGGAAACCGCGCTATTAGCTTCTATTGAAGGTAGACGAGGCGCCCCTCGGCCGCGGCCGCCATTTCCTGCGGAATTCGGCCTCTGGGGTTATCCGACACTGATCAATAATGTGGAGACCTTTGCGAATATCGCTCCTATCATTCGTAAAGGCGGCAGATGGTTTTCGAGCATCGGGACTGAAAAGAGCAAAGGCACAAAGGTTTTTGCTCTGGCCGGCCGTGTAAACAATACCGGGCTCATCGAAGTCCCAATGGGCACTCTCCTTCGTGAAGTTGTTTTCGACATTGGCGGAGGCATCCCGGACGGAAAGAAGTTCAAAGCTGTTCAGACAGGGGGACCTTCCGGCGGCTGCATCCCCGAACAATTCCTGGATATGCAGATGGATTATGAATCGCTGGCCAAAGTCGGTTCCATCATGGGTTCCGGCGGTCTGATCGTCATGGACGAGACATCTTGCATGGTGGATGTGGCGAAGTTCTTCATGGAGTTCTGCATGAGCGAATCCTGCGGCAAATGCGTGCCGTGCCGTGTGGGAACCACTCAGATCCACAATATCCTTGAACGAATCACTCAGGGCCAAGGAACTCCCAGTGATATTGCCATGCTGGAAGAGCTGGCAGATCTTGTCAAGAACACCAGCTTGTGCGGCCTGGGCCAGACCTCACCCAATCCGACTATGAGCACCTTACGCTATTTTCTGGATGAGTACACCGCTCACGTGAAGGACGGGGTGTGTCCTGCCGGAGCGTGCTCAATACATCGCGCCAAGGAGGCCACTGCATGAAACCTCCCCAATATTTAAAAGGTGAAGTGCGCACAGATCTCAATCCGGTCCGTATTCTTACATTCAAAATAGACGGCCGGGATGTCAGTGCCCGAGAAGATGAGACCATTCTGACTGTTGCACGTCAGAACGGTATCAACATACCAACTTTGTGCCATTTGGATGGTCTATCCGAACGGGGCGCCTGTCGACTCTGTATAGTCGAAATAGTCGGCGCTCCCAAATTGCTGCCGTCGTGTGTAACCCGCCCCAGGCAGGACATGGAAGTGGTCACAAATTCCGAAAGAGTTGTGGATTATAGAAAGAAGATCCTCGAACTGCTCTTCACAGAACGAAACCATGTCTGTTCGGTGTGCGTCGTAAATGGGAATTGTGAGCTTCAAGCGCTGGCAACTGAGTTAGGCATGACTCACGTCCACTACGAATACTTATATCCACGGCAGACAATCGACGCGACGCATCCCCGATTTTCAATGGACCACAACCGTTGTGTCCTTTGCCAAAGATGTGTGCGGGTCTGCGACGAGATCGAGGGAGCCCACTCGTGGGATGTGATGGGCCGCGGAATTATGTCTCGGGCTATTACGGACCTCGCTCAGACGTGGGGATCGTCGGAATCGTGCACCGGCTGCGGCAAGTGCGTTCATGTTTGCCCAACAGGGGCTCTCTCCGAAAAGGGCAAGTCCGTTGCGGAAATGACCAAGAGACGTCAGTTCCTCCCATACTTACAAATGATGCGAAAGGAGGGGGAGCAATGACAAAGAAGAACGACACCGGTAACTCGGCGGCCAAGGAAAAGGCGCCGGCTGCCAAGCAAAAAGTACGCGTTGCCACCACATGGCTCGACGGTTGTTCGGGATGCCATATGTCTTTCTTAGATATGGACGAGCGAATAGCAGATCTGTTGAATGCAGTGGACATTGTTTACGGCCCACTGGTTGACATAAAAACATTTCCCGAAAATGTGGATGTGACCCTTGTAGAAGGGGCCGTCGCCAGCGATGAAGACGAGGAAAAAATCCGGTTGATACGTCAACGCACGGGGATCCTGATTTCCTTCGGAGACTGCGCCGTGACAGCGAACGTCCCTGGAATGCGTAATCAATTCAAAGTCGCCGACGTGCTGAACCGCGGATACATCGAGAACGCCACCGTGGGAAACGGAATTCCTACAGACGGAGTGCCGAAACTGTTGAAGCACGCTCGACCCGTTCACGAATTCGTTAAGGTGGATCTTTTCTTACCCGGTTGTCCGCCTCCGACCGAAGCGATTCTTTTTGCAGTCGGTGAGCTTCTGGAAGGCAGGATTCCTGAAGTAACCGGGAAGACCCGCTTCGGAGCGTAACCATAATCAGGAGGAACTTTAATGACGACCTTAACCATAGAGCCAGTGACCCGCGTCGAGGGACACGGCAAGGTAACCATACAGTTCAACAATAAGGGGGAAATTGATGACGTGAAGTTGCACGTCCTCCAATTCCGAGGCTTTGAAAAGTTCTGCGAAGGTAGACCTTACTACGAAATGCCTTCATTGGTGGAACGGATCTGCGGGATATGTCCCATCAGCCACTCCATTGCCTCGGCAAAAGCATGCGACGAGATCCTGGGGATTCGCATTCCCTCCACTGGGAAGAAACTCAGGAGCTTGCTAAGCTGCGCCTCCTACATCCAATCTCATGCTTTGAGCTTTTTTCATCTTTCCTCGCCCGACCTGGTGCTCGGAATGGATAGTGACCCGGCGACGCGGAACATCGTAGGGGTAATGAACGCCAACAGGCCCCTCGCTCTCGACGGCATCCGGCTTCGCAAAATCGGCCAGCAAATCATTGAGTGGTTTGCAGGCAAGAGAGTCCATCCGTCCTGGGTAGTTCCAGGAGGAGTGAACGAGCCGCTCAGCGAAGAGCGCCGCGACCAAATGATCTCTCTGGTGCCGGAAGCATATGAAATCACTCGCCGAGCCCTGAACTGGTTCAAAGGGGCCATGAATACCTATCACGAGGAAATACGCACATTTGCCAATTTCCCCACGATGTTTCTTGGTTTGGTCGATGAAAACGGAAACCTGGAACACGTGGATGGAAAGCTCCGATTCATCGATTCCAGGGGAGGGTTCGTGGCTGACCAGGTCGCCCCGGCTCGGTATCAGGATTTCATCGGGGAGGCGGTCGAACCCTTTTCTTACATGAAATTTCCCTATTACAAACCGTCAGGCTATCCCGATGGGATTTACAAAGCCGGACCAGCGGCCCGCCTCAATGTAGCCAGCGGGTGCGGCACCTCGGAAGCGGACCTCGAATGGGCCGAATTCACCAAGATCGAACGTGGTCCTGTAATGAGTTCCTTTTACAACCACTATGCAAGGCTCATTGAGATTCTCTTCTGCATCGAGACTATGGAAAAGCTCCTCAATGACCCCAATATCCTTAACACGCATGTTAGGGGCCACGCTGAACCGAACCATTCTGAAGGGGTCGGAATTGTGGAAGCTCCTCGCGGGACCTTGATCCATCACTACAAAGTCAACGAGGAAGGGCTTATTACGTGGGTTAACTTGATTGTCGCCACCGGCAACAACAACCTGGCCATTAACAAGGGGTTGCTACAGGTAGCCCGACGATTTATTTCCAGCGATTCGATTCCGGAGGGCGCGCTCAACAGAATGGAAGCGCTGATCAGAGCGTTCGATCCATGCTTGAGCTGTGCGACGCATGCCATTGGCCACTCAGGCATAGTTTATCAACTGCTTGGACCCGATGGAACACTTCTTGACGAAGTCCAGTAACCCTTCGGTCACAGACGGCCAAAGAATGTCATTGCGAGCGGAGCGAAGCAATCTCCCCGTTTTGGCGATTGCTTCGTCGCTTCGCTTCTCGCAATGACAAATCCACGCTCCTCCTGACTGAAAGGTTACGAAGTGAAGTAGCTGGAAGTTAGCAAGAAATTTATCCGACCGTAATATCGAAAAAATCCCGCCTCGCGCTATCAACAGCGAGGCGGGATTTTTAATTCATGGTGCCAAGCGGGGGGAATCCAACCATTGACACAAGGATTTTCGGCCGGTTCGTCACGCACCTCTAACAATAAAAGCAATGAGTTATCGGCGAAGCCCGTTGCAAAAATCCAGGACGATCGACAACCGTCTATTAGTTATTCCCGCGAAAGTCCCGCAAATAGGGATCGCATCAGAATTCCCACTGTCTTGAATATTCGCGTCACGCCTTCCCACCACCAGGATGTGGCAGCTGTTAACAAAGACATGGTTGAGCGACAGCAACTGATTCCCGTTCGTCGTTTTCCCTCTAAGATAAGGGCTATCCAGCTATATGCGGTCAAGTATCGTTTTATCTTCCAGCTGGAAGTGAGGCGTCGAGGACGAAAGCTTTCACCATCGGTCCACCAATGGACAGCTCAGCGGCGTGGCGGCCAAAAAAGTCCTGAGCCTCTGCAACAGTCATTTGGCGCTTTTCTTTCGGGTGTTCCATGGATCGCGGGTCGGTTCGGTCCCACTTTTCGCAGTAAAACCATCCGACAAGATAAAGACCATGCTGACATTGGTTGTCCTTCATGTAACGATCAACTAGTTGGTCTTTCATGTCAGAGTAGAGATTCTTATGCCAACAACCTTTGGCTTCAATGATAACCGTGATGCGGTGTTTATCCTTTTCCCTCCTTTCCGTTGCGACGGCGTCAACGTGCATGTCTGTATATTGCCCGCGTCGAATCGCCGTTTCCCTATTTACGATGACCCCTCGATTGACGAGATCACTCTGCAGGTGCCGAGCCAAACGGTTGGAGAAATCCAATTCATCGACCGGCCTAAAAAGGTGCTTGTCTTCTGGATGCTGATCCCAGAGGTCCCTAATTGATGGCAGATTTCCCTTGAGCTCCTTCTGAAACTCCGCCAACGATTGTTGTACCACGTCCATCAACTGCTCCTCGCTCTGGACAACCCTTTTGCGCGAATCGTCCAGAATAGCAAGGAGTTCACTGGGCAATACCGGTTCCAAATCCATCTCAATAGCACGGTCTTCAGCCTTAAAGAGAGTCTCCTTAATCCATGTTTCTGAGGGCAAGGCACTTGAAATTCGGCTAAGTGCTTCAAGAGCCTCTGGAGTCCCGCGGTCACGAAGGTCAGATAGTATGTAAGATTTAATCTTCTCCATTCTCGGAAAATCATCTTCGTCTGAATCACCATCAATGAGTTGCGATTCCAGCGGAGGACATTCTTTATATAGCCAGAGAAAAAGATCAGCCAATTGGCTTGGTAGCAGTCCCTGTGCAAACAACTCGTATTGGGAGTAGTACAGTGGGAATGCCTGAACGATCACTTCGCGTCCAAGGTCCTTGTCGTTGGTTATCGCTGGAAACACCACCGACCAACTCTCAGAGGCATTAAAGCTAAAGAGCAGTTTAGCGGCGGAAACACACTTGTCCCTGAATTCAAGATTTCGATAGGAATCCCACTGCAAAAGGGACTCGGCAAAATGAATGGCTTCTTTGTTAAGTCGCGCAATAAGTACGTGCAGCAAGCGTTCAAACGATTTGCTTTTGAGTTTCGGGTCCTTTAGCTTGTTGAGCAGTCTATTTTGTACATACTTATTGAAACCACACTGCCCCAGTTTTGCCACAACGGGCGTGTCGCCAAGCTCTTCGTTTTCCCTATCAATAACGTGCATCACGCGCTCTAACAACTTATCAGTAGCGAAGTAACATGCTGTCTCAATCAACCACACTTGAAACATGAACTCTGGGTCAAAATGTGTTGCCGGGAAAGCGACTGTCGTGGGGGCCCATTTGTCCCACACTCCCAGCGGGAGTCCGCCTATCACCAAATCCTCATCCTGGCTTAGAACTAGACGGAGTATTCTGTAACAAACAAAAGACGCGTCTGGATCGGGGCCATGTCCCTTGCTCGTTTCGTAATCGGCCGGATCCTCGAACATTACAAAATCTCTGGCGGCATGAAATATGCGGTCTCTAGTTCCAGATTCGGCCAACTGCCAAAATCTGCAACTGGTTAGATTTGCCCCGATGGTATATGGAACGAGCAATTGGGCGAGATCAAAGAATTTCGCATGGTTCCCAGCTTCACTCTGAGCGAGCAATTCCTCAATTTGCCGAGATAGCGTTTCCTGCGCCACATCTGGTGGCTTATCTCTACTAATCGCAGAATTCTGCTAATGCTGTTTGCCCCTTTGCTGACGAAACTCGAGCTCTTCTCGCAAAGGTTGGCATTGTCGAGCGACCGATTCGAGTACTGATTCTTGTTCACTATCCTGCCTGTTGAACGCACTGAGAACCAGTTTAACGAGGACTTTCAGAATATTTTCCTGGTCCACATTTTGCAAGGTTTCAATCAACCACGAAAAATCATTCGGAGATAACGAATCACGAATTCGAGACGTGATAAGAGCCGTATCCGCGTCACCTTCCACTGCTAGCGGCAAGATCGTTTCGATTACTAGTTGTCGTTTATCAGCGTCCGCGCTGAAAAAGACTTTGAAAGCAGTCTCGCGGTCCACATAAGGTTGTTCTCTTTTTATACTCAGCTTAGCAATAGCCGCTTTGGCATAGCTATCCAGCACGTCCTGCGAATCCAAATGATTCCATGCAAAGGCCATGATATTGTCTGACAAATCTCGGAATGACCTAGGCACTTCCTTTCGGCGGTACTGATCGTTCACCCAAGCTAATGCGATTGGCAAGTCGTCAGCACGCAAATGGCGAACGATATGGCTGTGAAGAAGAACACTGTATTGGCCGCCGAAAAGGTTCTCCCGCTTCGGGTACTGTGAGAGCTTCAAACAACTCTTTAGCCGCAATATCATCTGGCCAAACTGCGGTAAGCGCTCCGCCTTTCAATTCGTCAAAAGGATCCTCCTCCACTACCCCGGCAAGCAACGCCTTGAACCTAGCTTTCAAGGCTCTATTATCAGAAGACGCTACGACAAAGACGGCCAACTCCCTGATTTCCAATTCCTCTGAGCTATCAAGCGCCAGTTCCACCAACGTACTCAGCACCTCGGTGACGTTGCAATGATCTGCTATAGCTATTGCTCGGATGCGAGCCTGAAGATTTTTGTTCCGGTCTTTAATGAACGGCAACAGCTGATCGGCCAAAGCTGCGTGACAGAGTTTTCTGTACCCTTGGCTCGACAGAGAGCGTTGGCTTCCCGGCATCTCTTCCTCGGATTGCAGGAGTATGCGGCTCACCAGCTTTTTGCGTTCATACTGGCTACGGACGTCTGCGACGCAATCCACCAGGATCTCTGGATCGTGATCGAAAATGTAGTCGTAAACGTCTGGCCTCATCGCCGCCAACCACCCAGCGACTTCTTTCAATTGCGGTTTGATCTTCCCATGATGGCTGCGAGCATGAACAATGAGATTCAGAATTTGTGGCAACGGGAGGTCGTGTTGCCAGAGATAGTGTGCGGCAAGGAATCCAGAATATGCCTGATGAGCCCAACCCATACGGTTAAAACCTCGGCTCGTGAAAAGAGCTGTTTGCAAGGTTTCGTCAATTACCTCCACGGTGACAGGCAATTCTCTCCCGCTGACTTTTTCAAATCCAAAATTGATTTCTTTTAACAAAATGTCATTTGCGGGGGCCTCCGAATCTTGTCCTCTCCAAATCGCGGCACGATTCCCAAAGACCATTAACGTAGCAATACGACAAGCTATTGCTAATCTATCTTCAGAACTAGATTTCCAAATCTTCGCGTCTCTACGGTCCGGATTCGGTTCGTCACATAGAGCACTACAGCCGTCCAAATAGAGGTCCACCGTGTTGGTGGGAAACTTGCCTGAATTTTTATTATAAGTAGCAATCAAGAAATTCAGGGTCTGGGGTTTGATAGCAAACGGAACGAGTCCTTTTGATTCAATTTGCGAAAGAAAAATCTCCGGATCGGAAATCTCACTTTCAGCCATTTCTTGCACATCGATTCTTCGTAAGGGGTTTAATTCGTATGCATTAAAATGCTTGTTGCCCCAAGTTTTCTTCAATCTTTGTTCAAATCCCTGCGGCCAGTCGGCAGTGCGACAGAATATCCGGGGATAGAGTCGCTCTATGGAATATTTTCCGAACTCTTGAATAAGCCTTTTGGGCAAATTAACGATCCTAAGACAACACTCGTCGAGGGCATCCAAGAACAAATGAAGCTTATGTTCCCCTTTTTCCCAGTTTTTGAATTCCTTAGTCTCAGTAATATTTCTAATCAAATCGCTTGCTTCACCGTACAAGCTCATATCTAACCATAGAGCATCATCACCACTCCCTAGAATACGGGCTGTTATTGTTTCTCGTTCGAGCTCCGACCACTGGGTCTTTCCAATTCCTGGCTCACCAAGCAATGCAAGGCACTGGACATTTTCTATCGCCTCGAATGGTTTTGAATCGGATGTCTTGAAAGGAGGATTATCGTCTTCGGGATTACGCAGATAGCCTCCATCGGATAAATCGAATGTTCCTTCTCTTTCAGTCCAGAAACGCCGCCATCGATAAATCTTTGACAATGTCATTGTGTGCCTCTGACCAGGAGTTTGGCCCAAACAGAGTGATACGAGTAAGGTTTCAGATTATCGCTCTTTACTACCTCATGGGCAACGGAAACGGGAAGTATCATCAAAAACAATCACGATTCTTCATGCAATCCCCGGGATATCTACGCAAAAATTTAAAACAGCGTTCATTACTAATTAGAGACAACAGGGATAGCTCTACTTCCTGAAGTCGAGGCAATAAATCGGTCCTTGAGCCGAAAGAAAGGTAATCCTCTGCTTGGGTAGGTTCTTTCTTAGAGCCAGCGCCATAAAGGTCTTCATTCAGCACAGCCGGGCATCTCGTCATCCCATGCCGTCTTTCTCTGTGCGCCCCGATTCACCTGCCGATTAAATGTCGATACATTACGGGCGCTCTACGTCAGGGAAACCGCGCGAGGCTTCGTGTAATCAATTCTGAGCGACGTTCTCGATTTCCGAAGGGTAAAACAAGCCATTTCTCCCGAAATATTTTCGTAATAACGACCCGTCCTACCGGAATTCCAATACCACTTGGCTGAGCAGATGGGCTCTGGGCAAATCAAAATCGGCAACACTACCCGTTAAGGATGGGATTGGCTGACTGTAAGTGCTTGTTTCCGTTTATGGCCGCTGGCGACGTGTAAAAATACGAAAACGCCATTTCCGGCCACCAGAGCAGCCAAAGCGGTCGTAATCTGTGCTCCGAACCGTTCCCTTGGCGGGCCCGGCAATGTATAAGAAAAGGGGATTCAATCAGGTCGGCTGGACAGGCACGAGGATTCGGTTGCGGATCTCCTGATAAATCGAGATATTCAGCTCTGCTGCAACTTCTACCGTAATGGCGAGACAGTACGGAATCTCCAAGTTTTCAAGCTTGTCACCCCCCTCTGCCGCACAGTTCACCTGGATTTGGAAATGCGAGTTGTCGGGAAAAGACGATGCGTCGATCCCTTCAAACATTTCATGCTGCAAAGTTCCTCGGCGGGCAGCCTGCCAATCTGCCTCTACACGCCGCATATTGAGAAGCGTTTCCAACTCTCCATCTTTGAGAATCTTTTTTCCCTCTTTTCCAACAATACTGTACGGCTCGAAGGAAAGCCTGGCCCTGCGGTAAGCGCTAATCCGAGGGTTTATCGGGGTGCACCAGCCCAATGTCACCACTACCCGACGCCATCCCCGCACACCGTTTAGGCCAGATGGTATTGGCAGAGAGTACACATGAGCGTGATCTTTCTGGAGATACTGGAATCCGAGGAGCATGGTCCTGTGATCAGTGGACCTAAACAGTCTTTCCGTGTCTATAGAGCCATAGCCCAATAGCCTTGCGAGGGCCGCCTTTTCACTAATCCCGTTGACAACATTTCCCGCCGCAATAAGTCGTCTGACAGTCTCCTGAGCCTCGCGCCATCCAGCGCTGTGAACGAGAATGGTCTTGATGATAACTGAAGCCCACTGATCTTCAAGCTGTTCAGCACCTGGCTGATCATTCAGCTCATTGAGCAGCTCATAGACCAGTGCAGCATTCCGTGTTACCAAAGCTGTCGCATTGCTGGTGCCTCTTATGTGGCGGGTCGCGTTAAGAATCCCCTCCGGACCCGGAGCAGCGACCTTTTGACCAGGAGGCCTCGTGACCTCTGAAATCCGCAATGAGGCAGTGGAAGCCGCAGACTTGAGTGGCTCGTGATACAGCTGTCTCCCGCCCCGATATAGCACCTCAGGTTTGACAGCCCTTTTGAACCCTGGCCCTTGTTTATTTAAGGGACTTGGAAGGCTCGACAGGTTCAGGGGATCGATAAGTCTCTCGACAGAGCTGGCGGTGGAGAAGTCGCAATGAGTGGCACCAACGGTAACTATGTTCACCGCTTCGCTGGGAGACAATAGGCGCCTCCCGAGAGCATCGCTCAAGAGATGTCCCATAGCCTCGCGTACCAAAGCATCTGGGTCAGATAATACTTCTGCAATGTTCGCCCCATCAGGGCTCTTGAGGGCAAGGTTTTCTACGTGGTTGCCTATACTGACCACGAACAGCACTCTATATTTGTCGGAGAGATAATCGAGAAGCCTTGCCCATGGACTCAGAAGTTGATGGAACGGTCGCCAGGCGTCACAGATCGAGAGATTGATTATTTTGACAGCGGGAGCTACTGGTGGCTCACTTCCGTCATATTCAAAGAGTCTCCGAACGGCACGATAGACGAGGTCAACGTGCAGCTCTTCCCTTGGCATCGCTTCCGGTGCCGGTCGCTGAAAATGCGTGGGGTCTGGCCGCATGATTGGACGCACATACACAGGGCGTCGGAGCGGCAATGCGTTTAAGTCCAACTCGTCGTGCAGAATCAGAGACGCCATAGCCGTCCCATGATTGCGCTCCTCGGCTCGGTATTCTGACGCCCAGTCGTCAGGATCGTCTACCATTAGCCGACCAGCAAGGAGGGTATGGTTTTCCAAAGGCAACCCGTCTAACAAGGCCACCACTGAGTCACCATGAGGAAGTGATTCATCTCCGGGAGGCTTTAGCTCTTTAAGCGGCTCGTCTCGGGGCAGAGCGATGGCCGCCTGGCCCTGAGGACGGAAGAACATGATCTCGTCGCATCGAACGAGATGTGTTTCTTTTAGGTGCACTACTTCCTCTACTGTCCGAATAGGCAATTCAGCTAAGATGGCATGGTACAATATCTCTTCGATGGTTGAGGAGCAGATGACCTTTCCGCCAGCACTGGCGATCATCCCTGTCACGGATTTATCCGCTTGCTCACGTCGTGTCTTGTCGTTTCGGTACCAGAGTTCTACTTCTATCTTGATTCTGTCCTGCCCTTCCTGTACCCTGGTTTTCCATTCTTCCGCTAGCCCGGTGTCTTCCAGCCGGTCCTTCGGTCCCCACGGTCGAATCTCTTTCAGGAGCTTGAAGACCTTCTTCCATTTTCTCAAATGGTACTTGATCGAAGGATTATTTGGGTCTTCGGAAAATTTCTTCCAGAGCGACAGTAGTTGTTCTTGTCCCTTCAGATTGGACATGATCAGATAGCAACGGCCACGAAGTTTCTTATCCGGATGCTTTTTGTCGTAAAAATCTCGGTCAGGCAGAATCTCAGTTTCTTCTCTCTCCGTGATCCATTCAAGGCCTTCTATCTTGCGCACAGCCTTCTGAAACTCACCAAAATCGACAGCAGTCTCCATCACGAGGACCATTTCTGGTTCGGCACCACTGGGATCTTCTCGTAATTCAACGACCCGCTGCTCAAAAGCTTTGGCAAGCTCCTGGAACTTGGGAAAGAGACGGTGCTTCTGACGGTCGGCAGAGGGCGTATGAGGTTTTAGAATAGGCAGACCTGTTGAAAGTCTTTTCACTGCTGCCGGTTTGGGGAGAAGAATTATCGGATATTCGGTCATTTCGACTTCGGTTTGCTCGTGCTACGAGGTCGTATTTGCTGGCTCCAATGTTTCAAGCGGTCTTTGATAATAGTTTTCACATCCCCACCGGGCAGTTGCAGTATGCGCTCTTCGCAAAACATCAAGGCAGAATTCTTGAATTTCAGAAAAGCTTAACCCTACTAATTCATCTGCCAAGAACTGTGGAGAATGAGCGAGCTTCTCGCCAACACGCTCTTCGAAGCGAGAAAACCAGGCCTCAAGCTGGGGCCGTTCAGGCGGAGGCAGAAAGAGGCGAACTTGGAAGCGCCGCCACACCGCTCTGTCTAGAAGCTCGTCGTGATTCGTCGCCGTGACAACGATCACGTGACTAGGCAAGTCGTCGATCTGCAATAATAGGGAACTAACTACTCTCTTTATCTCGCCTGTGTCGTGGATGTCCCCGCGTTCTTTGCCCAATGTGTCGAATTCGTCAAAGAACAGGACACAGGCTCGGGTACGCACATGATCGAACAGACGCCTCAATCTGGCAGCCGTCTCCCCGAGATAACTCCCGATAATTCCTTCGTAGCGCACGACGATAAGAGGCAACAGGGTGGCTTCAGCCAAGGCATGGGCAAGAGAAGTCTTTCCGTTTCCCGGGGGACCGACTAGCAGGATGCGGTGACGGGGCTCTAGATTATGTGAACGCAATAGATCGCGCCGGTGGTGCTCTTCGACAATTTCTTGAAACACCGTAATGAGTTCATCCGGAAGTACAAGATCCTCGATGCGGATCTGAGGCGTGATTTCGAAGAAGAGCCCATTTGATCTCTCATCTTTAGGCACAGAAGGGACCAAATCTGAATGTCGAGCCCCTCCGTTTTTCAGGACCTCCTCCAATCGATTAGCCAGTAAGCTGTGTTGCTTAGCCCTCTCCTCCGCTATCAATGCCTCCAGGGTGCGCCTGAGCAACATACGATCGCCCTGCGTGCCTGCTTTCGCCAAATTTATGATCAGGTCGGAGCGGGCCATCAGATGATCCAAAGCGGGACGGTATCCCACACGGAAACGTTACCAGATCTAAAGCTCTGGTTCAAGATTTAAGAATTATTCAATGATTACGCCAGATGACTACTCCAGAGAAGCATGGGTAAGCCCCAATCCCGTACACGAGTCGTGGGATCGGAAGAGGTCCTCTGCAGGCCTAGATCGAACCGAAACAAACCTCCCAGCGCGTCCATGCCATTGCTTTTCGCAGACAGGGCATCAAGCCACCCAGATTTATTCTAGGCGACGTTCTCGATCGCAAGAGGTCAGGTGTGCGGGCAATTCAGAATTCTTGTCGGTTTTTTGCGCAGAAAATAGAGACCGTAAATATAGTACGGTCTCAAGATCATAACATGGAAAATGGTCAAAAGCCTATTCGTTGACGTTCCCGGCGGCCTTCGGCTCTGATAACAGACGTTGCCTTCGCAAGTTCATCGCCAAGACTTCCTCCGCGGCCCCCATGCGTTCGGCGGCCATTTTGTTGAGACACAAATCGAGCAGGATCACCACGCATTACTGGCGGGCATAACTAACGAATCTTATCACTGTCGCTAGCAGCGTGTATGAGGAGAGTCCCGCGGAGTCTCGCATTCGTAATCTTGAAAAAGAAATCCCGTTTTTTCGTGATAAGCGACGAGGCGAGATTTTTGATTCATGGTGCCAAGCGGGCGGAATCGAACCATTGACACAAGGATTTTCAGTCGGCTCGTCACGCATCTCTAACGATAAACTCAATCAGTTGTCGGCGAAGCCCGTTGCAAAAATCCAGGACCATCAATAATCGTCGTTGACTTATTCCCGTAAAAGTCCCGCAAGCCTTATCCTTGCTATGAGCGGCCCGCGCTGACTGTGCATAAAGCAAACAAGTGAGCCGACCAGAAATACATGCGAAGCCGGATAGATACTTTAAGTATCATAGGGGTTCTCAAAAATAATCGCGAAAAAGAAAACAATTTGGTGGCGACGTCCCGCGCAAAACGCGGGATTGCCCGTCATTTCCCAATGGACAGGCTGGAAGCCTATCCTACTACCCTGCATCATGCTCCGATCCTTATTGGTTATGGGCACAAAACTTTTGCGAACTACTACATTTATTATCTGTGGAAATGCAGCGAGACAGGAATACTGAACCCGTTGCCGTCCCCGGAAAGTTGCTCGGAATTGAGCTGAGATGCCTTATCGTTCGCATCTCATGGATGATCTCATCGGAAATAGCTCAACCACAACCCCAATACTATTAAGACAACCGCACAAGGTGTCATAGAAGCTAACAATCCTGCCCAAACCAAATCTGCCAAAGTATTGTTGGAACCATTCGGAGCAGTCGATGTTCTGCTCAAGAGATAAAAATTCGGGACCCATGCAAATGCGATGTGGCATGCTGCCGACATAGAGACCAAGACAGCGAAAAACATCGTCTTGCTTTCCTGTTGCGGGGTTGCGTACGGCGCAACCATTGTGAAAGCTAGAGCCAAGGAAATAGACATGATAACGGTCTCGGCAACGGCGGTACCGAGGAGCAACCTCACAGAAAGTCTCTGGCCATTGGACCTAAACAGTCGGAGGCACGCCGCCTTGGACAGTGCACCCACAGACGCGGCAGCGGCTGAACCGACCACTGCTGAGGCTACGAAGAAAGCCGGCAAAAGCTCTATCATGGCAGTCACTACTATAACGGCTGGACTGCTCGATCAACCGTAGAGTAGGACGACTCTCAGATGGATGTTTTAGTCGCTTGTTGAATCCCACCGGCCATACAAGCTTGGCTCTCGATCCTTGACAAGTCCCAACAGATCGCATTGCTTGTACACTGAGATCGTTCCGTGATCGAAGGCAATCAGCTCATCGCGAGGTACTTCGGTGGTGCTTGGGAAAAGGGTTCCTGGTGAGAAGTCAGCTTCCGGTAGGTCACTCCTCATAGATCATTTTCTTTGTCATGCCGCCGTCAACAACGAAGTTCTGTCCTGTGATGAATCCAGCTTCGTCAGAAATCAGGAACGCAACCAGAGACGCAACATCTTCTGGTTTTCCCACACGTCCTGCGGGATGCTGTGCATGATCCATTTCCGTGAGATAGGGCTTCTTGGCTTGTTTGGCCTTCTTCCACTCGCTTACGTCGATCCAGCCAGGACTGATGCAGTTGACACGAATTTCTGGCCCCAGGCTCATGGCCAGAGAATGAGTGAGAGCCAGTACGCCTCCTTTGGAAGCTGAATAAGCCTCGGTGTTTGGTTCCGACTGGATTGCTCTGGTGGATGCAATATTGACTATCGCTCCTTTGGTGCGCCGCAGATGAGGAACACTGTGCTTGACGCAGAGAAACATCCCCGTGAGGTTAGTCCCTATGACTCTGTTCCATTCCTCCAGGGACAGCTCATTTATGGGTGCATTGCGTGGATGAGCTATACCCGCATTGTTTACGAGGGCATCGAGCCTTCCAAAATGTCGCATAATCAAACCCACTGCTCTTTCCACAGTGGCTTCGTCACTAACGTTTGCCTCATAGAATTTAACTGGCCCGAGTTGATAAAAGCTTTCCTCAGCCTCTTGGCCTGCTTCAGTATCAACTTCTGCGATTGCCACGGCCATACCTACGTTGAGCAAGTGCCTGACGATACCCTTGCCAATACCCTGGCCACCGCCGGTCACCAACGCAACCTTCTGATGTGTGGGCATGAAAAATCCTCTCCAACGGACACCTTTGGATGCCGCGTCTTGGGTACCTGAGCACAGGTAGTGTAAGATCAGATTCTCGTCAAGTAGGAAAACGGTTTCTTCGGTCTTCATCGCTGAACCTTCGATATTGAGACCCTCCGACGATTCTTTGGTTGACAAAAAACCTACGTCGGGCTTCTATGGCCTGTGGTGCAAAGAGGCAGCCGTCTAGTCCGTGTGATGGTGCGCCGGACATGGCGGTGCAACTTTGAGATTTCGTGAGAAAACACAACAGGGGTCGTTCATGAAGAAACCATTGCTGATAACTGTGACTCTAGCTTTATGCCTTGGGAGTCTCCTTACCTCGGTGAGTGCCCAGGCACC
>CAWJJL010000028.1:0-82589 GCA_963843165.1 uncultured delta proteobacterium | reverse complement strand
ATGACTCATTTTTTCTAAAGCATCTCCCGTACGGAGTACTTCTTGGGCGAGCACGTCATTCTTGTACCCATCGTGGTACATAATAATTCTCATGAAATCAGTATGAGCCACGCCGTGAGGGCATTCGCCGATACAGCCGCCGCACATAGTGCATATCCTTCCCTGAAGATGTGATTGATACTCCCTTAATGCATCCATATCGTTCCGAGACAAGGTTGTTCCCATTACACTGGCACATTCCTCGATCTGCTCAATCGTGGTGACGCCTGGAATAGCCGCCGAAATATTCTGATTCATCAGTACATATTTGAGGGCAGCCTGATGAGGGCTCAGTCCACCCATATCTTGTGCCTTATAACCTCCGGCCTGCGTTTTCATTGCCACCACGCCTATCCCGGATTTTGCGGCTGACGCGACAGCGTCCTTTAACTCGTTTGAATGGGTGAAATTATAGGAAACGAGAGCTACATCGTGGGAATTGGATTTCGCCGCTTCCCTCAAAAGAGGGGCCATGTCGGTGTGAGAAGAAAATCCGGTAAAACGGGCCTTTCCTTCCTTTTTGATTGCCTGGAGGAACTCAATGAGCGCAGGATTGGAAACTTCGCCTGGTGTTTTGAGATTATGGGCCAACAGGACATCCACATAATCGGTTCGGAGTCTCCGGAGACTTGTCTCAAGAGACTGCCTGTTTTCCTTTTCCGAATTATGAAAGCGGATCTTTGTCTGTATCAATACCTTGTCCCGTTTTTCCCGAAATACCTTGCCCACCAATTCCTCATTTTTGCCGCCCATGTATGAGTTGGCCGTGTCGTAAAAATTTATGCCAAGGTCGAACGCGCGACGGAGCACAGAGGGGTCGCTGCAATTCATAACTCCCATGCCGACGGCTGTCATTTTCAACCCGGTCTTCCCAAGAATCCGGTATTGGGGCGTACCCGCCTCGGCAAAAGAAAGATTGGCATCCCAAAATGGAACCGCCGCTAATCCTAGAATCGCCGATGAAGCTCCTTTGATGAATTTTCGCCGTCCAATCTTTTTTGAAATCATCGGTTCTCCTTCCAAATTAGAATTTTCTTGTGCTTCTGTGCATTTTCGCAAAAAGCTTGGCCAGCGGCTGTAGGTGCTCGCCTCAGAATTTAGCATTGTTCCTGCTTCCCTGTGTGGTACCTGGTATTATACAATGACTTGGATTTTACTCAAGGAGTCGCACGATGAACAGAACCGTTGCGCTTCCGTGGGGTGGAGGCTCTCTGGAGCTTCGCTTGCCTGAACAATGGACAGTACTCGGTGAACTTAAGCCGCGGAGTGCTCCGGCCCCGGTGGATATCGCCCAAGCCTGCGCGGAGGCTCTGCAAGAACCAATTGATGCAAAACCACTCGGCGCCAGGCAACTGGTGGATCAAAAAATCGTTATTGTGGTGGATGACCATTCGCGGCCAACGCCGGTGCGGGAGTTTATTCGTCCTGTAATGGAAGGACTTGGATCGGCGGGTGTCCGGGACGAACAAGTGGAGTTCTTGATAGCAACGGGAGTACACAGGTCCAGCCGGCCCGAAGAAATCGAATGGAAACTCGGCCCGGAAATCTTATCGCGGTTCCGCTGCCGCTGTCATGACGCGTACGATCCGGAAGCACTGGCTTACATGGGAACCACGTCACGCGGTACGAGGGTACTACTTAATAAATTGCTGACCGAAGCGGACCTCATTATATGCGTGGGAGCTCTGGAGCCTCATTTGCTGCTCGGTTTCGGGGGTGGGCTCAAGATGATTATTCCCGGATGCGCAGCCGCCGAAACAGTTGGAAGGAATCACCTTCAAGGCATTGACCCCGAGCACTTCAATTATGTAGGGACTCGAGGTGATGATTCACCCATGAGACTGGATTTGGAGGAGGGAGCGGGACTTCTCGGCAAGGAAATTTTCGTCATCAATGCTGTAATAAATGAACACGGGAGGCCTACACGTTTTTTCTGCGGCGACCCGGTTCAGGCCCACCGGTCAGGTGAATCATTCGTCGAGAACCTGCTTCGTCTGGATATTCCCGAGCAAGCTGACGTTGTCGTAACCAACTCCTTCCCCATGGATCTTGATTTGCGTCAATCGGCCAAATGCCTGGGAAATACGCTCTATGCGTGTAAGCCGGGCGGAACCATGATGGGCTTTCTCAGGTGTGAACAGGGCCTAGGTGAAACGCCTTTGGCAAAGAAGACCCTGCCGTATCCGGTGATGCGGATGCTGTTAAAGGTAATCGGAAAGAAACGGGTCCTTCCATTAGTGGAGAAGGCTAGAAAGGGGGAGCCTGTTGAAGAAGTATTTATGGGCCATTTCGGTCTCCAGATGCTGAGACGCAATCATCTGGCCGTATTCACCGATAATGAGAAATTGCCTCGGGAGTTGGGTCGCAAGATAGGGCTTGCCCAGAGCTTCACGGATATTAGAGAGATGCTGTCGTGGATATCGGCCAAAGTTCCTCGCAACGCTAGGGCGTGGATTTTCCCGTACGGCGGCACGACGTATGCCCGCCTAAATCCCTAATTCTGTGATATTTGCCTGGACAAGGATTCCGGAATACTAATCTCGGCTCTGACACCGCAAATCTGAGAAGATGGCCTCTCGCAAAAATCGTGCAGCGCCATGACTGGAGAACCCGCTATTTTCGGGGAACAATTTGGAGAACTCAATTTCAGGCAAAATATCGCGACGATTATCATACCCTTTTGTTCATGCGGAACATGACCGTCCAGGTGCTGACAATCAGGAGAGCTGATACGAGGGCAAGCCCCACAAAAATTGCAGCACTCCCCCATTCGGAATCAATCCAGCCCACCATCTTCACTGCCAAAGCGCCCGCCCCAAAATAAACGATGTACTTAAGCCCAAATGCTGAATGGCGCAAATGGGGAGGAACAAGACTCGCGAATACAGTATTCTCCATGGCTTGAGAGCCGAGCAAGAAAAAAAAGTTGGTGTTTGCCAATATTACTAGAGGCAACTCTGTAGCGAGCGCCATGAGTAATGCCACGAAAAAACACACTAGATTTAAACAGTATTTATATGGCCCCGATCCCCAGGGCTACCGACAAAAGCAACAACATACCGCCGACAATCAACTGCAAGGTCTTTATGGTAATCTTCCTAAGTAGCCGCACTCCGATGAATGAGCCCAACCAGGCCGATAGTATGCCCGCTATGATTAAACCACTCTCGCCGTGCTCACCGAGTGTAGTAAAGTGCTTAGAAAAAAACGTCATTCCGTAGATGGCAAGACGGGAGACATCCACTATTACCGCTGAAACTACCCCTGTGCCGATGAATTGGTCCTTGTCGAGTCCGGCTCGGAGAAGAAAAGCGCTTCGTAAGGCTCCTTGAAGACCGGATAAGCCGCCAAAGAACCCCGAAAGCATACCGCCCAGAGGGATGTATTTTTGGTCAAAGGCCAGGTCCTCGAATCTCGGTAACAGATCAAGGACGGAAAATGCCGCAATGAGCGCCGCTATAACGACTTTAGCCGCTGTTATTTCAAAACGTCGCCCTCCGACGGCGTAGCTAACAAGCGGCTCCATTCCCGATATATAACCCAGAACAAAGGCTCCCAATCCCGCAAATATCGCCGCTGGTACAGCGAACCTTATCACTACTCTCTTATTCGCGTGCTTGCCCACCAGCAATACTTTGAACAGATTGTTGACTAAATGCACGACGGCGGTACCGGCCACTGCGACATTGATTGGAAAGAAAAGGGCAAAGGCCGGCATAAGAAGGGTTCCCAGCCCAAACCCTGAGAAGAGGGTGAGCGCGGATACGACGATTGCGACGGTGCAGATGACTACGTATTCTATCATGACTCCTCGATATCCCTTTCGGCCTGCCTTCGGTCAGGAGAGAAAAGGGTCTCTTGAGAAAACAATTCCCCAAAAAGTTCTCGAACCTTTTCCCTCGCCTCACCCAGCGTTTCCCATCCCAACTCGGTTATCCTGTACAGTCGGCGAATCTTCCCTCTTACAAGTTCTTTCTCAGATTTCAAAAGCCCCCTCTCCTCCATGCGGTGAAGGAGAGGGTAGAGTGTGCCAGGGCTCAGCTCGTATCCGTGCCTGCGTAGTTCTCTTAGAATTCCTAGACCGAAGATAGGCTCTTCATAAGCGTGGTAGAGAATGTGGAGACGTATGAACCCTGCAAAAAACTCGTTCTCCATTGGTCCTCCATTATCTGTTTACGATAACGTAATACGATAATAACGCACGTCCCCGCTCCTGTCAATAGGATGGGTCTGCCTTGCTTCAAAATCTCTGCAATCCCTTGATTGCCAATTCCCTTGCCTGCTCAAAAAAGAAGGAAGATCTGCCGCGGGAGTTCTCTCTAGGAGGCTTATCCGTTGGTAAACGAATCCTAAGAGAGAGGAGACCACACATGTAAACCAAAATAACCACCTTGATGAGCGCAGCCGAAGTCCTTGGACGGGCCACCTAAAACCAAAAGACATGTGACTTTTCTGACAGAACTTTAGGCAAACCCTGTAGATCGCTTTCTTGGGCGTACACACAACACCTTTTGGCGTCGACATTCGCGAATTTGGCGAAATGGGCCAGGCGAGAAGCAGGACGAGTGATTTTTCTTCAACATGTCGGTAATGCGAATTTAGGGGTTCTTCATCCGAAAGGGGACGGACCTGCCCTGCTACGGAACCAGAGTTTGAGAATATTATGGGTCACACAGACCGGGTCCCACTCGCCTTTTACCTTTTCCTGACCCCTGAGAAGGAAACTTCTGAATCCCTGTTTTGTTTGATTCGGCCGAAAAATGGTTCCCTCCTTTCTTTTCGCTTGGAGCCAGTCTTTTTACCCTGTTTTGCCTTGGGCTTCCGGAGCATTCTGTCTACCAGGGACATCTGATTAGGAATTCGACGACGGGTGCCGTTTAACGTGCTTCCGTCTTTTCGCTCCGGTCACGGCCGACAATGCGGCCCATGAATCCGTCGACAAGGAAGTGCATGTTGTCTTCACGTAAATATCCAGGATCGGCAAGGACCCAGTCCGGTATCTCTCCGGGATTTTGCTCGATTTGTTCGACCGGAGTAACAAGTTCCTGTCTATCATTGGCCTGCTGCGCTACATCCGCACTGACTACAATATGACTCGCACAGTCAAAGGGAATCTAACCGTATACGGTTCCGGCAGTGCCTGCGTCGTTTCCCAAATTAACGGCCAGTGCGCAACCCTCTTTGAAACAGTCGGTTTTTGTAGAAAGCCCACATGGCTGCTTCGAGCGATTTGACCACATATCTCACTCCGTTATGGCGGGTGGTTCGAAGAACTCTCGAGCTAACCAGCTGCAATTTGGTCTATATCCTCCTCCAGCGGACGTTTTGATCAATATGGCGCAACAGGACTATATCGCTCTGAAAGCACCTTATCTTTCGATACCCATGTCACCAGGCTTGCGATGAGACCGCCAGAGTACCCAGAATTCGTGAACTCAGTCAACTTATTGATATTGAAGTGAGGTTGTTTTCCTCACCGGTCAAGGGCGATACAGACGGCAGCCAGATTCCCGTGCGGCGAAGGAGGGCTTTGGACCTGCCTTGACTTGAACCCAGTTGAGTTCTATACTTTGGCTACAGGAACCCCAGACCCCGAGTGGATCTCACTACGATTATTACCGCCTGGTAGAGTCATGGACTTGGACGTTCTCAAAACTTTTGTTGCTGTAGCGAAATATGGGAGCATTTCTATTGCGAGCGAAGAAGTGTATCTGACTCAACCGGCAGTCACTAAGCAGATTAAATTTCTCGAAGAGCATTACGGTGCAAAGCTCTTTGACAGAGGGAACAAGTTTAAACTCACAGAAGAGGGCGCCGTCCTTCTCGATTACGCCAACGAGGTCCTTAAAACGTATCATGAATCAATGATGGCGGTGAACGAGAGCAAAGATCAAGTGCGTGGGATACTGCGGTTCGGGGCGAACCTCACAATGGGTATCTACATCTTGCCGGAACTTATCAAACGCTTTTGTGAATCATACTCGGAGATCAAAATCGAAGTAGTGCTGCATAATACCGACAATATCATAAGGGCCATAAAGCATAAAGACATAGGTTTTGGTTTCATAAGCGCTCACGTCAAAGAACCGCTCATTGCGAATCATGTTTTTTTCGAGGACAAAATCGCCATCGTCTTGGGTCCTTCCTTGAGCAAGAGCGGCAAGTGCGTCGATTGGAAACACCTGCAGTCACTCGAGTTCATAGGCCGAGAAAGGGGCTCCGACATTCGCGAGATCACAGAGCAGTGGCTGAGAACAAGGAACATCGTTTCTCAGACCCAAAATGGAGCTTAACAGCACCGAGGCGATCAAGCGCTGTGTGCAATGTGGCATCGGCTTTTCGTTGTTGCCGCGATGCACCGTTGCTGAGGAAATCAACCTCGGATTACTTCGTGAGGTCTCTGCGCCTTATTTCGACCTCCCCCAGGAATCATCTATTTGTCATTACAAAGGCAGACGCTTCTCCAAGGTAGAGAAAATCTTCCTCGAATTCGTCCTTGAGGCCGTCGAAGCAAAATCGATCTACGGGTCTCACAAGGCGCAAGGCCCAGTCACCTCGGCACCACCTCCCGACCTCTCTTCGTGGGGTGGGACTCAAACAAAATCTGTTTGAACAAAAATAGGGGGGCTCCAGCGTTTTCCCTTTGGGCGCATCCACCGTATCTCCTGGGTAGGTCGTCAACCGTGAAGCTCGCGACACGATTTTGATATTTGCTGAATCCCATCTTCCGTGGGCGCCCACAATTTCACAGATCCTGTGGATCGAATCCCATTGCTTCAACTACGCCCAAATCGTTGGGCCGGTTTTGAGTCTTCAGGTATTTTGCAATAGCCAATCGTTCTTCGTAGGTTTTATTTTGGCCGAGATCACTCTTAGCGGAGATAAAAGTCGGCTTGACCTCGACAACTTTGCAGGCATTGAAACCGAGCATGTCTACGTTCGCCGGTTCAAAGTCCGAGCGACACTCATGCTTGGCTATAAGAGCGTTAAGCACCGCAACTTTCAGGGCGTCTTCCGACACAATACGTGCTTGGCCGCGAATGACGACACAATGATATAATTGGTGCAGCCTGCAGATACGTTGCTCCGGATCAGAGCCTGCACCAAGATAAGCCAATGGAATGTCCACCTGGAAGCAGACTTTCGCGTCTCTGACCAAATTATCCAACTTCTCGCCCCTTAGCGCAGAATGGAAATAGATATTGCCTTCGTAAAACACAAAATTTACTGGAGTGATATACGGATAGCCGTCGGAGCCGTTCGTGGCCAGTCGGCCGATGGTAGTTGAATTGAGAATCCGCTGAATCTCTTCAGGATCAGTTACTTGACACGCATTTCGTCTCATTTCAGGAAAATCCGTCCTAGGGCAATCAAAACAGGATCTTTAGTCCCGCTCTTCACGTCAAGGCCGCTCCGTTGGGCCGTTCATTTCACATGATGTCCTGCCCCTCCTGGGCCTAGAGAAGCAAGACAGTGATCAACTATTTAACACCAAGAAAATATGTCCTGACAACTTCTTGCCCCTCTTCCGAGAGAACCCAATCGAGGAACTCCTTGACTTCTTCTTTAGGTGAATTCTTGGTGAGTAAGTAGAGCGGACGCGCCAGGGGGTAGTCGGGATTGGCCGCACTCGCTTCCTGCCCATCGGGGCTTATCGCTCTTACTCCTTGTGGCTTACCGTTCAACACGAACAAGCTGATGAACCCGATAGCGCCACTGTTTTTGGATATGGTGAGGAGAATCGTCGGATCCGGTTCAACTATCCTGGCCTTGTATTCGTCACCGTTCATGACAACCCGCTTAAATATGTCGTGAGTAGCCGATATCGCTGAGGTAACTAGGACATCGATAGCCAAATCAGGTCCTCCTACCTCTTTCCAGTTCGTAATTTTTCCGGAGAAAATGTCTCTGAGCTGGGCTATTGAGAGATCCGTCACTGGCAGGCTTTCGTTGACAATCACGGCCACGGCGTCACTGCCAATCAGTGTAGCCGTTACGCCTTTTTCTCGAAGGGAGGGCTTGAGCTCGTTCGCCATCCCGCCGACATCGCAAGTTCCGTTACTTAAACACTCTTCTCCGCCATAACTCCTGGTCTTCACATTGGACATGAAAGTGCATTTCCCGTACACTTGGTTTGAGAGCTCAATAAACTTCCCGATTGCAGGGGAACCCTCATAGCGCAATGTCATGCCCAGAGAAGCCGAGCTTATGCCTGCAAGGAAGATTACGGCCCCCGCTAAGACTGGCAAGATTCGCAATTTCATTTTTTCCTCCTTCTCCTGTCTTGAAATGCCGCCCTCTGAGTGCAAAGGGCAAAATTAAGTTAATTCTGACGATGTCTCTGGGAAGAAAACATTGCCCCCCGCAGAAGTGCCTGTCAGACATCTAGGTCTTCTTCCAAGAATCTCCTCAGCAAGTAATAGACCACCGTGGTAGCCGTGCCCCATATCAGTCCATAAAACCAGTATGGCCATGAAAAATCAGTGGGGCGGGCCACTAGGAAAATTGTGAGCAAGAACATAATTCCCCACAATCCCAGGGCTCGCCCCAACCGAGTCTTCCGACTTTTCATTCTATATGATGGCTCCAGAGGTTCGGTTCACTTGCCGCTAGCGCCTCCCATCATCAATCCGGACTGCGTGCCCAGCATCTGAATTGCAAGGTACATTAGAATACCAAATATGGCACAAAAAACAATCATTCGCAAAGCCCTACGCCACGGTGCATGTCGTCTCCTGTAGATTTCAGCGTATCCCATGACCATGTCCTCCATCATTCTTCCTTCTTGTGGGCCTCGAGCAGTGCTGAGAAGGCCTTTTGCGCCTCATCGTCCACCGTGTCAATAGCCTCTTTCTGCAGCTCTACGAACCTGCGAGTTGCAATCTGGTGGAATTCTCGTGGCCTCGGTAAATCGATGAGCAGCTCTCTCTTAATCTTGGCCGGCCTGATCGTCAGGAAGTAAGCTTTGTCCCCCAAGAAGATGGCTTCCTCCAGTTCTGCCGTAATAAATAAGATCGTAACCCCGGTGGTCTCGAAGAGTTTGATAATATATTCCTGCATTATTTGCCGAGTCATAGCGTCTAGACCACGAAACGGCTCGTCCATGAGCAGAACCTTGGGCTGATTAATGAGCGCACGAATCAGCTCTGCTCTGCGTTGCATCCCACCAGAGAGTTGGGTTGGATAGGTTTCTTCAAAGCCGTTTAGACCTACCATATTGATCAGATCTTCAGCCCTGTCTGCAATCTCCATGAGGTCTTTGCCCTGAACCATCGGGCCATAAATTGTGTTTTCCCAAAGCGTCTTCCAGGGTAACAGAGCCGTCTCTTGGAAGACGACCAGCCTGTCCGAACCAGGCCCCTTGACAGTCTGCCCATCTATGAGACACTCACCAATATCAGGGCGCATATACCCTGCCAATAAATTGATGATTGTTGTCTTTCCGCAACCCGAAGGGCCGCACAAGCAGGTAAATGAGCCCTTTTCTATCTTAAAATTTACGTTCTCTAAGACTTCCTTGCCGGGAGCGAATGATTTGTAGACGCCGCGCATCTCCATTTGCCCGGGCTCAAGTCCGGATGGCTGTAGACTTCCCGGAGCCATTATTTTACCTCCTTAGAAAAGTTTGCGCCAGGGCATGAGATATGACCCGATGATTCTCACGACCGTGCTGAACAGATAGCCAGAGGCACCGATGGCGAACATGCCGAGTATGATTCGTGGATACGTGATCAAGATATAGGACTCCCACGTCATATAGCCCAACCCATAGCCACCGGCTACCATCTCTGCAGCAACCACCATCACCCAAGTCAAACCCATGCCCACAGTCATGCCTGTGAAAATGGAAGGCAGGGCACCGGGCAAGATGACATGCCGCAGGATATCTGTTGGCGTTGATCCCAGAGAGAGAGCGCCGTTGACATAATAACTGGGCACGGTTTGCACACCCAAAAGTGTATTGAGCACGATGGGGTAAATGGCCCCCAGGAAAACGAGGAAGACTATGCTCTGCTCTGTCGTGGGAAACATGATCACCGATAGAGGTATCCAGGAAATGATAGGAATCGGCCTAAGCGTCTCGAAAATTGGAAAGGCAAAGTCTTTCACCACACGTTTCCAGCCCATAAACAACCCCAGCGGAATGCCGATGACGCACGCGGCGGTAAAACCCACGAATACCCGTCCCATACTGAAGGCTACATTGTTGAAGAAGATTTCAGTGGGGACATATTTTATGGCTTCCAAGAGCACGCTATACGGCGTAGGTACCAGTTTCAAAGGCGGTATTTGATACTTGGTCCAAATATGCCAAAGAATGACAATGCCGACCAGCGATAGAACTTTCCTCAAGTTGGACAAGTTGAAAAGGCCGCGAACAGTCCTCCTCGCAAATTTCTCTCCGGCCGAATAGTCTTTGTAGGCGTCTACACATACACCGTCTATCTCCAGTTCTTGGGGTTCACACCCCTTGCTTTGCTTCTCTCTTTTGCTCGAAAGTTCCATATGCGTTCCCTCTCGTCTTCGGCCGGCAGTCTTAATCGGCTCCCTTATCGTGCCAGCTCCCGCTCGCCTCGTTCAAAAGCTTTCAAGGCTTCCTCGTGCACTGCATCGATGGTTGCCTGACGAAGTTCCAGGAAGCGATCCGAAACCTTCACCCCGATATTTCGAGGTCTTGGAATGTCGACGTTAATCACCTGCTTCACCCTTCCGGGCCTCGTTGTCATGACGAGAACAGTGTCTGCCAAGTAGATAGCTTCATCCAGATCGTGAGTTATAAACATGATCGTCTTGCCAATGACGTCAAATAGATCCAGAAGATATTTATGCATGACCGATTTGGTCATGGCGTCCAATGCCCGGAATGGTTCGTCCAAAAGCAGAATTTTGGGCTCATTGATGAGGGCTCGGACTATCTCAACCCTTCGCTGCATGCCGGAAGAGATGTTCATGGGGTATTCGTCTTCAAAACCATCCAGGCCTGCTATATGAAGTAGTTCCCGGCCCCGCGCAATAGCCTCTTTCTGACTCATTGCTCCTTGCATAACGGGGCCGAAACAGAGGTTCTCCAACACCGTCTTCCAGGGGAACAGTGCCCCTAACTGGAATACGACCACACGATCCGGACCTGCGGTAAGACCCATATTGGGGGCAGCTACGCATACATTATCCACACAGATCTCACCCTCTGTGAGCACATCAAACCCGGCAAGCGCATTCAGGAAAGTGGTTTTACCGCATCCGGAAGGCCCCACAATGGCCATGAACTCTCCTGCCTGAATCTCGAAACTGCAGTTAGCCACCGCTAGGACATTTGCCCCCAATGGATCATATATCTTTGTTACATTTTTTACTTCAATGTGTCCTTCTCGTGCTCGGGCCATAGGGATGACTCCTCTGAGGCGTTAGAATTAATACACTTTTCTCCATGCCAGGTATTTATTTGATAGAGCGCGAATGATCGCACTACATATATACCCGAGTATGCCGATGCTCACCATTGAGAGGATCACCTCGGGATACCGGATAAGGTTATAACTCTCCCAAGTCAGGTATCCAAGCCCGTACTGGCCCGCTATCATCTCAGCTGCGACCACTGTTTCCCACGAAATACCTATACCCAGAGCAAGGCCGGTAAAGATCGCCGGCAGAGCTCCGGGCAAAACGATGTGCCGAAAGACCTGACGCGGGTTCGCTCCAAGGCACCAAGCGGCCCTGAAAAGTGATTGGTCAATGGATTCCACCCCTAACCGGGCGTTGAGAGTCACTACGAAAAAGGCCCCTGTGAAAGTGATGAACACAATGCTGTACTCAAGGTGAGCAAAAACGATTATAGACAAAGGTACCCATGCTACCGGCGGAACCGGCCTCAGCAGCTCGAAAAACGGCATGGTGAGGTCACTACAGACCCGGTTCCAGCCCATCAGCAGTCCCAGTGGAATTGCAATAGAAGAGGCAATGAGGAATCCCAGTAGGACCCGATATAAACTGTATCCAATGCTCCTGTAATACCATGCGTCACCAACTCTTTCTATGCTGGCAGTCACTGTTTTGATCGGATCAGGCATTTTGTCCATAATGGTGTGAGCAAGCACATACCACGTGACCAAAAAAGTTATCCCTCCGAGAATCCCGAGAATGATTTGTTGTTTTCTTTCTTTGTTGGCCCGCTCTTTTTGCCGCAGATACACCTCTGCGTACTTGGCCTCAACACCAGCTCGCATGGTGCTTATGATCATACCTTCCTTGACTTTGTTATTGGAATTTGACTTCAAAGGGAACCTCCTGGGGCAGCGAGTCAACCTTAGTAGAAATAATGCTTCCCGGCTATTTTGGATTCAGATGCAGGATCTCGTATTGGCCTGCCTTCGATGCCAGACTTATTATTT
The DNA here is from genome assembly GCA_963843165.1 of uncultured delta proteobacterium. Lineage (GTDB taxonomy): Bacteria > Desulfobacterota > Desulfomonilia > Desulfomonilales > Desulfomonilaceae > DATJPW01. Next base: position 70,161 of record CAWJJL010000028.1, on the reverse strand, counting down.
GTCTCTTGCGGTTCTCCTAACGGACTTGTCAAATACATTGCTCTTTCTCGAAAACGGCCGCCAAATCTCGTTTTTATTTGCTCAACTTAAACAGTTGAATTATCTGCTTTGGGGATCTCGACTACACATTTCACTCTTGAGAACAGGTCTGGTCTAATGTAACCCGTGACAAATTCTTGCCGCTGATTAAGAGGAACGGAGCTTGCGTGAAAAACTGGGCGGGGGTGCATGCAACCCGGATCACACCCGCTACTGGTCCCCTTGTGGCATAGCCACTTGCCGTTGGGTTCCAGGTATTCAGGGGACCAGCCATCTCTTTTCAGCCTCTTCACGAGCTTGTTGGTCGCAGAAACTATTGTCACAAATCGGGTCAGGACGACGGTCGCTCGTCAGTGAATCCAGTACCGAATGTCAGGCTTTCGTAGGTTGCCAGGGTTTCTCCTGGAGGTTGATGTTTTCGTAAGTCTTCCACGTGTGTTTTTGGGTCTGATCAGGTCGGGCGGGGTTGGGAAATCCAGGTAACTGATCCGAGGTCCACTGCCCCTGCGCCCGGAGTTCTTTTATACCTAACCGCAGTATCCCATCATCAGCCCAACTGTCGACGAATTTGTCGGGATTCTCGCTCCGCTTATTGGCGAGGATTTTGATATCTCTCCACATTCGTGCGACACCCTTTAGATGGTTCCTACATTCGGGCGTGATGCGGCCATCCCAAACCATCATGTCCAACACAACTCGCACCACAGCCGGATGTACTTCCGTGATGTCGCTCCAAACGTAGTATGCTGCCAAGTCGCGATTATTCATGAGCATATCACGGCATTCTTCTTCGGATTTGAGATATGCAAGGATGATGTCAGGTCGATCTCGCAACCAATCGAAAATGGCCAACACAGTACCCACGACCCGATATGTGTGGTCCACTGCTTCCGGAAAATACTTTTTGCAAGTACAGGGCATGTCCTGGCCGGTAAGCCATCGTGCGGAGATTTCTCTCTGCTCCAACCATGTGGGATACGGCTCCCATGTCACCGCTGCCGCGATATTATTGGCCCGCAAATTTGTGACTTCCAACTCCGTGGATTGATCTAGGTAATTGGGTTTGACGTCGTTTTGGTAACTCCAGGTGAGGCATTGGCGGTGAGAGAACGAGCCAAAGGGTGTGCCAATGCGTTGACCCTCGAGATCTTTGGGTACCTTCACCTTACCATCTTTAGCCAGATCGTTACGTACGCAGAAGACTCCTGTTTCTCCTACATCGTAGCCTGTGACAGATATCATGTCGCAATTCACAGTGTCCCCGGAGCGCAATGCAGGCGTCTCGGCCATGTAGCCGACCTGGTTCTTGCCTGCGTACATGTTGTTGTTGATCAAGGGGCCAGAGAGCGAGCGGAACCAGACGACTTTGCTTCCCTTGGGAAGATACTTTTCCCAGATCTGAGCTTGTTTGTTCACCGAGGACGTCCAGTAAGGGGTACAGTATGGCTGATAGCCAACCGTCAATGTCACAGGGTCACCAATTTTACCGTACTTTCCTTGTGGCTTACCGTATTTGGCGGCCAAGGCCATCAGCTCGTCCGACGCCTTTTTCTCGGACTGAGCATAGGCTTTCCAACCGAGTGGCCCGCCGATTACGTTAGGAACCATTCCGATAACAGTGGAAAAGGCGAGTCCACTCCCGGCATATTTGAGGAAAGCTCTCCTCGTCAGTTTGAGAGTAGCCTCCATTTCCTTCTGACTTGACATGCGCACCTCCGTCACACGAGTTCAGGATTTTCACCATTGTAAGGAGGATCGTATTTTGACAGGACCTTGGTGTTTCCTTCTCGCTCAGTGATTTTTCTGAGTTTACCACTTTCAGTCAAACGGCTGTGCGAGTTCCGCACGGAGCAATTCTCGTCCGGCCACAACCGCTTATTCCGCTGATAAATGAATCTTCCTGGAATCGCGGGCACCCCGCCGCCGCGTTCATTGCTGAGGTAATCTGAGAGGCTTTGGATCCCTTCGGGCCCGTGTCTCTTCGCTTTACTGTCGCTTTGTGATTGATGCATGCTGCCCGCCGAGCGCCCAAAATCTCTCGAAAAAACTCTCGTCAACGTGCGAAGGGTGAATTACATGTATCCTAGTTGTCTGAGTCTTTCCATCGCCTTTTCTTTATCCTGGCGCCTTCCACTCCGCTCGTCCGTATTGTCAAGATCTTGTTCCCATGCCGGGAAGTCCGAGTTCTTGAGACTGGTGGTCTTAGCGCCTAACGAGCGGTAACCCTGTTGATAAAGTACGCAGTGGGGAATGCTGAATGCACCGTACGTCGTCCAAAGATCACGCTCCGTAAAATGCAGGATCGGACGGATTCGCGTGTGCTCCGGTACAAGATGTGCACCTTCGACATGCTCGAAATACTCGTCCTCAAATCTCGCCGGGTGCTCATCCCAGCGGAGTCCTTGGAAGACAGCTTTAATTTTGTTTCGTTCGAGCCATTCGTTGAACACCACGGTTTTCATCAAGTGATTGCCCGTGTACGACTCAGCCTCGAACGGAAATTCCGGCTCTTGAAACCCGATACGCTCCAGCTCTTCCCTGTTACGCTTGCTGAGATCTTTGACATTGATAATGGCTCCGAGCGTATGGTTCGCGGCCTTGAGAACGTCTTCGTTTCTGCATACCTCCAGTGGAACGTTCCATTTTTTCGTGTATTCCTCCACGAAGCTCTCAATTTCCGCGAATTCGTCTCCTTCCCCAATGATCATGGTCTTCGGAAGTGCAATTCCTCTTTCGAGACACACCTGGCGGATGCACCAGAGGGTCAAGCCGCTGTCCTTCCCTCCTGTCCAAGTGGCCCCCAGTTCCTGATCCTTAAACTTATCGAAGGTCTGCCTGATTACCGCTTTTGACAGTTCGACAAGCTTTGCGCATTGCCTCTTTCTCTTTTCACTTACTTTTTCCTTAGACGGCATCATATTTTCCTTTTGCAATTAAACGTTTCAACCGGTCCTGGCAGGTCGAGGGAACTCCCGGCGGCCGGGTGCGTTACTAGTCGGCGATATATCCAAGCTGTCGCAACCGCGCTTCAACCGCTTTTTTCTCTTCTTCCGGCATTTCACGGCGCTTAATTCCCTTTGGCTCAGCCTTGTACATGTCGTTCACTTCCTCGCGTAGCTGCTGAAGCCACTTGGGCGTGTGGTAGATCAACCTTTCGATGAGATTTACCTGTTCGCGTGGGTCTTTCTGAAGATCGAAGAATTCCTCGTACATCTTTGAGCTGTAGCGGATGTACTTCCAATTGTCTTCCCGCAGAGATTGCCTGGCACCCATTCCATAAGCGGCCCAAACAGTCTCCGAGTAGGCCCTCTTGCCGTGACCCCTGAGGTTCTCCATGGACGGAACAAGACTCTCTCCATCCATGGGAGGGTCTATCTTGTCTTTGGGAAAGCCGACGAGATCGAGCACGGTAGGGCTTATGTCGATGGAGCGTACCTGGCCCTCGATCACCTTTCCTCTGCACTGCTCGGGGAGGTTGGGGGCTTTGATGATCAACGGGGTTTTGAGGTCCACGTCGTAGAGACTGGAATGGGTGTTTACCAGGTCGCCGACATCGACAGGGTCGTAGATATAATCGCCAAGGGGCCAGCACTCTCGCCTCAGCGTTGTTCCGTGATCTCCAGTGATTACGATCAACGCGTCGTCGTAGAGTCCCACTTCTTTGAGCTTCGCAATGACGCTCCCGATGACTTCCTCGTCTGCAAGCTTTATTTTGGCATCGTAATATGCATTCTCAGCCATCTCGCCCTTCTTGACGCGACCGGAACGAACAAGATAGTCCTCTGAGCCGGTGTGGCTCTCGTAAAATTGGTTGTACAGGTAGAAGTTTCCGCCTCTGTTTCTTTTCGATGAATTCAAGGTTTTCGTCTACGTAGCGCTTGCCCACAGGCTTCGCGGTGAAACCTCGCATCAACGTGCACGCCAAGGGCTTCCCAGTGTTCCACGCCGTCGCCCCACGTGTCTGGAGCATTTGGATCAGTCGGCTCCACCCAGGTATCAAAGCCGTTGTTCATTCCGATCCCTGAACCGGCGACACTCTGGCTCATGCAACCCTGCGTCACAAATCCCATTTTTCGCAGGTATTCTTGCAGCAGGGGGGGGCAAATGTAGCTGAACGGGTCCCGGACTCCAGTATGGGGGCCTTTCATGCCTGACCACAGGACAGGGGTGGCCGCGCCCGTGTACGAGCTTCCGGCTATGTTCGTCCTGAACACCACGCCTTCCTTTGCGAGTTCCTCGATGTTCTTTTGTCGGCGATGATACCCGTACACGGACAAGTGGTCTGGTCTGACCTCGTCAAACTGAAAAATGTAGATACACTTGGGTCGCTTCATTTTCAATGCTCCTTCCCTGATTTCATTTCGGACGATACAAACGCCGATTGTTGCGCCCATACATACTCTTACACTGAGGTCTTCACCGGTCAAATTCATAAAATTCATAATTTTGATAACTGTGAGTTATACGACAAAAGGGTATTCATAATGTTTTCCTGAGCCAGGAGAGGAAAATCAAGCGCTGGAGGGGGATTGGCAGTATCTCAAAGACATATGACGCCTTAAAAAGTTACATTTTTGTAATACGAATCGTAATTTAGGATGTATGTATTGACATTACGTACATTTTGGTAAAATTCACCACAAATTTGAATCCGTGCTAACCTCGTGATGGCCTCCAAAGAAGACGGTACAGCTTCCATGTCAGCCCGTTCCAACCGGACACGACAGCATCTCTAGTGCTCTGTCCCATAATTAAGCACGCACAGCTTTCGCCAGAATCTGGTTCGGTGTCTTGACCCATTTGAAGGGAAGTGCTTCTTCATTCCATTGGTCGATGAAAGCATGAATGGCCTTCCTCAAAGGTGTCACACCCTTGAAGCTCCCGCGTCGAACTGCTCGTCTCGTGAGGATGGAAAACCAAGTCTCTATCTGGTTCATCCAAGAGGCGGACGTCGGGGTAAAATGAAGCACATATCTGGGCCGACGGGCAAACCAACGCTTCACCGTCGGTTGTTTGTGTGTGGCGTAGTTATCTAATATCAAATGGATCTCCCCTTCAGGATACGTCTCGTCGATGATTCTGAGAAAATCGAGGAAGTCTTGGTGCCTGTGTGCCTTCTTGCATTTCCCCACTACCTCTCCCGTAGCAACGTTCAGTGCGGCAAAGAGCGTAGTTGTTCCGTTTCGTTCATAATCGTGAGTGCGGCACTCCGGATGGCCAAACTTCAAGGGAAGAAGAGGTTGCGTTCCGTTGAGTGCTTGTATCTGGCTCTTCTCATCAATAGACAAGACCAGAGCTTTCTCAGGTGGATTCAGGTAAAGTCCGACCACATCTACTACCTTCTCAACCAGCTGAGCATCGTTGCTGTACTTGAAGGTCTTCTGCAGATGAGGTTGAAGTCGATTCCGATTCCAGATTCGTTGGACGGTCGATTTACTGGCCTTAACCTTCTTGGCGAGCCTCCTGGCGCTCCAGTGGGTTTCGTCCTCCGGCGGTTCCAACGTCGCCGCTATGATCTTGGCCTCCTCGTCTCCAATATACTCGGGCTTGCGGCCCCTACCTGGAGCATCCGAGAGTCCATGCAGCCCATCGTGAATCCAGCGGTCTCGCCACAATCTGGCAGTCTCCATAGTGCACCCGCATTGTGCAGCAACTCTTTTCACACTAAGACCTTGTGCAAACGTCAACACTACGCCGATACGCTTGACAAGCCGCTGTTCGGTCTTGCCCGACCGAAGAAGCCCTTCCAACTTCTCTCGGTCCTGATCACTGAGAAACACTGAGATTGATGCCGGCACTCCGTCACCTCCGAATGGGTTGCCAGCTTCATACCATACATCCACCGATTAGCCTAGCTATTTCTGGGACAGGACACTAGTTTCTATCTGCACGTGTATCTCAATGGCCGAAACTGTGGCTGTGTTATGACCTCGAGTGAAATGCATCAAGACCGGCTCTTTCCATAGTGGCGTGCCGTGCTACCCCCCTACATGACGGATCGGGGATCCGGCGCATGAATCACTGCCGGCAAAATAATACACTGGCATTCGTGACTTATCGGACCATAACCGCGAGTTATAGTCTTGATGAAAATAAGAAATTTGACTCCCCATTCTTGGGCCGATAGCATTGATGGAATCGGACGGAGTTTCGAAGATTCTGACATCAAGGAGAGGCGCGATGAAGAATGTTATACTATTGACAATAGATACCCTGAGGAAGGATGCGCTTGGATGCTATGGATCATCGATTGACACCTCGCCTTTTATCGATTCGATTCAAGAAAAATGTATAAGGTTCAACAAGGCCCAGTCTACGGGCCCATATACACAGGCCTCATTTCCTGCAATATTGACATCTTCGTACTATCTGGACCACGTCAAACAGGAGAAGAGCAAACAGTATCTTTCCGATAAACGGGTTTTGATCTCCGAAGTGCTCCAGTACCCGAGGGATTGTCACAATCGGTTTCCATTCGAATGCGTATCTCTGGGGGACCTTCGGATGGAATCGAGGATGGGACATGTTCTACGATTCATCCGATACGGAGGTTTCCGATGAGGTGCCCTACATCAAAGCCTTGGACCTGAATGAGAAAGTGGCCGACTGGCTGAGCCACAATAGAGGCCGTATCGCGGACAATCCCTTTTTCCTGTGGCTGCATTACATGGACGTTCATGAGCCCTATGTTCCCACTCCGGAATACATGCAGGTCGTGGACCCTAATATGGAATTCAGCGAATATGAAATGATGAGCTTCTTCAGGAACTTTCTCCTAAAACGAAACACCTCAAACCCTTCCATGGTGGAGATCCTCAAGAAACTCTACATGGCTCAGGTGAGAGAAGTGGATGACGCGGTAAAAGATTTTTTCGCTAAACTGGAGGCTCTGGGAATTCTCCACGAATCGGTGATCATCATGACAGCCGATCACGGAGACGAATTCAATGAGCACGGGGGCCTGTCTCACGACGGTAAAATGTATTCGGAACTCATCGATGTGCCTCTCATCATCTATGACCCATCGCTTGTTCAAGGCCGCGTGTCTGACAATGTGGTAAGCACCATAGATGTTGCATCCACGATCGCATATCTGTTTGACATTGGCCGAGTCGGCCAATTCCAGGGGCACTCCCTATTACCGCTCGAAGAATACGACGTCGAGGGAGTTTACGGAGAGGCGATCGACAAACACGGCACCACAGAGCATGGGGCAACCACGGCTGTCTTCTTTTATCGGGAAGGAGATCTCAAATGTATTTACCGAGAGAAGGACAATTCGTGGCAATTGTACGACCTCAAAGCTGACCCGAGGGAACTTAACAATATATTTGAGAGCTCGCCGGACGCCAAGCGCATGAAGACAAGGCTGATCCCAAGAATCCAGCGTTGGGCCTCCACAAATCCCTGAATCTTCGCCAACATGTTGTAATCGGGTCGGCCCTAAAGCCCTGAGAGCTACAATGATCCAAGTGCCGGCATTCTCGAAAATTTTGTTATGTTTTCTCCTGATGCTTAGTATGAGCCGCTTTCTCCCACTCTATTTGTGTATTCTTCTGGGAAGTGTTGCCGTAGGCGTCATGATGCATCTGACCATTACGGCTCTTGTCACCTGTGCGTGGCAAGAAGTGACTTCCCCGCAAACCTTGTACCTCGCACTCGTGATCGGCTTAATACTTGTGCTGAGCGGGCTGCTCAGGGAAAGCGGACACCTCCACAAAATTGTCGCGTCCCTGGAAAAATTGTCGCTTGGATCCCGCTTTGCTGCAATCCTGCTGCCTGCCTTGATTGGATTGCTCCCGTTCCCTGGAGGCGCCGTTTTCTCCGCTCCCATGGTAGCGACGGCTCTCGACGGAGATTCCGTCGCCCCGGAAGTGAAGGCCGCGGCGAATTACTGGTTCCGTCACATCTGGGAATTCAGTTGGCCCTTGTGCCCCGCGATCATCCTCGGCGCATCCGTGCTGGGAATTTCTCCGTGGAGCCTGATCATAGTACAGATACCATTGTGCCTCGGATCCTTGCTGGCCGGAATGGCGTTCATCCTGCCTCACATACCCGCTGAACAGGTTCACCGTCCAGGCTTGGATTGGAAGGCCCTGAAGGAGTTCACACAAGCGATTACGCCAATTACTATGGTCATAGCCGTATTGTTGGGGATTCAAGGGGTACGGGCAATAGGCGCGACCATGAACCTTCACCTGCCATGGCCCGAACACGTCGATCTGTTCTTCGCGCTGGCGGCCGGCTTTAGTTGGACGGTACCTCACTGCAGTCCCTTTTGGACTGTCCTGTGCCGTATCTTCTTCAGTCGCGCTCTTTTCTCAATGGTCATAATAGTGCTCGCGGTTATGATTTTCAAGGGGGTCCTGATTGCAACGGGAGCCATCGATGAATGGCGAAGTGAGCTGGCTGCACTGGGAATACATTTCATTCTGATCATAGCCTTACTGCCCCTGATCTCGGGTTTCGTGACCGGCCTCGGAGTGGGGTTTGTTGGGTCTTCATTTCCACTTATCACCACGCTATTCCCCGATCACCAGTCGTGGCTCCCTATCGCGGTGCTGGCATACGGATTCGGGTTTACAGGCATGATGTTGTCACCGATACATTTGTGCTTTGTGGTCAGTCAGCGATACTTCTGCGCGGAAATGCTCAAGGGGTATAGATACTTGTGGAGACCGGTCGTCAGTTCTGTGTGCGGGACAGTTTTACTATTTTTTATATATAGGATGTCGTTTGGATGACGTGAATTGGTTCATGCATCTTGACGGATAAAACAAAAGATGGTTCATAAATACCTTTTGTGCATTAACGAATCACAACCCCGAAAGGAGAGCTGCTTATGTGGAAGGGGAGCTACCTGTTCTCTTCTGAATCCGTTACCGAAGGCCATCCTGATAAAATCGCCGATAAAATATCCGATTCGGTTCTTGATGCGATGATAGCTCAAGATCCCAAATCTAGAGTGGCCTGCGAAACGCTGGTAACTACCGGTCTGGCCCTCGTAGCCGGCGAGATCACTTCCAAAGCCATCGTGGACATTCCCCAATTAGTCCGGGATACTGTTAAATCCATCGGATATACCGACGCCTCCATGGGTTTTGATTGCGAAACCTGCGCGGTAATGGTCTCTTTGGACAAACAGTCCCAGGACATCTCCATCGGAGTGAGTCAAGGAGAAGGGATGTTTAAAGAGCAGGGCGCGGGAGATCAAGGGATCATGTTCGGCTTTGCCAGTGATGAAACACCTCAACTCATGCCTATGGCCATTCAGTATGCCCATAGCTTGACAGAACACTTGTCCATCGCTCGGAAAAAGGAAATTCTGCCGTTCCTGAGACCTGATGGCAAGTCTCAGGTTACTGTGCGATACGAGGATGGCAAGCCCGGCAGGGTCGATACCGTTGTTATTGCCGCCCAACACACGCCTGATGTCAAATATGAGGATCTTAAGCAAGGAATTATCGAAGAGGTGATTAAGAAAGTCATCCCCCCGGAACTGCTTGTGAAGGAGACGCGGTACCTGATAAACGCTACTGGCAGATTCGTGGTCGGGGGGCCGCTTGGAGACTGCGGGTTGACTGGACGAAAAATAGTTGTGGATACTGTACGGCGGGTACGGCGCTCATGGCGGTGGAGCTCTTTCTGGCAAGGATCCCAGCAAAGTGGATCGTTCGGGAGCGTACATGGCTCGACATGTTGCTAAAAACATTGTTGCCGCGGGGCTTGCCGAGAAATGTCTTCTGCAGGTTGCCTATGCGATCGGGTACCCCGAACCCGTTTCCATGATGGTCTACACTTATGGTACCGGCAAATTACCCAATGAAAAAATAACCGAGATTGTATCCAGGGTTTTCAGCTTCAAACCCGCTGCCATAGTTGAATACCTGGACCTTTTAAGACCAATTTACCAGAAAACAGCGGCCAATGGTCATTTCGGGCGTGAGGAACCGGAATTCACGTGGGAAAAGACCAATAAAGTTGATGAAATCAGAGAACTAGCAGGCCTTAAGCGTCTGGCTTCGTAGAAAACGAAGTCCGAGGCTCCTCTCTGAAATACAATTCTGTCAATGCTTCATTTCGAGGAGAGGACATGAATTATCATATCAAGGACCATCTTTGGGAGCAGCAGGTAAACTTAGAATAGAATGAGCCGAGCGAAGTATGCCCGTGCTTCGAATGATACAGGATCGATTCAAAAAAGAAAAAACTTTGGCCGCGAATGTCTTGGCGGCATGTCTCCACGTTACTTGAGTTCGATTCCCCAACCAGACTTGAGCCCCACCAAGGGTGACTCTTGATAGACTAGTATTGCAGCCTAGGCTTCGCGAATGTTTACTTCCTCAGCCTTTTTACCTCTTCTGTATGGACTGCAGGTTGGCTGCTAATGCAGTTGATACCTGCTGGGCCGCCGCGCACGGACAACCTCCAACGAACGGGACCCCGGCATGGGATTTCAATTTCCTGGCCACCTGCCGGCCCACTCGCAACAAGTCGATGGAGTGCAGATCGTCCGCGTCCTCGTGAGCAGAGAGGAGCGGGCCCCAGCCGAGCGGCCGTGCCCCCACCGCACCTGCTGACCTGCGAGCCTTGTCCTTGGCCGGAACCGGGAAGATTCTTCCCTCGAAGACTGTGCCCCAGACCGGAATATCCTTCAGCTTCATCGGCTCAACAGCCATAGGATCCTGATCGAGCACCGTGAAGTTCGCTATCTTGCCGGGAGCGACACTTCCAAGTTCATTCTCATTCTGCCACGAATATGCCGCCTCGATGGTGATAGCGCGAAGAGCATCTTCCACACCGATGCGTTCCTCGGGACAGGCAACACGACCCGACGGTGTAACACGATTGACAGCGCACCATACGAAATTCAGTGGATCGCTCGGGCCCATGGGAAGGTCGGAGTGGAAAGAGAGTGGAATGTGGTGCTTTAGCACCGAGGCGGAGCGGACCATAGCGTCCGCACGTTCAGGGCCAAGCCCGACCTTGCCGTACTTGTCCGCGAAACCCACTGTGTAGTAAGGGTTCGCACTGACGATAGCGCCTAACCGGGCGATGCGAGCGATCTGTTCCTCGGAGGACGTAGCAAAGTGGACGATAACCGAGCGGTGGTTGGCTCGCGGGTTTTCGCTCATCCGACGCTCGAGTACATCCAACACGGTTTCCAAGCCGAGATCTCCATTCACATGAGTGTGAATTTGATAGCCCGCGTCCCAGTAGAGTTTGGCACGCTGATCAAGATTCTTTGGGGTCATCATCCACTCACCATGATGACCGTCGGTATAGCCATATTTCATTTGCATCAGCTGCGATATGATAGCTCCATCTGCAAAGAGCTTTATCTGTCTCGAAAAAAATGACACCTTTCCTTGGGGCGCCGTGGCAACCTGCCTCTCGGTCGCGGCAAGGGATTCGGCCAATCCCAGACCGGAATCGACTTGAGTACAGACCGTCTACGATAAAATAGCTGTAGAAAGGCGCGTCACCGGAACCCAAAATTTGCTCATAGAGCTTCCAGATCTCCGGCGTGAAGAGAGCGCCCGGTTCCATGTAAGCAGTCACGCCGTTCTGATGCAGATATGAGACCATCTGCTTAAGTCCGAATATCATGCGGTCCGGTGTGGCAAACACTTTGAGAAGCGGCTCCAATATGAGATTCATCCCCGTCTCCCACCAGTGTCCCTCCTCCCAATTAAACATCTTGCTTGCATCGCCTTTGTCTTTCATCGCATCTTGTGTGAGACTAAGCGCTTTGATAGCGGCGGTGTTGAGGAAGAATTCATGGCATGAGCGCTGCCATACTGCAATCGGCCGTGTGGCACTCACTGCGTCAAGCGTTTTTCGATCTAGTTTACCGTGCCACAGCCAGTGATATCCCCATGAGAACAGCCATTCGCTTTTGTCCGTCATAGCGTTGTCAGCAGTCCTTAACCGGGCAAGGTACTCCTCTGCGCTGTTTGCCGCCTTGAAAGTGCGTCCGGGCAAAACCCAGTCTTCGGTAGCGATCACTTCCGTGGCCAGGGTGAGTGCGCCAAGGATCGGATGCAGATGCTGGTCGATCAGTCCCGGAAGCACGACCTTTGATTCAAATGTCTCGTCCACGGTGAATTTCAAATCACCCAATGACGCCCGAACTTCGTCCAGGTTTCCTACTGCCACAATGCGCTTCCCTGCTACTGCTACCGCAGTGGCCACCGGATTATTGCGCTCCATAGTCAAAATCTTCTTGGCAGTGTAAACCGTAACTGGCACTACTGACTCCGCTGTCGGCTCCTTGCCGTTGGGTAGACAATTCGTCAGAGCCGAGTTCAGCGACCCATCGGCGATGACCTGATCGGCTGCAAACACCAGGCTCAATATGGTCGTACAACTTATCAGCCAAATAGATAAGTTTATGAGTCTCTTCATCGGGCCTCCAAGTCATCAAAATGCTGAGTGGCGCGCTCACCTGCTATGCTGGATCTCCAGCAAAACACAAGTGTGTTGACCATCGACGGTATACCCGACATGTTTTTGATAGTCCAGAATTGAATGCAGAGCAGCAAGTGCTATTGGTCGGAGTTCCTTCACCGATTCTCGAATCATGACAGGAATTGGCGCGAAACGACCCGTGTGTCTGGAATGAGGAATAACACTGAAGAATTTTGATTGACAGAATAGCCCCTTCTTGGATAATTTTATGGCCCTCTTCTTGCAATGCAACGGAGTTAATTAGGGAAGCGTCTGACGATTTCAGCATAACCCTCACAAGAGCCTTCTGCCAAGCTTCAAGTATTCGATTGGGGTGGAGGTGTTGCATGAGACCTGGTTCAGAACTGGGGAATGTTGGACCTGCTGCGGGTCTCTTTTACGTTAACAATGAATTCGTCGCAGACGTTTTCCTCCAGCACTGGAAATCGGTTGGAGGAGAAGACAGTCGAAATCTCGGAAAGCGTTATACAAATCTTCAATGCAGTGTTATTTATCTACCCACACTTAAGTCAATAATGGCTTCTTCAGCCAATATTCTCATAGACTGGACAAAAGATGACGCAAATAGGTGGACCGTTCCTTTGGCTATAGGGGCCCTTTACCTGGTCAATGTAGGGAAATTGCCCATCCAAATTGGCGCGGGTTATCAGTGGGTGGTCAGACACCCGGCGGACATTCAACATCAGGAATCAATCGTCCGGCTCACGTTCACTCCGGTCATTCCGTCGCCTTTTGCGAAGAAAGAATAGCCCATGCTGCCGTTAAACTTTTCAACGAAAGAGGTTTTCGTCATGAGAAATTTCTTAGCTAAATCACTGTTTTCTGGTCTCGTCGTAGTACTGGCCTTCTCCGGCACCAATACATATTCTTGCATGTCTTTCCAGGTGACCGCAAAAGACGGAAACGTCATGATTGGGCGGACCATGGAGATGGGAATCGACAGTCATTGGAAAATAGCTGTTGTTCCCCAAAACATGCAGTTCACGAGTCCGGCTCCAGGCGACAAAAAGGGGCTGACCTGGAAGAACAAATACGGATATGTGGCAGTCGTGGGCTGGGGAATGGATGAAATGGTATCAGACGGAATAAATGAAGCAGGCCTTTCGTTCGGTGGTCTATGGTACGAACCTGACACAAAGTACCAGGAGATCGGCCCGGGAGAAGAACAGCGAGCACTTGCTCAAATTATGTCCGGAGCATGGATACTGGGCAACTTCTCTACAGTTGATGAATTGAAACAGGCAGTGGCTGGAATCAAAGTGTTCGGTTACGTGGTGCCCGCTTTGGGTATAGCGCCTCCTGCTCACGGCATTGTTTACGATGCTAGCGGAAAGTCAGTTGTTATGGAATTTGGGGACGGCAAGATGAATCTCTACGACAATCCCATGGGGGTTTTGACGAACGCTCCTGATTTTCCGTGGCACATCAAGAACTTGCGTCAATTCATCGGCATGAACGACGAGAATCCGAAGCCCAGGCAGATGGCTGGAGTGAAATTGGTCCCAACCGGCCACGGCGCAGGTATGATCGGATTACCGGGTGATCTGACACCGCCCAGCCGCTTCGTACGTTTGGGAGTAACAACATATTTCGCGGACCAACCGGAAACTATAGATAAAGCCCTTAATGTTTGTCAGCACATAGTCAATTCATTCTGCATAGTCAGCGGCATAGTTGTAGACAGAGATCCACAAGGTAGAGTCGTCGGAAAAGAGACGACTCAGTGGGCCTCATTCAGAGACCTTACTAACAAAATTTTTTATTTTCAGACATACGATAATCCGGATCTACGTAAGGTTGAGCTGAAGAAGCTGGAATTCGGTGGGAATAAGGTGAGATTTATTGAGATGTATGGCGATTCCCAGTCAGTGAAAGATGTAACCGACACTGCAAAGTGATTTAGTCTTCTTCAATCAGATCCCGGATCAGATTTGTAGACGGGGAAAGCTACGTCATTCGGGAGGAGTCGGTCGTGGAATGGAATCCATTCTTTACGACACGGGCCACTGCCGCGGCAACGTTTTTGGCTCTTCTCTTTGTCGCGGTGCAACTGCTCGCAGATGGAGTTGAAGGAGCCATTTTGTTCCTATTCGCTCGCGATGAAACGGCGTCGATTAAATAAGCCTCTGTACTTGCAAATGAATTTTATTAAACTCGTCAGATGAACGGCAAAGTAATAGATACTGTTTCTGCTCAGTCTAGCCGCGTGATGATAGACAACAAGGTGCGGACGGTAAACAACTGAGAAGCCATGCCGCCACATTTGGGCGCAAAGATCTACATCCTCGAAATAAAGGAAAAACCTCTCGTCAAACGAAATGGGATAGGGGAAGAGCGAATTTCTCACAAACATTGCGCTCCCGCTTCCCCAGTCTATATTGTGCGACCCTACACCTTGTTCTTCTGTGTAATAATGCTTTTGAAGAAACTCGGGCCTCCTTTTTACGATCCACGGGCTCCTCACCCATAACAGCGAACTCAACGTATAAAATTTTCGCGCCGAAATGTCAGGTCTTCCTTGCCGGGTCACCAATTTGGGGATTACACACCCGACATTGGGATTGTCGATCATATACTCTAAAGTATCAATTACTTGATCCCGGTCCAAGATCTCTATATCTGGATTACAAAGCATTACCACGGCATCCTGATCAGGAATTTGTCTCAGACCCCTGTTCAAACCCGCGCCATATCCTCTGTTTGGCTGCCGGATGACCAGCATGGGAAAATCAGAATTGATGGAGTTCAGGCTGTCGGATCCGGAATGATCCACTATGATCAGCTTCTTTACAATATTGACCGAGCGCAATGATCTTATCATTCTGATTATTTGATTTTCATTATGGTAATTGACTGTCACCACGTAGAATGGTGGGATTTTCCGATCAAATGATGCACCCCAATTACCAAAATTATGGGTGTCCGGAGCTGATAATCTGTCTCTGCCGAGTTCTTCTTGGCCTTCCGCATCTGTTTTTTCATGGAATTCATTGTCCAGCCAGGGCTTGCTGCATGTCTTGTTGAAAATATACTGAGTCGATTTTCTGATCGGTTTTGCCAAAAGGGTCCAAGGCTTGGGTTGAAGCCCGTTTACAGTCCAAGCCTTCCTATCCATTCGATTTGCACGTAATCGAGCTCGCAGGCTCGAACTGCTCATTCCTCCCACTCTCATAACGGCAATCAGTGTTGGGAGGTACAGGGCACGAATCCGATTTACCACCAAAGCCCGTAGTAAGAATTCATAATCAGCTGCTGTTCCCATATCCAATCGATACGTTCCATGATTCTCGTAAACGGATCGTCTGACAAAGAATGTCGGGTGAGGAGGCATCCAGCCGTTATTTATCAGTTTTTCATTGTACGGCGAAGATCGCCAGTACCGCACTATCCTTGATGTGTCCTTTCTGTCAACGTAGACCAAATCCCCGTAGCATGCGTCAATTTCCGAATTCTTAAATACCTGCTGCACAATGGAAATGATTCTACTGTGCGGATAAAAATCATCGGAATTTAACGTTCCTATAATATCGCCTGTTGAAAGCGCTATACCCTTATTTATGGCCTCATATAAACTATCATCCCTTTCCGAAATGATAGTGGCGTCAGATCGTGCGTACTTTTCTGCTACAGCTACAGTTTCGTCCGTAGAAAGCCCGTCCACTATGATGTGTTCCACTGGGCAAGTCTGTTTCCTAACGCTATGAACTGCATCCCGTATCGTCGCACCGGCATTTAGGCTTGCCGTTATGATTGAGACAGTTAGGCTTTTTGGGTTCACCTTCGCCTCGGTTCAATTCCGGAGAGCACATACAGAAGAGGCTTCATGTCTACCTTTTCGTCGGAGAGTTTCTCGCTAAATCCTTGCAAGGAAATCACCGGAAAAGCACAATGGAATTGTTCGCTATTCGTCCGCTCGCATTTATCGTACGCCAACACGTGCTCGGCAGAGCTTGGGGAATGCAAAGACCTGTTCCGCGAACAAGAGCTTCTCGGTTACAGGCCTACCTCTGCGACACCGGAGAATCGATGTTATTCTCAAAGCCAGCTTAGCTTAAAATGATCTTTCAGTAAACGGTTAGGTGATCCAGAGGGAACCCGAAGAGTGGTGGATTTCACGATGTGACGTGTGTTAGGCTAAATGCTATCATACGAAAGAACGAATTGCCGGAGATCGAGCAGGTGTTATTATATAGCAAATTCTCCTCGTGATAACGGAACTCGAGGATACAGTGTCGCCATCGAAAAAAGCACTTTTTTATTTTGTTACTGGCAAGGGCACGTGAGATGCCTTCTAATATTGCTTACTCAGTCTTTGTGTGGACAAGTCCGCTGCTCCCAACAGCAGCTTACCGGACGAGCTAAAAAGAAGATAACAGCTTCCCGTTCGGGTCATATTGATTCTTTTCTTGTCGCTGGCTCATCCGGTCGCAATTGAAGTTTGACTTGGCGAAAAGAGTTTGAGAGCTTAAGGTGCTAAAACCCAAATTTCCATTAGTGTCCGTCGTAATCCCCTCTTATAATCACGAAAAATATATTGGAGAGGCAATTATTTCCGTCTTGCATTCTTCCGTGCCGGACTTCGAGAAGGGTTTTCCCCCTGGCAGTCCTCTTTCTGAAAGTCATTTCTCATCCCACCAAATGGAGCTAATGCAATAATCCAAAAGGAAAAATCTTTTTTGCATGGAAAGTTTAGCTCTTTGAATGTCCTATGCAATTATTGAGATGGATACGGCATGGAATTTGCTTATGATTTTGTACGGAGAATTCGGTGAGCGTCGATCTTTTGACGAATTGCTCAACAACGTACCGGCAGTGGAGCTGCAGGTCGCTGGGTGAGCTATTTTTCAAGCATGCACGAAGTTTTTCTGAGAGACAATAATGCGAAAACCCTATCTCGGCTCAGCTCGTCGTGTGCCAGTGACTACAGAATGAAAGGTGCGGCTTTGGATGAATGAAAGACAGCTACCTACATTTGAGGAAGATCAGTTCAATGCGGTGTCAAAACAGAACCTGGAAACATCCGGCACCGAGACAATTGATTTGGGCTACTTGTTTCAACCCGAATTGACCGAATCTGGTAGCTACGACATAGGCGATATCAGGTATGAGGCTCTTGGCAAGCTTCTGCAGGCCGTGCCTTTACCCGTGTTTCTCGTGGACAACTCCTTACGGATAAAGCTGTTGAACCGTGCCGCCCAAACAATTCTGAGGGAAGTTCCAGGCCTAATTGGATCGTCGCTGCCATCGCACTTTCAATCCTCGAGCGTTAGACAGAAGGTTTTATCCGCGATCAAATACACATTTCAGCAAAGAAAGTCTTTGATAATTGAAGGTAGTCTCAGGATCGGCACTCCACCCATTTGGGGTCGAATGCATGTTCGATCCGTGAGGATAGGACCACGCAGGTTAGCGCTAGTGCTCATAGAGGATTTGACAGCGGAAAAGGAGCTTGTGGTAACTCAGAAGTATCGGAAACTGGTGCATCTCGTCCCGGTCGGTATTGCCGAATTTGGTCTGAAACAGCCATTTTCTCGAGATTTGGATGCAGCAGAAGCCCTGGATTTGATTATGGATGCCAAGCTAATCGATGGGAATCGCTCGTTTGCAGTCATGCAGGGATACAAAACGATCGAGAAACTACAGGGTGTTGCCTTAAAGACGCTTTTTCCTTTCCAAGTCAAGGGGGAAGATTATTATCGAACATGGATAGACCAAGGTCTGCCGGTCAGTTCCGTTGAGACTCGAGAAATCGACAGGTCACAGGAAATTGGATATTTTGAAAATGTATTGATCAGCAATGTCGAAGATGACCGCGTGCTCGGGATTTGGGCGGTCCGGCGCGACATCACCAACCAACGCCGCCTAGAGGATCGTGTGAGGCGCTCCGAAAAAATCGAGGCACTGGTCTCCCTTGCCGGCGGTATTGCGCATGAAATAAGAAATCCCCTTGGAATTTGTTCATCTGCAGCTCAATTCCTTATGGAAGACGACATAACCTCGGAACTCAGAAAAGAATACGCTGAAAAGATTCATTCATCCGTTCGACGGGCTTCTGAAATAATCGAGGATCTCCTATGCTTCGCCAGGCCGCGCACTGAATCGGACCGGGCCCCAGTGAGACTAATCCCCACTATCCGGGAAGCACTTGTGATTGCGCTCAACAATCGCCCCGATTACGAAATCGAGTTGTCCTTGTCGGATTGTGCTGATGAAGAAGTTATCGTTATGGGTAGCGTGGGCCTCTTGCAACAGGTTTTTAGGAATCTCTTCGCCAATGCATTCGGTGCAATGCCCAGCGGAGGACGGTTGACAATTTCAGTTGAGAGGAGCGGGGACGAATTCGTGGTTAGAATTTCGGATACGGGCTGCGGCATAGAGGAAAAAGACCTTGGGCGAATATTCGATCCATTCTATTCGGCAGCGCCCAAGGGCAAAGGAGTGGGTCTCGGACTCTCAATAGCTTACTCGATTCTGAAGGAACATTCAGGAAACATTGAGGTGCAAAGCAAATATCAAGAAGGGAGCACTTTCTCTGTGAGGCTTCCTCGCTTCGGTATTTGATGAAGTTGGAAAGCTTCTCTGTGCAGTTCCCCGCTCACCATAAGGCAACTACCCCGACAGTTCCGCTCACTCACTTGATTGGCGTTGATTCGAGCTGAGCTCTCTGAAACGCAGGATTCCCGACCCACCAGTCCATGCCAATCTCCTTGGCCTTGTCAACAGAGCAGATAACCAGCCGGATCTGAATGGTGAGCAGCTCCACGTCCACCAGTTTAATTCTTATATCGCCGGCTATTACGATGCCTTTGTCCAAGACTCGCTCTAGGAGGTCTGCGAGATTGGTGCTTTCTATTGAATGTCGGGCGGAGCGCCGGGTTTTCATGTTGGTTCCTCCTTACAGAAGCTTGCCCAATGGACCTAGATCGAGATTTAGGTCTTCTTCTTCGAGATTGAATTCTTGCCGCAACCGATCGATTTCTTCGGCTTGCATCATCAGCGTGACCCCAATATTTTCGATCTCCGAGTCAGTTAATGTTCCCGAGTCCATTCTCCTGATCGCTTGGCGTTCGAGTAATTCATGGAGGAGCTTCACGAGCGTGAGGACCAGTTGACCTAAACCGTTCTTGACTTTGTCCTGGTCGAGGTTAAGTCGACCGGATTCCTTGTTATCGATGCAGCTTCTGCTCCGAGCGTTATCCATCACACGGACAAAATCGCTCATAGCGTTTGATGCGACCTGGGCTTTCATATCTTCTCCGCATCGGCAAGTCTGAATCTCCCAAAATTTGGGAGTATTAAAGACGCCAGGGCTGTGCCAGCTCTTTAACAGGATAGTCTTCGAGCTCCGTTCCCTTATTGATCGAAGTCAACACCAACTGGAGTCCCAAATAGATCAAGTCCACATTGGCGACCGAAATGGTTATTTCGCCGGCAACCACTGCTCCCTTGTTCAGGACACGGTCAAGCGCTTCGCAAAGAGAAACGTGTTCGTCGTCCTCCAACCCGAGATCATTCATGAGATTCTCCAGTGATCCACCGAAGGAGTCTTCGGTCGCCGACCTTGGCTCTAGTGTCTCTGCCTCAGCCTATTGTTTTCAAATCGCACTTCTCCTTGCCAAGACGACGCCCTCACTGCTGCAGAGCATCAAGGCGATCCAGGAGTTCTGCCTCGCGGGCATCGAATTCTGCCTCTGTAATACTGCCCGATTCGAGCATCACATAGAGCTGTTGCAGTTGCGATGTTATGGCGCTAGCATCATTCTTAAGTTCCTCTTCGGCCGCTTTCTGGATTTCCTCGAAAACCCAAAATAAGCCCTTGACCGGAAAGAACAGGATGTCGTCTACTAAAAGCATCGTGTCCTCCAAGCCACTTCGCACTAGAGGTCGATAGCGATCTCAACGAAGTTATGGGGAGCCCATGGCCCGTTGTAGTCAAACGCGAAGTTATCGTCGAAAAACCTCGCGGCCTCAAAGACGCCGGCCTCAAATCGCTTCAAGGAATCACCACCGACGAGACAAGCTAGGTTCATCACCTCGCGTTCACCTCGGCATATGTTATGCTTAATCGCAGAGCATAGAGGGGCTAGAACCTCCTCCACTTTCTCAGCATGTCTCTCCCTGTCCGTATCGAGGATGCTCTCAAACAGCCGACCTATTTCGATCTTCTCGTCCTGCGTAGGAATCCGGTCCGTTCTGAGCAATCGATCTCGGGCTGATTTCAGTTCGAGGTGGGTGTTCACAAGGTACTCAAAGATATTCGGTACTTCCCAGGTAACCTTAAGGCCCATCTCTACCTTACCGGAAACTTGTCGAAGCTGCTTGATCACCTCTTCACGATTTCGCGAAAGGATTGCGCGGACCCCCTTGGGACCTCCGGAAATTATTCCGAAGGACATAGGCAAGAGTGGCCCATCCTGCATAAGCGCTTTGAGCACTGCTTGGTGTGCCGCAAAGTGGCGGCGTTCAGGACGAATCTTCTGATTGGGCACGTCACTTACCACTGCGGCCACATCTTTCTCGCAGATTGTGTACACGCTGCCTCCGTTAATGCCCAGTCCCCCGTAGGACCGCCTATGGACGCCAGGCACTAACGCATACAGGTAGCGTCCCTTCAAGCCATTCGCAGTTTTTGGTAGCGTTTGCATCTTCCAGCCCGTTCCTTTGCACACGGTTGATGGGTTGAATATTTGGTTGTTTCGCCGTGAAAGCTCCGCCAACGATGTAATCCGCCGGCATACATGAATGTGAAACTGATGCTGTTCCGTCGGACAATATGGATGCCCGGCAGCGCCCTAAAAGCTGGGGGCGCACAGACACCTTTACTTTAATGCAGCCGGCGTCTAAAGGACCCTCTCATGCCCCTTCACCGATTGCCGCTTCACAACGCGCTCATAGGGCAACTCGGCGACTTTCACCGACCTAATCTTCCCATCGGAAATCGTTAACGCAAGTAAACCACTGCAGACGTAGCACTTAACCAAGCCTTCGAAGTCGTCGTATGCCGCGTCCAACTCGATACTGTGCCCGCAAGAAACACAATTGATTTTCATGGCCGCTTCCTTGCACCGTCGTTTTTTACGACGCTCTATCTAATAGAGAGAATGGGAGGCTTGTCGCCTAGTTCCACTAATCCTGAACGTGGTTCCGGCGCCTCAGACAATTTTCAGACCACTCCGCAACCAAAGCTGCCGCTGATCGCTCCACAATCGCTTCTCTTCTCCTAAACAGATTCGACCCTTATCCAAGCGGGCCAGCGGAACTGCGGTTGAGTGGAGACAAGAACGGAAACTTTTTATGTTGCGGCTCGTCCTAATTTGATTAGAGTTCTTGAGATACGTCATAGGCTTTCACCTCCAAGTTTCCATGTTTGGGCGAAACCGGGCAGTCTTCGGTTCAACCCTGCGGATTTTGACCGCGCCGTTCAGTACCCTGATTTTGAAATGCGAATGCTCACTGCAGGACCTTTGTGTTGATACGTCCTGGCTTTTTGTCCCCCGTTTACGTAGACCTTGAAGAACTTCCTGCTTCCGCTCTCCGAGACTCTTCAGCGTTGCGTCTTTTTCAGCTTCGATTTCCGCCAGGCGCATATCTATGTTTCTGATCCTGAACTCAGCGCTGCTCTTCTCCTTTTCCCTTCTGGCTTTCTCCATCTCCAAGGAACCGATTTTCATGTAGGCCATGTAGGGGGCGTCATCTCGGTCGACCCTGCCGGAGCGGGTTCGGATATCTCTCAAGCCCCGTATATTCTCCTTTTTGCGGATGTCCATGATCCTATCTCCCCCGTTCAGTTGGCCGGGTGCTTCTCCGTTTTGGATATCTGTCTTTCCCTGCACACGGTCTGAATTATTTCGTCAACCTTTGGCGTCATTAGCGATTCGCCGGCTCGGGTGACTTTTGCCGTGTCCACGCTCAAGACATCATGACAAACCCATCGGAACTTTTTGTCGTTGGCTTTGGCATGACCTCCCAAGTGGCCCAGCACCCTAGCGATGGCAATGCAAGCCCTTATGGATGGTCTATGGTTGTTCACGCCGACAAGTCGCAACTCTCTTATGACATCCACAATGACCTCGGCATCAGTCCTGGGGAGGCCCGATTTCGCCATCGTAATTTGAATTTCTGTTTCCCGGTCGTAATGGTTCACATTGATAGTTATGAGCCTGTCCATCAGCGCGTCCTGCGTCTTGTGCACGCCCGCATATTCTTCCGGATTGGAAGTAAATATGGCTCGAAACGAGGGGTGCACATTGAGATAACCTTCTCCTGTCCTGCGCAAGCTCGGCAGGTTGAGGACTTTTTCCTCCAGGATGCTCAGCAGCACGTTGTTCGCTTCCGGTCTCGAACGGGTGAACTCATCATAGATCAGGGTAAAACCGTCACGGCACGCAGTCGTTAAACGGTTGTCCACCCAGAGACTTTTCATCTCTTCTTCAGTCCTGACCACGGAATGAATATAGTTGTCGATCAGTTTGGATTTACGATAACCGGCGTCCCGACCAACCAGGTCGGAACTCCCGAATTCGTCATCGCCATGGACCAGAATTACCGGTCGACCAAGTTTGGCGGCAGCATGAAAAGCAAGAGTTGTCTTGCCTGTTCCAGCGGTTCCGGCAAAGTGCACGGAATACCCTACCGACAGGTAGGCCATCGCACGTGCGGTCAATTCTTTCACATGCGGCGTGCAGATAAACTGGTCGCTCGGCTCGGGCAGGACATTTTCCCCATCTGCCGGAATCAACTCTGTTGCCATCTTTATAACTGTCATATTTGAGCCCCTCATGGCCTTTGCGCTCCCCGTTTGGTGATTGTGTCGCTCGCTCCATCCGGCAGCGGGCATGAATTTTCTCCGGCGCTTAGAGGCAACAAAACCGCTTGCTCGACGCCGGGCTTTTTCTCAAATTATGGCCACAAATCCGTGGCCTCGACATTTCAAGCAAGCCATAGCGGGCGCGGAAGGATCATCGCCGGATCCTTTGCACTCGTCGCATATGGCTGTCTGCCCGTGAGGTGCATGAACAAAGCCTCTTCCCATACAAACTGTGCACGTAAAAGTCTTCACCGCGCCCGTCCCATTACAGTGGGCGCATCGGGTATAGGGCGTCCGCATCAGCACGACGCCCTTGCCCCCGCATACGCAGCACGTGGAAAGCCAAGACATAATCCCGAAAGGATCTTTCCCCGTGCCGCTACAGAAAGAGCAGGTCTCTTCCGCTACTTCCTTTTGATTTTTTGTCCGCTCAGGCATCTCTAACCTCTACAAGTTTCTCAATCCATTGATAAATCACTTTTTTTCTTTCTTCTTGCCTAGAGCTGAGGCTGTCTCTTGCTTTTCCCTTGCAGCCTCTTCCTTTGCACTGAGCTCGGATTGGGTCGTAGCTCTTCGTTCGGCTTCTGCTCGCGTTTTAAGTTCAGCTTCAGCCCTTGCCCGAAGTTCGGCCTGCTGTTTGGCCCTTCGCTCGGTCTCTTCCTTGGCCTTACGGGCTTCCGGAGAAAGGCCGCGCCAGGCAATCCTGGCACCGGCAATATCATCCGCGACTACTTGTCTTATTCCTGCAACCTCGGTCTTGAGGTTTGAGGTGAATTGCTTCCTCTCTGCTTTCGTACTCTTGCCCATTGCAGATCTTGCACTGCGAAATCCGTTCAACATTCGGCCAACATCGCCAGCCATATCCGACACGAACCTGGCGTTCAACTTCTTGGTCTTTATCGCCATTTCGCTTTGAGCCTTGTGGAAATCACCTAACATTCCGCTCACTTCTGTCTCCATGTTAGATACAAACCTCCCAAGAGCCCTTTTTGTTTCAGCGGCCTTTTCTTTATGAACTTTGTCAAAGCCGCTAAGCAATCCGGACACGTCGGCCCTCATGTCTGACACAAACTTCGCCTGCTCAGCTCTTGTGCGGTTCGCCATTTTTCCGTGAGCTTTGCGAAATCCCGCTCTCATGCCGGCGACTGCGCCCTTCATCTGTCGAGTCTGTCGGGCCATGTGCCCCATGAGATCCTGGCGAGAGTCCCTCAACCCTGTTATTTCTCCGCGCAACCGCGTCATATCTTGAGTCAGGCTACCCATCACTCCTCCTTTGTCTACGCGATGGCCTCAATCGTTCTGCTAAGAGGCCCCGCTAGCTTCTCTGAATTTGAGACCACCCTGATGGACGGCCTCGGTGCAGGAGAGCCCAGATGCGGCCTCCCCTGCACAAAAGGAATCCGGAGGCGTCCGATCATCATGCAGGCGCAGCAGCCGTGGCTGTGAGGCCAATCGCCTCGGCATACTTCAGATAGGTTTCCACAGAGGCGATGACCACTCTCGCCTCTACGGAAAGCAGTTCGATTCCGACCAGCGACACTTTGACCCAGGCATCGATCACGATACCTTTGTCCAAAATCCTGTCGACAACTTCTGCAAGACTCGAAGAGTCAGTTGACTTCGCTATCTTGGCCATCTTGATCCTCCCATCGCGAGTTTTGAATTTTGGCCTTTATCGGCCTTTATTTTTTTGGCATGCCGTTAATGGGTATTGCTAGATTCGTGCCAAATGCGCGAAGCAGCTTCCAATTAGGCAAATTGCGGATTGCCTTTGGTTCCAACGCACTGCCGGGGAACTCATCCCGTCGCTGCTCCGGATGAGATATCTAATCATTACAGCATATTGAAAAAGCCGGAGCGTCTACAACCGAGACAAGAGGACTTCATAGCTCTGCAGCTTTATGTTTTTCCGAGGTTGGGCTTTTGGTATCGCGTTCGCGGCTCTCTGGCAGAGGCTTCGGGGATCGAGCGCGGGATGAACTCTGAATTTTCGGATTGGATATGATCCCTACACGAACACAGAATCACCTGTTTTAGAGCCTGTTTTTGCTACAGAGCAACCGGGACCCAACGTAGTGATGTGGCCTTTCAGCGGCTCAGGCACAGCTGTTTCAATTCGGATCGACGTTCGTGGGAAATGCGGGGAAAAAGTGGAATGCTTTCTATGGAACCGGTTCTATAGGTTAGGGAATCGAATCATCATTCGCGCGTGCAGCTGCGGTTAATGAGCGCGCCAGCTTGATAGACTTGATAATTTCCTCGTGAAGAAACGGCTTTGCCACGAAACTGCAAATCAAGCCCTCCTGAACTGCCTTTTGAATTGCCGGGTCGTCCATATAACAAAACCCTGAAATCATAATAATGCGAACATCGGAATCTACGGACTTGATGCGACGCGCAAGTTCCAGCCCTTCAATATCCGGCAACTTGACGTCAAGAAATGCCAGATGGAACTTCTGTGACTTTAGCAGCCTCATTGCCTCTCGACCGCTCAAAGCCTTTTCACAATTGTAGCCGCTTTTCTTAAGGATATTTTTGAGCGCCCAGCACATGTCTGGCTCGTCATCGACGATCATGAACAACGGTTCCTGGTTTTCCATGGATTGTTTCCTCATTACTCAAGAACAGCGGTAAAGTGACGGTGAAGACTGTTCCTCCACCCTCCGGACTTAAGACCTCTATATTTCCTAGATGTTGTTTCACCACTGAATAGCAGATGGAAAGGCCCAATCCGGTTCCCTTACCGACGGGGGATAATGTGTAGAAGGGATCGAAAATGTTTTCAAGGTGTTCCGTTGGGATGCCCAGTCCCGAATCCGTGATTCTGACAGCCACTTCCCATGCTGTAGATTCAGTGCACACTCGCAACATTCCTCCATCCGGCATTGCGTTTATTGCATTGAGAAATAGGTTCAGAAAGACCTGCTGAAGCAAATCGGCATTACCATGAATGGTCACCTGCCGGTCAGGGCTTTCGAGCACGACTGAAACCTTTTGCAGTTTCGCTTGGTTCGCAACCAGTGTAACAGTATCCGTCAAGATACCGGATAAATCGACCTCCGTCATGTCCGTAGTAGGCGCCGGCCGGGCAAATTTCAGCAAATTCTCGATAATGACTGATGCTCTGTGTATGTTCGTCTGTATCTTGTCAACACATTCCTTACGAAGTTCTCGGCCGGTGTCATCGTCATCCAGAAATTGTGCGGCAGCAAGACATATTGCAAGCGGGTTCCTGATTTCATGGGCTATTCCACCGGCCATAACGCCCAAAGCAGCAAGTTTCTGCGACCGGAGGAGCTGGGCCTCCAACTTTCGGCGTTCACTCAAGTCCCTTCCCACTGCAACTATTCCTGACAATCGTTTGTTTTCGATTGTCATGGACGACAATACCCAGCTTACGGGTATTCGTGGGCCGGCTTTGGTCACTATGTGCCATTCGCCGGTTTGAGGTGTGGCCTTAATTTTCAATGTGTTGAAAATGTGTCTCAATTCGGTTTGATGCTCCGAAGCAAATCGATCGAGCAATGCAGTATGGCCTACCTCTTCCAGGGAATAACCGGACAGACGTTCCGCGGCAAGGTTCCACGTTACAATTAGCCCTTCAGAATCAGTCGACACAACAATATCCGTAGCACTTTCAACAACACTTGCCAGGTGTCGTTCCGCCCTTCGCACTTCATCGTTAAGCCTGACCTGTTCTGTGACATCTTCCATCAGCAGCAATGCATTCTCAACGTATCCCCGCCATGAAAAAGGAAGGATGCTATAGTAATAGATCCTCATAGGCACTCCGGGGGCACGATAAATCATTCGTTCTCCGCGCGTTGCCTGTTTGTTCTCGAAGACCTGACGAACCCGGCTGACAATATCCATATTCTCCAGAATAATTTCCGGTAACAGTTCCTCCAATCTGTGTCCTATCGTCTGGACTCTTTCTTTACGGTTCTTTTCGCGAAAGTTTTTGTTCGCCTCCATGATACGCATGTCACGATCTATCAACAGCACCGAGCAAGGTATGGCCTCGAGAAGCATCTCAAAAAGTTTCTCGTATCGTTGCTTGCGCTGTGTTTCGGAAGCCGAGTTGCTGTTCTTATCCATGACATATCCCGTCAAATAGCGAAGAAATCACGTTCAAGGTGAGAGGCGACCAGAATCCTGAGGTGGAGAGTCTGAAGGCAGCACAAAGTTGTACGGTGGCCAAGGGCCGCTTAGAAGCATTTTTGCAGGCGCGAGCAATTTCAGGCGTCCAAAAGCTCGCCGAAAATCGCCCAGTGAATCTTTTGGAATCAGAAAATACAGCGATAAGAGAGTTGATTGCACCGGCTCATCGCTATTTTGCCTGACTTCGGAGATCTCAGACTTGGTTTTCGAGTACATTCCCGCAAAAGGCTCAATATACAGCGTTATGTCCTTCGCGTTTCTTTCCGCCAGCAGACCATCCTCGACATAACGAGCTTTTCGACCAGCCAAATACGACTGTCCGGGAGTTCGAGTTTCCGAAGAATAAGATTTTGCGGAGGGAAGCAGGGTCTCCGGTGACAGTTTCCGGTCCGGCACCATCACACGGATTCCCATTTCGATTCCACCCTGGAGTTCCTCAAGCAGTTTATGGTAACGGGTCCTTTGGTTTTGAAGGAGCCTTTCCACGTCAAGCTCACTGTCCAGCAATGCGCCAAAACGAAGAGGAATCACTGTGCGACAGCGATGAAAATGTGCGATCACCGCGTGATAACGGGTCACTCTAGCGATATTGGGCGAAACCACAGGGACCGAAACACATGAAACCGCAGCTGCCAAGTCGCCGGCCTCGACGTCATGAACTGAATGTCCGTCTACGCCTTTAAGAGGTTTTCCGGCAGATCTGCTGCTTTCCTTTTGATAAATGCAGTAGACTAGGTGTTTCATTGCCCCAACTCCATTTCCAGAGTTGGAGAAAACGTGTAGGGAGGCCATGGGCCGGAACACTTAAGAAAGATCCCTTCTTCGCTGAGGTTCTTATTCCATCCTTCAATGACTGCCTCGAAAGTTTGAACCTCGTGTTCGTTGACGAGAAAAGCCCAGTTTGCCACCACCTCCATCGTGTTGTCTTCCGTGGCCTTTATGAGGTTGCGCTTCGCAGAATCTGCTGAAAAGCCTCTTAACTCTTCTATGACGGTGTGGCAGAGATCAACCAACCACCGACTCAGGCCCTTGTCCACTTCGGCTATAATTTGTCGCTCTTTGAAATAGCGGAGGCCGGGGGACATAGACGCCAGACTCTCCGAGGAGGCGGCGAGCTTTTCAGACAACAGGCGTTTCTTGACGTCTGACCTGGAAAAGGTACACTTGACCGCCCATTCTTCTTTGTCGCTAACATTTGTTAGGAACTGATCGATTTTTAGGTAATTGTTTTCCATGAGTTCCAAGAGGCTGTCTCTCGATGAAAAGAGTGTGCCGAATCTGGTTGGGAGCACTGGAGAATACTGCATTACTTCCTCGATGACTTGCTCGTGTCGAAGAGCCCTGGGGCCTACCCAAGCCAGATCTTGCAACCTTTCCTCCGCAGCCGAGCCTACGTAATCATCAAGAGAGACAGTGCAAACCACTGCGGTAATATCGCGAAAGTCCTCGTGAAATATGGGTTCATTGTTACCTATACCGAGCCCTTTGAATAAAGGCACTTGTCCGGAGCTACCGAGACAGAAAAGGTAAATTGCGCTTTGCATAATTATGCCACGTCCATGTTCTCGAATGATGCTTCAATGTCGGAACCTGTGATGACTATCTTCACCTGCCGCTCAGGCTTCTGTTTTAATTTTTCCACAGCACGTCTCACGGCGCTGAGAGCTGCCTTATTGCAGACTGATGCTATTTCCGCACCGCTGAAGCCTTCTGTTCGCGATGCCAGATTTGCTGGGTCAATTCCCTTTTCCAATGGCTTGTTTCGAAGGTGTACTTTGAAGATTTCTTTCCTGTCATTTTCCTCAGGTATGGGAATCTCTATGGTTTCATCAAAACGCCCCGGTCTCAGCACCGCCGGGTCCAGGATATCGGCCCTGTTGGTAGCCCCGAGCACCAGGACACCTTTGAGTTCTTCGATGCCGTCCATTTCAGCCAAAAACTGGCTGAGTACCCTTTCTGACACGTGAGAGTCGGTCGATCCCCCACTTCGAGCAGGAATGAGCGCGTCGATTTCATCGAAAAATACGATGCATGGAGAGGCTTGCCTGGCCTTGCGGAACACCTCTCGAACAGCCTCCTCCGATTCTCCGACATATTTGGAGAGGAGTGCCGGCCCCTTGACCGAGATGAAATTGACTTTGCTCTCGTTTGCTATGGCTTTTGCCAACAGTGTCTTGCCGCACCCGGGGGGACCTGAAAGCAAGATACCTCTTGGTGGCTTGGTTCCCGCTTGTTCGAAAAGATGCGGATATTGGAGAGGCCATTCCACCGACTCGACAAGGCGTTCCTTAACATTCTTATGGCCTCCCACGTCTTCCCAGCGCACGTCCGGTATCTCAACGAAGACTTCCCTTATGGCCGAGGGTTCTACTTCTTTCATAGCGGCAACAAAGTCTTCCATATGGACTTCAAGTTTGGCGAGCTGTTCGTATGGTATGCCTGCCATAGCAAAATCAATGTCAGGCATAATGCGTCGCAAGCAGATCATGGCAGCTTCACGGCACAGCGCTTCCAAATCCGCTCCCACGAACCCGTGAGTTATCTCAGCGAGATGATCCATATCCACATCCTTGGCCAAAGGCATGCCTCGACTGTGGATATCCAGAATTTCAAGCCTTCCTTTTCGGTCCGGAATGGGAATGGTGATTTCTCGGTCGAAACGGCCCGGTCGCCGAAGCGCGGGATCCAGAGCATTTGGTATATTGGTAGCGGCTATCACGATGACGTTCTGCCTTCTGGTCAGTCCGTCCATCAATGCTAATAGCTGTGCCACCACTCTTTTCTCCACGTCACCTACGACCTTTTCCCGCTTCGGAGCAATCGCATCAATCTCATCAAGGAAGACGATACTCGGCCCTTTTTTCGTTGCTTCTGCGAAAATCTGACGAAGATGGGCTTCGCTCTCACCGTAGAACTTGTGGACCACTTCAGGTCCGCTTACGGAGAAGAAATTGGCCTCCGTCTCATTGGCGATGGAACGAGCGATGAGAGTTTTACCGCAGCCAGGCGGCCCATGAAGAAGAACTCCTTTGGGAGCCTGGATTCCCAGGCGTTCGAAAACTTCCGGATACCGTAGCGGTAGCTCGATCATCTCTCGTATGCGGTGAAGCTGCTGCCCGAGACCGCCGATATCCTCGTACGACAGCGTCGCTGATCTTTCCGCTACCTCAGTCTTGCCTATTACGAGCTGAGTAGTAGGGTTTATGAGGACCGGCTCTTTAGGTACGGTGCTCTCTACCTTGAAATCCGCGAAACGACTGCCGAAGAGCGTTGCTCTTATCTGGTCGTCTTTCATGACGGGCAGTCCGTCCAGAAGGCTCCCGATGTATTCCAGATCCCTTTCTGACGGCGTGACATTAGCTGGAGTGAGCACCACGCGTTCCGCTGGAAGACTCGAAACTTTTCGCACTACCACATGTTCGTCCATACCGGCCTTCGCATTTTGCCGCGACAGGCCGTCTAGTTGAATTCGGGATTGACCCCTCATGTCTTTGTATGCCGGCATGGCTCGGCAAACCGTGGTCCGCTTCCCAGTGACTTCAACAATGTCCCCAATAGCGGCGCTAAGTTTTTCTAGATCTTCCGGCCCCATGCGAGCGTACGCGCGCCCCACATCCTTGCTGAGAGCTTCAGTGACCTTGAGTTTGATTCTTGGCTCGTCCACAGTTTCCATTAGTTGCTCCCATACTAGTTAATGCACTTGATTTCCAACATGCCGTTATTGCAAGAAACGACCATTTTTTCCCTCTGATAGGCTCGAGGCAACAGAAGCTCTTTTCTATACTTCTTGTCTCCTCTTTTGGCCGAGATGGTCAGGACATCGTCCCGCAGGCCGATTTTTATGTCTTTTTCACTGATTCCGGGCAGTTCGGCCACGATGAGGGTGCAGTCTTCCTCCTCAAAAACATCCACCAACGGCTCCCGAACCTCCCGAACCACTGTCTGACCCGAGCGTTTGTCTCGTTTGATGTTGCCGAAAGGCTCAATATTTACTTTGTCATCACCCAGCCCGACCTTAACGTTGAACCCGTAGACTCCCTTGAGATGTTTGCCCATGCTGTGCTCCGGAATTTCCCTTGTTCCGGACAGTTGCTTTCCCGTCTCAGCGATTTCATCAAGTTTTTCAACTAATTCCGCCAGCCCGCCCAAAAAACCTACCAATCCACCCCCGAAGGGGCCAACCTTAGAAGCGTCTTTATTTTGTTTTGCCATTGTCATACTCCGGATACAGGGTTATCCCGTATTGTTTTATTTTAGTGTGGATAGTCTTATAATCGATCTGCAATATCCGGGCCGCCTCAGCCTTGTTACCCTTGGTTTTGCGCAAGACCTGGATCAAAGCACGGCGCTCCACACCAATTGTGCTCCGGCGAGCTATTTCCTTCAAAGAGAGGCCTTCCCAGGACTCCTCAACAACCACAGGGCGAATTTCGGGACCGGTGACTGTGTCGGGTCTCCCGACCGTGAGGTGTTCCGGTTGGATTAAATCGCCCGCCTGTAGCACAGCTCTTCGAACAACAGACCGCAGTTCACGCACATTTCCCGGCCAACGGGCATCGAGCAGTATATTGAGAGCCGAATCAGAAAAACCGTTGACGTTCTTGTTCAGTTCTGCGTTTGTGGCTTTGAGGAAGCGGTTCGTAAGGTGAATGATGTCATCTGTGCGCTCTCGAAGGGGTGGGACGGCAATGGTAAACTCGCTCAAACGATAGAAGAGATCCCGGCTAAAAGAGCCTTTGTCCACCTTGCCGCTCAAGTCCTGATTGGTTGCCACTATAAGGCGGACGTCTACCGTCACTGGATCTCTGCCGCCAACTCGATAAAAGGTCTTTTCCTGAATCGCGCGGAGGAGCTTGCTCTGTGAATTGAGAGGCATGTTTGCGATCTCATCTAGAAACAGAGTGCCGCCATTAGCCATTTCAAACTTGCCGGGAGTCCTTCCTGCCGCGCCTGTAAATGCTCCCTTTTCATAACCGAATAGTTCACTTTCAAATAGGTTCTCAGGAATTGCGCCGCAATCGAGCGGCACCAGGGGATACTTGGATCGAAGGCTAGCCTGATGGATTGCCTGGGCAATTAGTTCCTTTCCGGTTCCGGTCTCTCCCTGGATCACGACGGTAAAATCGGATGCAGCGACCAGTCTTACGTCTGATATGACCCTCAGGATTGCGGCGCTAGCGCCCATAATTTCCTCAAGTGGCAGGGAGGATTCCTTCGAGCTGCGGCGTTGTAGCTGAGATTTCTTGCTCACCGGCCGATTCGCTAGGGCTGCCCTTACCTTTTCAACAAGTTCACGATTATTAATAGGTTTCGTGAGGTAATCGTAAGCGCCTGTCTTAAAGGCCTTCACCGCCCCGTCCAAGCCGCCGTACCCGGTGATCATCAAAACAGGGAGGTCCTTGTCTAATTCTTTTGCGCGACGTAGAACTTCGAGTCCGTCGGTGCCGGGCATGCGTACATCCATGAGCACCGCATCCGCCATACCGGAGGCGATCATTTCAAGTGCTTTTTCCCCATTGTTCGCCACTACAGGGGCGAACCCATTTCGTTTGAGAAGCCGAAAGACGATATCGCAAAAGTCTCTCTCGTCATCAACAATTAGTACTCGCGGCTCGCTTTCAGTCATCTCCTTCGCCTCCGAACAAATATTTCAGTCATAACCTTCTCTTTCCGCATGGATTTATTCTGATTGGTTGCCTGAGACATCCGAGACAATTGGTACAGAGACACGGGGTCTTATCATTGAGTTCATGTGAAATTCCACCTTGCGATCCAAATCCAAGCTTTTGCGTATGAGGCATGCGTTATACCTCTCCCACGGGGCGGCTAATCGGGTAAATTACTTCAATATCCTTCTCCAGCCAGGGCCCCAGACGATGGAACATGCCCAGAAAGATCATGCCTACTTCACCAGGGAGCAACGTATCGTTAATTCGTTTGGCTATGAATCGATCTCGCCTGCTCAACAGAGAAGCCCTTTGCTCCTTATCGGTTGCTCTTAGCCTCAAAGGTCTCGCCGACCCCAGGTCTCGTTTTGCCAGCTCGTATTCCTGCAAGAGGAGTTTCAGGGATTCGGTGCCCATCACTGTTGCTCCAGCGTTCATTAGCCGCAGAATCAGAGCGTGGTTCCGACTTCCAGTCTTTGCGAGTTCGACCACCAAATTCTTTTCTTTGCCGGAAACCGGCAAACCATCCTGGTAGATGCGCACTCGATTGAGCGGGACAGCTAGTTGCGCCACAGAGTTTTCAATTTCAGTCCATAATTTGTCGATCAGACCAATTTTTCTATTCCAGGCTGACCTACCTAGCTTTTTTAGTGAGGCTTGCTTGACCGAATCCCTGAGAGCCCCCATGTCGGCTTGATTGTGTATGATCGGAAAGTAGAAAAGGCGCCGGGAGTGAGATTTCTGGAGGGCCGATCTTGCCATTTTCGTTATCCTAAAGGTATGCTGCGGGTCAACAATAACTATGGGATTCATTCCATAGCCGAGATTCCATAATTCAGTGGTATGGATCCCATAGAGCTACAGTTCATTTGCTCTGAAACGAGTAACTTAACCGATGAGCATGTATCACGTCCGGTGAGCATGGGAAATTTGGATTCCTCCCGATATTGCATCTAGAAGCTGACTTGTAGTCGGAAAGTTGCAAGGTCCGTGCCCGTCATTTGCCGCTTTCGACTATGATGCTGTATCCGGAGTTCCGCGGCACAAATTCTCCCATGTAGCTTCTGATCAAATGAGCACCTTCGGATTAGCGTTACGCTCGATAGTGTTCTATTGATGTTCCCGCAAGATGTCGAAGAGATCGAGCGTCTGTTCAATTACAATCTTGGACTTTACATTGGTTGCGGGTTTCAGATTAGAGCGGATATGGCGTTCTTTGACAGACGGGCATTTTGATTCATTGATCGATAACTGCCCAATCGTGGGTTTCCGACATTCTTTTGTCCAGTTCAGACTGTTGAATAATCCCAGAGGCAACCAGTTTCCTAAAAAGGCTCCGAAGCCCTTTCGCGGAAATTCCGTATTTTTTCATCAAGGATGAATCATCCATTCCGGACCTTATACATTTTGCAGCATCTGCACTGTTGATGACAGGCTTTTCTTTGGTTGTCTCCGGAAACGTAGTTTGGCCGAAATCTATCACGACCGAACCTGGCGACAGCGATCTTCGCACATCAACTTCAGATTGAGTCAACACCTTCGCTGCCACCAACTGATCCAAAAGACTATGAAGCGCTTTGGCGGAGAGATTGAATTTTTCCATTAAGGAAGCTTCATCTATCCCTGACTTGATCAAATCCACGATTTCCTTGGTAGGGAGCTTTATTGGCCTTGGCCTTCGTTTCAATGTTATGGCTTGAGGGTTAACTGCCTGATTTTTTTGATTTCTCCCTTCCGAGAATTGCCAGCCTTAGACGCTGCAGTGCATTTGCTACATTGATTAAAATTTCGTTTCGCTCAAAGGGCTTTATTATGTAACCATACGCCCCGAGTTCAACTGAAAGAATACCTGTATCCCTATCATCCACCCCGGTGACCATAAGTACCCCCACCTCAGGATACAAGGGCCTGATGAGGTTCAAAAGATCAATGCCTGACATTCCCGGCATAATGATATCTGCCAAAACGAGCTGGAATCTGTCGGTTTCAAGCGCATTCAGGGCCTCTTCTCCCCCAGAGGCGGTGCGACAGTCGTATCCTTCGGCCGTTAGATAGCGGACCAATAGCTGGCAAATATATGGCTCATCATCCACTATAAGAATTTTTGAGGGTTCCTTTTTCATATTGTCTTCCGAGGTACGCCGTGAATCGAATGGCAAATCAGGAGTAAGCATCATTGCAGTAATCCTTGAACGAAGTTATTGGGTCAATTAAAGAATGAATGCCGCTTGGCTACAAGATGTCCTATCTGAATTGATCTTACAGGATTTCATTCACTCGCCGGCTCTCTTCCCTCGAAACCGCTCGTGAAAGCCAATATCAAGGAGCCAGAAACCGCAGCAATAGGCTTACTCATTGCTCTTTTCATTTTCAAGATAAACGCTGAGCTGCCTTTTAGTTTCTTCGTGCTGAATCCTCTCTAATCTCAGCTTCTGTTCAGTTTCCGAGAGTTCCCAGCTGATCTGTTCAACACGGTGTTCCAATTCCGTCAGTGCTTCTCTCAGTTCCTTCTCATCTTTTTGTGATATGCGCTGCTTTGCTCGTTCGTAAGTGACATCCTCTATCATGACCATTATGTAACGGGCGGACGACAACCTTACCGATCGCAAATGGAGACGCGACCATATTCTATGCTTCCCTATCTCCAGGATCGCTTCTGCTTTTTGTGGTTTTCTGTCGGCAAATGTTCTTTCCAAAAGGACCATGGTCTTCGCTTCTAGACTTTTGGCTCTGGTAGCATCATCCGGATTGGGAAGGAGATCCGTGAATCGCGAACCCTTCAGGGCTTTAGAATTGACTCTGAGCTTTTCGCATGCTTGATTGACAAAAGCGATACAGAACCACTGATCGACCAACATGACCGGCACGGGAAGCGCATTTAATAGCTTGCCTAGAGACGTGGACGTAATGTCGGTAAGGTCGAACACTCCTGATTTTCCCGCATCGTACGTGAGCAGGCTTTGCAGGTCTATGGTTTGCGTTGGTTCGTTTCCCAAGCCCAAGCAGCCTTGCAATTCTATACACCGGTCGATTGCCAAATTTTGGTTATCCACGGTTATTCTCCTCTTGCCCGCTTGAATCATCTGGATTGGCTCGGATCGTGAGATCGCCTAATGCAAGAGCAATTTCTATACCAGATTGGAGATCTATTCCAGCCACCATCAAGTTATCGCAATCACGAAGAAAAGTTGATCAGGTTACAGAGGCAACAGCCAAAAGGGGGGCTGTAATGGTGATTCTATAGGAACAATCCCATAGTTCTATGGCGGAATTCCTATCCAAATTATGTTGGAGCACACTGTGAGCCGGATTCGTTCGTGCATGCATGCCCGGGAATCCAACTGGAACAGCTTACCGTTGATTATGATTTCGGTTCACTTCTTATCGATAATCTTCTTCGTCCTATTTTGAATGTCGAGATCTGCCAATGAGTGTCGATCCGTTCAATACGAGAAGAGGACCTTGAGCGAAAACATTTCTGAGTATTTTATCCTACACAGGTTACGCTGAAGGATGCTACTATCGTGGAACATATCTTTAAGACTGGAGAAGCTTCTCCGAATGAGGATTCTACGATGGATTTGCCCAGAGCTTCACTGATATCCAGATGCTGTCGCTGTCATGGATATCCGACAAAGTTCCTCGACGTTAGGGCGTGGATGCTTCCCATACGGCGTCAGGCGGACGCCCCGAATTCGGTAAAGTTACAAATTTTTTGAGATCAATGACCTGCAAAAGCCTCGGAGTAATCGACAGATTCTGTTACCCGGCTCGAACAAAAAGTTGATCCAGCAGTCTCATGCAGCCCCGTGCCTGCCGAAGTCGAGCATAAGGACAAACAGCTGCTTCATGCTGGGTATTACAGTGAGTCGTTTCAAGGTCGAGTAATTGCGGAGCGGGGCTTTTTGAATGGAGTTAGCTCATGCCACCATTTGCCATCGAACCTTTCATTGAAACCCTGAGCTTAGATACTCTAAAACTGAAAACAATTAAACAGAGCGGGAAAAAAATCCTGGGATATTTCTGCACGTATACCCCTATCGAGCTTGTGCACGCTGCTGGTTTTTTACCCATGCGGATCATGGGTGGGAGAGGGACTATCTCCGCGGCCGACTTGGTGAGCCCTGCTTTCGTTTGCCCGTACATGAGGCGGGCTCTGGAGAAAGGCCTCAGACATGAATATGATTTCCTGTCAGGAATAATTCAAGGCTACACATGCGATGTTGCCTGCGGAGTGACGAAAATCTGGGAACAGAACCTGGGGGGTGAACTCTTCCACACAATTCCCCTGCCATATAACGACAACCCGGACGCTCGCCTTTTTTTCCGGGCGGCACTTCGGGAGCTGATTGACAAAATGCAGGCCATTGGCGGCCGGTTCAATGAGGAGTCACTTGAAAAATCATTGGAGCTGTATGGAGAGATTCGGGAGATCGCTCTTGAACTGTACAATATGCGTTATGATTGGCGGATGCCACTTACCGCGAGCCAGTTTCTCTCTGTTGTTCTTTCAGGCGCCCATGTACCTCCCGAAGAGTACCGTTGCATGATTTCTGAGCTGCTCTCGGAGACACGCAATGCGCCTTCCCCGGATATCGGGGACTCGGTTCCGATCCTGGTATCAGGCAGCCTGGTCGAGGAACCGGCCGGTACTCGATCTACTAGAGAACTCCGGCGGCAAAGTGGTCGCGGACGACCTGTGCACCGGGTTGCGAAATTTCCAGCCGCCCTCGGGCCAAGGAGCTGATCCGATCGAACGGCTTATCGACCGGTACATGAATCGATTGCCGTGCCCGGCTCGGTCCCGGGCGAAGGATAGGGCGCGTGCTCCTGACCCGGCTTATTGAGCGATCTGGAGCAAGGGGGGTGGTGTTTTTGTTCCAGAAGTTCTGCACCCCGCATTTGGCTGATCATCCGTTCATTCTGGCAGAGTTGAAGAAAAAGCGTATTCCCAGCACCATGATCGAAATGGATGAAGCTGGGATCAATGAGGGCCAGGTGAGAACACGCTTCGAGGCATTCTTCGAGATGCTGAGGTCTTAATATGGGTAATACGGACAAGAGCGGAAAATCCAAGAAAAGGCTGGCTGCGGCCAAGGAGCTCAACCGAGTAGTCACTGAGCATTATATGGCGTGCGCTCGTGCTAAAGCCGAAGGAAAACCTGTCGGATGGATGCCTCCGATGAACGGAGCCATTGAGATCTTCTATGCCATGGACCTTCAGCCTCTCTTCCCTGAGAATTGGTCCCCCGTGTGTGCCGCTTTTGGGCTTGCCCCAAGAAATTTCGAAGTGGCCGAATCTCTGGGCTACTCCCGCGACCTCTGCGGGTACCTCAGAAACATTATCGGATATGTTAACGGCCCCATTAAGGAAGAAGGCCTGCCATTGGGACGATTGCCAGAGCCGGACATACTCCTCAGCCCGGGTGGAGGATGCGTGCCGGTAATGAAAATTTTCCATGCATTGGAAAGGCGATTCCCGGACGCAAGAGTATTCAAAGCAGACCTACCGCAGGTCGCGGTCGAAGATATCCGAGAACACCATATACAATACGCGATCAGTGAGATGCGTCGTCTCATCAAATTCCTGACCGAAACGACTGGTCGAGAAATGGATTATGACAGGCTGAGACAAGTTGTAAGCCTCTCGGATCAGGCGTGTGCGCTATGGGATGAAATTATGACCTACCGGAGACATGTTCCTACCCCATTCTCCGCTGCAGAGATCGGAATAATGTTTGTCATGGTTACGCTGCAAGGGACACAAACCGCCGTTGATTTCCTCAGTTCGGTTCGGGATGAGGTGAAGCAGAGGACGGAGGCTGGTATAGGAGTAATCGGAGACGAAAAGATTCGACTTTTCTGGGACAATATCCCGCTATGGTACAACATGGGGCTGTTCAACTATTTCGAGAATATGGGCGGTGTCTTCGTGGCCGAAACGTATTCGGCAGCTTGGTCATTGCGGCTAGACGCGGACCGGCCAGTTGAAGCGCTGGCCATGAAGAGCCTAATGTCCTACCCCCTTGTCTCTTGTGTGTCCGTCAATAAACGTATGGAAAAAGTCCTCAATGCATGTCGGGAATATGCTATCGACGGGGCAGTGCTCCACCGCAATAAATCGTGTGTGCCGATTACGCTCGGGCAGATGGATATCAAACGTGCACTTGAAAAAGAATTGGGGATTCCATCTGTGGTCATCGACGCGGACCACATGGATGCCCGAAATTTCTCCATGGCACAGTTTCAGGCGCGGGTCGATCCTTTTATGGAGCTTCTCCTGGAGCGAAAAGGAACCAAGTAGGAACGGGGGACAGGCGTGAATACGAAGGCGATTCGGACGATTACCGGCAGCTTCATCGATAATACTCGTACCTTCGCTGACGATGTCATAGTTAAGTACAAGAAGGACAAAGGGAAGCCTTATGTTGACGTCACGTGGCAAGAATTGGAGAGATTAGTCTTTTCTTTTGCCTCAGGCATGATCGGACTCGGTATGGAGGCGGGAGATCGATTAGCAATATTGTCTTTCAATCGTCTGGAATGGATCGTAGCCGACCTTGGTACCATGTTGGCAGGTGGGATCGTAGTACCGATTTACCACACCAACACACCGGATCAGTGCGCGTATATCATTCAAGACGCGGGTGCAAGGTTTGTGGTAGTGGAGGACACGGTACAGCTGGCTAAGGTCCTAAGCACAATTGAGAGGCTGGAAAATCTTGCACATATCATATTAATACAAGGGGAGACCCCGGCGGCCGCTGAAAAAGTCATTTCTTTCAGGGAACTCTTGAACCGGGGAAAGAAACACGATAGGTCACATGAATTCCGGAACCGCGAAATGCAGGTCACACTCGATGACATGGCAACTATCGTGTACACATCGGGCACCACCGGCCCACCAAAAGGCTGTATGATAAGCCATCGGAACATAGCCTCGGTTCTCGAATCCATACATGAACTGACCCGGATCGACCCGAAAACAAACCTTTCCCTGATGATTCTCCCCATATCGCACTTATATCCCAGAGTCTCCGGCTATTATTACAACATCTTTATGAATATCCCGTTCGCCATTGCGGAATCTCTGGACACCCTGGGCAAGAACATGCTCGAGGCCAGACCCACATATTTTACGAGCGTGCCGCGTATTTTCGAAAAACTGCATGATCGTATTATCGCCGCTGCGGAGAAAGGATCGTTGCTGAAACGGCTGATCTTTAACTGGGCTATGAAGATAGGTCGGGAGAGGAGCCGAAAAATCAATGCTCATCAGGCTCCTGGTACAATTTTCATGCTGAAATTCGGCATTGCGGATCGGCTTGTATTCAGGAAAATCCGCGATATGCTCGGTGGGAGGATCCAGTTTGCAGTTTCTGCCGGTGCACCGCTCTCGGCAGATGTTGGGGAATTCGTCCAGAGTTTGGGCATCAGGGTACTGGAGTTTTATGCCCTAACAGAGACGATCACCGGGACGATGACGACTTTCGATGAGAGTCGCTTCGGGACAGTAGGCAAACCAATGCCCGGGTGCGAGGTGAGTCTCGCTGAGGACGGGGAGATCCTCATTCGAGGCAATAACTTCATGGGATATTACAATCGGCCTGACCTGACCAAAGAAGTCATCAAGGATGGATGGGTCTACACGGGAGATATCGGGAGGTGGGATAGCGAGGGATTCCTCATCATTACGGACCGCAAAAAGGATCTGATCATCACATCGGGAGGCAAGAATATTGCTCCGCAACTAATCGAAAACATGTTGAAACGCATACCGCTTGTTTCTCTTCCGATGGTCTATGGAGACCAGAGGAATTACCTGACCGCTCTCATTACACTTGATCAGGCCGAGACAGAAGCACTGGCTAAGGAAAGAGGCTGGCAGTACGCTCACGTACGAGGAGTTAATCCGCAGTCCGGAAATCAATGCGGAGATCGGCAAGGGCGTGGACAGAGTCAACCAGGAGCTGGCCCGGTACGAAACTATCAAGAAGTTCATTATTCTTCCGCGAGAATTTACTCAGGAAGATGGTGAGATCACCCCAACTCTCAAGCTGAAGAGAAAACCGATCTGTGAAAAGTACCGTCGCCTGCTCGATTCCATGTACGACGAGGCCTAGCGATTTAATGTATTACATGGGGATAGATATCGGCTCTTTGAGCACCGAAACGGTGATCCTGGACGGCACGGGCAGCATTGTCTCATACGACATATCGGCTACAGGTGCCGATAGTCGTGTCTCAGGTGAGCAGTCCTCCGCCCGAGCAATGGAAGAAGGCAGGGTGCCGGCCGAGAAAATCGGGTTTGTGGTTGCCACCGGATATGGGCGCATGAGCATCCCCATTGCTAACAAGACCGTTACCGAAATTACCTGCCATGCCCGCGGTGCCAGGCATCTGTTCCCGAAAACCAGGACAATTCTCGACATCGGGGGACAGGATAGTAAAGTAATCAGACTGTCCGAGGACGGTAAAGTTGTGGATTTCGTTATGAATGACAAATGCGCGGCCGGGACTGGGCGGTTTCTGGAGGTCATGGCCCGAACTCTGGAAGTTGAGCTCCACGACATGGGACCGCTCTCGTTAAAATCGAGGGAGTTGATACCTATCAGCAGCATGTGCACGGTATTTGCGGAGTCGGAGGTTGTCTCACTTATCGCTCAGTCCAAACCGAAAGAAGATATCCTTAACAGTATCCATAACTCCATATGCACACGCATAATCGCCATGGTCGACAGGATCGGTCTGGAAGCGCAATTGACCATGACCGGAGGCGTTGCCAAGAATTCAGGGGTGGTCGAGCAGATCCGATCGCAACTGGGAATGGACCCGAACGTTCCGGATGAGCCGCAGATTGTGGGGGCGCTGGGCGCCGCGCTGATTGCGGCAGCTGTAGCAAGACTCGACAATTCATAAAGCTGTTGCTGACCACGGTGGTCTAGAGCGGCACCCTCAAGCTTCTGAGCACGACTGATCGAAAACCTGCACGCCGTCAGATGCTCGCGTTAGCGGTCCCGGCCACGGAAAAGCACCGTGAAGGTAGTGCCTCCCGATTCATTGCAGTCTGCCGTATTTTGAATGTG
This sequence comes from uncultured delta proteobacterium, assembly GCA_963843165.1. Classification (GTDB taxonomy): domain Bacteria; phylum Desulfobacterota; class Desulfomonilia; order Desulfomonilales; family Desulfomonilaceae; genus DATJPW01. The sequence goes on along the minus strand of CAWJJL010000028.1, from coordinate 27,931 downwards.
GGGACAGTCAGCAATAATTCCGGGACAGTGGTCCCGATTGGAGGGAATGTACCTGCACCGGTCACTTTCGAAGCTAATATCAAAGTACCCGGCCTGGGAAAGGTTCTTGAGTCGAAGAAGCTCGAGGCCTTTTCCCCCTGCGTCAAAATCGTAAGGCTTCTTGCTCGAGTATTCATCTGTTTCGACAGTGTGATGGAATGCCTCGAAAACGAACTCCTGATCGGAGATCGGAATACCTACTCCCTCATCTTTGACTTTCAGCAGAATCCCCAATTCAGTATTCTCGATGGAAACGAAGACCTCTCCGCCATCGGGAGTATGTTCGATAGCATTCTTAACAAGCGTTCGAAGGACGATCTGCAGGAAATCCGGATCGAGTAAAGCTGTTGTAAGCTGTCCCAGTTGCGGTATCAATTTTACTGACCGGTGCGCGGCCTCAATTTCTATCTCTTTCAGTACCCCCATTACAGTCGCAGCTATGTCGAACGGCCTTGGCCGAAACGTGGGCGGATGCAGGATCTCCTCTACAAGCAGTTGCATGTTGTGCAATCTGTTGAGATTGCGTTCTATCCTTGCGAAGTTTTTCTGCCGCGATGTTTCGCTTTTTTCATTATTCTTGAGCATCTCCACAGAGGCAGCAATAATGGAGAGGGGCGTCTTCAATTCGTGCGACAGATGGTCCACCGCACGTCGCCTTATCCGTTCCAAGTTTTTGAACGCAGTTATGTCGCGGAACACCGCAACCACGGTCTCGAATCCGGGACGGCATTCGTCAATCTCCAAAAAAGATGTCGCCACCGACAAGTCAATAATTTGTCCGTCAGATCGTTTGAAGGGCACTTCATCGTGGGTTGTCGGCAAGCCGTGGTACACTGCATTCACAAATAAATCCGTGAACTTGTCATTGGCCGAGTCAATTAAAAATACGTCAGCGAACTTCTTCCCTTTGAGTTCTTCCTCTCGAAAGCCTAGGATGCGAAGTGCAGCGGGATTGACCGTATAAATATCACCGGTGCATTCCAGGGTTAGCACTCCCTCATTCATGCTTCGGAGAATGATCTTTTCGATTTGCCTCCGCCATTTGCGGAATCAGCCGCTGGGCGGCAGCGCGTTCCTCATTCTACCTCATTCATAGGGAGGCCCCCACCGGACGAAATACACTTTATGTTACAAAAAACGCTTCTTTTCCGTATCAAAGCACATCAGTGTCGCACGACTCAGTTAGGCGCTATTTTAGGCGCATCGCAACAAAAAGGATATTCCTTCATCGAAACATAACGCTGGTCATTTCAGGAGAAAGAAGCCAAAATCACTTTAGGTCTGTGACTGACCACGTTTTCAACTCTTTTTTCCTCAGAGTTTTATCGGACGTCGGAATTCTTCATGAACTACTCCACGAAATGGCTCGGCAAAAAAAAGAACAGCATTGAGGGGTCAAGATCGATCTTGAGCTTCATCCTAATTATGACAACATTGGCTGGCAGAGTGTCCTTGATCGTTTTCGTGGTTTTCCTATTCGGCGGGTCCCTAAATCTTGTTCAATTCGAATTTACAGAGCGAGCTATGCTTACATGGAACGCATTACTTTCGGTTACGTTCTTTGTGCAGCACAGCGGGATGATTCGCCGGAGTTTCCGCTCCAGGTTCGCCAAAATTATCCCAACGCTCTACTATGGAATTTTTTACACGATTGTATCCGGAATCGTGCTTACAATAGTAATGGTTTTCTGGCAATCATCCCGAATCTCACTATACGAGCTTCAAAATCTTTCTCTTTGGCTCGTACGAGGTCTTTTTTTTCTGGCGATGGCGGGAAGCGTTTGGGTTGTGTACACTCTACAATCATCCGAGCTATTTGGTGTCGCTTCCATCAAGGCTCAATTGAGTGGAAAGCCGGTTCGGCCTCCGGAGTTCATTGTCCGCGGTCCCTATTTGTGGGTTCGCCATCCTCTTTATTTCTTCGTGATCGTGATGATATGGTCATGTCCCGATCTGGCTGTTGATCGATTACTCTTCAACGTTCTTTGGACGATGTGGATTTATCTCGGAACTTTCCTTGAAGAAAGAGACCTGCTGGCGGATTTTGGGGAAGCATACCGTGAATATCAGAGCAGAGTGCCCAGGCTAATCCCGTGGAAAATCCTCAAGCCATAGTCCTTCTTTTGCGCAGTGGTGCTTAGAGTGTAAGTAAATTCTTGGGTGCTCAAACGAGACAACTCCATCGGGCTGATCTAAACAATCTGAAATAAACAACCTACTTGCGCTGCGGGAAAAGGCATAATCGAAGGTTTGGCCCGGGAGCCTGGTTGCAGAAAAAAGGAAGAGAAATAGAATCAGTTACTCCAGCCGAGAGTCTTCATGAACCAATTTTTTAGAATGTCCACACAATGACTGTCCAGGCGCAAGCGGTGAACCCCTGCCGGAATAATCGATAATTCCGCTACACCTGCCGGCGCCGAATCAAATAATTCCCTAGCCTGCTCGACAGGGATTAATTCATCGGCATCTCCATGGACAATCAAGAGATGTTTTCCTTTGAAATGGGTGATCCATCTGCGCGGCTCGATTTCTCGAAATTCATCTACCCAGCGATTGATATCGGACGGAAACTCAGGATCTCGGATAATACCTCTCTTTTTGAAATCTGATATGATTTCATCGGGGTCCTTATTGAAGGTCCCAAAATCAGACGGAGTGCCCACGACGGCCAGACTGTAAACACCCGGTGAATCGGCAGCTACTTTTATTGCCGCAGCTCCTCCGCCACTGAATCCCAACAGCATCACTCGAGTCGGATCCACATAAGGAGTGTTGATTATTCGATCCAATACGAGATCCAAATCTCGCACCCAACCCGTCATTTCGAAATTGCCATCCGAATCTCCACAGCCCCTGAAGTTGAATATGACCGCGATTATTCCAACCGAGGCAAAATCATCAGCCAGTGCTGCGTATCCAGGGTCTTCCGCAGGCCGCGGGGCACCGCTGCCTGGAATCCCGTGGCAAATTATCAACGCCGGATAGAGACGAGACGGGCGCGCTTTCGGGAAAAAAATTTCACCCCGAATCCTTAAGCCATCGACAATCACAGCGAACGCTTGCTTCAGCCTGCTTTCAGCGCGATCTGCTGTTTCAGCTTGGGTCGGACCCTTGTTAATGCGCAAGGCATCCAAAAGCTTGCGAAATAGTTGTCCTATCAGTTGGCTTTCCATACGTGTATTTGTACGAGCTGACAATCGGCCCTTTACCAATCAGAAACCGGAATTTCAAGACAGTAAAGATCTTTCTGAATTAGCAATGTGACTGCCGCTTTCCTTTGGAAATGCTCGCTTTATGATCCTGTTCCATACGTGTGACAAATCGGCTTACGCGTTTCAAATTTGCCGATATATCAATGAATAATTGTTTTACCTCCGGTTCGGGGAAAAGAGCGTCCAGATCCCTTCTGTCCTCAGGGAACAATGTATTCAGACACGGGGTGTTCACTGGCAATTCTTTCTCGGTTTCGTTCGATTCCCGTGTGTTAGTATGAGTATTCTGCTCAAAAGGGGAATTCATGGCGGACATCTCCAATCGTTCGGATTACGAAAACTGCACCCCTTTAGCATAAAAAGAGTTCATCTACAACGCAGTTGAGTAAGAACCGAACATTAAAGTGCTTTGTAGCAAATAATTATTGCACTTCAGGTTTTCCAAACGACGAATGTTGCCCAAATAATACGATGGAAGAATCATATCCTAGGATATGCTCTATGACAGGTCCGGCAAATATAAACTTTCTCTCGGGCCAAGAATAAGAATGCACCCGCGGTTGCGGATATGACACCAATAAGCATGACTGCAACTGTGGAGAAAAATATTACAAGCCTAACCAAAGATTGATCTTGAAACAGACTCAACGCCATAATTCCCAAAAAGCCGCTCACAAAACAGATTCCTGCAATTAATAGCGCTTGCAAAGCCCTTGTTCGATCATAAATGTTCCGAATTCCCGATTCCATAGGAAGACCGCACGTACTGCAAGGCACTTTATGGAAATTGGCATTCTCTTCCCCGGAGTCGATGGGTACAGCCGATAATATTTCTTCTAATGAATCGTCAAGCGCTTGAAATCTGGGAATATGATCATTAGAAAAAACGTCTTCCATCGAATGCGTGGAGCGTTTCAGTCCTTTTGAAGTAGAGGCTGGTTCAGCTCCGGCTGTGCCATCTTCTTCCAATTCCGCCCCATTGGTTATCCTATTATAAATCTCATGATTTTTGTCTTCAGTTGAGATTGAAGCAGTGACGCTCTTGTCCTGACTAATTAATTCGTGAAAAGAAACACCGCAGCTGGGGCATATATCAAACATAGTGTCATGCGACGCTAAACAGCGAGGACAAATGTATGACGATTTCTCGTCTGAGAAATCCGAGGAATTGTCAATGGCTTCCGATTGGCTCCACGATTCCTTACGTATTTCCTGCGCCTTGAGAATGCCTCGTTCTTCGAGCATTTCGTAAAATGTCGCCAGTCCGCTCTCGGTAAGGTTGTATTTTTCCATTAAATTCTGGTCATTGACACCTGAGTGAAAATCGTCCAGAAAATTTTTCACATTAATGGTTCGTTTCTCATGAGAAGCTTGCGCGGCGTCCATAGCGTCACCTCGTTGCAGCAATTCCAGCTGCTTATAATATAGTTACGGATAAAAAACAAGTTTATTCGTATGTTGTGATAAATTAATATAATTAACTTTAAAACAACCGGATCTTTTGGTTTAAGGTGTGACACAATTTCGGATGTGATAGGTCTTGCAAAGATCAAAGCTTTGAGTTAGCTTCCACACGCATATTGTCGCCTTATTGCGGTGAGCTATGGGAAGCGGCCTGATTCACGGCGCGTAACTGACAGTCCGGGAGGGACAGTTTTGTCGAGTCCGGCAGAAAAAAGGTCGTCCTTAATTATTTCAATAATTTCAATTGTCATTCTAATGGGCATAACCATTAGCGCTGCCGATGAGCCGGCGTCTCGAGAGATATGCCGGCCCACGTTGGTTCGTCTCACGCATATCGAATTAGGCAAGTCCGGAGAATTTCGCTGGAATTGTTTGGGCCAAGAAAGCGAGGTAGGTTTTTACATTGTCTTTATCAGACCGTCTGGAACCTACGTGCTTCTCAAAGTTCCGCGAGGTCGAAATTCTTTTGAGTTCACGCCCGATATCCCGGGTACATGGCGATGGCTAGTCATCCACACCGATCCAGATCGCAGCAAACCTGATGCCGAATCCGAGCCTGGCACTTTTTCAGTTACAGAAAGTCGCAATCGGAATTGACACGCGCTTCCCGAATGAGATAATCCGCTTCTGCCGGGGAGAAGCTTTATTGTGAAGCAATCTTCGTTCAATTCCGTGATCGTTTTTTTTGATGCAGTTTGAGCGGATGCGAGAGAACCAAATTCCGGTATGTAGGTCAAATCTGATCATGATTAATGAACCCCCCACAAGGAGAACCATCTATGCAAAAAGGCTTTTTTATGTCTTTACTGATTCCGATCATTGCAGGATTTAGTATTTTTGCCGTAGGTGCGCCGATTGCAGTGGCGCAATCAGATGCTCCGCCGGCTTTGAAACAGTTGGGCGAGTCGTTTGTACAGGTCGCGGAGAAGGTAACCCCCGCAGTTGTCAACATAAGCAGTTCTAAGAAAGAAGTATCAGGTCCGTCAGGGGGAGAGTTTGAGCAATTCTTCAGGAATCATCCTTTTCGTGAATTTTTCGGCGAGAAAGGCCCCGATGAATTCTTCAGACGATTCAAAAAGGATGGAAATGAGGATAGAAGTTTTCGGCAATTTGGAATGGGATCGGGTGTGATCGTCGATTCGAACGGATATATTCTTACCAACTCACACGTTGTGAAAGATGCCGATGAAATTAAGGTCACTTTAGCTGATAAGCGGACATTTACCGCTAAGATTGTTGGAACTGATCCGGAAAGCGATATAGCGGTTATCAAAATTGATGCTAAAGACCTTCCTGTTGCCAAATTAGGCGATTCATCCAAATTACATGTTGGCGAGATCGTGATTGCGGTCGGTAATCCGTTCGGACTAAACCAAACAGTCACGCAGGGAATCATTAGCGCTCAGGGCCGCACAAATATGGGAATTCTCGATTATGAAGATTTCATTCAAACAGATGCGGCGATTAACCCGGGAAACTCCGGGGGGCCCTTGGTGAATATTTCCGGCGAGGTCATCGGTATCAACACGGCCATAGCCTCCCGCAGTGGAGGGTATCAAGGAATTGGTTTTGCTATTCCATCGAATTCGGCGAAACTGATCCTGGAGGATTTGAGAAACTGAGGGAAAGGTTCGCAGAGGACTGCTGGGTGTGAATATTCAGTCGGTCGACGAATCATTGGCAAAATCCTTCGGAAGAAAAGATACTGATGGCGCCCTGGTTTCTCAGGTGATTCCCGGAAGTCCTGCTGAAAAAGCTGGAGTTAAAGCTGGAGACATCATTTAAAATTCAACGACCAACCAGTAAAAGATCATTCGCATTTAAAAAATCTGGTGGGGCGAGAAAAGCCCGATTCTTCGGCAAAGTTGACGGTATTCAGAGACGGAAAAACGATGGACCTTAATGTTAAAATAGCCGAGAGGACGGAAAAGGCAGTTGCCTCGACCGGGCCTAAACGAACTCCGGCTTCCGAAACATCGAGCGAGCTTGGAATAGATATTGAGGCGGTCCCGAGTGCAGCTGCCGAGTCACTGGGACTCAAGGAAGGTGAAGGTGTCCGGATAAAAGATATGAAATCTGATGGGACCGGAGCTAAAATGGGACTTAAAACCGGTGACGTGATCCTGGAAATCGACGGCAAAACAGTCACAGATGTGTCGGGTTTCAACGCAGCGGTCGCTGCCGCCAAATCTAATAACGTTATTCGCCTGAAGGTTCAGCGTAATCGTGCGGTCCTCTTTTTGGCGACCAAACTCGGATAAATTCATTCTGCGGGGAAACTTTTATGGTTTTCCCGCAGTTTTTATTACATGTCTCAGGTTTCTGGCCGGATTTGAAATTATTGACTTGGCTGTGAGTGGGTTGGGCGTGATATGGCCTCACTTACCGATTCAAAAGAACATGACATTAAAATGATTCGTTCTCCTTTGCATCTGCACCTGTCAGGCGTGGCTTACCTTGACATCATACCCGTATTCCTCCAAATCTCTTAATAACGAGTGTGCCGCTTGCCGGAATAGAGATTTGTGCTCCCTTGCGCAGCCCACTCTTCGCATCTCCCCACGAAAAATATGGTCCTTTGTATCAAAAACACCTTCGTTGAAATATAGATCGAGCGCCTCTTCCCAATTTCCGGAGAGCTGACCATTTCCTGAATGCGTCAGACTAAAACGAATTTTTTCGTTCTGAAATGCTTGTTGAACCTTTACTTCCACGTGAAGACCGGCCCTGTAGGTAATTTCGGCAACCGGAGCGCCTCTATAAGATAGCTGGACAACTATTTCGGTGCTCATTTCAACGGCATATCACAAATCGGAGGATTGAAGCGGGTATCCGATTGAAAGGCTTAAATTAACATGTTGTGCTTTCTATGTCCATTAACAAAGACCATATCTTGAGCGGCTAAGTAATGATTAGCTTTTGCTGGATTTGCCGAGCGGCCCCTTGACAATAGAGCAAGACTAGTTTAGTAAATCATGTCTCGAGGGCTAGAAAAAACAACATATGCTAAGAATATGTTATTCTGAATAAAATCCCGAATGCCTAATAACTTAGAAGGAGAAGAGAGCTGCCAAGCGGGTGCAAACATTTTTGTCGAGAAATCATTTTTTCCTGATCCCAAAAGATTGAACGAACATCCGCCACGAACAATCTGCACATTGCCGGCGCCGTCTCGGACGAGATGGAGCAGGAACCAAATGGGAGGATAAATCGGGAGAATGGAACCCAAACCTATGTTGGTCAAAGGTAATCGCGAGACGGACCGGCCATATCGAAAAGTGGACTGCGATCATTACGGGGAATGCCTGGACATGGCCTTGAAGAGTCGCTGGTCCGATTTTTCCTGCAACGAATGCCCTGCCTACTCCAGAACCAGATTTATCGAACAGGTCTGCGGATCAGACGATTATTGGTAACCCACAAATTCTTGAAAAACAATTTGACTAATCTGGCAGCCATCATTACGTGGGGTATTGGTTTTGCCTTTGTTGAAGCCGCTGTCGTGGAGTACCTGCGAGCCATTTATTATCCACTTGATAAAGGCAGTTTCCAGTTTCCCGTTTTCACACTAGACGAGATAGCAGCCCTAGGAGCTGAACACTGGCGACGGTTACTCATTGAACTCGGTCGGAAATTTTGCACTCTGATCATGCCGGCCGGCGTGGGAATTTTTGCCGGACGAAATCGTCGAGAAACGTGAGCTTATTTCATAGTGGGATTCGGGGTATCTTTGGCAATGATCTTTGCTGGAACCATTGTGTTGTGCCCGGAAAGCGAACATAGGCCCGTTAGCGCACGATTTACTGACTGGATTTTCGTAATTGCAGGCGGCATTATTGTGATCATTTCCTTTTTGCCGGGATTGTGGAAATATTCTCGGAGGAGGATTGCCAAACCCTTTTCAGTGGCCGCTCTTTCTTACAGGCTTCTTCATCGGCTGCGGAGTGTTGATAATAGCTTTGCAACGCCCGGATTCCTAAAAACCTGCCCTTGACTCAAATAGATCCCTCTGGTATTCAATATTATTCGCCGCAGAAGCCCGCGTTTTAATCCTGTTCACCGCTTCGAGGCTGCGTTACGAGACGGGTATTCAGGACTCGATTGGGCTCACTTACCACTCTAAATCGTCGTAAATGGAGGCCTCATGCCCAACGTACCACGCAACAGGTCTGATTCTTCAGGTTACCAAGAGGACAAGCTCGGGTTCGGGGATATCCTCACCGATCATATGATGACAATGTCTTATTCGGCTGAAAAAGGAGGTTGGCAATCTCCAGAGATAAAGCCCCTCGAAAATCTGGTTCTTCACCCGGCCACCATGATGCTCCATTATGGGCAGCAGGTCTTCGAAGGACTCAAGGCATTTGCGGGCTCTAACGAAGATGATATCTTTTTGTTTCGGCCTGACATGAATATTAAACGATTTAATCTATCTTGCGAACGCCTGTGCATTCCCGCGCTCGATCCAGAGCTTTTTATGCAGCAGATGTGTGAATTGATCCGGTTGGATCGAGATTGGATACCCAGATCACCTGGTACGTCACTGTACATACGGCCGACTGCCATAGCAACCGACATTCATTTAGGCGTGAGACCTTCCAAGGAATACCTGTTTTTTATTATTCTTTCCCCAGTAGGCGCCTATTATCCGGAGGGCTTTGCACCTGTGAAGATTATGGTTACGGACGAATATGTTCGGGCTTCCATAGGAGGGGTGGGAGAAGCCAAAACCGCGGCCAACTATGCAGCCTCACTTCTTGCTGCTGAAAAAGCCAAAGCAGCAGGTTTCACCCAAGTGCTATGGCTGAATGCCGTAGACAAGCTGGCCATAGAAGAAGTGGGAACAATGAACATCTTTTTTCGGATCAAAGATGAAGTCATAACTCCTGCCCTTGCCGGGACCATTTTGCCTGGAGTTACTAGAGATTCAGTATTGAGACTCACTTCAGACATGGGAATGAAGGTCACTGAACGTTCTATTTCCATAGAAGAGATTGTGGCTGCGGTTGAAAACGGAACGCTCCAGGAAGTCTTCGGGTCGGGGACAGCGGCCGTTATTTCTCCTGTGAGCCTCTTTCGTTACAAGGGAAGAGATTACGTTGTTGGCGACGGGAAAACGGGGAACTCTCGGCCAAGCTTTTCGATGAGATCACTGGAATGCAGACAGGCCTCAAACCCGATCCTTACGGTTGGGTAATAAATATCGGAAAGAAATAGTCGCTCCTTTTCAAGGAGCGACCCACAATGATTAATTTCAATCCGGGTTTACTGAAAAGCGAATATTTTCTCTTCGCCACCAGGAGGGGTTATGTAGAGTTGAATACCGTTAGGACCGGTCGCCTGAAAATAATCCAGGAACATCTCATGGCTTCCGGCTTCCATACCTACGTTTCCAGCTTGCTCAGAGACCTTTCCGGTACTCTCCACATTTACGACCATCTTCTTGTCGATTATCAGGCGTGCTGAATCATCACACACGACACGGAACCCGTATGTTCCCGATTCCTCCTGATTCAACGAGAATTTTACGTAAAATCGAATCCCGAGCCAGTCTTCCCTCTTGGGAATCCCTGGAAATTCCCTGGAACCTCTGTCCGGCGGATAATCAATTGCTCTTGTGAAGAACATCCCGGAAGGTGAAAGTTTATTGTAGTTCGGAAGCTTTTTCGTATTCGGATTGAGGAAATAAACGAATGCCGGAATCAGATTCACCTTTCCTTCTTCTGCGAGATATCCGTCCAAAACCTGAGCTGGCGAGAAGATCTCCTCGGATTTTGTAGGCTGCGTCACGTAGAGTGCTAGGCGAGGTGGGCCTTCAGGATGAAAGAAATCCAATTTTATCGGATAACTTCCCTGTTGCAGAAAAGCCCAACCGATTTTCCCCTGAGGATCCGATTTTGGCGGTCTTATTGATTTCTGCAATGGTGTGTGTGCCTATTGTAAGTTTCGCAAAATAATCCGCAATCAATCGAAATGCAAAAATGCCTGCGCCATGGACATTGAAAAATCCCTCGTATCGGATTCCCACCATGTCCTTTCTTGTGGGTAATCCAGGAAATCCCTCTCCGCCGGTAATATTCAGTTCAGGAGCTATGAGACGGCCTATGGGAGTCAAGCGACTGAAATCCGGTCCCTGAGCATAGTTGCCTTTTGGCACGAAGTAAACTTGACCCCATAAAACATCGTATGGCTTTGCAGGTTCCTTCCATCCAGCCAGACCGCTTCTGATCGAGAAAATCTGTTCCTGACCAACAGGGGGCGTTACAAGGAGTTTTAAAAAGGGAGCGCCCTTAGAATTGAAACTATCCAGAACTATCGCATGTACTCCTTCTGCCAAGTGAAGGTAACCGGTTTTAACCGCGGCGTCATGTACCCCATCGTTTTCGATAAGTGTTTTGTCATCAATGTGAAGCCTGACTCCGTCCTTGGATTGCACGCTCCACTTGAAAATACCCTCGCCCGCTACGGCAAAAACACCCATAAATCTTAAACCGAGACCGTCAGGGTTCTGCGGGAGTCCCGCAGGTTCACTTTGTCCCCTGGCCGGGTCCAGATTGATTTTATCGGTCGTCAATGATTCAACTGGGCGAAGTGCGCTGTAATCGGGCAATGCTTTAACAGAATCCGGCAATTGATAAACATTGACATAAAAAGACCCCTTGCCACCAGGCACGGTTGCCGCCACAGGACCTACTGGTCGTTTCAGAGGAGCGGCCGGTGGTTCCCCACTTTCCAACCTTTCACCTCTCGGTGCAATTGCTGGTTGTTTTTCCGCCGGCTGCGCAGGTGATTCTTGGTCGGATACAGCTGGAGCCGATCCAGGCCCTTGTCGGAGAATCATTGGTTGTGACGGCGGGGCCCCGGGACTTATCTGAGAAGGTCGGGACTCCGGCCTTTTCAAGGGGGGCTGTTTTTCCGGCTCTTTAGATGTTGAAACAGTTTCTTCATCTTCGCCACCAGGACGCCGTTCTTTCAGAGACGGAGGCCCTGCGGTCGGTCCCGAAGATTCCACTTGAAAGGACTCAATTTGCTCAGGGGCAAAGTCAAGAGGGATTTTTTGGGTGGGACCTCCCTTTTTCTTTATTACCAGATAATCTTCCGCGATGCTCGGGATGAGCGTTGCGAAAACTATAAGAACAAGTGCAACTAGGAAACTCTTTGTTAATGAAGGTCTCATCTGCTCACCTCAATTTTCGGCGAGACGAGGCGCTTTATGGGCATCATTGGACGTCTCAGCGGCTCAATCATAGCAGTTTGATTCAAAATCTGCGACTTATCCGTATTGGCTCGCTTGTGAATCGATTGTACACAAGGAGCACCTTCTTTACAAAACGCTTTGCAGCCGGCGAGCCGGTCAACTTCTCTGCAGGACCGGGCCCGACATTGTACGCGGCCAGAGCAAGAAAAGTTGAATTGGAGTGCTTGGCATATCGCCGAAAGCAAGTTCGTAGGTATGCTGCCCCAGCCATAATATTTTGATGCGGATCCCATGGATCGCTAATTCCGAATGCCTTCCGTCACGATAGGGCGGAGCTGCATCAGACCGCATGCTCCTTTGCCCGAACGAGCCCGAGGTCTGAAGCTGGATTCCACGTGAGTGACCGCTGCCAAAAAAACAGGATCAATCTCGAATTTCTTTCCCGCCTTTAAGAGAATGGGCGCGTGATGCGTTTGTCCACCAAGTGCACAGACAACAGTCTTGAGTCGCTTAAGTTCCATATCTCTAACATGACCAGCACGTTCAGGCCGCAAATTGGAATCGGTAACCACTGTTCGAGCGCTTGCTGTTACGACGCCTGGTATCGGTTGAGATGCATCAGCCGTCATGATGGCCACATTGAATAATAAAAAACAAACTGAGCCTTTTAATATCATCCGTAAGTGCTCCGAGGAATCTGAAATATTTGAAGATGTAACCTCATCCTCAATACAAATCAGCGCATCTGAGGACTCCGGAACTTGCTGTTCCAAGCCGTTCTGAACTTCCTCTGGTTTCAGCCATGATGATGGGTATTTATCCACGAAGTTGACTTGAAACGGTAAAAATTTCAGACGTCCTATATCTTTGACCAGTCTCCCTGAAGTTTCCAGTCCTACAAGTTCTCGGACACCTTCAGGATTTACGGATTCGGATATTGCTTCAGCAGAGAAGTATCTCAAATTGAAAGCGCACTGGCATAATGGATCAAAAAGATGCTCTCTTGATGCGTTACTGCCCAATTTCGGCGACAGCTTCTTATCGAAATCACCTTTTGCCTCAACATAAACGAGACTTGATCTAAAACGATAGATGGACATCAAAGAGCGCGCTTGTTCCAAAAAGCTCTTTCCGAAGAGGATGATGGCAACATTCATTATAATATCAACAAGCAGACTAAGAATATATAGTCTGAAAAACTCTTCATAGCTAACTGAAAAGGTGGGGTATTGCATGAAAATGATTTGGAGAAATCCTACCAGAATCATCATTGCTCCAAGCAATAAGCTAAAAAGAGCTGCAAAACGGCAGGAAGTCCTCACATGTTCAGGAAAGCTCTCAATTAGAGTTCCGATAAGAGTCTCGCCATCATTACAAACCACGGGTCTAGATCGGTAAATTCTGTTGGGGAAACCTTTGTGGGCGAAAATTCGAGACCCTTCCTCCAATATGGAAAAGAAGACTGAGGGATGACCCCTCCCTTCAACTATCATCGAGTCCATTTCTCGCCCCACAACAGGCAATTTCAATGGAGTGAGACTCAAGGCAGTCAAAACCCTTAGCACACATATTATGGCAAGCAGATTGTACAGAGGAAAAGGCGACGGCACCACATAACCGCTGCCCAATCCCAGTCCCGACAAATAGATCGGTACCAAATCCAGTACACGAAAGAGAAGATGAACCGCGATTCCAATAAATAGGGCCTTCCAGATAAATCTCATGTTCCATCTGGCGATTTCACCAGGGATTTCAGAGATGTAACGGGCGTTTCTCCAGAATCTACCTAGTAAGGAGAAGATTATCGATGGGGACTTGTCGTACGAATGAAGCTTGCCTTCTTTTAGCCCTAACGAAACGTTCTCAGGATGATAGTAATCCCCGACGGACCGAAGAGAGACGCGGAACCGTGACAAGTGTTTGAACCCATTTAAAATCCAATTGATACTTACAATCAGGCCAGCCAGGGCTGCCACTGTCGTGACAAAAATCCCAAGAATGAAAGGAACGTAATTCAGAATGAATTCATTTACCTGTTCGGGCAGCCTCAACGGAAAGAATTCTCGAAGTTCGTAGAGCCGCATCACTGAACCCATCAAAATCAAGATTCCAAGGGCAGTCAAAATGATGCCGTAAAGAACGGTATGATTTGGCAGTTTCACCGAATCGTTGGTGCGTCCTGATAAGATAGAAAACATCCACAACCCCGAATCAATTTCTCGCGTTAGGAATTATCAGATATAATATCCCCTGTCAAATAAAAATGTTACATAAATTAATTAATAAACAACATTACTAATAAAACGCAGTACAGGTGGGCAGTTAGATATCGATCTAATATTGTGCATAAAAACGGTCCGACAGTTTGTAAATATTTATTTTATTTTGAAGTTTACCGGTGACATTACGGCTGATCGATTCTAAACTATTTTTTATATTAATAAATAATGATATGCCTCTATAATGATTAAAATAACTAAACTCAACGTAATCTTCTAGTCAGCTTCTTTTGCCATTGACAAGATACATAATCTGGACTAATAGCGGTTGCATATTTTAACGGTTCCGGAACAAAACTTGATATAGGGAGATTATGAATGAGAAGCACGGATCCGTATCCAATCAAGAATATATGCAGGCAGCGATCCCTTCGAGACGATCCTCAATATGATGAACTCAAAAAAGTTCTTGAGGAATTTCCTCCTGAAAAGATGGAGGAACTAAAGACATTTATAAAGAGGTGGGGACGCCGACATTAGCTCGTTTCCACGACAATGCCGACAAACGAAAACTTTTCTATTCGGCTCGACTTTGAGAAGACTAACTCGTCAGCTGATCAAATTCCGCACATTTCGTCCGGAAAGTTCTATTCCCATTCTATAGTGCTCGGAGGCTTGGAAGATATATCGTAGACCACACGATTGATGCCGCGGACCTCATTTATAATCCGATTTGAAATTACAGTAAGAACGTCCGGCGGAATCCTAAACCAATCAGCAGTCATGCCGTCAGTTGCCTCAACTGCCCTTAGTGCCGCTACATACTCATAAGTTCGCTCATCTCCCATTACTCCAACAGTTCTAACCGGCAATAAAACAAGAAATGCTTGCCAAATATCCCTATACAAACCCGCTTTGCGGATCTCTTCCATTGCGATCGCGTCCCCCTGTTGAAGTAAAGCAACTCTCTCGCGAGTCACTTCACCGAGAATACGAACAGCGAGGCCGGGTCCAGGGAAGGGATGCCGCCAGACGATCGAATCTGGAATCCCGAGTTGCGTCCCAAGTGCCCTCACTTCATCCTTGAATAACTCTCTGAGCGGTTCTATCAATTCCAAGTGCATTTTTTCTGGAAGGCCACCGACATTGTGATGACTTTTTATTGTTGCCGAGGGCCCCCCTTTGAAAGACACGCTTTCTATGACATCAGGGTACAAAGTCCCCTGAGCGAGAAATCTTACATTTGGGAATTGATGCGCCTCTTGCTCGAAAACTCTTATGAATACCTCGCCAATAATTTTTCTTTTCAATTCCGGATCGGTTATTCCCTGAAGCCTGTCCAGAAATCGATCAACAGCGTTTACTCCATGTAATCGAATACCCAGTTGGTCGTGAAATGTGGAAACGACTTCGGCAGCTTCATTTTTTCGAAGGAGTCCGTTATCCACGAAAATTGGGTGCAGCCGATCGCCGATGGCCCGATGCAGAAGCGCTGCCATTACAGACGAATCGACGCCTCCGGACAAAGCAGCCAGCACATGGGAATCTCCGATTCGATGTCTCAACTCCGTAATGGATGCTTCAATAAAAGAAGCCATGGTCCAATCATCTTTGAGCTTTGCAATGGAATAAAGGAAATTGGCTATTATCCTGCTTCCGTGGTGCGTATGAACCACCTCCGGATGAAATTGCACGCCACTGATAGCATGATCATCGCTCTCGATCGCAGCGGCGAATGTATCCACAGTCCCTGCCGAGGCCTTGAAACCAGGGGGAAGTTGAACCACTTTATCGCCATGACTCATCCAGACCTGGGCCCCAACAGATATACCTCGAAGAAGCACTGATTCCTCGCTGATTTGGGTTAATGCCGCACGCCCGTACTCCCGTTCCTGTGCGGGTTCAACTTTCCCTCCAAGCGTATATGCTATGGCTTGTAGCCCGTAGCATATGCCCAACACCGGCACTCCTAGTTGAAGTATCTTTGGATCGAGTTGCGGAGCCCCAGGATCGTAAATACTAGCTGGACCTCCGGACAGAACGATAGCGGCGGGCCTGTTCCGCTCGATGACCTCCATTCCTCTATTAAAAGGATGAATCTCGCAATAGACGCGTGCTTCGCGAATTCGACGAGCAATAAGTTGTGTATATTGTGATCCAAAGTCGAGTACCAAAACATATGGAAGGGTTGACAACGCGAGCCTCCGTTGCGTTTACATTAATATTCCACTGGAATTGGATCTGAACTTTTCGAGTTTAGGTGCTCCAAGGGTAACGAAAAATAAAAAAGGACCGGGGTACCCGATCCTTTCTTAGGGTGTATGGTTTTCAGCAGTGTAAGATTATTTTACTACCTGCTTCTTGATCATTTCATACTGCAGGCCATTGGTTACACACGGATCGCAGCCCGGAGAATCAATTCTGCATGATTCGATGTTGCTAATGAGTTTGCCGCCGGGCGCCAAGCTGGGGGGAGCGCCCCAAGCCACAGGGCCGCCAAAAGCAGGAGCAACGCATTTGGGCGGAACGATCTGAACTTTCATCGCGCATGTGGTCCCTTTCCATCCGAGCCAGGGACGGAAGCCGCCGTTGTACTGCTCGCAGCCATCCATTAATAAGGTGCTATCCCCACCGGCAGTACCGGAGGATACCCTGGTGTAGGCGCTCTTCACCTTCATTGGAATCATAATCATGTCGCCGGAAACAGCCATGCCCCCCATACAGGGATTAAACGCGCAACCCACACCGACCATAGTTATGGCCAGAGCCACAGCGCTAAGCACAACAAGCATCTTTTTAACCATACCCAAATCCTCCTTTTATTAGGCCCCTCCAGCCTAAAACCGGGGAACCGCATTTGGAATCATAGACAAATAAAACCGATTGCCATGTTGATTATCAGAACAATTGAGGGAAGTCAAGTCATTTTTTCCCGCGATTGCCTGATATTGGCGTTACTGTGAGTTTTCACCTTACCAGAAAAAAAATACGTTGCAACATTTTTTTTATAGATCACGCGGATCCATCAGGACTCCGGCCACTGCGCTAGCAGCCGCGACCGCAGGCGATGCCAGGAATACCTCACTTTCAGGGTGACCCATTCTACCCACAAAATTTCGGTTTGTCGTTGAAACGGCGCGCTCTCCGCGGGCTAGGATGCCCATATGGCCGCCCAAGCATGGCCCGCAGGTAGGTGTAGAGATTGCTCCGCCGGCCTGAATGATGTCCTGTGCGATCCCTTCGGCTAAAGCTTGGAGCATAATCGACGGGGTACCTGGAATGACTATCAATCTTGTACCCCGAGCCACCTTTCGGCCTCGCAGTATAGAAGCCGCGACACGCAAGTCGTCAATTCGCCCGTTTGTGCAAGATCCTATTACCACTTGGTCCAGCCGGACCCCCTTAACTTCTGAAACAGGCCGAACATTTTCCGGAGAAAATGGGAGAGCTACGAGCGGCTCGAGTCGGCCAAGATCTATTCGCGTTGTCTGGACGTAATCCGCATCGTCGTCCGATTCAAAAACGACGTAATCCTTGGACGTATTACCTTCGACAAAGGTTCGCGTAATGTCGTCAAAAGGGAAAATCCCATTCTTTGCTCCGGCCTCCACTGCCATATTTGTAACGGTAAATCTGTCGGACATTGCGAGAGCTTCGACCCCCTCGCCTGAAAATTCCATGGCTTGGTACAATGCTCCATCCACACCAATTTCCCCGATGATGTGAAGAATCAAATCCTTCCCCCCCACCCAAGCCCGGGGTCGGCCCAACAACTCAAAACGGATGGTCTCCGGAACCTTGAACCAACACTCTCCGGTAAGCATAGCCGCGGCAAAGTCGGTACTTCCTACCCCCGTTGAAAAAGCAGAGAGCGCACCATATGTGCAAGTGTGGCTGTCCGCGCCGATTATCAGCTGGCCGGGGAGAACCAATCCCTTTTCAGGAAGGAGAACATGTTCGATGCCCATTTCACCTATATCGTAAAAATGTGTCAGACCGACCTCCTGAGCAAATCGTCTGGCTTCCGCGAGCATTTCGGCAGATTGAATATCTTTGGCAGGGTTGAAATGATCCAGCACCACCACTATTTTCTCAGGATCAAAAACCTTAGTTCCCTTGGCCTCGCGAAATGGAGGTAACGCCAAAGGAAGTGTAATGTCATTCGCCAGCGCCAGATCGATGCGCGCCTGTATAAGCTGACCCGGTCTGATCGTATCCAAACCGGCGTGAGCAGCCAAAATTTTTTCCGTTATTGTCATTCCCATTGTTCTTTACCTTATATCCCAAGTACCAAATTAGCTTGAAATTGTGGAATTCAAATCAGTCTGTTGGTTGATTGTTCACCGCAAAATCCAATATCCTCTCCGCAGGCGGTTGGCTGTCCCTCGTATCGTTCCAAGCAGGAACGTAACAACTCAATATAAGTAAGGCCTCACTAACACGAGTATGGATTTGTCATTGCGAGGCCGTCAGTCCCGCGGAACGCGGGACTGACGGCCTCGCAATGACAGTCCTCGGCCGCCTTCAATTGAGGAGTTTCCAAACTGTCATCATCCTTTAGGTGGCCCTAAGGGCACAATGAGCCAACACAAATATGTTTATTGTACTCATACTTTAAGCACTTTATGTTCATTATTATGATATCGATGATCGCACACTTAAATATTCGTCCAACGCCTCTTCCCATGGTCTAAGTGGAGCCCCGGTCAGGTTGATAAAGCGGGTATTATCCAACACCGAATAAAGAGGACGCGGAGCCGGTCTTTTGAGATCTCCGGTGCTAATAGGCAACACTTCAACCCGATTCAAAGATGCCTTTCTTACTATGGCTGACGCGAAGTCATACCAAGTCGTCTGCCCCGCGTTGGTGACGTGAACGGTGCCTCGAGCCTCCACATTACAAAGTCTTATCATCGCAATCGCTAGATCATGGGCGTAGGTGGGCGAACCGTGCTGATCGTTCACTACCCGCAACACAGACTTCTCTCGGGCTTGACCAAGTATGGCTTCTACAAAATTCCGCCCGTAAAGTCCATAAAGCCATTGCGTCCGCACAATACAATGATTTTCCGGAAGGAGCTCTCTGACGCACGCATCCCCTTCAGCTTTTGATTTAGCATAAACACCAAGGGGACTGATTGGATCGTCTTCTCGATACGAAGATCCCTTTAGCCCGTCAAACACATAATCCGTGCTAATGTGCAGAAGTAAATAACCGAACCTCAGGCAAGCTTTGGCCAAATTTTCCGGACCTCTCGTATTGACCCTGAAAGCGTGGTCAGGCGCAGATTCACAGCCATCCACATCCGTAATGGCCGCGCAATTGATTATCGTTCGCGGCCTTATCTCGTCAACAGCATCCATGACTGAATATAGCCGCGTAATATCGATGTCTTCAATGTCCATTTCCGCGTATTCGACTCGCAATTCCTTCAATAACTTCACTATATGGCTGCCCAACATTCCTTTGGAACCAATGACAAGATATTCCGTCCGAAAATTTCCCATCTTAACTGTTGAATTAAACATTTTTTTTCAATATCATAAATTGAAATTCATTAATCAAGTGCGTGGTTTCGGCGCCATTTGGTTGCGACCCGGCTGAGACGCGAAAGAAGCAATCTTCTGACGTTCGGGACGGATTGCTGTGGTGGGACTGCCCTGCAGTGAACACGGGATTGCAGGCGTCCCTAATTGAAGACGGAACGCCTGCCCCACGATGCGCCCGTCGCAATGACACAAACGTTTGCCACACAGCGGAATTCAATTTCAGTTCTCTGCGCGGTTACACGTATATCCATTTTTATGGCACTCTTCGTTTTTTAGTGCAAGGATCATGAGAAATGATTCTCAGGCATGCTTTGAATAAAGATTTGGCGGCTATTGCTGAAATTCTCCGGCAATGGATCGATCATGATAATACTATACATGATCTCCTGGAAAATTGCGTGTCTGACGGATCACCGGACGTACATTGCGAATTAGTGGAACGCGACAATCGTGTAATATACATTAATCTGTGGAAGAGTGAAGAACCTGATCAAATCCGAATATTAGGGCTGGGAACAGGCAGTGAAGCATCGGACAGGGCAGCGGCTACAGATTTTTTGAGACAACAAATCACCGATTGGGCGGCTAAAGGGATAAAAAGGGCGACTGCATGCGTCCCGGAAACGGTTGCTCCCGAGATCACCGAATGCCTCAGGGTCTGCGGTTTCATGTTTGAAGGAATCGATTCTGATTGCGGTATCGAAGGAAAGCCCTCGCTGCGGTACTGTAAGCATTTTCTATACCGAGCCATCCACCATTCTGAGATATTCGATTTTCTCCGACAGATTCTCTTGGGACTCGGTTATGAACTGAAGGACGAAGCGGAAGGATTCAGCTATAGGGTCAGAGCCGAATGCAGGCCCCCATTCAGTTTCGGATTTTGGCATAGAATCACCAGGCTGGGCCGCGATATAATTATTCATCCTCCGGCAAGAGTATTGGAATGGCATGAGCTGGAGAATCTCTTTTACCCCTTACAGATTTACGCTCGTCGTGATAGGCCGATCCTGCTGCACCTGGAAAAGAAAAGAGCTTTACAACTTATCGATCTGCCGAAAATAGATGATCGTCAGGACACGCTTTTTGGAAGCAAGACATCATCCGCTATTCATCCCAAGTTTCTGCCGCGTGATAATAGCGCGTTTGCCGAGCCTGCCATCGCTCCGGATATTCGCAAAGGTTTGTCAGTGCTCTTCTATGTCAATAGAATTGGAGCTGTAGGTCATGCACGGGTTGCGGATTGGTATGTCGAGGAGATCACGAATTTCAATGACGCTCTGAAGCATACTAATGATTCGGATATTAATGACACGGCGAGATCCACCGGTGAGCCGGATTCAAAATCAGGAAACGCTCTTGTTATCAAATTCCAATGGTATAGCCCCTTCAAAAGACCTGTAAGCTTGGATGAAATCCGAAAACTGGACGAGACGTTCAATCCCCAGCACGCCCGAGCTATTTCCTCAAAACTTTTTAGATCGATCCTCTCCAGGGGAAACTATCAGCAATAGGACAAACATCCTGCCAATGTGGGGCAAAGGCATTTATTCTCCCGCAAAGAATTCCGAAAGGAGTTCTTTGTCAAAAAATCATTAATCCGAAGCGCCCCTCTGTTCCGCATATGCGCTAACTTTGTGTTATCACGCATGTGATTTCAGTAAGTTATCACCCTCCCCCTTCCCCCTCCCGTCAAGGGAGGGGGATTTGGAAACCCTCTCCCCTGGCGGGAGAGGGGAGGGAGAGGGGGAGTATGAAAGCGAAATTTCGCATTCAAAGTTAGCGCCTATGCCTCTGTTCCGCACACAAGAAGATTGCTCCGTTTAGAGTCCTCACAATAGCAATTCCGAACACTCACATCATTCTGGGAATCTTCCACGGTATCGACCTTCTCGGGCACAATCATTGTTGCAGCACTTTGCTAAAGTGTTACTTTAAGTATTGACATTAGTTTCTTGTTATGCTTTACTATTTCTCGTTGCCAGGCAACCGGCACAAACCAACTCCGGGAGGAGCTCGCATGCCTCAATCACATAATATCAATTATTACATTGGCCGAATGGACGACGAATCCCTGGCTGATGCGCTCGCTGATTTTGAGGACCCTCTAGAGGGCCGATCCGCCGACCTGTTATCCTCCCTCGACTTGGAAGACGATTTTTGCGATGGTGAGGTTGAATTCGACTTCGACGACATCTAGGTCATCCTTCGCAAACCCTCATTCTACACACCGACCGGAAATGCATGATCACAGCGTTTCCGGTCGGGTTCTTCTTTCTATCCCAACATTCATTTGCGGGATTTTTCGCGGTCGAGGACAGAGACGCGTGTCGTTGCACGCCGCGTGATAGACGCGTGTGCGAACCGTCCTAAGCAATTAATAGGTTCTGGATCATAAAGCTAGCCCTGAACCAGCACCGCTGTCCCGTCAGTTAACCAATGGTCAGACGTATCTGCCGCATTTGCATGGTCGCGCATTATCAAACGGCACCCGGCCGTACAAGTGTCATTATCGTCTGGCATGAAAAAACCCGGGGGGCCGAAGCCCTCCGGGTTTGTTTGGTCTATGTTTGATAAGAGATTAGAAATCTACGTTCAAGCTTCCGGTGAAAGCCCAGATCGGGTCTATCGCCTTGCCAGGATTGACACCCCAGCTACTGCCGATAGCAGCTCCGTCACCGACCGCTGGCAAGAGCCCAGTATGGGCATTACCCAGGGTGCCCAGTCCTAAAGCATTTAGTGGTGTAGGAGCCGTAACAACCGATTTGTCGAGGCAGGCAAACTTGAACCATTCGCCTGGCTGCCAGAATGCCGCTCTCATGTTCATGGTCAGACCTTCAAGCAGCTTCCAATCGATACCCGTGGTCAATTCATATCCGAGGTTGTTATCAGGAATGTTCGGACACTTTGAGCCAACTGGAATTGTTGCCAAGTTTTGGGGAGCAGGGCCGCCCTGAACATCGATACCGAACACCTGCACTGCATTCGAGCCATTGAATCCGCCACCGAGTGGTATTGAACCCTGATCGATGGTCAGTACACCCCAGGGCCATGCGCCGGAATTTCTCCAGGCCCAGAAGAATGAACCGTACCAGTTCAGGTTGGCCGCTACTGCGTAGTCAAGTCTGGCGCCTAGACTGGTGGAGTCGGTCATGCCGCCTTCACCCAGAGCGTTCCTGAAGTTAAGGCCGGAAGCATACTGATAGTTCAACAAGTAGCTGTACGGCAGGAACAGCATCACGTTACAGGGCACGTTTCCATAGGCGATATCGTTCCAGGAGCTTCTGCTGAGCCAGATGCCATTCCGGCGGTCAGGGCCAGGTATGGTAGCATAGAGCAAGCTCACCTTGCTGGGACCGCACAGGGCACCGATCTCTGTTGCAAACTGCCAGCCCTCATTGTTCACAGGCTGAAAGATGCTGCCAAGACCAAGAGCCGCACCAGGGCCTTCCACCTGAGTGTTGCCCGGCTGGTAGCGAACATTCCACCGCCACCATCCTAGTTCAGCGTTGAAGAAGAACCTGCCGTTGTTGTACTTCGCGTACGCAATGCCGTCTTCCACAACTTCGTCGACCGTGGGGGTAGTCAGATGGCCGCCGGGGAAGCTACCGCCGGTGGAACCTGACTGAATATTCGGGTTTTGATGTTCCTGAAAGAGTTCCCAAACAATACCCGCGTCCAATGGGCCGTTGGAGTAGGTTACGAACGCGCCGGTTTGCGGGAGTGTCAGTCTCTGAGAACCCCCCTCCCAGAACTTTATGCTCCGGGGGGCAGTGGTATTAGTCACGATCTGGCCAAGTTGCGCCGCACCAGAGTTGGTGTTCATATTCCGGGCAGCGTCTAGAAAAGTCGCCTGCCGCCACGGATGGATACTAACCCCGATTCGGAGTGGACCGTAAGGAGCGATAAGGGCCAAGCTCTCGGATGACAGTGTGTGCTCGCCGTCAGCTGTCAGGCCCATACCAAATGCAAACGGTCTTTTGCCGAAAACGAGGATACCCCAGGGAGTCTGAGCAGTTGCCCAGAGCATATTCCACTGGCCCGTTGATAACGGTCTGGTTATGGCGTTTCCGGTCTGCTGAAGCAGATAGACCGAACTTCCCTGGTCAGTATCTGACCCAAGGAGATTCCCAAAAATGGTTGCGCCGGCATCCAGCGGAGCGGTCGCGGCGAGCTGACCACCATTCCAATTCTGGAACCCGCCGATCCAGGTACTGGCCCCTGAGCCTGATTGCCGGATTGACCCGGATTTCAGGGTTCATGACCATTCTAGACCAGATGACAACCGAATTCAATTCGCCCAACATGCCGTATTGGGTGCCGCTAAGGAGTCGGGCGCCTGCCCAGAAATTCGGGTAAAACCAATTGGTGCCGGTGGCAGCCAAGCCCGCAGTGGTCACATTCTGTGGCCCGAAGAACCCATTTTGGCCCGCCTGGTCAAAATACTCATAGGTCCACTGAAAGTTACCCGTCATGGAGAATTCCCATGCATGGGCGGGCGCGCAGAGCGCTGCAATCAGCAGCCCAGCCAACAAGACCATCCTAAGTTTTTTCATCTGTTCCTCCCAATCCACATAGAATCATCACAAAGATTGCCCGAAGGCAGTTCACACTTTTTAACACCCTTCGCCGCGTACGGACCGATACCCCCTTCAATCTCCTGGATCCGTCGAAGATCTAAAAGGCGCCCGGCCCACTTCCCATGCGGCCTCTCACAACCTTTTTTGTCTTTCTCAGACTTCTTTGGTTACATCCTTGTAACATCAGGCGACAGGCGGTGTCAAGAAAAATCTGTGCCGACCAATGCCGCTTGAATTGCAGAACTTCACTGCTAGTTTCATCTCAATATCAGAACCTCAAAGGGCCCTTACCCCTTCCCTCTCTTCTCTAGGCTGATGCAAGGCTCTATTTTTCGGTTTATCTAATGAATTTTCTTGTATTAGCATACCTCAGAAAATTACCGGAGGGAAGAAAAAAAGACGGAGACAAGAAACATTTCACCGCAGAGAACGCGGAGAGCGCGGAGAAAAACGAAGACTATTGAAAGCAAAGTCTCCCTATTCTTAAACTCCCCCTTTTTAAATGGGGATACAGGGGCATAGGCGCTAACTTTAAATGCGAAATTTCGCTTTCATACTCACCCTCTCCCTCCCCTCTCCCGCCAGGGGAGAGGGTTTCCAAATCCCCCTCCCTTGACGGAAGGGGGAAGGGGGAGGGTGATAACTTACTGAAATCACATGAGCGATAACACAAAATTGGCGCCTATCCCCCCATACCCCCTTTTAGCAAAGGGGGTTAAGGGCGTGCATACACGGGGATTATTAATATACTCACAAATCGTATCCAGAACTCCTTCAACGTTTCCGAGAACCTGTCTGTCACTGAACCTCAAAACTCTAAACCCAAGACTCGTCAGATATGAATCTCTCACCTTGTCCTTCCAAAGGCCGTCTTCCGAATAATGTTGACCACCATCGATTTCAATAAGTAGCTTGGCCGCCGGTCAGTAGAAGTCCACTGTGTAATTGCCGATGTTTTTCTGTCTGTAGAATTGCTTTCTTCCGATTCTGGCCCATACGCGCTTTTCCGCAGCGGTCATATTTCCGGAGGTCTCTGGCAAACTGCTGGAGCCCTTTGTTGAAGGGGAGACTCATGTAAAATCCCCCTGTATCCCCCTTTAAGAGAGGGGGAAAGAAAGTGTTCCGAACCGTTGAGCTAGGCTACAACCGACCCTAATCTGTCAGCTATTTCGGATCTGATTCCAGTTTTTCCCTTACCGCTGGGCCACCCACCCCAGCGACGAATAAAATTTTCTCTCTGGAAGCGATTCCGCGCAAAATTGAAATGGAAGAAGGCGACACTCCCAACTTCTTACTCAAAAATTTGATCAGTTGTTTATTAGCCTTACCTTCGACAGGGGGCGAGGTGAGTTTCACGGTCAGTCTGTCTTCAGTAGGTTGAGCAAGCGCGTTTCTTGACGAGCCTGGAGTCACCTTGACTTTGAGAATTATCCCGTTTTCCCGTTCTTCGATATACATGGGGATTACCAATTCATGAGATGAAGACGCGAGGAAGGCGAAAGCCTCCTCTTTAAAGCGGGAATTCAAATGCTTCCGAACAAAGATCGGACCACGTCCCTGCCAGTTCGATATCCCGTTCTCAACTTCCCGAGAATTCTTCTGAGTTATTGCACGCTCACAGCTATTTCGAGCAGGGTTTTCACAACGAACATCTGTAGGAAAAGTATAATTAAAATGACTATTAATGGTGAAAAATCAATACCCATAGGCGGAAAGGGAAGGCGCCGCCTCACCATGGCGAAAACCGGCTCGGTCACGCTGAAAAGAAAACGAACTATAGGATTGTATGGATCGGGATTCACCCACGAAATAAGCGCGGCAATTATGACAATCCACATATAAATTGTGAGAACAATTTGCAATACGCCGGCCACTGCCGAAATGAAATTTCCTATGATGAACATGAAGCGCTCCCGCCAGTCCTAATTAAAACGACACAAAATATAACATCGAGTTCCAAACCAATCAAACCCTTAGTTGATGCCGAGATGGCAAAAAAGTCTGCATCCGAGCTTCCCAAAAGTTGACTCAAAAAACTATTTCACCGGAACCCAGTGGAAGAATTTAAACAATTTCAGTATCGGCTGCCTGCTCATTGCGTAGCGATCCGACTGCTTGGCGTCATTCCCTTCAAGCCGCGAATCCAGGAAAATTTTCGCGCGGCCGGATATGAAAAGCACCTGACCATATTCTGAGTCAATCCCGCGCATCGTGGGATTGACTTCCCGTCGACGCGATCCCATGTTGTGCACGCTTAATATGACAGGCAAATAATTTCTCTGCGTCCTCTACCGTCACTTGCTGTAACAGATCCTTTGCTTTTTTCAACCAAACGTTCTTTATATGATTGTACGGAAATAAGTACGGAATAATGAGGTTGACTGAAAAAACCGGAAGATGTAATGGTCATCATAATCAACACTCTGAATCCGCGCGCGAAGTCAGCGCACACGTATCGAAAGGAGAGATTATGGCAAAAACAGTAGGTGTCGACGAAGAAAAATGCAGCGGTTGCGGCACATGCGCAGCCATAGCGGAAGACTGTTTCGAGCTGAATGAGGAGACGGAAAAAGCGCATGTGATTGGCCAAACCGCTTGCTCTGAAGACCAGATCCAGGAGGCTATCGATACCTGCCCGGAAGAAGCTATTAGTTGGCAGTAATTCGTTTCAATTGGATGTAGACCGAAAAGTAAGGGCGCTTCGGCGAAGCGCCCTTACTTTTGAAGCGCCTTTTGACGGAGTTACAATTGAATGTTTAACGGGGAAAGCTTGATATCGCGGATCAGAGAGCTATATGACAAGATTGATTCAGCCTATGCCGCAGCTGCGGAAAAGATCGATCTGACATGTGAAGGCTGCGACGGTGTAACGTGTTGCACCGTGGACCTTACGGTTCACACATTTGTCGAAATGTCCTATTTGAAACAAGGTTTCTACGCGTTAGACCCTTCCGTGCAAGGGGACATACTTACAAAATCTCGGCGGATGGTTAGTGCAAAACGACAAGCGCCGAAAGGCGATGATTACAGGAAAGCGGTTTGTGCACTGAATTCCGCCGGCGCGTGCATCCTATACGAATGCCGGCCGATGATCTGCCGATTGGCAGGTATCCCATATTTCTTTACTAGACCCAATGGTTCCAAATTGGAAAGCGGTGGCTGCAAGAAATTTGACGAATCTATTCCAGCAAAGAATAGTGGAGCGACACTGGATAGAACAGAATTTTATCGAGAAATGGCCGCCATGGAAATTGAGGCAGTTATTGCTCGCGGGGAAAGAACAGAGACATTAACCATTGCGGAAATCCTGGTAAGTGATGTGACGAAGGATTTCTGGTAAGCGGTTTCCTGTCATTGCGACTGTACACAGGGGTCACGGGCGATCTCAAAAAACGTGTCTATCAACATCGTGAAAAATTGGTCGGCGTCTTTACCAATTGGTACAACGTTCACAAACTAATGTTCTATGAAATCACAAACGACATCCATGCAGCAATAGCCAGGGAGAAACAGATCAAGGCGGGGTCTCGTCAGAAGAAAATTGATCTTATCAATTCCATGAATCCGGAGTGGAGCGATCTATACGAAGATTTGTAGGCCGGGGCGCCGTCTTGTTCCAGAAACTTCGGGGATTGCTTTCCCGCGGAACGCGGGATTTCACTCCTCGCAATG
>CAWJJL010000027.1:0-45492 GCA_963843165.1 uncultured delta proteobacterium | reverse complement strand
CTAACGGTAGCAGTTGCCGATTGCATTCTCCATGGACATGACTATGCCGAAAAGTTTCGAGAGTATACCAGGGACTATCCCGGCAGAGGTTACGGCGGCTCGTTCTTAAGTTGGGCTTCCACACCCGACAGTGTGCCATACAACAGTTGGGGAAACGGTTCCGCCATGAGGGTGAGCCCTGTTGGTTTTGCTTTTAAAAAACTAAAAGACGTGTTGGAAGAAGCAAGAAGAAACCGCTGAGGTTACGCACAACCACCCGGAAGGAATCAAAGGGGCTCAGGCAGTTGCTGCTGCAATCTTTCTCGCTCGATCGGGCGAGAAGAAACCGAAAATCAAAGCTTACATTGAGGGGACTTTTCAATATGATCTGAGCCAATCGTTGGATTCCATAAGGAGTTACTATAAATTTGATGTGTCTTGTCAGGGTTCTGTTCCTCAAGCGATTATAGCTTTTCTGGAATCGAGCGACTATGAAGACGCTGTGAGAAAAGCTATTTCCATCGGTGGTGACAGCGATACCATCGCTTGTATCACCGGCGGCATTGCCCAGGCTTTCTATGGCGGCGTCCCGGATTTCATAAAGAAAAAAGTCACAGAAATTTTGGATGACAAACTGAATGGAATTACTGCCGACTTTTCTCGACAATTTCAGTGCTTATGAATTACTGAAACAAATGCTTATTGAAAATTAAGAGGAGGGCTTTCGTGAAAATCGCAATTTTGGGCGTAGGCGGAGTGGGAGGCTATTTCGGTTGGCGACTGGCGCGAGCGGGCGAAGAGGTTATCTTCATAGCCCGAGGTGAGAACCTGCGAGCGTTACGCGAGGTCGGTCTGAAAATGGACACACCTGACGGCGCTTCGTTTATTCAGCCGGTTCAGGCAATAGAAGACCCAGCAGAAATAGGGCCGGTTGATGCGGTTATCGTGGGAGTGAAAGCATGGCAGGTCCCGGAAGCTGCGGAATCCGTTCGGCCGCTGATTGGGCCTGATACTTTTGTAGTGCCCCTACAAAACGGTGTTGAAGCCCCGATGCAACTATCCGGAGTGTTAGGAGCGGAACACGTATTTGGTGGGTTGTGTTACATAGTCGCATTGAAGATGGGACCAGGCCATATCCGTCATGCAGGAATGGAGCCCCGAATTGCCTTCGGAGAACTGGATAATCGTCCAAGTGAGAGGGGCCGGAAATTGGAGGCTGCTTTTCGACGGGCCGAGGTTAATGTCGAAATCCCATCCGATATACATGCGGCAATGTGGGACAAATTCCTTTTTATCGCTTCTTTCAGCGGCGTGGCTTCAATTACTCGAGCGCCCGTCGGGCCAATAAGGAGTGTTCCTGAAACCCGTCGAATATTGCAGGATGTGATGGAAGAAATCTTTGTCATCGCTCGGGCTCGCAAAATTGCTCTAAAGGACAATGCAGTAGAAGTGACAATGGGCGTTATCGATCGACTACCGGCCGAGGGCACGGCGTCCATGCAAAGAGACATCATGGAAGGACGACCGTCCGAGCTTGCATCTCAGAGCGGAGCAGTAGTCCGGCTTGGAGCAGAAGTAGGACAACCAGCCCCTCTGAATTCTTTCATCTATGCCAGCCTCTTGCCTATGGAGCTTCGGGCCCGAGGGGAGCTGGACTTTTAGTGAATGCAATATTTGAAGAATTTCTGGGGAGGCCGTTTTTGCGAAAGTGACTTCCCGGCTTCTCCTTAAAATGTCTCTTTGATCGGTTTAGTGACCGTCTTCCTCTGAGAACATAGACCCAGGTTCGGCTAGGGTTCATTTACGTGCCCGGACGGAGACGCAGTTCTTCACGCAAATGCGATCTATCGCCCAGTACCTTCAGCAATGGTCCTTGCTCCGTCATTTCCACAACGCTGATTGAGACTACCGGCATGCTGATGCGATCGCGATAGCGGCCCACATCTATTCCCAAAAGCGAACATAGCATGATGCGGATCGTGGCTTTATGAGATACGACCAGGACATTCCCTGACGGGTGTGACTGTTCAATTTCTTCCAAGATCAACGAGCTGCGACGGGCTACATCCACTCCTCGTTCCCCGCCTGTGGGCGAATTCCAGCCGGGGTCGGCCTGCCATCTCACATATTCATCGTGAAACGTCCGGTTTACCTCATCGGGGGTCATTCCTTCCCACCGACCGTACGCAATCTCCTTGATCT
Organism: uncultured delta proteobacterium; assembly: GCA_963843165.1. Lineage (GTDB taxonomy): Bacteria > Desulfobacterota > Desulfomonilia > Desulfomonilales > Desulfomonilaceae > DATJPW01. Next base: position 43,311 of record CAWJJL010000027.1, on the reverse strand, counting down.
CTTTTCTCAGGTTCAAGGTTAATTTGACTGCTTCGGATAAAGGCTGCGCCGTCGCCACCGTACGCCTCAGCGGACTACAAAAAATGGCCTCCCATGAAAAATCTTTATAGGCAGCAGCAAAATCTTTGGCCATTTCATATCCTTCCGGAGTCAACTCCGGATCCAATGTTCCGCAGAAACCGCCTGTCTTACTGGCGGTGGTTTCGCCATGCCGTAGAAAATAGATGTTTAGGTTCACGTCTGCCTCCCCCCATCTCGGATCATCGAAATTCTCTTGCACCTACACGGCGTCCCATTGCCTCTGATCACCTTGCGACTGGCTTAAAACGTAACTCTTCAGTGGAAGCGGCCAAAACTGTCATTGCAGCCGTGTAGGGTCGGACAGGCATCTCGCCTGTCTATTAGAATGACGGCAAGATGTCATTCCGACTGGCAATCTCCCACGCTTTGATGATGCCACGGCCTGACGGCCTCGCAATGACACATCTGCACCTCGAGCAACTGAAAGAATGCCCATAAGCCACTAGAATACCTCGACATCGATTCTTGCCAGATTCGACGGCCGGGTCCTGGGGATTTCCGGATTGGCAGTCGCCTATTCATCATTTTTTCGCTGCTCTAAAATGGCCATTGCCAATTTGTAAACTCCGGCTTATCAATGCCATTCTGGTATGCGTAATTTGAGTTCTCTATAATCTGATCTTTCGCCCATTCTTTTACATGGGCTCCGGCTACTTTTAATTTGGGAACACGGTCAATTACGTCGATAGTAAGATTAAACCTGTCTATTTGATTTCTTATGGCCAGTTCCAAGGGAGTGTTGATGTTGCCGTACTCCTTATACCCCCTCACGTGCAAGTTCTTGTGTCCGTTCCTGCGATAAGTCAATTTGTGAATGAGCCACGGATAGCCATGGAAGTTGAAAATAATAGGTTTTTCCGTCGTGAACAGACCATCAAAATCCGCGTCCGACAATCCGTGTTTATGCTCGCTGGGGGGTTGCAATTTGTACAAATCCAGAACGTTTATAAAGCGAATTTTCAGATCCGGAAATCGCTCACGAAGGATGGCGGTCGCTGCCAATGCTTCTTCAGTGGGTATATCACCCGCAGCGGCGATCACCACGTCCGGTTCGCTTCCTTCGTCGTTGCTGGCCCAATCCCAGATGCTAATTCCTTTCGTGGAATGCTCAATCGCCTCATCAATATTAAGGTACTGCAGATGTGGCTGTTTATCTGAAACGATCACATTGACATAGTTTGTACTGCGCAGGCAATGATCCGCTACTGACAACAGGCAATTGACATCCGGAGGGAGATAAATGCGTGTCACGCTGGGACTCTTGTTGGTCACCAGATCGAGAAACCCCGGATCCTGGTGACTGAACCCGTTGTGATCTTGACGCCAGACAGTGGAAGTAATCAGCAGGTTCAAAGACGATACAGGAGCTCGCCAGGAAACCTCACGGCATTTTTCCAGCCATTTGGCATGTTGATTGAACATCGAGTCAATCACATGCACAAATGCTTCATAAGATGCGAAGAAGCCGTGGCGGCCTGTCAGGAGATATCCTTCAAGCCACCCCTCCAATGTATGCTCGCTCAGCATCTCCATGACCCGACCATCGTGAGACAGGTGGGTACCGTCAGCATCTTCAGGTTTTATTTCAGCCATCCAGGCTTTCGGGCTCGCTTCATAGACAGAGTCCAGTCTGTTTGAAGCCGTCTCGTCAGGGCAGAAGAATCGGAAATTAGTTGTATTTAGATTTATTGTGTCCCTCAAAAAATCGCCAAGGGGGCGAGTATTTTCCACCCTGATGGTGGCCGGTTTTGTAACGTTCACCTTATAGGAACGAAAATCCTGCAAGCGTCAAATTCTTGCGCACGACGCCGCCGTTGGTGACCGGATTGGCGCTCATGCGACGATTTCCGACGGGCGCGAGTTCCCTGAGCTCAGGGACCAGCTTGCCGCGCTCATCAAACAGCTCTTCCGGCTTGTAGCTCTTCATCCATTTTTCAAGCAGTGCCAGATGGGCCGGATTCTCGTGTACGTCGAATGGCACCTGGTGTGCTCGCCAAAAATCTTCCACCTTGTGGCCGTCTACTTGCTTGGGGCCGGTCCAGCCCTTGGGGGTGCGAAGAACGATCATCGGCCACGCGGGTAGGCCGGTGATTCCCTGGGTGCGGGCCTGGTTCTGAATAGTCCTGATATCTGCCAGAGCAGATTCCAGAGTCTGGGCCATTAACTGGTGCATCGCGTACGGGTCTGATCCTTCGACAAAGTATGGTTTGTAACCATAACCTATAAAAAGGCTCTCCAACTGTGTGTGACTGATTCTTCCCAGGATGGTGGGGTTTGCGATCTTATACCCGTTCAGATGAAGGATGGGCAGCACCGCTCCGTCGTGTACCGGGTTAAGGAATTTATTGGAATGCCACGCGGTGGCCAGAGGTCCTGTTTCTGCCTCTCCGTCCCCCACCATGACCGCTACAATCAAATCCGGATTATCGAAAGCCGCGCCATATCCGTGCGATAGGCTATATCCGAGTTCGCCTCCCTCGTGGAATGAGCCCGGTGTCTCGGGGGTACAATGGCTGCCGATCCCGCCCGGAAAAGAGAATTGCCGGAAGAACCGGCACATTCCTTCTTCATCTTCGCTCTTATCCGGGTAGATCTCAGAATAAGTGCCCTCGAGGTAAGCGTTTGAAAGGATAGCCGGTGCGCCGTGGCCGGGACCTGAGACGAACACCATGTTGAGGTCTTGCTTCTTGATAAATCGATTAAGGTGCACCCACGTGAAGGTCTGTCCCGGGTCTGTGCCCCAATGGCCCAATAGCCGATTCTTGATATGCTCAATTTTGAGCGGCTCTCTCAAGAGCGGGTTGTCACGCAAATAGATCATTCCGACGCACAGATAGAGCGTGGCCCGCCAATAAGCGTCTATTTTCCGCAGTTCCTCTGCGCTCAGCGGTCCTTCGGGTGTAGACGAAGCTGCTTCCCCCATCGCAGTTTCCTTTCTTGTTTGTTAAACAGGTTTTCGTATTGGAGGCCAAATTTAGCATCCTCCCAGCAATTCGCCGGCTCATCTCAAATTTTGTTAACAATACTTCCTTCCGACACACGGCGATACTTCTTGCGACACTCATTCCAATTTCGCGTTCCGCTTTTGCAAAGACAGCCTTTTTCTTCATGACTGAAAAATCCCTCTTTACGGGCTCTTCCCGGGCTCTCGCTTCCTTTAAAACTGGGTCAATTCATGACCCACCTTCCCCGGCACAAAATAATATAACCGTTACGTCGTCCTTGTTTCCTTTTTGAGCAGCCTTTTCCACGAGAGCATCACAGCCGGCCTGGGGATTTTCAGCCGCTTTAATGATTTGCAGGATCTCCGAATCATTCAACATATCGGTAAGTCCGTCCGAGCAAAGGAGGAGGCAGGTCTCTCTATTCCACGACACTTCAATTGTCTCAGGCTCGACCTCGTCCTGAACACCCAAAGCCATGGTAAGCCCGTGCCTCGATTGATGGGTCCGCGCTTGTTCGGGGGTTAACCATCCCTGTTTCAGACATTCCGCAACAAATGAATGATCTTCGGTAAGTTGAGCTATATTTCCATTGCCGATCAAATAGGCTCGGCTGTCTCCCACGTGAGATATTGTAACCCCATCATCTTTTATAAAGGCGATGACGACTGTCGTCCCCATATCGGCGCATTCGGGCAGCCATGCTGCTCTATCAAATATGGCCGCATCGGCCCTTGTAATAGCATCATGAATTGCGGCCACCGGATCTTTTCCTAAGGCAAGTTCCTTGCGAATCGTATTGGAAATCGCTTCCACAGCCATGCGGCTTGCGACTTCGCCGGCACTATGCCCGCCCATCCCATCGGCAATTATGAAGAGACCGAAGTCTTCATCCACGAGATAAGAATCTTCATTATTGTCACGGTTACAGCCTTTTCGGCTTTTGAATCCTACTTTCAATTCAGTGCTCACTCCCGGACACCCTAATGATGGTGGTGGTGTCCACGTGCTTCAGGATATTGGAATGGCGCAGGGCGTGTGGTCGGTTTTCTCACAGGCGTGCTTTGCTCGATGATCTCGGTTTTCTTCGTTTCCTGCTGATCTTCAATGCTCCGAGCCACTTCATGGAGCTGCACAATCCACTTTCCATCATTTTCGGCCGCGAATTTGGCGGCATCTTCCTTGCTCGAAAACGGAATCAGGTCATAACCCATAGGACCTTTCACATTGCTGCCCAAGACAAGAAAAGCCTTAGACAAATCGACCAATTTCTTGGTAGTGAAGTCGGTGACAAACTGGCGAGCTATGTTTTTCACATCCACACCATAATTCTGAGGGACCGAGTTGTAGATGAACAGGCAGCAAGCCCCTTCAAATCCCACTGCATGGCCGTCCTTGAAGACCGCTGCCGCTATACCGTGAAAGCCCGCCACACGCCCGTCCTTGTATGTGACGCTGGCGCCTTGCCCCGCGGTTCCGCCGATTACCATGCCGCATACCGGACACTTTGTGGCTAGATCGATGCTGGAATGATCCGGCAGTTGCAGGGAATCCGCAACGCTCAAAATCGACGTAAACAACATTGTGACCAAAGCAGCGGTCAATATGCCAGCTAGCCTAAATAAGGCATTTTTGTGCCTTGCCAACATTTATTATTCTCCTTTTCATAGAGGACGGGGCAGTGGCCTGTCTGATTCAGTGTCTTATCCCCCACCGGCTCCCGAATGCCCCTCCGTGCAAAAGTGAGCGAATTCCTCGATCCACTTATTGCGATCATTTGCGTTCACCTCCTATCCATTCGAGCCGGACCATCTCTGTCTCTGCTTAAACTCGATCTCCTTCTCTAAGCAATAGATAGTTGGGACAACGAATACCGTTATCAGGTCCAGGAACATTCCTCCGACAATTGGCAAGGCCATTGGGACCATGACATCCGCACCTCGTCCCTGAGAGGTAAGAACCGGAATGAGAGCAAGGATAGCAGTGGCCGAAGTCATGAGAGCGGGCCTGATCCGTTTCAAGCCCGCTTCGACCGTGGCTTCTCTGATCTCCGTTATGGACTTGAATTTGTGTTGTGCGAAAACCTGGTTGAGATAAGTCGAGTAGATCACGCCGTCATTTGTGGCGATTCCAAACAGGGCCAAAAAACCGACCCACACAGCAACGCTCAGGTTATAGGTCCTCATCTGAAAAAGATGCCTCATAGAGACACCGAATAGATCGAAGTTAAAAAACCACGGCTGCGAATAAAGCCATATCAGTAGAAATCCACCGGACCACGCCACGAAAATTCCCGAAAACACATTTAGTGATGTTGGAACGGACCGGAACTGAAAGTACAGGATCATGAAAACCAAGACTAGTGTCGCAGGAATGACGATCATCATGGTCTTTTCCGATCGCACCTCATTTTCGTATGACCCTACAAAAGTGTAAGAGGTATTGGGCGGGAGTTTTAGCTCGCCTGACTTAATCTTCTCCTGCAAGTACCGGTCCGCATCTTGAACCGCGGTTACTTCGGCGACATTTGGTTTTTTATCAAAAATTACATAACTCACATTGAACGTGTCTTCACTTTTTATGACCATAGGCCCGCGGACATATTTGATGGCGGCCACTGACTTCATAGGCACCTGAACTCCGTTCGCTCCAGTGACAAGGATGTTTCCCAGTGCTTCCACAGAGTCACGGAGTTCCCTCTCATAACGAACCCGTACCGGGTACCGCTCTCTACCCATCACCGTCCTAGTGATCTGTCTGCCGCCAATGGCTATTTCGATGACATCATCGACATCTTGAATATTTACCCCGTACCTGGCTATTGCGTCGCGATCGATATTAATCTCAAGACATGGGACTCCGATGTTGCGGTCGGCAAGAACGGATGAGGGCTCAATGGAGGGGACTTCCCGTAGGTACCGCTCCATCTGGATACCTGCTTTTTCCAACTCTTCCAGATTATTACCTCTGATTTTAATGCCCATTGCAGCCCTGATGCCAGTCTGGAGCATGGCCACCCTTCCTGCTATGGGCTCTAGCTTGGGGGCTGCGGTAGTTCCCGGAACATGGGCAGCTTTCACTACCTCGTCCCAGATATCGTTGGGCGACTTAATTTGTGGCCTCCACTCTCGGATCGGCTTATTGGTTTTCGGGTCCAGAACCCTTTGACCAGTAGCGGGGTCTGTCTTGTACTCCGGTTTGAAATTGATGATAGTCTCAATCATGGAGATTGGAGCCGGATCCAGAGCGCTTTCCACGCGCCCGATCTTGCCGGCGACGGATTCCACTTCAGGAATATTGCTAATTGCAAGATTCTGTTTGCGAATGACATCTAGAGCTTTGCCGAGGGAAGCGTGGGGCATGAGCGTGGGCATATACAGAAAGGTCCCCTCTTCCAGATCCGGCATGAATTCCTTGCCCAAACCCGGGAACACCCCAGCAAGCTTTTTCCAAATCCTGGTTGAGCGGATAGGGTCCTGCGGAGTTGTCGTCGAGGGAGTTCCCACCTTGTCTCCCGGCATGCTCATGCCCGGCATGCTCGAGACAGGCTTCGCGGCTTCGGGCATGGTCTCGGTTTGGACCATTGCGACGGGAGGAGACCAGCCGATGAGCCAGTCGGCAGCATCGGGTATAAACCCAAACACCCTACCGAATCCCAGCCATATAACGACACCAAAAATGATCAGGGTGATCGGGACATTCAAAAACGTGGCCTTGTGGTCCAACATCCACCCCAAAGCCTGTCGATAGTATCCGGTGAAGACCTTCCTGATCCCCAGGAGCCCGAAAATGATACCTGCGCAAAAAACTAAATTTCGGATCAATCCTTTTTCGGGACCAAGGGGCAGCCAATGCTCCGTAAGTAACAGAATTACTACCGCAAGGACCACCAGATTGATGGCCATCGGTGTTTTTTCCCTGATCGATGGGGAAAGGAAAAGTGAGGCAAATTTGACAATTGCTATTAAGGTAACGCCTATTCCAACAGACCAGGACAGGGAATATCCGATCCAGATACCGAAAGCCGCTAGCAGTCCATAAACCACCATCAGAGTTTCTTGTTCGGAAATTCCTCTTTGTGAACACAATATGAGCTAGCGGAGGTATGATGGACAGGGCCAGGATCAAGGATGCTGCAATGGCAAACGTCTTCGTTAGAGCAACAGGAGTGAACAACTTCCCTTCGGGTCCGGTGAGAGTAAATACAGGCAGAAAAGCCAGGATAGTGGTGGAGGCAGAGGTAATAACAGCTCCGCCTACCTGACTAGCGGCTTCATGCACTATCTTGAAAATGCTTTTCCCAGGAGGTTCCTGCTCCAGATGCCTCAAAATATTTTCGGTGAGAATGATACCCATATCGACCATTACCCCTATGGCAATGGCAATGCCGGACAGGGCCATGATATTTGCTTCAACTCCCGTAAGTTTCATCACGATGAAGGTGACGAGGATAGCCAGTGGGAGGATCAGTGAGATGAGCGCAGCGCTCACCAGATGATTGACCATCACCACGACGATAATTATGGTGACGAGGATTTCCTCGGATAACGCACGCTTCAGCGTGTCCAGAGTCTCGTAAATTAGTTGAGTGCGATCGTAAAACGGCACAATCTTGACCTGGGAGACTGAACCATCGGCGAGAGTTTTCTTTGGGAGACTCGGAGAAATCTCCTTAATTTTTGCTTTGACGTTTTTAATCACCTGGAGAGGATTCTCCGCAAAACGAGCCACCACGACCCCACCGACAGCTTCGGCGCCTGCCTTGTTCAATGCGCCTTGTCGAAAGGCCGGACCTTCCGAGACCGTTGCAACATCTTTGATATACAAGGGAACGTTATCCGTTACTTTGACTACCGCCATCTCGAGGTCGTGCACGGATTTTATGAAGCCTCGCCCGCGAATCACGTAGTCAGCATCGTTCACCTCTATGGTTTCTCGCTCCCACGTCCAGATTGGATTTTTGCACCGCGGTGAAGACGTCCATCAGTGTTACCCCATGAGCCCGCAGCGCATCGGGATTCACGTCGATCTGGTACTCTCTCACATAGCCCCCAATGGACGCGACTTCGCTCACTCCTTTGGAGGACTGGAGGAGATACCGTATGTACCAATCTTGCGCGGTTCTCAGCTCATCCAGGCTGAACTGTTTGCCTTCCACCGTGTACCAATAGATTTGTCCAACAGCGGTGGCATCCGGACCCAAAGTCGGCTGAACGCCTGTGGGTAATGTGCCCGGCGCCAACGAACTGAGTCGTTCCAGTATCCGAGTGCGGGACCAGTAGAATTCCACTTTGTCCTCGAATACCACGTAAATCGTTGAATATCCGAAATAGGAAAAACTCCTGATGGCCTTTACACCCGGGATCCCTAGAAGCTGTATGGTCAGTGGGTACGTGATCTGGTCTTCGACGTCTTTTGACGAGCGTCCTTCCCAGGTGGTGAACACTATCTGCTGGTTCTCTCCGATGTCAGGAATTGCATCAACCGGCACCGGGTTTCGAGGTAAAAGAGGAATCTCCCAATCAAAGGGCGCAACTGCCAGGCCGACGAGCAGGACTCCTAAAATTCCGACAAACACCAGTAGCTTTTGCTGAAGCCAAAAGCCCATCATCTTCGAAAAAAGAGAAGGCGCTATGATTTCTTCGTTGTCGTTTGCCATCAGTGCCCCTCCGTTCCGCTTCCGGAATGAGGCTTCGCTGTTCCCATGTCCATTTTCATGTCCATGGGCATTTCTTGCGAGGGCGGGGCTTTGCTCTCCGGCGTCCCATGCCCTGCGTGTGTCTCGGCCGGACGAGTCTGTTTTTCGGTCGGGGCGGAGGCCTGTTCGCTTTCAGCGGGATTCATCATGCTGGGTTGTCCGGCGATCTGCACAGAGCTGTCGATCTCGAAATTCCCCTTGACGACCACGCGCTCCCCTTCTTTGAGACCGCCGAAAATAAGGTACTTGTCCCCTGCCCGAGGGCCTAAAATAATTTCTCGCTGTTCATAGGTCGGCTGACTTTGATTTGGGACTTCCACATAAACAAGCGATCGCTTGCCGGTGTAGAGCACAGCGGTCTCAGGTATTACTAGAGGCAGGACCGGATTTTTCACCCCCGAGTACCCGTAAGCGGTGGCCGGCTGCAAAGGCTGCTTGGTCCTGGGGCAACTTCCAGGAATGTCGCTCACTTCTTCGGGGTCAAATGGGCAAATGTATTTTCCCGTCCACTCAGGTTTTATTACATTGGCGTGATCGTCTATTTCAGCATCGAGCACAGCATTCACGAACATGTGCGGTCTCAACTCATAATCCGGATTCGGCGCGTCAAGTCGCACATTGATTGTGCGCGTTGACATGTCGAGCACGGGATCTATGAAGATGACTGTCCCGGTGTAGGTCTTGCCGGGAAAAGATGGCGTAGTAAATGTAACTTTTTCACCATATCGTATCCACGGCAGATCCGGCTCATACGCACTGAGTTTTACCCACACGTGGGACAGGTCGTTGATCAAGAACATGTCCTGGCCTTGATTGACGAATTGACCGACAACCGCCTTCTTTTCCATAACAATGCCGCTTATGGGGGCCTTGAGGGTGATATACAGCTCAGGCTTCTTGCTTTCGCGAATCCGTTTGATTTGCTCCTGGTCCATTCCATATTGCTTGAGCTTTTCTTCCGCTCCGTGAATTATCCCCTCGTTGTCGCGGCTTTTGATGCTCTCGAAGAGTTCGATCTCACTTTGGATCAGAGTAGGGCTCCAGATGGTCACCATCGGATCTCCCTTGTTCACTTTCACTCCGGTAAAATCTATGTAAACTGTGTCGAGTCGCCCTGCGATTCTCGCTGTAAGGGCAGCGGCTCTCGTCTCCGCGTCGAAGATCATTCCAACCATTCTCAATTTCTTTGTGGCGCGCTCTCTCTTAACCTCAGCGGTTTGAACTTCCGCCAGCATCTTTGCTTCTTCGGACATCGTGTATTGGACAGGGCCTCCGCCTGTGGATTCGACTCGTCCCGGTAGCCCATGCGCATGGCCTGCTGGCGCAGGTCCAGTTTTTCCGACCTCGCCTTTCTTCTCCGATTGCGAGGCAGGCTGTTGCTGTTCGGTGTGATTGCCGGTTTCCTTGCGCTTGAACAGGTGGTACCCCAATGCGACTACTATCAACACCAGCGCCAGTAGGATTATCTTCTTTAATGTTTTCTTCGAAATGGAAACCGTGTCGTTCATTGAACTCCCCCTCTCGCGTGGGCTGTCACTTCACCACTTCTTATTAGGAGTCCGGTGAAAGCAAACGGGTTCACTGCCGCGCTCCGTAAAAATTCGTGCCCGCTAAGTTTGCCCCCGTGAGGTTGACGCCCGACAGATCGGCATCCGTCAGGTCTGTTCCGATTAATTTTGCTCCGGTCAGGTTAGCCCCCGACAAATCAGCTCCAGGCAGATTGGCGCCCGTCAGATCGGCCCCGGATAAATTCACCCCGACGAGTTCGGCTCCAGGGAGATCGGCAAAGGAGAGATCAGCTCCTGAGAGATTTGCGCCATTCAATCTCGCGCCTGATAATATAGCCCCGGATAGATCCGCGTGAGACAGGTCGGCTCCGAACAATTCCGCCCGAGAGAAGTCCGTCGCGGACAGGGCGGCTCTATTGAGCTTGGCTCCGCATAAGGATGTCGCTGATAAATGGGCAAAGGGCAAAAGGGCATCGCTCAACACCGCTCCAGATAGAATAGCCCTGGATAAATCTGCTTGCGAAAGGTTCGCTTTTGACAGATCCGCGCCGCTCAAATTAGCGCCGCACAGACCTGCCTTAGTGAGATTTGCCTCCACGAGTTTGGCCGCAGCTAGGCTAGCGCCCAACAGACGGATCTCCGAAAGATTTCCGTGCGATAAGTCCGCTCGGTCCAGCTTAGCGACGGTCAAGTGGGCGCAGTGCAGATTCGCTCCGGAGAGGTTGGCGTCGGACAAGTTTGCGGAATTGAGCTTCGCCTTGGAGAGCTTTGCAAAAGACAAATCCTCTCCGGACAGGTCGGCAAACGTTAGATCTGTGTCCGAGCCTACTGCCGACTCTAACAACTCTTTAATAGAACTCGCCTCGCCGCGGCACACGCATTCATGAGCGGGCATTCCTTTGATTTCTAAATTCATAACCATTCTCCTGCGTAATTCTGCAAGACTTTTCCTCTGCGAACGTTGACGAATCTATTTCTCCTGACCGGGGATATCGTAGACACACCGGAAACCCACATCGCCGAAAGCGGCCGAAGCGTCTTGAGGAAGGCCTGGGATCAGAACCGATCCATGGAGAATGCTTCCCCGTAGCCCACCCAGAACGACGTAATCAGCTTGCCGTTCATCTTTGCCGGTCAAGCTGCCAGGCCGCAGACCCCATTCGCTCACATTCTCGCCAAGACCGCGAATGCCATTGGCATCCGGACCGAAAGTTGTAACCGGGTGAGGAACCAACGATGCCGAAGATCTGACGGAGAAATCACCCGGCCCTTCTACCTGATCTTTCGTGCTATATCCTTCAAGCCATCCTTGCATTTCCGTTGCCAGATCGGTAGACGGCATCGTCGGCCACCCGCTCCTGGGACGCACAGCGGCAGACGATTTGCGTCCTTTCATAATTGCCTGCAACCATTCCCGTTCCGTCGGCAACCGACATCCGTAAAACTTAACATAAGCTGCCGCCCCATTGGCTGTCACCCGCACCACCGGATAAGACGCGAAGGAGTTGTCTTTCAAAGAAAACCTGCCGTCTCGGAAGACAATCGGCTCAAACCCTTCGTACACACTGCCAAGAAATAGCCAAATGCCACCATTGGTTCCAACCACACCTTCCTTGACAGTGAGCCTCGGCAGGACCTGATTCAGGAACTCCACGTATCGAGCATTGGTGACTTTGGTCTCGTCCATATAAAACGGCGACACATTCACAGTCCTGACAATATTTGATCCGCCAAATACCGAAACAGTGAGTTCCCCTCCCGGCACCAATCGCATGGTGGCGCCATCTTTGCCCAGCAAAGTACGTGCCGGAGGCGCTTTTGCCAACGTCGCGGCATCAGGACTTGTCGTTTTGTGCTGCGCCGGCGCCTTCTCGGCGGTCCCCTCGTCGGGGGCTGGTGTTTGATGCCCAGTCGGGGCAGGATGAGAATCAGCAGGTGCTTCAAGCACAGGCTGAGATTCTTCATGTATCATGATCAAGTGATGATACAAATTCGACGCAACCACAATAACGAACAACAGCGCAATTCCGACAAGTATTTGCTTGCGACGCAGGCCTCTTAATAGAGGCTGTTCCGCTGCCTCAGCATTCTTCAGCAGCTGCTCCAGCGATTCCCGAAGCGCTTTGACGGAAGGAGTCCTCTTTTCTTTGTCCTCCGCAGTGGACTCTTGTACGATGAGGTCCAGTTCTTTTAAGAACGGCGTGGACGGGTTTGAAAGGCAGACACCTTTGAGAGGGCAAGCGGTTTTGTGGTCCACCATTTTCCCCTGAACCGCTTCGTAAAGTATTTTGCCTAGCGAATAAACATCGGCCCGAGCATCCGTTTCACCGAGATCCAGAAACTGTTCAGGCGCCATGTAGGTGATGGTGCCCTCGACATGATGGCTTTTCGTAAGCCCTTTCCACTGTTGGCCCCCTGCAATTCCAAAGTCGATAATTTTGGGAGTGGAGCCGTCCAAGAGAACATTTTCGGGCTTCATATCTCGATGAACGATACCAAGGTCGTGAACGGTTTCCAGGCCGTCAAAAATGGGCAGGAAATAAATTCTAATCCATTGCCGGAGGTCTCTTTCATTGTCTTTGAACCCGTCATCCGGCATTGTGTTGCGGAGTGTGCGGCCGCCTGGAACGTATTCCATGACCACATATCGGATTGTGGCTTCTTTTCCATCCTTTGATATCGTGGCCGCATCCTGGTCGTACACCTGAGCGACGTACGGATGCCGCACCTGAGCCATAGCCAAAGCTTCTCTATGAAATCTTTCGATTTCCGTTTCAACTTCCTGTTTGTCGTCGCCGAACTCCGCTAGATACTCTGTGGAAACAATTTTGACCACTACTTCTCTATCCAAATTGGTCTGACGGGCACAATAAACCTCCCCCTTGCCTCCTGTCGCGATATGCTCCAGGATCTCCCACTTGCCATTAAGAATTGTGCCTTCGACCAGCAAGGGAGTCTTGGCCTTTGGACTCATCGCTGCTCCTCATGCATCATCATGCATCCTCAGGGTGTCCGTAAACACATGTAAAGGGATGCCAGGGGCTCCTCTTGGACGCCACCGGCATCATCTGGGGTGAACTCCCATCACTTGCCATTCTCAGGACTCGCACACATGCAAATCTGACCTTTCGGAGTAGACCGGCGGGTTACAGCCCTTTGTCTTACCGGCACAGAAGTGCCACTAACGGCTCTAGCAGCGTCTCTTTCGATCATGGAGAACTTTCGCGCCATGCTCTCCTGCTGGGCTTGCACGCGGTTCCAAGCCTCCTGAAGCTCCGAACTCGTACCACCTCCTGCTGCCAGCACATACGGGGCGGAAAGCAGAAGCGCCAACAGTGCCAAACTTGGGATTAGTGTTTTCATTGTCTGTCTCCTCTCGTTAGTTCACCACCTGCGTGCGGTGGCCTTAACCGGGATTGTCTTGTTGGTTACTTGATTCTGTATCTGACAAATACGATTACCCCATCGTGTTCATCAGATGATGGCGCGGCCCGGTAAAGATCATGGTGCCACTTTAGTCGCCGTATTTATGAAACGGCGAATCAGATCCTTGGAAATGTATTCGTGTGATTAAATCAGGAGAACAACCGACTGTAGGCCGGCAAGGGTAGGAAAGTGTGCGGAAGGGCCGAGCGGATGGAGGCTTGTTGTCAGAATTTCCACTGGCGGCGCAACGGAACTAAACCAAGCAGCGGCAGCCAGTTCGTTCGACTCACCGGATGCCCGGGCATTCACCGCATAACTGTGATCAGTTTCCGTCAAGGCGCCGCACTGCCATGCGCAATGGATGCAATAATCAGGAGTCGAAGGCTTTTCACCGCTGGAATTCTGATGGGGTCCTTGTTCCCGGCTTGAAGTCGTATCCGAAAGCATACCGCAATCATTATGATGATCGTGGTGTGCCACGATTGGTGCTCCCGTTACGCCGCACAAACAAACCGCGGCCATGCCTGAACTCGTCAGGGCCAAGTACAGTCCCACGGTAATCCATATTGCTGATGAGCGTTTGCGTAATCGAAACATTCAGATTCACCTTGAGCCAGCGTAATTGTGAACGCCTAGTTCTAGGGTAGATGCTCGTTATGGAATTGTCAACGGTTTCTTGACAAGTTCCCTGGTAGAATATTGATCTGAGAAGTTAATCTGACGTGAAAAGCTAGGAGGAACTAGATTGACAGGAAGATGTCGGAACAAAAGAAATCCGTCTCCAAAGCCGGTCCATGAACACTTTTCTTGATCATCTAGTTTCTGAAACCGAATTGCCGAGAATCACTCCGCATTCGATCAATTTCTTTTGTTCCTGGGGGCTAACATGAAAGCGCTTGTTACCGGAAATCTTCCCAAAGAAATTATAGCTACGTTGAGGGCGGAGCATGAGGTCGTGCTGAACAGCTATGATCGACCTATGCCCCGGGAAGAGATTCTCGCAAATGTGTCGGACAAAGATGGTCTGCTTTGCATGGTAACGGACCGAATAGACGACGAACTTATGGAGAAAGCTCCGAATTTGAGAATCGTAGCCAATTATGGTGTAGGATACGACAACATCGATTTAGCAGCGGCTACAGCGCGAGGCATATGGGTAACCAATACACCCGGCGTGCTTACAGATGCCACTGCAGACCTGACGTTTGCGCTCATGCTCGGTCTAGCCAGGAGAATCGTGGAAGGCGAAGCAATGATAAGAGCCGGGGAATGGAAATCATGGGCGCCTTTTCTGGGCACCGAAGTCAGCGGAAAGACACTCGGGATCATAGGTCTAGGGCAGATTGGCAAAGCAGTCGCACGTCGTGCATTGGGATTCGACATGCGAATCATCTATCATAACAGGCGAAGAATCGATGAAAAGAAAGAAAGAGAGCTGAACGTTGCTTATGTATCCTTAGAGGAGCTGCTTTCAGAAGCTGATTTTGTTTCACTTCACGTGACCCTGACGAACGAGACCAGGCATCTGATTGGTGCCAGAGAACTCAGCCGCATGAAACCGACTGCTTACCTTATCAATGCTTCTCGCGGTCCGGTGGTGGATGAGATGGAATTGGTAGAAGCGCTAAAGGCAAAGAAAATAGCAGGAGCCGGACTGGACGTATACGAAAATGAACCGGCACTGACACCGGGTTTATTGGAATTGAATAACGTGCTTCTTTTGCCTCACGTCGGAAGCGCTACAATAGAAACCAGGACTGCAATGGCGAAACTTGCGGCAGAAAACCTGCTGGAAGGCTTGAGGGGAGTCCTCCCACGTAATTGTTTGAACTGTATAGAAAGATAGATATCGCCGCGCAGGAGCACTCCATTCCTGCGTGGAAGGGTCTGTTACGCGAAGCTGTTAAAAATGGCCGGCAGCGCGTTCTACTCTGCACAGATACTGCACTTACGGATGCTGAAGGCACAGGAAGTCACGACCTGTAATACCAATTCGTTTTCAAAGAAGTGACTTGATTTGAAAATCTCTTCGTAAGCATGAGACGGGGGAACGGCACCAAGCCCAGCAGGGGCGACCCAATAGTACCCGTGGGCGGAAGCCCACGGAAAATGAGAATCACCGTCACGGAATGGACCCCTATCAGGGGTCCACCAATCTTTTGGAATCGTTGCTGATGGTAGACCCCGCCAGGGTCGATCGTGCTGAGCTAGGACTTTCTTATTCCACGGGTTTTCATCCCGCGGTGCGCGGGACTACCGTTGGTAGGCCCCTTCGGGGCCTGAACCTTTCTTCCCGTCCGTAACTCCATAGATACATCTCTTCCGACACTGACTGGGTCCCAGGTCAGTGTGGGAACGAAATTGTGAATTAAAATCACTTCCTTGAAAGCGAATTGGTATAACAAGGACAACTCGCCAGCCTCTCTAAAAAAGGACTTTTCACTCCTGTGCCTTCTTGGCAATCAGACATCGGTTCCCTTAACTTCGCTATAGGGATTGGCTTTTTCCGTCCATTCGCTGTCAGGATAATCTTGTTTAAGCTTGTCATAAGCTTTCTTTAGAGACTTCAAATCGTTTGTCAACTTGTAGAGGGCCACTCCACGGAAATAAATAGCCTGGGCAGCGAAGTCGTTCTTTGCAGATGTTGCGATGAGCTTATCAAAATCCGAGATCGCTGCCTGGTATTCCCCTTTGTCAAGATGCATCCTCCCGATTCCAAGGATCAAAGAGTTAACCAGAGCCTCGGGGCGCATGAAACCTACAGTTCGGTAATGTTCGTTTCCCTCTTTGTCTAATGTAATTAGAGTGGGTGTCCACCTGATTTTGAATTTGAGGCCCATTGCTTCGTTATTGGATTGAATTCGCAACGGGATCATATTCTTTTGAACGAAGTCAATTACAGCCGGCGCAGGATACGTAACCGCATCCATCTTTTTGCATCCCATTCACTCAGGATTGAAAAAGTCCACGAGAATGGGCTTATTCTGCGCCTTGGCTTGCTTAACAGCTTGATCCATACTGGCTAACCAATTAATTTGTGAATTGCCCTGTTTTTGCGACTCCGCAGCTGATGCAGCGGAAGCACCAATAGAAAAAACTAACAAAACAAAGAATAATACTAATTTCCGCATGGCTTACTCCTAATTGCCGAATATACCAATTTTCCGGCTCACGATTTAAAATACAGATTAGCAACTCTTTCCAGCTGCCCCATACACCCATTTCCATACTTATTAGATGCCTCTGTATGAATAAGGTTCGAAATAAATGAATTCTCCCGAATGAAATAAACGGGAACTCCTTCTAGGACAGGCCGGGAAAATGCTCTTCGGGACAGACGGCTTGAAGGAGCCTGATAGGTACCTGCCCCATCTGCCGAAGAAAATTCCTTTGCACCATCGGCTGGTTATCAGAAGGCCTAATTTCTAGGACTCCAGAGGATCACACATACTCCGACCAGGCAAATTGCGGCTCCGATCCCATCGAACAGGTCAGGGGTCTTCCGGTCTATCCCCCATCCCCACAGAAGGGACAGGACAATGAAAACGCCGCCGTATGCCGCGTAAATCCTCCCGAAGTGAGGGAAGCTCTGCATTGTAGGGATGATTCCATAGAGAACAAGGATAACTCCCCCGATAATCCCGTACCAATAAGGCCCGTCTTCCCTCAGCCAAAGCCATACGAGATAGCCCCCACCAATTTCCGCCAGGCCCGCAAGGACAAAGAGAACTGCCGCTTTTGCCATAACCAACCACTACCAACCCTTGAACAACCGCGATTTTTCTCACCTCTGATTGTCTTTCCCGTTCTTTTCGTAATCCCGCCACATTCCTATCCACTCGTCAAGAGTACTTTGTCCTCTCCGGTTTCTTTCAACCTTCGAGAAAGGCCTTCCGCGAGTCGACCACCGTCCCTTTGACATGGTACAGCCCGCCCAACAAATCGTCACAGTAGCTCCTCATCTGATAAGGCATGCCCACAGCATTGGGCATGACACACTCCCCTCTCGTAATTATCAACCGAAAGAGGGATCCCCATGGACGCTTGGTGAAATTCCGGCGACGTGACAGTTCGTACACCTATGCATCCTGATTCACACTATCATACCTTTACGTAGCCTATTACATCAAATCATACTGTTAGGTATCTTTGCCTCCGGGATTGCTGTGCCCTTATTAAGGCTCAATAGCTCCGTGGAACCCTCCTATGCCCTTTGGCATGCTAACTGCAACAATGGGGAAAAAATCGTATCCGCAATCTGCCTGCAGCCTCCGTAAAGATCCCATGAGCGCTGATTAAGGGCAAACGAGACAGGGCCTAAAGAAGGTGCCCTGCAAATTGGGTGTTCGGAGGTATTGCAGTATGAAGGCAGCAGCCAACTCGTGAGTTCCGGCAGCATCGGCACTGGTGCCGTTGATCAGTCCGGGGCTAGGTGCCGTGCTTACGGATGAGCAGGTAAGCGGCGTGATGAAAGAGACCCGGAACGCTGTTTTGTGAAGTAAAGATTGCTGATGGCAAGATCGTCGGCGGTCCGGTGGAAGAAGTCACTCATATTCAAACGGTAGAAACGAGCCCTAAAGCCCTTAGACCGGGCGGTGCAAGTGCTAGACCGCATCTAAAAACCGTCATTTCGCGCCGAAGACGACAAATCTTTTCGGCTTGAGGCACGTTTAACTCTATTGAGGGGAGAAGCAGAGAATGGCTAAAGGAAAAACGGTGCAGGTTTTTTTGTCCATTTCAGTACTTATCGCCTGGATGCTGATGATGAGTCCCGTTTTCGCTGAGGAAGCTGCCCCTCCGGGTGGGGCACCTCAAGGAACAGCGACTCAAGCTCCAGAGCCGAAGCCCGATCCCGGAGGAATTGCAACGGGCGACAAATCAAATGCTGTCGATGCGGCCGGGAATTCTTTTGTCGTCACCGAGCCGACCGACAAGACCGACCCTGACTATGCGAAAAAGCGAAAGGAGTTCGAAGAGTACCAAGCCCTTGCGGCCAAAGAACCTCTCGCTGTAAAGCTGGCCGACACTGTCGGGCACGTCCGGGTTGCGACCAACTTCAACTGGACTCTCATTACAGGGTACCTGGTGCTCTTCATGCAAGCGGGCTTCGCCCTTCTCACCTGTGGTTTGGTGCGCAGGAAAAACGCGGCCCATCTGATGATGCTTAACTTCGCAGCGTACGTCTTCGCCTTCTTAGCATACTATGCGTGCGGCTACGCTTTTCAGTTCGGTGCTGTCGCAGTGAATGCGGCTCCAACAAATCTCGGCGGCACGCCCACCCTAAATCACTTCCTCATTGGAAGCGGTCAATGGGGATTCTTAGGCGGCAGTGGCTTTTTCTTGAGCGGTCCGGCCTACGACGTTGGTAGTAATTGCCTCACGCTCTTCGAAGTTGTGTTCATGGAGACGGCCGGCTACATTATCGTCGGCGCAATCTGTGAGCGGATCACTTTCTGGGCGTTCGTCCTCTGCGAGGTCTTCATAGGTGCCATCCTATACCCGATGTCCGGTTGCTGGGTTTGGGGCGGCGGCTGGCTTTCACAGTTGGGAGCCACGTTGGGCATGGGCCACGGCTACGTGGATTTCGCAGGCTCAACCGTAGTTCACGCCGTAGGAGGTTTCTGCGCCATGGCGCTCGCCGTCATCCTAGGACCGCGCCTCGGGAAGTACGGTTCGGACGGCAAGCCACGACCCTTTCCTGCGCACAATATTGCCTTTGTCGTGATCGGCACCTTTATTCTCTTGTTCGGTTGGATGGGTTTTAACCCCGGCTCCACTCTTGGTGCGTCGGACCTCCGAATCTCGGTGATTGCCGTGAACACGAATCTCGCCGCTGTCGCGGCTTCGGCCACAGCGTTGATCTTCTGGCACTTCCTTTTTGGCAAACCGGACATTTCGATGGCATGCAACGGCATGCTCGCGGGCCTGGTTGCCATAACTGCGCCTTGTGCCTTTGTTAGCCCAAACTCCGCCGTTATCATAGGCATCATTGCCGGCATCCTTGTTTGCCTGGGGGTTCTCTTTAACGAGCGGAAGATCAAGGTCGACGACCCGTGCGGCGCCATCTCCGTGCATGGATATTGCGGCTGGTGGGGCGCCGTTTCTGTCGGTATCTTCGCCGATGGCACCTACGGCTCGGGATGGAACGGCGTCGGAGCGACGACCTACCTGGGGACGGCCGGACAGGGTGTGACCGGCCTGCTTTATGGGGACGTGACGCAGTTCTTGACGCAGATCGGCGGAGCCACCCTCATTGCGCTTTACGCATTCTGCCTTACCTACGTGGTCTTCAAAGTCGTGAATCGTATCGTCCCACTGCGTGTCCCCAAGGAGGCGGAGCTCGAGGGCCTCGACGTCCCGGAGTTCGGCATGCCTGCCTATCCCGAGGGCAAGGACGCGTATGTCCCATAGAATAGGGCATTGTAGAGTTCCCGTCTGGTATCTCTCGCAAGACGGGAGATTCAGAGTTGCTTATTTGGATCGAGCCTTGTTTGAAGAGCGGCAGGACAACGGCTTTGCATTGGCCGGACCGAATTCTTCGTCACATATAGATTGCTCGGGATTTTGTGCGGACCGGGATCGTTGTGGGCCTTACAATCCCGAATGAATCACCGGACACTCCAAAAGGGGAACAAGGATGAAAAAAGTTGAAGTAATCATCAAGCCTTTCAAGCTGGACGATGTCAAAGACGCTCTCAGTTCGATAGGGGTGCAGGGAATGACCGTAACCGAAGTAAAAGGATTCGGTCGGCAAAAAGGACATAAAGAGATCTACCGTGGAGCGGAATATTTGGTGGACTTTCTGCCCAAGATAAAGATCGAAACGGTAGTGCCGGCGGAAATAGTTGACCAGGTAATCGAAAAGGTAATCGCAGCGGCTCGGACCGGCAGCATTGGGGATGGCAAGATCTTTGTGTTGCCCGTTGAAACCGTGACACGCGTGAGAACCGGGGAGCGGGACAAAGATGCTCTCTAGGATATTGGTGGTCCGAGGAGCCGGCCTCAGTAAAGCGAAATCCCGGCGATTCGCTGCCTTAATCGGGCAGGATCTCCTCGAGGTGTTAGGGCGGTTTAAAGACAGCAGGTCTGATTTCAGGGGCCTGTATACAATCTGATAGTTAGAGGGAGCTATAAATGGGACCTAAAGAGGTGATTCAATTTGCCAAGAAGAACGGGGCCGTCATGGTCGACCTCAAATTCATGGACTTCCCTGGAATGTGGCAACATTTCAGTGTTCCGCTGCATGAGCTTGAAGAGGATTCTTTTGAAGCCGGCTTCGGGTTTGACGGTTCATCTATACGCGGCTGGCAGCCGATTCACGCTTCGGACATGTTGGTGGTTCCGGATCCGGATACCGCAGTGATGGATCCCTTTATGGAACATCCAACCCTTTCCTTGATCTGCAACATTGTGGATCCTGTGACAAAGGAACGCTATACCAGAGATCCGCGCAATATCGCTCAAAAGGCGGAAGCTTACCTCAATTACACCAAACTCGGAGACACCTCTTATTTTGGACCCGAGGCGGAATTTTTCATCTTCGATGACGTTCGGTACGGTTACAGTTCGAACGGGGGCTTCCATCATATAGACTCTATAGAAGGATGGTGGAATACCGGTCGCGAGGAGGATCCGAATTTGGGGTACAAACCTCGTCATAAGGAAGGCTACTTCCCGGTTTCTCCCACCGATTCACAGCAGGATATGCGAACCGAGATGGTCCTGATCCTGGAGAAACTCGGGATCAATATTGAGGCTCAGCATCATGAAGTAGCCACAGCAGGGCAAGGCGAAATAGACATGAGGTTCTCCCCTTTGGTCAAGATGGGTGATCAACTCATGTGGTTCAAATATGTGCTCAAGAACGTAGCCAAGAGATATTGCAAAACAGTGACATTCATGCCTAAACCTCTATTCGAAGACAACGGTTCCGGAATGCACACGCACATCAGCATCTGGAAGGGTGACACCAATGTTTTTGCCGGTGACAAATACGCGGGTCTTTCTCAGCAGGGGCTTTGGGCCATCGGTGGAATCTTGAAGCACGCCCCCGCTCTCTGCGGCATATGCAACCCTACAACGAATTCATATAAACGATTGGTTCCGGGATTTGAGGCCCCAAACAAACTGGCCTATTCTTCGAGAAACCGGTCCGCCTGCTGCCGCATCCCTATGTACAGCGCCAGCCCCAAGGCAAAGCGGATCGAATACAGGACTCCTGATCCATCGTGCAACGGCTATTTGGCCTTCAGCGCGATACTCATGGCGGCCCTGGACGGAATCGAAAACAAATTGGATCCAGGTGAACCGCTGGATAAGGACATCTACGCGCTTGCGCCGGAAGAACTCGATCGCGTGCCCTCCACTCCCGGCAGCCTGGAAGAAGCCCTCGCAGCGCTGGAAGAAGATCATGAGTTCCTGTTGAAGGGTGACGTCTTTACCCAGGACGTCATTGACAAATGGATTGAGTATAAGATCGAGGCGGAGCTTAACCCTATAAGGACGAGACCTCATCCGTATGAGTTTGCCCTGTATTTTGACTGTTAGGCCTAGTTGAACCTCTGGATGGACCAGACAACAGCCGCTCCGCGCGGGCTGCCGCCGGATAAGCAGTTCCACTCGGAGCGGCTTTGGACCATGAACCAGAGAGGGCCATAGGTCGTTGAAACGTAACCATTTATTCCGACGGGGACGCTTGACCGAGGAAAGCAACCCCGTGTTCCGCGCAGGGTCTTCGCAGAGATCGCGGAACACGATGTGAATCCTTCTCCGCGTTCTATGCGTTCTCTGCAGTGAGATGGTATTCTCCAATCTCCTCGGCCTCCCCGCGTAACTGAACCGACACGTTGAAACAGCCACGAGCGTAGCTAATTTCGGCAAATTATCGCTCCCGTTCCTCTTTCCAGCCGAAGAGGGCGGGCAAGCCGCCTCAAGTTATCAAAAGCGCTTGGAGGGGCAAATGTTCTTCTTTAATGATGCCGATGGAAAGGAACGCTATGGGACGCTAATGGCATCCCTGGGCCTGGACCCGAAAAAGGTTACTCTACAATATTTGAAAGCCTTAACAAACGAGTTCGGGTGCGACTTCGAAAGAGGAGAATCACTGATTTGGGTCCAAGAGAGTGAAGAAAGAGCAGAGCAGATTTTCGAGATTCTGAGAAAAAGATACTTCCCGTTCATGGGATAAGGCAGAGCTGATTAAGTTGTGTAGATGAGAGCCCTCATTGAAACTCAGGAGGAACCGATACCTGTTAGCCACATGTGCACAGAGATTGAGCCCCTTCGACCACCCATCTTTGGGAGGATCTGACGAATGAACCGCCAGCAGTGGAGGAGCCTTAAACTTAATGACAGCGGCACAGTGAGCCAAATGGATACGAGGGCAAGTCAACTCGAATTAAAGCTATTGTACGACCTAAGCCGGATTATCGGTAAAGCCCTTAACTTAGATCAAACCCTGGAAATCATTTTTGAGATCCTTTCCGAACATCTGTCGGTGAAAAGGGCCTCTATCACACTGAAGAACGGGGAAGAGAATACTCTCTCGATCAAGGCCTCTCATGGCTTGCGGCCCGAAAGAATGAAGAGAGGCGTCTGCCGCCTTGACGAAGGTGTAACCGGGCTCATATTCCGAACCGCAGAACCACTCGTGGTTCCGGACATAAGCAAGGAACCCTTGTTCCTCAATAGACCCGGCTCCCGAAGAATCGAGCAAGGGCAACTATCCTTTGTCGGGGTCCCCATAGTGCTGAACGGCAAGGCTATAGGAGTCTTGAGCGTAGATCGCCTATTCGGCGAAGATGTTTCGTTTGAAGAAGACGTCAGGTTTCTGACGATCCTATCTACTCTTGTCGCTCAGCTTGTCAGTTTGAATGGCCAGGCGAAGACCGGGGAACAGAATCTGATCAGGGCCAATCTGTCTCTGAAAACGGAACTTTCGGCGAAGAGCAGGAACTTCTTCGCTGTAGGAACCAGCCCGACGATGCTGGAGGTGCAACGGTTGATCAGGAAAGTGGCTCCGACCGAGGCTTCTGTTTTGCTCTTGGGGGAGTCGGGTACCGGAAAGACCCTAGTTGCTAGGATTATTCACGAACTAAGCAGCAGGGCACGGTCTTCGTTCATAAAAGTCAACTGTGCAGCGCTCCCTGACAACCTCCTGGAATCTGAACTCTTTGGTTACCAAAAAGGCGCTTTCCCGGGAGCTGTTGAATCCAAGGCCGGCCGAGTTGAAGAGGCCGATCGCGGGACCATCTTTCTGGGCGAGATAGGCGAACTTCCTGTGCCGCTTCAGGTCAAGCTGTTGAGGTTTCTGCAGGATCGTGAATTCGAGCGCTTGGGTAGCACCAAGACGAGAAAGGTGGACGTGAGGATTATAGCGGCTACCAACCGAGACCTCAGTGCGGCAGTCGCTGATGGCTCATTTCGGGAAGATCTGTACTACAAACTTGGGGTGTTTCCTATCAGGGTGCCTCCACTCCGCGAGAGGAGAGAGAATATAATTCCTCTGGTTGGTTTTTTCTGCGACAAGGTTAGCAGCGAGTACGGTTCCAGCCTCCGATTCACGAACTCAGCTTTGGACGCATTCGTACAATATTCCTGGCCGAGAAACGTGCGGGAGATGGAAAACCTTGTGGAACGATTGGCTATCGTATTCGACCAAGGCACGATAGATCTCTTGCATCTATCGCCCTACCTCGTCAATGGCGTCAAGGACTTCGAGACACCGGACCGAAAGCTCTTGGATTCTCCCCGTAAATATTCCTGGCCGGGAAACATGCGGGAGATGGAAAACTTTTTGGAACGATTGGCCATAATATTCGACCAAGGCACGATAGATCTCTCGCACCTATCGCCCCGCCTCGCCCATGGTATCAAAGACCTGGAGACACCAGACCGAAAGCTCCTGGATTCTCTCCGTGCAAGAGAAAGGCAGGAGGTGCTGGACGCGCTGGAACGAAACAATTGGATACAATCGCACGCAGCCCAGGAACTGGGTATAACTCTGAGACAGATGGGCTACAGAGTGAAGAAGTTTGGTCTGGGAGGCTTCATTAGAAAAAAGAAAGCTGCTGGGTAGGGACGTTGCCGGATGCTGACCCTACCGATGCTTGGGGCGGGGCGGGGAAGCGCCTCCCTTAACACCAGTAAGTGAATGCTTACACCTCATCGATCTTTGGTCCTGACTGGCCGCCGGTAGAATAAATCGCAATAAAACAGAGCTGACAGTAAAATATGATTTTTGTAATCCGACCTCGCCCGGACAAAGATTGACTCACGCTGCAACAGTCGCGTACGAGTTCACCTAAAAACATACACATTGGTATGATCCTAACCCAGCGCTCACTCCATGAAGCAGACTCAACTTACCGTATTTACCGCCTATTGCCTGCAATGTCGCCTCTGGCACGATTTTAGCAGTTTCACGTAGATAGACACTCGTACCCAAATACAAGGTCAAAGCGACAACCCGAAAGGCAAGCCAGGCCCGGATACTGATGGGGGATCCAGCCTTTCCTGACGTCGGGGTTCTTGTGTGACAAAAATGTAACATGATTTCAATCTGATGGGCCATATTTTTTGTTGACATACTCGGATCAAATAGAATAGGCTCGCATATTACTCATCCAATCAGCGAGTCCGCGGAGCGATAACGGGAAATGGCCGATGCTTTGGCGTCCGAGGCTTTGCACGCTGGGGGGTTCATATTGTGTTTGTCGTTTTGAGTGGGATAGGAGGTTTGGTTCTATGAGAAGGATGAAGTTGGCTCTTGTCGTATTAATGTGTATGGCGTTCATTCCCCTGAGCGCTCCGTCGTTTGGATGGGAATTCAAATTGACGGGTTCCATGAACTGGTATTACGAGTTTTACAATCAAATGGGCTCGCAAGGTTTTTTCGGGCCGTACAATATTGATAACGGGGCCGGCACAAAAACCGCCAATCTCAATTTCTGGTGGGAGGGTGCACATTTAGCCCAAAATTTGGCAACAGGGGCATCCGCCGGGGGAGCCTACTTTTATGTCCTAATGGACCCCACGGTGATAATTAATCCGGCGATAAACCTTAAAGGTAGATATCGTTTGGGGCAGTGGAATAATCCTAATACCGGGTACTACAATACGTGGGACGCACCGGGCACGTTTAACGCATTCAGCGAAGGGCAGTGGACCTTATTTTGGGCCACAGCTTCGCTTCCCTGGGGCACGCTCGGCGTCGGAAAACGACCTTGGATTTTTGGCAACGGCTTACAATACGACGGCACAGACGGGCTGACGACTGAATCTGTTGTTTTGTCTGCGCCATATGGGCCTCTGGATATCGGGATAGGATTTTATCCGCATCGGCCGGTCCATCCAACAGGGGGGCCACCCTTCGGTTTTGGTTTGGGTTTGGTAATTGACCCCTATGATCTTGCCGTACCTCCATATTTCAACATTGGGGACAAAAGCGGCTCGCACATTGGGGACTTACTAGCTTTCGTGGTTTACAACAACGGGCCTCTGCAAGCAGGGATCCTGGGATCCTATTCTAAGTTCCACATCGGCCCGGAGGCTGCTTTAGGTGGTCCTGCGGCGCCGACAGCGCAAGATTCCCAGTACTTCCATGGCACCATTTTCACGAAGTACAACAACGGGAGGTACTTCTTTAATGCCGAAGCCGCCTGGCTGTATTGGGCAGATAGGTTCTCGGATCCCACATTGGCAGTAACCCCGCCAAACCCAAGGGATACGGAACAGTGGAGGCTTATGACCGAAACTGGTGTCATGTGTGGACCCTCGAAGCTCAGCCTACTTTGGGCATGGTCCCCAGGTCCGGACAGGAGGGCTGGCCTTCAGATCGGAAAACAGTCGGCGGCATTCGTGTGGCACCCCACATTTGATAGATTCTTGGGAAACTACGATCTGTTTCGTACGTATAGTTATTTGCTGAGTTATATCTATGGCTCAGGATTCAATGCTTATGACCTGTCGAATGACGGTTATATGAGAGACTCCTGGGTGCTGGCGGCACGATTAGACTACGCGGTAGCGGCCAACCTCAACGTTTTCGGCACGTTCATGTGGGCGGAGCGGACCACGAACGGTTATGGCTGGGCATGTATCGCCCCTACAGATCCGTTGATGCCACCTCAGTTTGCACCAGCAGCTAACGACGGAAACATCCAGTTTGCAGTAAATGGGGCTGCGGGATCGCCGAATATCCCGGACCGCTCTCTTGGCTGGGAAATTGATGCTGGTTGGGATTGGAAGCTCCTGGAAGGCTTCACAACCAATTTCACGATCGCGTACTGGGCTCCGGGCAAATGGTTCAATTATGCGTGCATAGATCGTTCGATCCCTGCCTGGAATGTCCCAACGCCGGCAAATTTATTTGGCACTCTACCGAACAAAACCATCAATCCTATCGTTGGAGGTCAAGTCAATATGATCTTTTCCTTCTAGTCTTTTTCCTGGACTGCAATTGGAAAGAGACTAGCGACCTCGCTCTCGGGAAAAACTTCACAAGCTTCGAATATGCGGTTCCTTAACCGCCTAACAAGGGGGACGCTTCTTGAAGCGTCCCACCTAACAGATCGTCCGCTCTGCGGGCATCAAATCACTGGTACGAGGAGATTTAAGATGAAACGGCTTGTCATTACATCAATTTGTATATTGACGCTAATTACCGTCATTAGTTACCTGCCGGCGACATATGCAGTTCAAACCGTAACCTCAGATAACACCGGGGCGCCTTTATTGTTGGCCGCCGGGGATGAAGCTGATAAGGCGAAGGGGGACGAAGGCGGGGAAAAGAAAGACGAAGTTCCGGTTCCGGGAATTGATCGCATCGCTGCGAGTGTCTGTTACGGATAATTGTCCAGGTTGCCCTAACACGAGTTGGTGCCCCGAGTAAGCAAAAATGAGATTCTGAAATTGTCTTGACCGGCAGTATCTTCGGAAATTATACTGTCGCCCTTGATCTTGCATATTATCCGATGTCGATAAACCAAATGCCGTTGGTTTGTGAAATTTGCGGCGTTCTTCGTAAACGAATTCGGTTCGGAGAAAGCAATGAAGACATTTTCGATCATGTTGGCGCTGGCGCTGCTTCTAGTGGTTGTTGTTGGTATTGCCAATGCTGATAAAGCTGAGGACACAGTGAACCTCGTTGACAAGGCTGTCGCCATGTTTAAAGAACAGGGAAAAGATGCGGCGTTAAAGGCCATCAACGACGAGAAGGGACCGTTTATAAAAGGCGAAATTTATGTTTTCGCGGCGACGCTGGACAACGTCCTTATTGGGCATCCGTTCGACCCATCCTCGAGAAGGATCAATTTGAATAATATGAAGGATAATAACGGTCTTCCGGTCTTTCAGAAGTTCAAGGAGACGGTGGAGAAAGACGGGTCAGGGTGGGTTGAGTATTTGTGGGGTAAACCGGGATCAGACAAACCCTTCCGGAAAAGGTCCTTCGTCAAAAAGGTCCCTGGCGAGAATATTTACCTGGGCGCGGGCTATTATCTTGATTGACACACGTGCGTCAGGCCCTACTGAGCACTCGCGCGCATTTGTCGAAACTTTGCGAAGGTCCATTGGCACGCTGGGGACCCAGTGCCCTACCATTCCCCTGCAACAACCCCGCGGCCGTGACGGACTAATTGCATTGAGGATGGCAGGATGGGGTCAGGTCTTGCATTTTGAAATATTTCAAAATGCAAGACCTGACCCCACGTTTGCAAGCGATTACCAAGTCGGCTCAAACACGAAGTTTGGCTGGATGAAGGTTTTGTGCGTGAAGCCGGGCGGTTGCACCAACTCAATAGAAGTTCTTTTCACTGGATGCAGGAGAAGATCCCGCGCATAACGCGGGAAACATTTTCCTCCTGCATTCCTGCCCCCCTCTTAAGCTGCGGCGCCGCGTCCGCGTTTGCCTTTTTCAAGCCTACGGCGTTCTTCATCACGTATTTCGCGCCGAAGAAGCTTGCCCACCTTGGATTTCGGGAGCATGTCCCTGAATTCTATATAGGCCGGAACCTTATAAGAGGCGAGGCGTTCCGAGCAGAATTTGATAAGCTCTACTGCCCCGACACCCTTGGCGTCCTCTTTGATAACTACTATTGCCTTGACTCTTTCCCCTACTTTGGGGTCCGGTACACCCACGACGCATGCACCGACGACGACGGGATGATCTTGCAACACAGCCTCAACCTCGGAGGCTGACACTCGATAACCTTTATGCTTCAAAATATCCGCTGAGCGTTCCACATAGACTATCTGTCCGCCTTCGGCTGCCTTCACGAAGTCTCCGGTGCGGTAATAGGTTTCGCCGTTTACTTTTATGAAGGACAATCTAGTCTCTTCCGGTTTGTTAATGTACTCTTTTACGGTGTGCTCCGAGCTGACTACAAGCTCTCCGGATTCGCCGAATGGGACCGGCTCCAGTGTATCCGGATCGACAACCTTGGTTCGCCGCGATGACAATGGCACACCGATAGACATGGACTGAGGCTCCCCGGCGTCAATTCGGCTATAGCTCACATGCCCGGCTTCAGTCGAGCCGTAGACCTGGTAAATCGTCACGTTAGTCCTGGTTTTCCATCTCGAAAGCACTTCCCGGGGCAGAACATCGCCGCCGCAGTAGCAGTAGCGCAATGAACTGATATCATAAAACTCTTGTCGGTCATTTTCCAGAATCATGCGATAAAGCGCAGGTACTCCCAGCATGATACGGGCCCTGTATCTCTGAATCGCCGCCAGTATAGCGTCAACCTGCGGAATAGGCATCAGTACGGTAAGATTCCCGAGATTCAGTCCCACGGCCATGAAGAGCCCCAGAGCCATTATGTGAAACAAAGGATTAATCGCTATATAAACATCTTCACCAGGTTTGACATATCCGCCGAAAACATCATCGCTGACGTCATTAACGTACGAGACCATGCCCCAATGATTACCAGGCACCCCTTTCGGAAACCCGGTCGTGCCGCCCGTATACAGAATGTACGACAGGTCCTTTATTGGATCTATGTCGACTTTAGGTGGTGATGGATCCGATCTGAGCAAGCTTCGAAAGCTTATTGTCTCTGCCCCGCCCCTGACTTTTCCGTGAGGCACTTTATCGAAAAGAAATGCGATTGCTCGTTTAGGCCACGAGACCATGTCTAGTATATTAGTTACTATTATGTGCTCAAGCCCACTCCCGGCGAATATCTCTTGAACGTAACCGAAATTGGTATCATGACAGATGACAGTTTTAACCCCGGAATCTTTTATCATATAATCGATTTCATGGGACGTATAGATCGGCGAAACCAAAACCGCCACAGCCCCAATCTTCTGACAGGCGAGGAAAGCGACTACCAATTGTACGGAATTACTTAAATAGAGAAGGACCCGATCGCCTTTCTTTATACCCAGCCCCGCCAAGCCTGTTGCGAATCGATAAATAAGTCGCTTGAATTCCTCGTAAGTGAATTCCTCACCCAGGAACGATATGGCGATGTTTTTCGGATATTTTTCGCATGCCTGTTCAAAACGGGTGAATGTATATTCGTTTTCCATGGGTCAACTCTCCTTCAGGTGCCGAAATAGGCGGATTTCACGTCAGGGTTGTCCATCAGCTCTTTATTGGTGCCCTCAACCACGGAAGCCCCGTTTTCCAAGATGTACCCATGATCGATGATCGGCATAATTGGTCGGGCATATTGTTCGGATACTATTATTGACGTGCCTCGCTGATCGCGAATTTCTTTTATCGATTTGGCTAATAAATATTGAATAGCAGGACTCAATCCAAGAAGAGGCTCGTCCAAAAGAAGCAGTTTAGGTTGAGCCATCAAAGACCTTCCGATGGCCAACATCTGCTGCTCACCCCCGCTCAGGAATCCCCCCAATCGTTTAGTCAGTCTTCGCAGTGCAGGAAAAATCGTAAGGACATAATCCAAAGTTTCCGAAGATTGCTTCGCTGTGGCCAGATAACCGCCGATTTTCAGATTTTCCAGCACGGTGCTCTCGGGAAATATTCGGCGTCGCTCCGGACACAAAATGATGCCTTGCCTAGCTCTAACAGAAGGCTTGGCGCTCATAATGTCACGGCCCTCGTAGAATATCTCGCCTCGAATTGTTATCCGCTCACCACCGGCCATGTCCTCTTTTTTCTGAATATCCTCCATAATGCCTGAAAGTGTATACATCAGGGTAGATTTGCCGGCGCTGTTGGCCCCGAAGACTCCGATGATCTGATTAGCGCCGCAAGACATGCTCACATTATTCAGAGCCAGCATATTTTCATAGAAGACCATAAGACCATTGGCTTTAAACATAAGTGAACACCTCCTCTGACCCGAAGTAGGCCTCTTTTACTTCCTTGTATTCCATAACCTCTTCGGGAGTGCCCTCGGCTATTTTGCAGCCGAAATTGAGCACCATTACTCTCCGAGCCAGTCGAAATAGCTCGCGGAGCCTGTGTTCCACCATGATCAGTGTAATCCCCTCCATCTGCAACTTTTCCATCAACGGAACCATGCTTGCCATCTCACTCATGCTGAGACCTGAAAAAACCTCATCGCATAAAATTACCTCCGGCCGCAAAGCCAGGCACCGGGCAAGCTCCAGACGCTTTAGATAGCCGGTAGGCAGCGTAGACGCGATTTTGTAAGGTACATAGGAGTCCCGTTCAAAGCCTATTTCTTCCAAGATATCCACGGCCACAGTGTCCCGGCTCCCCATTCGGCCCCCTCCCCTCCAGCCGCCTGTCCGTCTTGCACGAGGCGAGAAGAGTGGCGGAATTAGGTTCTTGAAAGCAGGGAGACTGAAATAGGGGCGCATGACCTGGAAGGTTCTTGTCAAACCTGCATCCGCGATTTTATGCGCTTCCCAACCGGTTATATCTCGACCCTTGAAGATAACCTTCCCTCTGTCGGCTCGAATGAACCCTGTGATGGCATTCACTAGAGTTGTTTTTCCGGACCCGTTCGGACCGATTATGCCCACAACCTCGCCCGGGTACACTTTGAGATCCACTTCCGTAAGAGCCATTACCCCGCCGAATGTCTTGCTCACGCGCTCGATAACCAGCAGCGGCTCTTTGCTTGTGCCTTCTCCGGAATTAGGAGACATTGTTCCTCACTTGCCTTACGGTCTATATTTGAACCCATCTTTCGAACTGCTGATATTTTCTGGTGCCGTAATTCATGATTCCCTCACTCTTGTAAACCACAAACGCCGTGAGGATGATGGCGTACACTGCAATGCGCAGCGGGCCGAAATCCCTCAGAAGCTCGGATATAGGCACGAGAATAAGACAACCCAGCACCGGACCTATAAGAGTGCCACCGCCGCCGACAACCGTTGCGGCAATGGGAATAATCGAAAAATCCAGCGCAAATTGAGAAAGCCCGGCCCACATATAAATGTGAGACAGAGCAGGCCCCGGCCAGACATCCCAGAGCAGAGGCAATGTACACGCCCATTGCTTTATAAACATTGATGTTTATTCCTGAAGCTCTAATCGCCTGATCGTTGTCTTTAACACCGCGGAATACCAGACCTATATCTTCTCTGACCATTCGTCGAAGCGCGAATACAAAGATCAGTACGCTAAGAATCAGGAGAGACCTCTCGGTCCAGGCGCTGGCGAATCCGTCCACACCTAGAATCCCGTCTGTGCCTCCGAAAATGTCCAGCGCCTCTATCAGACGCATTGCTAACAGAGGATACATAAGACTGACAATGGCAAAATAGACTCCTCTGAGGGGCAAGCACGGCAGAAAGAGCACGGTGCAGATTGCTCCCCCTAGGATTGTGGCCAAAGGAATGGTCAGTATGGGAGCCAATCCAAGCTTGGTGTTGAGAAGCGCCGCTGTATAAGCGCCCACTCCGATGTAGAACCCGCCTCCCAGTGAAACTAGGCCCACATAATTTGCCAGAAAATCGAAGCCTATAGCCAGGAGCGCGTAAATACAAATTATCGAGATTACTCTCTGCCAATACGGAAAGTGGGACAATAAGAATGGTAGAGCCAGTAGGCCGAAAATGAATACGATCCGAGGGCCCAATAAATATGTCATCTCGGCCCAAGATGAGATAGCATAAACTCCATCGGTACGGACCTTAATTCCACGATCCAGCCTCTCTTTTCGCCTCTCTTTCGTCTCATCGGCCATATTTAAACCCTCTCCTCAAGTTCCTTTTGCTGGCCGAACAGCCCGCTAGGCCGCAAAATCAAGGTGATAATGATGGCGATTAATGCCACGACTACCTGGTAATGAGTGCCTACGTACACCACTGTAAGGATCTGGGCAAACCCGATGAGAAACGCCGCAAGGATGGCGCCCGTCCAACTGCCCAGTCCCCCGACGATGCAGACTGCCACGGCCATGATCAGGACGTTATAACCGGCCTCTATCACGATGTTCCCCAAAGGCAGGAGGATCAACCCGGCGATTCCAGCCAGTACAGACCCTAACGCCATAGCCACCACGGCCATGAAATCCGAGTCAATCCCTAGGGTCAAAGCCGCTCGCTCGTCCTGGGCCATGCCTTTCAATGCCAGGCCGAGCCTGGTTTTGCTGACAAATAGCCAGAGCAGACCGAAGAGGGCCGCCCCAAGTCCGACCACCAGTAGTCTCTGGAAATCTATGGAGACGCCGAACAGTTCGATATTTCCTTCTACAAAAGGCGGCAAAGTGAACGTCGCGCCTTTCAACCCTCCCCAGCGGAGACCCTCAAGAATAGCCAGACCCACAGCGTATGAAGCGATTATCTCGCTAATGGCCATGCCTCGAACTCGAACAAGTATGAACTGATACATTGCTGCGCCGATCAGGCCGGTAAACACGAGTGATATCACGATAGATACAAAGTAGTTGAGACCAACACGATTCAACAGCAGCCATGCAACATAACCTGTGAGGACATACAATGCGCCATGAGCAAAATTGGGGAGCCGGCTCACCCCGTAAACCAGCGTGAAACCAAGGGCCATCAGTGCGAGGGTAACGCTGTTAACTACACCATAAATGATAATGTCCATGAAATAGCCTCTCCGTTAGAGAGCAGAAATGATCCTACTCCTTTGCCAAAACGAGAATGAATTTTTGAAGAAGCGCTGGAGGGAAGGCATTGTGCTAACCCTCCTGCGCGGTCATGAGCTGGAATGCAGCAAAGGTTATTTCTTCATCCAGGGAGGCAGCAGGATGTCACCTGTAGCGATTTTCGGCGGGAAAACCACAACCCGTTTTTCCGCCTGCCACTGAAAGATCGTGCCTACTGCTCCTTCTTTGGGATCAAGACTCGGTATGACCTGATTGCTTTTGGGATCAAAGCGGATCCGGCCGTAAACGCCCTCCATGTCAGTTGCTTTCAGAGCATCGACAACTTTATCTGAATCCAGTGTGCCCGCTCGCTCTATCGCATCTTTCAAAGTATAAACGGCCTGGTAACTTGAAGACGTTCCGTACC
This sequence comes from uncultured delta proteobacterium, assembly GCA_963843165.1. Lineage (GTDB taxonomy): Bacteria > Desulfobacterota > Desulfomonilia > Desulfomonilales > Desulfomonilaceae > DATJPW01. The sequence continues at coordinate 9,217 of CAWJJL010000027.1, read as the reverse complement.
CTTCAGGCTCCAGTCCGTACTTCTTCTTGTAAGCCTCGACAAATTTCATCGTCAATGGTGTAGCGCTGCAAGGAGCATTGCCCGCATTGACCACATTGGCCAGACAGTACTCACCTTTGCCATCGGTTGCCTTCCAAAAACCTGGTTGCTCCGCGGCGGCAATAATCGTGCCGAAAGGTAGCGCAGGCACTTTCATATCGTACCACTGTTTGAGGAGAATGGCCGACTCGGGCATATCCATCCAAATAATAATCACTTCAGCCTTCTGCTTCTTGGCTTCCAATAATCCCATGGAGAAGTCTGTTGTCCCTGTAGGGTAAACTATCGGATCACCCAACACGGTCCAACCCTTCGTGGCCATTACCTTGGAAAGTATATCTCCGCCGGCCCGTGCATGAGCCACGTCCTGAATGAAGATCATGAGCCTATTGAGATTGAACTTCTTGCCGATATGTTCCAGACATGGGACCAGTTCTCCCATGACCATCCACTTGGACTCACCCGAAATTCGGAAACAGTACTTGAATTTGTCCCCGGGTCTGCGCAACCGTCTCGTTATACTTGGGAGTGAGCGAACCTGTGGTCAATATTGAGATTTTCTTGTACTTGGAAAGAAGAGGCATGGCAGCCAGAGCCGCTTCTGATCGTACGGGTCCTCCTATAAGGAAATCAGCTTTCTTTTCCAGGATGAGCTTTTCCACAGCAAGGAGCGCATCGCTGGTGGGAACACCCGGTTCGAGATCACGGGTATCAATCACCTCCACCTGAAACGGACGCTTCTGATCGCCTACCTTGACTCCGCCGGCGGCGTTAATTTCTTCCGCAGCCAACTTTATTCCTCGTTCGGCATCCCATCCGTAAAGAAACGCCGTGGCCAAGGGCGCGCCTATGACAATTGGCTTTTGAGCGATTGCCGCACCAGGGGAGAACGCCCACATAGCCAGAAACATCACAATCGCACCTACGATTGCCGCCTTTCGTTTCATATCATTACTCCTTTTGATGGATATCATCGCCCGTTCCGAAATAAACGGAACTCCTGGGCGCAAATTTGGATGCTGAGTCAAGTTGGCCGGCGGACCTGATTTGAACCGCCTAGCTGCAAAAACACTGCAGTTCACAGAGTCTTTCGAGAATGAGTGGCAACTATTACGTCTTTGGCTCGTCCGATTGCCCAACAGAAATATCCTAGCTCTTTGATTCTGCGGCGCAACTGCCCTATAGATATGTCCAGAATCCTGCTTGCTTGAACGATGTCTCCCTGAGCGGAGCGAAGTACCAGAACAATGTGCTCCTTTTGAATTTCTTTGAGAGACCGGGTCTCGTCCATTTCGAGGCTCTCCGTCTCATTTTTCCCTCGACGCAAGCCATAGTAGCCGGCGGAGGGGTTACCATTTACGTTTCCTTCTAAAGTGCTGTTAAGGAGTTAAGAACGGAGTTGTTTGCACCGAGAGTCGACTCTTGATATCCCGATCCGGAATCGACACTCGACGCATAATGGACTAGTTTAAAGCATCATCTCGATTTACCCCACACATCGTAAACTGAGTAAGCATTTTTTGTGCCAATGACCGGCGCAGAAACATAACTGTATAGATACCTGAACTTATGAGATAAAATTGGCATGCTTCGCCCAAGAAAGATAATAAGTGGACTCGATGTGGAAAGGCATTTTCCAGTACCGGAAAAAAATCATCAACTCCTCTGACTGAGTGCTTTTTCAAATGGATTACTTGGAGACCCACTCTCCTTTCATGTCTGAATATGGTGGCATTGCCATGAATGCCGCAGGACTCCAAGTCCAAAACTGGCTGACGGCAGGATACGTTTTCAGAATTACATTTTGCCACTGCCCATCTCTCATTTGAACTTTGCGGATATAATAGTTCTGGATCGGCCCTCCGTATTCGTCAAACTTTATGGGGCCGCGAGGAGCTTTGAGTTCCAGGGATCGCATGGCTTGCACGAATTCCCTGCCTCTGATTTGTCCGTCGGTCTTCTTCAGTGCTTCGGCTATGACCATCCCTGTGACGTATCCCTGTTCCGAGTATAGTGTCGGTGGGTGCCCGTACTTTTGTGTGTAAGCTGTCTTAAACTGAATGTTCTCAGGGTTATCTAGGAGGAGAGACCAATGAGATTCGGTGACAATGCCTTCAGCGGCCTTCCCTTCTTTGGATAGCACGTTTTCATCCACGAGAAAGCCCTTGCCAATAAGAGCGACCTTCCCTCTCAGTGGAGATTCCGCATATTGTTGAACAAATCGAAGAGCATCGCCACCGGCAAAAAACACCATGATCACATCTGCTTTCGGATCGACCTGGGTAAGAAACGGCCTGAAATCCTGAGTTCCGAGATTCGGCCAAATCTCCTGAACAATTTTCCCTCCCATTTTCGCGAACGTCCTGCATATCCCCCCAACCTGCTCGTAGCCGGCAGGGTTGGAAGCCCCCATCGCCACCGCTTTGCGAAAACCTTGCTCGTACGCCCACACGCCGAGGGGATGCGAACCACCACTACTGCTAAACGACGTACGAACAATGAGAGGGCTGGCCCTTCGTTGCGTCAGATCGTCTGCTCCGGCGTTGGATATTACGAAAGGTATTTCCCTCTGGGTTATGTGGGTGGCCACAGAATACGCCACTCGTGAATCGACCACACCGGCGACAATATCGACTTTGTCCTGTTCTATCAGCTTGTGGGCCGTCTCCTGAGTCAGCGTGACCACGCTACTACCAATGTTTTCTATGATTACTTCAATGTCACGACCGCCTGCTTTGCGCCCGATCTGCTCCATATAGAGGTCCAGACCATCTCTTAAATCTTGTCCAAGTGCAGCATAAACTCCGGATAAGGAGAGCAAATAGCCTATCTTAACGGGCTCTGCAGCCCAACTCGCTACAGAGAAGCAGCTCAAGGAAAGTAGCGCAGCGGCCAACGCCAGGTAAGTCACTTTGACCCAAAATTATTTGACCATTTAGCTCTCCTTTCTTGGTCCTATTGGAACTTTCAGTTAGATGAAGCCTTTGCATCGCCGGATTCCAGCTTCTCACGTCCGATCTTGCCAGCGACACCAATATATTGATCGCAGGCTTACAGGCTCTTTATTATGCAAGACGCTGAATCGTGAATCCGGCAGCATCTATTTTCCTTCCTTCAGTCGTTTCTCGTAACCGGCTCGCACTTCTCGGAGTTCGTCATTGGTTCTGCCAATCTGTTCGCCTTGAATGGATTGGATATTTTTGAGAATCGCAAAACCGTATTTCTCGTTAAATGTCGTCTCTCCCCATACAACATCCTCAACCACCTGATGGTCTTCTTTGCGCATTATTTTCCAGCCTTCAGGCGTCTCCCAAGCCAGCGGTTCTCGCTCGACCGCCTCGACAATTTTATCCGCGTCTACGGACTTGGCTCGCTCGATGGCTGCTTTAAGAAAATAAACGCCGGCATAGGTTTCTTCCGCCATATAATCCGGGTATTCTTTATATTTTTCGAAGTAGGCTTTCACAAATTTCCGGTTGGTATCGGAATCCGGCGTGGTGAAAAAATACCGGCTGGACATCAAGTATCCCTTCAGGTGTGTCCTTGCCCAATGGAACCACCGTTTCGAGAGCTGCTCCATCAGGAAATACGAATTTTATTTTTTCAAAAAGCTTTTGGGGCAGCGCCTGTCTTATGAATCTCACCGCATCGTCGCCCCATAACGGGCACCAGACCGCCTCAGGTTTCATTTCGACGACCTTCTGGATGAATGAGGCATAATCCGGCTCCATAAGCTTGGGAAAAACTTCCCCAATAAATTCAACATCAGGATTGAGTTCTTTCAATTTAGTTTTGAACATGGCCCACGAGGTGTGACCATAGTTATAATCGGGACCTACACACATCCATCGCTTGTACGGCAACGAGGCAACCACATAAGCGCCCGCCCTGGAATGCATCATGGCATTACTGAGAATTCCGAACACGTAAGGATGAAACAAAGGGCCGGTCAATTCAGGAGCAGCCGCCTGCGTGAGCACAAGTATCTTCTTGTGCTTTCGAGCAAAATCGGAAAACGCCGGCGCTAGACCGCTGGAGGTAGGACCCATCAGGAAATCGACTTTGTCCTCCTTTAAGAACTTTTCGGCGTTCTTTGCCAAAATGTCCGGCTTGAGCTGATCATCCGCAAAGACAGCTTCAATCTTCCGCCCCATAATTCCTCCGCCGGAATTAATTTCTTCCATGGCCATTTTGACGGCACGTTCGGCATTTTGCCCGTACCCGCCTAGCTTGCCGGTCATTATGAATTGAACGCCTATCTTGATCGGTTGCCCCTGAGCCCAAGTAGGCACCGTCGTCCAAAGTAAGCATGCCATCGCCCACAGTATTACCAACGTTTTCATGCCAAACCCCCTTTAGATATTTATTTCGCGCCGGAACGCCTGTCCGTCACGTGAACCATCGCCCATTCTTTCGTCAGAAACTCGTCGATCGGAATATAATGAATTTGTGTCTGTGGCGGTGCAGCCGATTAATAACTTGGCCCTCGACCACGTCGCACGACTCTCTTCAGAACAATCATGCCTGGTTGAACGAAGTTATTATGACCGAATATTTCCGGCCTATTGAGCGATGTTGCCACGTCTCTTCATCGATGTGCTGACGCAGCCGACATAGAGATCTTGGGAGCAAAATACCCGCGCCGGCCAAGAATTGAATTACCAGCACAAGCATACCGTCTCAGTAGTTTATCGATAGCCTGATTTGCGAGGTGCTTTACAGAGCGTCCCCCTAGCGGGCTTGTCGCATTGAATGGGTAGCATTATTTGTGCCAAGCCTGGGAAGGTTCCGATGGTGAAATTCTCCTGAAAAATGAAGGGCATAAATGAATGGAGTAAAAACCGCCGGATTTGATGGAAAGTCTCTTTCCACTGTGAGAATAAATTTGACCAGCCACATGCCTTTTCCTCGCGTGCGACTCAAAAACCATACCGTTTAAGGCGTTGTCGTAGAGTGGGCCTGGAAATTCCTAACTTCCTCGCGGCTGCGGAGAGGTTTCCACCTGATAGCGTGAAGATTTTGAGTATATGTTCCTTTTCTATAGCGTCCAGGGTACAGAAATCAGACCTGTCTTGCGATTCAGTCTGGTGGTCAGCAAAAGCAGCGTCCACTGTGTCTCTGAGTAGGATCGTTCCTCCGGATTGCAGCACTGCGCGAGTCAATAAGTTCTTCAATTCCCGGACATTGCCGGGCCAAGAATGTTCTTTGAGCCGTTCCATAGCTTTCTTTTCGACTCTACTGACTTTTGTGTGCAACTCGTAATTAATCCCGGCTATGAAGAACTGCACCAACTCCGGTAGATCATCGATACGTTCACGTAAAGGTGGGACGTGCAATGTGATGACCTGAAGCCGGAAGAAAAGGTCATGGCGAAAGCGACCCTGCCTTGCCAATTCATCCAAACCCCGGTTGGTTGCAGCGATGACACGAGCCTGGGATCGGTGTGACTGCGTCGATCCGACAGGTGTGAATTCACGACATTCGAGAAAACGCAGCAGTTTCGACTGCAACGGGAACGGCAGGTCTCCAACTTCGTCAAGGAATATCGTACCCTCGCCTGCTAGCTCCAATCTCCCTTTCTTAGAATCAACCGCTCCAGTAAAAGCACCACGCTCATGACCAAAAAGCTCCGACTCGAGCAAACTCTCCACCAGCGTAGTGCAATCGACCGTGACAAAAGGCTGCTCACTCTCCGACGAAGACTCGTGTATTACCCTGGCGATCAGCTCTTTGCCGGTGCCGGTCTCCCCCTCAATCAGCACTGAGGCACGATTGCGCGACAGTAGCCCTATTGTCTTGAATACGGTCCGCATCGCCGGGGAGCGGCCCACAATGCGCCGACGCAGCAATTCTTCACGGTTCTCACTCCCCAGAAGAGGTGTGACGAGCGAAGCCTCAGCTATCTGCATGCTACGCTGAACAGCATTATCCAACTCGTCAACGTCGAGAGGCTTGTGAATGTAATCATAGGCTCCGTTACGCATTGCCTCGATCGTCGTTTCCATGTCGTGGTACGCGGTGATCATTATCACCTTAACGTCGGAATTCCGTCCGGTAATCTGCTTGAGTACCTCCAATCCGGAAGTATCGGGCAATCTGATGTCCAGAATGATAACTTGAGCTTGGTATTTGAGCCAAGCCTCCATGCCCTCAGCGCCGGTTCCAGCGGTGTGGACCGACAGGCCTTTCTCCCTGAGGAACATCTCGACAGACTCCCTGATGGAAGCCTCATCGTCAATGATCAAAACTTTGGTCTGAAGATTCATGAGAAGGGAACCTCATCACAAATGTTGCTCCTCTTCCTTTACGGCTGCGCACATCCACCTGTCCTGAATGTGCCTCCGCAATCCGTTTAACATTGCTCAGGCCGAGACCGGTCCCGTGCGCCTTGCTAGTGTAGAACGGGGTGAAAAGATTAGGGAGCAGTTCCGAATCAATTCCGGGCCCGGTGTCGCGTACTCCGAGCTCCAACAACTGGCGGTTCTCATCCAGCTTGACTTTGGTCCACAGCGTAATCATCCCACCCGTCGAGGTTGCCTCGATTGCGTTGAGCAGCAGGTTGATCACCGCTTGCTCCACCCTTCCTGCGTCCAACCGGCAAAGCGGCAACCTACGAGGATGTCGCTGAACAATCTTGAGTCCTTTTTCCCCCGCCTTCGGTTCCATTAGATCGACACAGCCTCGGGCCAACTCGGAGAGATCCACCGGCCGGAGCTTGATGGTCAGAGGCCGGGCAGTATCAAGGAGCTGACGCAGAATACTTTCCAACCTAGACACTTCATGTACGGTTATTTCCATTCGTCTTCGGTCAAAACCGTCCAGCTCAAGTTTTCTATTCAGAATCTGCAAATTCAGCATGATAGAAGATAAAGGGTTCCTAATCTCATGGGATAGCGATGCGGTGAGGCGACCAACATAGGCCATACGCTCATGCTCTCTGACTTTAGATTCCATGGCAACCCGTTCACTGATATCCCTACATATCCCTAAGATGACGGGGCCATGGCCCAAATCAACAACTCTGGCTTTGATCTCGGTCGCGGCTTTATCCCGTGGGCAACCAAGACGCATATATTCGAGCGGCCCATCCATTGGACGACTTGCCAGAGTATCCTGATAGCGAAAAAGCACGCGGTCACGGCACTCAGGCGCCACGAATCGCAGAAAAGGACGGCCTAGCACTTCATTGAGTGTGGTCCCGTGCATCCGGGAAAATGCTTCATTCGCGAAGATGATCAGTTCATCCTGTATTACGAAGAATCCATCATTGATTTCTTCCACCAATGTCTTATAGCGTCGTTCACTTGCAGCCAATTGTTCCGTCCGCAACGTTACCGTTCTCTCCAGATTCTCGGCGTGCTGGCGGATCGAATGCTCGTGCATGCGTTGAAAGTGGTCTGAAAATCTATGGATTGTGAACGATAAGCAGGCATTCAGTGAATCTATAGATTGGGCCAATAGGTCCACACGCCCCTCCGCTTGCAACTGGCGAATCACAATAAATCTGAACAACTCAAAGGCCTTCTGCACGTCTGACAGTGCAAATCCCGATTCCAAGCGCAGTTGGGTAATGAAGTCAATAAAACGCTCCATTCTCCCCATCCTGCCGAAAGCCAGGACATCCCAGTTTGCCTCAAAGGCTCCCGTAACGGTCTCGAACAACTCCTCGCGGGGACGGCGCTGATAAGAAGGGCCAAGCACTGAAAGCCTATCCACCCACTCTTCTATAATTTGCTCTCGACACGAATTGAGCCAGCGGAGCATCATTCGAGATTCCAGCTGGCCTGGTTTCGAGGAATTCAGAGACTGCCCTGAGTCCGATGCCGAATACGGAACATTCCCAGCCGTACCGGACCACATAGATGGCCTCCAAATGGATGGGAGAGGCGCCGAGCCCCTTGTTCAGAGATAGGTGTTGTTATTAGAGCCTGTTTCCCGAGTTTCCCACAATGGCAGCAACGATGCGCCAATCATTCCAGGACCGAATGTCTGAAGCGGTAAATCGAGAACATTGTTGCGTTAACCCGTCAGCATCATATATTCCCGGCTGTTACGGTCAGAAAATCAACTTTGCCTATCCGTTCGAGAAAATGATTCTCTGACAAACGTTCATCCGAACGAAACTAACATCTTGAAAACAATTGAATAACCAGTCAGCAGATATGCTTCTCCGCTCCATTTTCCCCGGCACACCACTGTCTGGCATGGGGGCCTCGAGAATGGTATACCTCCAAATTCGCGACTACTATCAAATGAGCGGACGACTGATCCTTTCTTGTCCTCACCGGTTTTCATATAAATCGTACTATGGGCAGGCCCTTTCGATAGGCATGAAAAAACATTGAAGCAACCTTGAGTATAGAAATCGTAATAAGCGATGTCAAACGAATTTGCACGAACTCGCGTCCACTATGCTGTTTTGGGGTCTAATATGGGTGTCAGTGAGCCGAAATGGCCCAGCAGCAACTATTTGAAAGGACTACCGCTTTGTCTTCTTTAACACATTTTGAGTCGTTTAGGCGCATCATTGCATCATCCAACTGTTCATCCGAACGGCCATGCCAAATTGCATCCCATTAAAATATTTACTTTTTTAACTCACCAATTGACCACACAAAGTTGGCATGAAACTTGATAGCACAAACCATAAATCGAGTCTCCCGACTTAAGGTTGGGACCGACCTCACCCGACTCAAAATTAGCTTATCGAGTTCACGCAATACGGCCGTATGTCCGGTGAAGATTTCCAATAAACACTAAGTTATCGGAACAACGATTAAAATGTTTGGAGAGTCCACGAAAATATTATTAATCGAGGATAACCCGGCTGATACACTCTGTTTTCGGAAAATCCTTTCCGATAAAGAGCAGTTTTCAGCTCAACTGGAATGCCCAGATTGTGTTGCCTCAGCGTGTGATCTGTTACAATCCGATCATGGCTTTGACTTAATAGTTTTGGATTTGGGTCTGCCGGACAGTAACGCCTTGGAGACATTTCGAAAAATACATGCGCACGCCCCGGATGTTCCTGCCATCATTTTAACCGGCATGGATGATGCCGAAACCGCTATGCAGATCTTACGTGAAGGCGCTGAGGACTATCTGGTCAAAAGCGATCTCAGCTCGGCTCTAATGATACGATCCATGCGCCATGCAGTTGAACGGCATCGAACGCGTG
>CAWJJL010000026.1:0-66963 GCA_963843165.1 uncultured delta proteobacterium | reverse complement strand
TTAATTTCCCTGCTCATGAAGGCGACCTTATTACGCATTATGCCACCCAGCTTAATGGGGTTCCGTTCGGAATTGCCGTGGCCGCATTAGCCAGTATCACACTGATAATGGCCGTCAATACCGCCTTTGTCGCGTCAAGCGAACTGATGGAGAGGGTAGCGGAACGATATGGCTTTGCATGGTTCATAGCGACCAACAGGCGGCAGTCGCTGTACCGCATACATTTGACAAATGCCTTTGCTTTTTCGGGGATAGTCCTGATCACAGGCGGGAGCCAGATGGTAATCGCTGATATGTACGCGATCGGGCTGCTAGCCTGCTTTTCTATAAATTTGGCGTCGCTGCTGATTTATCGTTATTTTATGGGTACTAAAGAGGTTATCCCATATTTTACCAGCCGTACGGGCACTGTAGTTCTTTTCCTGATTTTCTTGAGCTGTTTCTTATTCTTAGCCTGGATGAAGCCGCACGGAACCGAATTGTGGGCTACTGTGACCGGTATTGTGCTGGTAGGTGGATTGTTGGTGGCAAGAAAAAGAGCCCCCGAAATACAAGCAATGGCTGAGACGGATGCTCACATGGAGATGGTGCTGGCTCTTGCCGAAGCACATACTGAAGACATTCACATAATTTTTCGCAGGCCCAGAGAAGAAGGCTTAGACCAAATCAAAAAAAATGAGGCTTATGTTACTTTCTACAATCCTCGACAAGGCGTCCCGAAAAAGCTCACATCCAACCATTTCAGATTTGCCACCGCGAAAAGGACCCTATACCAGCAAATAATTGGACTATTAAAGGTGATCGAATACGAATTACCGGATCGCAAGATCGTCATCCATTTCGGTTGGCCTTTGTCCTCTTGGTTGGATCGCATGGCAATAGGCGTGATGGTATTCAACATCATGCGGCTGCCCAGGAAGTTCCCACGGTTTGATTTTCACATCGACTATTGGGGTCCCGGATCAGATCAAAGGGGAGGGACGCATCGATGAAGCTCTTGGTTCGAGCCGCCTTAGGGTGTTTACCGTCACTTTCTCTGTCGGGTTGCTGGGATGTCAATGCAAGCGCATCTAAATGTAAATCGACAGAGACGAATACGGAATTCCGAGCCAAGGAAGGGGCCTGCAAGGTCCTTCTCGATTACGCTGAACGATATGAGGAAATTTTTTTGAGTAAAGAGGGACCGAACCGAGAAAATCAATTGTCCCAGATAACGGGTGAATACCACGACCGAATGTCAAATCTAGCTCAGGATGGTAAGTGGACACCACTGCAGGATATGGGAGACTCCATAAAATTGTCTTTTCTGATCGGACAATTTCACGGCACTCTGGGGAGCTGTTACATGGAGAATATATGATGATACCAAGTTGGTAGGTTGCGACAAAGTTAACCAATTAAAGAACGCCATGCAGGAATTATGTAAGAAATAGTCGTAATTAGTCAATATCGAATAATAATAACTGCTGTCGCAAGACATCTCCGACGGGTGATTGGTCAAGCGAAATGCATGAGGATTCAACAACAAGGACCTACAGAGAATATCCTAAGAAATAACAGTTAGCGACTCGGAATCCAACAAGAGGATGAATTATGCTGGGAATTAGGCAAAAATTATCTCTGGGCTTCGGCGGTTTACTTGTCATTATATTGGTAATCGGCTTTCAAAGCATTGTACTGCTGACAGAATTGGGGGGCTCGATAGATGTGATCCTGCGCGAGAACTACCGTAGCGTTGTCGCGTGCCAGGAGATGAAAGAAGCTTTGGAGCGCATTGACAGCGGAATATTATTTGTTCTCCTCGGATACGAACAAAAAGGGTTGGGACTATTAACTCAGAATGAGACGGCTTTCCGCACTGCGTTAAAGGTGGAGCTTAATAATATCACGTTGCCGGGAGAAGGCGATAAAGCAGAGCGGCTACGGCAGCTTTTTGAACAGTATACTGTCGCGCTTGGGGACGCAACTAATCCCGGTTTGGCTCAAGATTTGAGGCGCGAAACATATTTTTCTCGGCTCCTGCCATTGTTCGAACAAATAAAAGCGACCGCTGATGATGTCTTGCACATGAACCAGCAAAACATGAGTGACGCCAACCAGCATGCACGAGAAGCCGCGGCCGCTGCGCGATGGCGTATGGTAGTTCTACTCATGATCGGCGTGGCTGTGGCCGTGGGATTTATTCTTCTTGCCGGTAAATGGATTATTTATCCTTTAGCCAGGCTCACAGCCTCGGCCAATGAAATCAAGTCCGGAAACCTGGATCTTGTAGTCAAAGCTGATTCCAAGGATGAGATAGGTGCCCTTTCAGAAGCTTTTAATGCGATGGCTGCCGGCCTGAGGCAGTTGCGTCGTACAGACCAGGCCAGATTGCACAGAATTAGGCGTTCCACCGAAGAAGCATTCAGGTTTTTGCCGGATGGCGTGGCGATAGTTGATATCGATGGAAATATTGAGGTGGCCAGCGCCATTGCGCTGGATGCCTTTAATCTAAGGCCCAATCAGCAAATATTTAGTTTGCCTTTTCAGAGTGTCATCGAACTCTTTCGGGAAGCCGTGCGGACAGGTCGAGTGGCTGAACCGGGAAACGGAGAATCGTACATACAACGATTTATACAGGGAGAGGAGCGCTATTTCCGTCCTCGAACCGTACCGATTCTTGATGCAGAACGCAATCCCACAGGCGTAATCGTTATTCTGTCGGATGTTACTCAGGAACGACACCAGGATGAATTGAAGAGAGGCGTGGTATCGATCGTTGCTCATCAGCTCAGGACCCCTTTGACGTCAGTGAGAATGGCCCTGCACTTGCTGTTAGAAGAAAAAATCGGAGCACTTAATGAAAAGCAAGCCGAACTGCTTGTGGCAGCCAGGGAAGATAGCGATCGCCTACATTCGGTATTGGAGCAGTTACTCAATATAAGTCGAATTGAATCAGGGAGAGCGCAGATAAACAGCAGGCCGATTTCTTCGCACCAACTGGTATTCGAATCAATCGAGCCATTTCGCAGGACGGCTCAGGAACAATGGAATTAGCTTGGAAATCAATTTGCCCGATGATTTACCGGAGGTGCTCGCAGATTCCGGGCTAATTGCTCAGGTATTCGCAAATCTGGTCTCAAATGCGTTGAAATACACTAATCCAGGCGGCAAGGTCACTGTCTCCGCCAAGACTGATGACAGTTTCGTTGCCTTTTCCGTGTCTGATACGGGAATCGGAATCCCGGAACAGTATCTGCAAAGCATTCTGGAGCAATTTTTTCGGGTGCCCGGCCAGGGCGGAGACGCGGGCTCAGGGCTGGGTCTTTCCATAGTCCAGCAGATAATCGGTGCGCACGGAGGAACCGTCAGCGTCGAAAGCACTGAAGGTGTGGGTAGCACATTCAGCTTTCGGCTTAAAAAGGCCGATTCTTAACGAGAAGGGGTCAAGTCATGATTGATATAATTTTCATTCTGGTTTTGATAGCATTTTTCTTGTTGTGCGCAATCTATATAAACGCTTGCGAAAGGATTTGATGCAATGATTGACATTGTTGTTGGATGCATAGGAATCGCGTTAGTCGTGTATCTCTTTGTGACGGTGATACGGCCCGAGTGGTTCTGATATGGCGGCCTGCATTGAGAATAACGCTCCGGCGTTTCAGGATGGATGCCCCCTCTCCCTCCCCTCTCCCGCCAGGGGAGAGGGTTTCAAATCCCCCTCCCTTGACTGGAGGGGGAAGGAGGAGGGTGGATTCGGACCGAAACTCGATACGTCTTGCTACAAGTGAGGAAGACAATGGAATACTTTGATTGGATTCAATTGGTGCTCTACATTGGGGTCCTGTTATTGCTAACAAAACCAATAGGAATTTATCTGGTTCAAGTTCTGAACCCGGAAGGGAAGACATTCCTTGATCCTGCATTGCGTCCCTTAGAGCGATTCTTTTATTCCGTATTGGGCATTGAACCGAAAAAAGAGCAGGACTGGAAACAGTATACCTTTTCATTGATTGCTTTCAGCTTTGTGGGGGTTTTGTTCACTTACGCAATTCTAAGATTACAGCACATCCTACCACTAAATCCGCAAGGCTTCGGGCCTGTTAGCGATCATGTGGCCTTCAATACTGCGGTAAGTTTCATGACCAATACAAATTGGCAGTCGTACTCGGGTGAGTCTACGTTGTCTTATTTTTCCCAGATGGTCGGGCTGACCTTTCATAATTTCGTTTCTGCTGCCGTGGGAATCGCAGTGGCAGCGGCCCTGGTTCGTGGCATTTCACGTCACTGCGCCAAAACTATCGGCAATTTCTGGGTAGATCTAATCAGAGTAAATCTTTATTTGCTCTTGCCGCTCTGCCTTGTGTACTCGCTGTTTCTTGTGTCGCAAGGGATGTTACAAAATTTTAAACCGTACGAAACAGCTCGAGTAATTGAGCCTTACACAACCCCGGTTCCTAAAAAAACTGCCGAAGGACAAGAAATCAAGGATGCCCAAGGCAATCCCGTGATGGAGGATGTCAAGGTTCAGAACCAAGTCATTGCGCAAGGACCAATGGCTTCGCAGGTCGCCATAAAGATGTTGGGGACGAATGGAGGAGGGTTCATGAACTCCAACGCATCACATCCGTACGAGAACCCCACGCCGCTGTCCAACTTCTTTCAAATGATTTCAATACTGCTGATATCAAGTGGCTTGACATATTATCTTGGACGAGAGGTCAAAAACCAGCTACATGGATGGGCTGTGTGGAGTGCAATGACAGCGATTTTGTTGATCGGAATACTCGTGTGTTATTGGGCTGAGGCCGCGGGTAATCCCCGGTTGCATGCCCTCGGGGTGGATACGTCCGTAGGAAATATGGAAGGCAAGGAGGTTCGTTTCGGAGTTATGAATTCCGCTCTCTGGGCCACTGCGACAACGGCAGCTTCCAATGGGTCTGTTAATTCGATGCACGATTCCTTCACTCCTCTGGGTGGATTGGTCCCAATGCTAAATATGCAATTGGGTGAAGTCGTTTTCGGAGGGGTTGGTTCGGGGTTGTACGGAATGCTTGTGTTCGTCGTGCTGGCCGTCTTCCTTGCCGGCCTGATGGTGGGCAGAACGCCCGAGTACCTTGGGAAAAAAATTGAATCGTACGATGTTAAGGTCAGCGTCTTGTTTGTCATGGTACCCGTTTTCGTTATTCTCGGGTTCACCGCCGCGGCCGTGGTAAGTCCCTGGGCTTTGTCAAGTCTGAATAATACCGGCCCGCACGGGTTAAGTGAAATAATGTACGCCTACTCATCCGGAAGCGGCAATAACGGCAGCGCCTTTGCCGGACTACATGCCAATACATACTGGTACGACATAACTATCGGCATCGCCATGCTCTTAGGACGATTCTTCATGATAATTCCTGTCATGGCCTTGGCAGGGAATATGGCCGGGAAGAAGGCGGTTCCGCCGAGTGGAGGCAGCTTCCCGGTTAGCGGACCGATTTTCGTGACACTGTTGGCGGGCACCGTCTTAATAGTGGGAGCGCTCACATTCTTCCCCGCCCTATCCTTGGGACCTATCGTTGAACATTTTCTAATGATCAACTCAGATGTTCTCTTCTGAGAAGGATAAATCGCCATGGCTGTAAGAATTCATTCAACATTTGAACGAGAAATTTTGAGTCAGGCTGTCATCGATTCTTTCAAAAAGCTCAGCCCATTACACATGGTGAAAAACCCGGTCATGTTCGTCTGCGAGGTTGGAGCCCTAATTACTACCGGCGGCATCATCTTCAGGCACGAAAGTGAAACCTTCGGCTTTGCGCTTCAAATTGCTATTTGGCTCTGGTTTACTGTCCTGTTTGCCAATTTTGCCGAAGCCGTAGCAGAAGGGCGAGGAAAAGCTCAAGCCAATGCCTTGCGAAAAACACGCACGACGACCCTCGCTCACCGGCTGATTCAGGATGGTCTGGTGCAGCAGGATATCTCAGCTGAAAAACTTCGGAAAAATGATGAAGTTGTTGTCTCTGCCGGAGAAATCATTCCCGGGGACGGGGAGGTGATCGAGGGCGTCGCTTCTGTGGACGAATCGGCCATAACAGGAGAATCTGCGCCGGTCATAAGAGAAGCGGGCGGTGATCGCAGCTCGGTCACAGGCGGCACCAGAGTGCTGTCGGACTACATTGTGATCCGTATCATGGCTAATCCTGGTGAGAGTTTCCTTGATCATATGATCGCTTTGGTCGAAGGTGCGGAGCGTCAGAAGACTCCGAATGAAATTGCGCTCACAATTCTATTAGCGGCCCTGACTATCATCTTTCTGCTTGTCATCATTTCGTTAAAGCTTTTTGGGATTTACTCGGGTGTTTTCTTCTCGGTCACTGTCCTGGTGTCATTGCTGGTTTGCCTTATTCCCACAACTATTGGGGGACTTTTAAGCGCAATCGGTATAGCGGGAATAGATCGATTAGTTCAGAAGAATGTTCTCGCTATGAGCGGTCGGGCGGCCGAAGCCGCGGGCGACGTGGATGTCTTGCTCCTGGACAAGACGGGCACGATTACCCTTGGGGATCGGCAGGCTGTGGAATTCCTTCCCGCGGCAGGAATGCAAGTCGATGAAATGGCTGATGTGGCCCAACTGGCTTCTTTGGCGGACGAGACACCAGAAGGCAGAAGCATCGTCAAGCTTGCAAAACAGTATGGCTTGAGAGGACGTTCCATGTCCGAAATGCCCAATGCCGAATTCATCCCTTTCAAAGCTCAAACGAGAATGAGCGGCGTCGATATTGATGGCAGGCAGATCAGGAAGGGAGCACAGGATGCGGTAGAGGAGTTCATCCACGGTAAATTGCCGGCATCAGTGCAAAACGACGTGGAAAAAATCTCCATCTCCGGCGGAACTCCGCTTGTGGTAGCCGAAAATGAGAAAGTAGTCGGTGTCATTCACCTGAAAGACATAGTGAAGGGAGGCTTGAAGGACCGATTCGAGCGATTTCGCGCAATGGGGATCAAAACAATTATGATTACCGGTGACAATCAGTTAACCGCTGAGACAATTGCCAGGGAAGCCGGAGTGGATGATTTCCTGGCCGAGGCAAGGCCCGAAGATAAGCTGGCGCTGATCCGCAAAGAGCAGGCGGCCGGTCATCTGGTGGCCATGACCGGGGACGGGACCAACGATGCGCCCGCTCTTGCTCAGGCTGATGTTGGAGTAGCCATGAATACCGGTACTCCGGCAGCCAAGGAGGCCGGCAATATGGTGGATCTGGATTCGAATCCCACAAAACTCATCGAAATTGTGGAAATCGGTAAACAAATGCTCATGACACGAGGCGCTCTGACAACTTTCAGTATCGCCAATGACGTGGCCAAATATTTTGCCATAATTCCGGCCATGCTGGTTGTCACGTTTCCCGTCATCGGGCCGCTGAATATCATGGGATTACATTCCCCTCAAAGCGCCATCCTGAGCGCTGTGATCTTTAATGCACTGATCATAGTGGTGCTAATACCGCTCGCGTTAAAAGGGGTCAAATTCAGGCCTCTCAGCGCGGCCGCATTGTTGAGCCGCAACCTACTTATTTACGGATTGGGCGGCCTGTTAGCGCCTTTTGTTGGAATCAAACTCGTAGACATAATTGTGGCCGCCCTGCATCTGGTCTAAAAAGGAGTAAAACAATGAAATATATGTTGTCACAGCTTCGGATCTCTCTAATTGCCGTCGTGACGCTGGCTGTACTCCTGTGTGGAATTTATCCTGTCGTTGTATGGGGCCTGGCCCAGATCTTATTTCCGGATTCCGCCAATGGCTCATTGGTAAAACTGGATGGAAAAGTTGTCGGATCGAAGCTTCTTGCCCAGAATTTCACTGGAGCCCAGTATTTCCATCCCAGACCCTCGTCCGCCGGAGATGCGGGATATGACGCGGCCAACTCCGGTGGCAGTAATCTTGGGCCTACCTCGAAGAAATTGATAGAGGGTGTCAAGAACCGGATCGATGCCTATAGAGCGGAAAACAATCTCAATGCAGAGACTCCGGTACCGGCAGATGCGGTCACTGCGTCCGGCAGCGGACTTGATCCGCATATTAGCCTCAGGAATGCCTATTTACAGGCGCCTCGTGTCGCAAAAGCACGAGGAATTGAGCGAAAATGCAGTAAAAGAAAAGATCAAAATTCACACAGAAGGTCGGGACCTAGGCGATTTTAGGTGAGCCGCGGGTCAATGTCCTGAAACTTAATCTGGCACTGGATGCAAAACTGTGAAACCGGCTCTCCAGGAGACAAATCGAGCTGATTCTTTCCTTCGGATGATTCGCCGTGCTCAGCGAGGCCATCTCAAGATTTATCTCGGCTACGGAGCAGGCGTCGGAAAGACTTATCAGATGCTCCTGGAAGGACAGCGGCTCAAGAGCGAAGGTATCGATGTGGTAATCGGGTTCCTCGAGACGCACGGCCGCGTTGAAACAGCCCAGCTGGCGGAAGGATTGGAGGTCGTCCCTCGGCGTAGTGAAGAGTATCGCGGGGTTGTTTTGGAAGAAATGGATGTAGACGCAGTCCTAGCCAGAAAGCCGGAAGTTGCTCTAATTGATGAATTGGCTCACACCAACGCCCCGGGAAGCAGAAACCCGAAACGCTATCAAGACGTGCAAGATATACTGGCCGCAGGCATTCATGTCATTACCACCTTGAATGTGCAGCACCTGGAGAGTCTCTATGACACCGTAGAAAAATCGGTTCGCGTCAAAGTGCGAGAACGTCTGCCGGACACAATTATCGCCGAAGCAGACGAAATAGTGAATGTGGACGTTACCCCTGAAGATCTCCGAAAACGATTGCAGGAAGGCAAAATCTACCCGCCGGAGCGAATCCCCACGGCATTGGCATCATTTTTTTAAGGAATCCAATCTTGAGACCCTCCGCGAGCTCACCTTAAGGGAACTTGCGGCACAGATAGACCTTAGGAGGCGAGAGCAGGTCGAAGAATCAGAAATATCCGCACCGGATCAGATTATGGTATGCCTGAGTTCCCGCGGACCTAATAGTGAAATGCTTCTTCGATATGCCTCCCGACTGGCGGGCAGACTCAATCGAAATTGGTATGCTCTGTACGTTCAGACCCCTTCTGAAGATCCTGCTGTAGTTGATCTCCATACTCAGCGCATCCTTTCCGGAACTCTGACTCTGGCTAAACAATTGGGGGCCATGATCTTCACGTACAAAGGTCAGGACATCGTGGACACTATCCTGCGTTTTGTAAGAGAATACAGGGTAGGGCACATAGTGATAGGCAGTCCCGGCCGCTTGCCGTTCTGGAAAAGAATTCTGGGCAAGAAAAATGTCGTGGAGCGTCTAATCGATCAGGCCAGAGGAGTTACCATAGTGATTCTTGATACTCACGAGGAAACTGGACCGGAAACACCAAGGACCGGCCAGATTCCCGTTGAGGTGCCGAGACAAGAGCCCTCTGTTGCACCTGCTCAGCACCTGGTTTTGAGTTCTCTGCTTTCTGCTGATAGAATTCTCTTCTGGGATGAGCCTGCGCCTAAGGAAATAGTGCTTCGCGGACTGGTAAACTCAATGAAAGGAGTGGGAGTGGGCGATCCGGAAACAGTACTGATACAGCTTCTGAAGCGAGAACAGGAGTCATCGACATTTCTCAATGAAGGGGTGGCTTTTCCTCATTTGCGGATCGAGGGCCTTCAGAACCCCGTGGTTTCCCTGGGAATCGCGAAAAGAGGCATGTCGGATTTATCCACCGATCAACCGGTAAATCTCATTTTCCTGCTGCTCAGCCCAAAAGAGCAACCAAACCTACAGATTTACCTTCTCAGTTTAGCCAGTCGTGCCGCTCAAAGCAGGCATTTGCTGCAAAACCTACTGGACTCCTCAAATTCAACTGAAGCATTGGCGGCCATAAAACAATGGGAAGTTTTGACCGAACACCGTCCGGAAACTCATTAGTGTGAATTTGATTTGTCCTTGCCGTCGTCTGCTCCTTGGATCTGACAAACATGTCTTCAATCTAACTCCTTTGCGGCGCCTGGGTCCGAAATCTGATATCAATTCGCTTTCAAAGAAGAGGCCATAGCGAGCAGTGAATACGACGAAGCAATCACCTAATACTCATTCGCCAAAAAAATTATAGGACTCGCCTCGTTCGGCAAGGACGCCGGCCCACACCATTAGCGGTAGCCCTGCCCAGAACGCGGGATGCCGGTCGAGTTGGATTTATAAAAGCGAATCCGTATAAGTTGAGAATTTATGGGGTTGATCCCATTATATGGGATTCATTCCATGGGGCCGATTCAGGTAAAAACTCTCCCTACAACCGGCGTATGATTTCTTGACGCTTTTAAGTCTTTGGTTTCAGAACATAATCGTCTCACCAAAAAGGGGAAGCCGCCCTGGCATGTTCTATGCATGCTCTTCTGCCCAGACTGGATCATTCATGACTTGATCACAAGATATCAATATAGTTCATATAATTATGAACTTCAAGTTTTAGAGATGTATAGTATCATGCCTGAAATACATGATAAAAATAAATTGTACATTCAGGCAGCGCCTACCACGTGTTCGGCAGGCAAGCTGATTCGAGCAAAGGAGTTCCTCGCCTATTTCCGGCAGACCCCGAACGATCTCCATCTAATAGAAAAGTTCTGTCCCAGCTCGAAGCAGCTCAAAGAGGTGTACGATGCGCTCATCGAGAAAGGTTTGATTACCGAATTCGAATATAACCATAGCGAGATGGCAACGAATAGTTCGGAAAGCTTGTCTACCCGACTGAATCCTCAATCGAATAAAGCAACCGTCAGGGAAGGTCGTGGTTCCGAAATTCGCCATATGCAAAGGCCAAGCGAGCAAATCCATAAATCTCTAGAATTATGTTCGAATTCTTCCGCTAAAATCGATCCCGTGTCGCGTGTGCAAGCATCATCCAGTCGCAAACAGCGAATCATTCGCTTTGAACGATCCAATAAATCGGCTTTCGAGAGGCCGGCGTTCTGTCCAAAGTGTAGCCATGTTACGAACCCCTGCTCCCCTGATTCCTGCATCAGTTGTGGAGTGGTCTTTTCCAGACTCCGACCGACAGGGAAAGGACAGCAAGTTTCTATCTGGGATCCGGATTATCGATATAAGTAACCAAAATCGGACCAAGTTTTACCGGTAGGTGCAAGACTCGAGAGGCGGACATGAAAACGAAACTGAACCTTGCGGTAAATGAAGAATCTCAGCGGGCATTTGATCACGCACGGCTGTTTCTAGGCGTACTAGCGGATTTGGGTCACACTTTGGATGGCAGCGCCTCGATTCTGGACCTCGGCTGCGGCGAAGGTTGGATGGTGTATGCCTTTAGAAAACTCGGTTACAAAGCTTTTGGCACTGACATCATATCTGTTTCGTCGGCCGTGCATACACTGATGCAAAGGGAAGGGCTGTGCCGATCGGGTGAACAACTATTTTCGACCGTCAATCCTTCCGACTGCAGGATTCCGTACGACGACAATTCCTTCGATCTGGTCGTCTCTTACGATGTGATGGAACATATAAAGAACTATCCAGCGGTCTTCGATGAGATTGAAAGAATTCTCAAACCTTCGGGAAAGAGTCTGCACTCGTTTCCCTCCAGATATCGCCTTATAGAACCCCACGTTTCCATCCCGTTGGCTACCATTTTTCAGCAATACCGTTTCCTGCTCTTTTGGTCATGGCTGGGTTTTGGATTAGGTGCAAACAAACGAACAGAGGCGAGAAGAATTAGCTTGGAGAATTCGCAGTACCTCAAGGCGTCAACGCAGTACTTGTCCAAAAGGAAGTTGGTAGATAGTGTTGCAAATCATTGTCGGGAAATCCAATTCGTCGAAAATTACGCATGGAGACACGACTGTGGGGCAGGCGGTTTGGTGTATCGTGTCTTGGACCGAGTCGGACTGACAAGCCTTGTGTCGATCACGGCATTTCTGTTGAGTCCTTTTTCACGACGGGTTTCTACTATGTACAAGACCGATTCATGAATCTGAAGAGAAGCTTGCGGAGCAGGTTGTTTCTCCCCAACCGTGGTTGTCCCGGTGGAGAGCCGCTCACTCGGTTTCCGGGAGATAATCGGCCCGAATTTAGTTCGCCGTGGAAACCCACGTGCTCTGCACGTGGTCAGCGTCCAGAGGCTGTGCCGGTAGATTTCCTGAAGCCTTGTCAGAGAATCGTCACTTGCGCCGTCACCGCGGCGAAGGCCGGGGTCCAGTATTAAAAATGCCTGGATTCCGTCTTTCGCCGGAATGACGGCAGCGTTCACCGCATCAGGGGTAGGTGGCGGGCCGAATTCCATGGCACTGGCCCCCTGAGGGGGCCAACGGCAAAGCCACATGCTCTGCATGTGGATCTTTACTGAGGATTTGTCGCACGGAATCAGCCTTCTCATGATTTTATTCGGGCAGAATCCGTAAACAGGAGAAAGGATGATGGCGACGACCGAAGATGATACTTCAAGAATTCTCATAACCGATGATGAACCGGCAGTTTGTGAAATACTTTCCCGCTGGCTTGTGGCCGAAGGACATGCGTGCTCCACGGCGTTTAGTGGCGAGCAAGCAATGCGGCAGCTCGAAAACGAGGACTTCCGACTCCTCGTCAGCGATGTCTTAATGCCTGGAATATCCGGATTGGATCTCCTCGATTTTGTTCGAAATCGATTCCCTGGAACAGCCGTTATTCTAGTAACAGGCGTCGACGACAAGGACACGGCTCTTTCCGCTGTTCAATTAGGCGCGTACGGATATGTGATTAAGCCCTTCAGGAGAAATGAAATTTTAATAAATGTTTCCAATGCATTGGAGAGACAGCGCCTCACCTCTCTCAGTCAGCAATATGAGAGAACCCTTGAAGCCGCGTGCTGGATCGAACCGCCCAGGTCCGGCAACGCGAGGAGGAAATCATCTTTCGTTTGCTGTCCACTGCCACGTATCGGGATAAAGAAACAGGTGCTCACATCAGGCGCATCGGTCTCTACTCTTCGGCAGTGGCAAGAAACCTCGGGTGGAAGGATCAAGCAGCCGACGATATAAGACTGGCCGCGGCGATGCACGATATTGGAAAAGTGGGAATTCCGGACAACATTCTTAAAAAGCCGGGAATTCTGACACCGGAAGAATTCGCAATCATGAAGACCCACACGGAAATAGGGAGTAGGATCCTCGGCGACTCGAGTGTCGAAATGGTGCAAACGGCCGCGAAAATCGCCCTGGCACATCATGAGAAATGGGATGGTTCCGGTTATCCCAATGGGTTGTCGGGCGATGTCATCCCTGAATCCGGCAGAATAGTGACGGTTGCCGACGTGTACGATGCGCTGGTAAATAATCGGGTCTATAGACCCGCCATGTCCGAGCCAGCGACAATAGCGATAATGAATAACGGGAAAGGCCGACACTTTGATCCGAGAATCCTTGAAGCTTTCTTCGATCTGCTGCCCGAGATTCGGCGCATTAGAGAGCAGGTGAGAGATGAGGGGATTCCGAAGGGCCCAATGGGTTGCCTGCATAGTGCGCTGCATTAGGAGCAGCGTCTTGCCGTTCCGGGTACGGCGGCAACCAAGGCTGCGTAGGGGCCGGTTTAAAATGATCTGGTTCCCGGGCTGGAGCCTCGGAACGAGGAGCAAGACGTTACCAAACAACACTCGGCAAGCCGGCCCGGCTAAATAATTAATACATTATGAAAATCACACCATTGCATGTAGCGATGCAACTAATCGGGCCGCGATGTATCAAAATGGCTACACATTTGGCAATCGCCCCGTACAAGTGACATCCCATGCTTCCTGATCTTCTTGTACAGAAGTGTCCTATGAATTCCCAACAGCTTGGCGGCATGGGCCTTGTTCCCTTTTGAAACGGCCAGCGCATGCCGAATTGCCTCTTTTTCCGCGCGATCCATGACATCCTTCAACATGAGCGCCTCCAGGGGGGCTGCCCCCTTCGGCGAGCCATAAAGATGCGCTGGAATGTGACGAGCGAAAATGGTGTCACCTTCTAAAGAAGAGACTATTCGTTCCAGGAGATTGGAAAGCTCACGCACATTTCCCGGCCAATTGTAATTTCCAAGTATCGTTTCAGCCTGCGGATCGATCTTGATTTCCCTGCCCACAGTATCTTTTATAATCTCTCGGAGCATAACTCGCGCGAGCGGCATTATGTCCTCTCGTCTTTCTCTTAGCGGCGGGATATTCAATGGAATGACATTTAGTCTATAAAAGAGGTCTCGCCGGAACTTGCCTTGAGCGACCATTTGCTCCAAATTCTGGTTCGTCGCTGCGATCAGGCGGAAATCGACAGGAACAACGGTTGTGCCTCCCACCCGCTCCAGTTCTTTTTCTTCCAGGACTCGCAGTAGTTTTGGTTGCATATCCAGTGCTAAGTCACCTATTTCATCAAGGAAAACAGTCCCATGGCGCGCGAGCTCAAACTTGCCCGGTTTTCCCTTGGATAAGGCGCCGGTGAACGCCCCCTCTTCGTACCCGAACAGCTCCGACTCCATCAAATCTCTTGGAATTGCGGCGCAGTTGATACGGACAAAGGCATGCAAACGTCTGGAGCTGGCATGATGTATAGCCTGGGCGAATAATTCTTTTCCCGTCCCCGACTCACCGGAAATTAGCACAGGAAGATGAGTTGCGGCAGCCTTAGAAGCATCTTTTCTCAAATCTCGCACCGCCCGGCTTACTCCGACTATGCTGTCCATGGTATATCGAGTGGATCGAAGCGCGAGCAGTTCTTGTTCGTATAAGTGAATTTTCGATTCCAAGACGGTAAGTTCGCGGGCAAGTTTACTGACGTCTCGGACATCTTTGAACATGACTTGACCGAAAACTGCTATGACTTGTCCGTTTCTTTTGATGGGAATCCTCTGGACAACCATGTCATGCCCTTTGATGCTGTGAGCGTAATTGATCTCCGCCTTCCCTGTCTCGGCTACTAAGTGCATACGAGAGTTTTCAACTACAGTTGTGCAATGTTTTCCGATCTGCGTTTGTGGATCTATCCCGAGAAAGTGTCCATATGGACGGTTGAGGTGAGTCACGTATCCTTGAGGATCGGTTATCATTACTCCGTGGTAAATGTTGTCGATAATGAGTTGAAGCAGGTCCAGTTCAGGGATTTTGTCAGAGGTTGCAGACGGGCTAACTGATAAAGGTCTTGATCCATCTTTTCGAGGCTTGATCGCTGCTTCGAAGGGCATGATGACACCTCTCTTGTCGCAGATTTGCTACAGGTGTACACGGATTGAGACTCAAACTCTATGCCAAATCACCCCCAGGATGCAACAACAATAATGTGATCCACAAAATACACCATAGCCAACCTCTTGCTATTTCACCTCTTGTTGTGATTCGCATGGGAGCCGGAATGAATATTTGCAATTGTGGCCTCTGAATTGCAACAGTCTTTCGCAATTTTTGAAGGGAGATTTCTTCGATCATGGAAATCAAGGAACCTCTTATTAAATCAGAAGAAATCCTCGTACTGCTGGACGACAATTTCAATCCCCGTAATATCTGTGTCGTGACAGGAGTTTCGGGGGGTATTGGAAGAGCTACGGCAGTGGCGGCAGCCGCAAATAACCTCCTCGTTGTGGGTCTCGACGTAAATGAAGTTGAAGGAAAAAAGACTCAAGACATGGCCAAAGAAATGGGTGGCCAGATGGTTTTTCGAAAGACGGACCTTTTAAAAGACGACGATGTAAAGAATGCCGTCGCTGAAGCGGCTAAGATGGGATCCATCAAATACCTGGCCAATATCGCTGGCATTCAGCACATTGATTCAATAGAAAACTTCCCTATGGAAAAATATGATTTGATGCAGAACATCATGCTCAGGGCGCCGTTTCTATTGTCTAAGCTGTGCATTCCTCACATGAAAAAGAGCAAAGGAGGTACCGGCGTCGTCGGCAACATGTCCTCCGTTCACGGTCATATTTGTACAGATGAATAAACCGGTTTATAACATAACAAAATTCGGCCTTCGGGCGCTTTCTCAATCAATTTCAGCCGAAGGACAAGGCAAGATAAGGTCATTTTCGGTGAGCACCGGTTTTGTGAAAACCGGCCTGGCCCTGAAGCAGATTCCCGCTCAAGCCGAACAACGTGGAATTTCCCAGGAAGAGGTCGTAAGGGACGTCATGATGGGCACATCCCGTATAAAGGAGATGATGGCCCCCATTGAAGTAGGGAATCTGTTTATCTTTGGATTCTCTCGATATGGAAAATACCTCATAGGTGGAGACCTTCTTTTTGACGGCGGCATGGTCCTCACCTATTAGACTGCGCAGACAGACACTTTGAAGAAGTAAAACTGTCATGTTCGACGTCAAAATGACAGTACCGGAGTTGCTCCGGCCCTGAGCAGGACCGGAAAATCTCAGCTTCCAGGAGATTCTGCTTGACAATTCAGTTGTACAGACTTTATGGTCCAGGCTGACGTTGTTTCCGCATCTGTGGCGGTGTTTTCATTCCAGTTCGCGTCGGCTTTTTCAATAGCGACAAACTTTGTCCGTTAAATCGGTACGCATAACTTTGTCAATTTAGGACGTTGAGCCGTTACCAAAAGAGAACCGATCGGTTCTTCAATTGGCGTGCTCATTGCCAGTTTTCATCACAACCGCATACGGAGGGGACCATGAAAAGTAAGGGATTGAGGGTCACAGCGCTGGCGCTAACTGTTCTGCTGATGGCAGGCCTAGGAATCGTCGGGCACGCCCTTGCCCAGGAGACCATCAAGTTCGGGGCCATTTACGATTTTGCCGGCGGCTGCCACATGTACTCGGAATCCGCCATGACCGGTATCAAAATGGCGGTTGACGAAATCAACGCCGCAGGGGGAATCCTCGGGAAGAAACTCGAATATTTCACTCGAGACACTGAGGCAAAGACCGATGTGGCGGTGAGAGAGGTCAAAGACCTGATCCTTCGGGAAAAGGCGAATTTTCTTATGGGACCGTGCAGCAGTGGCGTGGGTCTGGCTATGCAGGTGGTCCATTCGGAGTACAAGGTTATCAGGATCGCCGGGATCGCCAACACTGAGGCTCAAACAGTGGACAAGTTCACGCCGTACATTTTCCAAATAGTCCCCAATACTTACCAGGAAGCTACGGCAAACACGCGGTACCTTCACAAGAAGTTTCCCAAGGCAAAGAAGTTCTGCACTATAGGTCCGGATTACGAGTTCGGTCGCGCGAGGAAACTGCGTTTGCCGATGAGATCAAAAAGCTGGTTCCGGATGCGGAAATCTTGTACGAAGCTTGGCCGAAACTGGGCGAGAAAGACTTCACCTCCTTTATCACCGCGATTATGGCCAAGAAGCCCGATGCAGTCCATGGTTCCCTCTTTGGTGGAGACCTGGTGTCCTTCACCAAGCAGGCCCTGCCTTATGGCTTCTTTCAAAAGATTCCTTTCGTTGCCCTTTATGACCTGTCTGTGCTTCAGGCACTCGGAAATGATGCCCCCGAGGGTACCCTGGCTTTTGGAAGAGGGTGCTTCTTTATGGACCCGAATCCAAAGATGATGGAATTCGTGGAGAAATACAAGAAGGCCAATAAAGGAGCTTATCCGGATTCTTGGGCTGTAATGGCCTATGAGACCCTTTATCTGTACAAAGCCGCGGCCGAAAAAGCCAAATCCATCGACAGCGAGCCCATGATCAAGGCCCTGGAAGGAATGAAGTTCGAAATGTTGAGAGGACCTTACGAGATCCGGGCCCTCGACCATATGGGAACAGTGCCATGCTACCAGGGAGTGATCGCAAAATCTCCGGATTATCCCTTTAAGATTTGGAAGGACCTCTCTCGCATCCCGGGTGACCAGGTCATTCGTCCTGAGGCAAGTGTTCGGGAGATTTGGAAGAAGACAGGGGTTCAGAGATAACCCACTATCATTGGAGCTGAAGCCGTGTCCTTTGATGTGCTGTTCAATCAGTTTATGAGCGGAATTGCCCGGGGCGCCCTCCTCTTTCTGGTCGCCTCGGGCCTTTCCTTGACCTTTGGGGTGCTCAGAGTCCTGAACTTCGCCCATGGGTCGCTGTACATGTTGGGGGCCTTCCTCTCTTACAGCGTCTGGAAATTCCTCCTGATGCCGACGTTCGGGTTTTATATTGCGGCCATTCTCGTTGCCCTTATCATGGCGGTCGTCGGGTTGATTATCGAATTTGGTCTGCTCAGACGCCTGTATTCCAGAGGGTGGCCTGAACAGTTGCTCGCGACATATGCAATCATCCTGATCATAACCGACGTGGTCAAATGGGGCTGGGGCGGTGCGTTTCTCTCGATTCCAAGACCCGAACCTTTTACAGGTGCCGTAGATCTGTTCGATTTCCCATTTCCTTCGTACAATTTTTTCATCATTCTCCTGGGAGTGGGGCTTGTAATCTTTCTCTGGTGGCTCGTGTACCGCACCCGTTTGGGGGACATAATCCGGGCCGCAGCCCACGATCGGGAAATGGTATCCGCTCTGGGAATCCCCATTCCATGGCTTTTCACGGCGGTTTTCGTGCTGGGAGCCGCGATCGCTGGACTCAGCGGAGCAGTCACCGCGCCCTTTGGGTCCGTTGCTTTGGGAATGGATATTGAGATTATCATTGAATGTTTTGCTGTGGTCGTCATCGGCGGAATGGGGAGCCTGCCCGGAACGCTGCTCGGCTCTTTTATCGTCGGTCAGGTGTACGCCTTCGGGATTATGTTCTTGCCTAACCTGGCGTTAGCATTCATTTTCCTTGTAATGGCCGTGGTATTGATAATTCGTCCGTGGGGAATCTTCGGGAGACCGGAAAGATAACAATGGAAGCTAATCGTATTAAAGGAAATGAGGGTTGGGCCAAAGGGAAATGGTGGATCGTGGTTCTCATCCTCCTTCTTCTAGTCGCTCCGGCTGTCCTGAGCGAATTTTACCTGACGGTTTTGTGTGAGGCCCTTGTCATGGCCATGCTGGCCATCAGTTTTAACCTGCTCTTCGGATATATGGGGCAGATGTCCTTCGGCCAGGCCGCCTTCTACGGGCTTGGTGGATATGCTGTCGCCATGCTGATGGTCGACTGGCAGTTCAATTTCTGGCTCAGCATAGTGGCAGGAGTACTCCTGGCAGCATTTGCCGGCTTGATTGTGGGGTATTTCTGCGTTCGACTCAGGGGAATTTATTTCGCAGTGCTGACGCTGGCCTTCGGTCAATTGATCTGGACAATCGTTTTCAAGTGGCATGATGTTACGGGCGGTGATGACGGAATCCAGGGCGTGTTTCCGCCCGATTTCCTGAAATCGCCATCAGCGTATTACTATTTGATCCTTGTCGTGTTCCTGGTTTCTTCGTGGGTCATCTGGAAGATCATCCATTCTCCCTTCGGGCACACCATCCAGGCGATGCGGGAGAATTCCGAGAGGACCGAATTCCTGGGCATCAACATCGCCCGGTATCAGTTGATCGCATTTGTAATTGCAGCAGCCCTTGCGGGACTTGCCGGAGCCATCTGGGTCCCGTTCTACCGCTCGGTCGCTCCCTCCTATCTCACCTGGATCAAATCGGGTGAGCCGGTAATGGCAGCGATTTTGGGAGGCCCCTCTGTCTTTCTGGGTCCTGTTTTGGGCACATTCGTGATGACCTTTTTCCATGCTTGGGTCCTGGGATTCACGGTTTACTGGCCTGTTGTCATGGGCGCGCTGATTCTGTTTATAATCTTCTTCCTGCCAGGCGGGATTTTGGGTTTTGCGCTTGACACGCTCAAGGATCGAAGAGATACGGAAAAACTTGTTCGCAAAGAGATGAACCATGTTTCTTGAGACTCAGTCCATATCCAAAGAATTCGGCAGGCTCTATGCGGTCCGAGAGGTGAGCCTTGAAATAACAAGGGGAGACATCCACGCGATTATCGGCCCCAACGGAGCAGGCAAGAGCACCTACTTTAACCTGATCACAGGGTATCATCCCGCCACCTCCGGAAAGGTCCTGTTCAAGGGAGAAGATATCACCGATTTGCCGGCTTATCGTCGCTGCAAGCTTGGGATAACTCGCTCATTTCAAATCACCAGTATCTATCCCAAGTTCACGGTCTATGAAAGTGTGTTGATGGGGTTGCTATCTCATCGTGGTATCACGCTCAAGTTTTTCTCGAATGCGAGCAAATTCTTCGAGAAAGAGGTCTGGGGCATTCTGGAGGACATTGGATTGGCCGACCAGGCCGATGTTCCGGGCGAGTCTATTTCCCACGGGGATAAGAAACGACTTGGAGTTAGCGGTCACTGTGGCTACCGAGCCTGAAATGCTGCTGCTGGATGAGCCTACCTGCGGCATGTCCCCCGAAGAAACAGAGATCACCATGGGACTGATCAAGAAGCTCTCTTCGGAGAGAGGACTGACCATCCTCTTTACGGAGCACGACATGGCCGTCGTTTTCGGAGTCGCCAAACGAATCTCCGTTCTGCACCAAGGGATGCTGATTGAAGACGGAACCCCCGAAAAGGTGAGAGAGAGTGCAGAGGTTCAAAAAGTCTATCTGGGGGGCGCTGCGTAAAATGCTCGAAATCAAGGACATTCATAGTTATTACGGCACCAGCCATATCCTGTTTGGCATCTCATTGGATGTGAAGGAAGGAGAAGCGGTCTGTCTCCTGGGTCGGAACGGTGCAGGAAAGACCACAACCTTCCGGAGCATCATCGGGCTGACACCGCCCAAGACTGGCAGCATCCGGTTTTTGGGAAAAGAAATCGTCGGAAAACCCCCTTATACCATTGCCCGGATGGGGATCGGATATGTTCCCGATACAAGGCGTATATTTCCGGATCTGACGGTTCGCCAAAACATTATGATCGGTCGGATAGAGAGGGAAGGGGCTATCTGGAATCTGGATCGGATTTATGGCCTGTTTCCCGGTACTGGAGGTGCTGGATAAACGCATGGGAACCCAGCTCAGTGGAGGCGAGCAGCAGATGCTGGCCGTCGCCAGAACATTGATGACGAACCCCCGGCTTATCCTTCTGGATGAGCCCGGTGAAGGTCTGGCTCCGCTGGTGATCAAGACTATGGAGGAGCAGTTGGGGGAGATCAAGAAGCTGGGACTCACCATGCTCATCTGCGAGCACAATGTGGGCCTGGCTCTTGGTTTGAGCGACCGGGGTTACGTCATGGACAAGGGAATGATCCGATTTCAGGGCACAGTGGAGGAGCTCAAGGGCAACGAAGAGGTAAGAAAGAAATACCTCATGGTCTAAGCCTGGACGCCATGCCTCGCATTGCGGCCATGAAACCACTCGATGATTAGCGGGCCACTTCTCTCGTTCCCAGGCTCCGCCTCATAGGCGCTAACTTTGTGTTATCGCGCATGTGATTTCAGTAAGTTATCACCCTCCCCCTTCCCCCTCCCGTCAAGGGAGGGGGATTTGGAAACCCTCTCCCCTGGCGGGAGAGGGGAGGGAGAGGGGGAGTATGAAAGCGAAATTTCGCATTTAAAGTTAGCGCCTATGAGGCTCCGCCTCCATTATAGCCCAGAATTGCAAATATTACCGGGCAGAGCCCGGAAGATATGGGTTCCCAGGCGGAGCCTGGGAACCAGGAAAATGAGCACGGAAACTAGTAAGTGCCCGGCTTTTCGTATATTACCTTAATCAAATCCACTATCTTCTTGTCCCGCCAGCTGGGCAAGTTCTGTGAGACTTTTATCACCGACGGCATCTTTCATGCCTTCCACAAGAGTCTTTTTGGACTCATCCGAGATTGCCGTCCAGGTTGGCATGTCCTCCCATAATGTTCCGAAAGCCTTGCCTATATGATCTATGAAATACTCGTATCCTCCTTCTCCACCTCCCAAATGGTAAATAAGATGTTGGCCCATTAAAGCCCATCGAATCCCAGGTCCTGCATAGAGCGCTTTGTCCACGTCTTCGACGCTCGCGATACCACGGGTCACAATCTCAATGGATTCTCTCCAAAGTGCTGCCGCCAGACGGTTGGCAATGTGTCCGGGCGCTTCTTTTTTCAGCAACACAGGAATCTTACCCAGACCTTCGAAGAAACCTTTTACGAATTGAACCAATTCAAGATCTGTTCGGCGGCCGGGAACGAGCTCAACCAAAGGGACTAGATGAGGCGGATTGAAGGGATGCGCAATGAGGCAACGTTCAGGTTTTTCAGTAACTGACTGGATCTCCGACATGAGGAGGCCTGAAGAACTGCTTGCCAAGATCACATCCGCCGGAGTTAACGAGTCCAGCTCATGAAATATTTTTTTCTTAACGTCGTAATTCTCGAGAACTGATTCCTGGACATAGTCTGCGTCTTCAACCATTGCCCGAAGATCGTTGGCAAATAGTACATTTTCTGTTGCGGGGTCGAGCATCGACTTGTCCAGCATGCCGTAGTCAACAAGGGTCGCCAAATTCTCCTTGGCCTTGCGAACACCTGTCCCCAGGATGGATGTGTCCACATCGTACATTTTGACAGGAATTCCTTTGCCGGCGAAAAAGGTTGCCCAGCTCGCGCCGATGGTTCCTGTGCCTAAGATTCCCACTCTTTTTATTTCTTTTGTCTTCATTGTAGTTTGCCCACCCTATATACGATGTTAAGCAAGACGTTCTGCTTGGGGATCATCTTGTTCGAATATGCGGAGATCGCACCATCTGCCGGTCTGCGGGGGTAGGACCAGGCCGGGAGTGGCTCCTCTGAACCCGATAAGGCCCCGGTTCTCCCTTGAGTTCCGAGAATTTAACCTGCCACGATGTTGTCTGAAAAAGTGTTCTTAGGGTCGTTTTCGAACGTACTACACCGCATGCCCGCCGGTCAAGCACCATAACTGCTAATCATCGTTTGTGCCGATTCTCAAGATGTGCAGAATATTGATTGGTTTCGATCGGCCTGCATGCGATTACGCAGGGTCAATATAGTGATTGGAAGCGGCCGGCTCCGGAGACTGTCTCAGAATTTCGGTCGCGACGCCAATCGTGCCACGATATCAATGCAGAGATGGATCCCAGCAGGCGGCGCAATGCCTATGCAATTCGAGGGGGTAGCAGACAGCCGCTGTAGGGGCGGGTTTGAAACCCGCCCTTGGTCGGATTTCCCAAGATCGGGCAGGTTTGAAATCTGCCCCTAGTGCTGCATCGTGCTACAATTTCGGCAGATTGGGTAATTTTGAGACAGTCTCTCCGTGCGGGTCGTACCAAGAGTACCTTACTAAGTGAATGCTTTCAAAATAATGATTCTTGTGTGAAAATTGCGGTGAAATGCTGGGGAGGAGAATGATCGATGTGGCACTGGAAACTGTTCATAGCGCTGGCCTCGGGTGTTGTTATTGCGACTGCTGCCTCGGCCCAACAGGACAGATGGACTGAGCTGAATCAGCAGGCGGTAAAGCTATGCCGCGAGGGGAAATCTGCCGAAGCAATCAAGATTGTTGAAAAATCGGTGGAGACGGCCGAAAATACCTTCGGACCGGACCATCCCAATGTTGCCGTATCTCTGAATTTTTTGGCGGAGCTGTACAGATCGGAAGGGAAGTATGCCGAAACTGAGTCGCTGTACAAGAAATCAATGAGCATAATAGAAAAGACGCTTGGACCGGACCACCCCGATGTTGCTGCTGCTCTGAATAATTTGGCGGAGGTTTACAGGGAACAGGGGAAGTACGCAGAGGCCGAGCCTTTGTATAAGCGGTCACTGCCCATATATGTCAAGGCGCTTGAAGCCGATCATCCGGTTGTAACTGAGACTCTGAACAATCTGACCCAAATGCAAAAACTAATGGGAAAAAAGAAAGAACCCTCGGAATGTGAGGAATGTCCGCAGAGGATTGAGCCGAATAAGCAGAGTCGGTGAATTCGGTGGCTAGATTCTACATCAACCTCTAATAACGGCTTTTCGAAGTGCCACAGATGATCAATCGTGCCCGCCCGCATGAATAGAAATCTTGCCATGAACCGGACTAGACAATCCGGACCTTTAGGAAACCGTTTGCCGGTGATGCCTCAGTTAGACGTGGTGTAGACTCGGTATTGCGAGGCCGTTAGGCCGTGGCAATCCCCGAAGCTTTGGGAGATTGCTTCGCCCCGCTCGCAATGACAATCTTTGGCCGGTCCTAACCGAAAGCTTGCCGTTTGCCGCTACAGGAGCTTGACACCTGGATCCGATGGATGCTATCTTTTCAGGTTATGGCGGTGTAGCTCAGCAGGTTAGAGCATGCGGCTCATATCCGCAGTGTCCGGGGTTCAAGTCCCTGCACCGCCACCACTTAACCAACTGTTATTATTGAGAATCAGTCAAGCGGACCCCCGAAAATGGCGTCAGTAAATCGTCAGTAAATTTTCGGGGGTTTTCATTTGCGCGTACGATTAATTCGGTAATTTTTTTGGGGGCGGTTCAGAAACTCAAGATAAGGTATGTCAGGATTCCGCAAAAACCTGCCGTGAGTGAGACAACTTCCCCCTATGCCCTGAGCGGCTTAAAAATCGATAATCGACTCAAAAACCCCGGCGGCCCCTTGTGCTGTTTTTCTTATCGAAAAAATGGAACTCTAGCCATTCTCGGTTCGAGAATTGGAAAAGGCTGGCCGTACCGCCGGCATTTCTCGGAGTTGGGTTCAAATACTTTGCGGTTTGAAACCTAACAGTAGTGGATCAGTTTGAGAGTTACAGGTCATTGTTGGCTTGTTTTTTTGCTCTTTTTAGCAAGAAGCGTCTTCATACCCTCGGTGAATTCTTTTGATCGTGCTTTACTTGCGGTCACCTGATTGACCAGAAACACAAGAATCTTTCTACAGGTTTCCGCATAGCTGAGGCAATCATCATCAGATTTAGCATGAAGCCCTTCACCCTCTATCTCATCTGTCTTGGTAATTTCGAGACTAACACCCGGATGGATCACATTATCAACTCCTGCTGCATACTGGGCCTTGCCCGGACGGAATCGGTTAATTCTGGGCAACCCGCTGCGACCATTGCCATCCAGTTCGTTATCGTTGATTTTGTAATGCCGGAATCACCACGTTTAACCGGTAGAGTCCCCTAAATCCGGTTGTTCCAATTTAATCCGCTTGGTCACGCTTCCTTAGCTTCCTTTCCAGTTTTTCGGTATTCCTGCCAGCTTCACTCGAAAACTGGCTTTCGCATCTGTTCACGCACTTAATATAATAATTGGACCAGGCACTGCTATTCACTCCCCAAGGTGAAAGTGGAGATAGAGGTGAAGGTCTCCCCAATCCACAGCTTTCTAAACAGGTCTCACGATCAGACGCGGCCTGGGCCATGACGACATTGGATAGGATCGGGACCATAACCAATGCTACCAACAATATCATGATATACAATGCTGTTTTCATTTCAAACCTCTTCTCTGATCAATCTTTGGGGATCTCTGCCCCTGGACGTATAGATGCGTTCGTGAGAGGTTCGATTCATAATGAACCTAATCAATTTTCCTCTATGAGACTTCGACTCCACTTTGCTTAGCGGAGACACTCCTTTCGCCGTCCATGAATCCCTTGACTACGTTCTCAGGCTTAACAGAACGAACGTATTGCATTTTCTGATGCAGGCTTGGGGGGAAAGCGGCAGTGACAGAAAATAGCGTACAGTTGATTGCAGAGTTCTTTTTCTCCGCTTCAGAAGAGGTCAAGAAAAAAGGTATGTCAATATCTTTGATCGTAAGCGGTTTTTCAAAAACGAGCGGTAGGCGATAATTACAGACTTCATTAGGAGTCCCTTAATTCCGAGCTGTTAAGGCGAATAATCCGTGCGGGCTTCTGAGTTCTTAAGTAGATTTCAGGGCGTCGAAGGCAGAATGAGCTTCTGTGATGCGATCATAGAAGACTGAAATGTGGTCTATGACTTCGCCTCAATAATAAGCAAAGGTATGGCCACAAAGCTCTTCGCTTGCTCTGCAAAATACAGTACCTTGCCTAATGCCCTCGGAATTCCGGGTACACCATACTTAATTCGTGAGAGGGCCGGGGGAGAGTGTTACTGTCTATTGATGGCCGGGTTGGCGCGTGTTGTGGCTCAGCCCTGGCATTAGTCCTATCAGTTTCGAAGCTATAATTGAAGTAGTCACGGTCAAATATTTGCGTTTGATCAACAATGAAAACTTGCGTCCTACCTATGCCTGCCTTGAGGATGACTTGGGGCAGGAGAGCTGGATGACCCGGAAGTTGAACCCCAGTTTTGGGCATTTATACCAGAACCCGTTCACACGAGTAAGTTTATCTCGCGTTGATTCGCGTTTTATGTTATCACCTGCCCCGATTTGGGGAGGTGGATATGGCAAGAGTA
This sequence comes from uncultured delta proteobacterium, assembly GCA_963843165.1. GTDB lineage: Bacteria > Desulfobacterota > Desulfomonilia > Desulfomonilales > Desulfomonilaceae > DATJPW01. The sequence continues at coordinate 40,716 of CAWJJL010000026.1, read as the reverse complement.
ACACAAGCAATAGAGCATGTGTCAGCTGATGAACTTGCAGCGCGCATTGATCGTTGTAAGGACGGATGGCATACCCGCAAATTACTTGTAATTTGGAATGCCTCCGTTGATCCGCGGCCCGCTGAGAAGATTGCAATTCACTGTGGAGTAGCCTTACAGACGGTTCACAACTGGATTTCCACGTATAACCGTTTTGGCCTTGATGCATTATGTGGTCCGGGCAAGGGAGGGAGAAGAAACGAATTGATGAGCCCGGAAGAGGAAAAAGAATTCTTAACGCCGTTTTTTGAACGGGCAAAAACAGGACAAATAGCCACTGTTGCCGAGATTAAGGTGGCCCTGGAAGAATATGTGGGGCATCCAATAGGTCATTACACGATTTACCGTTTTTTGGATAGAAACGAATGGCGCAAAGTGATGCCGCGTCCTCGTCATGTCGATGCAAAAAGAGAAGTACAGGAAGAATTTAAAAAAAACTCCCCGAGCAGGTAAAGGCTATAGTCGCGCAACGAGATCCACAAGACACCAGACCCGTAGTCCTCGCGCCTCAGGATGAAGGCCGATTTGGTCGCATAAATCAACATAGACCATGTTGGGCACCGAAGGGTATCCGGCCTGTGGCTCCCAGACAAATTGTGAGGAATTACGTGTACGTCTTCGCAGCCGTGTGTGCGGCCCTGGGGAAAATGACCGCTCTGATTCTTCCCTTTGTCAATATCCACATGATGAACATATTCCTTCATCATGTTTCCCAGGATTTTAAAGACTTTTTCGTAATCATGATCGTCGATCAAGCGGCATGGCACACGAGTAAGCGCCTCAAAATCCCAGAGAATATAAGGCTTATCGCTCAACCATCTCACAGCCCGGAACTCAATCCCGTAGAGCACATTTGGGAAGAAATCCGGGAAAAGGCCATGCCAAATGCCGCATTCAAATCCCTGGATGAGGTCGAACAAGCACTGTGTCAAGAACTTATGGCACTAGAGAATGATCCCGATAGACTGCGTTCAATGACCAATTTCCCTCACTTACGATTTACCTGTTAGAAAGGGTGTTGGTATTAGCTTCTGCTTGTCTTCATGAAAAAGTTCATTCATACCCTTTTCTTTGTGTTTTTGAGAGCCTTCTTCTAGAAAAACTTTCTCATGACCCTTGCCGGCGCTATAACTCCCGCCTGTCCCGGTTGTCGAGGTCATTATCTTTGCTGATTGGGACACGATTTTGCCCGTGCCGTCATAGACAGTACTGCTTGAGACTGTTCCAAACCTGTCCCTGGTAACAGAGGTATAATGGCCTTCGCTGTCCGGCGTTTTGGTCGTTATGCTTAAGAGCTTTCCGTTCCCGTCGGTGGTCATACTTGCGGTACTACCCGTGCGGTCGAGCATCGTCGTCGTCTTACTTAGAATCTTTCCTGCAGGGTCGGTGGTCGGTACTGATGGAATTGCCTTTTTCGTCGTGTAGCGTTGTCGTGGTAAGCCCGATCGGGCTGGTTGTGACAACCGGCGGCTTCACTATGCCACCCTTGGCGTATATAGTCTCGCCAGACCCACTGCCGCCGCCGGGAAGCTCGACCCCAACCGGATTAGGGGGATTGAGGCCAATTGGCCCTTTTGGTGGTGAGCTTCCGCCGCCATCGGGAGGTTGATTGGTGCCAACATTAATCGGGGGCAGCCCGACCACGCCTTTGGGAGGCGGAGTGCCGCCGCCTGGTTGATTGACGCCCACATTAACCGGCGGCTCGCCCACATGTTTTGGCGGGGGGGTTGTCGGGAACGTTCCCAGCGCCTCACTACCACCGGATGTGACTCCAGGTCCGACGCAACCAACAAACTTGAGACCACACTTGCCTATGCATGCCGCACGAGGGCTGCCGTCATGCCCATCAGGTCTAGTAGCACAACTATTCATGCACCTGTTATATTGGTCCACACACCTGGCCGACACATGATCTGCTGCTGCCACAATGAAAACGACGAGGGCTGCAGTCGTCATTAACGCAATCCAAACAGATGTTCTAAACATTTGCTTTCCTCCTCTTGCGGCCCGATCACAGCTTCGGCCCTCTAGAAATCTATTTGAATAGATTTGATGCGGAACAGATCCAAAGGATTCAGGCAACTATCCTAGAATTCAGGGTACACCATACTTAATTCGTGAAAGGGCCGGGGGAGAGTGTTACTGTCTATTGATGGCTGGGTTGGAGCGCATTGTGGCTCCTCATAGCTATTATGGGATCTTGAAAAGGCGGTTCTCAGAATCGGCTGTTCCCGAAATCAGTTTTCCGATAACACTGTAGTGAATTTTCAGGCACGTCCTGATTGCTCTATTCGACTAACCGATGAACCTTGGGAGAACGATGAAACAGAGGGGAGCGGTCTGATCTGTTCCCCAAAAGGAATCGCCTCTCCTATCAATTAGATCAATCCGAATCCAAAATTAAACTACCGCATCATGTGCGGACGAACTATTGCCCTTCATAATCCTCTTCCCGCGACCTGTTTTTTTCAATGAATTGGTCCGCCGCAAGTGATATATTTGACCCTGTAACCCGGAAACTCAATTTCGGGTTTTCCAGGCAAAACCTGATGGAGCACATCCGGTATCCTCTTGCCAGGGCGTTGATTCCGGCCGGCTTGGCCCGGCATGTGCGGAGGATCTACCGGGAAGTCCAAGAAGAGGGGGTTCCTGTCTAGTGATTCCCTTGGACGAACACAGTAACGAACTAATTCTTGAATGGCTGAGGCGTTCCAGAAAGTCCGGCCATGTTAAAATAGCCCTACTCAGCGGAGCCAAGGCGCTCATCGGGCTGACCACGGTCGAGGAGTGGGCTGCGGAGCGGCGCTATCATTATCAGGCAGAGCAGTACTTTCGGGGTAACATGTTTCAGGTTTTCCTTGATGCCCTGTATAACGAGCGCAAGTACTCCCTCAAATCAACACCGGCTTCACCAGACGAACCAGAATCGACGATCGGGGTGAAGTCATAAGGTCCCCCAAAGCGAGAGGGTGGAGGCCGGTTTCGTCACAAAAAATTCACCAAAACTGCATGAGGAAAGGTAATAGGGACAAAAGGACCACATTGAGCGTCCAGGAGTCCAGCGGTGGCCGCTATATATGATAAAATACACAGGAGACCGGAGCCCCCTGGGGGGGCAGATATATTTGTTAAAATCAAATCATGTCGGTATTACCGCGGGTGCACTATGAAGCGACTCGTTGTTATGGTCCTGGTGGGCGGATTCTTTTTGTGCACATATCCAACTTTTGCCCAATATGCCGAAGCACCTTATTACGACTCCGTAACGGTTGCGTTCAAAAAAAGATGCACTGAGGAAGGATTCGAAAGCTGTTTGCGCTTTCTCCTAAAGGATCAGGACAAGTACACACGAGCAGAAGTTTTTCGACGTCTTACTGAGAGTGAAAAAGATAAGATAGATTCGTATTTGAAAGCTCAGGCAGAAGAGGCGGAGAAAGCTGCAAAGTCGGAGGCGGAAGCAAGACAACGAGCAGCCGAGTTGCGGCAGCAGGCCCTCCAACATCATGAAAGGATGAAGGCACTAGAGAGACAACAACGGGCTTTGAACAGGCTACGTGCTGAGATTAGGCATGCCCAGCAGCGACAGAAACGACGGCCGTATAAGATTAAGCCTGACAATCAGGGAAACTAATCGCTGTACCCCGATATCCCTAAGACGCGAAGGGTGGTACGGGAAGGGGTCACCCATTAAGAGACCCTGTCATTTCAAGAGCTGACCCCATAATCATTCGGTGGAGGCTCCATCAATGCTCTTCCTGACTGCCAGCAAAATCCGTTTCATATCGAACGGCTTACCGACAAAACCCACCGCCCCGCTTTCACGAGCTTCCTTGGCAGGCCCGTCGGCTGCATATCCGCTCGCGATCAACACCTTGGCGTTGGGATTCATCTTGAGCAGCTCTTCAAGACACTTCCGGCCACTTATCCCAGGCATGACCAGATCCAAAATAACCAGCGATATAGAATTACCTCTATTCTGATAGATTTCCAGCGCCTCTTGTCCATTCGCTGCGGTCAGCACAGTGTAACCCGCCAATTCCAACATTTCTGCTCCCAGAGTCAGGACGGCATCTTCATCATCCACGAGGAGCAGCGTCTCTGTTCCACCAGCGGGCATCTCGATCGTGGTTGCAGTGTCGTCGGGACGAAGGTCCTCTGTTGACGCAGGGAAGTAGATATTAAAGGTTGAGCCTACACCGACCTCGCTGTAGCAAGTTATGTCTCCGCCGTGGCTCTTCACGACCCCGAAGATCATCGACAACCCGAGACCGGTTCCTTTCCCAGGCTGCTTTGTAGTGAAGAAGGGCTCAAAGATGCGGTCCAAGGTTTCTTTCGCCATTCCTTGGCCGGTATCCGAAACGGTCAATAGCACATACTTTCCAGGTTTGACTTCAGGGTGGGTTCGGCAAAATTCCTTGCGGATCGTGACATTCTTCGTTTCGAAGACGAGCCTCCCTCCTTCCGGCATCGCATCTCTGGCATTTACCGCCAGGTTCAACAGAATTTGCTCTACCTGCGAATGATCGGCGCTTATCATTCTCAGGTTTTCTTCGAGAACCATCTCAAGGTGGATCATCCTGGGGATAGTCTGTCGAAGTATTCTTTCTACTTTCCGTACTGCTTCAGTAAGGTTTACAGCGCTCTTCTCCGGTTCAGCCCTACGGCTGAAAGTGAGGATGCGCTTTACCAGGTCTGCTCCATTGCGTGCGGTCATGCGGATGGTTTCGAGTGATCTGTTGAATTTCTCGTCCATTCCCTTGCTCATAAGAAGCATGTCCGCATGCCCGAGCACTACTTGCAATAGATTGTTGACTTCATGAGCTATACCCCCAGCCAAGGTTCCGATAGCCTCCATCTTCTGAGACTGAAGGAGCTGCGCTTCGATGCGCTTGCGATCGGAAATGTCATGGATGATGCCTTCTGTTCCAAGTATTGTCCCATTGTCGTCTCGGTAGAAGTGGGTGGACAGTGTCGCCACAAATGTTGATCCATCTTTTCTCTTGAGCACCCCCTCGAAATCGGTAGCCTTCCCCTGTTCCTTTACGATACTAATGAGCCTCTGCCGTCCCTCTGGATAGACCCAAAATGAGTCAAGGGCTAGGCCGATCATCTCCTCAACACTATCATATCCAAAGAGCCTTGCTCCGGAAGGGCTCGCCATGAGCAGCCTACCTTCGGCATCCGAACGATAGAACACGTCCTCGATGTTTTCGATCACGCTACGGTACAAGTTACTCACTTTTCCTTAGAGCCCCTTCCGCCCTTTTACGCTCGGTAACATTCTCCACAATGCCAATACCTCCGAGGACCGTACCTTTTTGAGACATTATGGGAGCGAATTCACATTTTACGGGGGTCGTCTTCCGGGCTGTGACGGAAGTGTAGGAGTCCTCATAGTGCCCGAGGTTTCCTGAAAGGGCCTCCTCGATGGCGGCTATCATCTTCGTATCCCTCAAATCTCGGACTGTATTAAGCCCGATCAATTTCTGGAGAGAAGATCCGATTATCGCCACAAAGTTATCATTGCACGCTGTGATCGTCCCCGTGTTGTCGAAATGGAAAACCCCCAGAGGAGAAGACTCGAACATCAATCTGTACTTTTCTTCGGATTGGCGAAGCGCCTCCTCTGTCCGTTTCTGTTGGTTGATATTCCTGGCCACGTGGACGCAGCCCCTTAGGTTACCTTTAGAGTCCAAGAGAGGAGAGGCCGTTTCATAGAAAAATCCCCCCAAGATCTCTTCATACATTTCCACGCCATGTTCTTTCTCATCTTGAACCATTTGCGTGTGAGGGCAGAATGCTGGTGGACCGTTAGTCCTGTGGACTAATCCGAAACAAGGCTGCCCGGAAAGCTGGTCCTTCGGCAAGCCGAGATGTTCCGCCAGTGCTCTGTTGGCCTGAACGATCCGCTTGTTCTTGTCTATAATTGCAACGAGATCCGGGATGGCGTCGAAGGTCCGCACCCACTGCTCTCGGGCTTCGCTTAAGTAGCGTTGGGAGCGTTTTCGGTCGGTAATATCCAGGGCCGTGAACGTTATGCCCAGCGAGGTGTCAGTGGCATCAAGCGGTGTAGAACTCAGGAGCACATCGATGATCTCCCCGTCTTTGCGCCGCCAGACCGTCTCAAGAGTGCCGGTCCCTTTGTCGCTGATCTGTCTATATTTCTCCAGTCCGACAACTTCGTGTTCCGCTTCCGTCCGGTAAAGGAGCCGCTCACTTTGGTTCAACAGTTCCTGTCTGGATACCCCGTCATAGCACAGAGACCTTGATTGGCTTCTGTAATAATGTGATCGGCAACTACTCCAATTCCTACAGGTGCGGCCTTGAAAATGCTCTTCAGCTCCGCCTCGTTACGTCGAAGCTCCTCCGTCACCTGCTCTCGTTCGGCCATTTCCACCTTGAGAGCCTGGTTGAGATCATTCAATTCTAATGTGCGGACTCTCACCTTTTCGTTCATCTCTCTGTGCCAATTCTCCACACGTTCGATCATCGAGTTGAAGGCATTGGCTAGGTCGCCTACTTCGTCGGAACTCTCCACACCGGCGCGAGCGCTGTAGTTGCCTGCTTCTATCTCACTTACAGTTCGGGACAGAGTCATAAGAGGTCTAGAGATCCTTTTCGTCATCACTGCTATTAATGCCAGCCCTCCCAACATGGCTGCCAGACCGATGGCGAGAGAATAGATTAGCCGCTGCCACACGGAATAGAATAACTCTGATTTGTCACGTTTCACCACAAGGCCCCAGCTCACGTCGGGGGTTACCATGATATTTCTGTAAGCGGCCAGAACCGGGACGCCGCGGTAGTCTTTAGCCAGAGTTATTCCGTCATGCCCTCTAGCAGCCAATTCCGCAGGCTTTGCCTTGATCTGATACTCCAAGATTTTGGCGGCAGATCCATCCGGAAGCGGGTACTTAATCGGCATCAAGATTCTTTGGCCCTGGTCTACAAGTACCGATATCACCAGTTTGCCCTAGACCCTCTCCTATATAGAGTAGCGGTTTTAGAAATTCATCCGTACGTATGAATAGCCGGAGCACGCCTGTCGCGATGTCGTTATCGTCATCCGTTGGAAAGCGGTTAGGAATAATGGAATTGATAATCAGGTCAGGCTCAGCCGCCGGCAAAGACATTAACATTTCAACTGATATGCCTTGAGGGGCGTATATTGCCTTGACTAGACCCCCCGTTTCAGAAATCCGGCTGCCTACCTCCGTCGCGCTTGTGGAATACATGATCACGCCTGTCTTGTTATCCACCACCTGTATTCTGTGATAGGCTGACCACGTTCCGAATACCATCTGGAGATACTCATCAAGAGCTTTGTAGCTTTCGAGATTTACTAAATCGGGCGGCGTTCCACGCCGCTGATCTTCTTGAATTCTGTCACGCAACTGTTTCACGGAAGACTCTGCGAGGCTTGTGTCTGAAATGAATCTGGCATCTTTCTTGCGCTCCGCCAGCCACGAAACAAAGCGCTCCTTCTTGCGATCTGCTGTCAAACTCAGGCTGCGAAACACCTCATCACGTTCGCGACCATAGAATCCGACAAAATCCGTGAACGGAATTCCAAACACCAGGAGAAAGCCACTTATGGTGAGTACCGCTACGAACAGTATCCCGAAGCTTGCGACAATCTTTGAACCCAGGGAGTGAAAGAGTCGTCTGTTCGGCACTGTTGTTTGGTCCTGCCTTTTCGAGACCATACTTGCTACCTCCTGCAGGCCGTACCTTAACCACCTCATCTCTGCCGCTTCTATATGTTTGGTCGGCGACTGAATCCCGCCAGCGGGTCAGGGGCCACACCTTCTACAGCGGATCACCCTCGCAAATGGAGGTCTTGCAGTCCCGCTGCAATAGGTAATCGATGCGCAGGGCACGGATTGAAGCTTCGATTTTTAGAGTAGCTGATCTGCGCCGACATTGAATAACAAAATTTTGCATAAGTGAACTCGACATGTTGTCGTACGCTATCGTTCTCTAGTGGGGGGGGTGAGTATAGCTGCTATCTTTGGGCCAGACTTGGTTCACCTGCCCATTCCCATGTCACGAGCCGGCCGGTAATCTTCTTTCGTGAGCGCCTGCCGGTCGTAACAGAGTTCCTTTTGAGCAATAATCGGTTAAATGAGGATAAACATATAGATTATTGTATCACTCCCCAGGTGTAGGGAAAAAGAAAAAGATTTCTTGCCCCATTTGTTTCTCACGGTAAGGGTGCGTGGACGTCAGAGCCCGCTGTGACAGGTGGACCCACCGCTGAGGGGGGAGGGGATAGGGCAGGGGATAGGGCCTAGAAATGACAGTTCTCATTATTCGGCTGTTCTCGAAATCGCCTTACTGAGAGTGTTGTATCCGGTGATCCCCGATTGGTCATGATTCAAGAGCAACCGAGGCCCTATCATTCCAAGCCGTGGCCCCAAAATTCCCTCGCAACCGTCACTATCTCCGTGAGGCGCCTGAATCTCTGTGACCTGCACCCCATTCTGCCATTGCATCAAGGATTGGTGTTAAGGTTCGCCCGTATTCAGTCAACGAATATTCAACCATAGGCGGAACAACGGGGTACACTTTCCGGTTTATGATCCCGTCACGCTCCAATTCTCTGAGCTGCTGTGTGAGCATTTTTTGGGTGATGCCTGGGATCATCTTCTTTATTTCACCGAATCGTCTCGTGCCGCCGCGAACAGTCCACATAATAATCGGTTTCCACTTTCCTCCGATTACAGACATAGTCCTGGTGACTGGGCAGAAGCTCCCCTCTTTCATTCTGGGGCCTCAATAGTTTCCTTTATGATACTATCAAACAAAATTGTGCCTACTTGACACAAAAATCCTTAGTATTAAGTTATCACACAAAGATTCGTGGAGCAATGCTCCAAGAACCAAGAATGGACTGAACAGCCCTGTTGGAACTCGGCATTTCACGAAGGAGGACATAGCATGAGACTAATAATTTTTGGCGCCAATGGCAGGCTCGGAAGGAGGATCGTCCGGGAGGCTTTGGAGCGGGGGCATCAGGTCACAGCAGTGGTGCGTGATCCGGGCCGCCTTCAGAATTCCGAGGAGCGTCTGACTGCTGTGACCGGCGATGTATGCGATGCCGCGCGCGTCGCCGCTGTCGCGACGGGTCATGATGCGGTAATCAGCGCAGTCGGACCCACCGGCAGTAGCAGGCCGGATCTTGTCGTGGAGGCTGCTCGCGCCCTTATTGACGGGCTGACACGCGCAGGGGTCCGCCGACTGTTAGTAGGAGGAGGGGCCGGCAGCCTCGAGGTGGCGCCTGGGGTCCAACTCGTGGACACGCCGGGCTTCCCTAATGCATGGCGTGACATAGCGATCGCTCATCGAGATGCGCTGGACGTGTACCGAACGGCTGACCTCGACTGGACTTACATAAGCCCCGCGGCTATGCTTGAACCAGGTGAACGAACCGGCAAGTACCGCACTGGAACCGACCAACTTCTCACCGACGAGAAAGGAGAAAGCCGCATCTCTATGGAGGATCTGGCAATAGCTTTTCTTGATGAGGTGGAGAAGCCGAGTTTTGTCCGCCGCCGTATGACCGTCGCGTACTGACGGCGATGCAGTTTCTAAAGAACTAGCTGTGGTGATTCCGGTCTCCAGTCTCAGGAAAGAGTCCGAAAGCACCCGTTTGCAAAGATCACTGCTGCAAGGATTCCGCTTCAATTGGCGCAACCTTCACTTCGAGCTTCTCTTTCCCGCGGACGAGGCTGAGGTTCACCAACTCGCCTATAAGTCCCTCTGAAAGAAATCGGTGAAGATCATCCACACTCGACACTGCCTGCCCGCCAATGGCAACGATAAGATCGCCGGTTTGCACGCCTCCGCGCTCCGCAGGGCTGTCGCTCGCAACGGAAACAACTTCCACGGCCACATCCCCTTTAATGCCGTGGAATCGGAGCAATCGGCGACTCACTGGACGCTGCCGTGCGGCAATACCCAGATACCCGCGGCGCACGCGACCGTGCACCAGCAATTGTGACACGACCCATTTGGCCGTGTCTGACGATATGGCAAATCCAATCCCCTGCGCAATCATGATTATCGCGGTATTAACGCCAACGATGCGTCCCCTGGAATCGACCAGCGGCCCTCCGGAATTTCCCGGATTGAGAGGCGCAGTGTGCTGAACAATATTCTCGATAAGCCGTCCTTGTTGACTTCGCAAACTTCTGCCCAGAGCGCTCACCACTCCTGTTGACACAGTGGACTGAAAGCCGAAGGGATTGCCGATAGCGATCACCAGCTGCCCGACACGCAGAGACGCTGAGTTACCCAGCGTTGCATAAGGAAGGTTTGCGCCGTCTGCTCGGATCACGGCGAGGTCCGTGGCCGGATCGGTCCCCACAACCGTGGCACCCAATGTCGTACCGTTAGTAAGTGTCACGGTTAAATGTTTCGCATTGTGCACAACATGATCGTTGGTAAGAATGTAGCCGTCCGGGGCAATAACAACGCCCGATCCTGCGCCCAGTTGTTCGAGCTCGGTTCCTCGCATCTGCTTCTCTACCGAAATACTGGTGACAGCGGGTCCTACCGCATCCACCACTGTGATGACTGCGTTGGAGTAGGCATCAAGAAGCTCCACATCGGATTTCTCCGTATCGCCGACTTCACAACGGCCTTCTTGGATCTTGGCTGCACTTTCACCTAGAATTAGCTTCAAAGCTCGCTGTTGGACTTGGTTCGCCATATTTTCGTCGCTCCATGAACGTTCTCTAATTACACATAGTTATTCACGGAGGCCTTTTTTGGCAATGGCGGTGAAACTTCCGAGTGCCGAAAGGGAAGAAATTGACCTGCATGGATTTCGAGCTGCTAATAAATGATATGTAGTTTCGTTGACACGGAAATCAACCAAGCCTACAATCCGCATTGTTCGCGCGTATCTCACGCTCCTTATTAAGCATTATCGACACACTTGAGCCGGATGAGGAAACACACATGGCGCATCAGTATCCAATAGATGATATCAATGTCCAGGAAAGCTGGCGGATCTTTCGAATAATATCCGAGTTTGTCGACGGGATTGAAGCACTTTCCACGATATATCCCGCAGTATCGGTATTTGGATCTTCCTCGGTAAAGGAAAGCGACCCGGTTTACAATGTGGGCCGCGACCTTGGTCGAATGCTCGTCGAAGCAGGTTTTTCAGTGATTACCGGCGGAGGCCCGGGTGTAATGGAGGCAGCCAATCGGGGGGCTTCCGAGGCGCACGGCAAATCCGTAGGGCTATGTATAGAATTGCCGAAGGAGCAAGCAGCGAATCCCTATGCAAATATCAAAGTTTCATTTCGTTATTTTTTTATAAGAAAAGTGATGTTCGTGAAATACGCTGTCGCATACGTGATTCTGCCCGGCGGGTTCGGGACAATGGATGAGTTGTTTGAATCTTTGACTCTAATTCAGACTCATCGAATCAAACCTTTTCCTGTAATTATGCTGGGCAAAGATTATTGGAAAGATCTGGTTTCCTGGATCAGGAATACTATGCTGAAAAAATACTCCCATATTGATCCGGACGCTCTGAACTTATTTCAAATAACCGATGATCCCAAAATCGCGGTGGAAACTATCAAGCGAACGGTTATCGTCTGATCAACAGTAAAATTCAGGGCAAAGATCCAGAAGGAGGAAGAATTCCGGGAACTCGCTTCTTGAAAGATGCCCGCGTTCTGCTGACGGTGACCGACACCGCATCAGGCGCTAACTTGTGTTTTATCGACGGCATCGTGATTTCAGTAAGTTATGGCACGCCGTCCCCCTTCCCCCTCCCGTCAAGCGGAGGGGGGATGTTGTAAACCCTGCCTGCTCCCTGGCGAGGGAGAGGGGAGGGGAGAGGGGGAGTATGAAAGCGAAATTTCGCATGTTAAAGTTAGCGCCTGTGGGAGTCTGAGGAGGGCGTTTTTGCAAGAAACGTCCTCCCCGGAAACTCTTGCCTATATGCACTTTGCGGAAAACGACTGTTTCTGCCACGAGTAAACGCCGGGGGAAGAATCCGCCCGGCGTGACAACCTAATCCGGCAACAACATTTGCCGAAAAGCCCCTTTGATGCTGGCGGTTGCGGTCCAGGGTTCATGCGCCGCAGCCGCCAAGTCAATTAAATTGATCTACGAGCCCCGGAAATATCATTAATAAGGCATCATGGGGCGAAAACCACCTTTCGGAGGTTTAACCTTGGCCACGGGAGGGCACGGAGGCGCACAGCTCGGCATCGGCATACAGGGCGGAGCACAAGCCTGCTGCTCGCAACCACCCGATCCCCAACCGAAAATCCTGAACGGTAAGGCGAGCAGGTCAAAAACACAGCTCAACGGATTAAAGCATCCCCTCTGCTCGCACATTGGCGGCGGGCATGGAGGCGGAGCGCACGAAGGTGGCGGACATGGCGGAGGGCACATTTGCTGCGGAGGGCAAGGCGGAGGGCAGCTTGCCATTCCGGGCATAGGCCTTGGTCCGGCCATCGCCGGCACGCCGCAAGGCATGCCTGGTCCACGGACCTGCACCTTGACGGGTGGACAGCCGGGGTCTGGCCCGCAGTACGAGGCGACAGACACCGTCGTTCCAACAGTTAACAAAATCAGGCTGATTCCCACACAAATGGAGGTTATTCTTGCAACCATACCACTACTCCTTTCAAGAAAGGCTAATGAAATTCATTGATTTTGTGGTTTTACAAAACGATTCTATCATTTGTGATGGTTGTAGTCAATACGGAAACTCAATAGATTTAGTTATATGCGCGAAATATGTGATAGTAGGTATCAGCGCAGCTTCAAGCAATATCAGAAGACTTAAAAATGTTTATCATAAAAATATATCTTAAAACTGAAATGTTAAATATAAAACTTCATGTAATACATTATATAAAATCTCGCTCGGGAAAATTTGGAATCCCAGCCTGAATTAAACCAATTTCACATGTTTCATTTGTAATGCGCGCTGCCGCGTCGTCCGCATCCCCCCTTGATTATTCGCACTCAGCTCTACTGCGCCATTTTCAAATCGGACGTCTGATCCAAAATCCTAAATTCACTTCGAAGATTGATTTATTTTCGCAATGATGCCGATCAGCTTACAATTATTTGGCTACTTGATTTTCGACGCATTGAAACTATACTGATTGGACTACTGACGAAGCATTGCACTTTAATTTAGGAAAATAATGCAAAGACCGGGTGTCGACATAATAGTGGTTGGGGCGGGTCATGCAGGCTGCGAGGCCGCCCTGGCTTGCGCAAGAATGGGGCTCTCAGTATGGATGTATACCCTGGGAGCGGATACGATCGGTCTGATGCCGTGCAATCCTTCCATCGGAGGGCTCGGGAAGGGGCATCTCGTCAAGGAAATAGACGCTTTGGGTGGTGAAATGGGAAGGGCCGCCGACGCCTCCTGCATCCAATATAAACTCCTGGGGACCGGCAAAGGGCCCGCGGTTCAGGGCTCTCGTATGCAGTGCGACCGACTGGAATATTCCCTAGCGATGAAAGCGGCAGTTGAACGAGAAAGTAATCTGCTTGTGCGGCAAGAAATGGTTACCGGACTCATCATTGAGGCAGGAGAGTGCCGGGGCATTTGCGAGCGGTCAGGTTATGAAGTGGCAGCGAGGGCCGTCATTCTGGCTACGGGCACTTTTCTCGATGGGTTGATACATGTTGGATCTCATCATTATCCCGCCGGACGCAGCGGTGAATTCCCTTCAATAGACTTGGCTTCGCAATTGAAGCAATTGGGATTCCCATTGGGACGGTTCAAAACAGGGACGCCTCCACGTGTGAAGGGTTCCACCGTGGATCTGACAGTTATGCAGGAGGATCCCGGGGATCGGATCATAAGACCTTTTTCATTAAGGACCAGTTCAATCGAGCGCCCAGTGAGGTCCTGTTTCCGCACCCGCAGTTCGCAAAAGACGCATGAAATTGTGCGGCGCAATTTGGAAAAATCACCACTTTATTCGGGCACTATCAAAGGGACTCCCGCCAGATATTGCCCATCATTAGAGGACAAAGTTGCCCGATTTCCCGAAAGAGAAGCGCACCCGGTCGTGGTGGAACCGGAGGGGCTTCACACTTCCGAGGTCTACATTAAAGGTTTGGGTAATTCGCTTCCGCCGGAGATCCAAATCCAGCTGGTCCGGTCGGTCCCGGGATTGGAGCAGGCTGAGATCACGCGACCCGCCTACGCTATCGAATATGATTTCATTGATCCCGACGTCACTCAAGAGCACGCTGGAAACCAAAGCTATTAGAAGGCTTATACATGGCAGGGCAGATAAATGGGACCTCTGGATATGAAGAGGCCGCAGCTCAGGGATTATGGGCCGGGATCAATGCTGCTTCAGCCATAATGGGCAGAGAGCCTTTTATTTTAAAAAGATCCGAAGCATATATGGCAGTCATGGTGGATGACCTGGTCACAAAAGGGATCAGAGAGCCGTATCGCATGTTTACCTCAAGGGCTGAATACAGGTTGCTCTTAAGAGAAGACAATTGCGCGGAGCGGCTTTTGGGAAAAGGACATGAACTCGGGCTTATTCCCGATTCATTAATGGAGGCTCAATCCGCCGGGTTCCGCGAACTCGACGCACAGATGCAGCGGCTCAATGAGGTGAAGGTCAGGCCTTCGGAAGAGATAAATGCGCTAGTGACTTCCCGCGGTGGGTCGGAGATTCGAGATGCAATGTCCGGGGCAAAGTTCCTGAAAAGACCCGAGATAACCGGTCAGGATTTGGCGCATTTGGGAATTTTGCCCAACAATCTGGACCCGGACTTGATACGTCAAATCGAGATCAGAATTAAATATGACGGGTACATAGAGCGACAGAAGCGGGAATCGAATCAATTTCATAAGCTGGAGCAGGTCCTGTTGCCCGAGAATTTTGATTACAACGGGATTCCGGGTCTTTCGCGAGAGCTGACGGAAAGATTAATAATTGTTCGTCCTGGCTCGCTGGGACATGCATCGCGAGTGCCCGGGATGACTCCGTCAGCATTGACGGCTCTCATGGTAAGGTTAAGGACCAAGCCGAAAACAGGCTGAATTCTGATGTTTCAAAGCCGCTGCGATCCTTGGAATTAACGCGAGCCTCCACCCTCAATCCGGGCCAATAATTTTTGGATATTATCCAGATTCCGACCGGAGCGGAGGCCCATTGCATGGGGTTCGGTTTTGTAGGGGCGCTGTAGTGCGGCCACTTCCATCCGGTCGAGACCGGCACGAAGCGCCTCATTCACAATGCTTCTGAAAGGCCTCCGCAGTTTGGTAGCGATCTCCCTAGCCCTGTCCAGCACATCATCGTCTATCGACAGCGTAGTTCTCATGCAATCATCATGGTGTCGCCCGAATCACTCGAAGACACCGCTCCGCCTCTAAGTGTAGGCACAAATCAAATGATCGGTTGACCAACGTATACGACAAATTTCTTTTCGGAATATTATATTTGACTCACCCACAACATAGGGAATATTAGTGTCAGATGGCACGAATTAAAGCCCGAACCACCCACTCCAACGGGGGCACTTGAGGACTAAGCGACTGCCGTCGCCTCTATCTCAATCATGATATCCGGATGAAAAAGGCTTACTACTCCGAGCAATGTTGATGACGGTTTGCAACCGGCGGCTGCCAGCCGCGGGCCAAACACTGGACCAGCGTTCAAAAAAGCAGCCATGTCCGTCGTGTAGTAATTCAACCGCACAACATTGGTCAACGTAAGGCCCGCCTCCTTCAGGACGGTTTCGAGGTTCTCCAACGCCTGGCTCACTTGTTTGGCCATGTCCCGCGCATGCATCGGAGTTCCACTCGCGTCCACGGACGTTTGGCCAGAGCAGTAGACAATACGTTGTCCCTCTCGAACCTCGATAGCGTGAGAAAAACCAAATTGATCCTGCCATTTCCACGGATTGATTGCTTTCGTTTCCGCCATGTCGCTCTCCTTTTGAATTTCGGGCGTGCGTTGAAAATTTATTCCGCCTCAATAGCCATTTCCGAAGCAGAGCTTATTCTTTATCGCACTTGGCTTCTCTGTCATCCTCATCCTTTTTGCTTCTTTTCTTCGGCTTTGTAACGAGCACAGTATCCAACACCTCGTCAAAGGTGAACGGATACAGGGAAATAAGTTCTGGCTTTGGGCCTGGGCGTTTCTTGATTGAATCGTTCTTGTCATTATTCATGAGCTGTATCGTCAAATATCGGTCCAAATTGTCGGAACAAAATATTCTCTTCTTCGTCGGATGCAAGACCTATTCTTCTGCCTGAAATTTCTTCTAGAGTTGGTTTCAAAACTGTAAGTCGCGGAGATCGCGATTATATTCAATAAGGTACTTGTACATTCGGATGAAACGGTGTAGCAGAATCATCGGAGGCAGTCCGATGAGAAAGCGCACACAAGAGTTAACTGACGAGCAGTGGAGTAGAATCAAGCCCTTGTTACCGCCGGAAACTCGTAAGCCAAAAGGTGGACGGCGTAGGGCTGATGATCGTTTGGTGTTGGAAGGCATTTTATGGGTCGCCCGAACTGGCGCAAGGTGGAGAGATCTGCCGGATAAATACCCGAGTCCTGCGACTTGCTGGCGTCGACTGAAAAAGTGGGAGGAAGAAGGTGTCTGGGTTGAAATATGGCGAGCTTTCCTCTCACAACTTGACCAACGAGGGCTCCTTGACTGGGAAGAAACATTCATGGACGGCAGCTTCGTTCCTGCAAAAAAAGGGGCGCAGGAGTCGGTAAGACCAAGCGGGGTAAGGGAACGAAGTGGATGGTGGTGGTCGATGGCAAGGGTATTCCTTTGGGAGGCATCCTTGAATCTGCCTCGCCAGCGGAAGTAACGCTTGCAGAAAGAAACCTTGGACACCATTCGAGTGCCTCGCACAGGGGCCGGAAGACCGAAAACAAGGCCCAAAAGAATAATTGCCGACAAAGCTTACGACAGTGATCCTTTGCGGCAACGTCTGAAACAAAGAGGCATTGTTCTGTTCTCTCCTCATAGACGTAACCGGAAGGGGAAGAGAACTCAACAGAAGAGGATGTGGCGAAGATACGGCTCGAGATGGATAGTAGAGAGGACTTTCTCTTGGATCGGGAGATTCAAACGCCTGATTGTCAGATGCGAACATCATCTCACTGTCTACTCGGGTTTCTTTCACATCGCATGCTGTATCATCGCCTTACGAAGGCTTTAGTTTTGAAACCAATTCTAAGAACATCTCCTCTTGCTCTTGATACAGAACATTGGGCGTGCCTATCCCCATTGGTGGATTGCCTAGTTTTCCGTCCAACTGTATCAGGTCCTCATCAAACGTATCAAAGGTCGCTATGTGATGTTTAATAGCGGTTGCAAGGTGGATAGCGTCTTTAGGCTTTACGCCAGACTGATCCCACACGAGCTGCCTAGCATCCTCTGCCAGATATCTATTCACATCTCGTACTTCGATCATGTCATACCGTTCAAAGAATTCCTTGACCTTCTCAGCATGTTCCTTGGGGATAGGGGGTTATGTCTCAGCTTTACTACTTCTGCCAATGTCAAAGCAGAAGTCACTATCAGCACTTCCGCCTTCTCTGCCGCGGCGACCACGCCTTTGCACGCCTCTATTTTGTCCGGCTCACCTTTGAGCCACCCAAGGAAACAGTCCGAATCCCAATATCTTCCGGGCTCTGCCCGGTAATTGTCTGGAATTCTGGCCTATAATGGAGGCAGAGCCTCCAGGTCATGCATTCCTAGGCGGAGCCTGGAAACGAGAAATGCGGCACGATTCTTTGTAAATTCGGAGTTTTGAGATAGCCTCTCCTGCGCACGGCTCCTATTGGATCGCCCCTGCGGGCCTTGGTGCCGTCCCTCCGTCTAATGAATGCTTACGAAGAGACTATCAATACGCCAATTGTCTCAGCTTGACGGTGAAGAAGCGGCACAGATTGATGCCGATCTGAGGATAGACTCTCATGATTTCCTGGAATTGGTGGTGTCGAAGCACATAAGCGTCCACATCAGTAGCTGCGATGCAGGTCGCATTAGGAGGCATTTGCGAGAAGAGGCTCAGTTCTCCCAGGAATGACCGTTCGCCCAGTGTTATTTTCTCTCGCTGCTCGGGTGTTTCGTACTTATCGTAAATGGTGACGTTGCCGCGAACGATTAGATAAATCGAGGAGTTCGTTTCGCCTTCCTTTATAATGACATAATCGGGCTGATAGCTCTCGACTGTGAGCACAGAAGCAATCGCGTGGAGTTCTCGGATACCCATTCCGTCAAAAATAGAGAATTCTTTTAGTACGTTAATTTTTTCAATTACGTTCGGCATTGGGACCACCTCATTCATGGTGCGCTTTCGTGCATATTCGGCCAGTTCCCTGACGGATGGGGATTCATCGTCCAGGCGTCGTTCGATTATCGGGACAAAAGTCTGCCGCGGACATTGCTCACCTATGACGAATAAGGCGAGCATTCTGGTAACTGTATCATCTGAATCCGCGAGATGAGTAAGCACTCGTTCCGTGGATTCGCTACGCATTAACGGGAACAGGTTCTTGCCATGCTCTATTTTCTCGGCAAGCGGTATTTCATCTATAAGTGGGATCAAATAGGGACCAATTTCTTTTCGAACCGAGGTCTCAACCATCTCCACTGCAATGGATGCGCTCTCTGATTTGAGCGCCTGGTAAAGGAGTCTCATATCCGCATAGTAAACCCACAGAGCATAGAAAATCAGACTCAAAGTTTCTTCATTCAATTCAGTGAGTCGCTGCGTGAGCATATTAATACTCGGGGCGTTACCTAGCGATTCAAGACCTCGCATCGCGATCAGATTTGCATAAGCGTTTTGCAACTCTTTTCCGATGAATGGAATTAATTCGAAATCTTTCAGCCCGGCTAGTCTGATGACTTCGAGAATGGAACGCTTACCCAGATGATCCGCCTGAGAAAGTGAAACCTCAAGAAAGGGCAGGATATTTTCTTTGTAGCTCATGAGAGCTTCAATGGCTGCTTTTCGGACGTCATCATCAGGGTCATCGAGAAGTAAAATCAGTTTTCTGACCGCATGTACATCGTCGCTGCCTGCGATCGAGCCGGCCGCTTCCGCTCTTGTTGCGGGATTATCATCATCCAGCAACTTAAGCGCAATATCTATGTCCATTGCAGGAATTCTGCGCTCCACGGGAGGCTCTACTGCCTCCACCCTATCTTCCATTGCGACAGGCCCGACTTCCATAGCCGCACCGCCGCTGTCGAAAGCTCGGACGGAGTCTATCTGATCGAAGTCTATCTGCTTTTCGACAATCACCTGTTTGAGTATGCGGCGGTAGTGCTTTCTGAAAAAGAGAGTCTCAAGAATCCAGTAAATAGCTAGCACCAACGCAATATACGAAAGATTCTTGGCATCTAAAACCGGTTTGACGCCTATCATAAGAAGCGAACCGGCGAGCATACCGACTTTGACCACGGTCCCGCGAATGAAAGTTCTGCTCCACGCCATAAGCTCCGCAGGCACTATGTTGTAGAACACCTTGGTCACGGGCCCGGATATCGCCCTCTGTATCAGGATCGCAGTAAATTGGCCGTAACACGCGACATATATATTGAAAAAAGCCGCCAGCGACCCGAAAAGGACTGCGAAGTTGATCGGGTGCACGAGCGATGCATTGGTAAGACCCATCGAGGAATAGAGGCGACCCATAAAGAAAAGCAGCACGAATGTGGATAAAGTGGTCATGCCTCTAAACACACCGAGGAATGATATGAGGGATTGTTCCGATGTAAAGGTGTGGTTCGCTATGACGTTGAACTGATACAGGAAAATGGGCAACAGCACATTGGGGATAAGTCCTGCGACAACCAGATATCGCACAATAGGGTATTGTTTAATTAAACCAGGCACTTCAGCGAGCCGCACAACTTTGCTGGTGTAGCCGGGCGCCCCGGCAAGAGCGGCTTTTTTCTTCATCAGACCGCTCGATGTCCGGGCCACAAATAGTGCTGTTCCGAAACATGCCACGCCAAAAAGGAGCAATGCCGGATCTTCACCAAAACTACTGGTGAACGGGCTTGTGGAAAAGCTGCCTAACGTCGAACCAAGCACCTGACCTGCCGTGATCAAGGGAAAAATTCTCTTCCCTTGCCTGGTATCGAATAGATCCCCCGCCATATTCCACAGATAAACCAGGAGGATTGTATCAAGGAGATAAAGAAGTTGATAAAGAATGGGATAAGCAATGGAAAATCCGGCTTTAATAACAAAGAAAAGCGCAATTGTGGAACCTGCGTAGCCGAACAGAAAAATTGATAACAGCACTGAATCAGACGATCGACGGCCGAGACGGTCGACGACCCCCATAACTACGAATGTGAGTATCCCATTGATCACCAACATCCAGGGAATGTACTGGGGGCCGTACCGCTTCAGAAAAGCAGCGTCGACGTAGTTTCTAAAAATCGCGGTTACGAAAAATATAACGAAGAATATTCCCGTTATCCAAAGAAAACTGGAGGACTCGTGGACATATATACGTAAGTATTTTTCGAGGAATTTCCTCATTTCCGCGCCTGCTTCATATGGTAAATCTTGGAGAAAAGGAACGATGGATTATACTTAAATCCAATCGAAGCTTCAACCTGCTTTCACCAAGATAACGCGAAATGGATCTCCCCGTGACCTCGGCGATTCCCGAGGTTAAAGAGTTCTTCCTGAGTAAAGAGCGGCGTTAGGCCGGCCGGTAAAGTATCAGATGGAATCCCCGTTGGGAAGAAGATTCGGTGGTATCAGAGACGGGTCAATGCCTCCCTGAATCCTCCTGTTACGTTCGCATTGATTTCCGGACGACTTGAAGCAGAATCGTGTGGCCCAGAATATCTTGGAATCCGGGTCTTGAAAGCGATTGAACATCGTCATGCAGCCATCGAGTCGCAGACAATCTTCTTCACTGCGGCTGTCAAAACTTCTGGCAGAATTATCGGCCCCATCGAAGATGAAGCCATTGGGAAGCATGGCAGCGGGAATTTCAAGAGGGCTCTTCCCGGCCATTCTGAGTTTCTTTCTCTGGCAGGCTTCTCCGTGCCGTTTTAGACAATAGAATTGGAGCCAAATGTTCTTGACGCCCTCATGCTTGAATCGGGCGAATATGGGACACTTTTCGACGAATTCGCAATTTTCCATGACTTTCCCCCCCGCAGAAAAAAATACCAATTTAGAATCATTTACTGCGCGGCTGGTCCTGCGGTTACGAACCCGGACCTAACAACTGTTAAATCTTTCTGTCCCACCAATCTATTAAATAGGGCTGATAGATAATTTGTGCGACTATCAATCTCTAAATGAAAAATCAAAATTCACCCGATTATATTATTTAGGCAGTGCTAGATCTTTGTCAAGGAATTCTACTCCGACATGCAGTACAAAAACGGGCATGAAGATCATAACTGAATTAATCAGCGTCCAAGACATCGCGTATGGTCTGCAACATTTTTCTCACGTCATAAGGCTTGCCCACAAATCCACGGGCCCCTTTGTCAATTATTTTTTGTGTAGAGGAATTGGCTGAATAGCCACTGGCGATAAGTATTTTTGCCTGCGGATCAATCCTGAGAATTTCCTCCATGCACTCCTTGCCGGCCATTTCCGGCATGATCAAATCAAGGATTATCAATGCGATATCTTGAGATTTGGAGTACAGCTCAAGGGCTTGTCTGCCGTTAGTTGCAGTCAGCACGGTGTAACCGGCTTTGCTTAGAATTCTTTTCCCTAGTTCACAGACGAATTCTTCATCATCCACCAGGAGGACTGTTTCATTGCCACCCGCAGGCATAATTTCCGAGACTACGGGCTCGGATTCGATTCCACGTTTCAAAGCGGGAAAATAAAGTTTGAAAGTGGTACCCTGATCGGGCTCGCTGTAGCACATCACGCATCCGCCATGCTGTTTGACGCTGCCGTAAACCATTGCCATTCCGAGGCCTGTCCCTTCTCCAATAGGCTTTGTAGTGAAAAAAGGCTCGAAAATGTGTTCCCGTGTTTCTTTGTCCATCCCGTGACCTGTGTCTGAAACCTTTAGCAACACATAATCCCCGGGTTTTGCATCAAAGTAATTCATGCAGTATTCCTTATCAAGGGTCGTATTTTCGGTTTCAATCATGAGTTTTCCGCCTTCGGGCATGGCATCCTTGGCATTCAGAGCAAGATTCATGAGGATTTGATCGATCTGCGTCGGATCAGCATTGATAGGAGCGAGTCTGTCGTCGAGGATCAATGCCACCTCAATGATCTTTGGAATAGTCCTTACAAGGATTTGTTGAACTTCGGTTATCCTGTGGTTCAGATTGAGTGGGCGTGGCTCGATTTGCGTTCTTCGGCTGAAAGTTAGAAGTCTCTGGACTAGATCCGCTCCGTTTCGAGCTGCTAGGTTTATCTTTTCAAGATCTCCCCGCATTTGATTCGGAGTATCCGGTTCTATCAGCAGTAATTCGGAGTACCCCAACACTACCTGGAGCAAGTTGTTGAAATCGTGTGCGACGCCTCCAGCCAGCGTTCCAACAGCTTCCATCTTCTGCGCCTGCAAGAGTTCCCTTTGAAGGGTATGCTCATGGGTAACGTCTCGTTTTACTGCCACATAGTTGATGATATCTCCAAACGCATCACGCACAGGAGATATTGTCGCCTCTTCCTCAAAAAGAGAGCCATTTTTTTTCTTGTTGATCAGATGCCCGTTCCAAGTGCGCCCACCCGTTATTGTATCCCACATTTCTTTATAAAATGATCCTGGGTGCTTGCCGCTCTTCAGGATACTTGGATTCCGACCCAGAACTTCCTCTACGGCGTAACCAGTGATTTCCGCATAAGCAGGATTCACATATTGAACCGTCCCTCGTGCGTCTGTGATGACGATCCCCTCCGCCGCCTGCTCGACCGCTGTGGTCAAACGCCTCTGGGCTTCACGCATTCGCTTCCGCTCGGTGATATCGTTGCCCAAATTCAGGGTAGCGGGTCGCCCATCCCATTGAATCCTGACAGCATTCAGTTCGACCCACCTGGTAATACCTGATTTGGTTATAATTCTGAATGGGTCGACTTGTTCCACAGCCTGTCCCTGCAATCTCTTTGCATATCGCTCGAGCAATATTTCTCTATCATCAGGATGTATGAGACCCGCGAGAGAGGTGGAAGCGAGTTCCTCTGCCGAGTAGCCTAAAATTTCGACTGTCCTCGGGTTCGCGAATTTGATGAAGTCGCCCTGTGCTATGAAAATCGCCTCGTTTGCATTTTCGACGAGCAGTCGGTATTTTTCCTCCGAATCCCGGAGCGCCCTTTCCACATTTTTACGTGAGGTAATATCAGATATGACGCCTATATCGCGAATGTTTCTGCCGCCGACATTGCGCATTGCAGAGACCGAAACGTCAGCCCATATAATATTTCCATTCTTGCCCACGTACCGCTTTTCAAGTCTGTAAGAATCTATTTTGCCTCGGAAAAGGTCTTCCAGCTTCGATTTGGATGGCTCAATATCTTCAGGAAGAGTTACTTGGTCTACCGTCAGGTTCCGGAGTTCCTCCTGGGTGTATCCCAGCATATCCGCAAGGGCCGGGTTCACGTGTTCAAAACGTCCCTGCTTATCCACCATGTCGATTCCGATTCCGGCATTATTGAATATTGCCCGATGGCGCTCTTCACTCTCACGTAATGCTTCGTCAGCGTTCTTAAATTCCGTAATGTCACTAACTACCGTCCTACATCCGATTGATCCATGTTCTCCCATGAGCGGTATACTCTGCAGCCTGGCCTTGAATAGGGAACCGTCATTCCTGATCAGCGCGAGTTCGCATGTCTGCTCGGCTCTTCTCTCAACAAGTCCTTGCCAGTGAGATAAATACGCGGGACGGTCGAATGAGGATATAAATTGGGAGAAATGTCTCCCCACTAATCTGCTTCTAGCAATGCCAAGGAGATGCGCGAACGTTAAATTAGCTTCTATAACAACCCCGTGCTCGTTTATTGTCACATAGCCGACTGGTGCCATGTCATAGAGATCCAAATATTTGTCCTTCAGTTCTTCCAATTTTATCTGGGCGAGACGTAGTTCCTCATTTTGCACTTCCAGTTCTATGTGGTGCACCTGCAATTCATGAAGGAGGCCCTGAATTTCACCTCTATCTAAACCCGACATGCTATCCGGTTTGAATAATCGGTTTTCAAGGTATTTCTCGGCCCGTATTCGAAGATCGGAGGAGGTCTTCTGCTGGTTATCGGGACTCTTCTTGGAAACGCCACTGTGGACGTTCTCATCAGTTATCTTCTGCTTTGTCTTTCGTGACATATAGTTTTTTTCCTCACACGACTCTACATCGCAGAAAGCGTAAAAAACCCGATACCGATACGCAAAAAAACGCACCTCGGCGATACAAAGTCGATAGATTTATTGATTATTGAGAATTACAAGCGTTAATCACTTCGGACGGTCATCGATCAAAATCTTTTACCATCACAGCTCTATTTGGATACAGCATCTGTTCTGCGCCCCGGGAAGAAGTCCGGGTTATGACTAAAATCTCAAGAACGTGCAATTATTTTGATTTTATAAGATAAGGCTCTGTCAGTCAATTACCACGGCGTGCCACTCGATCAGGGGGCAACTTCCTCAAAGGTTGGCTCCACATGTTCCGTATTTCAACCGGCCGGTACTCTCTTATGATGACGGATTCGTGCTATGACAGTTCATTCACTTGGTGCTGTTCAATAGCCTGGATCTGATACTTACGAATTCTTCAGAATCCGGCGACAATTTTTTGAGCTTCCCGTCATCGCGGATTTCGAGGGTCGTGTCACCCCATGTGTGAATTGCATATGCATGGAGGCTCTCGCGCTGTGAATCTTTGTCCCAGTTTGGGGCAACGTACAGAACGACATCCTTTTCCACGTTGAGACCGTATTCATCCTTATATGGTCCGCGCACCGGTCCCACAGGGTAATATCGACCATACCTAGCGAAATATTTTTGTTGAGAAGCCACCGCGTTTGTTATGGTGAAAGTTACGGAATTCTCTCTTTCCGCGTTTTTTGTTCGTAGAAAATAATCAAAGGCGAAGTGTACCAGGAAATAGGCTATGATCAGATTAATTGCAAACACGTATACGAGTAGTTTGGTTATGCTCTTTCGTTTTACGCTAATTTTTCTGGTGACAAGATACAGCCATGCGGCATAAATCGTGGGTGCAAAAATCACGATAACAAAACATAAATAAACCAGAGCAATTATCCCGAAGCCAATTATGTGATGAAGCATTTGGATTTACCGGTCTAAACACGTCGAATTATACCACCGAAATAACGTGGGTGAAATTATGTATCACGGGAGTGATTGCGGAGAAGAGGCAGATGATATAATCAGTAATTGACTCAAAGCTTCATGTTATTGTGAGCCAGAAAAGATAGAGTGGTTTTTCGTATGAAAATAGCTTTTGATGTAGACGGTGTAGTTTTAAAGTCCATCGATGTCATATTAGAGTACGTCAATAAAAAGACGGGCCTAGATATCAAAGTTGACGATTTGACAACCTGGGACCTTGAGCCCCTCGGTCTTGATCTGAAGACCCTCTGGGAAGCAGTGGATTACATGTATGCGACTCCGAGAGTGGAGCCGTATAGTCGGGCAATGGAAGTGCTTTCACGCATACACCACAGCACGAAGGAGCCATTGCTGTTCATTACCGGACGTGCGGACCCTGGAACTGCAAAGCGGCATTTGGAAGCGCTTTCCTGGAATTCTACCATGCCCGAAATGATTGTGTGCGGCGGAAATCGTGATAAACGGGAGTATCTCATAGAGAATTCTGTGGACTTCATTGTTGAGGATGACGTTCGCCATGTTGACGATTACCTGAAAGCAGGATTCGGAGTCGGACTGATGGTGAGGCCCTGGAATAGGAGTGCGGCAACCGCGGTCACGGCACGATTCGAAAGCTGGGCTGAAATCGACCAGTGGTTCCTGAGTATCTTAAGTAAGTACGAAAAGCGGTGAAAGTAGCTTTGCTTGACATTTCATCGGTCGTATAAAATTATCATTGCCGCAAAGGAGAAATGAAATGAGCTACTTCGGAAAGCTCTGGGCAGTCATCAGAGGCTTCTTTATAAGGGCAGGGGACGAAGTGGTTTCCTCGAGTCCTCAAGCAATACAAGCTACCTATGCATCCGCCATAGATGACGCTAAGCGGCGATATAAAGAAATGGAAAAAGCAGTGGCTATGCTCGCGAGTCAGAGAGAAAGAACCGAAATGAATGTGAAAGAACTGGGTCGTGAGGAAATAGAACTGCACAGGAGACTCGAAGGTGCCTTAGCATCAGCCGAGTCAGAGCCCGATAATCAGGTCCATCGTGAAGCCGGTGCGCGTTACCTGACTCGCATCAAGGAAATCGAGGAGAAGCAAGCAAAATTAAACGGAGATCTTCAGACGCAAAGCCAGAGAGTGGATGAATATAAAGTCAAACTTCGTTCATTTACTGACGAAATTCAACGCCTGAAAAAAGAACAGGGAGAAATGATGGCCGAGTTCATTTCCACTCAGCAGGTACTGGCGTTGGAAGATCGTCTGAAGGGCTTGGGTGAAACGGCAGTGGATGAATCTCTCGTAGCGATAAGGGACAAAGTCGCGCAGATGCGCGCGCAAGTGAAGATCGCCGGCGAGATGCGAGACGCTGCAGTTCAATCACACGATGAGATGTATGAGAGAATAGGCACTGAGAAAGAAGCTAAAGAGCGTTTTGATGAAATGCTCAAGTCCAGAGCAGCCGCCAAAACCTCCGCGGGAAAAGAAAGAGAGCTCGGATAATTGCTGACCGAACATGCCCTTGAGGCGCCATGACAAATATCAATGGGAAACGCCCTGAATTCGCGGAAAAGATTATTGAGAAATATATTTCAGCGCAGTCGAACGTTTTTCTGGTCTACGGAAATATAAAAGATATATATCCGGTTACGCCGACACGTTATGTGCCGCTGATAGACTTCTTTATTGAAGCCCTAATAAAACCTGAACGGCCGGAGGTCCCTCGGATAGTCATAATCTATGATCCGGCTTCAGGCATCAAATTTCAAAATCCTGCCGACAGTCGCCTTATCAGCCGTGAGATAGGCGAGGAGCGCCTAAACAGAATATTATCTGCGTCCCGGACTGATATTGTCACCGCTTTGGAAGCACTACGGGAATTTACGCGATTAAACATTACTGTTTCGGTTCAAAGGGATCAAAGCGACAAAATAAGAAAGGACTTCGCGATCGTCATAAAATATGGTGAAGCGGTGGCTCCGGCCGCAAAAGGCGACGTCATGCTGGATTCGGATCGGCTGAAAACAATTATCTTAGAGAATTGGTTTTCGGATAGCGCCTTTGTTGCATCGTCCGACATTGTGTTTGTTATCGGAGAGACGCTCAGCGGGCTCAATGAACGAATAGTTGACTTGCCCTATTGCGCAGTCATCAGGATTGACAGACCAAGCGAGAGTCAAAGAAAACAATATATTGAACATCTCATGATAACCGAAAAAGTGGAGACGTCGATTCCGGTGTCACAAATTGCCTACAGCTCCGCGGGATTGACGCTTTTATCGATCCGACAGATTTTTCGTCAGGCTCGATATAAAGTTGAGAGAATCACCCCCGAACTCATTTTCACTCAGACAAAGGAAATCATTGAAAAAGAATTGGAAGGCCATATTGAATTCCCGACACTGCATTACGGTTTTGAAAAAATCATTGGTGCAAAGCGGCTTTTGAAGAAGCTCGATGAGATAAGGACGACACTCCGCGGTAATGACCCTTCTCTGATGCCTGTGGGCATACTTGTTCCTGGTGCCAATGGCGTTGGTAAGACATTCATCTACAAGGCTTTTGCCAAGGAATGTGGATGGGTGGCAGTCGTTCTGAAGAACATACGAGGACCGTACGTTGGACAAACCGAGAAGAATTGGGAAAGAATACGTTCGGTGCTCGAAGCCATGGGAAACGTTATGGTTATTTATGATGAGGCTGATACGGAAATAGGAGGTCGGAACGCACAAACGCATGAAGTTGACCGGCGATTGTTCGGCAATATTTTGAAGATGATGTCCGATGAAGAGAATCGTGGCAAAATAGTATGGATTATCATAACTGCCAGGCCGGACAGGCTGGAACCCGATATCAAAAGATCAGGCAGAGCGGGTGAGCATTTGCCTGTTTTTTCTTATGAAGGTGAAGAGAAAGAGGCTCTGTTGAAACATGTCTTGTCGCAATCCGGAATCGAGCTGGAGGCATTCTCGCCGGAACAGCGTTTGGAATTTTTCAGGCTTACTGCCGAGCATTATCCGTCGGATTTCGACCAGCTTACGACCGAGCTGAAACGCAGACGGCTCATGGAAGGGAAATTAACTCCTGAGATGGTGCTCGACGAAGCAAGGGATTTCATCCCATCGGACTTGGCCAGGCAGAGAGAATATCAGGAGCTACTGGCAGTTCTTGAGTGCACATCCCGGGAATTATTGCCGGAACGTTATAGGGAAATCTCAAGAGAAGTCTTACAACAGCGAGTTCAGGATATCAGGAGCATGATGGATCAACTATAATGCTTGTCCTAGGAATAGAAACATCATGCGATGAAACTGCCGCGGCTGTAGTGAAAGACGCCCGTACGATACTTTCTGATATAATAGTTTCTCAGATCGACGTGCACAGGGAATTCGGTGGAGTGGTCCCCGAGCTGGCTTCCAGGAAGCATGTTGAAGCAATATCGATTGTCATACAACAGGCGCTGGATAAGGCCGGGCTGAAACCGGAAAATATAGATGGAATAGGTGTGACGCGAGGCCCGGGACTGATCGGTTCCCTTATTGTAGGGATAGCCGCGGCCAAAGGAATGGCTCTGGCATTGAAGGTGCCGTTGTGCGGAGTTCATCATGTGCATGGCCATCTTTTCGCGGCATTCCTGGAGCGTTCCGATATCAGTTTTCCATTTGTGGGGCTGGTGGTCTCAGGTGGGCATACCAGCATTTATCATGTCAAAGGCCCATATGAAATTGACCTGGTGGGCAAGACGAGGGATGACGCCGCAGGAGAAGCATTTGACAAGGTTGCAAAGCTGCTGGGATTGGGATATCCGGGAGGACCGGTAATCGACAAGGAGGCCAAAGGGGTCGAGTCGGTAAATGTACGTTTTCCTCGGGCTCTTATGGAAAATAACGAGCTGGACTTTTCATTTTCAGGTCTCAAGACAGCGGTACTAAGACAAGTGGAAGAGGTGTTCGGCGTATCCAGACGATCTGATGTTCCGGGGAGTTTTCATCCTATAATACAGAAAGAAACGGCTGACGCTCGCAACGAGATTCGTTCCATTGCTGCTGCTTTTCAGGATGCAGTGGTCGAAGTGCTGGTCGTCAAAGGATTCCGCGCTGCGCAGAAATACCGTTCTGAGAAGCTCATCGTGTGCGGAGGAGTTGCAGCGAACGGGGCGCTGCGGGAAAAAATGGCTGCCGAAGGAATTCGAGAAGGCATCGAACCGATCTTCCCTTCGATGCGGTTGTGCACTGACAATGCGGCAATGATCGCCGCAAGGGGCGAAATGCTCCTGGATGCAGGGCTTATCGATGACTTGGGTTTTTCAGCCAAAAGCCGATGGTGAATGATCCTGTGAATAAGAGAATTGGAGACCAATGAGTGCCGAAAGGAGAGCGGAATGAAGCAATTTGAAAAGAAAATGCTTTTCGATCCCGATACAATAGCAACCAGAGTCAAGCAACTGGGCGAAGAGATCTCCGCCAAGTACCCGGAAGGTGATCTGGTCCTGATAGGCATACTTAAAGGTTCATTCATGTTCCTGGCCGATCTTGTCCGGCATCTCTCCGTCCCATGCCAATTGGATTTTGCACGCATTTCCTCGTACGGCGCAGACACCGTCTCCAGTGGCAAACTCGATATAGTAATGGATATTCATATCCCGGTACAAGATCGGCACGTAATTTTAGTGGACGATATAGTCGATACCGGTTTGACTCTAAACGAATACCGTAAACGATTAGAAGCACGAGCGCCACGATCTCTCGAAGTAGCTGCTCTTATAGACAAAACGGTCAGACGAGAGAGACATGTTGAGCTCGATTATTGCGGATTTCAGGTCGAAGACGGGTTCCTTGTCGGGTATGGTCTTGATTGCGACGAATCTTACCGGCACCTCGGGGGCATCTACATCCTGGATCCTTCCTGAAATTGGGGTTCTATTTTGGATCATCCGTATTCACTTTTTAAAGCTTTCGTTGGTATAGCAATCATTATCATCGTTGGAACGTGCGGATATCACTTTATCGAGGGATGGACGCTTCTGGAAGGTTTGTACATGACGGTGATAACGATCACCACCATCGGGTTCAAAGAGGTGCGGGAATTAAGTGATTCCGGAAGAATCTTCACATTGGCCATCATATTCTCCGGGATCGGCATGGTCACTTACGCGTTCGTAACCGGCTCGAAGATGATAATTGAAGGCGAGGTTCAGAAGATTCTGACAAGGCGGCGCTATATGAAGGCGATTGAAAAAATTGAAAATCATTTTATTGTATGCGGATATGGCCGCATGGGATCTTTTATATGCCAAGAACTCCATCACAGGAACATTGCGTTTGTCGTGGTAGAAAATAACCCGGAGCAGCAAGACAAGATTGTGGAGGAGGGCTTCTTTTTATCTCCGGGCGATGCCACCGAAGAAAGCGTTTTACTAGGCGCCGGCATACACAGGGCTAGAGGCTTAGTGTCCGTGCTACAAACCGATGCAGATAACGTATACGTGGTGTTAACAGCTAGAGAACTGAATCCGGAAATCGAAATAATCGCTAGGGCCGGAGAAGAATCAGCAGAAAAGAAGCTATTAAGAGCCGGAGCGACTCGCGTGATCAGCCCCTATCGAATCGGCGGAATGCGACTCGTGATGGGCATAATTAAGCCTGCCGTGATGAGCTTCCTGGAATTGGCGATGGATCGTCGAGAACTAGATGTAGAGTTGGAAGAGGTCAAGGTTGCAGAGAATTCCTCATACAGCGGCAAAAAACTGATAGATACGGATATCCGGAAAGAGCTGAACCTCATTATCATTGCCGTGAAGAAGCCGGACGGTCATATGGTTTTTAATCCGGGACCGGACACACTGATTGAGAACAATGACACGCTCATCGCGATGGGTGACAGAGTCAACGTGCAGGCGCTTGAGAAAGAGGCGGGCATGAATTCACTATAAAATTTGATATGCCACCCGTCCAGGGAATCGTCGCACAGCCTTCTATTCGAGAAGAAGATAATTGTTAATTGCATAGGAGTTGCGGAATGATCGAACGAGACCTTCATTTCACAGCGAGCAAGAGTTCCGGAGAAGTCAGCGCCATTCTCATGCGGCCTGAAAATGCGCATTCATTGCTTGTGCTTGCGCACGGCGCGGGTGCGGGCATGCGGCATACATTCATGACAGGCGTGGCTCAGAGCCTGGCTAGGCACGGAATTGCAAGTTTCAGATACCAATTTCCGTACATGGAGCAGGGAAAAAGAGCGCCGAACCCGCAATCGATTCTGGTCGAGACTGTTCGGTCTGCAATCGGTGCCGCTCGGGAGTACAGTGGAGACTTACCTTTGATCGCCGGGGGTAAATCATTGGGCGGTCGCATGACCTCGACCGCAGCTTCTGAAGAAGCGCTGCCGGGCATAAGAGGTATTGTTTTCTTCGGGTTTCCGCTGCACGCCCCTGGAAAGCCCTCAAATGAACGTGGCGAGCATTTGTTCAAAGTTGGTTTGCCGCTTCTTTTCTTGCAGGGAACACGCGACAAGCTGGCTGACTTGACTCTTTTGCGTCCCTTATGTGACAGACTAAGGGCGAAAGGGCAAGCCGAACTCCACGTCATCGACGGCGCTGATCACAGCTTCCATGTTCCGAAAAAATCAGGCAGAACAGACGAAGATATCTTGGAAGAATTAGGGAAAGTGGTCGCGGACTGGGCATCCAACCTGGAGCGCAATGAATTATAGAGTCGGAAGTTTTGCAAATATCCCTATAGATCTTTTCTGTATATCCGGTATCGTTTGTTAACTCTCCCGCCTGTTTCCAAGTCGAACTGGTTGATGCCACGGTTATCTTCCAGGTTCCAGCCCAGTTCGCAATATTTATATCCCTTCTCTCTCCACTTGCGGTACGCGTAGTCCCAACAGACAATCGAGGCCGTGCCAAGCCTCTGATAAGTTCTCTTATGCCGAATAAGAATGCCGCGAACCCCCGTGATTTCTTTTCGATAAAGAGCTATTTTCACAAGCCCAAGCAGTCCCAGCTTTCCGTTGAGTCGCTTTAGCAGGGGATTTGCGTCGGGTAGCATCATGGCCACTCCAACAGGCTCATTCTCGTAACAAGGAAAGAAAATCAAGTCGGGGTCTGCGATTTTGGGAAGATCTCTAACTGATTCTCTCAGTTCCTCATCCGTCATCGGCACAAACCCCCAGTTTCCCGCCCAGCATTCCCGGAAGATCTCGTTGACCAGTTTCATTTCCTCGGCCAGATTCTTCATGTTCAGTGGACGAATGGTTATCCTGTTATTTCTTCTTATGCGGCGAGCCAGCCGCTCGAGTCTTTGAGATGGTTGGTCCCGCTCTTCGAAACGAATGGCTATCAGGTCTTTCTCCTTTTTCGAAGCCGTTGATTCGATGAGATCGATGTAATAGGGCGGGTTGTACGTCATCATGATGGTGGGGGCTTGTTCGAATCCCTCGATTAGCATCCCGCACTCGTAGTTCATGGAGGGATTCAGAGGACCTCTCAGAAAAGCTCATTCCCTTTTCTCGCACCCAATCCTCGACAGCCTTGAAAAGTCCCGCTGCGGCCTCAGGATCGTTTTGGCACTCGAAAAATCCCCACACCCCCATCTTCTCATTGTGGTATTGATTGTAATTGCGATCCACTATTGCCGCTATTCTGCCGACGGTCTCCGAGCCTCGGCGAGCCAAATAAAGCTCACGTTCCGAGAACTTCCAGAACGGATGTTTGGACGGATTGAGCAATCGACGCATATGCGATTTCAGAGGCGGCGCCCAAAGAGGGTAATCCTTATAAATTCGCCACGGCAACTCTATGAAATCGGTTGTAT
This sequence comes from uncultured delta proteobacterium, assembly GCA_963843165.1. Lineage (GTDB taxonomy): Bacteria > Desulfobacterota > Desulfomonilia > Desulfomonilales > Desulfomonilaceae > DATJPW01. The sequence goes on along the minus strand of CAWJJL010000026.1, from coordinate 7,534 downwards.
CTGATCGAGTTTTAACAGGGATTATTGTCAAGCTGGACATTCAGGCAGAATTCTCCATAACGGTTTTCTTGGTGATTGCCTGGAATCCCGGTAAAATGTGGCGGAGTTCAGGCAAGCGCCTAGATACAATAGAACGAATAAGTTTCGTCATGCAAGGGATAACCCGGCGAGGTAAATGCGCTGGCCCGAGAATGCCCCGCAGTTGAACCGTAGTCCCGCGGAGCCGGAAGAACAACATACTGCCAAAATCTTGTCCCGGCTATCAAACCCATTCCATCGCTTTCTAATATATCAGCCGACGTTTGAATCCAATTCGCTCTAGCTGGGTTAGTCCTCGCTCTCCAGGGTCGCTCCAGGTCGCTTTTTGCCGATGAGAGGCACGAGAGGGATAAGAAGCAATATCAAGGCAATCCCGAGACATGCAGCAGAGATAGGCCTTGTTACGAAAATGCCGAAGCTGCCCTTGGACATGAGCAGGGACTGTTTGAGAGAATATTCCAGTAAAGGCCCCAGCACAAAGGCCAGAATAAACGATATGGAAACAGTCTTGATCCCTTCGAGACATTGCGTGAAAATTTAACACTTTTGCTGTGCGGGTACCGTATCCCTGATACGGCAACTTCGAATAATGGGGAGGATAACATCGCGGTGAAGCTTGTTCCGAGAATGGAACCAATTTCTGAAAAAATGACCTGAGTACCAGAGTGCAAGCTACTCACTGATGCTGCGCGTGTCAATGCTTATTGTGAAGGCATCCGCCATTCAGCTATGCTTGCAAGTCATTTACACTGTATTTCTTTCGACAAATGTGGTAAATTATAGATTATGATCAAACATCTACTATTCTTGTTGTTTTTGGTGGTTGGAGTCTGCTTGGCACCTTTAATTGCCTCATCCGCATGGACCCAAGGATATGATATCCGAGGAGCATGGGTGGGAAATGCGAAGGGCAAGATTTTTGGAGCGGAAGGCAGCGTGTATATCAGTCGCCAGGATCGCGAGGAGTTCTACGGAATTGTGGAAGGCGGAAATTTTTTCGGGAAGGCTAAATTCAACATTTCCGGAAGAATTCAAGGTAACCGTATTTTCGGGCAAAAAGACGGACACACCTTCCAGGGGTTCCTCTATCAGGATGGATCCATCAGGGGTCAGTTCAGGGCCAGTGATGGAGATACATACCAGGTAGTTCTACGACGATCCTATTCATATTGGGGAATGTCTCCTTCGAATCTGTGGTGAACTCCTAAAACGCTTCGTGAAAAATCCGTTGCTGGTTTATGATACTTTTGCTTCGCAAAATGAATAGCCGCATTTTATTCTGCACTGGAGCTGCAACAGGTATTATCAAATGGAGTCTCCGCACGCTGGTCGCAATGCCTGGAAACCCTTCCTCATTATCACTGGTTTTTGTATCGTCGCTGTATTGATAATACTTCAGTTCTATCCGAGGGGAAGGCAATTGAACGGATTATTGATTGACCTGGAGCTTGATGCGCCTGATAGAACTCGGCACAGTGAGCTGAGGGATGTGCTCACGAGAAGATTGACGAGCGAGGTTCCATCCCTAGGCCATATTAAATTAAATCTTTTGTATGTTCATTTTTGTGATCTGAATAAGGAATTTCTTGATTCAATCCGAGTCGATTTCGTGATCTTGAGCCCCCAGAGCACGCCCTGGAAAATGTATAGGGATGAATGGCTTTCAAAGCTGGAATCGGCCGAACAAATTCTTAGAGAACTAATTTTGAAAAAAAATATACCTGTGCTGGGTATTTGCGGCGGTCATCAATTTCTGGCGCTCGCTTTCGGCGGTGTCGTCGATTTCATAGACCCCAAATTCATGGAGTCCGCAACTGAAACGTATCCGACGAATGCTCGTTCTGAACGGGGCGTCGTCGTGTTGCAAGCTCTATTAGACGATCCGATACTAGAAGGCGTGACCGATCATCTCGGAAAATTCAAAGCTGTTCAAAGTCACTATGAGGAAGTAAAACGAGTGCCCGAACCTTTTATTAATTTGGCCAGGAGCGAACTATCCGAGGCTCAACTGATCCGTATTCCAGGCAAAGCTGTTTACGGGATGGCTTTTCACCCGGAACGGGGCTGGGATGGCGCATCGGATAACCGGTGCCACAGAAGGCAAGCGAATTCTTGCAAATTTTTTCCAAATGATCGCGCGGGATAACGGAATGAATAAATAGTGCTGTAACGTAACTCCTCAGTTACGCGGGGTCCAGATCTGTCATTGCGAGGCCCTCAGGCCGTGGCAATCCCCCAAAGGTTTGGGAGATTGCTTGGTGGGACCGTCCCTAGCAGAACGCGGGATTGCCGGTCATTTCAATAGACAGGCGAGACGCCTGTCCTACCATACACCGCTCGCAATGACAGTCTTTGGCTGCTTCTAACTGAGGAATTACGCTGTTACGAACTAACGAGATTGAGAATATTGAAAAACTTTATCAGGTAGGAGTTTTCATGGACGACATTCAAAAAAGCAGAATCCGATTAGAACATTGGATAAATCATAATCTCGATCATATGAAGGGGTATGATGAAGTAGCTCAACTGCTTGATAAAAATAACTTCAGCGGCGCCGCTGAAATGATTCGACGAGGCACACGCTTGATTGAGGCAGCAAACTCGGAGTTTCAAAAAGCCCTGGAATCCACTTGGCAGTGAAGATGAGACAACAAATGAGTCTGGGGCCGGTGCAGATTCTGAAAGCCATTCCCACGGGCATTCACATTGACTGATGGGCAGTAGATCAGCAGTGTCGATCTAATCGATCCGGGTGTTCCTGGACCGAAAGGGGCATGTTTCATGACGCCGCGGACTACCCACAAACAATTGCTCATTTCCAATTTAGATTGCCAGCACACATGAACTGCCGGACATCTCGTAACGACTTAACCACCCCCTGATGTCGTCGCGCATGTTTTCCAACTAATATCCTGAGTTAGCTGTAAAAAAGGCTTGACAGCGCGCGAATTCCCCATTATAGCGACGCTCGGTTGCCGCATCTCACTTTAGCGCATGTGGAGCCTGACTCCAGCGCCTGCTACCGAATGAGATGCTACATACCAATCCTATGCTGAATTGCAGTGGATTTTATTGTTCCATCGGGGGTAGGAAATGGCTAAAGCAGAATCTCTTCAACTCGGCAGTTCCTCTGATGAGAAGACCGCGGCTGCCGAATATGACCGGCTTAAAGCCCTCATTACGATAGCGAAAAAAAATGGCTGGGACCTGGAGAATATGGGCCTGGTATTGAAAGATCTCCCGAACTCTAAAGCGGTCCCCTTAACCAGGAAACAAGTGCTTGAGCAAAATAGGCTTTTGAAAAGTATTCTCAAGAGATTTAGCAAGATATTGACTCCACCAGTACCACTTGATTTGGAAAACCACATAAAAAACAAAGAAGGGACAGCGTTGCTACCGTGGGAAGCTGAGGCGCTACAAAAGGTCAGCCGGTGGCGTAATGAAGTCAATAAAGTCAAGCCCCAAATAATGGAGGAACTCCGCCGCGCTGGAGTGAACGGCCGGTTGCGGGGCTAGTTAGCCGAACGAAGTATGCTTGAGTATGCCCTCAGCGCATTGAATCTCACATCCACATAATAGACCGGTACTTTGCCAGTCTTTTTCTTTTTAAATAAGAAATGTGGTCGTGCCACGCATTATAAATAAAGTGTAACCCCGATTGGTTCAGGCAGGGAGGCACCATCCCATCCCGTGGTGAGTCGGACTGGAAGGGTCGTGATAGCAAGGGGCTGCCAGCATAGGTCTTTGTACCAGTAGGATTGATTCCCGAGGTGACCATACTCCCCAAGGCCACGATGTTATCTTGACATTTGACGTAATAACGAATAATTACTTGGCCATGTTAAAGCAATTTATTGGACAACTTGAGAAGCGCGTCCCAATCGAACCTCTGCTCCGCGGCTGTTCCGATCTGTTTGTGAAAGATAGGACCAATCATCCGAAATTTCATGATTCCGAATTCACCGAGTTGCTACGCTTCATTGATGATGGGGAGGAGTCTTATCGAGCTATAGCTGTTCAAGCCGCTGTCAAATGGTCCGGCTCAGCTCAAAAAGTCTTGTTGCGGAACACGATATTGCATCGAGGTCTACTAACACCATCTTGTTTATGGGCATATATCAGGCTCAGGGGCAATTCCGATGAACTGTTTAAGCATTATTCATCCCCCGAACTCAGTTTGATGCAAATATTATTGTTGAAAGAAACCGGGCCAGCACGAGCCATCCCCTTTCTCATAGACCATTTTTTGAGTCGGGCGCAGACATCAGATGAACTTCGTGTGGCATCGGAACTATGCATAATGTGTCTCCTGGACTCTGACACATCTCCGGAGCTACTGCGTTCTCTTCGGTCTCGCTATCGTTGTGTCGATGTGCTTCAACAATGGCGGCCCAGTATTCCTGCCAAAAATGAAAATGTGGAGTTTTCCTGCGGATCCAAGACGACGAATTTTCACGAATTAGTGCGATTGGTCCGTGACACTGCGGATCTCTCTTCCCTCACTCGGTCTATCTACTTTTTAACTTTGTTCTATATACCGTTAACCCAAAAGGAATGGCGATCGTTTTGGCTGGCAACTTCAGATCAATTCTTCTTTGAACGATTAAAAACAATAGACATAGTGGAATCTAGCAACGGAGGATTTCTATTATCAACCGATACAGCCAAACAGCTGATGGTTAGTAAATTCCTGTACGAATCTTACGATTTGGCCAAGCAGTCGATAACCCAGCATCAATCTCAGCGGATAAAAGAAGACCGGCAAAGGCGTTACATAACAAAAAACTCGACCGCCAAGCACTTGAGATGGTCCCGGATGGCATAATCTGCGTCGATCCGTACGGATACTTGTACTACATGAATCCGGCGGCCGAATCTTTGTTAAGAGATTTGCTGCGGGAAGCACTGTTCGGGAAAGCATCTTTGGAAGAATCTCTGCGGACATATCCAAAAAGGATGTGCTCGCCAAAATAAAATCCGGCTTACCTGAAAATGGATCAAGTACGGAGGTCTTCGGTAATCGCATTACGATCACTAATGGGGGAAACAAATTCGAGGTTGAGTTGCGGGAGCAGGTTATTCTTTTAAGGGATGTGACCGATCATTACTTAATTGATAATGAAGTCGGACGGCTTTATCGGCATGAACTGAAGGCAGAGCTTGATGTAATCGCCGTCGGTTTGAATACGGCCCGGCAGCTTGTGTCAGAAGGTCTGTCAGACGAAGTCCTGGCCTGTTTGGATCAGTTAGGGAAAACGGGCCGAACTCTGTTCCATGCTTGAGGAACGCATAGATTTCATCCGCCTTCATTCTGATGCATTTCAAATTCGGGGCTCTTTGGTCAATTTGAACCTTATTGTCGACAAATGTGTGGCAAATTATAGGGAAGCCGCTGCCGAGAAGAATATCTCGATAAAATCGAACCATTTTGATGAACCGCCAATTACGGTAATTGGAGAAGAACGCTTCTTATCAAGGGCTTTGGATAACGTCATTCACAATGCCGTCAAGTTTTGTCGCCAACGTGGAGAGGTGCGAATCCTGATGGGGATTGACGCAGATGAGGCATTTGTAAATGTGGAGGATGACGGACCGGGAATTGCTCCTGAACATCTGCAAAAGGTGTTCGAACTCGGGTTCACTACAGGTGGATCGGGTCGGGGCTTATACATCGCAAAACGAATAATATTGGCCCATAGAGGTCGTATTGACGTCCGGAACTGTGCTGATGATGGAGTTTGCTTTACGCTCCGATTACCACTCAATGTCGGGGAAACCTTATGACGAAGAAGCCTTTCATTTTGCTGGCCGATGATGAGGCAATAATTCGTCGTCGGGTAAAGATGATGTTGGGCGATAAATTCCTAATCGATGAGGCGCCTACGGCAAATGAGACTCGTTCAGCGATTGCGAAAAATTAAGACGCGATACTCTTAGACATAGTTTTTCCGGACGGCAATGGGATAGAAATTTGCAGCGAAATAAAGAAGCATGACCCACACAGCACAGTGGTAATAACATCCTCCATGGAAAGCATTGATGCATGGAATCAAGCCTTTGACGCGGGAGCCGATGGATATCTTGAGAAAAAGGACTTACTTGATTTAGATCCGCGCAAAATAGCTTTGATAATAATCAACCTTATTGAACGTAATCGCCTCAGACGACAAGCGAGGAGACTAATGCAAAACAGGCAGAGCTGTTATCAGTGCTGTCACTGATGGACGCGCACCTTTCCAGGCGCTTTTGGGGACTATAGAGTTGTTGAAACAGTCTCGAATTCCTCCCGAAGCCGCACGTAACGTGGAAACTCTCCACAATTGCGCAAGAGAGCAGTTGGGCTTTATTAATGCACTATTAGAGCTTCTTCGGCTCGAATGAAGAACTGCCGGCCTGCATTGGTTGTCCATAAATATAAACCTTCCCGTGAATCAGTGTATCCAGAGCCTTGCAGTTTTGGCTACGCAAAAAAAAATAACGCTTGAGACCGACCTGGCCCGGGATGTTCCCCAAATGATGGGCGATATCGGAAGGATCGCGCAACTCGTGAATAATTTGATAACGAACGCAATCAAGTTCACTCCTAGTGGTGGAAAAATCATTGTCTCTACGCAACTTGCCCAGAGAAATGGTATTATAGGTTTACAAATATCAATTGCAGATACAGGAATAGGAATCGCGGTTAAGGAGCAGGAAAAAATTTTCCGGCGGTTTTACCGTGGTCGCGAAGCCGGAACCGAAGGTGAGCGGGGCTCGGGACTAGGTCTGGCTATTTGTAATAAAATAATGCAATTACACGGAGGCTCACTGGAGATTAGCAGCGAGAAAAATAAAGGCACAGTAGCTACAGCATGGTTCCCGTTGGCTCCCGACCAGGTAAATAAAAGTGCCGATAAATCAGCTAAGTATGACAATGAACACAAGACTAAACAAGAATTTCCGAAAGTGGACTCCGGACTAATTTCAATGAGCACGGAGTGTCCAGCAGGCGATCTGTTAGATGTTTAAAGCATCCTCTCAGGGGCAGGAGAGGGCTTGGAGACGGTGTGTCAGGAATTAAAACCGCGTACAGGCAATTGGAATTTAAGACGATCTTGCCCCCGGGCTACGCCACGGTTTGTGGACCCGGGCTCTTTCTTGCGGTTCTTTTCCTTACCGGCTGCAATTTGGTTCCGAACACACCCGATGGCGTTTTCGGTGCTTTACCGGGATCGAATGAAATCGGGGAATTTGGAGCAGGCGAGGGCCCTACTATCCGAGGACTCTTTGAAATTGGTGTCGGCGTTAATTTCTGACTATAAGTTGAAGGAACCTGCCGAGAGCATGGCTCTATTGAATGCTCTTGATCCGGGCAGCCCGCCTACGGTGGTCAAGACAACCGATAGTTTGGCCTTACTCAATGTGAGAACTCTCAAAGGTGAATCCAGACTGGTACGTGTGGTCAGAGCCAATCCCTGATGCGCCCTGGAAAGTGGATTTCTCAGAAGAACTTTCT
>CAWJJL010000025.1:0-19280 GCA_963843165.1 uncultured delta proteobacterium | reverse complement strand
CTTTGATTACTTCGAGAAGGACTTGAATCTTCTCGTCCGGGAGGAATTCTTCAGGAATCACAAGATCGTACTGCTCCGTAGCGACGGGGACAAAATCAAGGTCCAAGGCTCGGGCCGCGGCCAAAACGCCCATACCGACATCCGCCACACCGGACAGAACCGCCACAGCCACTGTTGTGTGGGTAAATTCTTCTATTTCATAGCCTTTGATCTTTGCGGCATCCAGCCCAAGACGGTCCAAATTATAGTCCAGGAGCACTCTCGTTCCCGCGCCCGACTGCCGGTTGATATAGGTCACATCGTCTCGCACGAGGTCTTCAAAACTCGTGATGGACTTGGGGTTCCCCTTTCGGATAATGAAGCCCTGTTCTCTCATTACACCGTGAAACAGCCTGACCGGGACCTCGGGAATGTACTTACGGATGTATGACCAGTTGTATTCGCCGGTTTCGGTGTCCAGCAAATGCGAGGGCGCAACATGAGCGGTTCGATTCTTCAAGGCCATCAGTCCACCCAAGCTGCCCACGTGGCTCGAAGACAGAAAAACACCATGAGGGATCAGCTCGTCCGCAAGCAGATCGAGCGTCAAATCATGGCTCCCGATGACCACAATAGTGCGATCTATCTGCTCCGCGGGCCTGAGAAGCTCCACGTTAACCAATGCTGCCTGTTCGATTCCTTCTGTGCGAGACGGTATTCGAAGGATTCCATCCGCCCTGGTCAGCGTCGTGATCGAGCCTGCGCCTCTGGGTAACGGAGCGGCAATGACGCGATCTGCGACTTTCCCCAGCCGTACACGCACGAATTCCTCTCGGCCGAGTTTCGAAGGTATTTTCCTGGCCGTTACCGCTGATATGGCGGCCCGCTGTCCGTGAGGGAGCCCTTGCATGGCCTTCAACAGGGGTACTCCAAAGACCTCGAAAGAAAAGACTGCCGATACCGGATATCCGGGATTGCCCATTACAGGCTTGTCGTCAATAATGCCAAGGATTGTCGGCTTTCCGGGCATCATCGCGACGCCGTGAACCAGGACCTCGCCGAGTTCGCTTATGGCCGCGGCAGTGTAATCCTCACTGCCCGCAGAAGATCCTGCATTGATTACGACCAGGTGAGCGTCCGATTTTACTGCATCCGCTATGGACTGCTTTGATGGCCTCGTAATTATCAGGAACAATGGGCCGCCGAAGAGCAATGCCCCCGGCATCTTCCACCAGACCTGCCAAATATGGAGGAGTTATACTCTACGACCTCGCCCGGTCCCAGTCCCGGCCCTTTATCAGCCAGCACATCGGGAGCCACCAATTCCGACCCGGTTGGAATGATAGCGACCTTGGGCTTGCGCATTACCTCAATTGATCTCACGCCGCCTGCCAGAAGCGCTCCAATTTCGTAAGACGTCACTATATGGCGAGCAGGGAGTATCATCTCCGATGCGACAAAATCTTCCCCCACTCGCCTCGCGTTCTGCCAGGGAACAACGGCCTGCTCGATCTCGAAATTCTCGTCATCAAGAAAATTGACATTTTCTATCATTATTACTGCATTGGCGGCGGGAGGTAAGGGCCGCCCGGTATTTACCGGCCAAGCGTCTCGGCCGATCTTCAACGAGATCGGGTTCTCAGGCCCCGCACCGAACGTGTTTTCTGCGGCGACCGCGAATCCATCCATAGCGGCAGTGTGAAAATTAGGGGAGGAAAGGCGGGCATAAACCGGGGCCGGCAGTTACTCTTCCTCGGGCTTCCGTCACCAGTACGGTTTCAGACCCGGGAAAGCTTTTCCTGCTGAGTCGATTCAAAAAGATCGCCAGAGCTTCTTCCGGCGTCTTCATGTCCAGATAGATGTTCCTTCTCAATGCGTTCCCCCGTCCAGCGGGCAAATAATTTCACAGTGACTTCTTGACCCTTGTACAGGCCCTCGCAATCAGGTTCTATAGTTATGACCCCATCGGCCCGCACCATAGACGAGATCATCCCTGATTTGGCCGGCACAGGGACGGCAATCATATCATTGTTTCTTTTCAGGAGGCGAACTCTAACGAAATCCATTCGGCCTTCTCTGGAAGGAATATTCCTGCTCAGTAATGCTCGGCAGCTCGGCCTGAGGAAAGGCTGTATCACGTCTTCACCTTCCAGGCGGCGAATCAGCGGAACAATGAACTGTTCAAAACAAACCATTGCTGAAACAGGATGCCCCGGTAACCCGGCAATCGGCTTTCGGCCGACTCGACCCAATATGAGTGGCTTTCCCGGGGAAACGGAAACGCCGTGAAGCAGGATTTCCGAATCTTTATAAGATCGGATAGCTTCGATGACATGATCACGGCTCCCCATAGAGCTGCCGCCCGAGATGAGGACCAGATCGGCTGTGTTCGATGCCTCGCTCGATCAAAGAAGAAACAGCATCTAAAGTTGTCGGGAGCGATGCCAATCCATAAAGGATTTGCATGGGCCTCCTGGATCATCGAAGTTATCGTATAGCGATTCACATCACGGATACAGCCGGGGAGGGGCTCCTGATCTATCGGGATTATTTCATCACCGGAACTGATAACTGCCACATTGGGCTTCCGATAGACACTTACGGTCTGCCGTCCCATCGCCGCCAACAGACCCAAATCCTGGGGCCTTAAACGAAACCCCGCATCGAGGAATGTTTCGCCTTTCCTGAAATCTTCCCCACGGCGGACAACGTTCTCGAACGGAGCGACGGCCTTAAGGACTTCAAGAGAATTATCACCAATTTCCTCAGAGTGCTCGATCATTACCACCGCATCAGACTCGGAGGGCAGGGCTCCACCTGTCCAGATTCGGACTGCCTCCCCCTTTTTTAATTTGATATCCGGGATTTCTCCCATCGATACTTCGCCGACAATTTGGAAAAGAGCAGGCGCTCCTTCGGAGGAACCAAAAGTGTCCCTGGAACGCACAGCGAAACCGTCCATGGTGGAACGATCAAAGCCGGGCATGTCCTCGGTGGATTTTATAGGCTCAGCGAGGACACGAAACAGTCCTTCGGTCATGGGGATCTGCTCAATTTCCGTGGGGTCGAAAATTTTGACTAGCTCCAGCGCTTGGTCTGGGGCAAGTACCCTTAGAAAAGGCTTCAACATTGAATAACTCTTTAAATTGATCAAAAGTAAGTTTGTATGCAATTATAGCTTGCGTTGGGGCTTGTGTCAAAAATGGCTTAACCGGTGAAGGAAATGAATGATAGCTCCGGCCGAAAAGGTGCTCGCTTATCGGTGGCTCGTGCTAGGGATTATGGCGCTGGCCTTTGCATTTGTCTATTTTCACCGGCTTTGCCCGGCAATCGTGGCCGTGGATCTGCAGAAGGCCTTCGGAGCTTCAGGCGGCCTGATGGGAATACTGGCGTCAGCCTATTTTTACCCATACGCCGTGATGCAATTCCCCGCCGGGCTGTTGTCGGATTCTATCGGCCCCCGCAAGACGGTTACCGTTTTCCTGACCATAGCGGGAGTGGGAAGCCTGCTCTTCGGCTTTGCTTCGGGAATCGGAACGGCCATTGCGGCGAGAGTCATGGTGGGTGTGGGGGTTTCCATGGTTTTTATTCCCGCCATGAAAGTATTTTCTCAGTGGTTTCGTATAAGCGAATTCGCATTTGTGACGGCCATCCTGAATGTGATGGGAGGAATAGGCGCCTTGAGCGCGGCTACGCCTCTGGCTTTTATTGCAGGATGGCTCGGATGGCGGGCAGGATTCGAGCTCATAGGAATCGGCACCCTGGTAATGGCAGTTCTTGTGTGGATCTTGGTTCGTAACCGTCCTCAGGACAAGGGTTGGCCCTCTATCGCGGAAATTGACTACGGCGGACCAGCCAATGGCATGCCTCTCGTAGGCTTGTCACTTTGGCAGGGCGCTCGAACCGTGATTACGGAAAAGTATTTCTGGCCGCTGGCGGTCTGGTTTTTCTTCGATTGCGGGATATTCTTCGGCTTTGGGGCTCTTTGGGCAGGTCCTTATCTCATGCAAGTGTACGGTCTGAGCCGAGCCGAAGTCGGCAGCATGCTCAACATGATTGCTGTAGCGCTTATAGTAGCCAGCCCGATAATAAGCGCCCTTTCGGACAAAGTCTTTTACAGTCGAAAAAAGGTGATGATGATTACAAGCGCAATCCTGGTGGGAGAATTTCTTCTGCTGAGCATTTTTCCATCGGGACTTTCCAAGCTATCATTATATGTAGCCATTTTCATTATGGCAGCCTGTTCGGCAGGCGATTGTGGTGATTGCATTCACAACAGCCAAAGAACTTTTCCCGGTAGAGATCGCGGGCACATCCACCGGCACTGTTAATCTGTTCCCATTTTTGGGAGGTGGACTTTTTCAGCCGGGAATAGGTTGGATCCTCGACGGATATCCTGCGGCCGCAGCCGGTGAGTATTCACTCGAGGGATACAGGGTAATGCTGATGGTTTTGCTCGCGGCTTCTATCATGTGCCTCATCTGCACGTTCATGATGAAAGAAACGTTTCCCGGCTCAAGGATGCGGAAAGGGGTCTAGAGTTGGTTTCAAAACTGTAAGTCGCGGAGATCGCGATTATATTCAATAAGTACTTGTACATTCGGATGAAACGGTGTAGCAGAGTCATCGGAGGCAGTCCGATGAGAAAGCGCACACAAGAGTTAACTGACGAGCAGTGGAGTAGAATCAAGCCCTTGTTACCGCCGGAAACTCGTAAGCCAAAAGGTGGACGGCGTAGGGCTGATGATCGTTTGGTGTTGGAAGGCATTTTATGGGTCGCCCGAACTGGCGCAAGGTGGAGAGATCTGCCGGATAAATACCCGAGTCCTGCGACTTGCTGGCGTCGACTGAAAAAGTGGGAGGAAGAAGGTGTCTGGGTTGAAATATGGCGAGCTTTCCTTTCACAACTTGACCAACGAGGGCTCCTTGACTGGGAAGAAACATTCATGGACGGCAGCTTCGTTCCTGCAAAAAAAGGGGCGCAGGAGTCGGTAAGACCAAGCGGGGTAAGGGAACGAAGTGGATGGTGGTGGTCGATGGCAAGGGTATTCCTTTGGGAGGCATCCTTGAATCTGCCTCGCCAGCGGAAGTAACGCTTGCAGAAAGAAACCTTGGACACCATTCGAGTGCCTCGCACAGGGGCTGGAAGACCGAAAACAAGGCCCAAAAGAATAATTGCCGACAAAGCTTACGACAGTGATCCTTTGCGGCAACGTCTGAAACAAAGAGGCATTGTTCTGTTCTCTCCTCATAGACGTAACCGGAAGGGGAAGAGAACTCAACAGAAGAGGATGTGGCGAAGATACGGCTCGAGATGGATAGTAGAGAGGACTTTCTCTTGGATCGGGAGATTCAAACGCCTGATTGTCAGATGCGAACATCATCTCACTGTCTACTCGGGTTTCTTTCACATCGCATGCTGTATCATCGCCTTACGAAGGCTTTAGTTTTGAAACCAATTCTAAGAGTTCTGAAAATTTGGTACCTGCAAACGGAACAATAAGTTTGCCATGAACACTAACCCTAATTTCAAGAAATCTGTGTTGATTACCGGCGCTGGTGGGTACATAGGCCGCCAGGTGGTCGAGGCTCTGGCCAAAGACAGGCGAACCTTGCAGACAATCGTGGCTATGGATGTTCGGCTGCCGGAAACGAGAGGTCAACTCCCGGGGATCGAATATATCGTCGAAGACGTACGTTCGCGCACCTTGGCAGCAACTTTTAGGAGCCATCAGATAAACATTGTGGTGCACCTCGCTGCGATGGTAACTCCGGGGCGAGAGTCCGATCACAATTTGGAATACTCGGTGGACGTGCTTGGAACTGAAAATGTTCTGAAATGCTGCATTGCTGCCGGAGTGAGCAAACTAATCTATACAAGCAGCGGCGCTGCGTACGGTTACCATTCGGACAACCCCCAATGGTTGGACGAGACGGATGAGCTTCGGGGCAACGTTGAATTTGCATACTCCGATCATAAACGGCTTGTTGAGGAGATGCTGTACGTTTGGAGACAGGATCATCCTGAACTCGATCAACTGATCTTCCGACCCGGAACAATTCTAGGCTCCAGGACGGCTAATCAGATCACGGCTCTTTTCGAAAAGCCGATGGTCTTGGGAATATTAGGTTCTCCGAGCCCATTTGTCATTGTATGGGATCAAGACGTTGTAGCTTGCATTGTCATAGGCGTACACGAGAAAGTCACAGGCGTCTACAATTTGGCAGGTGATGGAGTTTTGACAATGAAGGAAATCGCCGGGTTACTCAAAAAGCCGTACGTGCCGTTGCCTGCAAGTATCGTAAAGGCCGCTCTCTGGGTCCTGAAACGTTTGAATATGACGCAGTATGGTCCCGAGCAGGTGAATTTCCTTCGCTATAGGCCGGTTTTGAGCAACAAAAGACTTAAGGCGGAGTTTGGGTACACACCCAGAATGAATACCCGAGAAGTCTTCGAATACTTCCTTGAGGCCAGGCGAAGTGGGAGCTAGTCGGGATTTCAGAGGCAAGACGGTGGTAATAACGGGCGCAGCCGGAGGAGGGCGCCCGGTGCCCCCACTGTAAAATCAAGCCTGGGCCAGTGGAACAGGATTGATAGTATGTCTTCGACGACTGTACTAGTTATTCGTCCAGGTGCGCTCGGTGATACAATCCTGACTTTGCCTGTTCTGGACACCATTCAGGCAGAAAATCCCGACGCGAAAATAACCTTTTTGGGAAACCGTTCTTATCGCGATCTGATCCCGCCGCACATTCGATTTGAAGCATTCGATGATCGGACATGGTTATGGCTCTTCAATTCGGAGGAGGCGAATCCGCCGGCTGACACTCGCCATTTTGATAAGGCTTATGTGATTCTTAATCGCCCCGAGGATGTGGTCCGGAGCCTTAAAAGGGCAGGGACTGAGACGGTTCACTCGTGCGCGTCTTTGCCGGAGCGCGGCCGCCACGTGGTTGAGCACCTGCACGCAGGCTCTGGGTTTTCCTGTTCCGAAGCGACGGCAATCTCTTTCGAGATTGGCTGGCGAGGCGCGGCAACAAACAATTTGGGTTCATCCGGGAAGTGGGGGGAGAGACAAATGCGTGCCATTGGCAATTCTTATGGCCTTAGTGGTGGAATTGAGCAGAATCACCGGATGGAAGCCGGTAATCACCGCCAGCGAGGAGGACGCGTTTCTGCACGAATTTGCCGACTGGAAGTACGTCGTTGAATGTCCAAGCGTGCGGCTCCTGCAAGACAGGTCCTTGTTGGAACTGTCTAAAGAACTGGGGGGCTCCAAGCTTTTCTTGGGCAATGATTCAGGAATAGGCCACTTTGCCGCAAATCTGGGTGTACCATCCGTTATTTTCTTTACGAGCACGGATCCCGTCCAATGGGCGCCATGGGTTCCTTCGGACAGGGTGCTTATCATCGATCTACGCGCACAAAACCTTGAGAAGCACGACATTAGTGAGGACCTATCAGCGATTAAGACGTTTCTTCAGATTGATTGGACGCCAGGTTAAATCAGACGCGTGGTGTGACGGTGTGGTTTTTAGTATGTATAAATGAATTTAATATCCAACCATTAGAGATATTATATTAAGTAATTAGTCAGCAAAATTACTCCATTTTTTAATACATTTTCTAGCTTTTCTACATAAATTTTCAAACTTCCTACCATTTTTTACTTGACAATAAAAAAGTCAACTGTAATTGTCCGCCGTAACAGAACGTTGTTCCCTGGAGGGAGGGTATGTATTCATTGAAAACCCATATGCTATTAGTATGTCTATTGATTTCGGTAACAGGTTTCGCGGGAGATGTTTGCGCTTGGAATCGCTAATCAGGCAGATTGCCTTGATTGCCCGGATGACTTCTATGCGCCCGCAATGACTCAAGCAAACGCAGTCACAAAGGTCAAACCTTCAAAACCAATAATGAAATGCAAGCCTATGCTCAAAGGCGGCATTCGCGGATTATGGGACTTCAGTTCCGAGTGTATTCTTCCCATGACGCAAAACAAAGGCTGGGAAGCCAATGCGACGGCATTTTTTGCCAGGACTAAAGGAAAGGTTCGATACGCTTCCGGCACATTTGCCACATACGGCACTTTCGGGTTGGCCGACGATCTGGATCTGAACTCGGATCTTGGCGTGCCGGAGCATGGCGTAATCGGTGAATTTTCCATTGCCTATAGGTTTCGACCCAATTGGTCGGTCAAGTATACCATTATGCCCATGCTCATGAACGGATCCGGACAACCGGGCAGGCTTGTGGTATTCGGTTCGACTACTTTCAATTCAACCCAAAACATATCAAGTAAATGGGAACGACTCCAGCAAAGCATCGGACTCGTATATGATCCTATCAGCAGCCGCTCAACACGGCTCAGTGTCTTCGGCGGCTACGTGCGGGTGAATGAAAAATTGGGAGTTTTTCAGCCTGGCTGTTGCGGCAGCACCATGGATAACGATTTGAACATGGGTTTGGCTTCTCTGGAATTGGAAAAATGTCTCAAACAAACCCGCACGTGCAACACTCTCTCATTGCAATGTGGGGCGGGTGTCGCTTTCGGAGATGATGGATTCGGATCCGACCTGATGACCGGCTTGAAGTACAGCATCCCTCTAAATAATGGACGCTGGGGCTATGTCAAAGGTGGGTACAGATTCATGAGCTACAAAAAGAAATACAGTGATGTAAAAATCTTCGACACAGCCATGGAAGGGGGATTCGTTCAGATGGGTATAGTCTTCTGATACACCAAGTTAAACCGGATGCCGCACTCCCCCGCGGCTGATTCCACAGTTTCTTTTACGGCTGGCGGAAAAACTTAAAAAAGCCCGACCGCTCCGTTGGCCGTTTCCTCCCAGCTCATTGCGGTTGGGCTTTTTTTTTTCATGCCACTCGATTTGAAGAATTTTTAACCGGCCAAGTCTCGAAATTGAGTGGTATACTACGGCCTTGCCTCACCGAATATACGTACCAAACTAATCTCAGGATCTGATGACAACGGAAATATTATGAACCTGAACGATCAAATCTTAAAATTTATCCTCAATGAGCCCGGCGGCTCGATAGAGCGCCTATGCGGGGCGTTTAATCTTACGGAATATCGGCTCAAGAGAATATTCAGGCATATAGAAAACGGTCTTCGCGGAAGAACCATCGTGCATCATTACAAGAATGGTGTTTGGATCGTCGAAGTCGACTCTGAGAGGTGCCTTGGGATTGATTGGATGGGGCATGATAACAACGGGTATCTTCAATGCGCAAGAGAACCGGAGTTTCCCGATGCGCGCTGCTGGCATCATTCCGGTTGGGAAAATCCCGAATTGATTGCCTTTGAACGTCGATTAAGCTATCTCACAGGACCGACTGAACCGAATCCTTACAGTGTGAGCCATTTAAGCATGATAGAAGTAGACGAGCTTTTCAAAACACTGAACGGGATATTACCGGCAACTTTCCTGCAGCAACAGCAAAAGAAGAAATTCATGTCCATGCTCCTGTCCGCACTCGCGATTCTGCGGTGGAAATATCAGATGCGAGGCCGCCGCACAGAACAAGAAATACCGCGGGAGTTTGCGGATCGCCACGGGCGATCATCCATCAATACTTTTGAATTCAGTTTACAACGGCATTTTCAGGTGTTGGAGCTATCGCCGGATTCCACAAAGCAAGAGGTCGTGAAGGCATGGAGAAGACTCGCACGAAGGTTCCATCCCGACACAATTGATGGAGATGAAGAGAGGATGAAAATTATCAACTTGGCTAAAGAAAGAATCTTCTATGTAAGAGGTTGGGATTAATTTAGACAAGTAAAAAGGGGACCATCAAAGGTCCCCTGTCATTAGCGCTCAATTTATTATTGATTTCCGACTACCAGTAATTTCCAAAAAGCCCTCCCACGGGACCGGCAAATAGCTGGGTTCGGGAGGATTCTTTCTCTGCAAATGGCACCATTCTTCGATGGGCATTACGGCCAACTCCCATATGACGTCGGCCCATACCGTAAACCGGTCCGTACCCGGGACCGCACATAGGTGGCATACAAACCGGAGGAGGACAAGGTCCGCAGGCGACTTTGCAGGGTCCGCCACGAGGTCCGCAGGGTTCGGGGTTCAAAAGACAATCCAATGCCGCAAACGGCAGCGAAATGGCTCCCGCGACCAGATCGCAAGCCCCCGTAAACATTCTCTTCAGAGGATTTTCCTTGCAGGGTCGTGGGCCACAGGGCGGAGGTCCGCAAGGCCTAGGCGGAGCACACACAGGGGGCGGGCAGGGCATAGGCGCTGCGCATATAGGGGGCGGGCAGGGCATAGGTGGCGCACAAGCAGGCGGTGGACATGGCATTGGTGGTGCGCACATCGGAGGCATGCATTGCGGCGCCCGACAGGGCGGTCCTCCAGCCCACACTTGCGTCACAGGAAGCGCTACCAGAATACAAATTACGATGGTAGCCCCTATTAGGACGCTATTCTTGCTTGATCTCATTATATAACCCCTTTCACAAACAGCCCTCATGCGGAAAACGGGCTCCCCAAAAAATATTAAACTACTAGAGAAGCTGACAATACCAAATGCGGGAGGTCCGTGTCAATACTTTTGAAATCAATGAGGTACGCGACTCACTGCCCGAACAGGTCTTCATCCCCCGAATCCAACTGGATTTCATCGGCCGGCCCACTTTCAGGTCTTTTCGGAAATCCTATGCGGCCGCAACCAAAATCAACCGATGAGGAACTCCCGATATTTTCAATGATTTCTTGCTTGAATCCCTGACCCTCCGGTATCCATTGCTGAATCATGGCGTCCAATATCGGTTCGTGGTTTTTATCAAATCGAAGTTTCCCGCGAGGTCCTACAATCTCGATTTCGGACACAAACTTTATCAACTCAGTTTGCCCGCTCTGATCCGGGTTTAGCTCGGAAATTCGGAATATTATGCCGGCTAGATCGTATCCTTCTGCGGCTCGAAGCACGTCGGTAACTTCACGGCGCAGATTTTTCTTGATTCCGCCGGCGAATTCCTCCTGGTTTTTCATAAAGGTAAGCGTTTTCACACCGGCACAATTTTTTCCAAGATCCGTCAAGACTCTAGGGAACATGGTCAGGGAGTCCGGCCCAATGACAGGCTGCGCAAACGTGGGCGTCGCAGATTTGTAAGCTTTCAGGAATGCTACGGCCTGTTCGTGATGAAATGAAGCAAAAACAACATCCGGCTTCGATTTAGCTATCGCATCCAGCACGTCCTTGATTTTCCCTGAGCGGGCCGGAACCATTATCCTATCTGTGAAGGCTCCCCCGGACCGTTCAAAACCATAGGCGAAGAAGTCGGCTTGTTCATTGCCGGTTTCGTCATCGTCTCCCGTGAGGAACGCCTTCTTTCCTATGTTTTTCAGGGACCAAGCCGCGAGCGGATGCGCGGCCTGGTAGCAATTATTACCAATCCTAAAACTTCCGGGAAGGCAAAGTTCTCCAGCCACGAGTTTGACTGACGGATTTGTCACAAATAATAACGTATTACCCGCCGCGAGTCCGTGAATGACCTTCTCGGAGCCGTCAAGAGATGGTGGTCCTATTAGGACATGCACACGTTGATTCATAACCAAATCCGCGACAGCGTCCACTGTCTTTGCGTCTTCCGGCCCCGGATCTCGCTTTAGGATTTCGATGTTTGCCGCGCTTGTTCCTTTCTCTTTAAGAAACAATTCGAAGCCGCTGAGCATCGATTTCGCATCACCGGCAAACGGGCCCTGATCCGGAAGAATTAGGCCGACTCGGAGGCGCTGTTTTTCTTCCGCATGCAAAATAGAAAACCCACCTGCAAGGAAGGCCGTCCCCGCACCGACACGTACTAAAAATTCACGTCGAGAAATAGGCAAAACTTTTACTCCTGACCTTAACCGATCTGATTGAGGAATCCCGTCCAATTGCAGGCATCCTACCCTAGGCGGCGTTAAGAGTAAAGAAAACCTATTTGTCCTCTTACTGGTCTCGCATCCTTACTTTGAGAAATGGAATGGCACATCCGCTACTCTTCATCTTTCACTCCGACCGGCTCTTACCAATGCCGGAGTCAGCTCATCTTGTTCAGTTTGGACCTGCAGCAGAACAATTGCAGTTATGACCAAACCACCGCCTAATATTTGGAGTAGATCCAGGGTCTCGCCCAAAAAGAAGAAAGCGATGAAGCCGGCTGAGATCGGCTCGATGGTAGACGTTATTGTAGCTCGAGTGGACCGAATATGGTTTACGCCGACAAAGAACAGACCAAAAGGTATGATCGTGCCAAAAACGGCTATATACAACATGTACATCCATTGCACCCAAGTGTAACCGGCATACAGAAAATGGAATGGCGGCTGAAAGATGTTCCATGTGATCCGGGGCCGCACATCGGTGGCATACAAACCGGAGGAGGACATGGTCCGCAGGCGACGTTGCAGGGTCCGCCACGAGGTCCGCAGGGTTCAGGGTTCAAAAGACAATCCAATGCCGCAAACGGCAGCGAAATGGCTCCAGCGACCAGATCGCAAGCCCCCGTAAGCATTCTCTTCAGAGGATTTTCCTTGCAAGGTCGTGGGCCACAGGGCGGAGGCCCGCAAGGCCTAGGCGGAGCACACACAGGGGGCGGGCAGGGCATAGGCGCTGCGCATATAGGGGGCGGGCAGGGCATAGGAGGCGCACAAACAGGCGGTGGACACGGCATAGGTGGTGCGCACATCGGAGGCATGCATTGAGGAGTCCGACAGGGCGGTCCTCCAGCCCACACTTGCGTCACCGGAAGCGCCACCAGAATACAAATTGCGATGGTAGCCCCTATTAAGACGCTATTATTGATTGATCTCATTATATAACCCCTTTCACAAACAGCCCTCGTGTGGAAAACGGGCTCCCCAAAAAAATTAAACTACTAGAGAAGCTGACAATACCAAATGCGTGAGGTCCGTGTCAATACTTTTGAAATCAATGAGGTACACGACTCACTGCCCGAACAGGTCTTCATCCCCCGAATCCAACTGGATCTCATCGGCCGGCCCACTTTCAGGTCTTTTCGGAAATCCGATGCGGCCGCAACCAAAATCAACAGATGAACAACTTCCGATATTTTCAATGATTTGTTGCTTGAATCCCTGACCCTCCGGTATCCATTGCTGGACCATGGCTTCCAATATTGGTTCGTGGTTCTTGTCAAATCGAAGCTTCCCGCGAGGTCCTACAATCTCGATTTCGGAAACAAACTTTATCAACTCATCTTGCCCGCGCTGATCCGGGTTTAGCTCGGAAATTCGCGATATTATGCTACCTAAATCGTATCCTTCTGCGGCTCTAAGCACGTCGGTCACCTCACGGCGCAGGTTCTTCTTGATTCCGCCGGCGAATTCCTCCTGGTTTTTCATAAAGGTAAGCGTTTTCACACCGGCACAATTTTTTCCAAGATCCGTCAAGACTCTAGGGAACATGGTCAGAGAGTCCGGCCCAATGACTGGCTGCCCAAATGCGGGCGTCGCAGATTTGTAAGCTTTCAGGAATGCTACGGCCTGTTCGTGATGAAATGAAGCAAAAACAAAATCCGGCTTCGATTTAGCTATCGCATCCAGCACGTCCTTGATTTTCCCTGAACGGGCCGGAACCATTATTCTATCTATGAAGGCTCCCCCAGACCGTTCAAAACCATATGCGAAGAAGTCGGCTTCTTCATTGCCGGTTTCGTCATCGTCTCCCGTGAGGAACGCCTTCTTTCCTATGTTTTTCAAGGCCCAAGCCGCGAGTGGATGCGAGGCCTGGTAGCAATTATTACCAATCCTAAAACTTCCGGGAAGGCAAAGTTCTCCAGCGACGAGTCTGACAGACGGATTTGTCACAAATAATAACGTATTACCCGCCGCGAGTCCGTGAATGACCTTCTCGGAGCCGGCAAGAGATGGTGGTCCTATTAGGACATGCACACGTTTATTCATAACCAAATCCGCGACAGCGTCCACTGTCTTTGCGTCTTCCGGCCCCGGATCTCGCTTTAGGATTTCGATGTTTGCTGCGCTTGTTCCTTTCTCCTTAAGAAATAATTCGAAGCCGCTGAGCAGCGATTTCGCTTCACCGGCAAATGGGCCTTGATCCGGAAGAATTAGGCCGACTCGGAGGCGCTGTTTTTCTTCCGCATGTAAAATAGAAAATCCACCTGCAAGGAAGGCCGTCCCTGCACCGACACGTACTAAAAATTCACGACGAGAAATAGGCAAAACTTTTCCTCCTGAACTTAACCGATCTGATTGAGGAATCCTGTCTGATTGCAGGCATCCTACCTTAAGCGGCGTTAAGAGTAAAGAAAACCTATTTGTTCTCTTACAGGGTTCGCACCCCACTTTGAGAAATGGAATGGCTCATCCGCCACTCTTCATCTTTCACTCCGACCAGCTCTCACCAATGCCGGAGTCAGCTCATCTTTTTCAGTTTGGACCTGCAGCAGAACAATTGCAGTTATGACCAAACTACCGCCTAATATTTGCAGTAGATCCAGGGTTTCGCCCAAAAAGAAGAAAGCGATGAAACCGGCTGAGATCGGCTCGATGGTGGACGTTATTGTAGCTCGAGTGGACCGAATATGGTTTACGCCGACAAAGAACAGACCAAAAGGTATGATTGTGCCGAAAACGGCTATATACAACATGTACATCCATTGCACCCAAGTGTAACCGGCATACAGAAAATGGAATGGCGGCTGAAAGATGTTCCATGTGATCCGCCGCAAATACCAGAGCATAAAACACCACTGTCCAGGGCTGGTACCGGTGCATTACTCGTTCACCTAAAAGGCTGTACATCGCGAAGAGCGCTGCCGAAGCTGACCCGGTGACGGCGCCTTCTCGGTTCAGCGTTAGCAGTTCCAAATTGTACCCGCCAACCACGAGGTAGCAACCGAAAAGCGCTAGAAGAAGTGCGATAAGCTTAAGTACCGTCAATCGCTCGGCCCAAAAACATATAGAGTATGCGGCCACCAAAATAGGCGAAGTGTATTGAATGAGTATCGCAGCCGCTACCTGCATCTTGCTTATGGTATAAAGGTAAGTCACTTGAACGAGAGCCAGTCCTACGCCACCCAATATAAGGAAATAGCCCAAATCTTGTAATCGCACCGAGAGCAGCCTTTTTGCGAATAGCCACAGACATAATGCAAGAAATACAGCCGCAATCGTGACACGTGCCTGGACCAGCTCGAATGGGGTGATGCCCTCGAGGAAAAGGGCTTTGCTGGCAGTACCCGAACTGGCCCATAGAATGCCGGCTGCAATTACACTCAGATATCCTATTGCGCGACTACTCACCGTGCTTTCCAGTCTCAATTAGTTTGCGGGGAAAGTTCAAACCCGCCTTTTCGGGAATGATTTCTCCGAGGAGGGTTTAGAGAGGTTGTCTCGAATTCGTCACGTGACCGATCTCTCATGGAGCGGTGCTTCGGGAAGCACTCTGACTTCCGGCAGTTCACGACAAGCCTAAGCAAGCGCGATTCGGGACACGACGGTCTGCGTGGCACAGAAAATTGTTTTGTGCCACCATGTAACCATAAAACATTTACATATACTAACCTATCAAGAGACACCATGATCGATCAATGTTTTGTCTATAAAATCGCTCAAAACCTTTGCCGGAGGAATCATATGAATACAAGAACGATCGGGACTGCCCTTTTCGTAATATTAACGTTTGTCGGGCTGTCGTTGACCTCCTGGGCTGCGGAACCGGCGGCCAAGGGAGACTTCGAAGCTTTTGGTCAAGCGCCGTTAGCAAAACTCATAATGGGTAATATCGGCCGGCTTTTGGTGCTCAGATCCGAGCTGGGCGTTACAAATGATCAGAAAAAGAAGATTGCCGAGATCGTAAAAAGCCGTCGAGATGAAATTCGGCCTGTTGCAAAAGAAATCATAGAGAAAAGGCGCGCTTTGCAACAAGCCGTAGTCAATAAGCCCGGAGATGAGACTGCCATTCGATCGGCAGCCACTGAACTGGGCAAAGCCGTGGGAGACGCTGGGGTTCTGGCTTCCAAGATAATAGCCCAGGTGAAGCCGGTGCTTACGTCCCAGCAGACGGATCGGATTGAGAAATTCCGAGTTGATACCCAAAAGGCCACCACCGACTGGTTGGACCAGATGGGCAAATAGGTTTGAACAAGCGAAAAGCATTGTTGGGGAGAACTTTCAAAACGTTCCCCCCAACATCTCTCTCAAAACTCATAAATATTTTTGAAGGCCAGGTTCCCTGATATTAAAGTCTAGACATTCGGAACGTGATTTGATGCATTCAGACCTGAAGTGATTGGGCGTCTCTGCCGGATTTGTTCCACTCATATCGCAGGGCGGATCATCCAGGCAAAATTATAGAGAATTCAGTGGCATTGCCTATGGAGAAAACAGAATCGAGGCGCCTCAGATTTTTACGGCCGGAGGATTCAAACCCCAAGCAGGCTGCCGAGAAATCTGGGAATTTGAACACTGATCTTCATGAGATCTCACGTTGTCTTGAGGGCGATAACGATGCCTACACCCGATTGGTACAAAGATATCAGGACCTAATTGCGGCGCGCATGTGGCGGTTCACAAGAGACAAGCAAGATCACCAGGAACTTGTGCAGGAGGTATTTGTTGAAGCTTACGTCAGCCTGAGAAAATACAGAGCGGAAGCGCCTTTCGAACATTGGCTATCTCGAATAGCAACCTATATCGGTTACAGATATTGGAAAATCCGATCGAAGAATCGTGCGAGCTCTCAATCCCTGTCGAGGAACTGAATGAATTGGCAGCTGTGGAACCGGAGGACATTGATCCGTCCTGGGCAGCTGATACACTTCATTCTTTGCTGGAGCAACTGCCGCCGCGTGATAGACTGGTGCTCACCTTGCGTTATATCGAAGATCGAAGCATTGAAGAGACGGCTGATCTAACCGGCTGGACGCAGAGCATGGTGAAGGTTCAGGCGTGGCGCGCGAAAAAGAAATTGCGGAAATTGCTGCAAGCAGCCGGTGTGGAGGTCGAATGATGAAGGAATTGGAAATACTCCGAAAACTAGGAGCCGCCGCCGCAAGAGAAGAGGTCCCGCGGACAAATGTTCAGCCACATTTCGTGGAAATCCCTTCTGCGGTTGAAGAGGATTTCAGCCGACCCCTGGTCTGGATTGCGGGATTATCATCGGCTATGGCGTTACCGGCAATAATACTGGCGCTTTATGCGCTGGATACCTGGACGGATCCATTGATTGGCCTGTTCGGAGATTTGACTTGGATCATATCATGATTTTACCTGATCCTGAAACGACTTCCTCAAATTTGGAATTGCCGCTGCCTCGCAAACGGAGACCCTGGCGGTCGATTTTGCTTGGGCTGATCATACTGTTTTGCGGGATCTTGATCGGTGCTGGAATTACTGTAATTTTGCTCCAGAGGGTGGTCCTATATGCCATTCACCATCCGGAAGAAATTCCAAATCGCCTTACGGAACGGCTTCGGAACAAACTCAGTTTAACCGACGAACAGACCAAAAAAGTAAAAGCGATTCTCACAGAGAGACAAAAAGCCTTTACGGAATTGCGTCGCGTGACGCGGCCCAAAGTGGAACGAGAACTCAAAAGCCTGAGAGAAGAGGTGGCGGCTGTTCTTGATAAGGACCAGGCTCGTAAATGGAGTAAACGGTTCGATAGGCTCAGGCGGCAATGGCTGCCACCACCACCGCCGGAAGAGAATCATTGATGTGGAGCAGGTTCATATCCTGCCAGTCTCTGCGATTTGCCATGGCAGACTGGAAAGCCCGGCCCACAAAACTGAAATTG
The DNA here is from genome assembly GCA_963843165.1 of uncultured delta proteobacterium. Classification (GTDB taxonomy): domain Bacteria; phylum Desulfobacterota; class Desulfomonilia; order Desulfomonilales; family Desulfomonilaceae; genus DATJPW01. The sequence goes on along the minus strand of CAWJJL010000025.1, from coordinate 1,495 downwards.
ATGCGTCATACTTGATTTGACGTTAAAGAATCTCGTAATTCCGAAGCCCGGAATGACTCTAATTGTTTTTCATAAAGAAAGTGGAAAATTGAACAGCAGCCGCGGGCAGTTGCTACGTTATCGCAGAGTTGTTAATATGGAAGACTTGATCAGTTTTCTTCCGCCAGATTTTACGGCATTTGCGCCGGATAATTTGAAAGCGAAATGAGCTTCTTTCTAGTCAGAATCATTATTCGCTATTGTAAAACAGTGCGGGAAAGAGAGGTTAGTACAAGTATGATCAAACCCATAGAGATCTTGATGGTGGAGGACAACCCGGTTGACGTCCTTGTCACGAGGGAAGCTCTTAAACAAGGTCGAATTATGAATAATCTAAGCGTCGCAGAAGATGGTGAAGAGGCCCTTGATTTCTTGTTTCGCACCGGGCAATTCTCGGCAGCCCCACGTCCGGATTTGATTCTTCTGGACTTGAATTTACCCAAGAAAGATGGCCGTGAGATCCTCACAGAGCTGAAGAACAACCCCGATTTACGTTCCATTCCGGTTGTTATTTTAACAACTTCGCAGGCCGAAGAAGACGTATTGCGAAGCTACGATTGTGGCGCCAATTGTTTCATAGTGAAACCGGTGGACCTGGAACAGTTTACTTCGACGATCAGATCTATTGAAGATTTCTGGTTCTCTATTGTGAAGCTGCCTGCATCGTAATTGTTTCGCTTCAGCAGAATACAAGCATCTGTCATAATTGGCGAGGTTTTGAAGCGCAATTAATCGTAGTTATTTTATCATTGTAGGGCGACCGGCGATCGCACCCCCACAATGATCAGAATGTCGTGCTGGGAACAGATGAAGCCGTGAATGTGATTAGCAAACACAGCGAAATGTATATGGATTTCTTGCCGTATCCGGCCTGGTCTTAACTACCGGACGAGTACGCAATCTAAACCAACAGGTATTTCTTTCGTATTTCTTCGTTTTCCCTCAATTCTTCAATGGACCCGTGATACCTAATTACACCATTATCAATTATGTAGCCGCGATTGCTCACCCGCAGAGCGGATTTCTGGTTCTGTTCCGCGAGGAGGACGGTCAACCCTATGGCGTTCAAGGCCATTATTTGTTCTTCCAACATATTTACGATCAGAGGAGCGAGACCCTCTGTCGGTTCGTCCAGGAGTAAGAAATCGGGATTCGTCATCAGAGCCCGAGCAATAGTCAGCATCTGTTGTTCGCCGCCACTGAGAAAGCCGGCCTTACGTGAATCGATATGTTTCAATGGAGGAAAAAATTCATACACTCGTTCCATATTCCACGCACCAGGGGCGTCGGATCGTCTCTCTGATATTTCGAGATTTTCTCCTACTGTCAGATCTGCAAAAACCCTTCTGTCGTCAGGCACGTATCCGATTCCCATGCGTGCAAGCAAATACGGTTTCTTACCGATGATGTCAGTGCCTTTATAGACTATCTTACCTTCCCGCGGCTGAACCAACCC
>CAWJJL010000024.1:0-48662 GCA_963843165.1 uncultured delta proteobacterium | reverse complement strand
CTCCCCTACAACCTGTCCCACCAGTTTGCATCAGCTCCGATCCGTATCGGTCATGGGCGCAAAACTTTTGAGAATCGGTATAATTAATACCGATTCGCGCTCAAAGAAGTAACATGCCTTTGGTACGGCGCGCACCTGCGTGTGCGCCCAGGGAACGGGCAGACACGGGGTCTGCCCCTACAGACGCTGGTATCTTACAATTGGAAATCGAATTCGTGTCATCTGTTAGAAAGCGCATTCGTATAAATCCCATCTACCGGCCTAGCCAGGTGGGCTTTTTCTTTTCCAGGAATGCTTTAATTCCGTTTTGAGCGTCTTCGGCCATCAGATTAAGGGTAATTACATTATTCGCGTATTCGTATGCGCGGGGCTCCTCCAGCTCGATCTGGCTGTAAAAGGCTTTTTTCCCTATTCGTAAAACTAACGGGCTCGCTTCCGCTATGGTTAGTGCAAGTTCCATTGTAGCCTTTTCCAAATCAGATTCGGGAACTATTTTGTTTATTAATCCGCCCGTCAAAGCCTCTTCCGCGGAAATCAACCGGCCGGTCATGAGCATCTCCATAGCGAGTTTCCGTGGGACTGCTCGCGAAAGGGCCACCATAGGGGTCGTGCAAAAGAGGCCGATTCTTACTCCCGGCGTTCCAAATCGAGCGGTTTCGTCGGCTACCGCCAGATCGCAGGTGGCGGCCAGTTGACAGCCGGCTGCGGTAGCCACTCCATGTACTTGCGCAATTACAATTGGTGGGATTTCATGCACCAGTGTCATCATCCGTGAGCATTGCTCGAAAATGAACTTGTAATCGCCGCGATTTCCGTCGACCATTTCAGACAGATTGTGGCCTGAACAAAAATGTTTTCCGCTGGTTCGGAGTATGATGACTTTTACTCCTTGATCGTTCCCGAGTTGGTTTAATGCCGAGATGATCTCAGAAATCATGTTCTTGGACAATGCATTGAACGTTTTCGGAGAATTCATTGTGATCAGGCCTATTTCGCCCTGAGTCTCGACTAAAATATCATTGTATTCCATCGCAACACCTCTCCCTGGATTTATGAACACGACTGAGTTGTTCCGTGATTGGACGACAAATGTGAATTCAGAGAATATAGTATCTCCGACCGACCTCCCGTGATTTTACAGCAAGACAGGGGAAAACAACATTAATTCATGCAATAATCTGAAGATGTGATTCAACCAGTTGACAACGGGCCCGGATTAAGGCAGGCTAATGCTTTGGATTAACTCATTCTTTTGCATGGGACGGCGATGCTGCAAAAATTTCCGCGGCAATTCATTATTGTAATTTTGTTTGCCCTAACCGCTGTTCACGTTTCCCATTATTCTTCTTCGGCGCAATCCAGGAACAGTGCTCCTCCTGTTGCTTCAACCGATTCAGTCAAGGTTCTTATCGAACGAGGGAAAAGCGAATTGGAAAGAAAGCGCTACGCGGCAGCGGTGCGCTGGTTTTCGACCGCGTTGAGAAGGGACCCGGGATCGGCAGAAGCATATAAACTGAGAGGAACTGCGCAAGACAAGCTGGGGCTTTCTCAAAAAGCTATTCAGGATTTTACAAAGTATATTGAATTAAAACCTCGGGATCCGGCAGGTTATATCGCACGAGCTGATGCCCGGAATTTTAACCAGGAGCACGCAGCTGCTTTGGAAGACTACAACATTGCGGTGAAATTAGCGCCATCATCTCCCGGTGGATATTTAGGGCGTGGTCTGGCGTATGTAGGTCTGCAAAAATACGGCGAAGCCATAAAAGAATATCAATGGGTGCTAAAATTAGATCCAAACAATACGGAAGCACTCGGAAACATGGGAATAGCTTGTATGCTTGCCGGGAGAAACATGGAGGCTATGTCCTATTTTGAACGAGCTTTGGCCGCGGAACTGGATCCGCAATGGAGGGCTCGTATCGAGAAATGGACAGCCCAACTGCTTGAACAAGCCGATACGGCCGGTGGTGGAAAAAAGGGACCTGTCCGAGGAACGAGTTCCGGATCAAAGCCGTTGTGGTGATGGAGAGTGTCTTAAAAGATTTGGCAAACTTGAGCTTTTTTCGTGTCTCTAAAGTCACTCATTCCGTCACCCCGGCTGAAAGCCCGGGTCCACGACTTGATTCACACATAAGCGAGAACGATCTTTAGATTCCCGATTTCGCAGGGATGACTGGTGGAATGCTGGCCGTCCAAATATTCCACACTGACCGAATACCAAAGATTGACAGGACGAGGGGAAGAGAGTACATTCTAATCCATCAGGAGAAAGTTATGACCGTCACTCGACGCAGCTACTTTTATTTTTATTTTAACGGGAGTGTGCCTCTGCTGCGCGGAAGGTGACGATTAATTATATGTCGAACCAGAGCGGAGCAGAGACTCCGCTCTTTTTTTTGTCTGAACGTTTAGGCGGAAATGGGGAATAAACGGTTATGACGAAATTATCGCAAAACATCGCCTCGAAAGAGAGCGGCAGGGAAACAAAACGACTGACGCTTAATGAAAGATTGGCTTTAATCAATCTCATGGAAGGCGGTATGCGTAGGGTCGCTTCCGATGCTCCAATGACAGCGGATCTTTTCGAGAATTTATCCGGACTCCTTAACGAGACAGTTTCGGGAGCAAAAATAGATCGTCTTGGAGCGGATCAATCCAACAACGGATTCAAGATTCTTGAAATTAATTCTGACAAGGGCGAAAACCTTGGGCGACTCAACATGCTTTACCTGAAGAAACCCATTCCCTGCTACTACTTGGTTTATGTGGAAGTGGCTGCTCCTTTTCGGAATAAGGGGTTAGGTAACCTGGTCCTGGATGTCTTCAGAGATTTTCTGGCCGAAAAAACCGCAGTCGGCATACTGGACAACATAATCCCAAACAATGACCCAACCTACGACATTTATTTGAAATTGGATTGGAAACCGATTGAGCAAATTACTCAAACCCCGAGTTCACCTGCGGACGGTCAATACATGATTTACGTGCCCTCCGGGCTTGCCGAACGCGACCTTAAAGATCCGGTACTCAAATTGATCCATCATTTGAAACGTAAACGACCTGCGATCGACATGCGGGATAATGAGCTGATGGTGGAACGAACGATCGAAGAGTTCAAAGATCTGTATTCGGCCCTTTTGGTCTATTTCGAGAACGAAATACGTACCGGCCAAGATACTTCGTTGATGAGATTCATGTTTACCAGGTTTGTGACCAAACTGCTCGGGTTCAAGCGTCGGATAGGCCGACTCCTTGGATATACCGGCGGTGAATCCTTGGAACAAATCCTTGTATCTCCGCAGATCAGGTGTTTGCCGGTCCAGTCTTATGCGCCGCGCGAACTCACCGGAAAGCCGTTTTTTGAATGCGGCGACAAAGAATTGTGGCTAAACCTTCCCGAAGTGTTGAAGAAACATCCTGCGCGGATTATTGAGGCACTTCCAAACTACAGAAGGCCCAGCCTTGTCTCGTGGATGGAATCGGGAGGAATCTCATCGGCTGATACTTTAACAATAGGGGACTTGCTGGATCTCGGATTTGATCCCACAAGACTCAAAGAAATTAATATTCATGGTGAGGAGTTCATTTTCGAGAGAATACAACCACGATTGTTGATTCATATTCGCAATATGAACAGTATGCTGGAACGATATGCCCCGGAGATAAGCGGGACCGCAATTCGGAACTCTCGATTACGATACAACCCTCCCGTGCTCATCATTCGCGATAGCGGGAATGCGTATGTATTGCGACGGAAATTACAAGGTATACATTGGGAGGAGGCGATTGAACAGCTCCAGGGTGCGCCTCGCTTACAAGCGCTTAACCGATCGATGTCCCTGGACAGGATAGTTCTAGCGACAGTCCGGGAAACTCAGAATTGGTTATTATCTAAAGTCGCCCCGGAACAGGAGATGTTAATGGACCATTTCGCCTATTTCGTTTCCTGGGATTTGGAATCGAATCAGCCGAAAATAATGGTCGACGGTTCAGGATCTTACCTGGAGACAATCTGGCTGGCTTGATAGATCAAGGAGTGAATGTGTGCAAAAAGCCCGACCGGAGAATTGGAATCCATCACGGTCGGGCATAAATCGGGGGAGGAAGGGGCAAGCCGGTTAGGTAGTCCTAGAAAAGAAACCCAACCTGGAGGAAAGCCCCATCCATGTCAGTGCTGAACATCTGATTAGTTTTATCCTTCTTCAGATGAGCGTAGCGATACCCACCTTTGATGAACCCGAAACGGCCTGTCTTAATCGGGATCATGTAATTCAGGCCCGCTTCCGCCTCGTACCCGAGCACGTCATTGAAGAAGGCGATCCCACCTTTGCCGCTAAAGGTAAGTGTGTTGCCCCGATAATTCTTCAGGCATTTTTCAAATTCAAGCCCCACAACCGCCATGCTTTTGTTGTCGTCCCATGTGACTGATGCCGCAGTGGTAGTAATACCCCCGATACTTAGCTTATCCTGCACATAAAGCCACTCGGCAAAGAAATTGGTCAGGCTGTTATTGGTCCGACTTATGTTGAAGACCAAACCTGCCCGATGCTCGAAGTGATCCCATTTGGAACGAACGTCGGTTCCGGCGGCAAATGTCTGCCCCATGAAGTTGAAAGCAGTTTTTGGAGTCGCATGCGCACCTGTGGTCATGGGCATGAACGAGTACCGTATTCCCCAACTGGGACGGAACTGGTAGAGCGCTTCGACACTCCAAATAATCTTGGCGGTCTTCTTGAGCCCTAGATGATCCTCGAAGTCAACGGTTGAAGTTTGAGCGCCAGCTATGTCGATGCCTCGCCGAGCCTCTCCATCTACCCTGGCAAACCAAATCTTCGGTCCCAGGAGGAACTGGCCTTTGGCCGGCGAGGGGAGGAAACAATCCGGTCCCCAAGTTATAGGATTGTACCGGGAAAGGCCCTCGAACCGGGAGGTCCAGCCATATGGCTTAACTTTGGTGACATCGGCCGACGGCGCGGGCGCGGGCTTCACTTTAGCGATGTTCTTGTAGCCCTGGTCTGCCTGGGCCATCATGTCATAGCCGCCGACCTGTGCGGATTCTGCCCAAGCCGTGCCTGAGATTACTATGACAAGAAGCATTAATAGATACGAGCTGTTTAGCAGTTTTCTGAGCATAACACCCTCCCTCAAGGGTCTGATCTGTTGGAGGCGAGGGTAATCCAAAAAAAATTATTGTCAAGAAAAAAATGCATATTAGCGGAGAGTTATTTTAAAAAGCTAGAAATTAGTTTAAATAATGCCTTCGATTGATAGAGTAAATCGAAACTAGAGAGCAAAATGTCACCGGATTGCGCGCTGTAAAAAAATCTTCTCTGTCAAAATAGATAATGTAATCAATGAATAATCTTCACACCCTTTCCTGACGCGCTGGGCTAATCGGGGGCAAGGGGGTTGTCAGGTTCCACGTTGTTGCTTGAAGTTATTATTATAAGCTACTAATGTATCAAGTTAAATACTGAAGATATAATCATTGAGATGGAATGACTGTGTTCAAGCGATCACCTGATTCCGCATTCCGGTTTAAATGATCCCGGATGATCCGTTACCGAAGAAAAGTCCAGGTTGGGACGGGCCCGGCGTGAGGAACGCGGTTCAGGCTAAACAATGGCAAAAGATTGGCAATGAAGGGAAAAAGGTGGGGACATGCCGTTTGATGAAGCGCGCACGCTTTATAAAGCGGGTTGTTTGCCGTTTACACGACGGACGTGAGTGACTACAAACCAAATAATGCAAATTACCAAGCCCAAAGCAACCGCAATGTCCAATTCATGTGTGTATTGCTCTACTAATTTCCAATTCTGTCGGAGCATATACCCGCACCAAAGGAGGAAGGAATTCCATATGGTCGCGCCTATCAAGGTATAAATGCAGAAGGGAGCAATCCGCATGCGCCCCATTCCCGCTGGTAAAGAGATCAGATGCCGAACAACGGGAATGAATCGGCTCACAAAAATAGTCCAGGAGCCGTGCCGGGCGAACCATCGCTCCGTCCATTCCAAATGCTCTTGGTTCAACAGCAGATAACGACCGACCTTCAGTACGAACGGCCTTCCACCATAATACCCGATATAGTAGGACACCATTGAACCAATAATCGAGGCGAGGGACGTCACCAGAATTGCAGGGACGAGATTAAACTTTCCTTCAACTACTAAAAATCCAACAAAAGGCATCACGAGTTCGCTGGGAACAGGAGCCACCATGCTTTCGAGCATCATGAGGAAGGCCGCACCCCAATATCCTCCCTGTTCGATCGCGTAGGTGAAATATACTGCTAATTGACCGACCATATTCAGTACCCCCGATAAAATAACTCAAGCATTATATCCGAAAGGAATCGAAACTCAAGTAACCCCTTTAGACCGGGGGGCATCCGTGTTCACATGGAGAATTGTGTGCTACCTCACCGCCGCAGATTATTTCTCGGTTCTCAGGTCATCATGAACAATGCTATAGTTAAGGTTTGATCATCCGCAACCTGGTGCGCTTAAGTGAGTCAAAAATCTAATCGAAATAAAACCACCAAGTGTCTGAGTAAAGGGGTCGGCGCTGAGGAAAGGAGAGCATAGTTTGAGAGTTTTATCGGGGATCCAACCCAGTGGATCATTACATATCGGAAATTATTTAGGAATGATGAAGCCCATGCTGTCTTACATGGACCGCTCGGAACTGTTCATATTTATTGTGAACCTTCATGCCTTGACCAGTGTTCAGGACTCGGAAAAACTAGCTCGCGGGACTCTGGAAGCCGCAGCGGATTTCCTGGCCCTCGGACTCGATCCCGATCGGTGTATATTTTGGGTTCAATCAGATGTGCCAGAGGTTGTGGAACTGACATGGATTTTGAGTTGTGTGACTCCCATGGGTTTATTGGAGCGCTGCCATTCATATAAAGATAAGGTCGCAAAAGGTTTGGCTTTCAATCATGGACTCTTTGCCTATCCGGTTCTTATGGCCGCGGACATACTGCTTTATCAATCCAACCTGATCCCGGTCGGCAGAGACCAGAAGCAGCATGTAGAAGTTACTCGTGATATAGCGATCAAGTTCAACCACACATTCGGGGAAACTTTTGTAATTCCTGAGGCTGAAATTAATGACGATGTAGCCACCGTTCCCGGAACGGATGGACAAAAGATGTCAAAATCATACAACAACGCTATTGAAATATTTCTCGATGAGAAAACGCTGCGGCAAAGGGTGATGAGCATAGTTACCGATTCAACGCCGGTGGATCAGCCCAAAGATCCGGAAACCTGCAATCTTTTTGCTGTATACAGGCATTTTGCTCCACCGGAACGCGTTGCCGAGGTGCGCAAATTGTACATTGAAGGTGGAGCCGCGTATGGAACCATCAAAAAAGAATTAGTCGGAATCCTATGGGAATTCTTCAAGGAGGCAAGAGAGAAGCGCGCAAGATTGGCCGAAGATCCGCAGCATATAAGGAACATACTCACAATGGGGGCTGAAAAGGCGCGTGTAATTGCTTTAGATACTATAAAGACCGTTCGGGAACGCGTGGGGATCAGTTACTAATGCAAGTTCCCGCTGAGAAACAGCCCGATATCCACAAGATTATTAAGATACTAAGAAAAGAAATCCGGCATTTTGGGGTTCCGATAGTCACGGAAGTTTCGCAACGAAGGCGTGATCCGTTCGAAGTCCTTGTTACGACAATCTTGTCATTGCGCACAAAAGATGAAGTAACCAGAGAAGCCGCCCGCAGGCTACTCGATAAAGTCCATAGTCCCCAAGACATTATTGATATCGAAGAACAGGAATTGGCTCGGCTCATTTTCCCTGTTGGTTTTTATAAGACCAAGGCAAAAAACCTGAAAAACATCAGCAAAGATCTCATAGAAAAATTTAAAGGCAGAGTTCCGGATGATTTGGACGAGTTGTTAAAGCTCAAGGGGGTAGGACGAAAAACCGCGAATTTGGTTATTACTCTCGCATTCGGCAAACCGGGCATCTGTGTGGACACTCACGTTCACAGGGTAAGCAACAGGCTGGGGTATGTTGCCACTAAAACCCCGGAGGCCACAGAGATGGCCTTGCGGGAAAAGCTTCCCCGTCAGTATTGGATTGAATACAATGATTTATTGGTGACTTGGGGTCAGAATATTTGTCGACCGATTTCCCCATTCTGTTCGAAATGCGCCATCCGCCCTTATTGCAGGCAGGTGGGGGTTGTTACACATAGGTAGTGGACTTAATAAAATTTAATTAATCGTAGGAGATCCGTATGGCTGAATTGCATTGGCCACGAGTCAAACAGATCCTCGATAAAAGTTTGGAGCAGTGGAAACAAGCCAATAATCGGGCTCCCGCTATGAAAGCGGCCCACGACGGCCATATAGGATGGGAAACGAAAGAAGAACTGGCAGAGAGCAAGCCTTATGGGAAACAATTGATCGAGGCCGACAAAGTCGGGAACGGCAAGGCCGAGGAAACTTATTTGATTCGAATTCTCAGGGGACCGATTGGTGGTTTTCGGAGAATGCCCTCACGGGGCCCATACGTATCGCCGGGTGAAATTACTGAAATAGCTGATTGGATAAATGCAGGCATGCCCGACTAATCCAAAATCAGAATCCTATATATCCCTATTCCCACTATAATTCCTTCTCAAGCTCCCGGAGCAACTTCCGATAGGAGATTCCAAGGTTTTCTGCCTTGCTTCTGCAGCGCGCTTGTTGAACTCGGTAGCTGATAAAATAGCCGACCATGGCGAGCAGGTATAGCAATTGATAGTGCGGCAAGAAACCATCTCACTAATAAATCCCCGCCTAAAATCATGAACGCATGTACCGAATTCCAAAAATACTGGGCATGGAGAACAGGTTTCATAAGTTCGTGAAAATCCGCGGGGGTCATCACTGCGGGTTTGCCCAGAAGGAGCGATCCTAGGACATAATAGGCATAGTACATTGGGATCACAGATATGGGATTGTTCACCCATGTGAAAGCAAATGCTATAACAACGTTGAACCTCAATATTAATCGCAAGAGGCCGAGACAAACCATTTGCGCGCCAAGAGGAATTCCGAATCCTATTAACAGCCCGAACGCTACTCCCCGGGCGTCAAACCATGGCGGACTATTTGATGATATAAAAGGCTCAATAAAGTACTTCCTAATTCGGCTGCCGGCAAATTTCCGGCTCTGTTTCTGTATTTCGTTGGCTGTCATCAAATTTGATCTGAACGGTTTCGGATAATTTTGGAAGTATTTCAACCTGTGCGTCATATCCGGTCTCGTAAATAGACCGCTGAATCTATTTTTATACCGCGGAGTACCCTTATTAGGGAAGGGAGGTGACCGATCTTACAAGGATTTCATGTCGAAATCAACGCGGAATTACGAAGGCTTGAAAAAATTATTCCCAACAATATGAATTTTGATCTAGAGTGCGCATCCGACTTAATGCGAAGAACCGTTCGATGAAGTAAAATCGGCCGTGCTTGAACGGAGGATTGACATGAAACCAATATTTATAAACGCTACCACCATTCCCGACGCGTGGTTCCAATGCTTATACACTCTCATTGAAGAATCACGTAAACCCGACGGAGCTGCCCGGCGATATACAGTGGAAACCGGCTCGAATCCGGGGGCGGACCGGATTGAGTTCGACATGGCTATTATTCATATAAAGCAGCCCGCGGTGCGCCCGCTTTTGCCTCAAATTCCCGAGCACTTGAATTTGCCTCCTGTCGCCGACGAGAAGTATCTCGCAGATTACATGCCATATCTTTTGTCGCCTGAAAAAGCCCCGAATGAGCATTATACCTATGGTGAACGGCTACAGATCTCATGGCAATATGTGATCGACTATTATAAAAAGCACGGCCATCGGACTAATCGCATGTGCATGGAAGTCGGCCGCCCCGAGGATATCTTTTTTTATAATGGTGAGGATGGCTCTACACCTTGTCTACGCCTGGTGGACACCCGCGTTATGGATGGAAAGCTCCACTGGATAGTTTATTTTCGATCATGGAATCTCTGGTCCGGTTTTCCCGTCAACTTGGCCGGACTGCAGCAGGCGAAGGAAATTATGGCAATGGAAATGGGCGTAGAGGATGGAGAAATAGTGGCTATATCGAAAGGCTTGAATATAAGGGATTACAATATCGAAGTGGCGCTCATGAGACTACAAAAGGACACAAATATGAAACTGGGCGCCAGGACAGATTAGTATTTTGAATAATGGCTAAGACGGGCCGGGGACCCGTGGGGGAAAATTCTTATATGATTATAAGATTCTCCCCCCGAGCCGGACACAAAATCTATTTTGGTTGGCCCCACTGAAATTTGCTTTTGTCCTCCGGAGTTTTAGTCTCGGTTTGGCCCCAGCGAAGTTTTTTGCCTTCCGGTTTTTCCACTGCTTGTGTCCCTGACACGTCACGCTGGGCTCGTTTGGTTTGGGGCTTTTTCTTTTCAGTCGTTGCCAAAGGCTCCGGTGGCGGTACTACAATCGATTGGGTGGCTCCCCGGGCTGGTTTCAGCAGGACGAGGCGCAACCGTTGGGGCTCGGCGTTCGGTTTCCGGGGCCGCCGGCGCTGTCACTCTGGGTCGAGGTGTATCTCTAGTCCGCGGCTGGGCTGGAGCGCCCGGGGGCTGCTCTGATTCAAAAAGATCGGTAGCCCAATCAGGAGCGGGATCGCCGGGGTTGAAGTACACGTCACGTTCCCGGAAGGATTTCGCCGGCGTTCATACCCTGATATTCATACTTAAAATCTTTGTCTGTGATTTCAGCATCGCCGGGAGGCGTATCCCAAAAAATTTCCGCCGCGTAAACCGGGGCCAAGGCTACTAAGCTCAGACATGCCGTGAATACCATTAATCGTTTCATAGTTTGCTCCTGTTATAGTCTACCGCCCGATCAGAGACTATTACCATCATCCTTTAAATTCATAGGTTTACGCGCTAATCTTACCACAAAAAGTGATAATTGGTCAATATTCTTGTTAAAGAAACGTACTTATACTCTTCCACCAAAATTAACCAACGTGAGCGGCATGGGCCGCTCGCCGAACCCATGTCTTTGTACATAACACTCTAGGATCACGAATGATTTATTGATTATTGGTCGAGTGGAATGTGGTCAGCTGAGGGGACGGTACTTGCAATATTCTGTGATCTTCCGCCGGTCTGGGTAAGTCGGGCTGTGCCCGACATGGTTTTCATCGACTCCGAGAAGAAGCCAGAGGTCGCAGTTTTTCCATGAGCCATTAATTTACCGTCAGCCATATGATCCCACGTTCTGCGCGGGACTTGCCGGCGGGGGTGCGGGAATCCGGCTTCCGCTCGGAAAGTGAGTTGACCGTTTCAGATCGACCGGCAGGACGCCGGCCGCTACCGGAAGTCGCGCTACGTCGGCATGTTGCGCTACCTTTAATACGCCGCCAGCAATATTAGAGTTTTTGGGGAAGGGTCCGGGCCCACTCGGCGTGGCGCCAATAGGCATCGTAAAGCTGAGAGACGTCAATACACCTCGATGTTGCATTATGCATGATCGCCGTGCGCGGAGCACCACAAAAAAGGGTTTCCCGGATCTTCTAGCAGCTCCAAAAAGCGGGTTCCCCCGCATTTTTTCCTTCTGCCTCTAGCCTTTCACCACTCCCATAGGATGAATTCTGGCCACCTTACGAGCAAGGCCTGCTCTTTGAACTACATCCACGACCAGGCTTACGTCTTTATAAGCTTCCGGTACTTCCTCACGGAGGGTCTTTCGTCCAACCCATCTGGGATAAATTTGCTGGTCCTGCAATTCTCTCTCAATAGATCTCCCTTTGGTCCTTCGAAGCGCCTCATGACGGGAAAGCAGACGACCTGCCCCATGACACGCGGAACCGAAGGCTTGTTCCATGGAACCGGCCTCACCGGCTAAGACATAAGAAGCTCTTCCCATGTCACCGGGAATTAATACCGGCTGACCTGTGTGACGAAACTCGACCGGAAGCGCGGGATGATGCGCGGGGAAAGCTCGTGTTGCTCCTTTGCGATGAACACATACTTTTCTTTGGATGCCGTTGACGGAATGTGTTTCGGTTTTGGCAATATTATGGCAGACATCGTAAAGGAGACGGAATTTCAGATCCCGAGGCGAAATTGCAAGCGCCTCTTCCAATGTCTCACGAGCGAGATGCATTAGTATCTGGCGATTGGCAAATGCGAAATTTGCCGCTGCCGCCATGGCCGCGAGGTACTCGCGGGCCAGAGACGTGTTCAGTCGGGTGCATGCCAGTTGCCTGTCGGGAAGCTCAATGGCTTCCACTCTGATGCTTTTGACCATTTTGGCAAGGAATTCATCACATACCTGATACCCGAACCCTCGGGAGCCGGTGTGAATCATGACCGTGACTTGCCCCGGAAACAAACCCCAACTCTGGGCTGTTTCCTTATCAAAAATCTCCTCGATAAAACCGATCTCCATGAAATGATTGCCTGAACCTAAAGTCCCCAGCTGGTCTTTTCCCCTCTCGAAGGCTCGATCGCTTATCACATCCGGATCGGCTCCCGCGAGGTTTCCATACTCTTCGATGTGCTGCAGATCCTGGGGATTCCCCATTCCGTTGTTGATCGCCCATTCGGCCCCCAGTTTCAGGACTTGGGACAATTCTTTTTTGTTGAGGCGGATTCCGCCTCTCGAACCGAGACCGCTTGGGACATTGAGGAACAGAGCATCAATTAATTCTCTAATTCTCGGAAAGAGATCCTCTCGAGTCAAGCCTGTCAGAGCCAAACGTACTCCGCAATTTATGTCATAACCGACGCCGCCCGGGGATATTACCCCCTCGTCCGGATCAAAGGCCGCCACGCCACCAATAGGGAACCCGTAGCCCCAGTGTACGTCAGGCATTGCCAAAGAATGGCCCACAATACCGGGTAAGTGAGCGACATTATAAACCTGGTCTGCGCTCTGGTCGGTTTCGATATCAGGCAGAAGGGACGAGTCGGTATAGATCAGACCTGGCACTCGCATTCCACCGGTTTTCGGAATTTGCCACCGGACCTCATCAAGCTGAATTAATTTGTATGGTCGCTCACGAGACATACCATTCCTTTCCATTCCTGTCGTAATAGTAAATTCCGAATGTTAACGGAACAGGCGGATCTCAGTATCAATCTTTCATTAGAATAAACCTCTGAATGGCTATTGCAAAGGTCTTGGCCCGGCATGCAGGTCTTGCTTCTGGAGTGTCAAAATACAATGACCTTTGACCCGTCTGTCCGTTCGCTTCGAGGCGGATTTATATCTCACTGCGATCCAAATGAGTACCACCGCTGCCACAAACATTGGTACTGCAGCTAATTCAGAGTAGTACGGACCATAGATGAAGATAGTGAAGAGCGCGGCAATGATTTCCAGCCAGAATGCGGCCCAAAATGTTTTGCCGTGGAACGAAGGGCGATCAGGGAATCCGGTTTTCGATAAACGGTGCGACCAGAGCCTTTACAATCAAAAATAAGACAAAAGCACAGACCATACCCGCCAGGACATCCTTAGGGAAATGCGCGCCGACGAAAATTCGTGAAATACCAATTAAAAAAGCTACAAATATAGCCAATAGTCCCGCCGGTCTAAAGGAACCATAGAATGCAATCGACAATCCGGCGGCCATGGCAGCGGCCGCGTGCCCTGACGGGAACGATCCGGATCTTAGCAGGGGCCCCACTACATGAACTGCATCCAACATCTCTGCGGGTCTTAGCGATGGGAAAATAGCTTTGATAATATTCACGGTCAGACTCGTAAGCAAAAGCAGAGGAATTCCCATTGCCACCACTCGGGGATTCTTCACAATAAAAGCACCCACAATAATCCCAAGCACCAAGCCGTCTCCCATGGCGGTGAGTATTAGCCACATCTGATCGGCTAATGAAGAGTGCCAGCCATTGGCCATTGTAAATATAAATTTATCAAACAGCAGGACAGGTACAAATGCTCCGGCGGCTATTGTGAGCACGGCAGCAGAAAAGAAACGTGTCGGATATGTACGGTTCATCTCTTCTAATATCAGATGTCGAATACGATTCTTGCGGAATATCCTTGACTATTTTTCACTATGGACAGGCCATGATAGGTTACGCCTTTGATTTCAAATGAGGATTCGACATCAGGTGGAATAATTGTGAAGGAGACCTTTGCAAGCAGATCGGTTTCCGTAAATACAATTATCTGTGCATGGGTCATAATCAGCTTACGCGTCTGATTCAGAAAGAGCAGCTCACGGAGCCAATTCACCAGGAGTTCTTCAGCAGAATCGGCTTCGAGCTTTATTTCCAGTTCGGTTTGCGATGTCAATTCGGCTTCTGGCAGGATAATATTACTAAATCCCAAGGCGGCATTGATAAAAAGATCCTCTAACGTGGCACCGTAGACTTCCAGACGAATATCCGCGGTATGTTCCAGGAGTTTCCAGCTCTTTTCAGGCTTCAGGTATTTCTCCTCCGTTATCCGAGAAAATCCGTGTCTCGAGGACGGACTCATCCTCGATGGAATCATCTTCCTTTTCATCTTCATCAGACGATTCCGCTCTGGCCACATCTACCACATTTTCACCCGGATCCATCCGGACAAGTGTTCGGCCCATAGTATTTCGACCGATCACGGAAATTTCATCCATGCGTAGCCTTATGATCCTGCCGCCCGAAGTCAGTATCAAGAGATGATCGCTATTCTCGACGATTTGAATGGCAACCACGTCTCCTAGTTTGACCGTGTGCTTAATAGTTATTACTCCCTGTCCTCCACGGTTTTTCAGCGGATACTCGGATAATGCCGTTCGCTTGCCGAAACCGCTGGTAGTGATCGTGAGCAACGATCCGGTCCCGTCCGAGATCACCTCCATTCCGATAACAGCATCGCCGGGTTTCATTCTGATCCCGGTCAGGCCTCGGGCTTGGCGGCCCATCGGTCGCACCTGACTTTCATGAAACCTGATGGCTTTACCTTTGCGCGTTGCCAAAAGAATATGATCGTCACCACTGGTGAAGTTTACTCCAATCAGTTCGTCGTCGGGATCTATGGTGAGGGCTATGAGTCCCGAGGTCCTGGGACGGGAAAACTCTTCTATGGAGGTCTTCTTTATTTTTCCCTTGGCTGAGACCATCACCACATAGCCTTCGGCGCTCAGCTCCTGGATGGGTAGGATCTTTCTTATTTTCTCTGCCGGATCCAGTTTCAGCAGGTTAACTATGGCCTTCCCTCGGCCATAAGGTCCTTCTTCAGGAAGCTGGAATACTCTCATCCAGTAGACCTTCCCGCGATTTGAAAAACAAAGCAGCACATCATGCGACGATGCGTACAGCAGCTGGTTCACGACGTCTTCACTAGCCGCCCTAGTTCCTATTCGCCCTTTGCCTCCAGGCCGTTGACTTTTGTAGAGATTTGCCTGAACTCTTTTCACATACCCTTTGCTGGAAAAGGTAACCACCATATCCCCTCGCGGGATGAGGTCTTCGTCCAATGTGTCGGATTCTTCGTCGAGGATCTGCGTGCGCCGCTCATCTCCGAATTGCTGTTTCACCTCGGTCAGTTCCGCGATTATGATGTCCCGGATTTTTTCCTCGGATTCCAGAATTCCCTCAAGTTCAGCTATCTTTTTGAGGATTTCATCTAATTCTTGTAGGATCTTGTCTCTTTCCAACGCGGTGAGCCTTTGCAGGCGCATATCCAATATTGCCTGAGCCTGCACCTGGCTCAGCTCGAATCGTTCCATCAGGGATTCTCTGGCGACTGTAGGGTTTACCGCCTTTTTTATCACCGCGATCACTTCATCGAGATTATCCAGTGCGATTTTCAGGCCGGCAAGAAGATGAGCCCGCTCCCGCGCCCGGGCCACTTCAAATCTGGTCCGCCTTATAACGACTTCTTTTCGGAATTCGATGAATCGATCCAAGATTTCTTTGAGATTCATTTGCTTGGGGCGGCCCCGATCCACGCACAGTAACTGAATCCCGAAAGAAGTCTGGAGCTGAGTGAATCTGAGTAATTGATTCAATATCACATCCGCGTTCTCGTCTCTTTTCAGTTCAAAAACGACCCGCATTCCGTGGCGGTCGGATTCATCCCTTATATCTCGGATTCCCGTAATTCTTTTGTCCTTCACGAGTTCCGCCGCTGCTTCCACCATCCTGGCCTTATTCACCATATAAGGGATTTCGGTGACGACAATACGTTGATATCCCTTCCCCGCGTCTTCTATTTCTGCATGAGCCTTCATGCGAATCGATCCCCGGCCGGTAGTGTATGCGTCGATAATCCCTTGCCTGCCTAGTATGTATCCAGCCGTAGGGAAATCCGGCCCGGGAAGAAAATTCATGAGTTCCATCACTGACGCGTTTGGGTTCCGGATCAGATGTATTGTGGCATCCACCGTTTCTCTCAGATTATGCGGCGGGATGTTCGTGGCCATTCCGACCGCTATCCCCTGAGAACCGATGACCAGAAGGACTGGAAACCTAGCGGGTAAGACCACCGGCTCTTCGAGAGAGTTGTCGTAGTTAGGCACAAAATCGACAGTGTCTTTATCGAGGTCGTCGAGCAATGCCTGGCAAATGCGGTGCATACGCACTTCCGTATATCGCATTGCCGCGGGGGAATCGCCGTCAACACTTCCGAAATTTCCCTGCCCGTCGATAAACATGTACCGCATTGAAAATGGTTGGGCCATTCGAACAATGGTATCGTAAACCGCTGTGTCACCATGAGGATGATACTGACCGATCACATCACCCACAGCCCGAGCGGCCTTTCGGTAAGCGCGGTTCCATAGATTACCGCCTCTGAACATGGCATAGAGGATTCTGCGGTGCACCGGTTTTAGCCCATCTCTTAATTCCGGGAGGGCCCGTCCGACGATCACGCTCATCGCGTAATCCAGATAAGATTTTTGGAGCTCTTCCTCGATACCTACTGTTGTTTTTTCGTGTAATACGGCCAAAGCGTGTATTCCTTCCCGATGCAGACCAGCATTGAAACGTCTGAGGATCTGATCGCCTAAGGGAGCATCTCCTCCCACTGTCTGCTATGTGGCTGAAATTTATATCTGAATTATAACAAGAGCGAGACTGATTTTAGCACTTTCCAGCATATGATTTCAAGCAGCCTCTCGCTACATTCTCAGGCTCGGCATCATGTCTGCGGGTCTCATGGCATAATGGTTAGTCCTGATGAGTCTTCTTTGTTGCAGCAATGAATGGGGATGACTCGCGAAAGAAGGGGATATTGAATCACTTTTGTAATATCGGTCTTGACTCGATTAAAAAATTCATTATTCTCCGGACTGGCATTACTGGTATATTTGGCATCTCATGTGAATATCGGGAAAAAAAAGAACAAATAACGCTTGGACAGAAAGAGACCAAGTGGAAAAATAATTGCAAAGAGGCTCCAGAGCATGAATGGCAAATTCGGAGCGCTTCTAATCGGCGCTTTTCTGCTAATTATCATGGGTCAAACAGGTTCGTTTGCGCAGGAGCCCACCACTGAATCTCCTGCGGAGGTCTCGCCTGTTTTGCTCTCGAAGGACGCTGTGAAATTTCAGCCGGCGTCTCCTGAAACAGGGGATAAACTAGCTCTACTGGTCAAAATGAGTGAACAAACATCGTCCGCGGAAGTCCGCTGGTCTATTAATGGAGATCACTTTGACACGGCGCACTACGACGGCAGTGGCGAATCCGTGGAACTTAACAAGCCAATAAAGAGCGGGGACGTCATTGAAGTCGAAGTGATCCCGTATGATATGTCTGGAACTCCCGGCAGGACCGTTCAGAAAAAGGTCGTCTGCCGAAAAGCGCCCCCGACACTGAAACTCGTGCGGCAGAAGATAGAAAAGGACACTTACAGCGCTGTAATTGAGGTCAAAGACCCGGAAGATCAGCCGGTTTCAGTGTCCCTCGAAGGCCCGCCAGGGATGACTATCGATAATAATGGTGCGATAACCTGGAAAATAACGGAAAAAACCACCGGAAAATTCGACGTGAAAGTTACGGCCACGGATAATGTTGGAGGGAAGGCTGTACTTAATTATTCTTTCAGGATAAGCAGGAAGTGACCCGTCCTCGAATTTTGAACCGTTTGTCAACGAGGGGGTAATGTACTCGCCGGTTGATGGCGCTCGGAGGTGGCGATCATAAACTTGCCGGCCGAAGCGAATACCTCTAAACGGCTACTCTAAATGCATCAGTTCAAGCTTGGCCTGAAGGGCCCGAAGTTCTCGATATTCCGCGCGAATTTGATTCCCAAGTTCCCTTTCCAGGAAAACCGCGGTCGCCAGATCTGTGGATTCCTGGATTTCCGTACGCCGGGCATATAACGATCTGAGGCTGGATTGAAGTTGTTCGATGCGCGCTCGGATTATATCCGGCGATTCTACTTCCTCAGTATCGCTATCCGGGACTTCCGGCTGATCGGATTGGATGGTAACCGGTTTGTTGAGCCCGACACTGTCTCGGATTGACCCCATGTAACTCAGGAAACCCACAAACACGAATAATGCCAGAAATACGATGAGTCCCAGCATGATTCCAAGCCATAAGCCGGGGTGGCCCTGGTTGGAGACGTGTTCCCCCAGGAGATCCTCAGCGATAACCCGCTGTATAGGTTTTTCCGCCATCTCGTCCGTGAAGAATTCCCCCTCGGGCGATTCGACAATGCTCCAGGCGGCAATAGATTGAAGAAGGGTATGCAATTCCTGCGCATCTTTTTTCCGCATTCCCCGCTTTAGCACTACCGGAACCTGGTTCAACAGCTCCTTCGCTCCATCGACGGATATGCCCAGGATCCGTGCCAAGTCGCAGCAAAACTGTTTGGGATCACTGGATCCGTGCCCATAAAGCTTTATGGCATAACCCGTGGCGTCCATGCTGCCAGGCTTTCTTGATAATGAATGTCGTTTTATCCGCAGACGCGATCTTTTTTTGCGGTCACGAGGTTCCCCATAGGCGCTAACTTTAAATGCGAAATTTCGCTTTCATGCTCCCCCTCTCCCTCCCCTCTCCCGCCAGGGGAGAGGGTTTCCAAATCCCCCTCCCTTGACGGGAGGGGGAAGGGGGAGGGTGATAACTTACTGAAATCACATGCGCGATAACACAAAGTTAGCGCCTATGAGGAGGTTCCCCCTGCGTTTTCTTGTGCCGAGTCGTTAAAAGATTTCGGTCTGTGAGTTCAATTCCTCTAACGATACCACTTCCAACAGTCAAAGCAAACCGTGTTGGGGGACTGAATTAACGTTGGATTTCTGCTGTTCGGATGCACCGGAAAGTCAATCCGGTGAAAACGGTGGTCACTTTCGCCCATTCCTTTGACGGTATTAAATTTTTTTATAGATTTGGGTAGTTCCGCTATTTTCTTTACACCTAATGCAACAAGCATATTGCAATGATATCTGAGGCTTAGAATAACAGCGAGTAGAATGCCACAAATTTTCAATCAAAAGAGGCGTGTTTGGAGAAGCTGTGGGCACTCCGCATAAATGGTTGTTCAGATAACCTATGGACTTTTCGGTATGTTTTTGCATTGGCATGTTTGTTGCTCATTACTTACCGGGTTACGATCTTTAACGCGACAGTGGTAATTATCCGTTTATGCGGAGGAAAGCCTTGGCCTGAATATGACATTGCAAGCGGAACGAAACAATCTGCCGAACCTGAAGCTCCGTCTTCGCATTCCTCGCAACGAGAACGCGGGCTACGCATTTTTACAGCGTGTAAGCGACGGGTTATTAAAAGCGTATTCAAAAGAACGGACATACAGCACTAATGGAAATGGGGGCCTTTGTCGATGATACTCAAAACTTCGCATTATGTGTGGCGTTTTTCCGTCAAAATTCTGGCCTTGTTGATGGTGGTTGGGCCACTCTGCGGGCCCGCATGGAGTCAGAAGGCTACTCCGCAAACCACTCCGCAAACTACTCCGCAGACGGGCAGCCAATCCGTTCAATCTGTGCCCGCGTCTGTTTCTGATGCGACGCAACTCAACTGGTACATTGCCGCACGGTATTCCATTTTAGGGCCATTGCCGCTTAATTCAGTGGACTCCAAAAGCCTTGGCTTTACAGGTGGATACGGACTTCCTGGCGTAACTGTCAGTCTAGCCAATAAGCAGGTAACGGTCATGACTGAAACAGGGGCCCCTGTGTTGTTCAGCGCGCTGGCGCCGGGGGTCAGGGTTACCGTGTGCGATAGAAGTGATAGTGTTGTTATTTATGTCGTTCAATCTCCGGAGGCAGGCAATGCAAAGAGATAGTTTGAAAAATACCGTGCGGTTATCATTAGTCGCATCAGCGATTTTTGTCCTCATTCTTCCCCTAGCGGCCGTTGCGCAAACCTCGTACAACCCGTGCGTCGTGCCTCCTGAAATTGCAATGTACGCCCAACCGAACATTCTGCTCATGATCGATTTCTCAGGGAGCATGCAGCAACAGACATATTATTCCACTACGGGCAACTCTAATTACGGCGGCAGTCAGTCCTTCGATGAAGGGACCACAGTAATAAATGCAGCTTACGATTCTACGAACGATCCTAACAGCACAACCCATCCGTACTACTACGGCTTGTTCGATAATACCCAGTACTACACTTACGACTATACCAATGGGCTATTCGTGCCCATCGGGATACCACTGCTAGCGGCACCGCCAATGTGGGAGTCGCTACCGTTTGGTCAGGGACAGGCTCCAAACCCACATCCGGGCTTAGCGGCGCGCTGCTGAATTGGGCCCTCACCTCCCGGATCGACGCGTCGCTGAAAGCGTTGATTGGTGGAAAATCGTACGATTCAACCGACACCAATGCTACCGGATATGTAGGCACCTCGACCACCACGCCCATAAATTGCACAAGCTCCAGCGGCAGTTGCTATCTTAAGGCACAAGGCGCAAGGCGATACCTTTCCGAGAACACGAGCGGCCACAACATCGACGCCCAGTTCTACATCCGGCAGAGCACATGGGCCGGCACAGTCTCCGGAGCATTGAACGTCAATTACCCTGATGACTCGGGTGGGTGGGACAACAACGGCTCGTGCACTTCAACTGCCGGTAGTAAATGCTATCCCAATAGAGATCTCATTGTGAGTATACGTGGGAACTACAACGGAGCGCTCGTTACTACGGGCAATAACAAATCCCCTTACATGTCAGGCAGCAAGGGCCGAGTGGTACGACCTCTGGTCTTTCACATTAACCCAAACCACCAATGTGGACATTACTTATACTGCAACAGGATGGAGCCCCTCATCGTCAAATAAAGCCGAACTGCGTCTGTCAACCAGCAACGTCCCTAGTGACACCACCTTGTCAGTAGTGGACGGCAATAACAATTCTCCAAATCTTCAGCGTCAATGTGCCCCAGGGACGTACTACGTCTACATCACATCAAGCAACTCAACGACGACTACGACTACCACCGGAGCGTACGGCATCACATCCAATGTCCCGCTGACCGCGGTCACGGGTGGCTGTGTTGCCGCCACTCAGGACACCATCGGGGCCATTCCCTATGCTCGGGTACGTATCCAGATCGCGCCTACTGCCTTGACCGGCGTGGTTAGGGATCAATGGACCAAGGGTCGATACGGCTTCATGTATTACAAGGGTGACGACACCTCTCACATGGGAAGGATCCTGGTCCCATGCGGAAAGTACACCACCGCGACGGACATGTATGATTTCATCAGGAGGGTTCAAGGTGAGCCCGCCTCGACTGCCTCGGGTACAGTCATATCTAACTACGATTGGCAGCCATGGCCGTATAGCGGAACGCCAACGGGTGAGGCATTCAACGAGGTGTATAACTATCTTACGCAGGGCACGGCATCTCCGGCCGCACCTTCGCACTGGTCCAGTATCAACAGCGACGCGATTAACAAAGGCACCCCCCCGACGGACCCGTACTACACCACAATGCTGGATGGGACCATCAAGGCCGTTTCCTGTAGAAACACCTTTGTGATCCACATGTCGGACGGGAACTGGTACAATAACTCAGGGAGCACGATAGATCCTCTACCGACGGTTTATGATCTCCATACAAACAATCTCAGGTCCGATATTCATGACACAACTAAAGGTGAAACCCCTATAACTGCAAACGTATATTCAATTCTCTCGTTTGCCGATCCGAGTGATTGCAGTGGCAGCGCTTATAAAACTTGTGATTATTTTCTCGGGACCAATTCCATGCAGTGGGCCGCCATGTATGGCGGATTCAATACCATCTGTAATCCTGCCAACTTACCGTACCCCGATACCAACCCAACTTTCAACAGCGCGACCACACCCTTCTGCATTTCCACGTGCACTCCTTCCTGGACGCTGGGCAGCTACAGTTGTTCGGGCACGAATTCCCCGAACAGATGTTGTGCCGAATGGAACGCAAACAAAGATACAACTCGCAAGGGCATGCCTGACAACTATTACTATGCCAAAAGCGGGGCTCAATTACAGCAGGCATTAACAAACATAATAGCCAACATAACCCAGCAAATCGGGTCTTCCAGCGCGGTTGCGACAGTCGCCCAACAAAACACCGAGGGCGCTTTGATTATTCGCGGGGCTTTCGAGGCCAGAGCGCCCGATAGCGACGTGGCCGATTCCACCCGGTACCTCTGGTTCGGTCACCTGGAGAATTTTTGGCCGGACAAGAATGGAAATTATGATTTTGAACTCTTTCCTACAGACACCCTATGCAAGAGTGTCCTAGCCGATTCCAATGCCGCAGGCGAGGCCAATTGTTGGGATGCCGCAATGAGTCCTCAGTGGCCCTCTCCGGCATCCAGGGTGGTTTATACCACCAAGAACGGTGTGCTTACGCAGTTCACTACTGGTAATATAACCCCCACCGATCTTGGGCTGACGAGCACGGATACCACCACACGAGATGCAATCGTAAACTGGGTACTTGGGACGGATCAAACAGGGTATAGGTCCAGGCAATTTAACAGTAGTGGCCCATTTTGGGTACTGGGAGATATCGTCTACTCCACACCCGTGGTTGTAGGCCCCCCTTCGCTGGGGGCCGTGCCATCACAGACAAGGATAGTCGCCAGTAATAACACCGCCGACGTCTCGATATCCATACCCAACGCGACCGCTGAGGGCGCACCCTTCAACTTTAATAAGTTCTTCCTGGAATGGCGCGAGTGCGACCCGTACGCGGCAACGCCAAAAGATCCTATTACAGGGGCGAACGTCACATGTCCAATTACGCACGTCAAGTACAGGGATAAGGTAGTCTATGTGGGCGGGAATGACGGTATGGTCCATGCGTTTCTTTTGTCCGTGTACGATCACAATAATCAAAAGTGGGCCGCCAATCGGACCGACTATGATGTGAACACCGACACATCATACGACTTGCCTAAGATACAGAACATCGGCCAAGAGCTGTGGGCTTACATACCGAGCAATCTCTTGGATCAACTCCCGGCCCTGGCTAATCAGACTTACGGTTATATTTCCGGGAGCAACGTATGCCAACACCGGTTCATGGTGGACCTTGCCGAAACCGCACCGACTGTATTTTTTGACAACGAGTACCGCGAATACTGCTCACGGGCCGGCCACGACATACTGGCCATGGCACACTGTGCTGATGGGAGGCGAGCGTGAAGGCGGGGACACATATTTCGCTCTGGACGTCACGGACCCGACGTATGTGGACCCAAATTCGCACCTACCGGCGCCCAAGCTCCTTTGGGAATACTCGGTATTTAAAAATATAACCACCACGTTCGATCTGGAAGCTGCCGCAGCCGCGTTCACAGCGTCCTGTGCTCAAGGCAAAGCAGTGACTACCCCCGGGGACATGACGAAGTGTGAGGCCCCCTCGATTCCGCCGAGCAACTGGAACAGTAGCAGTCCCAGCCAATCATGCGGCTCATGTGCTGCAAGCTGTGTAAACGGGTCCACCGATCCCTGTGTCGCCGGTTGTCTCGCAAAGCTCAAACAATTGTTGGTCGGCAGTGCCACAGGTGCGCCGTGGCAGCCCTTTGTTGGCACGGCTTACAACAGCTTGAAAACCTTGCCGATCTCCTGGTCCAAGCCGTACGTGGGGCGAGTAGGACTTCCCTCGGGTCTAACCCTATCGAACTGCCCGTTGAATGTCGGTACAGGAAACGAAGGTATCTGCGCGCCAAGTAATTGCAATACTGCCAACCTTAAAATCGGCGGCGTACGGAACTTGGCCTTTATAGGAGGCGGGGCACATGTTTACGATATGAGTCTTATTCCCCAGACTCTTCCCGCTGAGTTGCAGCAGCAGTTTTACATTGACGGATTCAGGCACGCGCTAAATGGAACATTCCTTTTGGCCCTGGACATTGAGACGGGCGTGAATGCCTTCAAATACATATGGCCCGCGATATATACCGTCAGTAAAGCGCTTTTCCCGGAACAGGACACTATCTGCGACAGCAACGGAAAGAATTGCCACAATACCATCCCGTACGCGATGTCCGATCCGATAGCCCTGGATCTATGGAACCTTCGAGGAAACCCAGGGACACAGGGCGAAGACGGGTATACGGATTCCATCTATGTTGGTGACATGAACGGAGTCGTATACGGGCTGAAGCTGAATTTTGATCCGCTTCAAAGCATGAGCGGTTCCAATTACGGAATATATGTTGACATCTGGAAGACCAAGCCGATACCGGTCAATTCCTCAAGCACGTTAGACCGGGATTCCGATTACTTCCGTTCCGGGAGTCAACCTCTCACGGTCCAGCCCGCGGCGAGTTGGGAGCGAAACAACACAAATGCCGTTCGCGTCATCATAGGCGCAGGAAAATACGAAAATATAACAGGCGGCAATTCCGATTACACGGATACGGCCAAAATGTCCCTGTACAATTTGAGGGATACGATACAGTTTGATCAACTTGGTGGGACTTCCTGGTCGGTAAACGCGAATACGTCCACCTGGACCTTGCCTGTAACCGGATCGCCGCCGGTATTCGGCGGCGCCACATTCGCCGACCCCAACCTGACCGGGCTTGGCATCCATGTGAGATCCAATTGCGAACCTACCAGGACCACGTACAGGTGCATAGGCGCGACTGATGCGACGACCCCGTTGTTTCAGGGCTCTTCCGCTCGATATCCGTCGGACTCAGGCTGCGACTGGTGGGCACAAGGCCCCCCGGGTTCAAGTACCTACGATTCAACATAAAGGATGCCATTGGACTACGGTTTCGGGCAACGACGTCGTAGCTGGTGATTGTTGTGAAGGAACATGTCCCGGGACCTGCTGGGCCTGCGTTTTCGATTTATTGCAACCAGGTGAAAGAGTCACGGGAAAACCCCTTATAGCAGGAGGCCTTGTGTTCTTCACCTCATTCACTCCCACAAATACAGCATCCACTGATGCCTGCCAGGCCGGCGGCACCGGATATTTGTACGCCTTCGATTACCAGTGCGGAGCCTTTCCGCAAGGCTTTCTTCCTATACAGGACCACACTGTGATTACAGAGCAATTTGGGCCACCCGGCGGTGATGTCATCTACGGAGTCAGGGTCAATCTGGGGTCGGGTGTGCCGAGCCAACCTATACTGGATCCGACTGGACAAAACATAATAATTCAGGAGAGTACCGCGCAGCTCAAAAGAGTCGGAGTAAACCTGTTGGAAAAGATGAACCAGATTCAGGGCTGGAGGGAACAACCGTCCAACTGAAACAGCTTATTCGTGTGGAAAGGAGCCACCGGACCATCGTACAAAGCGAGAGATTTTTCGCTGAGAGGCACTGAGGGTAACGCTTCAGTTACGGG
This sequence comes from uncultured delta proteobacterium, assembly GCA_963843165.1. Lineage (GTDB taxonomy): Bacteria > Desulfobacterota > Desulfomonilia > Desulfomonilales > Desulfomonilaceae > DATJPW01. Next base: position 22,856 of record CAWJJL010000024.1, on the reverse strand, counting down.
CGGCCAAAGAATGTCATTGCGAGCGGAGCGAAGCAATCTCCCAAAGCTTCGGGGATCGCCACGGCCTTACGGCCTCGCAATGACAAATCTAGACCCCGCGTAACCGAGGCTTTACCACTGAGGGGTATGTTAATTGGACATATATTTCGGCAAACTATATAATGACAATGCCTCTTCGAGCAAGAATGCCGATTGTGAGCGAGTATGGTGGCGAAAGTGTTTCGGTCGACCTGGAGAAATAGGCCAAAATGCCTGTCCAGTGTTTGAAAGAGAATAGATTATTTCAAAAGACATACCATAGGACCAATCCTCTGCGGCCCAAATCGAACCGCGCGGAGGTTGCCGTGCGGTCGATAGGATTCACATTGGTTGAGCTAATGGTAGTTCTAGGTATTGTTTCAATACTGATTATAGCGGGGATGGTGGGTTTCAACCATTACAAGGAGCAGTATGTCTTCAGTGCAGCTGTGCGAGAATTGACTCATGCCGTCACCGTAGCCCGGGTGCGGGCAATACAATCTCAAAGCAATTCAAGGCTGGTACTCAGGCCCACACCAACAGTTCCGGTTCCCGGCTGGGTGGGTCCGCCCAAGCACTCCAGCCAGCAGTACAATATCGGTGACATTGTCCAGCACGGCCCCTGGACGTATCGGTGCATACTTGGTCATGTATCCACTGCCAATGACGAGCCGGCAATCGGGGCTAATTGGAAGACGGACTGGGAAATCATATTCGATTATCAATACAATAATTTGCTCCTGGATGTACAACACTGCACAGGCCCTGTTCCCACGACGACCTGGTTGAACGCCAATCCGTACAATGCGACGGCTCCGGTGTCGATCCAATTCAACTGGTTCGGTGTCCCTGTGGATTATGTGGACCATAACATAAGGGCTCAGGGCGCACACGATCTTGCTTTGAGCCGAACACAGACCGTTGGGGATCTAACAGTTACGGTAACAGCCCTCGGCAGAATTATACACCGACAGCTCGACCCGTCGGGGACTAAATTCGTGGGAGAAAATGAGTAACATGCCGAGTTTTTGGGATAACAAGGGTCTCACTGTGATAGAGGCACTGGCCGCCACCACTATCCTGTTGGTCGGTATAGCGTGCGTGGGTGCGATGCTCAGGTTGTCCATGATGAATGATCGGAGCTCCGTCTCGTCGAGAGTGGGCGATGCTGTTGCCCAGGAGGTAGCCGAGCAACTTAGGGGCGAGGTATCGAATAGTATTACTGCTGTTGCCAATCTTTCTAGTATCCAGTTAAGCGATCCGAATTTTGCACTAGTCGGCACAAATGATCCGGTGCCCGGTTGCCCGGCAACAGTTAACTGCATCGAGCAATTCGGTACGTATAGAGGCCTCAATTACAGGTGGCGGGTAGATGACGGGCCGGATCCTGCTGTAGATCCTACGGGCCAACTGTGGGCGCAGACGTGGAGACTACGTATCACGGTGGGCTGGGACGATTGTAGCAATCCACCGGGTAGTTGCACCGATATGGGAGGCGGTAGATGGAGCTACAGATCGACTCAGCTCACCACTTTCCTGGTACCGTTCAGGTAGTGAGATCCCAATGAAATCAGTTGTCGCCTGTTTGAGCGTCCATAGCTGAATAGCTACTGGGGACCTAAATGAAAAAAAGAGAGCCTAAAGGATTTACCGTTACGGAGATGATGGTAGCTATGGCCGTGATGAGTGTGATTTTGCTCATTACGATTACCTTTTTCCGGTTTCAAAGCCAGATCTCCGGAACATCTACAAGGGATAGGTCCGGCCGTCAAGGTGTCACTCTGGCGCTCACCGCGCTGCAGCGAGACATTTTGCAGGCCGGTTACGGCGTGGCACGGTACCCTCAATTGGCTTTCATGTTCGGCGACGGCTGGAATGTCAATACCACTCACACTATTCAGAGCCGCTCGGACCCCCGTTTCAATCTTCCGGCTTACGGCACGCTATGGATCAATTACGGCCAGTATTTAAAAAGCACTATTCCGACCATTCCAGGGAGCACCCCCGCGCAGCAATATGCGAAGTGGCCAAGTCTCGTTTACAATCTGCTACCTTTGACCAACACCGACTTGACGGGTGGAACGTTCTACATTCCCGCGGCGGACAATCCGGCCCAGTACCCCGTGGCCCCTGAGGCCAATGCCAATACCAACAACATAGGAGCCATCATTGTTTGGCCGAATGCTCCAACCGGTTCGGAAGCGAACAGGTCGGCGACACCGGTGACGCAGCCTGTTAACCCTGCGACAGCGACAGCTCAGGTGGCTGTGGGTCAGACAAACAAGAACCCTCCCAGTGGGATCGTCACACAGTTTCAAGTTGCGAGTCCCCCTGGCGGACTTTTTTGGTTCGCTCCGGCCGTGGTGTACAACTTCGTTCCTGCCAACCCCAACGCGACCCCCCCCACGCTTGGGATAATTACACGTAACCAAGACCCGAACCAGCCTCTAGTCCAGAGCACGTTCCTTGGGGATCGTTCTTTGGCTATTGTTGATTTCCAAATCAGGGCTTTATATAGCTCCGGCGCGGTCCAAGTTTGGATGCCGGATGCCGGCACACTCCCTACCGGAATCAGTTCAAGCAACCTAAGATATGTAGAGACAAAAATCGTGTACAGGATTCTCGACCCTTCTGCTAACCCTCAAGACCAGATGGCAGATATCCAAGCGGGCGATATAAATTCTGTCATAAGGACGACGCGAGTTACCCCCAGAACCGTTGTTTCTATCTTGGTCCTAAAGCCACCGGGGAGGAGCAATCAATGCGAAACGATAAAGGATTTTCAATTGTGCTGGTTTTGTTACTGCTAGGACTAATCAGTATACTGGGGTCTGCTCTCATGATGATGTCCCGGTCCGACCTCAATTTCACGGGGGCCATTAAGAACTATGACAAATTGTTCAACTTGGCGGATGGCGCATGTGGAATTGCATTCAATGATATTTCGCTTGCGGACAGGGACCCGGATGGCTACACCGGCACCGCACCTGCCAAGATAAATCTTTCTCAGTATAATTCCTCCGAACAATCCATCGGGAGTTACAATGTGGTTGTGGTACTTCAAGGATTTGACGACAGTGCCAGGAGTCAACCTGGTTGGGAAGCCGGAACGGGATCCGGGGGAGACGGGTATCAAATTCAGGATTGGACAGGTGAAGGCCACGCAACGAGATTTTTGGGATCTCTAATGGTCGAGGCGGCAGTATTAAAACACAGGCGGGATTGACGCGTAAACGGCGTTCATATCATAAACGAGGGCCTTTGGTTGTTTATCGCAATCATTTCCTTTGACGGCAGGACCGAGGAGCTTAACTCCTCTTCAATCTACCCATCGAATGAATTCCTTCAAATTCACCCTGGTTGATCTGAATTCATTGATTGGAGCTGTCGGATCAAGCTTACCCAGAGCCACCGACATGACCAGGATTTTGGATTCAGGTATATTCAACTGATCTTTTATGTCTTCTTCGTATGATTTAATCAGGCCTATCGGACATGAGGCCAGGCCGTGTCCGGCGGCCGCCATGACCAGGTAAGCCATGAAAGAGCCTATATCCACCAGTCTCTCCGGCGGAAACGAATCATCGATGAATAATAGAGCGACCGCAGGCGCGCCGTAAAAATCAAGGCTTCCCTCGTTCACGTAGGTTTTGAAATCAGCGCCCATTCTCTCAATCAGCGGGGTCATGGCTTCCGCGCATTCGCGCGCCCGTTGCATGAATTTGTCATGCAAGGGGCGACCGGCGCCAGGACCGCAGGTCAGCCCCCGCTCTTTAAATGATTTTATGAGACGACGGGAAAGTCTCCTCTTCTCTTCGTTGAGAACCATATGTACTTCCCAGGGCTGCATATTTATTGCGGACGGAGCTCTTGATGCATCCCTCAATATTTCTTGCAGCAGCTCCTTTGCAATCGGCTCGTTTTTGAAGGCCCTCACGCTTTGTCGAGAGCGCATTGTTTCAAGGATGTTCATAAGATTCCCCTGCCATCAAGAATTATGCGATGGATGAAACCCATTGATAATACCAGTTCGCTATTATTCTCGTAACATATGAGATGCCGGCTGTCATTGCGAGGAGTGAAACGACGAAGCAATCTCAGAAGCGGGAGATTGCTTCGGGCTTGGCGCCCTCGCAATGACAACTGTCAGCAATGTTATATTTTTTATGGGGAACTCGTATAAATTATACAGTGGATTCAAAGTTGACGTGATGCCTCTCCTGATTATTTTTTTAAGAGAGGCGAGAAAATATTTGTGGAGGAATCTCATGGAAAAAACATCAATGAATGACAAAAGATGCTGTTGCATCGATAGATTATGTAGAAAACTGGATGACGAATCGGATTGTATGCAAAAGGGCGGAAAAATAGTGGATTCTTGTTCAAAGTGTCACTAATCGCTGCGGAGAATAATTCACCGCGGAGAGATCCCCGAGCGCGGATATCCATTCGGTTACGCGGAGGAAAGGCTGTAAAACCGATGGTTACGGTCATGTCATTGCGAGCGGTTTTTGGTAGGATAGGCGTCTCGCCTGTCCATTAGAACGGATCTTCCCCCGTTAGAATGACCGGCAAGATGCCGGTCCCACTAGCAATCTCCTACACTTCGGGGATTGCCACGGCCTTACGGCCTCGCAATGACAAATCTAGGCCCTGCGTAAGTGTATGATTACGAGCGCTGAGAGACTTTGCCGTTTTTTTACTTTTTTCCTCGTTTTCGGCGCACTCTGCGGTGGATTTTGCTTCTATTTGGCCTCTCGGTACTTTCTGGTTAAACCCCGAATATCTTTTTCGGTGAATTCAACCCCGTGCTCTTCCATTAATTCCCCTTCGACTTTGACTATGTCTTCCAAGCGCACGTCGGCTCCGAATACGCCTATAATCTTTTCATTCCGGTCTCTAACCGGTGCGGAAACCGTAATACACAGGGCGCCGGTGATTCGAGACGTGAATGGACCGACCACGTGGATTTTTCCGTCTTTGAGAGGCCTGATGAACCATTCTCGGTCTGAGAAATCTTCGTCCGGCCGTATTGCTACATATTTGGCACGATCGGTAATATCGGTGATATTTTCCGTTACTTTTCTTCCTCGGAGATCCACCACATAGCAGGTACTGTATGAAGGGGTACTTGCTTAGAAAATCCGCCATGCTTTTTTCCATGAGCTTCGGCTTATTTGATTTCATTATGGGCGTGTCGATAAAACGTTCGACTATTTTGAATGCCATCTCCCTGGCGATCAGCTTCATTCGATCCCAGTCGGAAATAAATAGTTCCGGCATATAGCGTTTCACGAATGCCTTCATTTCTTTATCGGAAATCGAGGTCACACGTCCGGTATCGTACTGATGGATGATCAGGTCGTAGATTTTGGAAACCGCAGGGTGGCTCTTATCGACCTTTTCTTCATTGGGAATGTCCAGATGAGTGTTTATCCAATGAGCAACTCCTGCAACGCCTGATTTGTCGGTCACGCTAACCTTGGGCGGATTGCCCAGAATGTTGCTGGTATCGAAAATATTATAAATTTCTTCATTCTTCAGAGCTCCGTCTGCGTGTATGCCCGCGCTGGTGGAGTTAAAAGCCTTACCAACCAGAGGATAATTATCAGGGATGGGATGACCAAGCTCCAATTCGAAGTACTTGGCCATGTCAGTTATCGCAAGCGTATCCATGCCGTGCTGCTGGCCTCTTAACGACATGTACTCTATCATGAGGGCCTCGATAGGCGTGTTACCGGTTCGTTCGCCTATACCAAGCAGAGTCCCGTTTACTGAAGAGCACCCGTACAACCATGCAAAGACCGCATTGACCACGCCCATATGGAAATCATTGTGGCCGTGCCACTCCAGCAAATCTTCCGGAACGTTAGCATCGTCGATCATTGCACGTATGAGCTTCGGCACGCTTCTGGGGACTGCCGCTCCGGGGTAAGTCACTCCAAATCCCATCGTGTCGCAGAGACGTATCTTTACGTCCATTCCGGATTGCTCTCGTAAATCCATGAGCGCTTGGGCCAGCGGCACACAGAAACCATAAATATCCGCCCTGGTAATGTCTTCAAAATGACATCTGGGAACAATGCCTTTTTCCAAAGTGGCCCGGACCATATCCAGGTATTTGTCCATAGCCTTTTTTCGATCCAAGCCCATTTTCAGGAAGATATGATAATCAGAAACCGATGTAAGAATACCTGTCTCAGTCAACCGCATGGCCCGAATATTGGTGAGATCTTTCTTATTCGCCCGTATCCAACCGGTTATTATGGGATATTGATAGCCTTTATCTCGGCATTTCTCGACGGCTTCCCTGTCTTTTTTGGTGTATACAAAAAATTCGGATTGACGAATAATTCCTCGCTGTCCGGACAGTTTGTGTAAGAAATCAAATAGAGTGGAAATTTGTTCGACAGTAAACGGAGGCCGTGCTTGCTGCCCGTCTCGGAAGGTAGTGTCGGTTATAAGGAAATTTCGTGCCGGATTTATCGGCAATATGGCGAAATCAAAATCGACTTTCGGAACTTCACTATAAGGGAAAATATTCCTCAGGAGATTGGGACTTTCCACCTCGCGCAACGATCTTCCCTTACTAAACTTATTAAATTCGTGGTAGAGCACTCCTCTTTTGGAATCCCACGTGGCCATAAAATTGATCTCCTTTTGCGCCTATTTTTTTCTACTAATTTTCAGACCCAGTTCCTTGAGTTGCTCCGGATTCACGGGTGTAGGGGCGCCCGTAAGCAAGCAACCGGCTTTCTGAGTTTTTGGAAAAGCGATCACGTCCCTAATGGATTCTGAACCGGTTAGAATAGCCACAATCCTGTCTAATCCCAAAGCTATCCCTCCATGTGGCGGCGTCCCATAACGAAGAGCCTCCAAAAGGAACCCGAACTTCGCCTCCGCCTCATCAGCGCTGATGGCGAGGGCTGAGAAAACCCTCTTTTGAATTTCGGTCGTATGAATTCTAATGCTTCCGCCACCAATTTCAGCACCATTCAAAACCAAATCGTACGCTCGGGCGCGCACCGACGCGGGATCGGACTCCAGGCGGTCGAGATCTTCTTCCTTAGGCGCTGTAAAGGGGTGATGCATGGCTTTATATCTTTTTTCTTCGTCATCCCATTCCAGCAACGGAAAATCCGTAATCCAAACAAACCGGTATTGCTGGCCCGGGATCTCATTTAGCTTCTGAGCCAATGTATTTCGTAGATTTCCCAGAACATCGTTAACTATTCGTGCCGAATCCGCCGCAAAAAGCACCACATCCCCCGGCTTGGCTTGTACTCGCTCATTGATATTTGAACGCTCGTCGGAAGATAGGAATTTTGCTATGGGTGATTGCCATTCCCCTGCTTGCTTAATTCTAGTGTAAGCGACGCCCTTGCCTCCAAAAATCCCCGCAAAGTCACGCAGATCATCCAGATCTTTTCTGGACAGCCTTTCTCCGTCTTTAATTTTGAGCGCCTTGATTATTCCGCCTTGATTAATAGCTGAACGGAAGACACCGAATTCAGTTCCACCCAATAAATCCGTAGTTTCGGCAAGTTCCATTCCGAAGCGCAGGTCGGGTTTGTCGATGCCGTATCTGAGCATCGCCTCTTTATACGTTAATCTCGGAAACGGAATTGCCAAATTAATCCCTAGTACTTCATCAAAAATACGGACCATCATTTGCTCAATGATATTATAGAGCGCAGGCTCCTCCAGGAATGAGGTTTCCATATCCAGCTGAGTGAATTCCGGCTGACGATCAGCTCGTAGATCTTCATCTCGAAAGCAACGGACAACCTGATAATAGCGTTCAAAGCCGGCTATCATAAGGAGCTGCTTAAAAAGCTGGGGTGATTGCGGAAGAGCATAAAAATTTCCCGGCTGGACTCGGCTGGGCACGAGATAATCCCGGGCTCCTTCCGGAGTGCTTGTCGTGAGGAATGGCGTTTCTATATCGATGAAATCCTGACGGTTCAGGAAATTTCTGATTGTCGCAATAATTCGATGCCGCACCAGCAAATTGTGTCTAGCGCCTGAATTTCTTCTTAAATCAAGATACCGGTAGCGGTAACGGACTGAATCGGTCGGAACCTCATCTTCGTCCAGCGGAAATGGGGGCGATTCCGCACGATTCAGGATCTTAAGCTCTGAAACAAAAATTTCGATGCTTCCGGTGACCAAATCCGGATTCAGAGAATCCTCAGGACGATTTCGCACCGTCCCTTTTGCGGCGATTACCCATTCCGGCCTGAGTGCGTGCGCCCGAACATGAGATTCAGGTGAGTATTCCGGGTTAAAAACAAGTTGGACGAGTCCTGCCCGGTCCCGAAGATCCACGAAAATGACCCCGCCGTGATCGCGACGGCGCAAAATCCAACCCATTACGATCACGTCTTGGTTTAGCGACTGTTCGCTCAACTGTGTCGAAAGATGCGTTCTTTCCCATCCATCCAGAGAATCGGGTCTCAAGATTTGTCTCCTTGAAGATATGTTACGATCTCCTCGATAGGGACAGCGGTCTGCTCTCCGGTCGACATTTTCCGCACAACAACTTCATTGCGGCTCATTTCATCTTCGCCCAACAGGATCACTTTGCGTGCTCCGATTCTGTCGGCTACCTTCATTTGAGCCCTGAGGCTCATTTCGGAGTGTCTGATGTCTGTGGAAATTCCGGCTTGTCTAAGTGTGTTTGCGAGCCGAAAAGCGGTTTCTCGAACTTTTTCTCCAATAGCCGCTATGTAGACGTCTATGGAAATTGCAAACCGTGGGTCATCATCAGCCAGCCCCATGCTGAGGCGTTCCAATCCTATAGCGAAACCTATTCCCGAAACATCCGGACCGCCAAGCTCTTGGACTAGGCTATCGTATCGGCCTCCACCCCCAACCGCCTTGGTCTTCCCCAGTTCACCATGAATAATTTCAAATGCCGTCCGAGTATAATAATCCAGGCCCCTGACCATTCTGGGCTCAATCCGGTACGGTATCTCCAACAGATCCAGACCTCTCTGCACTGTATCAAAATGTATCCGGCAACGCTCGTCAAGGCTGTCGGTAATGAGGGGGGCGTCCTGAACTATTTCAGCGCATGTCGGAACCTTGCAATCGAGTATCCGAAGCGGATTAGTCTCATACCGACGCCTACAATCGGCACACAGCCGGTCCAGGTGTTTAGCAAGGAATTCTCTTAAAATCCGTTTAAATTCCGGGCGACATTCCGGACACCCTACGGAGTTGATCTCCATTACTAATTCTCGGGCGCCAATATTGGACATGATGCTGTGAGCCGTCGCAATAGTCTCGGCATCCGTGAAGGGAGAATCATCGCCCAGGACTTCGGCATTTATTTGGAAGAACTGCCTGAATCTTCCTTTGGAAGGCCTTTCCCGTCTGAACATGGGACCTATAGAGTACAGTTTCAATACCGGTTCGCGTTTCAACAGCGAGTGCTCCACAACTGCCCGTAGAGTGCCTGCCGTGGCTTCGGGTCGTAGACTAAGGGACTCTCCCCCCAAATCAACGAATGTATACATTTCTTTTTCCACAATATCGGTGACTTCTCCGATGCCCCGTTCAAAAAGTTCAGTGCGCTCCATAATAGGCACGATTAATTCCTTAAAACCAGCGCGTTCCAATGTCGATCTGGCCATTTTAATTATAAAAGCCCATTTAGGAGTTTCATCGGGTAGGATGTCATGGAAACCTTTTACCAGCCTAATCATAGATCACCTTTTGACATTTCCAAATCGTTTGTACTCGAACGCAAGTGTTTATATTAAGTGCAATTCTCGGTTCACGTCAAGCCAAGTGCTAGACAGGCGGAGTCCAATTCTTGAAAATCATCACAAGTTTGTGGCGCGTGGTGAGAAAGATGAATAAATCGCAAGCCGATACGGCATGAGGACTAACCGACAAGCCTACCTTTTTTCCGTTGTAATCTCTGGCGAAGTGTTTCCTCGGAAATCAGATTGTTGGCCGACAGCTGCATCCACATGCTGTCGAGTCCCTTTTGGGACAGGCGGTACTTTTGCATAAGGATCTCATCCGGCACATCATCGGCGATATCTTTCAGTATATCCGCGGCAGGAATTTCGATTTCTCTTAAATCCGCCATATCCAGATCAATTTCTATGGGGGCTTCGTGAATGCTTCGTCTTTCCATCCATTGCCGGGAGATGAGACCCTTGCTGAACAGTTTCCTGAATAAACTAGTGAGCCCATTTAGTGATAGCCCATATTTATGCATCAGATCTCTGTTTGGAAGGTTTCTTTCGATATCCCCCAACACTTCTTTGGTACTTATGCTCAATACGCTTCGCCCGAACTCCGATCCTTGAGTTCCGGCCTGAATTTCAATGTAAGGTTTAATTGCGTCACCCACATTAACGAAAGTAACGACAAGGCCTTTTGTCCTTGCGTCATCGCAATATCTGGCCAAATGAGCCGTGAAGTCACTGCACACCGACGTTACGCCTTCGAAATCGATCACCATGCCTTTTTCTGAATTGGCGCTCAGCCATTCCACCGTCTTATCGAGAAACTCCTCAACATGATGCTCTTCAATTTCAGGCAACTCCATCTTGAGCCTAAAACAGTCGGGTTCCTCCAGCAGTGAGAAAGCTGGCTTTCTGTCCGCATAAAAGTATCTTTTCATTGTGAATACCAGTGCAACGGAGAAGCGCCCGTACTCCCAATTCAGTAAAAGCTGAAATCACTATTAATAAAAAGGGATCCCGCTACCCCGAATATAAAAATTATACAAGCAGGCCGTGATCCCCTCAAGATAAATGAAAGGGGAAGGAGCCTTATTGAATCAAGCACAGGAGAATGAAAAGCATTTTCATGCACTTGAGATGAGGCAGAATTCCCATTCAGCTCTCCTGTTGGACCAAAATAGATCCTGACGTGGAACATCGCCCACTATGTAGATTTCTTTTTCGATTTTTCCGCCGATCTTGCGAATAAACTCCTTAAAATCCTTGATAGTCAAGCGATGAATATCAGGTGTGTTGAACCAAGGATGAGGATACGTATCGGTGCACGGAGTGCGCCCTGATATAATCGATTCCAGGCTGACTTTCCAATATCCATAATTCGGGAATGCTATGATCGACTTGAAACCCACACGAAGCATCTCTTTCACTACTCTGTCGGGATACATAAGCTGCTGGAGCGTTCGACTGAGAACAACGTATTCATAGCTCAGATTGGGAAAACCTTCCAGGCCTTCATCCAAGTCCAATTTAAGTACTTGGATTCCTCTCTCGATGCATCGGATAACTTTTTCCTGGTCCAGTTCTACGCCACATCCCTTAACATCCTTTTCATCTCGCAACCTTTGCAATAGAGTGCCCGAACCGCAACCAAGGTCTAGTACCCGGGTTCCGGGCTCAATGAGATCTATTATAATGTCGAATCCGACGTCGAACTGATGAAAAGAGCTTCTGATTTCGGCAATCTCAAGCGACACTTTCCATAACCTCTTCAAGACAATCGTTTCATGCCGTGTAGTTTTCCTGAGCAAATGCTCATTTTTTTATCCGGATAATCTAATATAGAAATCCCTAGGAGGAAAGCACAAATTCCCGCCGTTCTCCCGGCAAGAGCAAACCTCACGCCTTCGTTGTGCAGTTCGAAACTGCAACCAACGCATATAGTTAGCGATTAACGATCAGGATAGATTGTAATTCTATTTTGCTCGTTAGATAGCGACAGTAGTAACGGATCTTCAAGGACCAATGACAAATCAGATAACGAATTACCACTTGCCTTTGTCAGTAAGCGCAACTTTGGGGTTGCGGCTTTACTAATTAAATTGCATTTGATTCCAATCAGTAGTTTTGAGCCGGCTTGGACGGCCTATTACCAAAATCGTTGCGCCTGTTGTTTCTACGTTGCGATCGATTGTGGCTGTTATGATGGCTTTTCTTTTTCATAAGACAGTCCCACGAACAATAACCGTAAACAGAATAAGTCATGGTTTGCATGGCAGTATACTCCCTGCCACACGTTTTACATCTTGCCAAAATTACCTCCGTATTCGCTATCAAGCGTGTTTGTTTTTCGAGCAACTTGTTTTTTCCAGTTGTCGAAGTGGGTGAGGATGACCGTTCCGATATGGAACTAAGCCTTATACAAAATTTCTCATCCGCCGCGTTCAAGGAACTTTTGATCAGGAGGACAGGCCGACAACGCCTGCTTTACAGGATTGATTCGGCGCTAAACGGCGCTTCTTTCATTCTAAACTTCTATTCGTGGATTACCGCTCATACAATAAATCCGCCCCGGCCCCTGACGGTTTTTCTTCGAATATAAGTTATTGTTAGGCTATGCGCCTGTATTCGAGCCCGCTCCGATTCAAGCAATTAGAAAAGCTTGCTGGACCTAATTGACACAGCTATCAACGATCCTCGGAGACCATCAACAAGGTCTCCCTCCATTTACTTTCGCTCCTTTACTCAAAGACATCCGAGTTTCAGAAAAGTTTGCGACATTCTTACCCGGGTTTTGTAGTTGGATCTCAGACAGAGCAGATCAACGCCTCTTAATTTGAGTACCCCCAGGCAAATAATCGATAGTTTTAATAACTCTTTCTTTCGGGCTGGTGCCTAAAATTCGAAAAAACTACCAGCGAAGCTCGTAGAGAGCCCCTTTTCATCTAAGGGAAGTTCATAACACTTGTGCAAAAACTTGTCAAACGTATACTCGTTATTGATAGTTGAATTAAGAATTCCGCACCACAGGCGGAGCATCATGGATTGAAGTTTTTATATCAAATCAATCACTTTGACTTTCCTAACCGCAATCTTTATCCTATGTCACGCAATTATTCCGCGACTGGACCGGATACATGAAGCCCAGCGCCACAATTTTCGCAGCTATTACGATTTTGATTCTGTCGTCTTGCTCTGCCTTGAATTATTTTAAAGGCGGAATCTATAAAGATTTAGACGAAAGTCTGACCATTGTCGGTCTGATGGAGAATCCCAATAATTATCTTAACCGTGAGATAGTTTTCTCTGTCAGATATTATAGGAAAGGGAACCTGCCTTGTCCATTGGGATCGGATTATGTGAATTTCGTGATAGCCGACCGGGTAAGCTACATAACTCTTAATAAGGTCTGGATAAAAAATGAGAAGTCAAAAGTAATTGATACGCTGAAGGAAATGGAAACCATAGTAATGAAAGCCCGCATTTTCAAGGTTGATAAAGAAAAAGACCCCAACCTAGAAGCCCTAGAGATAGTCAAAGAATGATACCTCATACAGTTTTGATTTACTGCGCGTAAGAACTAAGGCTGATGCTATCGGCCTCACAACGGGAGCATATCTTGCGAAAAATCCTTGTCACCAGCGCCTTACCATACGCCAACGGCGACATACACATAGGTCATCTTGTCGAATATATTCAGACGGACATATTCGTTCGATTCCTTAGACTTATTGGGGAACATGTCATCTATCTCTGCGCGTCCGACGCGCACGGCACGCCCATAGAAATAAATGCATCCAAGAGAGGAATAGCGCCAAGTGAACTGGTGAATGAGTTTCATCTGCGGCAGCGAGATGACTTTGCAAAATTCGAAGTCGATTTTGACGAATTCTACACTACCGATTCCGCTGAAAATCGACATCATTGTGAAACGGTTTACCTGAAGGCCAAAGAGAAAGGGCACATCGTAGCTCGTGATATTGAACAATACTACTGTGAAAACTGTGGCCGGTTCTTGCCCGATCGATACATCAAGGGAACTTGTCCCAATTGCGGGTCCCCGGATCAGTACGGAGACGTGTGCGAATCCTGTGGTGCTACGTACCGGCCCACCGAACTCATGGATGCTCGCTGCGCTATATGCGGAAAGGGCCCATCACTTCGTACGTCAAAGCATTTCTTTTTTCGTCTGGAGGATTTTCGCGATTTCCTGATTGACTGGACCTCCGAACCGGGACGCCTACAGAACGAAGTAATAACCTTTGTTCGGAACTGGATCGATCAGGGATTACAAGACTGGGATATATCACGAGACGGGCCGTATTTCGGGTTCAAGATCCCCGGCGAGCAGGATAAATTTTTCTATGTATGGTTGGACGCGCCTGTAGGATATATTGCAACAACGGAACATTATTGCGCGGCGATTGCAGATTGTAATTTTGAGGACTATTGGGTGAAGGCTGATTCCGATGCGGAAATCCATCATTTTATAGGAAAAGATATAGCGTATTTCCACACGCTCTTTTGGCCTGCCATGCTGAAAGCCGCCGATTATCGGACCCCGACCGCGGTTCATGTTCACGGCTTTTTGACAATAGATGGACGAAAGATGTCAAAGAGCCGAGGTACTTTTATAAGTGCACGTCAGTTTGTCGATTCCTTGACTCCATCATATCTACGCTACTATTACGCGACAAAATTGAATAATTCCATAGACGATCTGGATATAAATACCGAGGAATTCGTCAATCGGATAAACTCGGAGTTGGTTAATAATATTACTAATCTCACCAGTCGGGCTGTAGGTTTTTTAAACAAGAGACTGGACTCGAGATTGGGCACGATTCCCACTGATCTCGGAAATTTAATGGACTCTGTGACAGATTCGGTGGGAGCGGCAAGGGATTACTATGGGAAGCTTTTATTCGGGCAAGCCACAAGGGAGATCCTGAAAATTGCTGATCTGGCCAATGGCTTCGTCCAGGAACGCGCTCCATGGTCCACAATAAAAGATGATCCCGAGCGTGCGAGAAATGATCTAACGTTTGTCGTTAACTGTATCAAAATCATCACCGTGCTTCTGAAGCCCATAATTCCTTCTTATTGTCTGAAGGTAGAGCAAATACTCGGCGTGAGAGACCTCACGTGGCAAGATGCTGAATTTAATATGGAAAATTGCACAATAAACCAATTCGACAAACTCGCCGACCGGCTAGAGACAGGACTCATGGAAAAGATAATTGATGCTAGTCGCCAAGTCTTTGCTGGGGAGACTGCTGTGGTTTTGCCCGAGTTACCTGAATTCAAGAAAGAGATAACGATTGATGATTTTGGCGAAATAGATCTGCGCGCGGGCAAAATTATCGCTGCCGAAGAAGTGAGCGCGTCGGATAAGTTGGTCAGACTGGAAATAGACCTGGGACTGGAAAAGCGTACCGTCTTTGCGGGGATAAAATCAGATTATAAGCCTGCTGATCTCTTAGATCTTACCGTCGTGGTGGTGGCCAATTTAAAACCCAGAAAAATGAGATTCGGTGTTAGCCAAGGAATGATACTTGCGGCTAAAGACAGTACGGGCCGGGTTCGGGTCTGCCAACTACCCGACACGGTTATTCCGGGTACCCGAATTACTTGACATCTCCGAGTGACATTCTTCTCAATGGTTACTTTGATGAAAATTCTTGCACCACAAAAAGCTTCCCTGTAGAATCCGTATTGTTTGGGCTTGTTCTTGGGTTACCATTCAAATCATCAACAATAACCAGGACCTCAGCACATATATTCCTTTTTGCCTGTTTTCGGTAGGGATCTGATTCACAGTCCGTTTTAAGTTTATATGCTGGTCATTTCTCTTCCTGCTATTGCATGAAGAGTTATTGCAAATCATCACGAACAACGGGACGAAGGAGACACCCATGCCGGTGAAGATTTTTCTTAATGAAGACGAGATTCCCCGCCAATGGTACAACATCGCTGCCGATATGCCGAACCCTATGCAGCCCCCTCTGCACCCGGGAACGCTTCAGCCTGTTGGTCCTCAGGATCTGGCGCCGGTTTTCCCAATGAATCTTATCGAACAGGAAGTGAGCCAGGAGCGTTGGATAAACATTCCCGACGAGGTCCTGGACAAACTGCTGCTATGGCGTCCCACCCCCCTGTATCGAGCGAAAAATTTAGAGAAGTTCCTCGGTTGCCCGGTAAAGATTTACTACAAGAATGAGGGCGTGAGCCCTGCCGGAAGTCACAAACCGAACACGGCGATTCCGCAGGCCTACTACAATAAAGTCTTTGGCATCAAGAGGATTTCGACGGAAACAGGCGCCGGCCAATGGGGTAGTGCTTTGAGTTTCGCTGCCAGTCAATTCGGGCTCGAAGCCAAAGTATACATGGTGCGGATTAGTTATGAACAGAAACCGTATCGTAGACTAATGATGAATACGTGGGGTGCAACATGCATCCCCAGCCCCAGTACCGAAACCGAGGCGGGCCGCAAGATTCTCGCGCAAGATCCGAACTCACCCGGAAGCCTCGGTATAGCCATAAGTGAAGCTGTGGAAGATGCAGTGACCAGCGAAGCCGCCGGACGACCGGCAACCCGCTACGCCCTTGGGAGCGTGTTAAATCATGTGCTGCTTCATCAAACGATTATCGGCCTAGAAGCAGAAAAACAACTCGCCAAAGCCGGGGATTATCCCGATATCGTAATAGGTTGCGCTGGAGGCGGAAGCAATTTCGCGGGCTGCGCATTTCCATTCATTCGAGATAAGATTGCAGGAAAGCAGGTTCATATAATTGCTGTCGAGCCCACGTCCTGCCCGACGATGACAAAGGGACCTTTCGCCTATGATTTCGGGGATACTGTCCAGATGACACCTCTGTTGCCCATGCATACCCTTGGACACGCTTTCGTGCCTGCGCCCATTCATGCAGGCGGATTACGATACCACGGCATGGCTCCTTTGGTTAGTCAACTTATTATGGACGGACTGATCGAGCCCAGGGCAGTGTACCAACTTGAAACATTTAATGCAGGCGTCACTTGGGCCAGGACTGAGGGCTTCATAAGCGCCCCTGAGACAAACCATGCGCTGGCAGCAGTAATTCAGGAAGCAAAAAAAGCCAAAGAAGAAGGCAAACAGAAGACTATCCTTGTTAACTGGAGCGGCCATGGACTGGTGGATCTCGCCGCGTACGACGCCTTCTTCCAGGGAAAACTCACTGATTACGAGTTGCCCCAAGAGGAGATTACTGAGGCGCTCAAGGCAATTGAGAACTTCCCCAAACCGAAGTTGTAAGCTGAGATCCGTGGGGGCGCTTTCATGCACAGGCGCCCCCACAGACATTGTCATTGCCACCCTGCTGAAGGCTGCCCCCTTGAACCCTGGGGGGACAGGTAGCAATTCCGTTTTCTGCTTCCTGAATCCCGCGTGAACTAAAGGGGTCAGGTCTTGAATCTTGACATATTTCAAGAAGCAAGACCTGACCCCTTTATGCTCAAGGTCCTTTTACCCTCTAGGGAAATCTGTTAGATTACGTACATTGCCTGCTGAGGCTAATATGAAACCATGGGCGGTCTGAATGTCCGATTCGCATCCGAATTCACCCGACTGGGGACGTGAGATTAGATGCCCCCGACTGGGCGGGCAGATCACCTTCGAATATTGTCGGCTGGAAAATCAGGGACAACCATGTGCTAGAGCACTGACATGCTGGAATTTCTATTTTAACGTCGAAGACTATTTCCGCAGTCGGATGGGCCCCGAACAGTTTGAATTATGTTTTAACGCGCCAATTAAGCCGAAAATGATCAGTCTGCTTGAACTCATCGAAAAGGCTCGCAAGAATATGGAAGAGAAAAGTGATCGGAAATAATCTGTCTGAGGCTGCTTCTTAAATAGGGAAGGAAGCCTATATGGATTAATCGGGGGCGGAATTTCAATTCTCTCAATCCAGGCTTGGATAGGGAATTTAACAATGTCAGACGATTTTAAGCTCAAGATCAGACGCAAAATGGAATCTCGGGGCATTTCAGCTTCAATCACTGAGATGTTTCTTCGCCTTTGCGATCAAACAAACCAAGAATCTGCTTATGTGCCGCTAGAGGACGTTGTTGCACCGAATGCAAATCTTATTTTGGAGCCGCCAGCCGATACGGAAAATTTAAAAAAGCTTGAGAAAAGAGGACGAGATCTTCTCCGATATGTCGCCATTCTCAAACTCAACGGTGGCCGAAGTACCACTATGGGTGGCAGAATTCCCAAGGGAGTTTTGAAAGCAAAAGACGGGCTTTGTTATCTGGAAATTGCGGTTAAGCAGGTTCAAGCTCTCAATGAGAAATGGCGTACCAATGTGCCGCTGGTCCTTATGAACAGCTTTTTCACCCATGATCAAAGCATGGACTTGGTGGCAAATTCTGATATCCCGATTATGGCTTTTATTCAGAATGAGGTTCCTCGCCTTCAGGAAGAAACGCTGTTTCCTCTGGAGACCGGCACAGAAGAAGACTGGGCACCTCCCGGCCACGGCGATGTTTTTGCAAGTCTTCATCGGCAAGGTTTATTGGAAAATTTAATAAAACAGGGTTTTCGATGGATTTTCATATCGAATCTTGACAACTTGGCAGCATCGGCAGAGCCTTGGATTTTAGGAACGATCGAACGCAATGGTATTGATTTCCTTCTGGAGGTGACGAGGCGGACTCCTGTCGATAGGAAAGGCGGCACGCTGGTAGTCCGGAACGGCAAGCTGGATCTGCTTGAGATCGCCCAAGTCTCGCCAGCCCAGAGAAACGAATTTATGGACATTGAACGATTCTCCGTTTTCAACACGAATAATATATGGGTCGATCTGAATGCGTTATCCGACCTGATTAGGAAAGAATCACTAGAACTTCCGCTGATTCAAAATCACAAAATAATTATGGATACGAAGGTTATTCAGCTTGAAACTGCAATGGGCGCAGCCATAGGCCTATTTCCCAGAGCGAAAGGTCTCAGAGTTGATAGAAGCCGGTTTTTCCCTACTAAGAAGGTTTCAGATTTGTTTGTTCTACAATCAGATGCTTGTGTGCTGGACCCAATGAATTGTTTGCGAAAGAATCCTTTGCGTCCGGCTTCTCTGCCGTACATGCCCAGGGTCTTTTTTGACCCCGAGTTCCTGGATTCTCCCGAACGCTTCAGTAAGCGTTTCGAGGATTCTCGCTCGGTGTCTCTCATTTGCGCGAATGAACTGGCAGTGACCGGTTCGGTTTTCTTTGAAAAGAATGTAAGAATTGAAGGAACTGTGAAAATAATCGTTCCTTCCGGCGAAACTTATCGGGTTCGGAATGGAGCGACACTTGCCGATGGGACTTATCCTTGACAAATTATTATCATTCCTGAACGGGTGACAACATGTTGTATGGAATTATTATGGCGGGAGGGAGCGGGACGCGCTTCTGGCCTGAAAGCAGAAAGCGAAAGCCTAAACAACTTCTTAAGATTTTCAGCGACAAAACGATGGTGCGGGAAACTGTGGAGCGAATCCTGCCCGAGATCCCTTTCGATAGGATCATGATTGTTACGACTGAAAACTATTCAGATGAAATCAAGAAAGAGATTCCGGAAATCAGCGAGACAATGATTGTAGCCGAGCCGCAAGGCCGCAACACTGCTCCCTGCATTGCTTTGGCAGCTTACAAGATTTTCAAGCAGGATCCGGAAGGCGTCATGGTTATCTTACCTGCGGATCATCTTATTGCCAACGAGCAAGCATTCTTGAAAGTCCTTGGTATGGCCTATCGAGTGGCTTCAAACCAGGATTTTCTTATCACCTTCGGGATCGTGCCGCATTGCCCGGAAACAGGATACGGGTACATTGAGATGGGACAGGAGATCTCCGAGATCGGCTCAAATAGCTTGTTTAAAGTAAAGAGCTTCGTTGAGAAACCTGATCTGATGACAGCAAAGCGCTACCTTGACGCAGGAAACTATCTCTGGAACAGTGGAATGTTTGTGTGGAAAGCCTCCACAATCATTCGATCTTTTGAACGACATCTTCCCTCAGTCAGTCGGGCAATGGAAAGCATCGTGCCGATGTTAAATACTGATCATGAGCCGGAAGCTATCAGAAAAATTTACGAAACAATGGAGAACATTTCCATTGATTATGGAATCATGGAGAAAGCCGACAATACGGTAGTGATACGCGCTGAAATTGCATGGAATGATGTTGGAAGTTGGTCTTCTCTCTCGGATGTATGGGAGACTGACAATGAGAACAATGCATGTCGGGGAAAAGTCATCTGCG
This sequence comes from uncultured delta proteobacterium, assembly GCA_963843165.1. Classification (GTDB taxonomy): domain Bacteria; phylum Desulfobacterota; class Desulfomonilia; order Desulfomonilales; family Desulfomonilaceae; genus DATJPW01. The sequence goes on along the minus strand of CAWJJL010000024.1, from coordinate 2,850 downwards.
TGGAGAGCAAAGAATGTGTGGCCTTGTCGCCTCACAAAGTCGCAGTCTTATTGGGTGTTGAAGATCTTGTAATCGTGGACACACCGGATGCCATTCTCGTATGTCGTAAGGATTCCTGCCAAGACATCAAGAAACTGCAGGAGTTACTAGTTCGGCATGGTTATGAAGATCTGTTGTGAATCCAGTGATTCAGAAATCAGTATGTTTTGTGCTGAAGGTGCAGGAGCCTGACTTTGAAATTGCGAGAATTGAAATCCCGCATCTCGCGGGAAAAGCGCCAACGCGTTCCATAATTTCCCTCCGCTTGCAATGATAGGTCAGAATACATTTTCTTCTGAAGAAACCCGAGGGCTGCGTTTCATATATCCAATTTGTCGAAAGGAAATATGGATGACTGATGTAAAACCTCATTTGAACTGCTTCAAAGCTTACGATATTCGGGGGCGCATTCCTGACGAATTTAACGAAGACATGGCGTACAAGATCGGTCGCGCATACGCCGCTTTCCTCTCCCCTTCGAAAGTGTGCGTCGGCAGAGATGTGCGGCTGAGCAGCAGAGCCATCAGTCAGTCTTTGGCGAAAGGTTTGGTGGATCAGGGGTGCAACGTCATTGATATTGGAATGTGCCCCACTGAAGAGGTCTATTTCGCGACTTCTCATATGGAACTTGACGGCGGTGTAATGGTAACCGCAAGTCACAATCCGATGGATTACAATGGGATGAAACTCGTCAGAGAACAATCTAAGCCAATTAGCGCAGACACCGGCCTTAAAGACATCGAGAAAACTGTGATCGGTGATGCTTTTAAACCGGAGGCCAAAAAGAAGGGCTCCATCGAATCGGTGAGCACAAGAGACGCGTATGTGGAGCACCTTCTTAGCTATGTTCGTCCCGAAAAATTGAAAGAAATGAAAGTAATCATGAATTGCGGCAATGGATGTGCCGGGCCGGTGCTTGAAAAACTCGAAGCAAAGCTGCCAATAGAATTCATAAAAATTTTTCCCGAACCGGACGGTAGGTTCCCCAACGGCATACCAAACCCCCTTCTGCCAGAAAATCGCGGAGTTACCGCTCAGAATGTGATTTCCCATAATGCAGACCTGGGCATCGCCTGGGATGGTGATTGCGACAGGTGCTTCTTCTTTGATGAAAAAGGCTCGTTCATTGAGGGTTATTATCTCGTGGGTCTATTTGCTCAGGCATTCTTGAAAGATAATCCCGGATCGAAGGTTGTCCACGATCCGCGCCTCGTGTGGAACACCCAGGAAATGGTGAGAAACGCCGGGGGAGTGCCTGTCATGAGCAAAGCCGGTCACGCATTCATTAAAGAGCGAATGAGACTGGAAGACGCCGTTTACGGCGGAGAAATGTCCGCGCATCATTATTTCAGGGATTTCGCCTATTGCGACAGCGGGATGATCCCTTGGCTGCTGTTGATTCAAATTCTCAGCGCGGGGAAAAGCCATTATCGGAGTTGATCCAGAGCCGTATAGATAAATTCCCGGCGAGCGGAGAAATAAACCGCAGGGTCCGGAACGGTGAGGCTGTGCTGCAAGGAATCGAGCAGCACTATAAAGGCAAAGAACTGATTACGGATCATATAGACGGGCTGAGCATGGAATTTGACAAGTGGCGATTCAATCTGAGGCCCTCGAACACGGAGCCGGTTATAAGATTGAACGTGGAAACCAGAGCGGATAAGGATCTTCTCAAAGAAAATACGGATGAGTTAATAAAGATCATCGATAGTCTGTCATAGAACCTTTCAAATCGATAGTTGGCCCGGAGAGGTCGAAATGCGCGCGTCTGACTGGAAGCTCATCGAAGATCTGCGCGAAAAAATCTATGGACTAATTGACCCTAAGGACTTTTTCGCGTCGAAAGTCGTAGAAAATTTCCACGGTGCGAGAAAGGAATTTACGGAAAGGGCTGGAAAGCTACGTGCCCAAATGACCGTCAAATTCGTCAGAGAATGGGATAATACTCGTCTTCGGCTGGATAAGTTGTCCCAGGTACTTGAGGACTGCGTCAATTTAAGGCTTAGCGTCCTGGCGGATAGCATTAGAGACAGCCCGCGTTTGGAGCAACTAAGCTCTTTTCCTATGTCAGCCTTTATGCAACCGCCACATCCTATTGCGACGGGCCGTCGTTATTCGGGAGAGCCGGTGTACTACGTGAATGGGATCTGGACCGACAAAATCAAAGCAACTGCAGCCGCCGAGGCCCTAGCAAAACATCTAAAACGACCGGTGCTTCTGATTTACAACGCGTCGGGCATCCGTTCACCCATATCGAGACTCGGGTACCGGCCTGGTGAGGAAAACAGGGATATTTGAATTGGTCTATACAACCGCGTGGCCGCTGTTTGCCTGCACCATGCAGCCCGAAATTCTGTTAGCAATGGGCAGAGGAAAAATTCAAAGGAACTCGGCAACCAGAAAACTCACGCACCTGCTCTACAACGCCAAAAAACCGGTTTCTGTCGTAAGTCATTCAGAGGGATGTATCATAGCGCGAAATGCATGCTTTGCGCTTTTCTTACTTGATAGAGAGAAGTGGATTCGGGATAATCTCGCATGGGTAACGACCGGGATCCCTCTACATGATAATGTCGTCTGGCCAAAACCAACCAAGTACACATCACTGATCGACAAAGATGATCCAGTCCCGAAGATGATCGGATTCGAAGATTGGAGCCGCATTGAACTTTCTATAGTACGCTTTCAGCACGGGTTTGTGCGGCACTATTTGCCTAAAATCACGAATGATATGATTTGGTCATAAAAGTGTTGACAGGGGGCGGCGGTATCTATTATGTTACGAGTTAGACTTGTCTAACATTATATGTC
>CAWJJL010000023.1:0-94461 GCA_963843165.1 uncultured delta proteobacterium | reverse complement strand
AAAAATCCGCAGCGTTGGCGGAATATTAGGCGCTCTGAGGATATCTATGATTTTGATGACGATCCACACGATGCACCACGCAAAAGCGACGTACACCATAGGCACCATTATCAAGTACCAAAATTTGTCAATCATGCCTGAAGCTCCCGTTAAATGTTCGGATTTGACCAAAAACTAGGGTACTATTTTTAGGCCATTCTAGCATGCAGCGCAATAGTTCGGAGGCAATGCTCGGTTTCAAAATCAAAGATTCGTCCCCCCGACAACATGAGATTCCGATTTGGAAGTTCCATTTTGCAAACTTGTTTGGCGGATTGCAAAACCGGATGTCTAAATGTAAGTTGAGTAGAAATTAGATAAGGCCTCAGGTTGTCCGAAGCATAATTACTATAAATACCGAATTGGAGGATTCGAGTCCCTTGTCGGAATTACGAAAACTCGATGTTATGTCCGAATTGATGGTACTGAGTAGTTTCCGGAACGCCAAAAACATCATCATGATGGCTGCCGAAGCAAAGGGACCTTTTGATGAAGAAGTGTTCAGGCTTGCAGTAAAAGACGTCTCGCACGCATTCCCAATGCTCACGGGCACGCTACGGGAACTTCGCGAGGGAGCAAGATTATTCCTTTTCAGAGAGGATCATCCCGACCTGGAAATTCCAATCACGGTATCTGACGTGAGCCGCCCTACTGGACCGGAAGGGAGCTTCAATGCCATTCATGGATCACCTGAGACCCGGGTTGGACAAGCAATGGGACCTTTGGCATGAGCCTCCCCTCGAGGTCCATGTTTATGCGCTTTCAGCCTGAATATTTTCTGCTGGTATTCATATTTCACCATATGGCCGCGGATGCGGGTATGGCCCTAAAAATAGTGAGTGAAATGTTAGGGCGGTATGATGGGTTGATCAACGGACGTTCGTCTGAATGGCAATCTATGACGTACGTGTTTTCTACGTCCAAGAAAAAGGCTTCGAAACCCGGGAAAACCAGCTTGGAAACATTTGGCACGCCAAGTACTCCGAGATCTGAAGTATCGAAAGGAAAAGCCCGCAGTACCACACGGGACCGGGAAGGCGCATGATCTCACCGAACAGCACGTGCTCCGAGTTTTCCCCACTGAAGATTTTCAAGAAATAAAAACCAACGTTGCCGAAGCAGGAATCAACCTTGTGGATCATATTGTCGTTTGCGCAAATCGAGCTTTGGATGAATGGAATAGAAACAGAAATATCATTCCCGGGACAAATACGAGCGTCGTCACGGTGAACATGAGGCAAAGATTCGGCGGAGAAGATGAAAAGAATTACAGCTCAACTATTTTCTTCCGATCAACACCGGAAGAGCGGAATAACCTCGCCGAGTTTGCTCATTCAGTTGCCGAAAGCCGCAAGAAACAGCTCAGCAGGAATATAGACTTGATAGTCCGCGGATCCCTTTCAATGGGAGCCGCCCTCTTTACTTTGTTCCCTTTTGTCATCCGGCAAAGAGTAGCAAGTTATTTTATGAGAAGCCAAAAATTCTCGATAGCGGTGGGATTCCTTGGAGTAGTCTGGCCGGAGCTTATAGAAGGGCGACTCGGCGAAGATTCCTTTCTTAAACATGCAGGTGGATTTGAAATAATTGACGTTCATGGCACCGGATACAAGCTCGCAGGAAATGCCCAGATAAATTTGTATGCTTTCATTTATCGAAAGCGGCTACACCTGGTCCTGACTGTGCCTGGTTCCTTGCTGACCCGTGATGAAGCCGAATCTTTCGCGGACCTGCTTGCCAGAGTTGTTCGAGAGACACGTTATGGAAGATGAAGACCTGAGCACCAGGGACCGGAACAGGCGAGCGGCTCGGATTACCTGCGGAAAAACCAGAGCACGATATTCAAAATCAGGGTAATTATTATACTGATTACAATACCGGTCATCAGAGGGAAATTGAACGAGAAGCCGGGTCTTTCAACCCGAATATCGCCGGGGAGACTTCCGAACGGCAGTCCTGATTTTCCGGCAAGCCATACCAGGATGCCGATGGCTGCTATACATAATCCGAAAAAAATGAGCCATTTCCCCAATGAGGAAAATTCCATGGCAAACTGCCCCAGCTTCTTTTGTTCATTCTAAAGCTCTCACGAGCCTTTTTCAACATCTGCCCGCTTAAACGCGGGGCTTTCAGGAACCAAGCCGTACATGATACAGGCCAGACCGACGGTTATAACACCCACATACCACACCAAACTAAAATCCGATGGCTCGGCCAGATTTGATGGCTCTCGTCCGATTACAAAACCCAAAATGTGGGTCATTACGCCGGCTCCAAGCACAGTAAACATGTTCACAGCGGTCATTGCTTGAGCGACCATTGTCGGTGGAAGAAGCTCTTTAATGTGAGCATACATTATCTGTCCCGGCGCTGCCGTGACACCGATACCAAAAAGAGTCGCCATAACCAGCCACACCGGCACTGTTTGAGTCCACCAAATCACACTACCGGAAAGCAGGCAAAGTCCCCACATCGTGCCCAATATAACCGCTTTACGCGATTGGAGCACTCTGTCGCTGAACCAGCCGCTTAATGGCAGGCTGATCATATAACCCAATCCGAGAAAAAAATCGCGTTGCTCGCAGTGATTTCACTGAATCCTAAACCATAAATGAGAAATGGGGCGACCCAGAGGCTTTGCAGAGCCGCGAAGTAGCCATAACGGACAAATTGGCTCAGACTAATCGCCCAATAGCTGTACATCCTGAGCAAATGCCCAAGGCCGGCTATCGCTGAACCCGTGTTTAACCCGATGGGCGCAGACGAATCCGGACGATCTCTCACCACCAGCAGAAATATCGCTACAACGGTAGCATTTATCCCGGCAAAAATCAGAAAGCTCGTTCTCCATCCGATCGAAATGGTCAGGAGAGTCAGCGGGGTGGCTGCCAAAAGATTTCCGGCAACGCCAATAGAAACCAGCAATCCGCCCAAAAACGCAAACCGGTCCAGCGGAAACCAGGCTGCCAGGAGGGCATATATAATCATGAGGTTACCGCTCATACCTATCCCCAGAAGCGCTCTGGCCACTATTAAATGAGCCGGGGTTTGCCCCAAGGCAAACAACACAGCTCCCCCCACTGCCGCAAGGGCGAGGAAGAACATGGTTATCCTGGATCCAAGGCGATCTAAAGCAATTCCGATGGGTATCTGGCTCAGAGCAAAAGCGTAGAAGAAGACAGCGGCTAGATCGCTGAGTTGGGCATTCGTGAATCCTAGATCTCTAACCAGAGAAGGGCTTATTACCGCGGTGGACACTCGGTAGAACATCGAAATCAGAAAATTGATGCTGCCGATTATAAAGATAGCCCAACGTCTGTGGCTAGCCGGCGCTGGATCATGAAACGGTTCTATGGTAATTCGCTCCCGGCTGTTAGTTTCTGGTCAATTGCCGGATACAAATTAGCATATTTTTACTGCATCGTGGTTCTTGATAAGCAGATCTTTATTTTGACGGAGGTAGGACTGAGTAGCCTGCTATCTGGGCTGACCGGCAGACAACTTTTTCGCGCGTGTGGCTGGCCGCTTTACAAACCATATTCGCCGGTTCCATCTCAAGGTAGGACAGGCATCTTGCCTGTCATTGCCAACAAACGGGCTGGAAACCAGATATAAGTGAACTCATCCAGATATAAGTTAACTCATGCTTAATTCAATTCAAGCAGAATGAACCTCTTCGTCTATTTGCAGTCAGAACAATTCCTGACGACCTTTCCGTCATTATTGTAACAATCAGCCACTTCCAGCATAGAGTCAAATTTGGAACACGAGCTGCGAACACAACAGCTATATTGGGAATATGGTGGACCTTTGCTCTTTCTCATTTTAAACCTCAATCAGGGCAGAAGCCCAATTTGACATTACGGCGGTTCGCAAAAAGCAGTATGCTGCTTGCGTGTCCAGACCCTCAATAACCGCGTGGTGATCAGTCATGCGGCAGGCGTCTGTACGGTCACTCCTGCACACGAACCGCCGATCTGAAATCATGTACGAACCGTCTGTTGTGAAATTAAGTTCTGTCCTCGAAGAGTCAAGGGAGAGCCACGACTTGACCTTACCTGCAAATGGGCTGGATTGTGCCGTATTTTGTGAAAACAATCTGCCAGAGCTGAATATCTCGGGCACGGAATGCGCCGGCACACGAGAGCAAATAATACTCCCACATTCTTTTAAACCTGTCGCCGAATCGGTTCTTAAGTTTAGGCCAGGCACTTTGAAAATTATTATGCCAGGCCATTAAAGTCTTATCATAATGTGGCCCTAGATTGTGCAGATCCTCGATTACAAACAGGCCTTCGGCGGCTTTACTGATTTGGGCGATGCTGGGCAGCACGCCGTTAGGAAATATATACTTCGTGATCCACGGATCAGCTTTTATTTTGGATTCATTACTACCGATGGTGTGCAATAAAAAGATGCCGTCCTTGCTGAGACATCGATGCGCAACTTGTATGAATTTTCTGTAATTTTTGACGCCGACATGCTCAAACATGCCGACTGACACAATCTTGTCGAACGTCCCTTGAATATCTCGATAATCCTGTTCGAGAATCTTTATCGGAAGCCCTTTACAAAAGTCTTTAGCGTACCGGATTTGCTCATTGGATATATTTACGCCGGTCACTTTGCACCCGTACTTTTCAGCCGCGAATTTGGCCAAGCCGCCCCAGCCGAATCCGATATCCAGAAGATGTCCGTGGCCTTAAGCTCAAGTTTTCTGCAAATCAGGTCCATCTTATTGAGCTGAGCTTTATTTAAATCGTCAGTGCCGTTGAAATATGCGCAACTGTATTGATTATAAGGGTCCAGGAAGCTCATAAAGAGCTCACTATCGAGATCATAATGTTGTTCGGCAACTTCACGAGAAAGGGTTCTTGACTGTCGATTGAACAGCAAAGCCTGGAGGTACGGAATGAGCAGTTTCCATCCGCCCGGAACCTGTCCCTCTACTCCAGCGGTGAGCACTCGGTAGATGAATTGATCGATTCGAGGACAATCCCACCAGCCCTCCATATAAGATTCGCCGAGTCCAAGATTTTTGTCTCGCAAGGCCCGCGCATACATTCTGTCGTCCTTCACCTGGATATCCCAGGGATTCGGACCACCAATGGTGATGCCTATGCCATTCAGAATTTCGCGAACAATATTTTCTTGTGAACTCATTGCATCACACGAGATTACTCGATTTTGATGCATGCCCATTCGAGTCAGTCAGCGAAAGACAATCGATTTGATATCATAACGCACCCTGGCATACAACGCGAAGATGCAATTTGGTGATTAATCTGCTTTTCCATTTCGAGGAGTGAAACGACGAAAATCCCCACACGCTAGGGGTTGTTTTGCTTAGGTCGCAATTGCTTCTGAATGTGCTCCCCCGACAATTGATCTGAGTTCTTATTTTCAGATATTGAAAGCGGCACATTATCCGGGCACGATTCCCGCTCCGTGGTCGCGGACAGAAAAATAAACAAATCTAAAGCGAATGGGAGAGCCTCCCGGGGGAAACTGCGACAAGCTCTCCCCTGCATTTTGGAAGATCAAATCATTCTACGTTGATTTTTATGGATTTCTTTTTGCTGGTCTCGCTCTTAGGGAGTTTCAGAGAAAGCACTCCATCTTTAAATTTGGCTTCAACCGCCTCACTTTTCACTTCGCAGGGCAGGGTGAAGGCACGAGAAAAGCTGCCATATGAGCGCTCGACTCTGTGAATATTTTCACCTTTTTCTTCTTTCTCTTCTCTCTTTTCACCCTTAATTGTTAGCACGTCTCCCGATAAACTGACTTCAATATCTTTCTGATCGATCCCCGGGAGTTCAGCTTTCACAAGCACTTCGCTGTCGTTTTCAGAAATATCCACTGCGGGCGAAAAACCGCGGCCCGACAGCCAATCCGGCCGCTCGGCTCCAAAAAACCTTTGCAAAAGGTCATCAAATTCACGGCGAAAGGTTGCCGGAGCGTTTTCCACTCTTCTTCTCCAGGGCTCAAGTTCGAACATTTCCTGAACCTCCTTGGCCAGATAAGTTTTAGAGATAGATGGATCTCGGGCCAACCCCGTAGTTTCCTACGACTCTAGATTTTCATTAGTCCGGCGGGTGTCAAGGGGCTGGGATGCACGACAACTGGTTGCAAAACGCTATATATGAATTACGGATAGAGGCGGTCCGAGAGGCGCCGTGGTCTAGGTCGGTTCACGAACCGCACTTACGAATAGTGCAGCATCCTGTCATTCAATGAAGATTTTGGAACCAGTTGCAGTTCAGGAATCCATTAAGATTTGAGAGTAGGTCGTGAATTGTTAATTAGCGTTCGCTGTCCGTCAATGTGCAAGAAGAAATTCCGTTCATCTGAATCAGCAACAATATAGGGGGCTAACGCATAATATGCCGGTCGCGAGAACCTCGCATGAAATGAGCCGTTTTTTACGTGGCAATAGGGAACATTATCCTTTCCGATCCAGAACAATTCAGGCCTGAACGGCTCTTCCGACCCGTCGTTTAGATGTATGCAGATAGTAGCTTTTTCAACCTCGTGAATGGCCTGAACTACAAAAGGGGCATCCTCCACTTCGACTCGACAAACTTCATTATTCATCCGAATCCGATATTCGGCATCGGAAGTTTTTTCCAGTAATTCGTTAAAGTACTTATATATTTCAGGATGGATAATTTCAGAGCCGTTTTGAAACCATCGACCATCTTTGTCGATTACCAGTTTTAGATAAGGCGTGACATCAACCAGCTTCTCATGATTATTTCTTGAGCTATCGTCCATTCTGCTACCACAGTTCCGCGAATTCTTTTTTTCCGTACAACCGGCTGTATGCTCGATACCCGGCCAGGACTTTCTTGACGTAAATTCGGGTTTCAAGGTACGGCATATTCTCGATAAACTCATCATCTTTCATCTTGCCGTTCTTATGCAACCACTCCCTGACTTTTCTAATATCCGCATTATAGGATGCCACAGCAGGGATAATTTTCCCTTTAAACCCCGCCAGGTTCTTGCTCAATATCTTTATTCCCAACGACACATTCTGTTTTGGATCAAGGATCTCGGCAATCGCCTTGGCCGGGATCTTGCCATGAGATCTGGAGAGCCCGGCAGCTCCGGGAGTAATCTGCATCAGGCCCAAAGCGCCGGCCGGCGAGACCGCGGACGCATCGTAACGGCTCTCCTGCCGCATCATTGCCCATACCAGATGGGGATCAATCGAATGCCTCGCGGCGACCTGAGTCGTGTGATTCAAGTGGATACGCGGAAAAGCCATCTCCACGAACTCAGCAGGCGCATTCGAAGGGGGATTCTCCATGAATGATTTGAAACCCAGCGACAAGGCTTCATGCGCGATCCGATACTGTTCGGCCCTATAAGCTGCCCGTGCCGTCACAAAAGCGACAGCAGGCGACGATTTCATAGATTTGGGAAGCGCTTCGAGGTTGATTAAGGCAAAATCGTCCAACCCTATCGCCATCAATTTCAACGCCGCCGCGACCATACTATTGGAACTCTCCGCCGGGGTAAGTTTTAGTTCCGGAAATAGTTGCTCAGATTTCTTTTCCCGTTCCGATTCCGGATTCAGGGATTTCAGTACGCGAGCGGCTTCAAGACCATAATAATCCAACGGCGAATTAAGCGCCAATTCTCTGAGCAAAGGTTCCGCGTCTTTAGGACGACGGCTCTGTATAAGAGCACGAGCTTGCCAATATTTGGATGGGTTCTCGATCCTATCGCCGGATGCTCCCTTTCGCGCTTCATGAAACGCCTCGGCCGCAGCACCGTAATCATGGTTAAGATACTTGATCCAAGCGAGTTTCCATCTAATCGTCACCTTTACTGGAGGCTCTGGGTTGGCCGTAAGAAGTTTGTTGAAGTAATTCTGGGCCGCCGGAAATCTGTTTTTTTCAAAATTGTATGCCCCCAGATTGAAAAGGGCCTTTCTTTTCGCAGCCGCGGAACCGGAGGACAGAATTTTATTACAACAGAATTCAAAATCTTTTTCTTTGTCCAGCCTCCAATAAATGAGACTCATGGTGTGAAGCGCTTCTGTGCGCTGCTTTTCAGGCAAGGCGCCCTCGAGCAGTTCCTTCAGAATGCCTATGGCTTTTTGGTTCTGACGATCTTTATAGCGGCACTGGGCCAGTTTGAGCATCAGAGACGTATCCCGCGGTTTGGCCTTTAGCAGGGCAGTATATATGTCCGCAGCCAGATCGAACCGTCCTTTAGCAAAAAGGCGAGCAGCGCGGTTCAACTGCTCGGCTTCAGAATACTCGGGTTTGGCTATTTTCCCGTGGAAAATCATCCAGGCGAGGTCATCGGCCGCTTTCAGGCCCTCGACTGAAGCAGGATAGTTCAGAAAAAGGATTCGATAATGCGAAGCAGCGTCAGAATAGTTCCCAATGGATTTTTCCAAATTACCCAACTGTAATAGCAAAGCCGGCTTATCTCTCTCAGGAGCCTTTTCCATCATGGATAGCAGCAGCGCCTTTGCTTCCGGTTTGGCCTGCCGGCAAAGAACATCAGCGAGGGCTTCACGGGCCCGGCCATTATAAACGGTGTTCGGATGTTTGCTGAGTAGCTCTTTTAGAAGTATTTCAGCCTGATTAGGATTACCGGACGCCCTGTTCCTGGCCAACAGCAGATACGCAACCGGGCCGTAAAGCGTATCGGGCAAGATGTTCTCCCAAGTTGCTCGAGCGCGGTCGAAATCCCCGGAATCGTAATATCTTTTTCCTTCTTTGAAGAGATATTCCTGGGCCGGTCCCGATGCGATGGTCATACCGCAAACCCAGGAGGCACCCGAGAAAATGGAAAAAAGAATCAGTATGCGATATGCAAGAACATGCAAGATCGCGGTGCGTCATCGACAGGTTTATCATTGGGAGGCAGTATAAGCCCGTTTTCGAGGCTAATCATGGTGTCTACCTTAGAACTTGAGGCCTGTCCAGTCAAGCGGCGGACTAATTGAAATGTGTATGATGATAAGAAATCGTGAAAAATACATCTTTGACAATTCCTTTTGAGTATCCTACAATTTCGTAGCATTTTGCACTTAATGCGATAATTAGCACGCTCAGAACGAGACAGGCATGGCAAACCGAAGCAGAGAACCAAAAGTAAAAAGAGAACTACTGGAGCTGCTGCTCCTTTTCGATATCAGTCAAATCCTTGACCGGAGCCTTGATCTCCGAGATGTTGTTGGACCGGTGTTAGAGGCCATTGCAAAACATATGGGAATGATGCGCGGGACGCTGACTCTTCTCAACCGGCAATCGGGCGAAATATTTATCGAGGCCGCGCATGGACTTTCAGAAATACAAATGGAACGCGGAAGATACAGACCGGGAGAAGGAGTGACCGGAAAAGTCATCGCTACTGGAAAACCGGCTGTCGTTCCTCACATATCCGAGGAACCGCTGTTCTTGGATCGTACTGGAGCCAGGAAAGACCCTCGTAAAAAAGACGTGTCTTTCCTATGTGTTCCCATCAAATTGGGCAACGAAGTCATAGGGGCACTGAGTGCGGACCGTTTGTTTGCGGAAGGTATCGGGTTCGAAGAAGACGTGCGTCTACTATCGATAATCGGGTCCATGATCGCTCAGGCAGTACGCTTGAGACAATCTGCTCAAGAAGAGCGGCATCGACTTTTGGAAGAGAATCTGAGGCTTCAAACTCAGCTAAAGGAACGGTTCAGACCGTCCAATATCATCGGAAATTCAAAAGGCATGCAGGTTGTGTACGATCTGATCGCCCAAGTATCCAGGAGCGATACAACTGTTCTTATAAGAGGAGAAAGCGGGACGGGAAAGGAGCTTGTGGCCCATGCGATCCACTACAACAGCCACCGCGCGGAGAAGCCTTTTGTAAAAGTCAACTGCGGCGCGTTGCCGGAAAGCATCGTTGAAAGTGAATTATTCGGCCACGAGAAAGGCGCGTTCACCGGCGCAATAGCCACGCGGAAAGGCCGTTTCGAAATAGCGCACGGCGGCAGCATTTTCATGGATGAGATTGGCGACCTTTCTCCAACAACTCAGATCAAACTTCTGCGGGTGATTCAGGAGAAAGAGTTCGAACGCGTCGGCGGGACGGCGACTATTAAAACGAATGTGAGAGTGATTACCGCGACAAATAGGCCGCTGGAACAACTTATCCGAGAAGCTAAATTCAGAGAGGATCTTTACTATCGGCTCAACGTGTTCCCCATCCATGTTCCGCCTCTTCGTGAGCGCAAGACAGATATTCCGCTGCTGGCCGATTTTTTCATAGAGAGATACAGTAGACTCAATCACAAGGCCGTTCGCCGGATTTCCACCCCCGCCATAGACATGCTGATGAGCTATCATTGGCCTGGAAACGTGCGGGAATTGGAGAACTGCATTGAAAGGGCTGTGTTACTGAGCGCGGATTCCGTGATTCACGGGCACCATCTCCCGCCGACTCTTCAAACCGCTGAAGCCAGTGGAACAACACATAGCGGGACATTGGAAAGCACTCTGCATGCTGTCGAGAGAGATCTCATTTTGGATGCTTTAAAGGCTTCGCGAGGGAATAGGGCAAAGGCCGCGAGGGCATTAGGAATATCCGAGCGGATCATGGGTTTGCGAGTAGAGAAGTTGGGGATTGACCCCAAGCGATTTCGTACACGAACGTAATCATAATTAGTTAAACCTTCCCTTATGTACCTTTGGCGCCTGGGCGACAGTTGTCACCATCTCCTCATCTTTGAACAAAAAAGCCGTAAAATCAACTTGATGTCCTTTCAACAACTTAGTTGCCGTTAGTTGGCATTGAGATTGCTTTTTGGTCAAACCAACTTGTACCGGTTCGCCATTCCTTTCTTGAAAACTCCGGCCGGCAAGCATTCCGGCGGATCAAGTTCGGGGCGTGGGATAACCCCGGACGGGCGAGGCGAGGATATAGAGGAATCTCGAATTTGTACCAAGGGGCCGTTTCACAAAGCCGACGATTTCATCCCATCCGCAATTTCGGCTGAAGAGCAACGGCTGGATGTGAGTACTCTTGGAGGTGTTCCAAAATGAATGCAGCCGACAACGCGTGGGTCCTGGTCTCGTCGGCACTGGTGCTCTTGATGACCCCGGGTTTGGCCATGTTTTATGGTGGTATGACCCGCGCCAAGAACGTTTTGTCAACCATGATGCACAGCTTCTTCCTTATGGGGCTTGCATCCATAATTTGGCTATTTTATGGATTCAGTCTTGCTTTTGGGCCGGATGCCTTCGGCGGACTCTTGGGCGGGACCTCCTATTTTGGATTAAACGGCATCGGCGGAGGATTATTCCCTGACCTGAGCGATCCCTCCAAGACCATGACCATTCCCGGAACTACTTTCATGATATTCCAGTGTATGTTCGCGGTCATCACCCCCGCCCTGATTTCTGGCGCCTTTGCCGAGCGAATGAAGTTTAGTTCGTTCATTGTGTTTATGATTCTCTGGATGACTGTTGTCTACTGTCCAATAGCCCATTGGGTGTGGGGTCCCGGCGGCTGGCTCTCGGGATTGGGCGCGCTGGATTTCGCCGGCGGAACGGTAGTTCACATCAATGCAGGTGTGGCGGCTCTGGCGTGCGCCCTGGTCATCGGGAAGCGGAAAGGTTACGGAACAGCCGCAATGCCTCCTCACAATCTTACTTTGACATTGCTGGGTGCCGGCCTTCTCTGGGTCGGGTGGTTCGGATTCAATGCGGGGAGCGCACTGACAGCGGGAGAGTCGGCTTCGATGGCTTTTGTGGTGACTCACATGGCCACTGCTGCCGCAGCAATGTCCTGGGTATTTGCGGAATGGATAATAAAAGGTAGGCCCACCACACTGGGCGTAGCGTCCGGGGCCGTGGCCGGCCTTGTGGCAATCACGCCGGCATCCGGATATGTCGGCCCTGTATCATCCGTTATTATTGGTGCCGTCGCCGGTGTAGTTTGCTATCTGGCGGTTTTGGCCAAGACCGGGCTCGGGTATGACGATTCATTGGATGTCGTCGGCGTCCATGGCATTGGCGGGACATGGGGCGCTATAGCAACCGGCCTTTTTGCATCCAAACTCATCAACGCGTCGACAGAGGGAGGTCTGTTCTTTGGGAACCCCGGACAGCTCTGGATTCAGATATTGGCCGTGGTAGTCACGATCGTCTATTCATTCGTCGTGAGTCTCGTGATTCTTTACATCATCAAGGCTGTGATGGGGCTGCGGGTCAGCGAGGAGGACGAAATGGTCGGAGTTGATACCTCGGTCCACGGTGAGGCTGGTTACAACTTATAAATGTCAATTTCCCGGAATTATGGACGGGCCTTTCTTTAGCCGGGAGACTGATTGGGTATAGATATTCGGGAAGTGCAAAGGGGATAACGATGAAGAAGATTGAAGCAATTATTAAGCCCTTCAAACTGGATGACGTGAAGGAAGCGCTTGGTTCGATTGGGGTGCAGGGAATGACCGTCACCGAAGTCAAAGGCTTCGGAAGGCAAAAGGGGCACAAAGAAATCTACCGCGGGGCCGAATATCTGGTGGATTTCCTGCCTAAAATAAAGATTGAGGCAGTGGTCCTCACTGAAATGGCAGACCAGGTGATCGAGAAGATTGTTGCCGCAGCGCGTACTGGGACCATTGGTGACGGCAAGATATTCGTAACACCGGTCGAGACCGTAATACGGATCAGGACGAGCGAAAAGGATACCGACGCTGTCTGAGATGGGGGCGGTCGACGATCCATATCGAAGGATGAGGTCAATCTTACAATAATGTAATTCAATTTTCGGATTTCCTACGGAGTGGTAGCCGAATGTGAAAGACAATTCGGCTACTCTCCTCTGAAGATTCCATGAAAGTAACATTATATTAGTAGGTTAGTCTACAAGAGAACCTCCAGAAGTTCTTTTGGCACGCGGGTTGCTCTGCTGCCAAAACTGTAACTTTGCTCATGTAGGAAAGTTTTTCCTAACGGAATTACAGCCTCTGGAGGTACTGCCAAATGAATCCTGCCGATAATGCGTGGGTCCTTGCTTCGTCCGCATTGGTCCTCTTGATGACTCCGGGTCTGGCCATGTTCTATGGAGGCCTTACCCGATCCAAAAACGTGCTCTCGACCATGATGCACAGCTTCTTCCTTATGGGGCTTGCAACAGCTATATGGTTTGTTTATGGATTCACCTTGTCTTTCGGGCCGGATGCTTTCGGGGGGCTGATTGGCGGCTTCCGGCATTTCGGGCTAAGCGGGGTAGGTGGAGCCCCTTGGCCGGATCAGACAATTCCAGGCGCCACCTTTATGATATTTCAGTGTATGTTCGCCATAATTACCCCCGCGCTTATTTCTGGGGCATTTGCCGAGCGTATGAAGTTCAGCTCGTTCATCGTATTCATGGTTTTGTGGATGACTTTCGTTTATTGCCCAGTGGCTCATTGGGTCTGGGGACCTGGCGGTTGGCTTGCAAGGATAGGCGCCCTGGATTTTGCAGGGGGCACCGTAGTGCACATCAATTCAGGTGTGGCGGCTCTGGCATGCGCTCTGGTGATTGGTAAGCGCAAAGGATATGGCACTCTTCCGATGATACCTCACAATGTGACGCTCACGTTGCTGGGAGCTGGCTTACTCTGGTTCGGGTGGTTCGGTTTCAACGCGGGCAGCGCCCTGAAAGCAAACGAAACCGCTACCATGGCTTTCGTGGTCACGCACATGTCTGCCGCTATGGGAGCGCTGGCCTGGGTCTTTGCCGAATGGGGGCTCAAAGGCAAACCGACTACATTAGGCGCAGCATCCGGCGCCATCGCCGGATTGGCAACGATAACGCCAGCTTCAGGGTTCGTCGGACCGGGATCTGCGATAATCATTGGATTAATTGCCGGAGTGGTGTGCTATCTGGCAGTCCTGGCGAAGACAACTCTCGGATATGATGATTCTTTGGACGTTGTAGGAATTCACGGAGTCGGCGGTGTTTTGGGAACCTTGGCCATAGGATTGTTTGCTTCGAAAGCATTTGGTGGAGCAGACGGTTTATTTTTTGGAAGCGCTGCTCAGTTGGGGCCTCAGGTAATCGCGGTTTTGGCAACGACGATCTATTCGCTCGTGGTGACCCTGATCATACTTTATATTGTCAAAGCCGTAATGGGATTACGGGTAACCGGCGAAGAAGAGGAGACCGGCGTGGATACCTCCGCTCATGGAGAAACAGCATATAACCTGTAACCGAATCCATTTAATACGAAAGGGTGTTTTCATGAAAAAAATCGAGGCGGTTATCAAACCTTTTAAATTAGATGACGTAAAAGAGGCGCTCAGCGCAATCGGTGTGCAAGGTATGACTGTCACGGAAGTCAAAGGATTCGGGCGACAAAAGGGACACAAAGAGATATATCGTGGGGCGGAATACCTGGTGGATTTCCTGCCCAAAATCAAAATGGAAATGGTCGTGCCCCCTGAGATTGTAGACCAGGTTGTCGAGAAAATAATCTCTGCAGCACGTACGGGAACGATTGGGGATGGAAAGATCTTCGTCACGCCTGTCGAGGCTACAGTTCGAATCCGCACAGGCGAACGTGATCTGGACGCGATTTAAACAGTGGGTTGTTCTTTTGTTGGTTCCAGGTGTCAATCGGCGAACAACTTAGAATGGATGTTCAAGGTACAAAAATGTAACATTTTTCTAACTGATTCTACGGAAATGTATGGACGTTTGAAGATGTTGATGGTTTATTAGGCGCGTGCAAAGAAGTTTTTGTTAAAAATTACAACTTATTGATAGGCGTAGTTAATAAACGAACTTGGCACGGTCATTGCTTCATAAAAGGGCCGATGAGCTTTCACCGGGCACCCCGTGAATGTGCAAGTGACCTGTATTCACGGGGTGTGTTACTGTATACGGAACATAAAGTGCATCGTAGAGTGATCGTGTTGCCGCATACGCAATTTTTAGGTATGTAAATATCCGGACCCTAACTTTACTGGGGGTAAGCATGAAAAAGGTGGAAGCAATAATTAAGCCCTTCAAATTAGACGACGTGAAAGAAGCCGTCAGTTCGTTGGGCGTGCAGGGAATGACCGTTACCGAGGTGAAAGGGTTTGGCCGCCAAAAAGGGGCACAAGGAAATATACCGAGGGGCCGAATACCTGGTGGACTTTTTACCCAAGGTGAAATTGGAAATGGTAGTTCCTTCGGAAATCGTGGATCAGGTGATCGAGAAAATCGTGGCCGCCGCAAGAACCGGCAGCATAGGAGACGGCAAAATATTTGTCATGCCGGTCTCGACCGTGGTGCGCATCAGGACGGGAGAGCGTGACGAGGACGCTCTATAAAAAATTGCATGTGGTCGAATTTGCTCAACCACTTTGTCCTAGAGCCGATATCTATTGCAAAACGGCCTATGGCTTCTCCCGCGCAAAATGGAAGAGAGAGTGCGGGAGATAACCTGAAGCGTTTATTTTCAATGGAAAATTGAAAGTCGAAATGGCTGGGAATGCAGAACCCACCGCTCCTGATAGGTGGAATTTTCTTTGTGCTGGGGATTTAAAGGCAGCAGGACTGATGAATGCCTGCGTAAATCTATATCAGAAGGAGTTATAAATGGGACCAAAAGAGGTGATTGAATTCGCCAAGAAGAACGGGGCCGTCATGGTCGATCTCAAATTCATGGACTTCCCTGGAATGTGGCAACATTTCAGTGTTCCGCTGCATGAGCTTGAAGAGGATTCTTTTGAAGCCGGCTTTGGGTTTGACGGTTCATCTATACGTGGCTGGCAACCTATTCACGCTTCGGACATGTTGGTGGTTCCAGATCCGGCCACAGCGGTGATGGATCCTTTTATGCAGCATCCAACCCTTTCCCTTATCTGCAACATCGTGGATCCTGTGACAAAGGAGCGCTACACTAGAGATCCACGCAATATTGCTCAAAAGGCGGAAGCTTACCTCAAATATACTAAACTCGGAGACACTGCTTATTTTGGACCCGAGGCGGAATTTTTCATCTTCGATGACGTTCGGTACGGTTACAGTTCGAACGGGGGGTTCCATCATATAGATTCCATTGAAGGATGGTGGAATACCGGTCGCGAGGAGAATCCGAATTTGGGGTACAAACCTCGTCATAAGGAAGGCTATTTCCCGGTTTCTCCCACAGATTCACAGCAGGATATGCGAACCGAGATGGTCCTGATCCTGGAGAAACTCGGGATCAATATTGAGGCTCAGCATCATGAAGTAGCGACAGCAGGGCAGGGCGAAATAGACATGAGGTTTTCACCTCTGGTCATTATGGGCGATCAACTCATGTGGTTTAAATATGTGCTAAAGAACGTTGCCAAAAAATATTGTAAGACTGTGACATTCATGCCTAAGCCTCTATTCGAAGACAATGGTTCCGGAATGCACACGCACATCAGCATCTGGAAAGGTGGAACCAATATTTTTGCAGGCGATAAGTATGCAGGGCTCTCCCAGGAGGCGCTCTGGGGCATTGGTGGAATTCTGAAGCACGCACCCGCTCTTTGCGGCATATGCAACCCTACAACAAATTCGTATAAACGATTGGTTCCAGGATTCGAGGCCCCTAACAAACTGGCTTATTCTTCAAGAAATCGATCCGCTTGTTGCCGTCTCCCAATGTACAGCGCCAGTCCCAAAGCAAAGCGGATCGAATACAGAACTCCTGATCCATCGTGCAATGGCTATTTGGCGTTCAGCGCGATACTCATGGCGACTCTGGACGGAATCGAAAACAAATTGGATCCGGGTGAACCGCTGGATAAAGACATCTATGCACTTGCGCCGGAAGAACTCGATCGTGTTCCATCCACTCCGGGCAGCCTGGAAGAAGCCCTTAAGGCGCTGGAAGCAGATTATGAGTTCCTGTTGAAGGGCGATGTCTTTACGCAGGACGTTATTGACAAATGGATTGAGTATAAGATCGAGGCGGAGCTTAACCCTATAAGGACGAGACCTCATCCGTATGAGTTTGCCCTGTATTTCGACTGCTAGGCGTTGGGCCAAAGGCACGAAGCTTCTGTGGGGGCAGGATTTAAACCTGCCCATTGCAGAGAATTGATCAAGGGCCATTTTGGAGAATTATCGCAGGAAATTGCGACTAGGCCGGAATCGTAGGACGATCAGAGGCGCTGGATTGTTCTACGCTCTCCGTCCCAATTGGGGCGGGGGGCATTGAATGACCTTTTCGTAAAAGGGTACTTGGGGGTCGGGCGCCAACTTTCAAGATCCACGCCAGTGTTCTCTTATCACCCTCCCCCTTCCCCCTCCCGTCCAGGGAGCGGGTTTGAATCCCTCTCCCCTGGAGGGAGAGGGGAGGGAGAGGGGGAGTATGAAAGAGAAATTTCGCATTTAAAGTTAGCGCCTATGGGGGGAAAGGGTTAATTGACAGACAGTATATCTCAGCCCATGAGCCGTAGCGTAAAGGGAAATTAGTTGCGTCTCCCGCCTCTCCTGTGTAATTAGATATTTGAGATGGATGGAATTCTGTGAAAAAGTCTGAGTCACAGGTTTGCGCTTGCTAATTAAGAATAGTTCTTAATCGGCAATCTTTGGAGACGCAAATGTTCTTTTTTAATGATACTGAAGGAAAAGAGCGCTACGGAACGGTCATTGCATCCCTGGGGCTGGACCCGAAAAAGGTCACGCCCGAGTTTTTGAAGTCTTTGGAAAAAGAGTTTGGATGCCCTTTTGAAAGAGGAGAGTCACTTATTTGGGTGCAGGAGACTGAAGAACGGGCGGAGCAGATTTTTGATTCTCTCAGCAAAAAGTATTTTCCATTCAAAGGTAAGAGCAGAAAGCTTTAGGACAATTCAGGTCTCGATTCTTCAATGTAACAGAGGTCGTTGTCTGACAATTGAATGCCTGATTGCTTTTCAGTTATTTATGCATTGATACAACAAACGGCTTTCCTCACTGCTGCGCCACGCTGAATCCTTTTCCCATTTGTGCTAATATAAATCCCACTATGGCTTTAATAAGGATAGCTCAAGCTCAAATGAATTCGACTGTGGGTGATTTCCGCGGAAACCTGGAGAAGATCAGTGAATGGATCGTGCGGGCGCGGGCAACGGGAGCTGATATTGTGATGTTTCCGGAACTTGCGCTATGCGGGTATCCGCCTGAGGACCTCCTGTTCCGGAGGAAATTCCTTCGAGATAACCGACGTGCGCTGGAAATGTTGGCGCCCAGGTGCCGAGGACTAATAGTGCTGGTCGGATTTGCCGATTCCGTTAATGGCAAGGCGCGAAATGCTGCCGCCTTGCTCGGCAACGGAACTGTGCTCGATATTTATCATAAGATCGAACTGCCGAATTACGGTGTTTTTGACGAAAAGAGATATTTTGAACCAGGCTCCAGGTGCTCGATTTTTGAAATCAGCGGAGTGCGGGTTTGTGTAACTATTTGTGAAGATATATGGGTGGAAGGGTCACTCACAGAAGCTTGCGCGATAAAAAATGACGCACAAATAACTTTGAATATATCCGGCTCTCCTTTTTACGCGGGTAAGCTTGCGGTGCGCAGATCGATCGTCAAGCGATTTGCAAAGGCCACTAACACTCTAGTCTGCTACACAAACATGGTCGGCGGACAGGACGAATTAGTTTTCGACGGCGGCAGCATGGTCGTTGATGCCAGTGGAGAACTCTTGGGTTGTGCAAAATTTTTCGAAGAAGATCTCTTCGTAACGGATATCAATATAGATGCCTTAGCCACGAAGGGCCCACTCTGGGACATATGTGGGCAGCCTAGCCAGCTCAAATTCGAGGCTGCTACAGGCCGGCCTTACCTCAAGCCTTCGATATGTCCGGCTTTGGGTCGAATCGAAGAAATTTATTTGGCACTGGTGTTGGGCACGAAGGACTATGTCCGTAAGAACGGGTTCAAGAAGGTGGTAATCGGGTTAAGTGGGGGTATAGATTCCGCTCTTACGGCGGCTATCGCTGTAAAGGCTGTTGGCGCTGACAATGTGGTCGGCGTTACAATGCCTTCGGAATATACTTCGACGGGGACTTTTTCGGATGCCGCTGCATTGGCCAAGAACTTGAATATTGAATTGATCACACTGCCCATCAACAGCGTATTTGATGCGTATGTCAAGGCAATGGAAGAACCTCTCAGTAAGGGAACGCCCAGTATTGAACTCGAAAACCTTCAGGCTCGCATCAGGGGCAATATGTTGATGACTCTTTCCAACAGGTTCGGCTGGCTGGTATTGACGACAGGCAATAAGAGCGAAACTGCCGTGGGCTACAGTACGCTATATGGGGATACCGCCGGCGGCTTTGCGGTGGTTAAAGATGTGCCGAAGACATTGATTTACGAGCTGTCCGAATATGTTAACCAACAGGCCGGGAGAGAACTGATACCGCGAAGCGTCATAGAACGGCCGCCTTCGGCAGAGTTGAAGCCGGATCAAAAAGATGAAGATTCATTGCCGCCTTATCCTGTGCTCGACCCGATATTGAAAGCCTATGTTGAAGAAGATAAGGCCCCGGAAGAAATAGAAAATTCCGAACCTGCGCTTGTGCGCGAAGTTATCCGAATGGTGGATCGGAATGAGTACAAGCGCCGACAAGCCCCGCCGGGTGTGAAAATCACTCCCAAAGCTTTTGGAAAAGACTGGAGACTACCCATAACCAATCGATATCTCGATGGTAAAATCCAGGAGCCGACCTGATGACCGTGTTGATTATTGTCCATGTTGAATCGGAAGGCCCCGGCACACTGGGCAGCTTTTTGGATTCGTCCGGCGTCACTGTCCGCTTGGCTCGTGTTTATTCCGGGGAACGGCTTCCGGAAAATATTGATGGTCTACAGGCCATAATTTCTATGGGTGGGCCGATGAATGTCTATGAGGAGAACGAATACCCGTTCTTGCGTGATGAGACGATCCTGTTGCGGAAAGCAATTGCTGCCAATCTTCCGGTATTAGGGATATGTCTGGGAGCGCAGATGATAGCCAAAGCATCCGGAGCGCGAGTAGTCAGATCCCCCAAAGAAGAAATCGGTTGGGGCAAGGTTTTCCTGACCGATGCAGGTCGAAGCGATTTGTTATTCAGCGGAGTACCTGCGACACTGGACGTGCTTCAGTGGCACGGAGACATGTTTGAGATTCCCGAAGCACGGAGCTTTGATTGCAACCGGCGACGATTGCCCCAATCAGGCGTTCCGGTACCGAAATGCCTTCGGCTTGCAGTTCCATGTAGAAGTGACACGTGAAATTCTCGCTGACTGGTTCAAAGACTCCCCGGACTTGGACAGAGATTTTGCGGCGGTATGATGAATTGAAGCCGGACCTGGACCGACATGCCCAGCAAATATACAATAATTTTATCAGCATCATTCGTTGACAATAGGATTTGTTCAACTCTTCAGAACCGGAAATCCACCCTGATCTTAAAAATTTTCTTGGCCGGTAATTCCAGGATCTCAACGCCGGTTTCTTCGCGCAATTGACTGATTATCCTCTCTTTTTCTTCAACGGATGGTGCAATAAGCGTGAACCAAACATTGTATTCATGCCTTCTTTCATAATTGTGGGTGACGCCGGCGCATGCATTGATGATCTTGACGACTGTCTCGAACTTCTCCTCGGGGCACTTTGGCTGCGAGCAAAGTGCTGACAAACCCCACACGCCTTGAATCAATGGATGCTCCAAGGCGTCTTATGATTCCCGCTTGCCTAAGTTTGGCAATTCGGGCGATAACCTCCTCCTCGTCCATGCTGAGTCGCTCACCCAAAACCCTGTAAGGATGAGGCTCAACAGGAAATCCTGCCTGGATTTCATTTAATAATTCTTTGTCCCGCTGGTCCATGCGTGTCGCCCTTCAAGAACCCTCCAGGCGAAGTCTCTATTGTCCAAAAGGGTCCTCCCCGCCATTCTTCTCTTCCTCTTCTCTACATTCAACCCTGCTCTGCCTCCAGAGTCACGTGTGACCTGCACGGGGTCTATGGAATCTATTCTGATCCCATCAGGTTTGATTACCACCGGAACTGTCAGCTTGCCGCTCATTTTAAGTTGTTCGATGTTGATAGGTTCCGTCACAACAGAAGTGATCTTTCTCAGTTCCGCCTGGACACCTTTGAGCTGCACCTCTGCGGGTGCAATTACGATTTTAGTCTTGTCAGGAAGGACGCCTGTGAGAGTTGGCACTACGCTGATTTTCTTTGATTAAAGCGGTCTCAATATTCAAGTGAAGATCTGAAGGTCTGATTTCTGATATTGTTATTCCAGGTGGAACCTGGACGTTCTTGCCTGTGATCCTAAAATAGTTCACGCCGGTTACAACATTCGCAAGGTTAACCACCGCTCTTACAGAGCCTGGATTAAGATTGGCCAAGCCTGACTCAGATCCGCGAAGCCGCACGTCGATTCGGTCCATCCACTTGCCGGTGATTTCCACATCCGGCGGAAGATTCGTGTACTGTAGCGGGATACTGATTCCCAATTCAGATCGCTGAGGCCCTACTATGAGAAGCCAGAGCAATATAGAAGTGAAAAGCGCAAGTAGCTTCAGATGCCAGTTTGATTTCAGGGCGCCGATAATTCCTGCACGGAAGCGCTTGTTGTCCGGGACGGGCCCTCAGCAGTCCTCTATCCAGAGCATCCCGAAAATCTCCTTTTTTCCGATATGTGGTTATCGTCTTCCCTTCCGCGATGGATACCTCACTCCGTTCCTCTGAAATTACCACGCATAAAGCATCGGAACGCTCGGTCAGTCCCAGGGCGGCTCTGTGACGAGTCCCGTATTGGCTGCTCAAATGCTCATCCCGCGATAACGGGAGTATGCAACCTGCTGATTTGATTCTAGCGCCTGATACGAGCACTGCGCCGTCATGGAGGGGAGACGCTTTCTGAAAAATCATTATCAGCGCCTCAGTAGACAGCAGGCTCTCGAGAGGTTTTCCTTTAATTATGACATTATCAAGTCTATCCCGCCGCTGGAAAACTATTATGGCACCGATGCGCAACCCGGCTAATTCGCTCACCGCATTGACTGTTTCGTCTATTATATCGGATTTGATTTCATTATTTTGGCGGCCGCTGAGATACCGTACGGGAGAGGCCCGGTCGAGCATCTCTCGAATTTCCGGCTGGAACACGATGACCAGCACGATAATAATTGCCGCCCACAAGTACTGAAATAAAATTGAGGTAAGAATCAGGCCCGATTTGGATGCGGCGAAGTAGAGGATACCCATACCGATTACTGTCGCCAGTATTTGAAAAGCACGAGTATCTTTAAACCACGCTATTACAGCGTAGATCAGGGTCGTTATTATCGCTATATCCAGCACGTTTATTATGCTGATAGAATAAAAAAGATCTTTAATATATTGCATGAACTAATTGATTTGAGACCGACAAAGGCCCTGGAGTAATATGCCATTTCTGCGTGAAACGGCTGCTTATTATGAAAATCATATTTGAGAGCATTTTGCAAGAGACAGCGAACACCCCAGTTCATTGCTGAGATTTGACAAATATATTTCTTTAAATGATCCGGAAAATGCTGCGATACCAATCGATATACCGGATTAGTTGATGAATATAATAATAGATTTCCACCAATGCCCGGAGCCGCATTACAAACCAGCCCGGCAGCAAGCCCGCCAATAATATACACAATATACTTTCTTGTCGTAGGCAACATGAGATATCTGAATTCCGAGGATTTATAATGGGTTGTCATTTGAATAGTAGGATATCTCGGGTTGGATACACATACTCACCTAATGGACCGAACATTCGGGATCGTATAAATCTACTCCGATGTCCTAAATCGACGTGATTATACGACCATAGCTGGTCGGCAGAGTTGGAATTATGTCCGTTTCGGATATCCACATTTCCTGTGGATAACTTGCCTGTAACCCTGTGGAAAACCATCCCGAACCCGCTGGTTTCGTGCATTTACAGCGTTTTGTATCATCGTGGGGCAGAAAAAAACATTAATTAAATTAGCTAGAAAGGTAAGCATTTAGAATTTCGGGGGAGTCTTCGGAGCCCGCATCAGAACTTATAAACAGGTGTGGATAAATTTTCGGACACAGTATGATCTCCAGGCATCGAGATTAACTGGAAATTACCATCATGCTTGCGGGACAAATCCGGGCTATCCACGGGATCTCGCTTCAAGGCTAAAATGCGGGTGCACGGACGTGACAAGCAGCCATATGGCCATCTCCGATATCGTGCAACGGCGGGATCACTTCTGAACAGATGGGAATCTTTAACCAACAGCGGGGGTGAAAACGGCACCCGGACGGCGGTTCAATCGGGCTCGGCACATCGCCTTTCAGAATGATGCGCTCTCGAGTCTGGCTTGGATCCGGGATAGGGACAGCGCTCAGGAGCGCTTCGGTATAGGGATGGAGAGTATTTTCATAAATGCTCTTTTTGTCGCCGATTTCAACTATTTTGCCCAGGTACATCACGGCCACTCGGTCTGCAATATGTTCCACTACCGAAAGATCGTGCGAGATGAACAGATAAGTCAAGTTGTATTTGTTCTGCAAATCCTCGAGCAAATTCAATATCTGTGATCGGATCGAAACATCCAGCGCGGAAACAGGCTCATCAGCAATAATCAGAGAAGGATTCAATGCCAAAGCTCGCGCGATTCCGATTCTTTGTCTTTGACCTCCTGAAAATTCGTGCGGGTATCGATGCAGGTGTTCGGGGCCCAAACCAACATCATCCATCAATTCAAGTACTTTCTTTCGGCGTTCAGCGCGAGTTCCTATTCCATGGACAGTCAGAGGTTCCATGATGATGCTCTGAACGGTTTTTCGAGGATTAAGAGACGAGTAGGGATCCTGGAAAATGATCTGCATTTTCCGCCGAAGGTGTTTCATTTCTTTCGGGCTGACGGTTGCGAGATCAATCCCTTCGAAATTGACCCGGCCTGAAGTTGGTTGTTCAAGTCTCAAAATGAGCCGTCCCAAAGTGCTTTTGCCACAGCCGGATTCTCCTACCATGCCGAGAGTTTCACCCCTTCGTATGGCAAGATCCACTCCATCTACCGCATGAACATATTGGGATTGTTTTTGGAAAAAAACCTTCTTAACCGGGAATAGCTTAACTAATCCTTCAATACTCACGAGTTCTTCATCGGCTTCATAATTGCGGGCATGCGATACAGCGGTTGCGTTCATATCTTACGTTTCCTGAACTAGGAGTAGCTTTTAATCGTATTGCAAACGGAGAGTCCGTCCAAAATGGCGTCGAACTACTTGGCTCTCCCGTTTTTTCGTGTTATACGGACGCCACACAACAAAGTCAATGCGAGGTGAACATCTGGACACAGTTTATCCTATATTAGGTCTTGCTCCCGGCGCTGCATGGTTGGTGTACTTCCGTCAGAAAGAGCGACATCAACCGAAATCGTTTTTGAACCTGTTGCGTGTCTTTTTTTGGGGCTGCATCTGTACTGTTCCTGTGGCTTTAATCGAGAACACGGCCGGGGCGGGGCTCATACAACCAAACCTGGCGCTAGCCGCTGGGGCGAGTTTTTTGGTCATCGCCCCGCTTGAGGAGTTCGCCAAATTACTGGCCGTGTGGATATCGGTGTACCGGACGCAAGATTTCCGTGAGCCGATCGATGGAATTATTTATTCTGCTACTGCAGCGCTTGGTTTTGCCTGCATTGAAAATGTCATTTACCTCGGGCTTATGGGTCCAAGTGTTTTGGTATCGCGAGCCGCATATGCCACACCGGCTCACGTGATGTTTTCCGCTATGTGGGGATACTCTATGGGCCTGGCCCGATTCAAACGGGAGGGCGAGATTCCGATAATTCTGCAGGGATTCCTAATTTCCACCGCTCTGCATGGAATGTACAATTTTGTTGTGGCGGCCTATCCGAAACTCGCTGTATTCTCATTGTTGCCTCTTATGCTATTTATGGCTTGGTTGATGAACAGGCGCATTAAGGAATTTCGCAGCAGCTTTCCTTTCCCATTACTGGGAGAAGGAGCGCTGATCATATGCCCTGGTTGCGGAGCTTACTCCCAAGAGGATTCGGATCAATGTTCGAGGTGTGGCTTTACCACGCCACTCCTGGGGACGGATACACCTCGGTTTTGTAGCAAATGTCGGTCTCGTTTGGACCCATGTCGTACTACTTGCGCGTTATGCGGGCAAGCTGTAAACTTGAGTCGGTTCTGTGCTCCGGTCAGACCACGAAGCGTCCGAGGTTAATGTGCTTAAGCATTCATTTTCCGGTATCTTAGAGACACGAACTGATTAAACGGTAAGACGGTAAATTGTTCGCGACCGCGCTCGCGACCTAAGGCAAAAAAAATTGAGTTCTTGGAGCCGATCTGTCTCAGATCGGGATCTTTTTTTCTTGACAATGGACAATAAAAAAAGACAAAAAAGAACGCTTAAATTCAATCCTTAGTGGCTTTCGCCATCGGACGGGAAGATGATCCGAAAAAACGCTCTGCGAACATTTTCAGTTTTTTTCAACTGCGAAGGTTGCTTCAGCGGTTCGGATTCCCGCGCTTTCCTTTTCTATTCCGCATTTACAAAATCTTCGACAGGAGGGACCGGCGTAAGCGGGGAGAATTCATATTTCCTCCTCGCGAAGTTAAGACCCTGAGCTTTCCGGCTTTGGGAAGCTCGCTTCCCTCGGATCTTTGACCGCGCGCTCCGGAAATTCATTGTCCTAACTGGGAGCCGAACTTCGGTCAGTACCTGTCGCAAATTGGGGCTGTCAACTGTCCGGGTTTAATTATCATGAGCCTGGAATAGTGGCGGTAATTATCATTAGTGTATTTTTCGAGAGGCTCAAAGCCCACTCGGTACGGGGGATGACAATGAAAGCTTTAGGTATTCATCTTCTGATCGAGTTGACATCCTGCAATCGACAAAAGATAAACAACCTCGATTATCTGGAAAGAACCATGGCTCAAGCAGCTGAAGCCGCAGGGGCCACGGTTCTGAAAACGGCTTTTCAGGATTTCAACCCACAGGGTGTCTCGGGAGTTGTAGTAATAGCCGAGTCACACCTGACAATTCATACTTGGCCGGAATACGGCTACGCAGCGGTGGACATTTTCACCTGCGGCACGAAAGTCGACCCGTGGAAGGCCGCGGATTTCCTCAATGAGCACTTGGAAGCGACGTGAGATTCAAATCCGTGATTTTCGCAGAGGAATCCCGGCAGAAAACGAAAAGGGTCTGATCGAACACAGGTCCATAGAACATGCTGAATGCGGGAGTGCTCACAATTAGTGATCGTTCGTCTCAGGGCCTGAGACAAGACGCTTCAGGCCCTCAGCTGGCGGATTTGCTTCGTCAACACGAGATAGAAGTGGTTTGGACCGCAGTTGTGCCCGACGAAGAACGAGAGATTCGCCGGGCGTTGATAGAATGGGCTGATGATCAACGGGCAGACTTGATCATAACCACCGGAGGCACGGGCTTGTCTCCCCGAGACGTTACACCGGAGGCCACAACGGCTGTTGTTCAACGGCTAATTCCGGGAATGGCCGAAGCGATGAGGGCGGCCAGCCTGTTAAAGACTCCTCATGCGATGATTTCGCGGGCGGTCGCTGGAGTGCGAGGCAAGACGTTGATCATCAATCTTCCTGGAAGTCCTAAAGGGGCCATCGAGAACCTTGAAGCGGTTTTGCCTGCGCTCAAACACGCTATCGCCAAAATCCAAGGTGACCCCTCCGAATGCGCTTGAGGCCTGAGAAAGATCCTCAGGAGGAACCCCGCTGTTTCGCTGGGTGCCTCCTGAAAGCTCTTTTCCTAAAACCGTCATGTCTTGACGGCACAACGAAGGATGACAGTCGGCCGGGATGACGAGAGAATAGTATTTAACTTCAGCATGTTAACTCGCTGGACGACTTCATGTAAGCGTTTATTCGATTGCGACAGGTCTCTTATTAATGAGACGCATGCATATGCGCACACGCGCGTTGGGGGTGCATTAAGCAGGCAATGTTGTATTACTATACGCCAGGATTTCCGTCCGGCTGTCGCGAGCGATAAGAGCGCAATTTTAGAGTTGTTATCTGGAATCCGGGGACAGGTTTTCCTGCAAGAAGAAAACCGGCCTCATGTCAAAAAAATGGCCTAACGAGTTAGTCTATGAAGAATAAGACCAAGTCCATCGCGACACGAGCGGGCTCCGTTATCGGAGAGATTCTTCAGCGCATGGGATTGCAGGCGACTCTCGCGAGGCATAATATTGCTCGTCTGTGGCCCAAGATTGTTGATTCTGCAGTTGCTCGGCACGCAAAGGTGGAAAGTGTTTCCGGTTCCACGCTTTTCCTGGCTGTGGATTCTTCCGTCTGGATGAATGAAATGTCTGCCATTAGGAATCTTCTCTTGGAGAAGGTCAACGCGAGTTTGCCACCCAACGCAGTCCCGTTTACCGAAATTCGGTTCATGCAACGTTCCTGGGCCAGAACAGAGGATCGGAAACCACAGGCGTCTCAGCCGCCTGAGATGACGGACCAGGAGAGCCGTATGGTCAGCAAGATCCTGGAACCGGTAAAAGATCCCGACCTGAAAATAATTCTGCAAAAAATCCTGGATCAGGACCGCAAACTCAAATGGAGGCGAGGTTCTGAGCAATAAACGGAACTTGGCGTGGCTCTTGCGCAGGACTTATAATGTAATTACATTTATCTCGAAGGGAGTTTTCTGTTTGCCCACGGACTTACGCTCTCCGACATGGTACGGGAAGCAGTCCGTGAAGGGTTAAATGCGTGCCTGACTGGACGCTCAACTCGGAACATCCGTAAACGGCCCAGCTAGCTTTTTGAGGGAAAAGGTTGGTGTGTAATATTGACCCCATCTGACCCATCTGATTCATACCAATTCGCGGCGGCTTGGCCGCACTCGGTAGTGAATAATATTATAAATGAATAATATTATAGGAGTTTGTGGGGAGGGAGGCCTCCCCGGATCATCTTGAGGACAAAAGAAACAATCCGTTCCGCAGAGAACGTGGTGCCTGCCGAGAAAACCTTCCCAACATTGCAATCCGATTTATTCGGTTCTATACTCTCCCGAAAAGGCCGGACAATTTGTGTGTGGAAACTCGCTGATTGTCAGCCAAGGCTCAATCAGGAGGACACACAAAATGAAAGCAACTATCAAGACCGCCAAGGGCGACATTTCTTTGAAACTTTTTGACGACCACGCTCCGATAACAGTTGCCAATTTCGTAAACCTTGCCAAGAAGGGGTTTTATAACGGACTGAAATTCCACAGGGTGATCAACGAGTTCATGATCCAAGGGGGTTGTCCGTTGGGAACCGGAACTGGTGGTCCGGGATACAAGTTCCAGGATGAGTTCGTGCGCGAATTGAAGCATGACAAACCTGGAATTCTATCCATGGCAAACGCCGGACCAAATACCAACGGAAGCCAATTCTTCATCACTCACGTCCCCACACCCTGGCTCGATGGAAAACACACCGTCTTCGGAGAGGTAGTTGCTACTGAAGATCAAAAAGTGGTGAATAGTATCCAACAGAACGATCTGATCGAAGCCGTTGTGATCGACGACGATACGACCGAATTATTCGCAAAGACAAAGAAGTTCCTGGACGAATGGAACAAAATCCTCGACCGCAAGTAAGTTAAACAAACTCTGGAGCCTTTACTCTACGGATGAACTCTGATGGCTCATAATATCTTTATTTCCAGAGTCATTATTGCGAGCCTTCCAATGGGCGATGCATAGTATGCGGCGACCGGAAAATGCAGGCCATTTTCAAAGTCCAAAACGGTCTCTATAAAATAATCTTTGAATTCTTGCGTCAAGACCGGCTGGCGTCCTATGAGGAGCGGATTGTCTGCTATTATAGAATGATGTGTCGAGCCTATCGAACCTGTTTACCTAGCGGATTCAAGTCTAAGACGCGAAGCAACTCATGGGGCGAATATACGGGAATGCTTGCCCGCCTGAAACCGCTGGGATCGCGGGAAACGAGCGCTTCCATACCGACGTGTATTGAGGCTTCATGAATGACAGCGTCCTCGAAATCCGCAAATCGAGAGTGCAGAGCCCCTTCCAGCACAGCCCGATTCACTGGCGCAATCTCAAAAAGTAACAAAAGATTTCCGACATGCTTTTGAGCTTGGTGGGCGCCCAATGCTTTGTGGATCAGATAATGGATTGTAGTGACAGTGGTTGCGCAGAGGTATCCGAACAGTTCGCCTTTCTCAACTTTCGAGAACAACTGTGCCGCAGGCGTGGAGAACGGCTCCCGGTCCAGCAGGACATCCAGGACGATATTGGTATCAAAGATGACCTTCACAGATGCCTTTCCTCAAGGTGTCGGCGATAATCCTCAACGTCTACATCAGTCCTGTTCAGCGCACCCTTCAGTGACCGCACAATTGGTGTAAGATCCCGGCCCGGCCGTTTCGGTTTCTTGTCCAGCGAAGCGAAGTAGTCAGCCACAAGCTGAGAAACCGACTTGCTTCTCTTTTTGGCGTAGGACTTGGCCAGTTGAATCAGGTCTTCATCCAGTCGTAATGTAAGTTTTGTCTGCATGGAACTCATTCCGTATGACGTATAGTTTCTAATAAAATATACGTCAACAGAAGCTGGGTGTCAACTTACTCTCGTTCTTTTCGACTGACTTGATAAATGATCAATGAGGCGGTTCTATGGTAAGAGAAAAAGGCAGACGGAGCATCCTTGCGCGACACACTTGTTTATCGTTAAATGTATGACTGTGCAGCGGCTTTGAACAGTGCCGTGAGCGACCCGAGATTTTGAGGAGGAAACTACATGCAATCTTCATCATCGAATCCTTCCACCGAGGGCAGGATTTTGGCAGCAGATAAGGACCTGGAGAAATATTGCTCTATGGCCATCGAAGCCGGAGCGACCCATGCCAAACAGATACATCCAAGCAGCGTCGTCACTGCGCCTTGGGTGCGATTGAAATGCCAATTTGGCTGTCCGGGTTACGGCAGAGGCCTTTGCTGTCCGCCTTATACTCCGACCCCGGATCAGACCAGGAATATCCTGGATTCTTACAGAAGAGCGATTCTGTTTCATATAGAAGTCAAGGGCACGGAGGGCAAAGAAAAAGGCTACGAGAAATACTTTGAGAGACTTGTCGAACTGGAAGGCGAGATGTTCAAGGACCAATACTATAAGGCTTTTCTCTTTTTGGCAGGCCCTTGCAGACAGTGCGAGAAATGTGCCGCTCTTGACGGGAAACCTTGCGCCTCGGCGCGGAAAGCCAGACCCGCTATGGAAGCTTGCGGAATTGACGTTTATCAAACGGCCCGCAATAATGGTTTTACTATTCAAACTCTTAGCCAGCGAACAGATACAAATAACTGGTACTGCTTGATTATGGTCGATTAGCAGCGCCGGAAGGTAGATCAAAGGCTTGGAGAAAGCGCGGGGGAACCCGCTTTTTGCAAAGAGCCGGATTCCCCCTCATGAGGGAAGTTCGAGGCTAGGGCGATGCTTATACCGGCAGTTCTGTCGATTATCAGCGCATGGGCCTTAATCGCGATTATTCAACGCATCAGACGAAATGCCAAGATAGGCGTGGTCCGTTGGGCTGTCTTGTTCATCGGTCTGATAGGAATCGATTTGTGGAGAATACTGGAGGGTTTTACTCCCGCGCTCAAGGATTCCTCCGATCTCTTCCTATTTTTTATGTGCTCCTTTCTTATTGGGGTCTGTCCGCCGCTAGTGCTTGGGGACGTCTCGATGTCGTGAAGGTGCTTGTAACCCGAAGTGCTGATGTCAATGTGAAAGATAATTGGGGGGTAACCGCTCTGACGCTGGCCTCATCGAACGGTCACACCGCGGTCGTAAAATTGCTGAAAGATCATGCAGCAAAAGAATAGCCGACGATCAATAAGTTCCTCTGACGCGTTGGTTCCTAAGGGGAATACGAATGTTGTTTCACCACATCTCACCCGAACCGTTGTGATCCCGATTCTTGTTCATAAAAGTCTTTGAGGCCATCCATAATTGCAATATCCCGAAAGAGGTAATCAATGCTACACGCAGCCAATTGGTCGTGACGAGTCGATAATAATGCGGATCAATGGAGCCATTGTCCATGTGGGTTTGCGTCAGTTGCGCCTGTCCAGGACCCCACCACAGTGCTGTTAACCCGTACGTGACCACTTGAATGATAACTCCTAACCACGCTGTCCATGCAGGAACTCCTATGGGTCGCCATTTAAGCTCGGCGAATGAACCGAGCAATGTGATAGTTGCAACGGGAAAGATGGCCCACCATATCCCGTGCCACCAGGCAAGATGATAGGCCTCGAATTCAGCTCGTCCAACATATACCCAAAGTTCCCAGTTTAATTGGGCCAGCCACACGGCGCCTACACTGTAAAAACTTGAAGCAAGCGTAACGAGCAATATCCATTTTGCAAAGTTATTTGCGTTCATACCCTCTTCTGATAGGTTCAGATTGTGTCAAAAATTTCTCAGTCAGCCCCTGAGAAGCTCTACAGTTCTTCCACTGTAATTGCCTCCTCGGGGCAGACTACTACACATGAATCACATTTTGTGCAATCGCCTGGTCTGGCTACTGTGACCCGGTTTTCATCATCCATATCGAATACGTCCTCGGGGCATATTCTGAAGCAATCACCATGACTTTCTACATTTATTCGGATCGATCTTCGGGAAATACATTGGAAATTCCTTGCTTGGTAATTCACTGCGAGGGGAAGAATTCACCGCTGAAGACGCAGAGGATGAAGAGAAGAACGAGATCTTTCCTGGAATCCATTGATTGAGTTTGCATCCGTAGGGCTTATGAAGATGCTATTACTGCCGCCCCCCTTTAGGAGTTTCTTGCGCAGTGACAGGAAACCGTTCTTCTCCAAAAGAGGGGTGCCCGCATCTTCCTTCTTTCTTGTCCCGCGTTTTCCGCCTGAATCTAGCGGTCTGCACTAATTTTGTCCGAACTTCCTGCTCAATTGCTCCGCCTGAGAAATAATTCTGTCAAACAACTCCTGCACTGTTGGGATATCATGTGCCATACCGACCCCCTGCCCGCAGGAGATGATTCCTGCAGTCAGATCGCCCTCTGCGTACATCAATTTGGCCTTTTCTCCTCCTGCAACAGCGAGGAGCTCCGGAAGCTCGGCATTGCATGTCTCCAGTTCGGAACATTTCTTGGCGGCAGGATTGACCCAAACACGGTGAGTGGATCCCACAGATCGCAACACGAGCATCGTATCAAGTTCCGAAGCCTGACGAAGGGCGTCCTTTAGATTTTGATGAATGGGAGCTTCCTGAGTTAATAACAATCGAGTTCCCATGATGACTCCAGCAGCGCCGAGAGCTAACACGGCGAGGAATCCCCGACCATCGGAGACTCCACCGCCGCCGATGAGCGGTATCCTGAGGGCATCAGCGACTGTTGGTATAAGAACCAGACTCCCTATATCCAGTTTTCCCGTAGCGCCGCCATTCTCGTATCCCACAACAGTGACAATGTCTGCGCCCATTTCCTGGACCTTGAGTGCGTAACGCAGACCGACGCATTTATGTATCCAGGTGAGGCCTGCGTTCTTAAAGCGAGCGCAAAGATCCTCAGGAGCGGAATGCCCCGAGGTCTCAACAATCTTGATGCCTTTTTGTAACAAGACGTCCAGGTATTCGTTATTGTCGATTGGGCGCATAGCTGGGAAAAGGTTGAGATTTACCGCAAAAGGTTTGTCAGTCAGGCCCAGCAGTCGATCAACCGCCGCGGCAAACTCTTCGGAACTCGAGTACATGGCTGAGGCGAGCACTCCGAGACCGCCGGCATTGGATATGCTCGCAGTGAATTCCGGTGTTGAAATCCACATCATTGTCCCGCCAACAATGGGATACTTGATGCCCAAAAGATCGGTAACTCTAGTCTGAAACATAGCAAGACTCCTTGGGAGGGTGGAGTTGGAAGTCCTTTTGGTGAACCCTTTTCTGCGAGAAAGATTTTTTCAAAGACCTTCCCCCAAAAACTCTAAACTAATCGTATGTGAGACTGCAAGCCATAGGTTTATGGCCCTGGTTTGATGCTTCGTGCCGGTAAGCCAATCTGTCGCTAGTCTGGGGCTTGTCCTCAGCCGTACAGGAATTTCTAAACGGGGCCGTCGTGATAACCCTTTTGCAAAAGATTCATTCCCCCCGGGCGGTTTTCTAATGAATAGCTTCGATCAAGCCTTCAAATCCTCTATTGCCGGTGGAGACCACTTTCCCGACCGTCCATACGATATCACCGCTGAGTTCCAATAATTCAAAGTGACTGAGCAACTCGTTTGTGGCGAGGTGCATCCCAAAGCCTTTGAGCAATTCGGGCTCGAAATATTCGTGAGCAATTTCTTCAGGTGTTTTGGGCATTGAGGTAATCAGTTTCAGAATATCAGAGCAGCGTTGGATATGGTGCTGGATCAGCTCGTCGCATCGTTGGCCAAGATTCATCAGATTAAAATCTCCATTAGAAGTAAATCTGTGGCCGGGCAAAACGGTCAGATTCGGAAATTCGTCGCTTATTTTACGTAGATTCTTTACCGACCGGATATATGCGCGCAATCCGTAAAGCTGATCGGCACTGGCAAAGTGGGAAGGCAACATGCAGCGTGTGCTCTTGAAGTACTTCTCCCTCGAAGGGTGCGGAGTGATTTCGGGGAGTATCGCATCACCCGTCAATATCACTTCATCGTTGAGGAGGACAGCTACACAATCCGGAGAGTGACCGGGAACGTGGAGAACAGAGACTCCAGGAGCGACTTCACAAACTCCTCCGGTGATGGAGGTCACCCCAATCTTATTGCGCTCGTTATGATAATCCCGGCAATGCTTTTCGGAAAAGCTCTCCGGCATGGGGCAGTGCCAGCAAGAGGCCGGGAAGTTTTGCAGCCGTTCTGACGGCGCTTGGTCGCTTGAAAAAGCTGTCAGGGCCTCATAAGGTTCATGGGCCATAACTTGTATCCCGGCAGCTTGCTTCAAAGCAAATAAGCCCCCGTCATGATCTTCGTGTCCGTGGCTCAAAATCACGAACTCCAGATCCGCAGCTTTGGTTCCGCCAGATTCCATCATTTGCATGAGCAGCGGGCCCATGCCTCTCCTGCCGGTATCCATGAGGAAAGGACTATCCGAATTAATCACATAATTCCAGGTCGGGCCAAAATCCCAATCGCCAGAGTACAGATTCTTGGTGGCAAGCCCAAGAATTTCGAGTCCGCCGGGAAAAGACATCTTTACGATCATGTCGTTGCCGTATTTATCTCCGGATTGAAGAATTTTAATTTTATCCAAGGCCATTGAATACTCCTGCAAAGCAGAATAAGACGTGGTTAACGATCGAGGCGGAACAGAAGCTTATATCTCGACAGGATAGCACAAACGATCAAAATTGCGGCCTGCAGATATTTCCTCGGCGAACATCCTCGCGTTGCGCACAAATGGTACATTACGATTTCATCGAGCCTGCGGCTGTTTGGGTCTCAAGACGTGAATAGCGCCTGGCGGGCCGGCATATCTCTTGAATGGGACAGTGCGAATCGCCTCGTATCCCGGCAGCGGTCCTAGAGTGAGCACATAATCCTCCTGATGGACCCACCACCAACTTAAGCCTTTCATTGGCTGGAAATTCGGATCGTAACAGTGATAGCCGTTGAATTCGAATCCACCATCGATATGGCAGGGATTCACAGCCTTTTCCTGAATCAAAAAATCTACAGCCTCTTTCTGAGCCCTCTTTAACTCCATAAAATCGTGGGTACCCGTTACGGAAAACCAGGCGAAAAAAAGAAGCGGAATTCCGGCCGCTAAAAGCTCGATACGCCCAAACGCACTTTCATTGGAAAGCTCTCGATCCGAAATCAACCAGATAATAAAAAGAACGCAAGGGGCAATCAGATAACGGTCCTGAAACCCGGAAAGGACTATGATGCCCAAATAGAATAGCCCGGCCGCCAGAGTGAAACTCGGCAAGAATGCGATTTCAATACAATCCTGACATGTGATTCCTCTCAGTAGACGTGCCAGCGACCACGATGCAAGACTGAGAAATGCGACGACTGCAATCACAGCCCAGTAAACTATCAAATAGTACACAGCAGGCGACAATTCCAAAGCGTGGTGAACACCGAGAATGTATACGTCCTTCAAAAGTATTGGGCCAATGCCGAAATTGAATATCACGTTGGAACAAAACTTCACAGGCGCATCCATAGCTCCTGCGATGAGGGCAATTTCAAAAATGAGAAACGTGCCGGTGAAAACCAGAAGGAAGTACTTGAAAGGAGTCCATGAAAACAGTGATCGATACTTCAATACCAGGACAGGTGAAATGAATAGCGCGATATACATGAGACCGCAACTGAACAAATTCCCGAAAAGAAACTTTAAATAATCCGGGAAGCCCTTTTCGCTAGGATGAAGAAATACTTCCTGCAGCACCAGATGCCTGGAGATGGGAGTGCTGCCTGTGACGGATAAATAATACTCGTATGCCGCCCACGGAATTATCACGAGAATGAGCGTCAGGCAAAGCGCCTTCCATTTTCCCACACTCAAGCCCGCGGGATGGACGAAGCATATCAGAACAAAGGCTACGGGTATTACTATGCCGAGTTGCCTAGTCAGTATAGCTAGCAGGGCAAAAATTAGTCCAAGCGCAACAATGTGGATCTTGCGGTGGTCGATTCCCATGGCGAGAAACAGCAAAGAGAAGATCATCATGGATGTGAACGTCACATCGGTCATATAAGTGAAGCTTTGAGACAGGAAAAGAGGATTGAAAACCATCGTTAGAGTTGCCCAGAATGCTTCAGCGACACCGGCCTTCGATAATCGCAGCAGAATGAGCATAGCCACTGATCCCAAAATTCCTAAGACGAGCACAGAGACACGAAGTCCTGTCAGTGAGAATCCCCAAAAATATGTGAACAGTCGGCCCCAGATGAGATGTGTCAGGAGCGCGGGGCCTCCCGGCGCCCAGCTGGGACCCCAACCTGTTGGGGCCAAGCGTCCTTCTGAGACAAGGATTTCGAGAGTTCGCACAAAGGCCCAGTCATCATTGATCATAAATTCCCCCGCGGGATTTATAATCGAGATAACAACAATCCAGATTAAAATAAGAATTGAGAGAGTAAGAACCTGTGATTTCAATCGACGGGCCTATCGCAAAGACTGGCCGAGAGCATCCCGCCTACAAGGGGACGCTGAAACGGCGCAGGCAGTATATCAGTAACTTTGGTTTTAGAATATGGTTGGGATAAGTGAGGCAACGCCAAGATCAGCAAAAATTGTATCTTGGTGTATGGAAACTAATCCTCAAGCAGAAAAATCACCTCGGCTCTGGCACGGTATTCCTGAATTTGGCCCCCTTCGCAGTTTACTCTTAATTCCGTGATCTTCATCCCCGTAATGCCTCTCAAGGTTTTGCTTGCTCGTTCGAAGCACAATTTGATTGCGTCGTCGAAGCTATTAGGCGAACCCGCTATAACTTCGGTAACTCGCGCTATCCTTCCGTCTTGCATGATTCCTCCTCCCCTTATGATCCTGGTGCCTCACTTAGATCACAGTAGAAGATATTCAGTCAACTTGTCAACTCCTGTCCGCCATCCGGCAAGAGGGCAGTATGGCGGACACATGGGTCCACCATGGCCAACACGAGCTAAGTCTCGGGCTGAACCGGCATGCGCGCCGCCTTCCATGTGGGCGCCCACCTACCGGCCCATTCATGCTGGAAGAAACTGTCTCAGAATTGCGGCCAACGGTACGCATTAACGAGCCCTTCGAGAAGTCCTGTGAGTTCGGGCAGTTCACGAACGACCCCCACAAAAGATGCCCCGGATCACATACCGTAGGACAATTTCGGAAATCCCTCCGATTATCCGATTCGGGCAAAGGTTGCTTTATTCTTGCGTTCTTCGCGTTGAGATACATTCGCTCATTTAAACATTGACGACAACTTAGCTTGCTCGTCCTTTGTAAAAGGCCTCCATTGGCCGACAGGCAGGCTGCCCAAACTGAACGGCCCGAAACTAATCCTGCGTATCTTTCGAACCGGGTGGTCGATCTTGAAAAAAATCCGCTTTATCTCGTTCTTTTTCCCTTCGAACAGAGCCAATTTGATCCATGTGGTGGTTTTCTGCCTATTGATCACGGAAAATTCAATCTCTCCTAGACGCTCCCCTTCTCCAATATCCATTCCTTTTCGAATCCGACGCAGCGATTTATCGTCTGGATTGCCACGCACTTTTACAAGATAACTTCGCTGAACCCGATGGGAAGGATGACTAAGCTTTTGGGCGAATTGACCGTCATTGGTCAGTATCATCAGACCTTCTGCGTCAAAATCAAGGCGGCCTATCGGGAACAGCTTTTTCCCGACCGTCTTCATGATATCGCCGATGCACGGGCGTCCCTCGGGATCTTTCATCGTTGAGACCACATTGCGAGGCTTGTTAAAAAGATAATAAACCTTAATTGGTTCCAGGTATTTAATCAATTTGCCATCGACTTTGATATGGTCCTTTTCAGGATCCGCAATGACCGCGGGATCGCTTACTACTGCGCCATTTACCGTGACACGGCCTTCGCGGATGATCTGATCAGCCGCTCGTCTCGAGCCGATGCCTGCATCCCGAATTATTAATTGGATTTTTTTTAGCGGCACGACATGCCTCACGTAAGAATGGTGGTTCACCACATAGAATTGCAGAGGACGCGGAGAGATAGGGTACGGCAGAAAGCGAAATACCCCGCATTTTCACAAAAAAGGGTTCTCGGATTTTTTACGCGTTTCCCGCACAGCGTTCTCGGCGCACTCTGCTCATCGTTTTGCAGTTTTACATAACATGCTGGAAAATGACCTTCATGGCACTATTTGAGGAGCGATCTTTTAGCGTCTGGAAAGCGGAATGATAATCTTCCAACCTGAACTTATGTGTAATTAACTCGCCGAAAGAGACGCTCTCCATTGACGCCAATCCGAGCGCGATATCAAAGGTTTCGAGTACTCCTTGTTTGTAAGAATCCCTACCTGAAAAAAGGGTCCCAAACATTCTGATATTCTTAAGCCACAGAGGAGAAAAATCGAACCCCATAGGTCGATTCATGTCCAGCAGAACGAGCTTTCTGCCCTCACCCGTGAACCTGAGGGCATGCTCAATGTTTTCTCCAGTTCCTGTCGTCTCATAGACAAGATCGGCCCCCCCTTCCATTGTAAGGCGACCCACTTCCGGATAGCGAACAGCGCCTTTAACAAACTGGGCCACTTCTTCATAAGCCAAATCAATCCCAAGCGAGAGAGTCACATGATTATCACTGAACTTGGCTTGCAGGTCAGTTGGCAGAGGGTACTCTTCCACCATCAAAACATTAACGTTGGGGTGGAGCAAACGGAGAGCCATAGCAGTCAGACAGCCAAGCGGACGTGCCCCCACCACGATCACCGAGTCACCGGGTGAGGGTGGATGCTGCAATACAGCTCTGACGGCCCGCGTGAATTCGGGGACAAGGATTGCATGATCGCTTTCCATATCCTGAGGTAACACACGAACTTGACTTCTATGTGCAATAAAACCATCGCTCCAACCACCCCCGGTATCTCTGCAAGCACCGATGAGAATACCGGGCCCCAAAAGGCCTTTATCGAAATTGCGGCAAGCCGAAGGTTCTCCCCGTGCACAAGAGGGGCAGGGGGGGCTCACGCCTCTTGGCCTGCATGACAGTACCGGGTCCA
This sequence comes from uncultured delta proteobacterium, assembly GCA_963843165.1. Classification (GTDB taxonomy): domain Bacteria; phylum Desulfobacterota; class Desulfomonilia; order Desulfomonilales; family Desulfomonilaceae; genus DATJPW01. Next base: position 55,721 of record CAWJJL010000023.1, on the reverse strand, counting down.
ATATAACTCGTTCACCTTCTTCAATGCTATCGACGTCTCGCCCTGTTTGTATTACCAGCCCCAGGTTTTCGTGTCCCGGAATAAAGGGGAATGACAGAAAGGCAGCATAAGGTGACAAATCGTTGTGAATGAATAAACTCTCATCCATTCCTGAGATGCCGGACATTATTGTCCGTATCTTGACCCACTGCGATCCGATGATAGAAAATTCAGGTATTTCAGTTAGTTCCAGTGACAGAGCCTGCGATTCTGTCGGACGACTGAATAACCGTGATTTGAAACGGTCCCAAACTTCTCTGCCGAGACTAAATTTTGCAACAAGAGCCTTCATTCTGGATTCCCTCCAGGGCATTTCGTCCGCAGTGTTGTTAATTTCGGAAAGGCATTTTGTCAAATGGTAATTTATGGATATCAGAAAGTTCGCATTATCCTGGAGCAGCGTTTTCTGACATTGTCATTATGTGCATTTGGGGAATGGGATGCTGGAAAGCTGCCCCACAAAGAGCCCCTCTCCATGATCCTTATGCTTCGGCCGATCTTGACAACGGAGGTTCGATAACACATCTTAAATCGAGTGGACTCGTGCCATTTGCCTATACGTGTTCTTCGTGGTATATTAATCCTAATTCATTGGACAAATCGGCTGATCGGAGAATTGGTTGAACAATATATATAAAAATGTAGGGCTTTGGTTAATCATCTGTCTGGTGATGATCTTCATGTTTCATCTTTTTAACCAGACGAAACCATCCCAAAAAGAGATAACGTTATAGCACGTTTACACAGGAAGTGGACCAGGGAGCCATAAAATCGGTTTACCTTCAGGGTAATCGCATACGGGGCTCCTACTTGGACGGGTCCGGCAACTTCAAGACGCTCGCTCCGCAAGATGATAACGAGCTATATACCGGCACTGAAGAAGAACAGGGTTGAGATCCAGGTAATGCCGGAGGATGATAACCCATGGTACTTGACAGCCCTTGTATCATGGTTGCCTATGATTTTCCTAATCGGCGTGTTCGTTTTCTTCATGAGGCAGATGCAGGCCGGGGGAGGGCGTGCAATGAGCTTCGGTAAGAGTCGCGCTCGCCTGATAAATGAAGCTCAGAACAAAGTAACTTTTGATGACGTGGCGGGTGTAGAAGAGGCCAAAGAAGAATTACGTGAGGTGATAGAATTCCTCCGGGATCCAAAGAAGTTCACACGCCTCGGTGGCAAGATCCCCAAAGGCGTTCTTCTAATGGGCGCTCCGGGAACGGGGAAAACCCTTTTGGCTAAAGCTGTGGCCGGAGAGGCCAGCGTGCCTTTTTTCTCAATTTCCGGATCCGATTTCGTCGAAATGTTTGTTGGAGTGGGCGCATCCCGAGTGAGGGACCTATTCATACAAGGGAAGAAGAATGCCCCCTGCATAATATTTATAGATGAAATCGACGCAGTCGGACGTCACAGAGGCGCCGGACTCGGCGGAGGCCACGACGAACGCGAGCAAACCCTAAATCAATTGCTGGTAGAGATGGACGGATTTGAAACTAACGAAGGAGTCATCCTGATCAGCGCCACGAATAGGCCCGACGTGCTCGATCCCGCGCTTTTACGGCCTGGTCGTTTTGACCGACAGGTGGTTGTGCCGCCTCCGGATATACGTGGCCGGACGGCAATTCTTAGGGTTCATACGAAAAAGTCGCCTGTGGCGAAAGATGTGGATCTTGAAACCGTCAGTAGAGGGACCCCCGGTTTTTCCGGGGCGGATCTGGCAAATCTCGTGAATGAAGCGGCTTTAGCTGCGGCGCGCAGAGATGGCGACCAGATCGCGATGTTTGACTTTGAATACGCGAAAGACAAGGTCCTGATGGGAATGGAACGGCGAAGTCTGGTTCTTTCAGAGGAAGAACGGCGCAACACAGCATACCACGAAGCGGGGCACGCTTTCGTAGCGCGAATGATGCCGGGGTCAGACCCGATTCACAAAGTGACAATCATCCCCAGAGGCCGGGCTTTGGGAGTAACTCAGCAACTTCCCATCGATGACCGTCATACCTATGCCAAGGATTATCTGCTCGCCCAGATCGCTGTGCTAATGGGTGGAAGGGCCTCGGAAGAAATGTTTCTCAATCACATGACTACTGGGGCCGGCAACGACATACAGCGTGCCACCGAGTTGGCCAGGAAGATGGTCTGTGAATGGGGCATGAGTGATGCGCTAGGGCCGTTGACATTCGGTCAAAAAGAGGAGCAAATCTTTCTGGGAAAAGAATTTGCCCGTCATAGGGATTTCTCGGAAGAGACAGCAATGACTATAGATACTGAGATCCGTAGATTTGTTACGGAGAACTATAAGAGAGCTGCATCGGTCATTGCTGAAAACAAAGGAACAGTACAAAAAATCGCGGAAGCGTTGCTGGAGCGCGAAACTTTAAATTCGCAAGAATTAGAAGTCCTGATGCAAGGACGGGAACTCCCGCCCATGGAAAAACCGATTTCCCAAGCAAAGGACAAAGAGACAGCCGAAGTTACCCAGCCGGACCGTCGCGATTTGGTCATGGGCACACCCACAAGCGCTCCTGACCCCGGAAAACCGTGAAATTGTAGCACTCCGTATTGAATCTGGATCAAAACACACCTTCCCTTTCCCCCTCCTGTCCGGGAGGGGGATTTGACTCCCTTTCCCCTGGTTGGGAGAAGGGGAGAAAATACATCCTGAAATTTCAAAGCCCTTTCTAAGGAATGCAGCAGAAATTAGTCCAATGGGAGCGACTCACCAGTTGCCCTACTCTTTGTCGACATCACGATTTCAATGAATCCATGACTCTACCGCTAATTCCACTGCCTTCCTGTAAATTGGATCCGTCCGCACACACTCTGGTCATGGGCGTTGTGAATACAACGCCGGATTCCTTTTCCGACGGCGGCAAACACCTTGATCCGGAAGTGGCCATAAGCGCGGCTCTGAAAATGTTGGAATTCGGCGCCGACATAATTGATGTAGGCGGCGAATCGACCCGTCCGGGTTCCTTACCAATTGATATTGAGGAAGAAATAAACCGAATTCGGCCTGTAATTCATGGTATTCTTGAGAACTGGCCGGATGCGGTGGTCTCAATCGATACTCGACGCCGGCCCGTTGCAGACATCGCCATTGAAGCCGGCGCCCAGATAATTAATGACATAACAGGATTTCGAGATGATCCAAGTATGATAGATCTGGCGCGGGAATCCGGTTCTGCCGTGATTGTGATGCACATGCTAGGCTCGCCCAAGACGATGCAGAAGGAAATACGTTACGAATCCTTTCCCAATGATATTTACAATTTTTTTCGAGAAAGGATCACTGTATTGGAGCGTGCCGGTGTCTCTCCTGAAAAAATTGTTATAGATCCGGGAATTGGGTTCGGCAAAACGTTCGATCAAAATCTTTTCCTGCTGAATCGGTTGGAAATATTCAAAGATCTTGGAAAACATCTTCTGGTAGGGCCCGCTAGAAAAGCGTTTCTTGGAAAAATTCTAGATCAACCGATTCCCGCGGAGCGCGACATAGGAACCGTGGCAGCAATTACTGCGGCCGTCATGAGGGGGCCTCAATTGTGAGGGCTCACAATGCCGGGTACACGGTCCAAGCTTGTAAGGTGGTTGACGCGATTCTCAGGGAGAGGGTTGAAACGTGATACTCGGGATAGGCGTCGATCTGGTGGAAATACCACGAATGCAGCGGATTCTCGACCGACCCTGGGCCAGACGGTTCATCGAAAGAGTATTCCGCCCTGAAGAAATCACCGTCTGCGAAAAAGCTGCCAGACCTGTGGAAGCGTACGCTGCCCGATTTGCAGCCAAGGAAGCTGCCGTTAAGGCGTTCGGGACCGGTTTTTCCAGAGGAATAACCCCTGCCGCCATAGTAGTTGGCGGCGGCGAGGGGACCCAGCCTACAATACACCTCTTATCCAAGCATCGGCTCAGCCGATTCCATGAACGTATCGGCTATCCATGTCTCTCTGACCCACACAGCCGGATCCGCTTGCGCTGTAGTTTCATAGAGCGGCAATAGTGCTCGCCTGTCGTTCCTGCTTCGCAGGAGCTACAGGGCATCACATTCCCTAATCGGGCAACAACGGACGACATTTTGGCAGCTCCTGCAAACGTAACCTATCGTCAGGAGGGGCGTGAATTTGTCATTACGAGGAGTGAAGGGATAAAGCAATCCCGGATTTGTTTCTGCCACGCATGAGAATAGAGATTGCTTCGCTTCGCTCGCAATGACAGGTCTCGGTTACGCTCTCGCATGACAGGCCCCAACTTATCCTTGCGAGGAATGAAATCCCGCGTTCCGTGGGAAAGCAATCCTCAAAGCCGCGAGATTGCTTCCCCTGTTTTTCAACGGGGTCGCAATGACATTCTTTCGCCGGCTGTGACTGAAGGGTTATCCTGCAAATCCCTAAATGCGTTGCAACAGAAATGAAATTTCTGTAAAATCGTTCCAGTTTGGGCTATTAACACTTAAATAATATTAATCGGTTATAGATTCATGTGATATGTAAATATGCCCAAGAAAAACCGCTAAGAAATCCGCAAACGGGTGAAATAATCAACTCACCGCCCTCCAGTACCTCAAGCCGGAATATGTGGCTCTGCACTTCCGGCTCCCACAGGAGGAGATCCGAATGATTATACGATCAAAAAGCCTAATTTCTATTATGGGGATAGTGATTTCTGGCCTTGTGCTAAGTTCAGAACCCTCATTTTGTAAGGGCCCTTGGGGAAAAAACAAAAATCAGATGGGGGTGGAAGGCCAAGGGAAAAGGCTACTAGAGCAGGAGGCTTTGGATTTTGATTCCGATAAAGGGAAACAGCGGTCAGGAATTCATGGACCCGTCGGCGCCGACGCAGCAAGGATCAAAGCCTTGTTCGACCAGGCTGAAGCCCTCACAAGAGAAGGGAGCACAAAAGCGGAACTGGACACGGCCGTTTCCAAATTGCAAGAAGCCTTAAGGATTGCACAGAAAAAGATATAGCTAGGGCCGTGGCCCGAGCTTACGTGCAGCTAGGTCTCATTCACCTGTGGCGCAGCGAGCTTGACAAGTCATTGGAATACAATGAAAAGGCGATCAAAGAGGCGAAGAAGAGCGGAAACTGTAAAGCCTTGTCTGCGGCGACGAGGAATATCGGTAACGTGCACAAAGCTCGAGGCCAATATGAAGTAGCGATGAAGGACATCTCGCAAGCGGTTAAAATAGCGGAAGATTGCGGGGACAAGACCGGCGTGGCGTGGGCGCTTTGGAACTGGGCAGAGGTTTGCAAATTTCAGGGGCGATATGATGAAACTGGGAGCATCTTCAAAGGGGGTTGCAAGCTGCTTCGGAAATCAAGAATCCTGAAATAGAGGTGTACATCAGGCAAGAAACCGGAGTTGTGGTACACGCTGATCGGTCATACTCCCAGGCGGCGGATTATCTTCAAAAGGCGCTTTCCACCGGCGAGCAAATCAGGAAGCCAAGAATTGAGCAAGAATCATTGGGTGGGCTTGGAGACTTGGACTTTGCTCAAGGTAAATACCGTATTGCATCCGATTATTATCAGAAAACATTGGATAGGGCACGGCTATATGGTGACAAACGGAGGGAAACGCAAGCCCTTATTAGTCAAGGCAGAGTTTACGCAGAGTGGGGGCGCTATCGCGACGCATTGGCTCGTTTCGAAGAGGGATTGGCGCTCTCGAAAACGACCGGCATCGCACTGCACCAATCACGAATACTCGTACATCTGGGGCGATTTTTAGCTCGAGAGGTCAATACCAGAAGGCAACATCGCTATTTGAACAGGCGCTGGAGCAATTTCGTAAAATGGGCATTACAAAGGGAGAAGCGCACGTAATTGAAAACCTTGGCTTTATTTATCAGACATCCGGAGAATACGATAAAGCCCTAAATTATTTTCAGCAAGGGCTGGAGATTTGCAAAAAGAATAGGCCTACCAACACGTGCTGCATGCCGCAATATAGGCAATCTGTATCTGGATATGGGAGAGGTTGATAAGGCCGAATCGTTCATAATGGAATCAAGTTATCCCGGCTCCCTCGGCAGACTATACTTGGTCAAAGCCGATTATCTTTCAGCCAAGAAATACTATGAGCGGCTGTTCCAATCCGCCGAGTTGAACAGAAGCGCCCGCAATCTGTTCACATCTTGCACTGGGCTTGGCTTAGCCTACGAAGGTATGGGCGACGATTCTAAAGCCGTGGAGTACTATCGTAAAGCAGTCGAACACACTGAAGCTATCAGATCCGGTCTGAGCCCCGCCGAACGAGAAACATTTTTCGATGTGAGGATAGAAGGCTTCTACAGAACAACGCCGTATGAAGGCCTTGCCAGAATTCTAGTGAAGATGAAGAAACCCTTGGAGGCATTCAAGGAATCGGAATACACCAGGGCCAGGATTTTTGCTGAAGCAATATCGAGAAGAGCGGAATACGGAGGATACGACATACCTCCGGATGTTCGCGACCAAGACGCATCACTCACAGACGAACTGGCTTCTCTGACAAAGAACCTTCAGAATGCCTATGAGAACGAAAACAAAGATCAAATTGCCTCTCTTGAGCCTCAGGTCAAAGAGGTTAAAGAAAAATTTGCCGCGCACGTGGATATGCTTCGAGATCAATATCCTCTGTTTGCGGCCACACATTATCCTCAGCCAATGGATTTGAATAAGACTGCATTGCGAGATGATGAATGGACGCTCGCGTACCATGTGACCGATCCCGGGATACTGATATATGTAGCAAAGGGAAAGAATCTCGTAAGCTGCCATTTTAAGCCGATCACAAGGAAAGAGATCGACGGTCTTGTGCGTAGGTTTCGTGAACCCGTGGAGATCACACCAGGTGATGACATAAAGAGCAAGTTGCGGACTTTTGATTTTGCCGCAGGGAAGCGGCTATACGATCTGATCCTTGCCGACGCTTTTTCTACCATACCCGCCAGTAGTCCCGTAGTCGTGATCCCGGATGATTCGCTGGGCGTGATTCCTTTTGAGATGTTGCCCATGAACAGTGGCGGCAAGGTGGCGGCTGACAAAGAGATTCCGTTACACGGCCGGGGCCGAATTCGTGGGAGACCGTAACCCCGTTTCATATTATCAATCCGTTACAGCGTTAACGCTTGCTCGGATCCATGGAAAAAGTGAGAACCAAGACGGTAAACTGCTGCTATACGCGGATCCGGTCTTCCAGGCTGAGGATACGCGGGCGAAAACTACTGACGAGAAGGAGCCGGCACCCAGAGTCAAGCAGCACCGCATCGATCTCATGAATGCTATGGCGGAGGATTCCGTTTTCGGCGAAAACATTCCAAGACTACCTCTGACGTCAACGCTGGCACAGAATCTTGCTGCGATGTACGGTGGAAGCGCCGAATGTCATACGGGCCTGGATGCGAGCAAGGATAAGTTCCTGAAACAAGTTGTACCCGGTTTAAGCAACTACGAACAGATAATTTTCGCTACGCACGGTTATTTTGGGAGTGATTTGCCCGGCATTATGGAGCCGGTTCTGATACTTTCATTGATTCCTGCGGGAACTGACGGGTATCTTCGAATGAGCGAAGTCGCCGGTCTGAAAATGAATGCCGAAGTAGTAGCCCTGACTGCGTGTCAGACAGGCCTGGGAAAAAGAATTTCCGGTGAAGGAACCATGGGCATGGGGCGGTCTTTTCAATACGCCGGTGCTCGAAGTGTGCTAATGAGCATGTGGAGTGTCGCCGAGCGCTCTTCGGTAACCCTCGTGGAGAATTTTTTTAGACATTTGAAATCCGGAAAGGGGAGACTTGAAGCACTGAAATTGGCAAGATCAGATATCCGGCAGGCGGGTTACGATCATCCATTCTTCTGGGCCCCGTTTATATTGGTAGGAGAGGTTCAATGATGCTGCTTGCAGGCCGTTTCAGGAGAAGAAAGAGTTCGTAGGCGGCGAATAGTTCTCTCGCATTTCGCAGCCGGAATGGTAACGGCCGGCGATTCGGTTCAATTCTTTCCTTGAGGACAATTGGCGAAATTGCAGAAAAGTAGTGACGGTGTCACATTTATTGGGTTTTGGCCACTAATTTTCCAGCAGTAAGTCAACGCTCGAGTCAAGTAGGTAGGAGGTCAACGCTTTACCGAAAAGAAGGGGGTCTTGGTCCATGAAGGCATCTTGGAAAATCATTCTCATCTTGAGCATTTTTATAGGAAGTGTTGCACTGAATTCAACCGCTGCATTTGCAGCTTCGGAAAGCAATTCAGACCCCAGGCAAGTCTGGATGTCGGCCGGCAAGAAGGGACCTAATGAAATCGGGCTAAAGGTTTGGACCCAAAAGAAGGAGGGCGAAACTTTCTCGCAAGGAGAACCGATTATTTTGAATTTCGAGACATCTAGCAAAGCCTATGTCATGGCGCTCAATGTATCTCCGAAAGGAGACGTTATGGTTTTGTTTCCGAACGGAGAATCTCCTGATAACCTCATTCTCCCCGGTAAGACCTACACTTTGTTCGGGCCTGATTCGACTATTCAAGTGACTGCGAGTGAAAAAATCATGGAAGCCGTGATTATTTTTTATGCATCCTCAAAACCTTTCAAACTTGATCCTTTTAAGCCATCCGAAAGCCAACCCGTAATCAGAATTCCTCACACAGATAGTGCGCAACTTGCGGCCCTCGCCTCGAAAATCGAAAATCTAGCTCAGGATGACGGCTTTAATCGACAAGCCGTTATTCTGAAGGCTGCCGGCAGCAGTGGGATTACCCTCGAACTCATGGCGCCGAAAAGTGTGAAACCCGGAGGGGTCACGGGCGGTCAAGGCCTCAAACCCGAAGAGGAAAAAGTTGGGAAAGAATAGTTGGCTTGGTTAAGAATATTCAGTTATAGGATTTTGGAGATTTTCAGTTCGTGCGGAGCGGAACAATTTCCAATAGTGAAGGTTGCCGATTGGACCTGGATTATGTCGGTAATTCCGGCATACGGACGGTGTCTGCGCTACCGTTCACTCCTCACGATGGCGGGTAATTAATAACGGAATACTAACTGGTAAGGCGCCTCGGAGCCTAAGTAATGGCATTTTCGACAGGCTGGGACGGCCGTAGAATCCTGCTGGCAGGGGTGTTGCTTAGTATCTCGTGGGCTGTCCTGTCGCCCTTCATAATCTATCTCGCGCCGCAGCCGTTTCGATGGTTAAACAACAAGATATACGATTTGAAGTTGTCCCTATTTGCCAAATCGGGACATAATACTGAGATAGTTCACTTGGACATTGACGATGAGAGTATTAAAAAATACGGTCAGTGGCCTTGGGATAGAGGATTAAGCGCCCGAATCGTTGACAGGCTTACGGAATTGGGCGCCAAAGTAATTGTCTTCGACATCATGTATGCTTCACGAGGACGGAGCGAAGAAGGAGATGAAGCATTAGCCAAGGCCGTTTCCAAGTCGGGCCGTGTTATGATGGCCACTGCCTTCATCAAGAACGATCTGGAGTCAAGAGCCGAACTCCCCGACCCGACAACACTAAGGAAAATAGCGTGTGTGTATGAAAAGGCCTGGGCCATCTCTGTGCCGTCAGAATTCAAATTTCTGACATTTGAAGATCCGAGAGACTCCACTATCCCACTATCGGACATTACAATGGGAACTAAGGGGCTTGGTCATATCAATGCTAGCCCTGATGAAGATGGGATTTATCGCCGGACTCGGCTCTTCGTAGGTTTAAAAAATCGTCTTGTACCCAGTCTTAGTTTAGCCGCATTGGTGACCTATCTAAATGCGGATCCAAAAAAAATCGTTTTTGACGAGAATCAGATTGAAATCCATCATCCCGGCGGGACTGTGAAAATCCCTGTCGATTTACAGGGACGAATGCTCCTAAATTGGCCACGTGACGTTTGGGAAAATTTTAAGAATTATCCGGTCTGGGACGTGCTTGAAAAACACGAGGATCGCGAGATATTAGAGAGGTACAAGACAAAATAGTTATTGTGTCCATTGCCTGGACTGGCACCACCGATAGGGGAGCGAGTCCCGTGGAAGAAGAGCCAATTGTGCTTAGCAGACTGCACTCCAGTGCTTTGGATACAATGCTCACTGGCAGGTTTATTCATGAAGTAGGGGCTCTTCCTATACCGGTAATGGTGTCGGTTCTTGTTTTCTTGGGGCCTTTGGCTCGGGCGCTCAGGCTTCGCTTTTATCGTGCGGTAGTGCTGTATTTGGTTTTATATAGCATTTATGCCCTTTTCCTTATCTTACTGTTTGGTTGGAGACTATTGGATATTCCCGTGGCTGAGTCTTCTTTCGTCTTTTTACCGGCAGCGGCCGGATTCTTGATTTCTCGTGCCGTTTCGACAGAGAAAGATCGGCGCCAGATACGGGAGACGTTTGGACGATATATGAGCGATGATGTTGTCGCGGAAATCCTGAAATCGCCCGGAGGGGTCAATCTCACGGGAGAGGTCAGGGACATCACAGTACTGGTGTCGGATCTCAGGGGTTCTACCCCCATGGGAGAAGCCTTGGAACCTCCCGTAGTCCTTAAAGTAATCAATAGATACTTGGATCAAATGGTTAATATCATTATGAGACACGGTGGAACGATCGATGAGTTCACCGGAGATGGGATTCTTGTGTTATTCGGCGCTCCTCGGTTCATCGAAGATGCGGCAGAAAGAGCTGTTCGGTGTGCCCTGGATATGCAGAAGGCTATGCCTGAACTGAACAATGGAAATTTCGTTCTTGGATTACCTGAATTGCGAATGGGAATAGGTATCAACAGCGGTCGCTTGGTTGTGGGAAACATTGGTTCGGAGGAACGCAAGAAATATGGCGCGATTGGGAGCGCCATCAATATTGCTTTCCGAGTTGAAGCCCAAACGGACCGAAATGGCGGCGAGATCTTGATAACTCAGGCAGTACGAGACAGGATTGAAAGAGATATTGAATTGGGATCGGCGAGGACCGTGCCGCTCAAGGGGATAGAGAAACCCATGGAACTTTACCCGGTATTGGGAATACCTGAGACTTCCGAACCCAACTAATCAGCCGCAACGAGTATTTCTCTTGCTCCTTAAGGCGTCCGGGGGCTGTTCCATGAATCGAAAAAGAGTTTTTCACCACTCTTTTCTCTTTTCGCCAAAATTAGCTTCCCTCGGGTGTGCGCCTGAAAAAAGCAAAGAAGTCTTTTTGAGCAACCCCTTTTAAGATATCGATCAACAGTGTTTTTATTCTGAGCAGGCGACAGCCGAATTTTATCCGCTATTTTTCCGGTTGTATCACGGGGATAAAGGACACCCAGACAGTTGCCGGGATTGGCGTCTCCATGAATTCCTCGAACACATCCGGCCAGCACCAGCGCTTTTGCCAGATCTATCGTGCCGATATGATGTCCCACGGCAAACACCAGGTTTCCATCAGGTCGGATGCCGAAGGCGCTCCGAGTACCCAGGAACCAGAGGTCTCCGGACGTGAAGTTCATCTTGGATGTCGGTTTTTCTCCCGGAGCAGACGCCGGGACCATTGTTATCGGCTGTTCCTCATTTAAGAGAGAACCGAGTCCGATCTCCGCGGAAATAAGTACCCCTCTTCTGACTATGGAGGTTAATATCTGGCCGTCTTTAACAATCAAATGCAATAACTGCCGGGCATCTTGAACTTCTGAAACCGGGATTTCATCGCTCCATGCAGCAATGTCCACTGAACCGTTTTTGTAGAAGACTATAGTCGCAACTCCCTTTTCCATTGGTTTCAAGACTTCACCCTGGAGAATTATTCCTCCTCTTCCAGCGTGCTTGGTTATCCACAAGGCATTGGTAATAGCCAAAAGGCGAGACTGGTCGGCTGTTTCAAGCCGAGGGCAAGAATCCTTCCAATACGGTTCGGCAGATCCGAGATACATCTTCGGCGAAATCTGCTTCATATTGAGAAGCATCATGTAAGCTATTGCATTAGGGTATTCGCTGCTGGGACGATAGAAAGTCTTGTAAATGAGTGGCGAGGAATTGTCCCCTTCTGATAACTCTTGTTTTACCCAAATGCCTTCTCCAGGCATTTGCGGTTCCACGTATAATGGGGGGATATTTGTCAGCGCGACTTCTTTCCCGGCTTCTTTTGAGAATAGTTCGAGCAAATCCGTTTCAAAGGTCGAGGATTTCTTGGTCGCTTGTTCCGTAACGGTGGTTCCTGATCAGCGCCAAACTGAAAGACGGGATTAAAATCTGAGTAATTAATAGAATCGCCACTAAGCAGCTAATGGCTTGCATAATTTCCTTCAAACGTCCTTTACCTCCCGACCACGCAACTGCTTCGCGAAAACTGATTAAACGGAATTTTGAATCATCTGCAATGACAATAATATTAACATATTTTTAATGTGCGATAATGGCAAAATCAAGAATTGAGCACATTTATCTTTTGTGAACTCGTTCCGCACAATGAATATCAGGAACCGATTCGCCCTTAGGCCTGACAAAACAACGTAGCATCGACAAGCACCGTGGAGCAGATCGGACATGGTGGGTACAAGGCGCTCGTGAATTACTCCGTTATGCCATGTCCGGACAAAATGCTCTGGAGCCTACCGCTGAGCAACCCGAACTCATATCGCTCGAAAGATGGTGTACCCACTTTGTAAATCGAGGCAGTGCAGAATGCCGGCGGTGAAACATCCAACCCTGCTATTTCCTCAAAGGCTTTCATTACCAGGCGCTTGGGCGCCGGGTCAGGCAAGGCGTCGAGAATATCGCCACTTCAGCTTGCCGCGTTTTTCCATAACTTCTTGATCAGGAAGCCCATCGGATTCGCTCCCCGGCTTACCTTTAATGCGGAGAACATCGTCTTTTGTGTCTCCGATGGCGACATCACCAATCTTTCCGGCAAACGGACGATCAAATCTGAGGCTACTGATCTGTAGATTGGGATTAAGGAACACCCATACACCATATTCAGGAAAATGATATTGATAGGCTGTTCCGCCCGGTGTCGGCCGATCCCACTTCTTTGGGTCCGAGGAAATATTGTAGAATTTCTTAACCTTGTCCACAGTATCGCCTTTGTTCAAAGAGCATCGAAGTCGAAACATGGAATCGTCTTGACTAAATGCGGCATCCTGAAAGGCGAAGAGGAGCACGGTAAGCGTGAAGATCCAGACGAGTTTTTGCATGGTACTATACCCCTGGGTTACCTCAGTATGGAGATCTAAGGCGGGTGGCACACCAAAGCAAGTTGCACTCAGAATGCTATGCACAAGCCATATGAATCAGCCCTGTTTCGGATCGTCCGGGACCATTTCGAGAACTGCGATTTCCGGAGCACAGTTAAATCTCGCAGGGAATCCCGCCCAGCCGATTCCTTTCGAAATAAAAACGTTGAGTCCTCGCGGAGATTTCTTCAGACCGTTGGAGTAAGTCTTGTTTGCAACAGGCAAGGCGGCTGGGCCTACAAAAGGAATATTCACCTGACCTCCATGTGTGTGGCCCGAGATCATCAGATCGACTTGCGCTGAAAAATTCGTGTCCGCAGTATCCGGATTATGAGCGAGGACGATCTTACATTCCGAATCCGGAACGTTTCGCATAAGATGATCGATTTCCACGTGATCTTCCCACAGGTCGCCCGCTCCCCCGAACCAGAGCCGCTGCCCATCTTTTTGGATTCCCTTCACCTTGTGTCGGAGATCCTGGTTGCTAGCTTCCAGCCATTGCTGAGATCGCTCAGTATGTACCCAGTGTTCGTGGTTGCCGAGTGTCGAAAATACGCCAAAAGGGGCATGTAGCTGCGCGAGAACAGGCCAAACCACATCGATTTCACTGAATGCAATGTGGATGTAATCTCCTGTGCAAACAACCAGGTCCCGCCCAAGGTGGTTTGTTCGATGAACAACGTAACGGATCACTGCCAATGGAACGAGAGGTCCGTAGTGAAGGTCAGTAAGATGCACAATCCGAAATCCGTAAAAAGCCTCCGGGAGACGGGGAACCGGAATTCGATACATATTTGTGAGCACAAGTATCGTTCAATAACAAAGGGATAGCTGGCTACCAGCCCTGCCGCAAGCAGACCGCCTCCGAGTTGCTTCAGGAAATGTCGTCTGGTCGTCAGCTTCATCTAATCGTAAGCTCCGAAAGAAATTGTCGCACCTACCTGGCAAGGTCTTCAGCAACTCGCAGTGGCTGGGCCTCGCCGGAAGAGAGCAAAGACAATTGAGGGTCGAGGATAATCACGTGGCCGTCAAAACAGCCTTCTTTGAGATATGAAAAATGGAGAGGCCACGGCCCCGCATGGATGACCTGGTCGCCTTCACTTAGCACACCGTCCTTGTCCGCATCGTTGTATAAAGCGCCAATATGCTGGTACCGCTTCGCACCCAAATATTTAACTGCAATGAGGTCCCCTGATCGCATTTCCTGGCCCCATTTCAGTGTTTTGTCCGGTACCCCCTCAGTGATGTTCGCCGTCGCTCGCTTGGGAAGGCGGCTTACCAGCATATCTACATTGTAATCCTTCGTAATAACTTTCCCTTTCCATTTGCCGTATGCGGCTGTTAGCACATCGCAACAATCCGAACCAATGTAGTTGTTGCTTTGATAAGGAATAGATCCGAATACTCCGGGAACATTGAAAAAAGACGTCAGATATCCGAGAAACCCTCCGGATTCCCGCACCGAAACCCTGAATACTTGCGGCGGCAGGCCTTTCACACTGATGTCCTCAATACCCGGCGAGCGTTGTACCCGTGCGACCTTGTTCCACCTCTACCTGGAACCAGAAGCTGCCTACATCTTTGTGATAGTACTGGGATTCCTCGCCTGCCACGCTCGGCGCTCCCAAAGATTTCTGCGCCTTAGCTCCGGCCGTGTCCTGAGACTTCTTGGAAAACGGTTCAATTTCCCAGCATCCCCGCCATGCTGCCAATTCTTTTTTGGAATAGTCGATCTTGGCAAGCCCAACCCACTTATACGGATCTTTCTCCCAGGGATGGTTGCAGTTTTTGTAGATTTTCGAGATATCGGGAATGATCTGGTACCATCTTACTGTTCCGCCGGGAATGGCGTCGATCTTCAAGATTACTTTTTGCCCCTTGAGCGGGTAAACGGCAGAATCGGTCGTCCATGGGCCCGCGTCGACTCGGGATTTAATTATGAGATTGGCTGGACTGCCTGCTGCTACGCCCTTTGCCGAAAACAACGCGACGATTAGGACCAAAATGAAAATGAGCACGGCGGTCGCCGGGTGCACGGGTTTGTATTTAATCGCAGGAATCATAATCCCGCTTTCGCGGATTCCAATTGAATCATAGAGATCTCCTAAGAAGAGGGAATTCCACATGGGAGAAAAATTTGGGATACCATAAAACTACATGCCCCATCGATATTTTTGATTTTCAGGTCCGGACGGCTTTGTTCCCCTTTGAGAACGAGAAAATTCGTCCATTCCTTTGTTTGATGATGATCCATTTTTCTTCATTTCCAGAGGAGATGACGATGGACGCGGATTAACTTGCAGAGCGTCATATCCCCAGCGAAAATTCGGAACTCGGGGCGGGAGAGGCTTCTCTTTGGCAGTTGCTTCAACGGCTTTTTTCGATGCGGGCTGTTGAAGCGGGGCGCTGGGAATCGGCGCTTTTGGGTGTGCCTTAATCTTGTCTTGTTCGACAGTGGATCTACTGGTTCCCGGACCGGGATGTGTATTTGTGGATTCGGAAGAAGGAATCCCCAGTAGAAAAATGGGCAACAAGACAAAAACGATCGCTAATGCGTTGTGGCATGTATGGACCAAAGCGGTAACGGTAATAGCCCTCCCAACAGACTTCTTCTGCCATGCCATGAAGCATAGAGAAAACACGACGAACGGCCACCAGGTTGTCAAACCCCAACCAGGCATGGCGAGGGAATGCAGTCCACCCCAAATTAGCCCGGACGCCACTGCAATCTCTAACGGTTTTTGCGTAAAGATTTTTACCAATCCTAAAATCGGCCACATCAGGAGAGTCTCGAGCCAAGGGGAAAAGATCAAGGCGCCGAATGTAATTCCCCATGGTGACTCGCCTAGTAGTGGCGGATTCTGACCCGAAGTTCCGCGGAATACCGCTGAAAGCGCGACCAGTGCTGTGAGCGCGAGACTCGGAATGAGGGCCATCAGCCACGCACGCCAAATGTAGCTCAGCATCGGTTGATCTGTATTTCCCAGTAACCGCAGCATACGTTCCGTGATGTTAGGATAATGATCATCAGGTGTGGAGAGAGAAGAACCGACGGGACTCGCGTCTATCGAGACGGATTGTTGCGGATTGTCTTCCAAATTCGATCCCCGATTCGTGTCCACCATTAGTGAAACCAATGCCACCTATTGAAAAATACTATGATTTGTGATAAAGTCATTTACATATGGAGGCCCATGCCACCATGAACATATACCGGGAAAGAAGGAGCACGAAGCATGAACGACGAACAGGTCTTGATGACCCTCGTCCTGGACAAAGACATGGTAGTGACGGACGCGCCTTGCACCGGGGCTACCCTTATAGCTCAATATACGGATGGATATTTTGCTTTCGCTATTAACTCCGGCAACACCTGCGTATTCGGTTTCGAAGGAGAACAGCCCGTTTCCATTGATATACATGAATTGCTGGAAATGTTGAAGCCCAAAAGAGCAGAGATGTTGCACTAGCGCCGGTTGGAAGGGAGGCGAGGTCTTTTAAGAGTTAACCGAGATGGATTTTTGCAAAAAGTCCCTCCCCGATCAGAAGTCACTCTTCAAAAGAATCTTGGCATTAAACGGCCTGGGCTACAATGAGCTTCAGATAGCGTGTTTCGGGCATGGAAAGCAGGACAGGGTGGTCGGGACCTTGTCCGCGGGTGTCCAAGATGCGGAGTTCACGGCCGCTTTGCCTGGATGCAGTCAACAACATCTCTTCAAAAGTAATTCGATCCATGTGATGCGAACATGAGCAGGTGACCAGAATCCCTTCGGGCCTCAGTTTAGCGAGCGCACGGCGATTCAGGTCGATGTATCCCTTAAGGCCTTCTTTAATCTGTGAGCGGCTCTTTATGAATGCGGGCGGGTCCAATACGATCATGTCCCAGCTTCGCGGAGCCTTTTTCAAGAAATCAATGGCGTTATCTTTGACGGCATGGAATCGCTCCTGCACGCCGTTCAATTCAGCATTGGACTCGGCCAATTTCAGCGCCGCGCGACTCGAATCGACCGCGGTCACTTCCGCTGCTTCCGCGGAAATCGCGTGTAATCCCCACGCCCCGGTGTAACAAAACAGGTCCAGGACGGTTGCTCCCGGCGAAACGTACTTCTTCATGAGAGAACGGTTCGCTTCCTGATCCAGGTAGAACCCGGTCTTTTGCCCGTTCGCTATGTCCACCATGAAATCCAGGCCGTGCGAATTTATGTTGACGCTCTCCGGAACGGTTCCGAAAGCCGGTTTCTTTTCCTGAGGAAGTCCCTCCAGAGTCCTGAAGGGTGAGTCATTACGAAGATAAATGCCTTCAGGCTCTAAAATGCTTACTAGAGCTTCCAACACATCTTCCAAAAAGCGATCCATTCCCGAGGTCAGGCTCTGCACTGCAAGAAAGCGGCTGTACCTGTCCACAATGAGACCGGGCAGGAAATCGGATTCTCCATAAACAAGCCTGTATAAATCTTTATCCGGGAAGAGACGCGATCTCCTCTGCAGAGCCGACAAGATTCGCTCATGAAAGAATTGGCGGTCTATGGCCACTTTGTTCCTGGATAAGATCCTCGCAGCAATGAGGCTGGATGGGCTGGCATAGACCATGCCCAGGAATTCGCCGCGGCGGTCATGTAGCTCATGGATCGAGCCCGGCTCCAGCTCCGAGACCGCCGGTTCCGCAATTTCATTGGAGAAGACCCAGAGATGACCCCTGCGCACTCTCCGATCGGCATTTTTCTTCAATGTTATCATTGGGACTAAGACATGCAGGAGGGAAACTTTTTGCAAAAAATTTCCCCCTGCTCCTCCTTCAAAAACTCCTAACTATTGCGCTCGCTTTCAGCGAGCATTCCTTTCGAAGCTGAAACACAGGTCTACCCAGTCGTCACCTATGCTCTCACGCTTTTACCCCTCAGCCGACACACACGGAAAATAATAGGAGTTTTTGGGGAGGGGTCCGGGGAGGCCCTTTTTGCAAAAAGAGCCTCCCCGGTACGACTCTTGCCAAAAACTCATGTTTTCGGTTCGATTCGTTCCATGCCGTTCATGAGCGGCCGGAGCGCTGGTGGAATGGTGACGCTGCCGTCGGCATTTTGGAAATTCTCCAGCAACGGTATCAATATCCTAGGCGACGCCACTGCCGTGTTATTGAGAGTGTGGCAATATTGAGTCTTACCTTCTTTGCTTCGCCACCGGATTTTCAACCGCCTTGCCTGGAATTCGTGTAAGGATGAGCAGGAGTGAGTTTCAGAGTATTTCCCTCGGCTCGGCATCCATGTTTCTATCTCGTGCTTGATCACCTGTCCCTGACCGACTTCAGCTCCGCAAGCCAGCGCCACACGATGCGGCAACCCGAGCGCCTGCATTAATTCTTCGGAATTATTAAGCAATATCTGATGCTCCTGTCTGGAGACCTCCTGGTCATTCACACAGATCGTGACTTGTTCAACCTTATTGAATTGGTGAAGCCTGTAGAAGCCACGTGTATCCCTCCCGTAAGAACCGGCCTCTCGGCGGAAGCAGCTTGAGTAACCGCAGTAGTGCTTTGGCAATTCCTTTTCATTCAGTATCTCGTCCATGTGGTATGAGACGAGTGCTACTTCGGATGTTCCAATTAAATAAAGCTGGTCTTTTTCTATGAAAAATGTGTCCTCCTCCCCGAGAGGAAAAAAGCCTGTTCCTATCATGGCTTCGCGGCGTACAAGCTGCGGGACGATCATGGGATGAAACCCTTTGGAGACGAGATGATCCAGGGTGAATTTGAAAAGCGCAAATTCCAGCATAGCGCCTTCATTTTTTAGGCAATACATCCGAGCGCCCGCGAATTTAACTGCTCTGGGCATGTCAAGAATGTCCAGGCCTTCAGCGAGTTCGAGATGGTCTTTTGGAGGAAAATCGAACTCCGGGGGCGAGCCGAACCGGCGAACCTCCACATTGTCCTCTTCTGATTCCCCTTCGGGCACCACAGGCAATGGCGGATTCGGGACCAGTAACATCAATTGTTCAAAACGGATTTCCGCATCCCGCAGTTTGGGCTCCTTCTCGGTAAGTCCCTCTTTTGCCATTTTGACTTCCGCGACCGCCCGGTCTTTATCTTCGCCTTTCAGCTTCGAGATTTCCTTGGAAATACGGTTCCGATCGGCACGGAATTTTTCCACTTCGGCCCGCAGCTTGCGCAATTCATCATCAATTGACAACAGTTCATCCAGATCCATGGTCATCTTTTTTTTGCGCATTCCATCGCGTATGGTGTCCTGATTATTCCGAATAAAGGCTATATCCAGCATTTAAATCTCCTCAACGGGTTCCCCCGCATTGTTTCTCTCTCTAGCTGCTCTCTCTGGGTCCTCTGCGGTGAAATGCTCTCTCGGTTACGAGTCATGGCCGGTCCTTGTCGGGCCGCGGTCGAGAAGCGCCGGTTCGGGACAGCGCTGCCTGGAGCGCGGGCGAGGGGGGAGTCCAGATTTTACGCTGCATAACCGAAATAGCGTCCTCCGTCTCAGCCGGTTCCGTTTGCTTTTCACCAAAATGCTCCCGGATGTACTCGAAAAGCTCCTGCTGCTCGCGCGGGAGCATTTTTTTATAGAGCTTTTCCAGCGCCTCCCGTTCACTTTTTGTCATCAGCCCCGGTCCGATTTTTCTCGAGAGCGACAGCCAATCCTGTTGTTTTTGAGTCAGCTCTTGTTCATCCAATGGCTTAAACCTCATGAAATAGCCAAATCCGTATTCAGCTTATCAAGTCGGCTCTTCACCCGCAAGCCATTTAGCGGTAGTACCGTTTCACCGCAGAGAACGCAGAAGGTCATTCGAGCGGACAAGAATTCAGCATATGGGCGGAGTGCCTCGCACCGCTCGGAAGACAAGCCACGGCATCGAAATCTAGTTACTCTGCCGCTAGCCGTAGGGATCGCGGGATTGCGCGGCGATGCCCGGAGTCCGCATGATTTCTCTGCCGGCAGCGTTCTCACCGGTGAAATTGTTCCAAATACTTGTCTTCGCTTTCAACGGCTTTCACGATATAAGATAGTTCATAACGATGGACCTGAAGGCGCTGTAATGTTGTCGATGATTCTAGGCGCGCGTTCATGGGAAGATACGGTTTGGTGACAGTATGGAAATCATCACCACACATGTGAATGCGGATTTTGATGCTTTTGCCTCAATGCTGGCGGCCCAAAAGCTCTATCCGAATGCGGTGGTGGCATTTCCTGGTTCGCAAGAGAAAAGCCTACGTGATTTCTTCATGGAATCCACTCTCTATATATTGTCTATCGAACGCGCGAAAGATATTGATCTGGACAAGGTCACACGCCTGATCCTTGTCGATACCCGACAAATGAGTCGGATAGGTCGATTCGCCGAGCTCGCGGAATCCCGTAAACCCGAGATCCATATTTACGATCACCACCCCGATGCAGAAGACGACGTGAAAGGGGATTACGAACTCATAAGGCCCCTTGGCTCCACGACAGCCTTGTTAATAAGGCTGATTCGGGCCCGTGACATCGACATAAATGCCGAAGAAGCAACGGTTCTTTCACTCGGAATTTACGAAGATACGGGTTCGTTTACTTTTTCATCGACCACGGCGGAGGACCTGGAGGCGGCTGCGTGGCTCCTTGGAAAAGGCGCCAACCTCAATGTTATTTCCAATATGATGACCACGGATCTAAGTAGAGATCAAGTTGAGGTCCTCCACCAACTCATCGAAGGCACGGAAATCGTAAATATCGGTGGTGTTGAAGTGGTGATCACCACCGCGGGAGCCGAGGGTTATGTCGGAGATCTGGCGATTCTGGTACACAAATTAAAAGATATGGAAAACTTCGAGGCATTATTTGCTGTGATCAGAATGGATGATCGTGTTCACTTGATCGCTCGAAGCAGTGTGGACGAAGTCAATGCCGCTGAAATTGCCGCGGAATTCGGCGGGGGAGGGCACCCCACCGCAGCCAGTGCCAACATAAAGGATATGACAATGCACCAGGCGAGAGATAAATTGATCGCTCTCCTGGGCGAGAGAGTCCGGCCAAAACGCACAGCAGCCGAAATCATGAGCCGACCGGTTATTACAATTGGACCTGATAAGACCATAGAAAAGGCCGCCGAACTGTTGAGCCGTTATCAGATCAGTTCTCTGCCGGTCGTTCGAGACACCTCCATTCTAGGCATCTTGCATCGCAATTCAGTGGAAAAAGCTCTACATCATGGTCTCGAACACGCGCGGGTTTCCGAATATATGAACCCGGGCATGGTTTTCGTCACACCTGAACAGACAATAGAACAGGTCACACAGACTACCGTCGACACCCGGCAACGGATTATTCCGGTGGTGGACGACGACAGGATAGTCGGGGTCATAAGCAGGAGCGATCTTCTGGAACATATGAAGCTGCCGCGGCGCAGCGACTCCGCCGGCCCGGATGAGTATCCCGTCGGGCGAGCTCGCAGTCGAAGCGTTCGCAAACCAATGGAAGAGCTTCTACCTGATCGCATAATAAATATTTTACGTCATGCGGGGGCTATTGCCGAGCGTAGGGGCGAAGAGGCTTATCTTGTGGGGGGGGCAGTAAGGGACGTTTTGTTAAGAAATCACAATTTGGACATTGATCTTGTGATCGAAGGAGCAGGTATAAGCTTTGCCAGAGAGCTGGCTCGAGATTTTGATGGTTGTAGAGTCAGAGGACACGAAAAATTCGGCACCGCGGTGATTCTTTTCCCGGATGGATTTAAGATCGATGTGGCCACCGCAAGGCATGAATATTATGCACGTCCGGGAGCATTGCCGACCGTGGAAACCAGTTCGATTAAACGAGATCTTTACCGCCGCGATTTCACGATGAACACGCTGGCCGTAAACCTAAACACCAAATCATTCGGACAGCTAATAGACTTTTTCGGAGGGGCCAGAGACATTAAGGAGAAAGTAATCAGGGTATTGCACAACTTGGCGTTTGTCGAAGATCCAACCAGGATAATGCGGGCCATACGTTTCAGCACCCGTTTCTCATTCACGATTAGCAAGCACACTCTCACCCTAATGAAAGGCGCCCTCAAAATGCAGATGTTCGATAAAATTGAGGGCAAGCGGCTTCTCAATGAGCTGATTCACATTCTCAATGAGAAGAATCCGATTCCGGCGCTGAGTATGATGGCAGGATTCGGAATTCCCCAGGCTTTGCACCCGGCTCTGAATTTGACCTCTCGGACATTCGAACTGATGGAATCTATTTCGGGTGTACTGTCCTGGTGGAAGTATCTCTTTGCAAAAGATAGTCTTGAAATATGGGTGGTATATTTCCTGGGATTTACGGAAAGCTTGGGTGATGAAGAATTTGAGCAAGTTATGAAACGGCTGTCGATTGTAAGGCCCAAATTGAAAGATCTGGGACAGGAGCGAGCGCAGATTCGCCGAACCCTCGCCGCTTTTTCACGAGATCAATTGGATCGCCCCAGCAGGATTGTGGAAACGCTGAGGCGTTTCAATATGGAAGCGCTTTTATTTATGATGGCCAGGACGGCTCGTCAAGCGACGCGAATGGCGATCTCCGAATATATTACGACCTTAAGGCATATGCACTGCTCTCCTGACCGGCAAAGACCTTATAGCACTGGGATATGAGCCGGGTCCGATCTTTGGGAAGATTCTTACCGCGCTTCGGGACGCTCGGCTCGACGGAGAAGCAGTTACTAAACAGGATGAAATAGATCTCGTTCGGAAAATATCTACGTTCCCAACAAAGGATCAAATCCGCTTAACAAAGTAAATTAATTTAATCCGGAGGTTTTGTATGAATGCTGATGGCCCCAAGAAATTAAAAGGCGAGGATCCTATTTCGGTGAGACCAGCGGAACTGATGGCTCCAATGTGGCCTGAACTGGAAAAGAAATTTCCCGGACTGAGTGATGAAGATCTGCTCATACATGCGATTTTCCCGCACGAAGCCCCAGGATATTTCGAGGAAAAGTCGAAGTGATAGCCATTTATGGGACGGGCATTTTGCAGGCCCCATTAGGTGAGGGCTGGAGTGCAGACGCAAGATGCCCTTGTACCGAGAGATAACTGACCCCAGCATTTATACAGGAGCAGCATTATGGCTGATCGAATCCCGTTGCAAGATCGTCTAAACCCGGAAGCTGAAATACGTCATTGTTACGGATGCGGAACGGATAACAAGAAGGGACTGCAATTAAAGAGTTTCTTCGATGGAAATGAAGGCATCGGCCGATGGAGGGCACAGGAGCATCACTGTGCCTATCCGGGGTTTCTCAATGGAGGCGTCGCCACTACTTTAATCGATTGTCACTCCGCATGGACCGCGTTCGCCGCGGAGTGCGATGAACGAGGAATCAACATGGAGCAAGGGGAAGGCCTTCCAACAGGCTGGACTCGTGCTCTTAAGGTTGAGTTCTTGAAACCTGCCCGATTAGATAAAGAAGTGCTCTTGCGAGCCAAAGTAATCAAGAAGGGTCGTAAGAGTAGGACCATTGCTTGCTCAGTCTATTCCGAAGGCGAAGAGTGCATACGCGGAGAGGTCACAATGGTCATGATAACGGCTGGCGAAGCGGTTAAATAAGCAAGAAAATCTACCCGACAGCACAATCAGAAATTAGGGTGCGCACTGCCGAATAGCATCGGCATTTTGCCGGTCAGATAATGGACACGACCCGCATAGACTCCGGGTCCCAGTGCCGAGAAGCGAAGCAATCCCCCAAGCGAAAGAGAGTGCCACAGCTAGGGCTGCGCAACAACAAAGGACCGGCAAGATGCCGGTCCTACTGAGACGGAGCAGGATGAACTCGGGAATGCTTATCTAACAATTTTAAGATATTCTTGCCCAATATCCCTTCTCTGACCGTCTCATCTAATTGTATCTTATCCAATTCTGTCAGATATCTGGGCAGAGGTAGCAGAGGGAAATCACTCCCGAAGAGTATTTTCTCCGGGCCAAGAATTCGACATGCCACTTCAAATATCCTGGAATCATACAGAAAAGGCGCGGCCGCTGTGTCGAAATAGGTGTTGCTCAAGATTTTAGCCACTTCAGGCATAAGATTATAAAAAAAGATTCCGCCACCGAAGTGAGCGAGAATAAAATTCAAATCCGGACACGCAGTTATGAGCCGCAGTAATCCTTGAAAATCGACCGGGATTTTTCCCGGGTACGAATGACCAACAGGCTCGTTAACATGAATCATAACCGGCGCGCCGGCCTTTTCAGCCACATTAAGACATGTAGAAATAGCCTCCAAATTCTCAGCGCTCCACCCGCCATGATACATGGCCAACTCGCCTATACCGGCGAATCCGTCCGCAATCGTCCTCTCGGCTTCTAAGGAATCAGCTTCATTACCCCTCGGAGAGAGAACAGCAAAAGGGATGATCCGATCAGGGTGTTGCTGGTGAAAATCCCAGATTTCATCGTTGTTTCGCCGGATGAGATCCGGATCCACCCACGGAAAACCAAATACCACGGCCCGGTCGATACCGGACTCGTCCAGATACTCGATAATCTGTTCTCCCGAGGCCAACTTGGCTTTCTCAGACGAATAGAGAGATGCGAATGCAGAATCCCGGTGGATGAATTGCGACCGATCCTGTTGAACGTCATGAGGCAGCAGGTGGACGTGACAATCGATGATCATGCGCAAGCGCTCCCACTGAAAAGAAGAAATTCATGCAGATAAGGCAGGATGGTTGAAACAATAATCAAAGCTGTTAATAACTCTTGCTTTTTGAACCAAGTAAGGTTCGCATTTCTCGCACCAGGAAATGAAACCAGCACCCTTACAAAATGTTGTCCCTGCCGCCAGCCACATAGAGTTCGTGCCGGAGCGGGCGCTGGGGAATTCGGCTTTTGCAAAAGCGTGTTCCCCGGCTTTCCTTTTTTCGGCACTGTCTGCTCTCGCCGCGTATTCCATGTATGAAAACGGAACTTCCCGCGACCCCGCTTGACAAGAATTTGAGAGTACTTAATTATTCAACAGCGCAAACACTGGTTGCTTTAATAAGCGATAATATGAATAACATATTTCTGAATTCCCTGCCTCAACTACAATGCAATTTACCTCAGTCTCCTCGCGTATATAGGAGGCCCTAATATGGCGGGCACTGATTTTTATTCGGTTCTCGGCGTTAAAAAAGACGCGACCACCGATCAGGTAAAAAAAGCTTACCGTAAACTCGCTCGAAAATACCATCCGGATGTGAACCCTGGAAACAAAGATGCGGAAGAGCAATTTAAACGTGTATCCGCAGCGCATGAGGTGTTATCAGATCCTGAAAAGAGAAAGATCTATGATGAATTCGGCGAGGAAGGACTAAAAGCCGGATTTGATCCCGAGACCGCTCGGCAGTACCAGAGAATGGCAAAAAGCAGGGGGATTTCGAGGAAGCACTGGTGGGCCGGGAGGCGGGTCTTTCTACTACGATTTTTCCGCCGACCAGGGGGGACAAAGATACAGTGGTTTTGAAGACATATTTAGTGAGTTGTTTGGAGGAGGCGCTGGCCGCGGAGCCCCCAAAGGGCCAATGAAAGGACGGGACATTGAAAGCAGCCTGGAAATTGATTTCATTACTGCTATTAAAGGCGCCACGACGCGGGTCACTATCCAGAAAGAAGCGCAATGTCCACAATGTAACGGAACAGGTCGCATCCTGAAGGATTCAGTATGTGAGACTTGCAAAGGGACTGGCCAAACTCGAGTAGCCCAAGGTCCGTTGAATTTCAATCAGACCTGCCCTGAATGCGGGGGAACTGGACGAGCCGGCGAAGTATGCAAAACGTGCCGAGGTTCGGGGACGGTGCCGGCCTCTGAAACGATTGATGTGAATATTCCTCCAGGCGTGAATGAGGGATCCAAAATTAGATTGGCCGGTAAAGGAGAGCCTGGTAGACAAGGAGCGCCTCCTGGTGATTTGTACATAATTACTCGTGTTCAACCGCATCCGGTTTTCAAGAGAGACGGGGATACTCTCAGCGTTGATCTTCCGGTAACCATTGGTGAAGCTATGAATGGTGCTGAGGTTGTAGTGCCGACTCCTGACGGGCAGGTCCAGTTGAAAATACCGCCGGGAACCAAATCAGGTCGACGTCTCAGATTGAAAGGAAAGGGAGTCCCGAATCTGAAAACGAAAGTACCGGGTGACATGTACGTGACAATTCGGGTTCAGGTTCCATCTACAGACAATCCTGAGGCTCTTGACGCGGCCAGAGGTCTCGACCGATACTATGATGGCGATGTACGCCGGGACATTCGTTTATGACGAGCAAGGATGGCAATTTGAGTCTGCATTGGTGAGTCACTGGAAAACCTGAAGTCCCCGTTTTTCAAAAGAGGATTTAGGGAGATTTTAAACGCCTTAAGTCAAAATCCCCCCGCACTCCCCTTTAGAAGCGGGGAGGGCAATAATGCGTTATCTGCAGCTCCTACGCTGCCGGCTAGGGCTTGCCCTGTCCGTACAGATGATAGAATTCAGGAAAACCATTATGGCGCCTAATTTTTATTACAGAAGACAAATTATTGAGATCTTTGAATGTGACGACACTTTTCTCGATAGACTTGAAGCCGAGGATTTGGTCCACTCGGTTGAAGATGAATCCGAGCAGGAACGAGTTTTTCCTCCGGATCAAGTGGAACGTATACGTATAATTAATAACCTCGTGCGAGAGCTTGACGTAAACCTCGCGGGAGTCGAGGTCATCCTGGCAATGCGCGAAAACATGATACGCATGCAAAGACAATTTGACGAAATTCTAGAGATACTCGTGCAAGAATTAAAAGGAAGAATCCCCGGATAAGGAGAGAAGATTGCGGATCTGCTGGTCTTCGTTCCAGCACTATATCAGATATCATTATGTGCCGATGCTTTGCCTTTTAATTGCCTCGTTGATGAACTTACCATCTTTTTCACTCGCAGCAGAAAGCCTATCCCCAATATTGAAACAAATCCAAGGAACGAACGATCCGATCCGGCGGATAGAACTTCTGGATGAGGCCATTAAGGATTCATCCATCAAGGGTGAATCCTTATCTAATTTGTACTTCGAGCGAGCGCTTGCATATATGAAAATCAAAGACTATTTCAAGGCTGTAGAGGACTTTAATCATGCTTTAGCCCATACTCGCAAGATCATTCCACCGTTGCTCGAAAAGGCCCACTGCCTGATTCTGCTCGATCAACTCGATGAAGCTTCAAAGGTGTTGGAAGTAGTATTGTCCACAAATTCGGGAATGGCCAAGCCGTATGTCCTTAAAGGGATGATTTACGAAAAGGAGGGTTTCCTAGCTAAAGCCGAAGATGAATACACCCGCGCCCTCCATTACGACACACAATCCATTATGGCGCTGGAAATGAGAACAAAGTTGCTGCTGCGAGAGGGCAAACCCAGAAAAGCGCTTGAAGACGCCAACTTGTGGAGACGACTTGACCCGGACAATCCGGAAGTTTTCCTGACTCGAGCCCGGATCAACGTGAAACTGAAGGACTATCAAGCAGCCTTGGCAGACTACGCGAAAGTTCAACGGATAATGCCGGGTGATGACAAAGTTCTTGAGGAGAAGGTGTTGGTATTTTTTAAAGCAAATGAGCCTGGTAAGGCTTTGGAAGCTTTATCGGCGTACGCGATTAAACATCCAGGTGAAGTCGGAACTTCTGGTCCTCCAGGCTAGGGCTCACATATTGCTCAAGGAATTATATTGAGGCGAATCGAATACTCAAATTAGCGCTGGCAAAAAATCCTACTTATGCTCCGGCCTATTTGTACCGAGGAGTTGTCCATTCGCGCAATCGACAACCTGATCAGGCGCTGGAAAATCTGAATCGAGCCATAGAACTCGACTCCTCATTGGTCGAGGCATACAAGGAGCGGGCCAGGATATTCATGGAATTGAATGAACATGTTCGGGCGGCACTGGATTTGACCGCCGCTGCTGAACTTGATCCCTCGGACGGTGAAATCCCGGCTATGCGAGGGCTGACCTATATGAATCGTTTTCTTTACGATGCAGCCATTGCCGATTTTACAAAGGCATTGGAGTCGCTCGTTCGAGACCCGCGTATATTGTATGACAGGGCTACAGCCTACTTAAAAATGGACGAGCAGCACCTGGCCTTGGCGGATCTTGATGCCGTTTTGCGGGTTAGACCCGATTCCGCTCGAGCTCTCAGTCTACGAGGAATAGCCCGATTCAATTTGGGCCAGCTGATACAGGCTCGTGAGGATTTTCAGAAATCCGTTGCGACAAATCCAAACGATGCCGTTGTATGGAATAATAGAGGATTTTTTCATTATAAAATAAATGAGTATGATGTCGCTTTAGAATGTTACAATCGGGCGCTTCAATTGAACTCCGGGTACAAGGAAGCACAATATAATTTGGGCCTTGCGCTTCAAAAAAGGGACGTGCCGGAATTGACCACGGCCGGTTCGACGCCGGTTATTCCGTCACGCCGTTGAAAAACGGGGTCCGGATCCGGATGACATCGTTTCTACGGCAGCACCACAAGCACCGAAGGGGCATGATCCTGGATTCCGGCTTACGCCGGAATGACTGTCAATAATTGGACGTCCCTCCGACTTGGCGTAGGTCATCGGATAGCGTGTATCGCTCAGGAGCCAAATATTGGAAAAAGATAGCTTCGGAAAAATCAGAGATCATGAAAAGAACTATTTAGGCATCCTGGCCGACTTGGACGGAACTGTAAACAGGGGAGACCTTCTCATCGACGGAGTCCACGACGTGTACTCCAGGCTATCCGCCAGAGGCATTCACTGGCTGTTTCTTTCCAACAATGCCCAGAAATCGGCAGACGATTTGGCTAAGAAACTATGCAGGCTCGGCCTACCGGTGACCAGTGAACAGGTTGTGAACTCTGCTTCCGTGGTGATTAACTCTTTGGAAAAAGAGTACATTGGATCTCATGTCATGGTTATAGGAGAGCCCAGCCTGATTCAAGGAATTCAAACGGCAGGTTCAGTCATTGAAAGCGATCCCTCAAAAACGGACATAGTTGTTATAGGTATGGATACCGGATTAACTTATGAAAAGATAAAACTCGCCTATCAGGCGATTACCCGAGGCGCGTTGTTTTGGGCCACCAATTTGGATCCGACATTCCCTGTACCGGGGGGCTTTCAGCCGGGCGCGGGCAGCGTAGTAGCTCCACTGATCACAGCCGTGGGCCGTCCACCCGATCGGGTTTTCGGTAAACCCGAAACTGATATGGCAGATCTGGCGCTGGAACGGCTGCACATTTCGAGGGAATTTTGTCTGGTTGTAGGCGATCGTATGGATACCGACATTCTTTTCGCCAAGAAAGCTAACATTGATTCCGCGCTGGTTCTGACCGGGGCGACGACTCTTCGGAATCTCGAAAAATATGATTATTCGCCTGATTACACATTGGAAACAATTGCGGATATAGAAAGGCTGTTCGACAACAATGAATGAAGTTGAGAAGCTTTATGAATACTTGAAGAACCTCCAGGAGCCCAAGGGTTATTTTTTCAACGCGGATAAGGAAAAAGTCCTTGAACTCCTGGAGGGGCTTATCACAAACAGGAAGCGCTACGGATATATGTGTTGCCCGTGCAGGCTGGCCGCTAATGATCGACAGCACGACAAAGACATTATTTGCCCATGCATATACCGAGTCCCGGATGTAGCCGAATACGGCGCCTGTTATTGCGAGCTTTATGTATCTCAAGACTGGAATGAGGGCAAAATTCCACATCAGTACGTGCCCGAAAGACGCCCGCCGGAAAAACTAATTTGAATCTGGCTTAAACTCTTAGGAACACTTACAAACAAACAAGAAACAACAGCAGCCGGATATAATCAAAGTACTTCAGAACCTCCGGATTGAGATAATGCCAAGTTCCGTGCAGGGACATGTCTCAAAAATCTATTTCTCAGAACAATATTTCTTGAACCGATCTTCCGCCTTCTTCCAATCAATGATTTTTGCGAAGCTATCGACATATTCCGGCCTGCGGTTCTGATATTTGAGATAATATGCGTGCTCCCAAACATCACATACCATAATAGGCATCGCCCCCCAACTCGTTAGGTTCTGGTGCTTTTCAGCCTGCATTACGATCAGCCT
This sequence comes from uncultured delta proteobacterium, assembly GCA_963843165.1. Lineage (GTDB taxonomy): Bacteria > Desulfobacterota > Desulfomonilia > Desulfomonilales > Desulfomonilaceae > DATJPW01. The sequence continues at coordinate 25,424 of CAWJJL010000023.1, read as the reverse complement.
CTTGCTGAAAGGCTCCCATGCCAATATACCCCATCCCGAACCCTCGACCGCTTTGGATGCAGCTGCAAACTGTTTCCAAAAGGCAGTGAATGAACCGAAGTCCCTCTTGATCATATCGGCCAACTGGCCGGACGGTTCGCCGCCCGCTTTAGGACCGATACTTTCAAAGTAGATCCAGTGGAGGACCACTCCTGAGCCATTGAAAGCCAAATCGCGACTGACTGCCTTTATCGCATCGAAATTTTCTGCGGTCCTGGCTTTCTCCAGCTGTTCCAGCGCTGAGTTGAGACCCTTCACGTATGCATCAAAGTGCTTGGTGTAATGGATGTTGACCGTCTGCTTGTCAATCACCGGTTCCAGGGCATCGTCAGGATAGGGGAGAGGCGGCAATTTGTGCATAAACATACCTGCTCCACCTTTTGGAGGTTGTCCGAACGCTTCAGAACCGAGAAAGTGGGAGATCACCCCGATCGTGGCTGCCGCGCCTGCTCCCATAATTACTTCACGCCTGCTAATACCATCTTCCATAACATCACTCCTTTCAGTTGATCTGATCCAGGTGGCCTTGACGAGTCCCTTCCGCTAGGAATGACACTTAGCTTCGGAGACTCTCCAATCTCTGCTTTACTGCTTATTATTTCTTCGATCGGGGATTGGAATAAGAATCGGCTGGAAATCATACGCAGCCCCCCATGTGTTACATAATTATAATGGTCCATCGGACCTTTTCAAAGTTCCCATGGAATTTGATTATTGGGTTTTATACATTGCAGCGTTAGATCGACATCATAAACCAGTATTTCGACGCGGTTTTGAACGGCTGCTCGAAGTTCATCCCCATAGGCGGGGTCGATGTGATCGGCCGGTCTAAATAATCTTGAGTCAGTGCGCTGTATCAGAAACAAAATCATTGCCCGATTTCCTAAGTTAACCTGGCGCTGAAGATCGCAGAGGTGTTTTCGGCCGCGAATCGTCACCGCGTCGGGAAAATAGGCGATTTCATCTTCAACCAGAGTGCAGCTTTTTATTTCCAAAAAACATAATCGGCCTGCCTGATTCTCCAGAAGAATATCCAATCTAGAGCTTTCAAAGCATTTCACTTCTGTCCTTACAAAACGGTATTCCGACAAGGACCGAATAGCCCGCTCAATGGTCGCTTTTCGCATGAGGCGGTTCGCGACCAGCGTATTGACGCACACGAGGGAGCTAGGCATTTCTATCAATTCCCATGTGTATGGATAACGTCTATTTGGAGTGTCGCTCCGAGAAAGGTAAACCGTTCGACCTGGCTCCGAGCACCCGCGCATGCTCCCCGAATTCGGGCAGTGAGCTGTGATTACTTTGCCGTCTTCCAGTCTTATATCAGCCAGAAAACGTTTGTATCTCTTTATGAGGATGCCTTGGACGAGTTTAGGCCATTGCATTGTCAGACAATCTCGTTAGGGGTGTCCTTGGCCAAGAGTAGATCCTGGAAGCGGATTGACGTTGAACACCTCTTTGGGCGGGCAACCGACATAGACGAAGGACTACGATTTCGATCGAGGGCCGCGCTTTTTGTTAATCTCTCGTTTCAGGCGCTGCAATCGCTTTGATTTCTTGTCATACAATTCCTCAAACATATTGTGGAGGATCTCGAATACATCCAGCAAGTCTTCTTTGGCAATTTGTTTCACATGGCTGCCGGCGTTGCCTATCCATTTGATGGCCATCAATGATTCACCAAATTCTGGATTACTATCAGCGAACAGTATGATGCGTTCGTTCAATGACAATCGCCGCCTCTTGCGTCGTCTATTTATCGCGAAACGCTTCACCTTTTTGTGCGTTAGCATGAGTTCCAACGCGGCGCGAATCCGGTTGGCGGAAGAGGATTGATCAAACCAGAACATGGCGAAGGCTTTCCGAATTTGGAAGGCTACTTCCTGAGGAACTCGACTGGAGACAGGAAATATATCTGGAGCGGTGCTGAAAAACTGGGGATAAAATGAATCACGGTAGCCTTCATCTATTTGGTCATCATTATCAAACACCTCGAAGTGATCAACACGATACTCTCCGGCAAGAGCTATAGGCTCTCCGCAATCGTTGTCATCGCACCGGAAAACACAGGCAAACACGCCGCAGATCCAATCTGGATCAAAGCCTGGGTCCTTTTGGGCTGCAATAGAGGCCGGCGTTTCTCTGTTAGTCAGGGACTTCCTGTCGAGGCGCAGCCTTCCAGACTTGCACTTGGGGCATGCCCACGCAGGAGCGCCATCCTCGGTAAATGGTCTCAACCAAGTGTTGCGATTAATATTCATGAATCACTCCCGCTGCAAAATGATACCGATGACACTAATCCAGCTGTGTCCAGACCCCCAGTAGGGGCGCACGGCTGTGCGCCCTTGGCACGTCAGACCATGCCACGGGGAAACAAATTGTCAGCATTCTCTTCCCATTCTCGTGGATTGTTCTTAATGTATGCGCACAGGCTATTCCGGTCATCGTCATTTCTTATTACACGTTCATAATAATTGCGTTGCCATAAACGTACACCAGGTGACTGCCGGAGCCGATTAACATTTCTAGTGCTAGTCGCTTTGAAACCCGCAACAAACGATCCCAATGATCGAGGTGGTCTATGAAGGGGCGCACAGCCGTGCGCCCCTACAAAACCCTGAGCCGATGCAACGACCGGCCGCCGGATGAGGACGATGCCGTGAATGTGATTAGGCATAAGAATGAACGCGTCCAATTCGATTTCGGTGCGAATTTCGGCGGAATGTAACCACTCCTCACGCGCAATGCTCCCGAATTGACTCAATTTAACTTCCCCACCGACAATGTCACCGAGCAGGCACTCCCGTTGGCGAGTGCAAATTGTGATGAAGTACGCGCCCGCCCCGGTGTAGTCATAACCCGGCAAACGAATGGACCGTCGATGACGTAGCTGACAATCGTTCTGCACCAAGTCCACCTCGATGTCGAACTGATTAGTATGTTATCCCGGCCTACGTCCAGGCCCTCGGCTGTGCGCTAAAATGTGCCGCGGCCCTTGTCCAGGGCGCACGGCCGTCGCCCCCACAATGCAATCATGAACCGTATCGTTAAGACGGAATTTAGGCAATGCGGTTGCGGGCGGCCTATCTCCATTCTATGTTGGGTTCATTCCTCATCGGCAATCGGTGATATTTATTTTTGGGATAGCCAACCATCATCGCTCCGAAACATTGATGACCTTCGGGCAACGAGAGTGCATCTTGCATCGGCTTATGGAAATTGGCCGCTGAATTGAAATAACCCGCCCAGCAAGCACCAAGTCCGTAGGAGTAGGCCGCCAATTCCAAATAAGTAAGGGCAATGGTGCAGGCAGGTTGGCTGGCGGATAAGTCAGAGCGACCGTACGCAACAATAAGACATGGAGCATCTCGTAAAATTCTGTCCCTGCCTTTATCCCAAACATCAACGGCCCGATCAAAGTGCATGGCCTGAGCTATGGGCGCATTATCAACGATCATCAAACGCATCCAGTCTACCACGATCCCAGCAAGCCTTTTCAGCTCGTTTTTTTCTTGAATAACGACCCAGTAAACCGGCTGCAAATTATGGCCGGACGGCGCAAATCGTGCGATGTCGATAAGGGAAGTCAGAATTTTTTTATCGATCGGGTTATCTTTGTAAACGCGGCTAGATCGTCGAGAGCGCAGAAAGTGATCAATTTGTTGTTGAGTGGGCAATATAGCCCTATTCAATGGTGGACACTGTTCCGAGGGCATCGTTTTGAGTGACATCGCGCCATGAGGACATACTGAAACGCAGTGCCCGCAATTTATACAGAGTTCGGCGCCACCGGGAATCAACTCGGGGAGAGACGCTCGATTCTTGAGTTCAATGATCTGCACCGGACATTCGCTAACGCATATACCATCACGTTTGCATTTGTCAGGGTCAACAATAAAAAGGTTTGAGATATGTTCCTTTCCAGCTATCGGTCCCAAACAGCCTCCCTTTGGTAGGTTTAGAGTTTGAAGGAGCACCTCAACGATACGCCAATGAATTTCCAGAGTTTTCCCATGTTGGCTCTAGCTCTATCAGCGTTAACCTTCCTGTCAAGCTTACACGACCGAAATCATTTGAACTGAACGGCCTCATTTCAAATTGGATAATGCCTCCCGAGCTGCATTCTGTTGCGCTTCTCTCTTATTACGACCGTGGCCTACGCCCACAACCTGATTTCCCAGGTACACACCGACGCGAAACATCTTCTGGTGGTCTTCTCCCCACTGATCCATAACCTGATAAGTGGGAGTAATTCCCAGTTGCCCTTGAGCCCTTTCTTGAAGAACGCTCTTACAGTCGTCAATACCCTCGACAGTCGCGGCATCCTGAAACGAGAGGATTAAAATGTTTCTCAATAACTTCCTCGGCACGATCGAAGCCGCCGTCGAGATAAACAGCTGCTATCAGCGCTTCCAAAGTATCAGCAAGCACGGAATCGCGATCTCGGCAACCGGAAAGTTCATCACCTCGGCCCATCCTGACGAAGTTCGCCAGATTCATACCTCTCATAACGCTGGCCAGAGCCTTTTTGTTCACGATACTCGCCCGTTTCTTTTGGAGTTCCCCCTCTTCCGCGTTGGGAAATTCTCGATAAAGCATGTTGGCAATTACCAAGCCGATAACAGCATCACCCAAAAATTCCAGGCGTTCGTTATGTTCCAGGCAAAAATCTCGGTTTTCATGCCAGAAGCTTCGACGAGTCAGGGCATTTAGCAGATGGGATGAAGTTGTAAACCGGTACCCAAGAACGCTCTCTACTTCCGGCACATAATCAAGTTCATTTCCGATATTTAAATTTTCGTCAGAGCACATACTAAATCTTCCGTATGAGAGTGAGCAGTAAGATCGTAATAAAGCGGGGTGATTGAGATGTAACCGGCTTTAACAGCTACAATATCTATTCTTTCATCGGTTTCATCCGCGGTGGCTTGGCCGGATAGCCAATAATAATGGTTCCCGCGAGGATCTTCTCGCCGCTCGAATGATTCGCTGAACCGGGACAGTCCCTGTTTTGTAACCTTGAATCCCTTTATCCGATCAGGTGGTAGCGCAGGTACATTGATATTGAGAGCTACACCGTGAGGCAAGCCGTTGTTGATTACCCACCGAGCTAATGTCTGAACATGTGATAGCGCCCATTCGAAAGGAGGCTCTTTTTTTGCGTCAAGTGAAACCGCCATGGAGGGAACTCCCAAAATAGCGGCTTCTGTAGCTGCCGATACCGTGCCCGAATATAGCACGTTAATCCCAAGGTTCGCACCGTTATTAATTCCGGAGATTACCAGGTCCGGTCGGCGGGGCAGCAGAGAATAGAGAGCCAATTTCACCGAATCCGCGGGGGTTCCGCTGATGCCGTAACCGTAAAAAGAACCGCTTCTAGTGATTTCGTGAGCCTTAATAGGATCATAAAGCGTAATCGAGTGTCCGACCGCACTCTGTTCTGTTTCCGGGGCCACTATACTAACCTGGCCTATTTTTTCCGCGGCCGTCAGCAGGTAACGCAATCCTTCTGCGTGTATACCGTCGTCATTAGTGAGAAGAATTAAAGGATCCTTATTCGTCATCTCAATTCTTGGCAAGCAACGCGGATCCGATCCAAACCCTTGGCAATTACTTCCTCACTGCTAGCGAAAGAAAGACGCACGTGTTGATCAAATCCGAAAGGCCCACCCGGGACGCAGGCCACGTGATGTTTCTCCAGGAGATACTTGGAAAAATCGGTTGAATTCATGATGCCATTTTTCCCCAGAAAAACAGAGACATTGGCAAACACGTAAAATGTTCCTCCAGGTTTTACAAGCGATATCCCGGGGATATCGCGAAGCCGGTTGGTCATCACATTGCGACGTTGTTCGAAAATCTGCCTCCTCTGAATGACCTCTTCTTGCGAACCCAATAAAGCTTCCACCGCAGCTGCCTGGGACGGGTTGCTAGGATTGGAAGTCGACTGACTCTGGATATCGGTGGCTGCTTTCACAATTTGAGCATTTGTCGTGGCCAGATAACCAATCCGCAGACCTGTCATGGCATAGGTCTTTGACACACCGTTAACGGTTATGGTTCGGTCTTTCATACCCACCATTGAAGCAAAGGGGGTAAATTTCCGGTCGTCATAAATCAACTTGTCGTAAATCTCATCCGATATAACAAGCAAGTCATGTTTTTCGGCAAGTTCCGCAAGTTTTTCCATAACCGAATTAGGATAGACGACTCCGCTCGGATTTGAGGGGGAGTTGATGAGCATCGCCTTTGTAGATCGTGTGATGAGGGATGCCGCTATTTCGGGGTCAGGAATAAACAGGTTCTCTTCCGTGGTTGGTACGATAACCGGCTTGCCTTCTGCTAATCCCACCATTTCGGGATACGATACCCAATAAGGCGCGAAAATCAGGACTTCATCTCCAGGATCGAGGATCGCATGAAAAATGTTGTACAGACTGTGTTTGGCTCCGCACGATATCAGGATCTGGTCCGGAGAATAGATCAATTGGTAATCTTCGTAGAATCTGTGCGCCACGGCCTTTTTGAGCTCGGGTGTTCCGCCCACCGGCGTATAAAAGGTTTCACATCGGTCCAGCGATCTCTTAGCAGCTTCTCGAATGCGCTCCGGCGTAGGGAAATCAGGCTCGCCCGCGCCGAACCCGACCACATCCACACCCTGGCTCTTCAGCTCTTTTTCCTTCGCCGAGATAGCCAGTGTCGCTGACGGCTTTAATTGTAGGGCTTTTTCCGACAGAATTTTTTTCATCGCTTGCTCTTGTTTTTTGCATTCTTGTTTTTTGCATTATTAATTTCCGGGAACCTTTTCTTCAGGATACCTAAAACATATTCCGGCACAAGTCCTTCAGGCGATCCGCCGGCTACCAATGTAGCTTTGATTATGCGGGAGCTTACATACAAATATCGATGGGCCGTCATCAGGAAGAATGTTTCTATTTTCCTGCTGAGTTTTCGATTCATCAAAGCTAACTGGAATTCGTATTCGAAATCCGATACAGCTCTTAGGCCTCGGATGATAGCGCACGCTTTGCGTTTTTCAGCGTACCTTACCGTGAGTCCTTCAAACTGATCGCACTCGATTCGAGGATTGCCTCGTAAACTGTTACTGATCATATCCATGCGCTCTTCAACTGTGAATATGGTGTCCTTCTCAGGGTTTGCGCCGAGAGCTACAATTATTTGGTCGAACGTCCCGAGCGCTCGACGAATGATTTCCATATGCCCGCTATGAAACGGGTCAAATGTGCCAGGATAAATTGCAATCTTTTTGCCCATATTTTCCTGCCCGAAAAATCTGAACAGAATTCAGAGTGAAAGGCACGCGCGGTAAGGCCTTCTTCAAAGGTCTTCTTTCAGCCGGCGCCCCTGTCAAGTCCAACATTTCGACCAGTGTATCACCGTACTGCCTCACAAGCCTTTTGCAGAACGCATCCGGCAAAGGCGAATCAGGAGTATGGATTCCCTTTTCTACCAACAACACTCCATCAGCCGTGAATAAAGTTGTCAGAGCTGGAGCATTCACGATTTTTGCAATCCACCCCGTATCATAGGGGGGATCAAGATATATGATTGAAAACCTTTCATCGGCTCGGGCCAGCTTTTCCATAGCCCGTAACGCGTCCATGACCAGAATGCTGGAACTATCCTTTAATCCCAACATCCTGGCAGTTTCAACAATGGTCGCGGCCACCTTTTTGTCTTTATCGACAAAAACCACGGAAGCCGCTCCTCGACTCAATGCTTCAAAACCGAATGCGCCGCTGCCGGCAAATAACTCAAGGATGCGCGCGCCCTCCACCACCGGTCCCAGAATATTAAAAACTGCCTCTCGGACCCGTTCTGTGGTGGGGCGAACAGTCTTGCCCCGGAGTGTGGGGAGGCGCATCCCTTTGAAACGACCAGCAATGATTCTCATGTCACAAGATCTTTTTTTAACATTGAACAGGGTGTTTGTTCAATAGTTCGTGACGCCTTTTATCGATGATCATTTTTCAGGGGTTCCTTTTCAATCAATGGAAGTATAATTAATTAAGCGGGAAAGATGTTGCGGAAATCAGCGCCTCGTGAGTAGCCGGGAATAGATTGAGCGCAATGTGGCAGAAGTAGCTAAATCATGGAGGGGCCAGGCTTTGTCCGCGTTCTCGGCGGGCTCTGCCTGGATTCTCAGTTGTTTCACGCTGGATGAATCATGCACTCCACAGACAACGAAATCCTCGAAATTGTCGATTCTGAGGATAACGTGATCGGAACGGCGAATCGCGCCGAGATACACAGACTGGGGCTCATGCACCGGGCGGTGCATATTTTTGTGTTCAACGGAGCAGGAGAGATTTACGTGCAAAGGCGTTCGGACGCCAAAGATAGACATCCCGGGAAATTGGATTCCTCCGCGGCCGGTCATGTCGATCCCGGCGAATCGTACCATGAAACTGCTATGAGAGAGCTCCACGAAGAAATAGGCATCAGCGGGTTTATGGAGGAGGTTTTCCGGGTCCAGGCTTCAGAAATCACGGATCATGAACACGTAGCGCTATTCAAGATTATGACCGATCAAATGCCAATACCTAATTCGGATGAACTGCAGTGGGGAGGATTTATGCAACCCGCAGAATTGACTCGCAGGATGTTGGAAGCACCGGAGGAATTTGTGCCTGCATTTATATTTCTGTGGAATGAATTCTTGAGGATATCGAAATGAGAGCTGTTTGTCAGAGGGTGTCTCGAGCGACCGTAGCTGTAGACGGTAAAGTGGTCGGGAGCATCGGCCCTGGTCTGCTGGTTCTTTTGGCCGCTGGTAAAGGGGATAATGCCGAACAGGTGCGCTGGATGGCTGAAAAGATCCCTAGCCTTAGAATCTTTCCGGATACGGAAGGAAAAATGAATCTAAGTCTTACCGACGTTGCGGGTGAAATCCTTGTCGTTTCGCAGTTCACTCTCTATGGTGACTGCCGAAAAGGTAAACGTCCGTCCTATTCGGAAGCTGCTCCGCCGCATGAGGCTGAGGCTCTTTATCGCAGCTTCATCGAGACGCTCCGAGCGCAAGGGATTTCGGTTCAAGAAGGGTATATTCGGTGCTATGATGCAAGTGGAACTGGTCAATGACGGCCCGGTAACCCTGATTCTGGATTCGCCATGATTTTAGAATTTTAGAGGAGCTTTTTTTTGTGCAAAAAACTCTTCCTCGCACCTACCCCCAAGAATGTAAACTTGTTCATCACTTCAATTGCGCCGGTTAAGAGGTTTAGAGCCTAACTACCATATTCCAGGTGAAGCAAGCGATCGCGTCTCAAACTAGGCAAGAGCCTTGCCAGCAGCCAAAAGGTCGGACATCAGGGGAATACCGCCTTGGCGCAAACGGCGCAAGCCAGGGAAGGTTCTGAAAAACATCGGTAGCCGCAACCTGTGCCATTGCAACCCGGGTGGATAAGTCGAGACTATATGCTGGATCGATTCTTTACGACCCAATGCTATGCGCCCTAGATGCATTCCGGTTCGGGTGAGAAGTCCTTTTCGATCATCGCGTAAGCGCTATGATTGTGGATGGATTCGAAATTTTCGGCCTCGATCCGGTACCACGGAAAATTGTCCTTCTCCCTGAGCCGGGAAAGCGCGGACCGGACCACGTCCTCCACAAACATCGGATTCTCATAAGCTTTTTCAGTCACGTATTTTTCATCCGGTCTTTTGAGCAGAGAGTATATTTCGGAACTGACTGAAGACTCTACCACTTCTATAATTTCCTCGATCCAGAAAAATTTCTTGTACCGTAGTTGGACTCTTACAACTCCGCGTTGATTGTGCGCTCCATACGCGGATATTTCCTTCGAGCACGGGCAGACTGTATTAACCGGGACTTCAACCCCGACGATAAGATCGAATCGATCGGCAAGCGAACCCCGCATAAAACACGTATATGACATGAGCCCGGGGGTGCTTGTTATTGGGGCTGCTTTTTCCATGAAGTACGGGAACTCCACATTCATATGGGCGCTCTCGGCGTCCAGCTTATTCTTGATCTTTTCAAGAATCTGCTGAAATTTCTGCATCGAGATCTCGCCTCTGAATTCATTGAGCACCTCGATGAAACGACTCATATGCGTGCCCTTGAAATCATGAGGCAAGTTCACAAAAAGGTCAAATATACCAACCGTATGCTGTAATTGTTTGCTCCGATCCTTTACTGAAATCGGGTAACGCAATCCTTTTACGCCAACCTTATCGATCGGAATGTTGCGCTCATCAGGCTGATTTTGAACATCAGGAATATGTAATAATTTCAATTCATTCCCCCTTGAGCCGAAACGTGGCCCGGGCCGTATCCGATTCACAAACAGACACGCTGTTCAATGTTCCGCCCTGATCGGGCAATTTGGAAGCAATTTGTTGGAAAAGGTAGCTTGCAAGATTTTCGGCGGACGGTTCGATCGTGTCAAAAGGTGCAATTTCGTTCAAAAAAGCATGATCAAGCGGTTCCAAAACGCCGGCCGTGATTCGCTTCAGATCACCGAAATCCATTACCATGCCGCTCGATCCAAGAGATTCCGCTCGAATCGTGACGTACACCTTATAATTATGCCCGTGCAAATGTTCACATTTTCCTTTATACTCGCGTAAGAGATGGGCCGCAGAAAAACCGGCGATAATTTCAATTTCGTACATAAATTTGCTCCTCAAATATTCTAAACGCTGGTTTGTCAAAAACGTTAGAGAATGAATACAACAACTTGGTTATGTCAACCAAAACATAAAAAGACATTGACAACCTACCTGAATTGGGAATATATCCAGATCCAGGTGACCGGAAAACCGCCCGGAGCCTTTTTGATTTCCAGGGAAATCGGCCAAAGGAGTTGTTGGATGTCGGCTTTCCGATTCGGAATTTTAGTGTCTATTCTATCACATCTTATAGTGGTATTGTTGTTTCTCCCCTCGCATTCGACTGCTGAGAGTATTGTGCTTCGCAAGGCCGCGACGCCCTCCTCGGCGCAGACCATTCAGAATCACCGTTCGAAAATTATCGAGGAACCCGGCAATGTGAACAGGAAGAATAAGATCGGATTGTCTCCGGTGCCTTTCAAAACAGGGCCCGCGGAGAATGAGCAACAGGAAGTTGCACCACGCCAGAACCCATTCCCGGATATTCGAGATTTGATCAAAAAGGTCAATCGCTCGGTAGTGTCCATTCGCATGCTGGATTCGGGCTCAAGTTTCCCACTGGGCAGCTTGGGGCTAGCCGGTGAATCTACCGGAAAAGCCCTTGGATACGGGTCCGGCTTCATTGTATCAAATAATGGCCATATTTTGACCAATGAACATGTGCTTCGTAACGGGACCCAGATAGAAGTGGAATTGCTGGGTGGCAGAAGATTCTTGGCCAAAGTATTGTTTAGAGATGCCAAAAACGATTTAGCGCTTCTCAAAATCGACGTGACAAATACCCAGCCGGTCAAGATGGGCGATTCCGATTCGGTCGAGCTGGGTGAGTGGGTGGTCGGAATCGGGAATCCTTATGGAATCGGGCAATCCGTGATGATTGGGATTGTGAGCGCACAGAGGAGAATGATCCCCGGCTCCGGTTATCCTCCCCTGATTCAGATCGATGCTGCGATGAACCTGGGCAATTCGGGCGGGCCCTTGTTTAATCTCGAAGGTGAGGTGATCGGCATAAACACCATATTACTCTGGAAGAGCCAGGGTATCGGATTTGCCACCCCGGTCAATATAGCCAAGGAGTTTCTGGATCGGAAAACTCATCAGCCTTTCAGGGCTGCATCAGCGACTGGCGATGCACCTTTGGGTCCGGTTGCTGACATACCACGCGGCCGCTCGGAATCCTTCAATCCGTTGGATCCCCCCTGGAAATTGAAACCGTAAAAAAGTTTATCAGAAAGCTTTCGTATGCCGAGCACAAAGAAAAAAGAAAAAACTCGGGAGCTAAAGGACAAGCTCTTCCGAAAACCCATTCCTGTGTGGGAAAAGTTATCCGAGCAGGAAAGGAAGCAAGTCTTTGGCTTCACCAAAGAATATCGGGATTTCTTGAATCAATGCCGAACCGAGCGGCTAGTGTCCTGTCCCAGAAATAGCTAGGCTAATCGGTGGATGTATGGTATGAAGCTGGCAACCCATTCGGAGGTGACGGAGTGCCGGCATCAATCTCAGTGTTTCTCAGTGATCAGGACCGAGAGAAGTTGGAAGGGCTTCTTCGGTCGGGCAAGACCGAACAGCGGCTTGTCAAGCGTATCGGCGTAGTGTTGACGTTTGCACAAGGTCTTAGTGTGAAAAGAGTTGCTGCACAATGCGGGTGCACTATGGAGACTGCCAGATTGTGGCGAGACCGCTGGATTCACGATGGGCTGCATGGACTCTCGGATGCTCCAGGTAGGGGCCGCAAGCCCGAGTATATTGGAGACGAGGAGGCCAAGATCATAGCGGCGACGTTGGAACCGCCGGAGGACGAAACCCACTGGAGCGCCAGGAGGCTCGCCAAGAAGGTTAAGGCCAGTAAATCGACCGTCCAACGAATCTGGAATCGGAATCGACTTCAACCTCATCTGCAGAAGACCTTCAAGTACAGCAACGATGCTCAGCTGGTTGAGAAGGTAGTAGATGTGGTCGGACTTTACCTGAATCCACCTGAGAAAGCTCTGGTCTTGTCTATTGATGAGAAGAGCCAGATACAAGCACTCAACAGAACGCAACCTCTTCTTCCCTTGAAGTTTGGCCATCCGGAGTGCCGCACTCACGATTATGAACGAAACGGAACAACTACGCTCTTTGCCGCACTGAACGTTGCTACGGGAGAGGTAGTGGGGAAATGCAAGAAGGCACACAGGCACCAAGACTTCCTCGATTTTCTCAGAATCATCGACGAGACGTATCCTGAAGGGGAGATCCATTTGATATTAGATAACTACGCCACACACAAACAACCGACGGTGAAGCGTTGGTTTGCCCGTCGGCCCAGATATGTGCTTCATTTTACCCCGACGTCCGCCTCTTGGATGAACCAGATAGAGACTTGGTTTTCCATCCTCACGAGACGAGCAGTTCGACGCGGGAGCTTCAAGGGTGTGACACCTTTGAGGAAGGCCATTCATGCTTTCATCGACCAATGGAATGAAGAAGCACTTCCCTTCAAATGGGTCAAGACACCGAACCAGATTCTGGCGAAAGCTGTGCGTGCTTAATTATGGGACAGAGCACTAGTGGTCAAGTATTTTGTTGAACAGGCCTTAAAGAGCGGGTTCAGAGATATGGAGGATGGCAAATCCCGGGGCCCCAAACTGTTTCGAGTTATGAGAGGCAAGGCTCTTGCAATTGCTGTGGTAGGCAAGAGGCCAATAACAGATGGTATCCGTCTGGTCGCCTCACATGTTGATAGTCCCAGGTTGGATCTGAAGCCGAATCCACTGTACGAAGATATGGGTCTGGCTCTTCTGAAAACCCAATACTATGGCGGAATAAAGAAATATCAATGGATTTCGCGGCATTTGGCGATCTGCGGAACTGTAGTTCGCAAAGACGGTTCTATAGTGGACATTGAGATAGGTTTGAAACCCGATGAGCCTGTTTTTACCATACCTGACCTCCTACCGCATCTCGCTCGCAAGCAGATGGACCAGAAGGCATCGGAGTTCATCTCCGGGGAGAGTCTAAATATAATCGCGGGCAGCGTTCCTTACGGTGCAGATCAAACCGAAGACCGAGTGAAACTGACGGTTTTGGATTGGTTTCAGCGCAAATATAACATCACTGAGGAGGATTTCACTACCGCGGAGATCCAGGTGGTTCCCGCCGAACCGGCAAGAGACGGCGGTCTCGATGCAGGTCTCATAATCGGATACGGACAAGATGATCGCGTGTGCGCCTATACAAGCTTTCGGGCAGCGTTGGATACAGCCAAACCGGAGCATACGGCAGTAGTCGTGTTCTATGATAAAGAAGAAATTGGGAGCGAAGGTAACACCAGCGCTCAATCCCGTTTCTTAGAAATGTTTTTGGTCGATCTCCTGGATTCATCAGAGTTGGAGGCATCGCCGGCGAACATTCATAAGCTGTTCTTCAACAGTAAAGCCTTATCTGCAGATGTAGCCGCGGCAATTGATCCGACATATTCGGACGTTTATGAGAAGCGGAATGATGCCAAACTCGGATATGGAATCGCCTTGAAAAAGTACCACGGGACGCGGCGGGAAAGGGCTGGCCTCCGATGCCAATGCTGAATACGCAGGCTGGGTACGGAAACTGTTCAATGAACACAAGATAATCTGGCAAGCGGCCGTTCTTGGAAAGGTGGATGAAGGGGGCGGCGGGACCGTAGCCAAGTATTTGGCCAATATGGGAATGGAAATTGTCGATTGCGGACCGGCGCTTTTGGGAATGCATTCACCCTTGGAAGTAAGTTCAAAGGATGATGTCTGGGTGTGTTATGAGGCCTTCAAGGCTTTTCTGTACAGCTAACGTTTCCCGGATTGTCTTCAATCTACTTGTTGCACAAAGTTCACTGATCTGAAAAACGGAAACCCAGAAAAAATTGGAAATCGGCCTTAGAGGATTTTAATTGCCACATTCTGAATGTGGCTCTAATATTGGCTCATTTACCTTCGACACCGCTCAATAAATAGGAGCTTTCCCCTTCCAAAAAGAGATTGCGTTCAGGGATCGGAATACTGTAAAGTGAAATTCTGTCAGGGTAGATTCCTGAGGGTACCCTGAAGGAAGGCCGGAGCTTCAACGGCAACAAACTGAAAATAACTGGTTACTACTGCCACGTGCAACGCCTTCAATTTTGCAGGCCAGGCGGGCGTTAGGAAAAATCCGCGTACGCCAGGAACAAATCATGGATCTGAACCAATAATAAGGAGCGATCGACAAACGCTAATTCAAGGCGGAGGTAGTCCCTTATGGATCGCAACGTATGTGTTATCGCAGGAGGAATGTCCAAGTGGGGCGTCAGAGAAGGCAGCCAGAGGGATTTCTTTCAGGAAGCGGCTAAAGCGTGCTACAATGACAATCCTCAATTAAACCCAAAAGATATTGACGGTCTTCTGGTGGCGTCCGCCTATACGGAACGCACGTCGTATCAGACCCATCTTGCACCTCTTGTGGCTGAATATGCAGGTATTAAGCCCAAAAACATTTGCGCTCGGGTTGAGCTTTTATGTGCCAGCGGCAGTTCAGCGATTATACTCGGATTCGGCCTGATCAAAGCCGGACAAGCGGACATCGTAATGATAGCGGGTGGAGAGAAACTGTACACTCCACAAAAATGGGAAGTTTTCTACAGCGAATTGGCTTCGGTCGATCACGACTGGGATGGCGCACAAGGGTTGGGTCTTCCGCCGCCCGTCTTCGCAATGGTGGCCAAGCAGCACATGAAACAGTTTGGAACCAAGAAGGAGCATCTGGCCAAAATTTCAGTGAAGAACCGTCGCAATTCCGCAACTAATCCCCAGGCTCAATTCCAGACACCTGTGACTATGGAAGAAGTTATGAACGCCAAAATGATAGTGGAGCCGTTGACGCTCTTCGACTGCTGTCCTATCACCGATGGCGCCGCTGCCATGGTGCTGGCAGTAGAAGAGAAAGCCAGGAGTATGACGGACAAGCCGCTCGTCTATATTCGTGGAACGGCGCAGGCGTCCGTAAACAACATGTCAGCCAATATGCCAACGTGGACCACCTGGGAAGCTCTCAAAATAGCGGCAGAACAGGCCTACAAAAAATCGAAAATAGAAGCCAAGGACGTGAATGTTGCAATGACCCACGATTGTTTCACCATTTCGGAACTTATCGAGATGGAGGATCTGGGCTTCTGTAAAAAAGGCGAGGGCGGTTCGTTCGTCGCGGACGGTCAGAACGATCTGGGTGGTCGTGTGCCGACTAATACGGACGGAGGTCTTCTTGGCTGCGGTCATCCCTTCGGGGGCACCGGGATCAGGCAAGGCATCGAAGTCATGAAACAACTCCGCGGGGATGCGACCCAGCAAGTCCCGGGCGCAACAATAGGATTGACGCACAATCTCAGCGGATTTATAGCCGCCCACACTGTATTGATATACGGAAGGGAGGCAGCATGACGACTCCTGGTATCCCAATATTGGAAGGGAAATACATGGTCACAATGGACCTGTTCCCACAGCAATCTAAAGAGTTCAACCAGATATATCCTTTTTATCAACATTTACGAGAAGGACGCTTTACCACAACGAAATGCAAGGATTGCGGTGTTGAATCTTTTCCCCCCGGGTAATGTGCCCTGAGTGCTACAGCACTAATATGGAGTGGGTCGACTGGCCGACTACAGCGACGGTAATAGAATTTACGGAGGAAGTTGTCGGCGTGCCCCTCGGGTTTGGTAGAGCTCCGTTGATTCATGCCCTCATAGACCTTCAGGGTAAGAAAAACTTTTTTGTGCGCATCATTAATTGCCAGGCGGGTCAGCTGAAAGCAGGAGATCAAGTCAAACTGGCAGTATTTGATGTAGATCCGGTCCCGCAGGACATGGGTCGGGAAGTAGTGGAGATCCCACGCGTGTTCTATGCTTTTGAGCCGGTAAAATAAATTTTGGAGCTTCCGGAGAGGTGTCACTTACCGGCCGACACTACTCACTCCGGGAACTAGCCTTTGCAGGAGTTTCGGTCGTTCGGAATACGGGTTCGTGCTTCAGCGGTTCTTCCCGTTGTATCGTTTCAAGGGTGACTCGACCATCTTGTGCGGTTTTGTAAGAGCCTGTTCCGTCGATTGAAAGCAGATGCAGCGACAAGTCGGGGTAAACCTTAAAACAAGGAGGCAACATGGCATTAGAGTGGCTACCGCGAGACAACAAGCAGAGGAATCATATCCTGATCGGCGGCGAACACTGGGGTACGGAAGCCCCGTCCACGGTCTATGAGAAGAAGCCTTTGACCTCTCCGGACGGGAAGGAGATACCGGGGCTTTACGTATCATGGATTCGCCTGAACAATCCCGGTCAGTACAACTCCTATACCACTGAAATGGTCAAGGGAGTGATCGCCGGATTCAGCGCTGCGGGACAGGACCGCTCAGTCGTGGCCGCAGTTTTCACCGGCACCGGGGACAGGGCGTTCTGCACCGGTGGAAACACCAAAGAATACGCTGAGTACTATGCCAAGCGACCAGCTGAGTACGGCGAGTACATGGACCTGTTCAACGGCATGGTGGACTCGATCCTTATGTGCAAGAAGCCCGTCATCTGCCGCGCCAACGGCATGCGAGTCGCTGGTGGCCAGGAGATCGGCCTGGCGTGCGATTTAACCATCTCGTCCGACACCGCGATTTACGGCCAGGCAGGCCCGCGGCACGGTTCCGCCCCGGACGGCGGTTCTTCGGACTTCCTCCCATGGTACCTTTCCATGGAAGACGCTATGTGGAACTGCGTGAGCTGCGAAATGTGGAGCGCGTACAAGATGAAGGCCAAGAACCTGATATCCAAGGTTGTCCCTGTACTCAAGCAAGGTGACAAGTGGGTACGCAATCCACAGATTATCACCGATACCTACGTCCAGGACGGCGCCATAGTGTACGGCGAATTCAAGACCGGCGCAGCGGCCAAAGAGGCCAGGGAACTCTCGAAGACTCTGACCACGGATTTCGAGCTTCTGGACAAGGAACTGAACAACATCGTCTGGACATTCGCGAATCTATTCCCGGGCTGCTTGATCAAATCCATTGACGGCATCCGAGCCAAGAAGAAATTCTTCTGGGATCAGATGAAACTCCCCAACAGACATTGGCTGATGGCAAACATGGGCTATGAAGCGTTCTTGGGCTTCAATGCTTTCAACACCAAGAAGCTCACAGACAAGGACGTCATCGATTTCTTGAAGTTCCGACAGTTTGTTGCAGAGAGCAAACCTATGACTGAGGAAGCGTTTGCAGAGGTCTTTGGCAAACCTAAAGCATAAATTAGCCCGGATTTTGGGCTAAAATCATTTGTTAAGTTCGCGGTCGAGACACTGTTATCGAGCCCTCCGTTATTGACGTGAGGGCTCAACTTTCCTGGCTCGCACGCTGGCTTGTCACCTGATGAGTCAGCGACAGCAGCCGTTGAGGAGAGGAGGATTCCATGGAATACCGGTTAATAAAGTGTGAGAGCCATTTCAACAAGGAAGTTTTCAAAATCGTTCTTAATGCCCCCAAGGCCAATGTGCTGGAAGCTGCGATGCTCAAGGAAATTTCTTCCGCGCTAACCGGCCTGGAGAAAGAGAACAGCTTGAAATTGCTGGTTTTCGAGGGTGAAGGCAAGCATTTCTCCTTCGGGGCGAGCGTTCCGGAGCATACCAAGGAAAACGCAGGGATGATGCTGGATGCGTTTCATGCGGTATTCTATCAACTGGTCAAACTGGCAGTTCCCACTATGGCTGTTGTCCGCGGGCAATGCCTTGGGGGAGGCATGGAACTCGCTTTGTTCTGCAATTTTATCGTGGCCGACCGTACCGCGGCATTCGGGCAACCGGAAATAGTTTTGGCTGTGTTCCCTCCGCCCGCGTCAGTGATTCTTCCCATGAAAGTGGGCCAATCTTATGCAGACGATATAGTACTTACGGGCCGATCCATAGACGCAATGGAGGCACAAAGAATCGGGCTGGTACATGTACTGTCAGGCGAGGGGCAAGACGCTTGGGAAGCTGCCGGGTCTTGGATACAGAAGCAAATCTTGCCTAAGAGCGCGTCCAGCTTGAGAATTGCCAATCGAGCAGTTCGCAAACAGTTTTTCCGCAGGATCACGGAAGACCTCCCATATATGCAAGAGCTTTATCTGAAAGAGCTTATGGAAAGCTATGATGCCAATGAGGGTATCAATGCGTTTCTGGAGAAGCGCAAACCCGAATGGAAACATAACTAAGCGAAAACCCCGCAGTATAAAGAATGCGGGAACCACTTTTCAAAAAGCCGGTTCCCGCACCCTTCGCAACAAATTTCTATATGGCTGACGGAATGATCAGTCCATTTATGAGGCGCTCATTGCCACACGTCCACGGGACGAATAGCGCTGCAAGAGTTCAATCTTATGGGACTTGGCATGCAAAGAAAGTGAGCGAACTCTCCCGCCGCTCTTGCTGATCTCTGCGGTTAATGTTGTTGAATGAGAAGTAATCTATCTAGTTGTGGTCGTTGGTGCGGGTTGTAATGGTAACCCACTCGAAATGGGGACTCGGCCGACCGGGGCATCCTCACTTTTTTCAAAAATTCGTCTACCTTTGCGATATAGGCAGGTTTTATAAAGGCTCTTCTCAAAGCGAAGTCTCACGATAAGCCTCTGATTGGGGCACCGGCCCATGTTCTCGACTTCGCAAGGTTTCCCTTTTCCTTTTTCCGGGCAAGGCTGGACCACGTTAATCACACGCCAGAGCTCCCCCCGTTCGCAGAAGCGCTCCATCAACTCCTCAGCCGAACCGGAGAATCTTAGTCCGGTAAGATTCATCAGGACGGATCCGGCTCTCACTCCTTTGAATATGTTTATCCGCGAGTTACACACAGGGCAGAGAATATACGATTTGCCCAAGGGTATTTTCTCGTCAGGCAATCGGCAAACCGCTTCACATTTAATACACGTTGCTTTCAATTAGGCGACCTAACCAACGAGTGCCATTTTTTGGAATCTACTCCCATTATACACCGAAATAACAGAGAGATGGAAATTTTTTGGTGCGTCCGATTATGTGTTCAGTTATGCCGTGAAAAATGCATCATTCAGAACTGCCTCTAAAGTCTTTTCCAAAGAACGTGGAAAGTGAGAAGCAGTCGCTCGGTTTAAAAAAACCGGATTGAAGAGCACTGGCCGCGACATAAGGGACTATCGCCCCAAAACCGCTCGAGATATCTTCCTACCTGGAAGCATTGTTTGCAAACGGTCAAGTTGAGCCCGTGGATGGAGCCGTCGGGGTGGTCAAAGTCGGGGTGGTCAAAGTCGGGGTGGTCAAAGTCGGGGTGGTTGTAGTTGGAAGTGAATCAATGGTCGTCGGAGGCTCGGATGGAGAGAATGACTGGGGCGCTTGTGGAGTTTGGGAGTATGACAATGTCGGAGCTGATGCAGGGGAGTCTTCAAAACTATCCCTCAGCGCTTCCATCTGGCTTATAAGGCTGTTGGCTTGACCCACTTGTGAATTAATTTCGGCAAAAGCCGTGTCTAGAAGTCCAGCCCAGTCGCTTTTGAATTGATCAACTGCCTGCTGAGATTCTCCCGACCCCGCACTCAACTGTTCTCGAAGACGTTCCAGGATCTCCAGTTGCCTGTTCAGCTCTTCTGAAGATAATCTCAGGCGTTCCGCAATTCGCATTTTAGCGAGACTCATCTGGGTGTCTGCTTTTTCCCGGGCATTTCTGATGCGCTCCAATTGAACTTCCAAGGTTTGCTTAATCGCATCGATCTTCAGATCCGCTCCGGTGAAATTCGATGCCGAAACACTTGAGCCAATTAGCACAAAAGGAATGAAAGTTAGACAGAGCAGCCAGTAATCTTATCATCGTTCAACTCCCGGAAAAACCGGACTCATCTACTTATACCATATATAGCAGTGTATTACAAGCCTTAACAACTTATTAGATTAGTAATTGAGAATATATCATTAGTATTATGAAGCTATAGTTCCAGAACAACCTTGGTCATCGCTCCTCCCTAAACTCCGCTGCCGGAGAACATATAACGTCCTCCACTGCAGACCGAAATAAAGCAAATTCTTTGTATTTGGCAATATTTCTGGCTATGTATTCGCCCGTACGCGGAACCGATTTCAAGTACCGTCTCTTCCCGCGTGCGGTCGCCTGATAACCAAAAGTCCCAAGAGCCTTGATATTGCGTTGCAGCGACATGACATCGAATATGTAGCGAAACCTCTGCATTGATTTTTGCGACGTATTTCCAGTCGCTTCAGCGTAGTAATCTACAAGACTATCCACGAGCTCTTCGGCGAGAGTGACATAAGAATCTCTGAGCAGAGATGCCAAATCATATTGGGCAGGGCCCATTCTTGCGTCCTGGAAATCAATCATAACAAGCTGATCCCCGTGGAGAATCAGATTCCTGGAATGATAATCCCGGTGAGTGAAGATCTTCGGCTCTTCAGCCAAAATTGAGCAAATCTTAATGAAAAACCGATCCAAGGTGACAGAAGCTGACACTGAGGACTTGATTCCACAAAGACCTCGGACGAAATGGGCCATAAAAAAGTCCATTTCCTGCATCAATTTTTCTTGATCAAAAGCTAACTTGAAGGCCCGGCAACCTGAATTGTGCTTCATGGCAGCCTTGCGTAGGGTCAGTAGCAGATCCACTGCTTGCCGGTAGAGCCCAGTTACATGGGTTTCGTCCGAGCGTTCGACAACCTTTTCGAGTAGATCGTCCCCCAAATCTTCCAACAAAACGACACGATCTTCCCGAAAATGATTATAGATGGCGGGTACAGGAAGCCCTAAATCTGTCAGAAAACGTTGTATCTCGAGGAAACCTTCTTCATCGCCGATCCCGGCATCATGGTAGGCCATAGCCACAGCAGAGAGTCCGTTCGAGTAGAACACGCGGAAAAATGAGCGGTTCGAGGCATCTCCAGCTAATTGCACGATCGCATTCGCAGCCGAGTCTTTCGACAGTAATTTCATAATGCTCTGTTCAAAATCGGATTTTGCTTCAAACAATAGGAGCTTCTCCGTTGCGGGTTATGACCGTGTCAGAACAGTCGCGATCTATCACGACGTCAGATCCTATAATGCAATTCCGGACGGAGCAATTCTTCCTCACTCGAATATCTTCCCACAAGATTGAGTTCTCAATCCTTGCACCGGCCTCCACTACACATCCATCGCCAATTGAGGCAAACTGCCCGACAGCGCTTTCCGGGGATACTTCGGCTCGAGGGGAAATATGCCCCTGCGGCGCTGATCCTGTCCTTATCAGCAACTCTTCCTGAGTGCCCAGATAACGCTCAGGATTGCCGAGATCGCTCCAGTAACCTTCAACGGGATAACCTAGAATTTTTGCCCCTGCTTTCAGGGCGGTGGAATAAACTTGATCGGTGATTTCCCATGGAATACCGGGCGGAATAAGGCTGAAAATCTCCGGTTCAAGTATGTGGACCCCTGTGAAAACGTAGGTTTCCGGCCGGACATCACCACCAGGGCACGCGTTTTTGAAGTTCCTGAGCAAGCAGTCTTTATCAATCCGTATCGGATAATACTTATAAGGCGGCGATTGCGGATACAAGATCAATGTGGCAAGCGCGTCATTTTGCCGATGAAACGCCAGTGCCTCCTTCAATGGAAAATCCATCACAATATCGCCATTCGCCATAAGGAAAGTCTCGTTATCAAAAAAGGATTCATTGGCCTTGAGCCCGCCGGCTGTCCCGAGTATTTTCGATTCATAAGAAAACGATACCGGGAGGTCACCCCAGAGAGGCGACTGAAAAATTGTCTCGATTGTATTCGGAAGATGGTGAAGATTCAGACGGAAACCGGTAACGTCCTCCTCCACTAATTTGGTAATTAAGTGTATAACCAGTGGCTTTTCCAAAAGAGGTATAGCCGGTTTGGCACGTTCCAAGGTGAGTGGACGCAGGCGGGTGCCGAGCCCGGCTGTAAGAACCATTGCTTTCATGTGAATGGGCCTTTAATTGGCATGACAACTAAATGTGGAAAGCTACACTGGCACCACGAATCAATCCTTGGCTGTCCGTATTCTTTGCTTATCCTGATGCCTTTCAAGAGCCAATTCCAAAAGTCGGTCAAGAAGCTTCGGGTAACTCAAACCGGTGGCCTCCCACAATTTGGGATACATGCTGATCGAAGTGAATCCGGGCATCGTGTTAATCTCATTAACTATTATTTTGTTTTCTTCTGTTAGAAAAAGGTCCACTCGGGCCAGTCCTGAACCGTCCACGGCACGAAAAGCTGTAATCGCGACCTCACGGGCCGCTTCGATTATATCCTGCGGCAATTCAGCCGGAATTTTGAGCTCTGCCGTATTCTGAACGTATTTTTCCTTGTAATCGTAAAATTCCGCATGAGAAATTACCTCGCCAGGCAGACTGGCTATCGGCTCATCATTGCCTAAAACGCTGACCTCCAGCTCCCTGCCGTTAATACCGTCTTCCACAACAATCTTTCTGTCGTATGATGCTGCAATATCTACGGCCGGCTTAAAACCGGAGGGTTCGGTCACTCGGCTGATGCCAACCGATGACCCTAAATTTGCAGGCTTGACAAAAACCGGAAAACGGCTCGAGCGAAGTCTTTCCATAATCTTAGCCGGGTTTCTTTTCCATTCGGAACGAAGAAACCAGAAGAAAGGTCCTACCGTGAGGCCGATATCGCGGAACGCAGCTTTCATTAAGACTTTATCCATGCCTACGGAAGAAGCCAGCACACCGCATCCGACATAAGGTAGGTTCGCCAATTCCAGCAGACCCTGCACTGTTCCATCTTCTCCGAAGGTCCCGTGCAGGACGGGAAATACTATCACAACCGGCATCAGATCGTACCCACCTGACCTATTCAGATGGAGTAATCCACGGCGCGCGGGATCGGCCGGGACCATGAGTCGGTCTTTTTCGTCGAGTTCCGGCCTGGAATCGAAGGAGGATAACTCTCCCGGTCTAATATACCAATTTCCTTCCATCGTGATGAGTATCGGAATTACTTGATATTTGTCCCGATCCAATGCCTCAAAAATTGATCGTGCAGATCGCAAGGAAACCTCGTGCTCAGCGGAACGGCCTCCGAACAGAAGCGCTATTTTTGTTTTCTCGAGTTCCATATTGCCTCCATGAAAACCTGACCGATGACGCTGAATAGCACAATAAGAAGGATCTGTTCAAGATAGGCGCTGTCTTTTACACCAAAATAACGTCTTCGTTGGCTAAGCATTCAGTGAGTTGCAAGCGAGAGCCGGTTGAACTTATAATGGCTACGGACAAAGACAAAATATATATCGGATGGTCCCTGAGCGACTCTTCTTCTACAGAAAGGACGGTGATGATGGCACTTCGGGTTCGGTCTAAGGTCTGGATCGAAAACGATGATGGAAAATTAGTCATCGGAACTGGGAGGCTACGCATTCTTGAAGCAATCCTAGAATTAGGCTCGATGAATAAGGCTGCCCAAAAGCTTAAACAACCTTTCCGAGCAGTCTGGGGCAAAATCAGGGCCACCGAGCAACGGTGCGGTTTCAAAATCGTAGAAAGGACGAGTGAAGGTTCGAGACTTACAAGAGAGGGTCTCGAACTACTCGATACCTATAGCAAACTCACGAGGCGCTGTGACAATTACACAGATCAGCAGTTCAATGAATTATTCAAGAGATTACCCGTGCGGCCGGAGATTACCGGGGAAGAGAAGGCGTGACGTTTCCTGCAAATGGGGCATGGGGGTATCCGGGAAGAAGTGAGATAAAAATTTCTGAGCACCCCGTGAACAACTTCTAATATTTTGCTTCTTGCGGTTTGCAATGATCAGCTTTGGAGGAAGCTTTTGGCGGACAAGAGTGATACCGGCGGTGAACAATTAACTTTCGAAATCCAGGCTCAACGTTACTCAAAAGGGATTCTGGAGAACAAGAATATCTCGCTCGCGCGAGAAGTGCCTTACACCCTCTTTGTTAATGATCGTGAAATCCTGTCCATTTCGACCCTGCCGAGTAATTTGAAAGAACTTTTCGTGGGATTTCTGGTTTCGGAGGGAATCCTCGTAAACCCGAAAGAAATTTTGGAATGCGCGGTCGACCATGCGGCGAGACTCGTGAGGGTCGAACTGGATGTGCCGTCTGAACGAGTCTCCAAATTTGAAGGCAAGGGTATGCTAACGTCCGGATGCGCGGGCGGTATGGTTTTCTCAGTGGAAGCGGCTCTCCTACCGGCGGAAAATAAACGCAAGCGCTTGAAAGTTCATTGCTCGACAATCATCAAAAGAATGCAGGAACTGGACAGGTTTGAGGGCACCTACAGCATTACACGGGGTGTGCACGCGGCTGCATTGGCGGATTCCTCGCGAACCATTACAATCCTGGAAGACTTGGGACGTCACAATGCGGTGGACAAAATTGTCGGTCATTGTTTTCTCAGTCAGACGGATACGCGGGACAAGCTGCTGCTCTCCACTGGTCGTATAACATCGGAAATGCTCGTCAAGGCGGCAAGAAGCCGGTTTCCTATAGTCATTTCCCGGTCCAGCGCCAGCTCAATGGCCGTTGGCATGGCGAAACAGAGCAATGTAGATGTTGTAACTTATGTACGCGCAGGCAGGTTCAATTATTTCGATCACGGGGGGGCAGAGCTTATCGAGGATTAGCATTGAATCATCGATGACTCGTTGGTGAACGGCCGCTTTGTTCACGGATAGTGAAGCGAAAAAAGTATGTTTTTGTCCGGGTC
>CAWJJL010000022.1:0-84655 GCA_963843165.1 uncultured delta proteobacterium | reverse complement strand
GGAATGCATCATGGCATTGCTGAGTACCGAACACATAAGGATGAAATCAAGGGCAGGTAAATTGCGGAGCAGCCGCCTGCGTAAGCACCAGTATCTTCTTTTGCTTTCGAGCAAAATCGGAAAACGCCGGCGCTAGAGCGCTGGAGGTAGGACCCATCAGGAAATCGACTTTGTCCTCCTTTAGAAACTTTTCGGCGTTCTTTGCCAAAATGTCCGGCTTGAGTGATCATCCGCAAAGAGGCAGGCTTAGAATCTTCCGCCCCAGAATTCCTCCACCGGAATTAATTTCTTCCATGGCCATTTTGACGGCGGCAAGTTCGGCATTCTGCCCGTCGCCGCCCAGCTTGCCGGTCATTATGAATTGAACTCCTATCTTGATCGGTTGCCCCTGAGCCCAAGTAGGCACCGTCGTCCAAAGTAAGCATGCCATCGCCCACAGTATTACAAACGTTTTCATGCCAAACTCCTAGATATTTATTTCGCGCCGGAACGCCCGTCCGTGACGTGAACCATCGTCCATTCTTTCGTCAGAAACTCGTCGATCGGAATATAATGAATTTGTGTCTGTAGCAGTGCAGCCGATCAATACCTTGGCCCTCGACCACATCGCACGACTCTCTTCAGAAACAATCATGCCTAGTTGAACAGGTTATTATGACCTAATATTTCCGGCCTATTGAGCGATGTTGCCACGTCTCTTCATAGATGTGCTGATGCAGCCGACATAGAGATCTTGGAAGCAAAATACCCGCGCCGGCGAAGAATTGAATTGCCAGCACAAGCATAACGTCTCAGTAGTTTATCGATAGCCTGAATTGCGAGGTGCTTTACAGAGCGTCCCCCTAGCGGGCTTGTCGCATTACACGGGTAGCATTATTTGTGCCAAGCCTGGGAAGGTTCTGATGGTGAAATTCTCCTGAAAAATGAAGGGCATAAATGAACGGAGTAAAAACCGCCGGATTTGATGGAAAGTCCCTTTCCACTGTGAGAATAAATTTGACCAGCCAGATGACTTTTCCTCGCGTGCGACTTAAAAACCATACCGTTTAAGGCGCTGTCGTAGAGTGGGCCTGGAAATTCCTAACTTCCTCGCGGCTGCGGAGAGGTTTCCACCTGATAGTGTGAAGATTTTGAGTATATGTTCCCTTTCTATAGCGTCCAGGGTACAAAATCGGATCTGTCTTGGGATTCAGTCTGGTGGTCAGCAAAGGCAGCGTCCACTGTGTCTCTGAGTAGGATCGTTCCTCCGGATTGCAGCACTGCGCGAGTCAATAAGTTCTTCAATTCCCGGACATTGCCGGGCCAAGAATGTTCTTTGAGCCGATCCATAGCTTTCTTTTCGACTCTACTGACTCTTGTGTGCAAGTCGTAATTAATACCGGCTATGAAGAACTGCACCAACTCCGGTAGATCATCGATACGTTCACGTAAAGGTGGGACGTGCAACGTGATGACCTGAAGCCGGAAGAAAAGGTCATGGCGAAAGCGACCCTGCCTTGCCAACTCATCCAAACCCCGATTGGTTGCAGCAATGACACGAGCTTGGGATCGGTGTGACTGCGTCGATCCGACAGGTGTGAATTCACGACATTCGAGAAATCGCAGCAGTTTCGACTGCAACGGGAATGGCAGGTCTCCAACTTCGTCAAGGAATATCGTACCCTCGCCTGCCAGCTCCAATCTCCCTTTCTTAGAATCAACCGCTCCAGTAAAAGCACCACGCTCATGACCAAAAAGCTCCGACTCGAGCAAGCTCTCCACCAGCGTAGTGCAATCGACCGTGACAAAAGGCTGCTCACTCTCCGACGAAGACTCGTGTATTACCCTGGCGATCAGCTCTTTGCCGGTGCCGGTCTCCCCCTCAATCAGCACTGAGGCACGATTGCGCGACAGTAGCCCTATTGTCTTGAATACGGTCCTCATCGCCGGGGAGCGGCCCACAATGCGCCGACGCAGCAATTCTTCACGATTCTCACTCCCCAGAAGAGGTGTGACAAGCGAAGCCTCAGCTATCTGCATGCTACGCTGAACAGCATTATCCAACTCGTCAACGTCGAGAGGCTTGTGAATGTAATCATAGGCTCCGTTACGCATTGCCTCGATTGTCGTTTCCATGTCGTGGTACGCGGTGATCATTATCACCTTAACGTCGGAATTCCGTCCGGTAATCTGTTTGAGTACATCCAATCCGGAAGTATCGGGCAATCTGATGTCCAGAATGATAACTTGAGCTTGGTATTTGAGCCAAGCCTCCATGCCCTCAGCGCCGGTTCCAGCGGTGTGGACCGACAGGCCTTTCTCCCTGAGGAACATCTCGACAGACTCCCTGATGGAAGCCTCATCGTCAATGATCAAAACGTTGGTCTGAAGACTCATGAGAAGGGAACCTCATCACAAATGTTGCTCCTCTTCCTTTACGGCTGCGCACATCCACCTGTCCTGAATGTGCCTCCGCAATCCGTTTAACATTGCTCAGGCCGAGACCGGTCCCGTGCGCCTTGCTAGTGTAGAACGGGGTGAAAAGATTAGGGAGCAGTTCCGAATCAATTCCGGGCCCGGTGTCGCGTACTCCGAGCTCCAACAACTGGCGGTTCTCATCCAGCTTGACTTTGGTCCACAGCGTAATCATCCCACCCGTCGAGGTTGCCTCGATTGCGTTGAGCAGCAGGTTGATCACCGCTTGCTCCACCCTTCCTGCGTCCAACCGGCAAAGCGGCAACCTACGAGGATGTCGCTGAACAATCTTGAGTCCTTTTTCCCCTGCCTTCGGTTCCATTAGATCGACACAGCCTCGGGCCAACTCGGAGAGATCCACCGGCCGGAGCTTGATGGTCAGAGGCCGGGCAGTATCAAGGAGCTGACGCAGAATACTTTCCAACCTGGACACTTCATGTACGGTTATTTCCATTCGTCTTCGGTCAAAACCGTCCAGCTCAAGTTTTCTATTCAGAATCTGCAAATTCAGCATGATAGAAGATAAAGGGTTCCTAATCTCATGGGATAGCGATGCGGTGAGGCGACCAACATAGGCCATACGCTCATGCTCTCTGACTTTAGATTCCATGGCAACCCGTTCACTGATATCCCTACATATCCCTAAGATGACGGGGCCATGGCCCAAATCAACAACTCTGGCTTTGATCTCGGTCGCGGCTTTATCCCGTGGGCAACCAAGACGCATATATTCGAGCGGCCCATCCATTGGACGACTTGCCAGAGTATCCTGATAGCGAAGGAGCACGCGGTCACGGCACTCAGGCGCCACGAATCGCAGAAAAGGACGGCCTAGCACTTCATTGAGAGTGGTCCCGTGCATCCGGGAAAATGCTTCATTCGCGAAGATGATCAGTTCATCCTGTATTACGAAGAATCCATCATTGATTTCTTCCACCAATGTCTTATAGCGTCGTTCACTTGCAGCCAATTGTTCCGTCCGCAACGTTACCGTTCTCTCCAGATTCTCGGCGTGCTGGCGGATCGAATGCTCGTGCATGCGTTGAAAGTGGTCTGAAAATCTATGGATTGTGAACGATAAGCAGGCATTCAGTGAATCTATAGATTGGGCCAATAGGTCCACACGCCCCTCCGCTTGCAACTGGCGAATCACAATAAATCTGAACAACTCAAAGGCCTTCTGCACGTCTGACAGTGCAAATCCCGATTCCAAGCGCAGTTGGGTAATGAAGTCAATAAAACGCTCCATTCTCCCCATCCTGCCGAAAGCCAGGACATCCCAGTTTGCCTCAAAGGCTCCCGTAACGGTCTCGAACAACTCCTCGCGGGGACGGCGCTGATAAGAAGGGCCAAGCACCGAAAGCCTATCCACCCACTCTTCTATAATTTGCTCTCGACACGAATTGAGCCAGCGGAGCATCATTCGAGATTCCAGCTGGCCTGGTTTCGAGGAATTCAGAGACTGCCCTGAGTCCGATGCCGAATACGGAACATTCCCAGCCGTACCGGACCACATAGATGGCCTCCAAATGGATGGGAGAGGCGCCGAGCCCCTTGTTCAGAGATAGGTGTTGTTATTAGAGCCTGTTTCCCGAGTTTCCCGCAATGGCAGCAACGATGCGCCAATCATTCCAGGACCGAACGTCTGAAGCGGTAAATCGAGAACATTGTTGTGTTAACCCGTTAGCATCATGTATTCCCGGCTGTTACGGTCAGAAAATCAACTTTGCCGATCCGTTCGAGAAAATGATTCTCTGACAAACGTTCATCCGAACGAAACTAACATCTTGAAAACAATTGAATAACCAGTCAGCAGATATGCTTCTCCGCTCCATTTTCCCCGGCACGCCACTGTCTGGCATGGGGGCCTCGAGAATGGTATACCTCCAAATTCGCGACTACTATCAAATGAGCGGACGACTGATCCTTTCTTGTCCTCACCGGTTTTCATATAAATCGTACTAATGGGCAGGCCCTTTCGATAGGCATGAAAAAACATTGAAGCAACCTTGAGTATAGAAATCGTAATAAGCGATGTCAAACGAATTTGCACGAACTCGCGTCCACTATGCTGTTTTGGGGTCTAATATGGGTGTCAGTGAGCCGAAATGGCCCAGCAGCAACTATTTGAAAGGACTACCGCTTTGTCTTCTTTAACACATTTTGAGTCGTTTAGGCGCATCATTGCATCATCCAACTGTTCATCCGAACGGCCATGCCAAATTGCATCCCATTAAAATATTTACTTTTTTAACTCACCAATTGACCACACAAAGTTGGCATGAAACTTGATAGCACAAACCATAAATCGAGTCTCCCGACTTAAGGTTGGGACCGACCTCACCCGACTCAAAATTAGCTTATCGAGTTCACGCAATACGGCCGTATGTCCGGTGAAGATTTCCAATAAACACTAAGTTATCGGAACAACGATTAAAATGTTTGGAGAGTCCACGAAAATATTATTAATCGAGGATAACCCGGCTGATACACTCTGTTTTCGGAAAATCCTTTCCGATAAAGAGCAGTTTTCAGCTCAACTGGAATGCCCAGATTGTGTTGCCTCAGCGTGTGATCTGTTACAATCCGATCATGGCTTTGACTTAATAGTTTTGGATTTGGGTCTGCCGGACAGTAACGCCTTGGAGACATTTCGAAAAATACATGCGCACGCCCCGGATGTTCCTGCCATCATTTTAACCGGCATGGATGATGCCGAAACCGCTATGCAGATCTTACGTGAAGGCGCTGAGGACTATCTGGTCAAAAGCGATCTCAGCTCGGCTCTAATGATACGATCCATGCGCCATGCAGTTGAACGGCATCGAACGCGTGATGCGTTGAGGAAAAATGAGGAATCGCTCCGACAAGCCCAACGATTTCTCACAAACGTTCTCGCCAGCATACAGTATGGAATTAGTATCCTGGATAACTACCTGAATATACTCTGTGTCAATCCAGCAGTTGAAGCAATTTTTGCACATGGAATGCCTGTCGTCGGCAAGAAATGTTTTGAGGCATACCACAGTCGAAACAGCCCATGCAAAATATGTCCTGCGCAGGAAACTTTGGCAACGGGCCAGCCAAGCCGCCGCACTGATTCCAGTAAACGGAAGCGGCAAAGAGGAGCCAAGATGGATTGAGATCAGTGACATTTCCTCTGGTGGACGCGAAGACAAAGAAGATCGTAGGAGTTGTCGATCATGTCCGGGAAATAACGGAACGCAAGAAAGTCGAGGAGGCTCTTCGTGAAAGCGAAGAGCGTTATCGTACTCTTTTTCGACCAGTCAAAAGACGGCGTGTATATTACCACTCGAGACGGCAAGCTTGTGGAAGGCAATCAAGCATATCTGGATCTTTTCGGGTTTAGCAGAGAAGAGGCTAAGGACCTGGACATCTTGAAAATCTATCCCGAACCGGCCGCCGAATAATCGACAACGTTTTCGGGAAGCTATAGAAAGAACCGGTTCCGTAAAAGATTACGAGCTTAACCTTAAGACCAAAGACGGCCGACTGATCGATTGCCTGTCAACCTCAATCGTGAAAAAGGCTCCTGATGGAACTATCATAGGGTATCAGGGTATTGTCAGAGACATTACAGAATTTAAGCAACTCCAACATCAGCTCATTCAAGCCCAAAAAATGGAAGGGATAGGCACCTTGGCCGGGGGCCTGTCGCATGATTTCAATAATATATTAACGATCGTTCAGGGCTATGCCGAGTTGCTCATTATGGATCTTGATCAAGGGGACCACGGCTAGGTGACCTCCTCAAAATAATCGAAGCCGCTAAAACGGGTTCGGAACTCGTTCGCAGCTTGCTTGCCTTCAGTAGAAAATCAGAGATTCAACTGCGACCGATGGACCTGAACAAAACAGGTCGAACAGATTCGGCAATTCTTGAGCAGAACCATCCCTAAGATGATAAATATTGATGTTGCATTGGAAGCCAGGCCGGCCACCATAAATGCGGATCCGGTTCAGGTCGGGCAGGTCTTAATTAACTTGGCAATTAATGCCAAAGACGCGATGCCTGATGGAGGCGTCCTCACGATAAAGACCCGAAATATCACTGCGGATGAGCAGTATTGCAGAATGTATCCAGGGCTGAAACCGGGTGCTTATATTTTGCTGACCGTTTCAGACACGGGCTGCGGAATGGACAAAAGCACTTTAGAGCATGTCTTTGAGCCCTTTTTCACCACCAAGGAGATAGGGGCAGGAACCGGTCTTGGATTGGCGATGGTTTATGGAATTGTTAAGCAACATGGCGGAGATATTATCTGCCTCAGCCAGCCCGGAAGAGGCGCCACTTTCAATATCTATTGGCCCGCGCTGCGAAGCAATGACACGGGAATTGCGGTTCCGACTTTAAAGGATCGCGCGATAGGCGGAAACGAGACTATCTTGCTGGTGGATGACGAAGCACCCATACGGAGCCTCGGGATCAGACTGCTTGGCAAAGGAGGTTACACGGTCCTTACTGCTCCCGATGGGCAGGCCGCTTTAGAGATGTACGAGCGGCACGGATCGGAGATCTCTCTTGTCATTCTCGATCTTGTAATGCCCGAAATGGGCGGAAAGGAATGCCTGGAAAAGCTTCTCAAAATAGATCCGAAATTAAAGGTGATTATCGCCACCGGATACTCTGCAGACCAGATGAAGGAAATAGCTTCCGGAAATGGATACAGAGGATTTCTCCGTAAACCCTTTCAGTTGGACCAGATGCTGAATACCGTACGTGAAGTTTTGGACAAAAAATAGGATAACACAACCGCCGCAGGGATCATGTGAGAGCATGAAATTGAAGCTGGGATAACGAGCAACCGTATTTCTGAAACATGGAAGATTGCTTACCCCCTACTCAGCTAGTGTCGGTGATGACAGCCCTGCTCCCGCACAACTGAACGGAGCCACAATCTAATTCCGAGATTTCGGGTGATTCTGAGCCACTAATTATTTGGCCGTCTGACCGTTCTCGGCTATCAGTCTCTTGTCAATAAGTCTTCTAATTGCTTTTCTTATGGTGGCAGATGATAGAATTAGAGACTGTATGAATATTAGATCCCCGAACAAGCCCAGTAAAATAGACGAGCAGCCCAAGATTCCAAAACAGACTACCGGCCGAAACGGCGATACGGCAAGAGCCAGAAAACCAAAGAGCGTAACAACTGACCATGATGAGATCTGTTTGGCCGTGAGCCGGTAGGCCTGGCGCACGCACTGCTCCATCCCTTGCTCCGGATTCAATTCAATCTCTCGTTTTAATTGCGTCAGAAAATGAATTGTATTATCTACCGCAAGGCCAATGGCCACGGTCGCGGCGAAAACAGTTATGCTGTCCAAGGAAATTCCAAACCAGCCCATTATCCCGAAGACGGCCGCGACGGGCGGGATATTTGGGATTAGACTTATTAGTCCGACCAAAACCGATTCCATCTGTAATATCATTACTACAGAAATTATGATCGCAGCGAGAAACATGGATCGAATTTGATCGTCAATTAAATCTGCAGCCTGATCCGCGACTACTGCAAGATCGCCCGTCACTGCGGTTCGAGCCGTCCCGTTCATAACCGAATCCGAGGTGGAACGAATGCTGTCTATGGTCTGACGAATCGGCACGGTAGCCGAATTCTTGATCCGCACCGAAACATGTAGCTGATCGTAGTCTGAGCTTATATATCTTCTGGTGAGGCGATTACCGTCAGGACTCAGTGAAGTCAAAACGAGGAGCTGGGGTATAAGATCCGGTTTAGTGAAAAGCTCTCCAGAATCACTAGATTTATTACCCACCAGGTTGTTCAAGTATCCCAGCAGCGGCAAAAAGGAATCAACACATACCACTTCAGGTATTTGTTTTAACTGATGCTCCAGTTCCGAGATCTTTTCCCATGTAGAAGGTTTTTTGAATGCGTTATCATCTGCCTGAACCAGAAGTTCCACGGAATTTACGGACGTGAGGTTCTTCTCGACAAACTCGAGATCCTTGACCTCAGGGGTAGAGTCGTTCAACATACGTAAGATTTGGGTATCACTGCGAATCAACGGGGCTCCTGCAAAGAGGAGCACTGTGATTGTAAGTCCCGACAGCGACGAAAATCCGAGAATGGGCGAAAATCGCGTTTTCTATTTTTTTCAGGATGTCATCAAGCCAATCTATTACTAACCCCGATTCTTCAGGCGTATCCAGAGTTTTCATCCATGAGAAAAGCGCCGGGGTCAAAATCATAGCCAGGAAGTACGAAATAATTATGCCAAAAGACATAATGAATCCGAGCTGCCGCACCATAGGAATAGAACTGACCATAAGGGTCCCAAACCCGATAGCCGTAGTAATGGAACAGATCAAACATGGTCGAGCAAGCCATCTCACGGCCTGTTTTAATGCAGCTATTTTTTCTTTGGAAGCCTGGTGGAACTGGTGGTACCGCACTACCATATGAATTACAATTTCTAAGGTGGTGATGGGGATGAATCCAAACGATAGGGCCGTAGTGGAATTAAGAGGAATCCCCATGAGGGACATGAGCCCGAGCACCCAAAGTACGCACGTCCCGAGAATAATATTAGTGACAGCTGTCACCCTGAAACTTTTGAAAACGTAAACCGAGACTACAGTGCCGATCAGCATACATAAAATTCCGAATACAATGCCCGTCTGAATATTGTACCGCACAATGGCTTGTCTGAGCAGTGCCGCCCCAATGATGCGATGTTCAGTGCTCCTCGGCAGGTTTTTCACAAGAATATCCTCTATAGCACCAGCGAGTCGCTTGATCTCAGATGGATCAAACCGGCATGCATCCTGAATACGAATCAAAACGCCGGCGGTCTTCAAATCCGGTGATACGAGCAAGTCCATTATTGGAAGGGCCTTTTTCATCGCCTCCAATTGCTCGGGGTCTGGAAGGGAAAGGTCTTTACTGGCGGTACGAACTACCGGATAATTCCCGAATAGCTTACCCTTATTTTGAAATATCCGCAGATTGGTTAAGCTGACCACCTCAGCTATGTTATCCAACTCAGTGATATTACGAGTGATAATTTCAAGCGCTTTAAGAAAACGAGGATCGCCGACACCTTCCTCTGACTTAGCAGCCACAAGAATAAATTCATCATTACCAAAAATATCGATAAATTTTTGATGCTGCTGGTACGCTGCGCAGGTGGTATCCACACCGGATTTCAGCGTTGGATCAGTGGTCAAACCTGATACAAATACAGCAAGAGCGACACTGATAATAACCACCATGATTGTCAGGAAAAGCCGATAATCGACCAGAATATCAAGCCAATTTTTGTTGGAGAGATCCAGCTTATCTTTTATTAAACTAGGCATTTGTAACAAAAAAATCAGTTCCTTTCTACTTCTGTGCTTATGTATCCTATTGATTTTCGCGGATTCAATACGCCAGACTAGCAGAAATGCGCGAATTATCTGACAAGATGTTTATCTCTGCCGCTGCAGTAATTCAGTCATTGAATAAACACAGTGGAATTTTTGCCGAAAGGCTTTTGAGCATTCTGCTTTTTTTTTCTCCTAATGACAACCCCCACGTCGGCGCGCAGGTCTGTTTATATGTTATGAGTATAACTCCGACTTGATTTTGCCAATATTGTGAACCATACTGCTGCTCCAGCGGGGACAACATGCATTCCATCGTTGAGCGGCTGAGCCGTCAAATAGAAACCAGAGCTAATTATTACAGAACTTTGTACGAACATCCTCGTACACCGAGATTGTCAAGGTGGCTTCTGGGCTTAGCCATTGCTTACACCATTTCAGTCATCGACGTCATTCCCGATTTTATTCCAATTTTGGGGTACCTCGATGATCTAATAATTGTGTCCGGTTTGATTGCTCTCGCTCTGTGGATGATCCCCGAAGAAGTGAAGATTCAATGCTTCCGGCCTTAGTTGAAGCCGAATGTGCGGGAGCGTCAAACGTGCATTTCCGTTAGACTTCGGGTCGGCGGGACATCGGAGCCCAAATACTGTATCCCTATGGAATGGGTGTAGCTGTTGGCGCGGTCAAGAATTCAGAATCATGAATACAAGGGCAATCCACCCACCCATATGAAATGAAACAACTCGTTGTAACAACGCAGCATATCCCTAAGATCCCTATATCCGCTCGCCTTATAATTTTATCAGGCAGATGAACATTTTCCCTTGACCGGGTAACTGCACTACGGCATAATTTGCCCAAATTTGTAATGGGAAAGATTGCTGCGATCTTGCCGCACTACCTTCCATTCCCATTATCTCAAGAATCCACACTGTGGAGAAATTGAGGAGCAGTATGATGGACTGGTCTGCATTATGCTGCCCTGCTCTGGGCTGGGATTTGTGCGTCGGAGTTTTTTCTGTAATACTTATAAATCTGGTTCTGTCCGGTGATAATGCTGTGGTTATAGCAATGGCGGTCAACTTGTTGCCGAGGAGAAACGGCTTATCGGGCTACTCTTCGGATCGGGACTGGCCGTTGTGTTACGTATTGTCTTGACGATTTTCGCGGCGCAGTTGCTCACTATAACCGGAATCAAACTTATCGGCGGGGCGCTGATTTTCTGGATTGCAGTCAAGCTTTTGATTGAAGATGTTGAGTCTGAGGACACAGGGAAGCAAGGAGCGACGATCTGGCACGCGATCTGGATAATTTTAGTCGCGGACTTGACCATGTCCTTAGATAATGTTCTTGCTCTGGCCGGGGCCTCTAGAGGAAATTTCTTCCTGCTCCTTTTCGGTTTGATCACGAGCATTCCGTTGGTTGTTTTTGCCGCCGCCTGGCTGGCCCGGCTCATGGATAGGTACCCGATAATTGTGTATGTCGGGGCGGCATTGCTCGGGAAAGTGTCCGCCGAGATGATATTCACGGATTCTATTGTGGAAGGCATATTGCGGGTTTCCGATACTAGTTTATATATTCTTGAAGCGGCTGGCGCGGCAGCGGTTGTTATCGTGGCGCGGGTATATCTTAGCTACATAGCGCCAAAAGCCTCCACGCCCGACTCGCTGCAAACTGATGCCGGGGAAATCACAGTGGTCGATCCCCCGAAAGGTTGAGAACGACCGGCGCTTCGGCACAGAGCTTCGTTGTCAACGCCGTTTGACCGGAAGACGGATCTCGGGCTGGACGTTTGACAAAATATCTGCGACGAACATCGCAGCCGGCCCGACACTATATGGTTTTGGGATGAAGTGGGCCTTGGTCATGTTTCCTGCTCCGGCTCCACAATACCGTCCCATCTGAGAGATCGCTCATGTAGGATCGCGACCAAAAGAGCAGGAAATGACGGAGGGCCTCCTCACCGCAGAAGAATCGGGGACAAGCTGTTTTGACATTCCGAATGGGGAATAGTGACTGGTTTATTATGCGGTCATCTTCCCGAAACAAAACCGAGCGGCGTTTTTCATGTGAAAGGCCGTGACGAACCTCTGTTAAATATGAATTCTGTTCAGGATAAGGAGTAGCCATGATAAAAAACAAGAAACTTGCAGAGTGGGTCCAAGAAGTTGCCGCGATGTGTCGGCCGGACCATATTCACTGGTGCGACGGGTCCGAACGAGGAATACCAACTGATGTTGCGGTTAATGGTCCACGCAGGCACCGCGATGTGGATGGATGCCTCCAAGCGGCCCAACAGCATTTATGTTCGATCACACCCCGCTGATGTGGCTCGTGTCGAAGATCGTACGTATATTTGCTCCAAGCGGAAGGAAGATGCAGGCCCAACTAATAATTGGGCCGATCCTGCTGAGATGAAGGCCAAGCTTTCGGCCCTTTACGATGGCGCAATGCGCGGCCGGACCCTGTATGTTATTCCATATAGCATGGGACCGGTGGGTTCACGGATAGCCAACATAGGGGTCGAGTTGACCGACTCGCCGTATGTTGTGGCCAACATGCACATAATGACCCGAATGGGCACCAAGGTGCTCGATGTGCTTGGCGAGACCGGAGAGTTCGTCAAGGGGATTCATTCGGTGGGAGCATCTCTTGATGAGACAGGCCCGGATTCACCGTGGCCTTGCAATGCAGAGGACAAGTACATCTGCCATTTCCCCGAAACGCGAGAGATCTGGTCTTTCGGCTCGGGGTATGGAGGAAACGCTCTCCTGGGAAAGAAATGCCATTCTCTTCGAATTGCCTCCGTCCAGGCCCGCGACGAAGGGTGGATGGCAGAACATATGCTGATATTGAAACTTACCAGCCCGGAAGGTGAAGCCAGGTACATCACCGGGGCATTTCCTTCTGCTTGCGGTAAAACCAACCTCGCCATGCTGGTTCCCACGATGCCGGGCTGGAAGGCTGAGACGGTCGGTGACGATATAGCGTGGATGAAATTCGGTGCTGACGGGCGGCTCTATGCAATTAATCCGGAGGCCGGTTTCTTCGGTGTGGCGCCCGGCACCAGTATGAAATCCAATCCTAATGCAATACTAACAGCCACCAGCAACTCGATTTTCACCAACTGTGCGATAACCCCGGACGGTGACATATGGTGGGAAGGAATGACCGACGAGGAACCACCCGAATTGATGGATTGGCTGCGGCGACCCTGGGCGCCCAAGTGTGGTCGCAAGGCAGCGCATCCCAATTCCCGTTTCACTACGCCCGCACGTCAATGCCCGGTAATTGCGCCTGAATGGGAAGACCCCAACGGCGTACCTATACATGCAATTCTTTTCGGCGGAAGACGAGCATCTGTCGTTCCTTTGGTGACGGAAGCATTCGACTGGCAGCATGGCACATTCCTGGGGTCAATCGCCAGCAGCGAAACCACTGCCGCCGCGGCCGGAAAAGTCGGCCAGCTTCGCCGAGACCCGATGGCTATGCTGCCGTTCTGCGGATACCATATGGGAGAATATTTCGCACACTGGTTGAAGATAGGCGCGTCTGCCGATCCGGCCAAACTGCCTAAGATTTTCTATGTGAACTGGTTCAGGCAGGATTCCAACGGTAAGTTCATGTGGCCGGGTTATGGCGAGAATAGTCGTGTACTAAAGTGGATTGTCGAACGAGTTAACGGTACGGGCAAAGCCGTGGATACTCCTATCGGGCGGCTTCCGGCTCCTGGCGCACTGGATCTCTCCAACATTTATTTGGCTCCTGAAGCTCTTAATGAGTTGCTCAAAGTAGATATTGACGCATGGCTGGCAGAAGTCCCACTGATTAAGAAGCATTTCAGCCAATTCGGCGACCGGTTGCCTGATGCTTTGCAAAGCGAGGTAGAGAAACTGGAAAAACGGCTAATCGCGGCCAAAAAATGAACCGGGTTAAGGCTGGTACATGCGCCAGGAAGAACGGTGCACCAGCCACCCTATTGTACGCTATTGTTCCTCCGCATGAGGA
Source organism: uncultured delta proteobacterium (assembly GCA_963843165.1). Classification (GTDB taxonomy): domain Bacteria; phylum Desulfobacterota; class Desulfomonilia; order Desulfomonilales; family Desulfomonilaceae; genus DATJPW01. Next base: position 70,842 of record CAWJJL010000022.1, on the reverse strand, counting down.
ATTTGTCCTAAAAATTAATTAGATTTGGAGTACACCTATGGAACCGAGCAGCCCTAAGAGAGTAAAGATTTTTGACATTACTTTGCGAGACGGTTCGCAGAGCAAAGTCGCAACACGGATCAGGACGGACGACCTTCTGAAGATAGCTAACAAGCTGGCTGACACTGGGATTTATGGTGCCGAAACATGGGGTGGTGCCACATTTGATGTGTGTGTGAGGTACCTACGGGAAGACCCGTGGGAGAGAGCCCGCCGGATCAAGGAGGCCATGCCCAAAGTTAAGAATATGATGCTAATCCGTGGCCAAAACTTGGTTGCATATACGAACTTTTCGGATGATGTCGTTTTCAAGTTTGTGCATGCAGCAGCACGCAACGGCATAGATGTTTTCCGGATATTCGACGCATTAGACGATGTAAGAAACCATGAGGCAGTAATAAAAGCAGTCAAAGAGGTGGGCAAAGTTTCCGAAGGGGCGGTTTGCTACACAATAAGTCCCGGTTCACACGATCGAGACATTCGTGTCCAAAGCCCGACAGTTGGAAGACAAGGGTGTGGATCAGATCGCTATTAAAGATATGGCGGGGCTGATCGATCCTCACATGACATTTGAACTAGTTTGTGCCATGAGAAAAGCTGTGAAGGTCCCCATACACCTACATACGCACGATAGCTGCGGCTTTGGAATGATGTCAGCGCTGAAGGCTGTGGAAGCGGGCGCTGAAATGATAGATTCCGTATTGAGCCCCTTCACTGGTGGCACAGGACATCCGTGCACCGAGTCGCTGGTCTATGCGTTCCACCAATTCGGATACGAAACCGGTTGCGATCTGGCGAAACTTACCGAAGCCGCTGAAGAAGCCAAGGCGATAAGGACCGGATATCAGGAGTTTGAAGCGCCATACAGCGGAGTCGACTGCAGAATGCTGGTCACTCAGATTCCGGGCGGGGTTATGTCCAACCTCACCAGCCAGTTGAGGCAGCAGAACGCTTTGGAGAGACTGGAAGATATCATAAAGGAGATACCAAGAGTTCGCGAAGATCTCGGATGGATACCTTTGGTTACGCCCACGTCTCAGATAGTTGTGTCTCAGGCCACTTTCAACGTTCTTATGGGCAGGTACAAAATAATCGCGAATCACACCGCTAATCTCCTAAAAGGCTTATATGGAGAGACTCCTGCCCCTGTGAACAAAGAACTCCAGGACAGGGTACTTAAAGGGGAACAGCCTATTTCCGTACGGCCGGCGGAATTGCTGGAACCGATGTGGCCGGAACTGGAACGAAAATTCCCGGGTTTGAGTGACGAAGAGCTTCTCGTACATGCGATCTTCCCGCACGAAGCTAAGGGGTACTTCGGAAAAGAAGAGGCGGCCAAGGGGTAGTAGGACCATTTGAAATAATCCGGAGATGGATTTTGAGAGGGTTGCTCGAACAGGGAGTCACGGCTGGTGTGCCTTCCTGATTTGCGGAAGATCGAAACCGGCCAATATTGAAATATTTCATGTTAAATGCATGACTTTTTATATCACTAGGTCGAACCTGGACTAGGTTCAAAACAGCGGAGGAGAGACAAAATGGCAAAAAAGTACGTCTTCGGGTTTCAGGAAGGTGACGGAAAGAACAAGAAGTTGCTCGGAGGCAAAGGAGCGAATCTTTGCGAGATGACGCAGATAGGCCTGAATGTGCCACCCGGTTTCGTCATCAGCACGGAAGCATGCCTCGCCTACCTGGAATCACCGGATGGTAATCTACCGGCAGGGCTCATGGATGAGGTGAAGGTACAAATCAAAAATATGGAGAAGGCCACCGGTAAAGGATTTGGCGATCCTAAGAATCCGCTGTTGGTATCGGTGCGTTCGGGGTCTGCTTTATCAATGCCGGGTATGATGGACACTATTTTGAATCTAGGCTTGAATAGCAAAACTCTGCCCGGACTCATCAAACAGACAGGTAATGAGAGATTTGGCTACGATGCGTATCGTCGGTTTATCCAGCTTTTTGGCAAAGTCGCAATGGGGATCACGGACGAACCTTTTGACGAAGCGCTTCAAGCCGTTAAGGCCGGCGCTGGAGCGAAATCCGACGTAGATTTAAAATCCGCGGACCTGAAAGAGATTTGCAAACGTTTCCTTAAGGTGGTTGAAGACCAAAAATCGCAACCGTTTCCGGAAGATGTTTGGGAACAGCTCGCCACATCCGTGAAAGCAGTCTTTGGGTCTTGGATGGGAAAGAGAGCGGTGGATTATCGTCGGGAGTTCAACATAACTATCGATCTGGCAAACGGTACCGCATGTAATATTGTCGCCATGGTCTTCGGAAACATGGGTAACGACAGCGCCACCGGAGTCGGCTTCACACGCGACCCGGCCACCGGCGAAAACAAGATGTTCGGAGAGTACTTGGTCAATGCCCAAGGCGAAGATGTAGTGGCAGGTATACGGACGCCAAAACAAATTCAGGCTATGGCGAAAGAAATGCCGAAAATCTATCCCCAGCTTGAAAATCTTCGAAACAAACTGGAAAGCCACTATCGTGAGATACAGGATTTCGAATTCACAATTGAAAAAGGCACTCTCTACTGTCTCCAGACCCGCAACGGAAAGATGAATGCTGCATCAATGGTTCGCACCTCCGTTGAAATGGTAAAAGAAGGTCTGCTGACCAAGGAAGAGGCGCTTCTCAGGATTAATCCGGCGCTTTTGGAACAGCTACTTTTCCCGTGTATTGACCCCAAATTCTCGGGTAAGCCGATGGCGCAAGGTTTACCCGCGTCGCCTGGGGCCGCTGCAGGCAAATGCGTTTTTGATGCAGATCGAGCGGAAGCATTGGGAAGATCAGGAGAGAAAGTCATCCTGGTTCGAGAGGAAACCAAGCCGGAGGATATACACGGATTCTTCGCTTCACAGGGCATATTGACCAGCCGTGGCGGAAAGACCTCCCACGCTGCCGTGGTTGCTCGTGGAATGGGGAAACCCTGCGTGGCCGGCGCAGAAGGCATATCTGTGGACGTAGCCCATCGACAAGCCCAGATCGGCGAGAAGATTATTCACGAAGGTGACGTAATCACTATCGACGGAGGCTGCGGCTATGTTTATCTGGGAGAGATTCCTACAGTAGAGCCGGAGTTCAGCCCCGAACTTAATACTCTCCTGGGTTGGGCGGACGAAACGGCAAGGTTGGGTGTCTTTGCCAATGCGGATACACCGGACGCTGCCCAGAAAGCTCGGGAATATGGCGCAGTCGGTATTGGTCTTTGCAGAACCGAGCGCATGTTCAACGCAGCGGACCGCCTGCCCATAGTGGTTGACATGATATTGGCGGACACCACGGAGAAGCGGCAGGCAGCGCTGGATCGTTTGCTTCCTATCCAGCGGTCGGATTTCAAAGGTATTCTCAAAGCCATGGCGCCGTACCCGGTAACGATTCGACTACTAGATCCGCCAATGCATGAGTTTCTCCCTCTGGAAAGCGAAATAGTACAGCAACTCAAGGACCTCCGCGAGCTTAGAGAAACTGTCAATGCTACCCAGGAGACCTTGGAAAGTCTGAAACTGGTCAATCCTGCCATCCTTTCAGACTACCTGACGAAACCTGAGGGGCTGCAGATCAGGTTGGCGAAGCTGGATATCAGCTCGGTCAACGAGGCGATAGCAAAGAGAGAGTTGATGCTCCAAAGGGCTCGTGCCTTACGTGAAACGAACCCTATGTTAGGGCATCGAGGCGTGCGGCTAGGCATTACGATACCGGAAATTTACACCATGCAGATAAGGGGCATTCTCGAGGCAACGGCCGAATGTCTAAAGGAAGGCGCCAAAGATGTGCATCCGGAAATCATGGTGCCCCAGGTCGCCTCGGTTACTGAATTGAAATGGGTAAAGAAGTACGTCGATGAGGTACAGAAAGAGGTCGAAGCCAAATACGGAGTCAAACTGAAATTCAAGGTACGGCACCATGATCGAAGTGGTGCGTGCTTGCGTGACTGCCGATGAGCTTGCCACTGTCGCCGAATTCTTCTCATTCGGCACCAACGATCTCACCCAGGCCACTTTCTCGTTCAGTCGTGAAGATGCTGAAAACAAGTTCCTTCCATTCTATCAGGAGGGCGGCCTGGTTCCACAGAACCCATTCGAATCCCTGGATGTGACTGGGGTCGGATCTCTAATGAAAATCGGAGTGGATAAAGGCAGAAAAACTCGGCCGGATTTGAAAATAGGTATCTGCGGCGAGCATGGTGGCGATCCTGCCTCGATCAGCTTGTGCGACCAGGTAGGGCTTGATTATGTTTCCTGCTCGGGTCCCAGGGTGCCCATTGCTCGATTGGCCGCGGCTCATGCGAAAATGAGTAAGAAAGCTTTAGATAAGAGCTTATGATATGTGAGAATCGCCATGGTTCATTTGTGTCAGCAGCCGTAGGGAACTGAACTCAATGGCATGGCCCTATTGACCTTTTTTAGAGAGTTATTCAAAACCTGACGTGCCATAATCATGCACCACGGTGGGAAAGGGGCGGTCAACGCGAACCGCCCCTAGTTTTTTTGAGTTCCTTTTTTAATTCTGCTAAATTGGGATTTTTGATGGACCTTCAATAAATATGTCGGATGAAGATCTTGATAACGAGCCGGCTGTCAAGATCCCCATAAACGGGATTCTCGATCTTCACACGTTTGCGCCTCGCGAAGTAAAGGATCTCATTAATGATTATATAGAAGAATGCTTACAAGCCGGTTTGTCCGATATCAGAATTATTCATGGAAAAGGTAAAGGTATTCTCAGAGATCGTGTATATTCAATTCTGAAACGTCATTCCATGGTAGAATCTTTTACTCAGGCTCCTCCGGAAGCTGGTGGTTGGGGGGCTGTGTTGGTGAAATTGAAAACACCACCTCGATGCCAATGAAGCTGGTCGAATAATCCAAAATCAATTACTCTGTTGAACAATTAAAAAGGGAGGGGATTTGAGATGTCCGTTAAATTGGCGTTCGTTACATATGAAACTCCATTTGCGCCTGCCGGTGGAATCGCAGCTGTAATGGCGCGTCTTCCTAATTACGTTTCTAAAGCGTCAGGTCTGGAAACGATTGTTATCACTCCTTACCATCACAAGATTGGAAAAACCGCGGGTTTGCCGACCCAAGAAGTCGGCCGAATTCTTATTGAGTCTGACAATGGAAATTCTCCAATCAAACTGCAGCTCTATAAACAGGATGTCCTCTGGTATTTTCTTCAGCCTGAACAGCCGGAGTTTTTTGCCGGATATCCTCACCCGTTTCGTGTGGGAGATACCCCGGTTCAAATCGCTCGAAATCTTCTGAGGGATTCCCTTTTGTTCGGGAGAGCGACCGCCGAAGCCCTCCAGCGAGATAGATCAGAATGCTGACTGGGTTCTCATGATGCAGGATTGGGAAGCCGCCACGACGGCATTAGCCTTATCCGGCCTTCAACATCGGATGAAGCTGTTTCTTACACTGCACAATAGTTACGATAGTCCTGTAACAGACGAGCAGCTGGCTCAATCAGGAATTCAATATGGTTCATGCCCGGGAACGACAGTGCTCAACCGTGCAATACCACGTATACAAAGGACGATTTTTACCGTATCCGACCAGTTTGCATCAGATCTTTGCGACGACGAATTTCAGTCAAGAATTATGGCTCCCCATCTGAATGAAATGATTCGGCCGCGACTCTTGGGAGTCAATAATGGGCCTTTTGCCGATTTGGCAGTAGATTCCGGTATCTTGCAAAAAGCCATGGCCGGGGATTACAAGTCAATCGCCGAATGGAAAACCGATAATAGAAAGAAAGCGCTTTCTGCACTGAAAGACTTTGAACCGTCTGCGGAACGACCTGTTTGGGGCGACCTCACAAAATTTGGGGCCGATCCTTCACTCTGCTGGTTTGTTATGGCAGGACGAGATGATCCTCGCCAGAAGGGATATGATGTCGCAGCAGCAGCAATTGAGAAGTTTTTGACGAACAAGGGCAAGGCTTGTTTCTTTTTCTTTCCTATTCCCGGTGATGAAGGACTTCCCGGATTAGATTTCTTGAAAGACTTGGCCTCCACATTTCCGGAACACGTGCTCGCGTTTCCGTTTGTGTGGCAGGAAGGGTTCTTCGCCACTCTTCGAGGCGCTTCCTTCGGGCTTATGCCTTCGCTTTATGAACCATTTGGAATGGCGAATGAATTTTATCTTAATGGCACGCCGGGAATCGGCAGGGCCACAGGCGGTATCATCCAACAGATTGTCCCATTCCGAGCCGCCTCTTGTTTCAGTCACGCTGCGGAAATCAGAGCCTTGAGATGGCATGCTTCCTCGGCAAATCCGACGGGATTACTTTTTCGTGAATCGGACGATATTCATTCTTCGTCATTTGATTGGCAAGGTATAAACCGCGCTGCATACAAGTTAGGAGGGGACTTGCCGAACCGGCTTCAGGAGCGAAGAGGTATTGAGGGTGATCCCGACGTTCCGGGATTTGAGCTGTTCAGGGCCGTCTCTGACGAGTTGTATTACAGCCTGAATGATGCTGTTCGATTATTTAAGCAAGAAACGAATCTTTATTATAAGATGTTAACCGACGGAATAACCTTCATTCAAAGGACATTCGCCTGGGAAAGAGCTGCCGCAGAGTATTTGAGGAATACTCTGGTTCGCTGAATCCCATTGATGAGCCAAACGGCTAACTTGGTATTTGATCACTGAAACGCCTAGCGATTGATTCGAGTCGTTTGTTCAGCCGGTTCCCAACTCGTGAGAGATGGTGCCTTTGGTCTCCGCTCCTACATACCGCGATGCACTTTTTCGATCACATACAGATGACAATCGATATTTTCCAGCGCGGAGTCGTCCGTTAGCTGCTTAAGTAGCTGCTCGACGTTCTTTTTGGCTGTGTTCACTGTTGGCTCAACTTGTCTGTCGCGATCATTTGGCGATCTTGGCCTGTGGTTAAGTGTCAGCAGAAAATATCCCAGCAAACCATGTCGTGGATCCGAGTTATGAGCCAAAGTAGAGTCGAATTCGACATATTCACCTGGCCATATGATGTGCCATACAATTGTATGGCATATTGGCCTTATTTGCGGTAAACTAATATTATGGAAAAGGGATATTTCGATTGGGACCCAAATAAAGAGCTAGAAAACCGAAATAAGCATGGGGTCTCTTTCGTGGACGCGCAATACGCTTTTGTAGACCCGCGTCGTGTCATCGCAGAAGACGTAAATCACAGCGGCAAAGAAAAACGCTATTACTGCTTTGGGATGGTGCATGGTGGAGTTCTCACCGTCCGGTTTACGTTCCGCGACAACGTGATCCGAATAATTGGAGCCGGGTATTGGCGGAAAGGTAAGGCAATTTATGAGCGAGAAAATAAAATACACGGATGAGCCTCTGGGTGAGGTAAAGATAATCCCTGACTTCTTACCTTCTCCTGAGGAACTGGCGTTTCGAGAGGAATCAGTTAAGGTAACTATTTCACTGAGCAAAAAGAGTGTCGAGTTTTTCAAATCCGAGGCAACAAGACATAATACGCAGTATCAGCGGATGATCCGTCAGTTACTTGATGCTTATGTCGATGTGCAATCGAGACAGCCCACCGGTCATTCGAGACGAACCGGGTTCAAACGGGGCGGCTGCTAGTGAAGACCGTGCGTGAGCTTAATTATGAAAAGACTCCTTGCTGTTGTATTCGTTTTCTTCCAGTTTGCAATTGTTGCGGAAGCACAGGAATCGTTCACGGCTCATGGCTCGACTCTCCTTTACACTCCGCCGGATTCGTCTAATTGGTTTGTCGTCAAGAACGGAATTGACGAGAGGTCACAGAAATATCTTCTAATGTTTCAACGCAAGCCAATTGAAGACGCCCAAGGTCGCCGCGTCCATCCGGTTATTGCTGTAATATGTGAACCGATCAAGGAGCCCCTGGATGTTATAAGGTACTCCATCGCGGCCCGGGTGCAGGTCCCATTTAATGTAAAGAAGGTCCTGTCTCATCAGGGAGGCGATTTCAGCTATACAAACGTGATCGGGTACGAGGGCGAATACGAAAAGGAAGTTTTGCACAAAGTTCTCATCGGACATATGAGACACGAGCAAGTGGGAGTTCAAATCATCTGCGATTCATCGGATGGCGTGTACGACAAAGTGGAAGCGGATATGAGAAGCTTTATGCGCTCTGTCACATTTAAGTAGCTATGAATTCCCGATCCGGATTTCCGGATGATCGCTTGACAATTGGTACGTAATGCCGTACGCTTTTCTCTGGAAGGGATGTTCAGACATGACCGTTGTCAAAGCAAGCGACGCGCGAGCCCGACTATATCGGCTGATGGATGAAGCCGCTGACTCTCATGAACCGGTGTTGATCACCGGCAAAAGGAGCAACGCAGTTCTGGTTAGTGAAGAGGATTGGCGGTCAATCCAGGAGACGCTTTACCTGCTTTCGATTCCAGGCATGAGGGAGTCCATCATTGATGGGCTAAAAACGCCTGTCGAAAAATGCGCCACGGAACTCGAGTGGTGAAGTGGCGACTCGTTTATACCCGCCAAGCTCGAAAGGACGCTAAGCAGCTCGCTGCCGCCGGATTGAAGGAAAAGGCAATAGATCTGCTTGAAGCTCCTCGAAAGAAACCCTTTTGAAACCCCACCGCCTTATGAGAAGTTGCTGGGAGATTTGAGCGGCGCCTATTCCAGAAGGATCAATATCCAGCACCGTCTCGTGTACCAAGTCATCGAGGAGGACTGCATGATAAAAGTGATCCGCATGTGGTCCCACTACCAATAGAATCAAGGCGGATTAATAATTGAAGAAACGAAAATTGCTTCAGAAGCTACTCTCTGACTCGAAGAACATTCGGTTCGGAGAGGCGTGCGCCTGCGCTGAGGCGTTTGGCTTTCGATTATCACGGATCAATGGAGGCCATCATATCTATGTGCATCCGGAAATCCCCGAGCTGATGAACTTGCAGAATGTCGGCGGAAAGGCTAAAGCTTATCAGATAAAGCAATTACTTCAGATTATTGAGCGCTACAATATCGAACTGGAGGAAGAAGCGTGAAGGACTATCACATAAATCTCTTCTATAGCGAAGAGGATGCCGGATACGTCGCAGACATACCCGATTTGAAACACTGCTCTGCTTTCGGCTCAACTCCGGAAGAGGCCCTGCGAGAAGTGCTCAAGGCCAAAGAAGCCTGGATAGAAGCGGCCCGCTCTGAAGGAAAGCCCGTTCCCACGCCCCGTTATCGACCGGCCATCTATCAGGTCGCGTAGCTGCAATTCCTGGCTGTCCATGCTCTTATCCGACCCCGCTTTGATTCCGACTTGTCCTGCGGTTCTCTCCATCTCTCCAGGTACTTAAATGCAGCCGCAGCAGCCTCCGGGGCCGAATCCTCATAAGTGTATAATTCCACGGTCACAAATCCCGTATACCCGATTTCTTCAATAGTATTTAACACATTCGGTAGATCAATAGCTCCAGCGCCTAACTGAAGATGATGATGCTTCCGCGTCGCAGCTATATCTTCCAGGTGAAAATGGTGGATCATAGGCCGCATGCTGCGGATGAAGGCCGAAGGGTCCTCACTCACGCAGAAAAAATGCCCAACGTCGAAGTTGATACCGAACGCTTCGGGGATCGAGGCGCTGATAAAGCTCCTGGAATTGGCCGCTATTCTCGATCAGAAGTCCGGGCTCCGGTTCGATAAGAATCGGACCCCGTTCTCCTTCGCTTTTTTTTCAACCGCCGAAAGCCCTTCCACATAGAGGCGAAGCGCTTCTTCACGCGTCATATTTTCAAGCGGGCCGCCAGGCTCGGTCGAAATGTTTGAAGCGCCCAGTTCCGCAGCCAGGTCAAGACATCGTAAGGTGTAATCGACTCGTTTTGCCCTCAAAACAGCATCCGGTTCTATCCAGGATGGGTGATACATGTCTCCGTCGGCCCGATGCATAAACGCATTCACATTCGAAACCGCTAGACCGTTGTCTCTCAGCGCCGTTTGGATTTCGCGGATTTTGCTTCGCGTCAGGTCGAGAGGGAAAGGCGTGAGGGATGTCCGCCATTATTTCAATTCCTGTGTACCCAATGGAAGAGATGATTTTGATGGTTTCCAGGAGATCGAAGCGCAGGAACGCGTTCGAACTGAAAGCAAATTTCATTTCTTTTCCTCGGCTAAGATGGTTTTGCAAATACGACAAAGCCTGTCTTGCCGCAGCCTCGGGCTGGTGCGGATAAGTGTAAAGCTCCACGGTAGCAAATCCTTCATAATTATGATCGTCCAAAATTCCGAATAGTTTGACAAAATCCATATCGCCGGTTCCCGGAATCAGATGATAGTGCTTCCGGGCCTTTATGTCTTCAATATGGATATGAAAAATTTTTGGGGAGAGCGTATTGACAACTGTCTCAGGATCCTCTCCCAAAACATGGCTATGTCCCAAATCCAGATTGGCCCCAAGATATGAGGAATTCATTTCTTCAATGAGCTTCAAAAGCTCCTCACAGCGCTCGATAAGGAGCCCCGGTTCGTACTCGATCCCAATTCGGACAGATCTCTTTTCGGCATATTCCAAAAGTTCCTGCAAGGAATCTCTCAAAAACTCATAGATTGCTCCGGAGAAACCCCTGGAACCGGTCTGCCCGATGTCAGGCTTACACATGGAGCTTCCAGAATGCAGGCGATATCAATGCATTTTTTTGAGTATGCGATCCTCCATTTTCTAAGTTCTCGATCCGGGTTTGCAAGGGAAGGCTCAAAAAGTGGTTCCCAGAATTCCCTGCCATAATAGCCAACAGCGGTATTGGCATTCATATTTGCCACGGCCAGTCCGGTTCGATCGAGAACCCTTTTCAATTGATTTAAATCGGAAGAAGTTACTGAATCGGCATACAAATGCGGAGCATCGGCCAACAACTCAATCCCTTCGTAACCAATGGCAGCGATTTGTTCGACAGCTTCGAAGATGGAATATCTCACAAATGCATTGGTACTGAACGACAACCTCATATTGGTCCCTGTTCGATTTCGATTATTGAGTCAAGAATCGCTATTAGTGATATTCCGACCTTCATTTAGTTTATTATTGCCATCGCGTGCAGATCCTACGCATGTCTGGAAGGCCAATTCTTATTGTAAGCGAAAACTGAATCTCATGCCAATCTTCGTCATTTTAGCATAAGTGTTCTTTTGAATGGTTGTCTGCCCTGAGCAGCATCTTCCATAGACGAGGAGATCGGTGACATCTACAAGGCTTGATGGGCCATAGAGCTGTTTTTCAGGTCGATCAAGCAGAATCTCCAGATCATGAGCTTCAAGCAACTCTCATAATTTGGCAGCTAACAATCGATATAATGATACGACATCAACTTTTATCGGTCACGTAGAAAATCACCTGTAACGCACCGATATCACGGCAAAGCAAACCAGACGAGTAGTGACACAGAGAACATTGTATTTGACCGGTGTCGTTCGGTATGGTACGCTCAGAAACAATAAAATACATTCTTTTTCAGCAACGCCGTCCCGGTTTCGTATCTGCCAAGGTTAGAGACCATAGGGCGGCCTTTTCGGGGTTATGGGCATCGTCCCTGGTCGGTCATAGTTCCAAACGCCACAGAAATGGCAAGATTGCCGGATAATCTTAGCTTAGGGTAAGGAAAGGAGTCGAACATGGCTGCGGAAGGAAATGCTCTTCTTTACCAAAAGAAGAAGATGATGGAGAGTGAGGACTGGTGGGCTGTCTGGCTCGGAGGCTTTGTGTTCCTGCTGGGCCTTGGACCGATTTTTAACTTTGACTTATTGGGATGGGTCGTCAAGACCCCTGTCTGGATAGACTTCGCAAAAAGCGTAGCCCCTGCTTCGGCTGCTTACAAAAGCATGTCCGGCGTCACTTCCAGCATACTCACCTTTGTTTTCCTACTGGTTATAACGTCAATCGGCATAGTGGGCATGGGCGGTAACCTCAAGAAATTCATCTTGGGTTTCACCGTTATTTACTGGTTGGTGTTTTTCTGCATGCTGCTCGGAAATAATGCCTACATTGCCGCCTCACCGGACAAAACAGCGGGATTCAAGATCCCGTGGTCTTTGGGTTTGGGCGAGATGGGCCTGATAATTGCCATGATTCTGGGTCTCATCATCGGCAACTTCATCCTGCCTTTGGCAGACTTCCTGCGAGAAGCTGCTAAACCTGAATGGTTCATTAAGACCGGTATTGTGATCCTGGGCGCAGCCATCGGAATCAAAACCGTGGAAGCCGCCGGTCTAGCAGGAACAGTCATTGTCCGTGGCATCTGCGCGGTGGTAGAAGCCTATCTGATTTATTGGCCGGTTGTGTACTTCATTTCGCGGAAGTGGTTCAAGTTTACACCGGAATGGGCCGCTCCCCTTGCTTCCGGCATTTCCATCTGTGGTGTGTCTGCTGCCATAGCTACGGGTGGAGCTATTCGGGCCCGCCCTGTGATTCCAGTCATCTTGTCCGCAGTTATCATCGTGTTTGTGGCCGTTGAGCTTCTCTTACTTCCTCCTTTGGCTACCCAACTTCTCTACGACGAGCCGATGGTTGCCGGCGCCTGGATGGGATTGGCGGTCAAGAGTGATGGCGGAGCGGTTGCCAGTGGTCAGCTCGTGGATACCTTGATTATCAATAAAGCGGCGACTGGTACTCGGCATTAAGTGGGAAAAGGGCTGGATGTTGATGGCGGCCACCACCACAAAGGTCTTCATCGACATCTTCATTGGAGTGTGGGCATTCATTCTGGCCGTTATATGGACTGTTTTTGCGCTTGACACCCGCGGGGCGCCGACAGGGGGATCAGGCGGTACGAATGTGTCGGCATCGGAAATCTGGCACCGTTTCCCCAAATTTGTCATCGGTTTTGCAGCGACCCTTCTAATACTTATGATCGTCGGGCTGGTTTATCCAGCTGCTGTTAAGGGAGCTAAAACAGGGGCTGACCAGGCGAACCTGCTCAGGACACTCTTTTTCGCTCTTTGCTTCTTCTCTATCGGTATGGTGACCAACGTAAGGAAACTATGGGCTGAGGGAATGGGACGCATAGTGTGGGTGTATGCCATTGCCCTCTTTGGGTTTATTCTCTGGGTCGGCTTGTTCATCTCTTGGCTCTTCTACCACGGGATAACGCCACCGCTAGCCAAGTGACGTGAGCTTTAGTAAAAGGAGTGGACAAATGGCAGAAGGAAAGGGACCTCAAACGCCGCAGACTGCGGCTGGCGGCCAATCAGTGGCAGAAGAGGAAGAGTGGTACGATCTCCTGCCGATAGAAAAGAAGTTGATTGGCTATTCGCTTGGATTGGGGATTGTTTTGCTCGTGATATTTATTTTCGCATTTGGAGTCTTCAAGTAATTGTAACCGACGGTGCCGGACAGGGGTCAGGCTGTGTACATCTTCAAGTAATCTGACACCGCTGTTCGGTACCGTGCAACCAGCAAAGCCCTAGGTGATTGGCGTCTAGCTGCAAGATAATAAGGAAGGTCTACAAGAGACAGCTGCGCTCAGCAGGTTCAAGGATTCCAAATTTCCTGTCCAGCCACTAGCGATTGTCAAAGACCCGCTTACTTTTGCCTTCATACCGAGCAATGGAGTTTGGCGCCACTAATCTGACTTTAATTCTGAATCCCAACAAGTCTTTGATTTTCGCCTCTATTCTCATGGCCATCCGGGTTCGAATATCTTCACCGGCGTCGTCCCAGAAATGCGCAGCCGCTTCAATATCAGCTGAAACCTCGTCCAGTGCGCCCTTTCTTATTGAGGTGGATCGCGTAGTGCGGTGAGGTTTCCGCAAATCCGAGCAACACGCTCTCCAATTGGGACGGGAAGAAATTGACCCCTCCCACTATGAGCATGTCGTCACTTCTACCAAGAATAGGACCATGGCGCACCAGCGTCCGCCCGCACGCACACGTATCGTACATCAGATGACTAATGTCTCTAGTGCGGTATCGAATCATCGGCATGGCTTCCTTGCGCAGAGAGGTGAAGACCAATTCGCCCACTTGGCCGGGAGGAAGCGGATCGAGTGTGTAAGGATCGATAATCTCCGGATAAAAGTAGTCTTCATTGATATGAAAACCCGTTTTGTGAGGGCATTCTATCGAAACACCAGGTCCACCCAACTCAGTGAGGCCGTAATCTCGGAGAGCTGTCACCCCCAAGCCTTCTTCAACATGCTGACGCATTTCCTCTGACATCGATTCCGCGCCATGAATTCCCAGGCGCAAAGATAGACTTCTGCGGTCGATACCCAGCTCTTTTAGCTTCTCCGCCAACAGAACGGCATAAGATGGAGTGCAGTGCAGGACAGTCGTCTTGAGGTCCTGCATCATCATGATCTGGCGCTCTGTCTGTCCTGCGCTAGTAGGTATAACCATGGCCCCGCAGCTCTCAGCACCCAGATGATGCCCGAAAGCGCCGGTGAAGAGTGTATATCTGAAAGCAATTTGACAAACATCGTCCTGGGTCACACCAGCTGTCCGAAGGCTGCGGCCCATGCATTTCCGCCAATTTTCCTGGTCCGTTTGCGTGTAATAAGTATTGATTGGTTTACCCGTCGTCCCGGACGAGGAGTGAACTCTAATTATCTGTGAGGGTTGTACCGCGCATAATCCATAAGGGTAATTGTTAACCAGATCGGATTTTTTGGTAAAAGGAAGCTGGCTTATCTGGTCCAGCGATGTGATGTCATGAGGGTTTATGCCATGCTCGTGGAAAAGACGGCGGTAGAATTCAACATTGTTATGGGCATGGACCAAAGTCTGCTGTAATCCGCGCAATTGCACGTCCGCCATCTCTTCGCGTGTCAGTCGTTCCTCCGGCATGATCTGGGTCATTTTTGTATCCTTCCACTCTTGGAACTGAGCCAGAGCTGCTCGATTTGTTCCCAAGGCCGTTATAGTATTTGCCGTTTTTCTCTCTTCTTTTCTATCTGCTGCTCGATAGAGCCGGGATCGCCAAAATAAATGCAATGAGCCAGGCACACATTGTCCGCGCAAGCAGGGATCAACCCATTGTCTACGCGGTGATGACATAGGTTGCACTTTAACGCTGTTTGCTTTTCCTCGTCAAATCCGACGGCATCATAGGGGCATGCTTCAATGCAGGATTGACATCCGGTGCATTTGTCATAGTCCAGTACTACGATCCCGTCTTCTCTCTTTGTGATGGCCTCCTCCGGGCAGGCTTCAGCACACGCAGGATCGTCGCAGTGCCGGCAAACATTGGGACGATGGTAGTATTCGAATTTGTCCCCTACCCTTCTGGGGCCATCTTCCTCGATGTGTATGAATTTTTCTTGGAAACCATATTCCTGATGGCAGGCCATTTCGCAGGTCCTGCATCCCCAGCACGATTCATTATCTATGACAAGAGCATATTTATTCACTGCATTTGCCTCCATTATCCTGTTCCGGGCGTATCCTGCAAAGCAGCGTTCTTATGGATGTCGCTCCCATGGCCGGATCGCAATTCGCGTACCCATTATCTATTAAGATGTTAACGTTTGATTCCTGCCACCCGTGTCCCGGGTCTTTCTGCTCCGGAAACCACCAGGCATGCTGCGCTGCAACAACTCGTGGGTCCAGACCTTCTAAGAATCTAGCACGGTGTCTGATCTTCCCGCGAGGAGATTCGATGATTACCCAGTCGCCCTCCTTAATACCTTCTTTCTGTGCCGTCTCAGGATGAATATCTATAATGGGTTCTTTATGAAGTTCCCGCAGTGGCCGCAGTTGGCGATTCTCGCTATGAAAGAATCCGGGGAGTCTTTTGCCGGTGATCAATATGTAAGGATATTCCTCTGTACAATTCCGGGCGGCTATAAGGGCTTTCAGGCGTCTCACGGTATTGGGGCAGTGGATCATATCCCATTTTTTCCAGTGCGGTGGAATAAAGCTCGAATTTCCTGGTGGGCGTCGAGAACCCTTCTTTTCTGTACTTTTCATAGTCCACTTCGCCCCTGATGTAGTCCATTTTCTTGAAATCCTGCCAAGTAATGCCCATTGGTTCCAAGATCCAGTCCAAGGCTTGCTCGAAATTCTCCCACCAGTGTTCCCCCATCCCTACCCGATTAGCCAGGTCATTGAGCATTTCATGATCGGATCGACATTCGCCCACCTGGACCACCTTGCGTCTGGGAAAAATGTACCCGTGCCGCTTCCAGAAATCGGCTATATAGTCCATCTCCAGCCATGTAGCCGCAGGCAAGACGATGTCAGCCAGTTCGGCCGTAGGAGTAATGAAGAAATCCGCGACCGCCATGAACTCTACTTTTTCGAGGGCGCGATAGACTTCTTTGGCATTGGCTCGCGTCATGACAGGATTCGAGCTAATAAGGAAAAGCATTTTGACCGGATATGGCTTTTCTTCGAGGATCGCATCCCAGACGCATTTGGGATTTATGATGGAAAAGCGCCCGGCGAGACGGAATTGATCGCCGCCTAAGCGTTTATCTCTCTGCTCTCTTGAAAGGGCGCCGTGAGCGCCGAATTGGCCTACATTCCTGATATTCGGGCCTTTGAATAGTACTTGTCCGCCTTTTCTGTCTATGTTGCCGGTGATCCCCATTAGGCACATCAAAGCGCGGTCGTTGTCAGCGCAGTTGATTTGTTGTTCGATGGCCACTCCCCATTGGATCGCGGCGGGTTTTGTGGTTGCGAAGAGTCTCGCTGCTTCCCTGATCTTTTCTTTGGGGACCCAGGTTATTTCTTCCACTCGGTCCAACGGGTATTCATTCACCCTGTTTACGAATGGCTCCCAACCGTGAACGAAATTTTCGACAAATTCCTTATCGTACAGCTCTTCATTCACGATTACGTTGGCCATGCCCAGGGCAAGTGCGCTATCGGTCCCGGGCCTGAGCTGTAGCCATATGTTGGCCCGTGCCGCGGCACGAGTGAGTCTCGGATCAACGACAATGAGTTTGGCTCCTTCATCCAACGCCACAGAAAACGGCTCGCCTTTATAGCAATCCGGATTGCTGATCACGACATTGTTTCCCCAGACAATAATGCATTTGGGATGGTTTTCGTAATCGACTATGGGATTGGTACCGCATGTAATGATGCTGGTCGCGATCCGGGGACCGTAGCAGAAATGGCCGGCTGTAAGCACGCTGGGGCTGCCGAACAGATTGGCGAATCGGTAGATGACCGCCTCATTCTCCCTGCCCGTGCCGTACCCAAGCACCACGGATTCAGGCCCAAGAGCTTCCTTGTAGCCCAGCATGCGTTCCGCAATCGTGTCCAGGGCTTCATCCCAGGTAATGCGTTCCCAATTGCCACTTCCCTTGGGCCCTATGCGTCGCACGGGATGCGTCAGGCGATCGGGATGATAGACCAGCTGACTCGCCGCAATGCCCTTACTGCACAACGTCCCGTGATTGATCGGGCAGTCCGGGTCTCCGGCTATCTTCTCGATCTTGCCGTCCTTAACATAAACGAACACGCCACATCCGCCGTGACACATCCGGCAATGGCTTTTCACTACTGAATCGTAGCCGTAGACTTCCATTTCACGAGCTACGTTGGAATACTTGAACTCTCCCACAGTTATTTCTTCCTTTTCTTAAGCGATATCCCGCAAAATTGTGAAGACCCCACTGTAACCCCTCCGATCAATTTTGAGAACTCCCCTGCCGCCTCAGCGACGTCTCTCCCGTACTGGTCGGCGATCTCTTTGGGAAATGTCCCGACAACTGCCAATGATCCAACAACTTTCTCACCCAGACCAAAAACCGGTGCCGCTACCGCATGCACACCAACCTGCATTTCTCCAAGATCCACTGCAAATCCCTTCCTGCGACAATGAGCAAGTTCCTGCTCGATGCGCTCGGGTTCGAAATCGGAGGGGCTGCCGTGGAAATAAGGTTTCAGGCGGGCCATGCGCTCTTTTCTTTCACTTTTGGAAAGAAAAGCCATGATCGCTTTTCCATGCGCGCCCCATGCCAAAGGAAATCTGCTGCCTAACCGGATAGTTACGCCAATATTTTGAATCCCTTCATTCTTGGCGACCACGATCAGGTGCCCGTCCGAAATTATCCCGAGGAATGCAGTGCTATTCATCTGATGAGAAAGCCTGTGAAGGAAAGGGGTCACCGATTCTCTATAATCCAAAGTGCTAAGTACCTTGGCTGATAAAAAAAGCAGGCCGGGCGCGAGTTGATAATTTTTGTCAGGCGATCTGTGCACAAAGGCGAAATGCTGCAGAGTGTTAAGAATCGAATAACCTTTGCTTTTATGAATGCCTACTGTCTTGCAGATCTCGGTGAGTGTCATTCTGCCGGATTCCGTCTGGGCAAGCGCGAGCATAATCCGAGATGCTTGCTCCACAGCAGGAACAAATGAGGAGTATTCGGGTTTTGACAAATGCTTGGGACTCGCTGCTGACACGATATTGCCGAATTGTTCTGTTCGCAGAACCTGTTTCTGTAAGGCGAACTTACTCTCCATTCGCAAGTCTGTCAATGAAAATCAATCAAAGAGTTGACGAGCGATGCTATCCAATGCCAATCTGTATTCAGGCTGGATAATCAATTCCTTGAGTATGAGTTGGACCAACAACATTTTCCGTTTGAGAACCTCAATGGCGGAAGCTTTGTCAGAAGAGGCCATGGACATCATAAATGTCAAAAGGGGAATTTGCATGAAAAGGACAGCCATCGCTTTGTTGATACTTTCTCTTTGCCTGTCGACGGCCGCTGCCGAAACGGTGCCGACGACCGAACCACCCTCTGTGACAAAGGTGGTCCTGTACAAGCATGGCATGGGTTACTTGGAACGGGAAGGAAAAATCAAGGATAACGCCATGCTCTCGCTCGCATTCAGAGCCGAGCAGATGAAAGACCTCCTGACCAGCTTCTTCGCTGTGGATCTTGGTGGCGGCCGGATCTCTGCCGTCCGGTACGAGACCCGCGATCCTCTGTCCAAGCAACTTGAGGATATCCTTATCAAAGTGCCTGAGAAAGCAGCGCTCAGCGAATTCTTGATGCAACTCAAGGGCGCTCGGCTAAAGGCCAAAGCAGCCGGCGAAACTGTCGAGGGGCGTATCCTGGGTGTCGAGCCCATGACAGAAGTCGTTAATAATCAGGTGGTTAATAAAAGCTATCGTCTCGTGCTGTTGACCGAAGCCGGCCCGATTCGCTCCTTGGACCTCTTCGCTGTTTCCGGAATTCTCTCTTGCCGACGAGGCGCTCCAGCGCGACCTTCGACGATTGCTGGATCTATCGCTCGACAGCAAGTACACCAACCGCAAGAAGCTCACGTTGAGCGCCACGGGTAAGGGCGAACGAGATCTGCGCATCGGTTATCTTATCGAAATGCCCATCTGGAAATGTTCCTATCGCATCATATTTGACGAGAAGAAGAAGGACGCCTCTCTTCTCCAGGGATGGGCACTTGCTGAGAACAACACAGAAGACGATTGGAAGGATGTGAAGATCTCTTTTGTTGCCGGCAATCCCATGTCCTACGTGATGGATTTGTATTCACCATACTATGTCAAGCGAGCACAGGTGCCGATCCCCGGCTTTCAGAATCTCGCCGTTGATTGGGGGGCTGTATCATCACCCGATCTAGCGGAGCAAGCGCCCACGGCGATGGCACCAAGAGAGCGGAAGTACGAAAGAAGCGCAAACATGGCTGCTCCGGGTCGACCCGCGCCCCCAGCCCAAATGATCGACCGGCACATTGCCGGCGCGCGACCTGCGGCTCCGGCCCCACCTCCTGGGGCGGCTCTCGAAAAAGAGGCCAAGCCTTTAGGCGAACTCCTTACCAGCAGCTACGATGCTGAAGCCTTGGGTGCAAAAATAGGTGACCTTTTCAGCTATGAACCCAAGGAGAAAGTCTCGATTCCTCGCGGGCAGGCCGCAATGGTCCCGATTCTGTCAAAACAGGTCAGCGGGCGGCGGCTGCTTTACTATAAGGCATCATTCTCACCCAAAGCTACCAATGCTTTTGTGCTTCAGAACGACACTGACATGACACTAGAGGCCGGCGCGGTGACTTTTTTCGAAGGCAGCACGTCTCTCGGCGAGGGCATTCTCGGTCATACGCTCCCGCCCGGCAGCCAGGAAGTTATTCCGTATGCCTTGGACGCCTCAGTGGATATTACCCCGCAAGAAAAGAGCCGTCGAGAGCCTCATTATAAGGCAAAGCTCGCAGACGGCATACTCACACTTACTTCAGTGGAAACCCTCACCAATACCTGGAAAATTCTAAACCGAGGCAAAGAGCCTGCAACATTATGGCTACATCAGGCCAAGAACACTGCCTACCGGCTAAGCAAACCTGAGAAGCCACTTAAAGAGGTCGGCAACGATTACCGCTTCGAGGTACCGCTTAAACCCGGCGAAACCGTAGATTTCGTAGTGGAAGAAAAACGGGATGTGCTGGACAAGGTGCAGCTGGCAAATAGCAATGAAGAACAGATTCGTTTCTATCTTGCCCAACGGTATTTGTCCCCTGGCGCCAAGGCATTTATGAAGGAATTGAGCGATCTAATGGCTCAGAAATCCGCATTGCAGAGACAAGTCACCGAATGGACTCAGCAGGTTCAGCGCCTGACTGATGAGCAGGGCCGCCTGCGACAAAATGTCCAATCGCTGGTGTCAAATCAACCAAAGGAACAGGAACTGCGGGCAAAGTGGGTTGCAGCGATGGCTGCTAATGAGGATCAATTGGCAGATCGCCGCGCG
Organism: uncultured delta proteobacterium; assembly: GCA_963843165.1. Lineage (GTDB taxonomy): Bacteria > Desulfobacterota > Desulfomonilia > Desulfomonilales > Desulfomonilaceae > DATJPW01. The sequence continues at coordinate 50,131 of CAWJJL010000022.1, read as the reverse complement.
AAGCTGGATGACGCAAGCGGCAAAGTTCGCCTGCTTGAAGAAGGCTTGGCAAAGAAGGTGCGGGAATATAAAGAGGAGTAGCCGGCGGCGGAAATGGGCAGGCCGTGAATTTAAGGTGGCGTCACGAAGGACTGGCCGGCGTCACCAAATGGCATAAACGTTAACTTATGGTGATTTGCGTTTGTTATTTCAAATGGTAGTCACCCTCCCCCTACCCCCTCCCGTCAAGGGAGGGGGATCTGAAAACCCTCCCCCTGCCCTTCGCGTCGAGGGAGGGGATCAAAAACCGTCTCCCTTGGCAGGAGACGGAGGAATGTGGATCTGAAACCCTCTCCCCTGGCGGGAGAGGGGAGGGAGAGGGGGAATCGTAATTAAGATTGAACCTAGTAAAGCTTATGCCACCAAATGGTGGGACTCACGGAATGTCCAATTAGCCGGTACTCGGCAACAACACTTCATCCGGGAGGTTTCATGATAAAATTCAACGGAGTAAATCACCTGGCTATGGCCACGGGAGACATGGACAAGACTATCCGTTTTTGGAGAGATCTCTTGGGTATGAAGCTTGTGGCCGGTTTGGGGAGCCCCGGATACAGGCACTACTTTTTCGAGATTTCGGAGCACGATTTGCTCGCCTTCTTCGAATGGCCGGGTGTCGAGCCTATGGCTGAAAAGGACCACGGAGCCCCCGTGTCCGGGCCGTTCGCATTCGATCATGTTTCTTTTGGGGTCGAAACGGAAGAAGACCTGTGGGAACTCAAAGACAAGCTCGACTCTGCCGGCTTTTGGGTTTCGGAAGTGGTGGACCACGGCTTCATTCACTCCATCTATGCATTCGATCCCAACAATATCCCTATCGAGTTCAGTTACAGCATCAGGGGTGCCGAGATCAGGAAGAATCCAGCGATGCACGACAAAGAACCTTCCAGTGTGACGCTGGAAGGCGCGGAACCTCAGGCCAACATTTGGCCCTCCGTGGACCGTCCCACGCCCAGCGATGAACGGAGAGTTTATCCGGGAGCAGGGAGCGAGTTGTTTCACGGATTGAAGAAAGAGGAATAGGAGGCAAGCGGAATTACGAACACGAAATGTCCAATCGTGTTGGAAATGACTGATACGCTCCTACAGTCTTGCGTGGAGCTTTTCCCCTGAGATGCGCATAATATAGCTGTAAACATGAAATCGCGTTCATGTAGTTTCGACAAGTGCATCTTTCCGGCCCATCGCGGAGGTGATCAATGAGCACAGATGAAATCAAAAAGAATAATAGATCGAAACATGATGACACTCTGAAACCGGTTTCGGCAGAAAACCTGATAGAACCGAAGGAGGAAATTCAAAAAACTTCCCCCGAGCGGAACATAAGATAAAAAACTTTCAGGGAAAACTCGGCGTATTCCGTGACATTGCTGAGAGAATGCTTGCCGAGACGGGTGGCCGATGTGGTCAAGCTTCGGTCTTGTGTCGCTCCAAGTTTTCAATATGTGAGGGAGTCAACAATGGCTGATCCGAATGAGGTATTAAAAGAAGCCTTAGCTCTTAGACCAGCTGAAAAGGTGGAGCTCATTGATAAGCTGCTGTTAAGCCTGGACAAGCCGGATAAGGACATTGACGAGTTATGGGCAAGAGAAGCGGAAAGTCGAATCGATGCCTATGACCAGGGCAAAATCAAGGCGGTGGACTTGGAGACAGTAACTCAAGAAGTATAAGTAGGATGAGGTTATGCGGATCAGCTTCTTAGAGGTCACCGGGGCCGGGTTTTGGATGAACCTTCAGGTCAAGTATTGAGGTTGGCACTATGACAATCGCTCACGTAAACGACATAGATATTCACTTTGAAATTCACGGCAGCGGGCCTCCTTTGGTCCTGATAATGGGATTAAGGAGAAACGCTGAATGGTGGTATCACCAGATACCGGAATTATCCAAGCACTTTACCGTGGTCGCCTTCGACAATCGAGGCGCAGGACGATCCGACAAACCTGCGATGGAGTACTCCATTAGGCTCTTTGCCGATGATACCTCGGGGCTGATGGATTTTTTGAGCATACCCAAGGCCCACATCCTCGGCATATCGATGGGTGGTTACATAGCTCAGGAATTAGCCATCAACTACCCGGACAAAATCAACGGATTGATTCTTGGATGCACGAGCTGCGGTGGGAAACGAGCAGTGCACATGCCTGAGGAGAAAATGGAAAAATTCCAGGCCAACAGGGGGTTAACGCCGGAACAGATCTTGAGAAAGGATATGGACCTGTATTTCTCCGATCGGTTCGTCCGTGAGCACCCGGACCGGATCGAAGAATTCGTGAAGCTTTCGCTCCTGTATTATCAACCTGCCGATGCTTTTTTCAGACAATTGGGCGCCTGCCTTAAGCATGACACGGCGGATCGGGTCCACGGGATATCTTCACCCACATTGATCATGAGCGGCGACGATGATTATCTGGTCCCGTCCGAGAATTCCCTTACCTTAAAAGAGCTTATGCCTGACGCGGACGTGGAGCTATTTCCAGGTTGCCGCCACTGCTTCTTCATGGAAGAGCCTGCGAAGTTTAATAAGTCCGTAATCAGCTTTCTACAGCGTGTTGGTTGATTTTGGCCCCGAAGCACGAATTCCTTGTTTCATCAAGGAGACGAGAAATGAAAGAATTGGGAGTTGGAATCATAGGAACTGGTTGAGACTTCGATGAATAGGCTGCAATTACAAATAGCGAGAGGAGACGTCTAGTGACTACGTTGATCGTGGTATGTGTCGTTGTGATCTTCATCATCATTGTTGGGCTTCGGATGGACCGGGAATACCAGCGCGGAGTCATCTTCCGTCTGGGACGATATAAACATGTAAAGGGGCCGGGCTTGTACTGGATTATCCCGATTTTCGACAGTAAGGTCCAGGTAGATATTCGAACAGCAACCGTGGACATAGAGTCCCAGGAGACAGTCACAAGGGACAGCGTAACGATCAAAGTAAACGCGGTTCTGTATTACATGGTCCAGGATCCGGCCAAAGCGATCATAACAGTGAAAGATTATGCCAATGCGACTTACCAGGCCGCATTGACTACCCTTCGCAATGTGATCGGACAGCATCTTCTGGATGAAGTCCTTAAGGACCGGAACGAAATCAATAAATCTCTGAGGGAGATCGTGGACCAGATAACCGATCCATGGGGATTAAAAGTTGAACTTGTGGAAATGAAGGATGTGGAGATCCCGCAAGGAATGCAAAGGGCCATGGCAAAAGAGGCAGAGGCTATCCGAGAAAAGAGAGCAAGGATCATCAAGGCGGAGGCCGAAGAGGAAGCGTCCCAACGATTGGCCAGCGCTGCCGGCGTGATTGCCGTTAACCCCACCGCTTTGGAATTACGCCGCATGCAAATGATTTCGGAAGTCGGGGCAGAGCAGAACACAACAACGATAATTCTCTTCCCCTCGGACTTTGTTTCACTCGCGAGCAACCTTGCAACCAAACTGGCCGGAGAGGTAGCAGCAGCAGATAAATCAAATCCTGTGAAGGGCTCGTAGAAGACCTAAATCCATTGCGACCGACGCTCGCCATTGCAACCGAGCGGATCAGCTTTCCGGTTCTTGGATTCCACGATAGCGGAATAAGCATCGCGTGACATGGTTCCGCTGCATGATTTCACTATTCGGGAACACCAAGCCCTCTCCTACAGAATCACCCCTGGACCAGATAACAAAACACCACAAATAATAGGCCACCAAGCAGTGTGGTCGTTGGAAAAGTAAGCACCCAGGCCAAGGCGATATCCCGAACGGTTTCATACTTCAAACCGACCCTATTAGCCACCATGGTCCCGGTTACTCCGGAGGACAAAACGTGAGTTGTGCTGACCGGCAGTCCCAGAATGTCCGCAAACCCTATTGTTAGCATCGCCACAACTTCTGATGATGCACCTTGAGCGTAAGTCAACGGCTCCGTCCCGATCCTTTCTCCAACTGTTACAACTACTCTTTTCCAACCGACCATCGTTCCGACGCCCGATTGCCGTAGCCACCACCAGTATTACCCAAGTGGGTGCATAGTCCGTCAATCGTCTCAGATCCACTCTCGCCCTATTTATGATCTCCTTTTCCGCGCTGGTTAGCTCCAACGTTTCCGAGCGTTCCATGCTTTTGATTTCATCTTCAAGCAGCAGAATGTATTTCCGGAGCTGCAAACGTTTCTCAGGGCTCATGGATCCCGGAGATCTATGTTCATCCAAGCGCCTGGTAATATTCTCAAGTTGCGGACAAATTGGATCGATCCGGTCTGAAGAAGAAAACTTGACCTGATCCTTCACCTCTGACTCCTGACAACTTGCCTGGACCACCATACGATGATTCTTCTGTTGGATCACACTGGCCATTTGCTCCAACGAGTGAATCGCCTGATCCCAGCTTCTGGTCCCACATTCGAGATTCAAGGCGAAATGAGCCGGGAGGTATCCAATGAGAATTATCATTACGAGGCCCACGCCTTTTTGGCCGTCGTTGGAGCCGTGCGCCAGGCTAACCCCTGTGGAAGTCATGACCAGAACGGCCCGAACCCAACTGGGCGGCCTTCGATCCTCGGGAGGCTGATGCAATCGACTATCTGTTGTCCCCTTGCGGACCAGCCACAGGACAAAAGCAGCGAGACAGAATCCCAACAAGGGTGATATGAGGAGAGACAGCAGGACTGCCTCGACGCTTCCAAAATTGTTTCCCCGAAAAAGAGGGCTTCCTTGAACAAGAGCGTTGGCCAGTCCTACGCCCACTATCGCTCCAATAAGCGCGTGGGAACTGGAGCATGGAATTCCCCTGCGCCACGTGGCAATGTTCCATGATATGGCAGAGATGAGAATGGCGAAAATCATGGCCATGCCCGCTTTCGATCCGGCGTTCACCAGGAGGTCGGTTGGGAGTAGGTGCACTATGGCAAAAGCCACTCCTATTCCGCCTAGATATACCCCCAAGAAATTGCAGATTCCTGAAATGATTACAGCGGTTCTCGGTCTCAGAGAATTGGTATAAATAACAGTGGCTACAGCGTTGGCTGTGTCATGAAACCCGTTTACTGCTTCAAAAGCCAGTGCAACCACTATTGCCCCGATGAGCACTATCAAGGTGATTGCCGGCAATTGAAGAAGTTCGGAGACTCCCATAACTTCAACGTTCCTCGGACTGCGTGTTGTTAAAGAATTAAGTCTACCAGACTGCCAAATATCTTGGAATCATTTTTGTGAACCGCTCCGCTGCGGCGCGCGTTCTGAAATATATAACGGTTCTTATTCGGCTTTAACCCCGCGTCTGTCTCTTCAATCGTCTGCGGCGCGTGGGCACACGCTTATTCGGGTTCCGTTCATTCGCCGCGGGTCCGTTACTCCTAATCAAGTGCCAAAACAGAACCCAATCAATAGGGATACTCTTTTTGATCAATCTTACTTCACGCGTGTATAGTCGGAGCAAGTGAGGCTGTCAACCGGAAATTTGACCCGGTCTGACATGAATAATAAGTGGAAATAAAAAGAGTATGTTGTGCTTACGATCTTTCTTTCTGCACGGATACTAAACCGCGGTGCGCCCCCCCGGTGTACAGGCGCTAACTTTATGTTATCGCGCATGTGATTTCACGAAGCTATCACCCTCCCCCTTACCCCATGGGCGTTAAATTAAACTTCTGATCCACTCGTCCCACGGGGACGAGATGATAGTAGCCCGGTGATTTATCGCCGGGAAAGCCGTATCACTCACATTTCTAGTCCCGTCAGGGACGACTGATCGATTGACGCTGGCCATAGCACCCTCAGCCGTCCCTCTGGGACTGAACGGCCTTTACTGGAGCCGCATTCTTCACCCGGCGATGAATCACCGGGCTACTTTCAGAGGTTCCTACGGAACCATAACTGCCCTTAAGTTAACGCCTAGGAGCGAAGATGTCGCGCATGGCATCCATAGCAAGAGTAACTTACAGGTCAATCAGCGTCAGGAAATCCCTGGATCGTGGGTCAACAAAAGTGAAAAACCTCGTTGTTCTTGAGAGATCAAGAAGATAGACTACCTTTGTCACAAAGAATCCATCACCAACGAGGTGAAAGTAGCATGGCACAGGGTATTCTTCCTTTCCAGTGTGAAATTGAGAAGAGAGATGGGGGGATGACGGCGCTGGCCGGATTGCCGCTTTATTTGGAATTCGCTCATTTCAGGGGTCTGTCGCTGTTGATAGCGGACCACGACCGGCTAGGCAGGACGATCAGGGCTGGACTGACGACCAGATGATCATGGCTTTGATGGTACTGAATCTGGCCGGAGGAGATTGTGTCGATGATGTGAGGGTGCTTGAAGGGGACGAGGGCTTCTGCCGGGTGTACAGGGAAGTCGAATGGTACGGTAGGACGGGGTCGGAGAAGCGGGCGCTCAAGAGGCGGTGGCGAAAGGCGGACCCGTACTTTCCTTGGTCCCACTGCGATGCGTGAACTCATTGATCTCGTCCCTAGGAACCAAACACTCGCGCCGTAACAAAAGTAGACCGTGGATTCTGGGCTTGGTTAAAGCTTGACATCGACGAGGATTGACGATAGCCTCTTGGTATCATCAATTCGATGGTGGTTCTTACCGCAATGAAACACGATTTTGACCCCACAACCGCTTTATCCATTCTCTGCAGATTGCTGATTAGCGTCGTGGTCGTCCTATGCGTCGTCAATGTCCTAGACGCCATCGTGCCGTAGCGGGATCAACCAGGATCAATTCCAGCAGAAAATTCACCCCCCACGGCGCGAGCCGGCGGGGGTTTTTTATTGGCAATCCCACTTCCCGCCGGTTCGGTAGTCAAAGGGGCAAATAGAAAGGACAAGAGCCCTATGATAAAAAAGACCGGCGCTCAGATAGTCATCCATTTGCTCGAACGCCAGGGCGTGCACACGATAGCCGGAATCCCGGGTGGCGCCAATCTGCCGCTTTACGATGCCTTGTCGCAAAACGATAAGATCCGGCACGTACTTACGCGACACGAACAAGGGGCCGGATTTATCGCTCAGGGCATGGCGCGAGTCAGCGGCCAGCCCCAAGTGTGTTTCGCCACTTCGGGGCCCGGCGCCACGAACATCCTGACAGCGTTAGCCGACGCAAAGCTCGATTCCATTCCTCTCGTCTGCGTCACGGGCCAAGTGCCGCTCGCTATGATCGGCACCGATGCCTTTCAGGAAGTCGATACCTACGGCCTTAGCAGTCCCATAACGAAACACAACTTCCTGGTACGGTCGGCTGCTGAGTTGCTTGAAGTCGTTCCCGTCGCCTTTCGCATTGCCGCGTCGGGACGGCCCGGACCAGTACCTGATTGACGTGCCCAAAGATGTTCAGATGGAATCAGTGGAATTTGAGGCGTGGCCTCAACCGGGGCGTCCCGATCCACTCCCCGATTTCGATCCCACAGGCGTGGAGAGAGCCGCAGAACTGATCAATTCCGCGCGTCGGCCTATACTCTACTTGGGAGGTGGAGTCATCCATTCCGGGGCCGGAAGGCCGGCCATCCGCTTGGCGGAGAAATGCTCAATACCCATCACGATGACCCTAATGGGACTCGGCGCCATCCCCATTGATCATCCTCGTACCATCGGCATGCTGGGGATGCACGCGGAACGGTACACAAATCTCGCTCTGGAGGCGAGCGATTTGCTGATCGCCGCAGGCGTGCGTTTCGATGACCGCGCCACGGGCAAGGTCGCAAAATTTTGCCCGAGCGCAGGGATCATCCATATAGACATCGACCCAAGCGAACTGAACAAGATCAAGATGGCTCATGTGGGTATCGAGGGCGATGCATGCAAAGTGCTCGAAGCGCTCTTGCCAATCGTCGAGGAAAACCAGCGGTGCGACTGGTTGTCCTTCGTCTCCGGTTTGAAAGAGAAACATCGTCCTCAAAGGTGTGGCGCCAGGGATCTCCGCACGCCCTATGGACTGATTACCCAGGCAGCCAAACTGCTCGACGATGACACGATCATCGCAACCGACGTGGGCCAGCATCAGATGTGGACAGCTCAGTTCTACCCTTTCCGTCGTCCTCGCCAATGGCTCACTTCGGGTGGTTTGGGGACGATGGGCTTCGGTGTGCCCGCGTCCATAGGCGCGGCCTTGGCCTGTCCTGGCCGAAAAGTGGTGTGTTTCAGCGGTGATGGAAGCCTCATGATGAATATCCAGGAGCTGGCGACAGCGTTTGAGCAAAACGTCAATATCAAGATCATCCTTATGAACAACAACTCCCTGGGGCTCGTGCATCAGCAGCAGGATATGTTTTATGGACAGCGCTTTTATGCGTCCGACTATCAGTCGCGGGTCGATTTCATGAAGATCGCTGAGGGCTTCGGCTTAAAGGTATTTGATCTGGCCGGCGGCGAGCCCATCGAGATCCTTGCGCGTGCCTTGAACGAACGGGGACCGTGCCTGATCCACGCGGCGATTGATCTCAACGAAAAAGTCTATCCGATGGTGCCTCCCGGAGCTGCCAACACTGACATGATCGGAGGTGAGGCCAGTGTCTGCGCCTGATGCCCGTCTGCTGCAGCTGCCCAACTCTCAGAGGCATTGCGCGATACGCACCCCCAGATAGAATGGCGTGACATAGTAGCGTTCCGTAACATTGCCGTCCACGCATACTTTGCAGTGCAATGAAATACTGTGTGGGCAACGGCAACGGATGACGTTCCAGTGCTTCGACGTCTGGTCCTTGAGATTGTCCAAGCAGAAAACCTTGACCAGCCAGAGCGGTGAGCATCCAGAGGCATGTGCGAGTTCCGCGATTCCACAATTCGGAGACACCGTAATTAATACCTCGTCTCGTAAGATTTCCGCAAATCCAGCCCTTGAATAAGAATTCTGCACTCGTGACGACAGCAGCATAACTTCTTCTGCTTGACACTGACTAATCCGTCGGCCACATTAAAAAAACCAGGCCAATTTGCTGCCCTGAGACCGTAAACTCCGGGACAAGGAGGGATTCACAATGAGGCGGATATTTTTGTGTTGTTTAACTACTGCGATAATATCTTGGCTGATATTGAGCGCTATTGGGGCTGACCAATCGGCCACGAAGCCGCCGCGTTTTCCACAGCTCACGATGGAACAACTGAATGACCAACAAAGGCCGCTCGGAGAGCAGGTTATGAAAATATCAAGTGTGGGTCTGGGCGGCCCCTACAATCTATTATTGCGCAGCCCGGTGCTGGGGCAACGCATGTTCGACCTTCTTCATTATCTCAGGTGGAACACATCCGTGCCGTTGCGCCTGAATGAGTTTGCCATCCTGATAACCGGGCGGCTGTGGCGATCACAAGTAGAATGGTTCGCACACGCGCCGATTGCTATAAAGGCGGGACTCTCTCCGGAAATCGTGGCAGACCTCAAGGCCAACAAGAGGCCGGCGAACATGAAACCCGATGAGGCGGTGGTCTATGACTTTGTCATGGAACTCTCCACAAAGCATCAGGTTTCCGACGAAACATTTAACCGTGCCAAAGAGCTTCTTGGAGAGCAGCAAGTCGTGGACCTTACTGCGGTGACAGGAACATACGTAACTCTCGCCATGTTGATGGCAATGGGAGAACAAAGCGTTCCACCGGGCAAGGAACCTCCGTTCAAGCCGGGCGAGCCATAAATATTTGCGTTCAGGAAAAGGACTACTGGTTTCTCATCCGGGGGACAATCCCCCGGGATGGCACGCAATGATTGTCGCGCTTCCAGAGCAGAGAAGAGGATTCGTTCTTCTGACCAACGGCGAAGGCGGCAGCGAACTGCGATTGGACGTGTTCTGCCTATGGTTTGAGCTACAGGGTTCCGGCAGGCTGTTGGAATGTGATGAGTGCGGGAACCCCTGACGTACCATCAGTTCCTCCAGAAGGGTGGCTCGTATTTCTCCGTACATGTCTCTCAGTATTTCACTGTTGCTTATCGCCGGCCTGGTTGTTCCTTGTGGCCCGATATCAGGGATGTAGCACGAGAGTCGGAACCCGGTGCCGGTCTGCTCCGGCGCAGGAACGCACACCATGTCAATGGCATATCCGTTCCTGCGGAGGGCAAACAGGGCACGCCATGTTGGCACCGTTTGCCCATGTTGCATCCTGCGGCTGCGGTTCTCCGCCATTTGCCGCGAGTCCATATGTACCTGTGGGGATGAATAAGGCCAGCAGTGACGCGGTCAAAATCGTAAGCATGAAACTTAGGTTTTCCATTTTCGTAACCTCCTTTTGGCGATATTCGATGCACAGAAGTCAATAACGATTCAAGACAACTGTGACCCTTCAGTTACAGGCGGCCAAAGAATGTCATTGCGAGCGGAGCGAAGCAATATCAGGGATTGCCAGTCGCCACGCTCTTCGCAATGATACTTGTCTTACAGGCTGATTCTTTGTCAAAGCTATTATTCCGCATTATGATTCCGATGTACTGCTGTTTGGAAACATGAACGGAAATGACGAATTACACGATCCGCAGTTGTACCCAAAAAGATACTGGGGTTTTGGTCGAGACAATCCGCGAGTCTTTTCGGGACGTGGCTGAACGTTTTGGTCTGAGCGAGGAGAATGCCCAGCGACACCCATCCAACTGCACAGCAGAATGGATTCAGCACGAGATGGGGCGCGGGGTCATCTATTTCGTAATTGAAAGCGAGAACATGGTTTCTGGATGTGTCGCCCTGGAGGCCGCAAGTTCTGAGGCGTGCTATTTGGAACGCCTGGGGGTTCTCCCGAACCGGCGACGGCGTGGCTTTGGGAAAGCTTTAGTAGGCCATGTGCTGTCGGAAGCCAAACTCCTTGGCGCTCTACACGTGAATATTGGCATTATTGCCGAAGACACGGAACTCAAAGCCTGGTACAAGAGGCTCGGATTTATTGAAACAGAGACCAAAGAATTTCCCCATTTACCTTTCCGGGTAACCTTCATGTCCCATAATCTTGATTAAGAACCTGGCCAAGACAAGACATGGCGCCCTCAAACCTGGAAACTGTAAAGAGCGCTTATTTGGCTTCGGCTATTAGTAGTGATATCTGAGTTGAGCGATCAGAAGAGAATGCGAGTCAACCTTGTAGATTATCCGAAGTTCATCATTAATGCGGCGGGACCAGTAGCCGGATAAGCCGTGCTTCAAAGCCTCTGGTTTTCCGGTTCCTTCAAAGGGGGTACGCTGGATCTCCTTAATAAGCTTATTTATTCTGGCCAGGGTCTTTCGATCGGTGCGTTGCCAGTAGAGGTAATCTTCCCAAGCATGTTCGGAGAAGATGAGCTTCATTCGGCCAGCTCCCGTTCTATACCTCCACCCGATTCCAATTCTGCAACAGATTCAAGAAGCCTTCGCGCATTTTTCGGACTTCGCAAGAGGTAGGCTGTTTCTTCCAGCGCCTGATAGTCCTCAAGAGAGATCATCACTACGGATCTTTGGTTCTTTCGAGTTACGATAATTGGGGAGTGGTCATCGCAAACCTTGTCCATAGTTTTGGCAAGATTGCTGCGAGCTTGTGAGTAGGTAAGTGCGTTCATGACAGGTTCTCCTCAATGTGTGTTGTACAATTTATTGTACGTCAGTTGTGGCCCATTTGCAAGACAGTTAATGCGCTCGATAATTTTAGTTGGCTGCTTCACCAAGCCACAAAACATCGTTTATCTTGACTGACAAGAGATTACACGTATATTATACGTATAAGAGGAGGGCTCAATGCAGAAGAAGCTGACCATAACTGTTGATGAAGATGTATACGAAGCTCTTCACAAGGTCATCGGGCCACGCAAGATAAGCAAATTCATTGAGAAACTGGTCCGACCGCACGTAGTAGTTCCTAATCTCGAATCCGCCTATGCTGAAATGGCGAGGGATGAAAAAAGGGAGAATGAAGCCCTGGAATGGGCCGAAATTACCTTTAAGGACACTATTCATGAAACGAGGTGAGATCTGGTGGGTTAGTTTTGATCCATCTGTTGGCGGAGAGATAAAGAAGAAGCGTCCGGCCGTCATCATCAGCAACGACGCATCAAACAAGTTCCTGAACCGGGTTCAGGTTGTCCCCCTCACAAGTAAGATAGGCCGCATATACCCGAGCGAGGCTCTGGTGATCTTTGAAGGCAAAGAGAGTAAGGCCATGACGGACCAATTGGCCACAGTCAGTAAGACGCGGCTATTCAGACGCGGCGGCGCTATTGGTCAGCGCGATATGCGCAAGATTGGGGAGGCCATCAAGATCCAATTGGGTATACCATAGGAATCCGGGTCGCTGGGACGCTAGACCAAATCCGAGTTTGCCGCAGGAGACTAAACAAATGGAACAACAATTCGGGCCGGTCCGGTTCATTCCGGGCAAGAGATCGGGAAGATATCCGTATTCTCATTCTCTGTACATTGAAGCCGACACCAAAGTTCTTATTGATGCCGCGTCTGATGATAAAAGGCTGACAGAACTTCATGACGGTCCAGGTGTGGATGCTGTCTGGCTGACACACTGGCATGAGGACCATTTCAAATATCTGTATCTGTTTGACGACCGAGAGTTATGGATTTCGGAAAAAGATGCGGCCCCCCTTTCCTGTTTGGATGCATTTTTTGACGCTTACGGAATGAATGCTCAAGAACGTCAGGCATGGGTTCCGATAATGGAAAAGGCGTTCCGTTTCAAGCCACGCAAACCTCAGAGGGCATTTAATGGGAAAACCATAATAGATCTCGGCGGGATCACTGTCGAAGCTATCCCAACGCCCGGCCATACTCCGGGTCATTGCGCACTTTTTTTCAGGAACAGGGGATTCTTTTTTTGGGGGATTATGATCTATCCAAGTTCGGCCCATGGTACGGCGATCGGGATTCCGATATTGACGCAGTCGTCGCGTCTGTAAATTGCCTTCGTGCAACACCAGCCCGGATTTGGATTAGTGCTCACGAACAAGGCGTTTTTTTGCAGGAACCGGCCGACCTCTGGGACAAATACCTGGCGGTAATAGACCGCCGCGAGCAGAAGCTCATGGATATCCTCAAGGAGCCTCGAAGCTTGAATGACATTGTCGAGGCTCGCATCATTTATGGCCGCAAACGAGAACCGGCTATATTCTATGATTTCGGTGAACGCTCGATGATGGGGAAGCACCTGGAGCGACTCATACGAGCTGGATCTGTGCAATTTGACGGTACAAATTACAGCCTGATCTAACTTATCTTCTGCAGATTCGTCTATGATGGAGAACGCGCAGTTAGTTCTGTGTTGGCAAAAGTGACGTACTTATTTTCATTGATAATTGGAACTGTATACAGGTTGCAAAAAGTTTTGTCCGATCCGAGGTAGCTTTATATCGTCATTCCGGCGGAAGCTGGAATCCAGGAGAGATTGGTTCCAGGCTGTACTCAGGACGAAGTCTGGACCCAGGCTTTCGCCGGAGTGACGAGGGGCAACACACCATTTCTTTTGGCAAACACTATATAGATCCGACTAGGCAATTAGCCTTTGTTCTGAGCGGGGCGGTAAGACTTGAGCGTATTAAACACCAGGATTGAGCCAAACCGTTCGTCTCCCGCGTGCACAATTAATAACGAAACGGCTCCGGACGGAAAGCTTTGTCATAATCTCGCATTATTCGCCATCCTTCTAGTGGCTGCCGTATTGCGTTTGTGGCGTTTGGGACAGAACGGTTGGGGTAATGAGTATTATACCGCGGGCGTTCGGAGCATGATGACCGGCTGGAGCAACTTCCTTTACAACTCGTTCGATCCGGCCGGATTTGTCTCCATTGATAAGCCCCCGGTAGCCTTGTGGATGCAAGTTATCAGCGCTAAGATTTTCGGTTTTCATGGACTGACCGTTCTATTGCCTCAGGCACTGGAAGGGATGATTTCGGTTTGGATCATATATCAAATCGTCCAACGCCATTATGGTAGATGGGCCGGTCTGCTCGCTTCGCTATTCCTCGCCATAACACCCGTAAGCGTAGCAATCGATCGATCGAGCAACACCGATAGCTGCCTCGTCCTTGTTCTCGTGTTAGCTGCATGGGCGCTAATTCGCGCCGCGGAATCAGGTAGCCGGGGTTTCTTACTATTATCCATCGCCATCATCGGTATCGGGTTTAACGTCAAAATGCTCGCGGCATATGTGGTGCTTCCCGGTTTTGTTCTGGTTTATTTTCTCGCGGCTCCGATCACAATGCGCAGGCGGATCCAGGACTTGGCGATCGGAGCAGTAGGTACTTACGATAGTGTCTGTAAGCTGGGCGCTCATCTATGATTTAACTCCGCCCGAGCATAGACCATTCGCCGGAACCACCAAGCATAATTCAATGCTGGAACTCGCGGTTGGGCCTTACGCTGTTGGGCGATTTTTGCCTCCGGTAAAGGTAACCGACAAAGCCCGAATCGAGCGGAAATCTTCGACCTTAGTAGATTCGGATGCTGAATCTATTGCAAGAAGGGAATTCTTAGAGGATCTCAGGCGCAGCAATCTGGGGTTACGGCTCTTTGTTCTAGCTCCACCAGGGCCGTTACGACTTGCAGATGGACAGCTGGCCGGACAGGTAGGCTGGTTCATTCCGCTGGCAATTATCGGATGTTTGGTTTTTCTTTTTCAGTTCCCTTTGCGTAGACCGACAGCAAAACGACACTTTGTATTGTTGCTCTGGTTATTTTGGACTGTGACTTATGGCATAGTCTATAGCTTCGCGGGCGGCATAATGCACCTGTATTACTTGGCTACAATTGCGCCTTCACTGGCCGCTTTGGCGGGCATAGGCGTTATCGCCTTGTGGGATAGGTACGTTCAGAAGGGCTGGCTCGGCACATTGCTTCCTGTTTCGTTGGTTTTGACTGCCATCTGGCAATTCCACATTGAATCTAGCGCTTTACGTTGGAAGCTGACCCGCATCCCGGCTTCGGTTTCAGGTTTTCAGGATATCTGCACGGGATTTTGTCACTGGCAGACATTGCTTCACGCCGCAATGATCCTTGGAATTTTCATTTCCAGCGCCGGCTTATTCGCCCTACTTTTCCGCCAACATCGCATCGGGATCGGACGTTTTTTGGCCATTGGTTCATTAGGAATCGGAATTATCGCGCTGCTGCTTGTTCCCGTAGCTTGGGCCTTGAGCGTTGTGCTCTTACCCGGCCATGGTACACTCCCCTCGGCTGATTTGGCGCGACTGACGCGTTCGACCCTAAATGTGCACACGTCTCTTCAAAACAAGCTAAGAGAGAGTACGGACTATGCGAAGCTTATTGGTTTCCTGAAAAACAATCACCATAGTGAACGCTTTTTGCTCGCCACATCAAGCGCACAATTTGCTTCGCCGATCATCATCCGCACGGGTGATCCTGTGATGGCCAGAGGAGGATTTCATGGCCTGGACCCCATTCTGACTCCTGAAGAATTCGCTCGGACGATCCAAAACGGCCAGATCCGCTTTGCGATGACAGGCGACTTGTCGAGGATCAGCATAAGACTCGGCGCGGAATCGGCAGGCCGTCCAATTGCCGATTGGATAAAGGCAAATGGGAAGCCAGTCGATTTTGCTCTATGGCGCTCGTTTGACGATCGGAATAATAAGCTGCTACTCTATGATCTTCACCCCGAAGTCCCCCTCATCCCAGGCCCGGATAGATGACGTTTGTTGACGTGTCGCGAGAGCTGGAAAAAATCTCATCATTTTTTGGTCCAGTGGGATCGCACCAATCGCCTACCGGGAATACAAATCTGACTACGGCTTGGGAGTATTGAACAGAACAACTCAAGAAGAGGAGAATTCGCAATTAAGATCGAACCTACAGGGGTTCTCAAAAGACACTATTGGGTGACCACGGGCATCTGCTATAGTTTTTGCCCGTCATTTCTTAATAGACAGGCTGGAAGCCTGTCCTATTACCCTGCATCAGGCTCCGGTCCTAATGGGTCATGGGCACAAACTTTTGAGAACTGCTTTGGCAGAGACGTTAAAGTTCGTTATTTCATATGGTTGTCACCCTCCCCCTGCCCCCTCCCGTCGAGGGAGGGGGATTTGGAGATCCTTTCCTGCCCCCATAACAGTTAACTTGAGGTATCCGCCCAAGTGATTCAGCAATTGACTTAAGCAGTGTTTCGTCACCCCGGCGAAAGCCGGGGTCCAGATCATATTGAAAACACTGGATTCCGGCTTCCGCCGGAATGACGGACCTTGGAAGACCGCAGCCTTAACTTGACGCCTTTGCCTCTGCCACCTCTCGTCGAGGAAGGGGGATCCAAATCCCTCTCCCCTGGCGGGAGAGGGGAGGGAGAGGGGGAAATCGGAATTAAGATTGAAACTAAAGCTGACGCTCACACCCTCACCTTGTCCAATTTGGTCGTTCAGATATCCAATCTTCGACAACCTCATGAAGCCAGTCCCTGAGTCCTTCAGTTACGTAAAAAGTGGGGAAAAGCAAGTCATCACCATGGCGTATGATCCCTTCTCGCAATGCCTGATCAGCAAGAGCGGTATGTGGATAGATCCTTATACCTGTGGTGATCTTCAAGGCATCCAGCTCCAAAGAATCAGCAAATGCCAAGCTGGCCAGGACCGATTCCTTCGTTTCTCCGGGGCCGCCTAGAAGCAGGAATCCCATCCGGCGTATTCCATTCTCCGATAACAACTTGGACGCTCGCACTACGTCTTTCGGTTCAAATCTTTTGTTCATTCCGCTCAGGACCAAATCGGAGCCGCTTTCAAAGCCCAGACTCACCTCGATGCAACCGGCTCTCGCCATTGCGGTAATTAAAGCTTCATCCAGCCTGGCCGGGTAAACAATGCAGCGCCACGATATCCCCGGCGTTACGCTTGCCAGTGAGAAACAGAGTTCTTTGGAATACGATGGAGGCAAATTAAATGTATTATCAACAAAATAGAACCGGCGAAAGCCAAGTTCGGCCCATTCACGCAGCCACTGCGCAACTGCTTCCGGCGAGCGTTTTCGAATATGGCAACCTTCGATCATTGCTGTCGAACAGTAGCTGCAATTCATCGGGCATCCACGCCTGGTCTGGACCGGCAGCCAAAATTCCGGTTCAGCTTGGAGAGACGGCCATAGAAAGTCTGCCGTCGGTAACGGAAACCGGTCCAGTTCCTTTACGAAGACGCGACTCGTTTGAGCGCCTCGGCCTAGCAAATACAGTCCCGGAACACCTGACAGATCGGTCCCCCGTTCCATTTGGTCCAGGAGGGCGGGAAACGCCAATTCGCCCTCGCCCTGTATTCCCATATCTGCCCCGACGTATTCCAACGCACTTTCCGGGAACATGCTGTAACCCGCGCCTCCCAGGACAATGGGCGCGTCTGAGAAGGCTTTGCAGGTGTGGGCCACTTCTCTTGATTGCTCCAACAAGAAAACCGGATTTTCCATCCTCTGATCGTCAATATTTCGTACGGATATCCCGATTAGTTCCGGCAAAAAGGAGCGGATGGTGTCTTCAATAAGCGACTTGGATTTTTTTGCGTCCATCATATCCAGCAGCTCGACATCGTGGCCCGCTCGCCGAGTCGCGGCAGCTACGCAAACCAAACCCAGCGGCCAGGTGCGCATGTAGATTTCTTCCCTATTTGCCGAGATCAGCAGAACTTTCATGAGAAATGCTCATTTCAGAGTTACCGTACGGCCGTATACGAAGTCCAGGACAGCTTCAATCTGTTTGGCGCTGACTTCATACCTCAATATTTTATATTATATGTATTTTCACGCGGTTTTCTATGACCGTCCCGTGGGCATCAATCATGAGTTCAACAATCCTTCAAGTATGCTCGCCGCATCTCTCACGAACTGGGGGCACACTTTGCTCACCAGTTTTTCCTCCTGAATCTTTTGCAATCCCTCCATCGTGCTCATGTCGGCGCCAAGTAGTTCTCTGCATTCTGTTGTTCCGTGTGCGTCTGTGAAACGCCTGAAGAGGTCTTGAACGCACGCATGCGAGGCTTTCCTTGCTTCTCCTTCGTCCTGACGGTCTTTGGCCATTCCCAATACCAGTGCTGCAGCGGTTACCGCTCCGCAGGTCTTGGCAAGATGTCCGATGCCGCCTCCGAGCGGTCGCCCCAGCTTCGCTGCCACAACGGCATCCAATCCGAATGACTCTCCGAAAGCCGTAAGGATTGCTTGAGAGCAATTCAATCCGGTGGAGAGTAGGTCTACGGTTCTCTCGACATTGTTCATGACGAACCTCCTTTGTTGACACCTAGTACTTATCATAGTAGCAGATTATTGTGACTCAATTATCGAGTCAAACGATTTATACCGATATGACAGATCGAAATACCCGATCAATGTGACGACACATGGAAATTCGGCATCTCAAAACATTTTTAGGCGTCGCCAATGTAATGAGTTTTAATAAAGCAACGGAACATCTGAACTATGCGCAATCGAGCGTCTCCGCCCAGATCCAGGCGTTGGAAGAAGAACTGGGGGTACACTCCCCCTCTTCATCATGGAGATACAGAGATCAAGATCATGAGGTCTTCGGCAATTTCCTGGTCCGGGCAACTGAACGAGCCATCCTGTCCAGTTTGAAAATCGTGTTGAACTCCATATTTTTGCTGATCCAGAGTTTCTTATTTATAACTGAGTCGGTAATAGCTCCTCTATAGGCTAAACCATCCAGCAGAGTCCGAGGGTCATCGCATACAATGACAAAATCCGGTTTAGCTGGTTGTCCGCCTTTCAAAGAAATATTTCCATCATCAATTAGTATTGTGAATTCCCCGCCTCGCATCTTGACAAGGATGTCCCTCTTCCACCCGGCTATATCTTTTCGGGCACGTTCGTTGCTGTTCATGGCCTGAATAATTGATTCTATTTCTCCGATCGTTTCCGTGAAAACAGCCTCATCACTCTCTGAGGGCTGCCGCAGCTCCGGTTCTGTCGGCTGTTCCCAATCGATCTCGGATTCCTGCAAGCCTTTCTTACTTAGCTGCTGCTCATTCAATTCAGCGGCCGGAACACAGAATACATCGGTCATACTGCCGATTCGACTGTTTTTAAAAACCAGCTTGACTTCGGTACCTTTGCGAATGATCCCCGGGACGAGAATTCCTGTGGTCGTATAGAGATTAACGCTCAACGCGGTGTCTGCACCCTGCAGCAAGACTCGACCTCTTCCATACGGCGCCATGTGCTGAAACAATGCTGTCGCAAAATATGTTATCGGAGGGGTGCTGTTCATTTTGCCGATTTGTTCGACTTCAACCATATTCGTGGGCGCGAAATCACAGTCCGGGCAGTGTGTGAGAAAAGGCGGTACCCTGACGAGGCCGCATTTAGAGCACTTGCAGCCGAGAATCTTCTTCTCCTCTTTCAGAGCAAGAAAAAATCGCGAAAATTCGCCTTTTGTCCTTCGGTAAAAGGTATACATCGCGTCATTGGCGATTAGGTACTCTTCACCATCAATGATTTCAGTGTGCGAACCATGCTCCGGGATGAATTTCGAATCGATGATCTTTTGATGATTTTCCATTGTTGATCCCCCCTACTCATGTTCGAGAATCATGCAGCAGGTGAACTGCGCCACAGTGCTACCTGTCCCATGCACCAAGGCAGTGCCGCGTCGTTGCTTGAGCAGCTCTTTTCTGGCCGACCATGCTGACATGATATTGCTGGCGCCAACTGCGTGGCCGCAGTAGATAAGACCTCCGCATCGATTAACAAGGTACTTTCCGCCATCCAACATCAGCCCTTCTTCTATGAGCGCATCCGCGCGGCCTAGCGGGACAAGCCCAAATTCGGCCATGCTTATCTCGAGTTGGTGGACAAATGCATCGTGCAGTTCCACAATCCCTATGGCCTCAGTGGGATCGCTAATCCCTGCCATTTCATAGGCCCGCGTGGACGCATAATAGTCTGACATGATCCGAGACATGTCTTTGTGGTTCTTGCCTGCGAATGAATGCTCATTGGACTCGCCCAATCCGGTAATCCATATTATTGGCGTGCCGTTCGCCTTTGAAATTGCCTTTGCAGTATCCTCTTCGGCCAAAATAAGAGCGGCTGCTCCTTCGGAATAGACACAAATTTCCAGCTCTCTAAATGGATAGACTATCAATCTGGAATTCATGACCTCTTCAGGTGATACCTGGTCGAATTGCCTTTGAGCGTAGGGATTGTCCTTTACGTGCTCGCTTAACAATGAGGAAATCCGCGCCGTTACCTCAGGTTTGAGGTCTCCCGGATGTTCATCCATGTATGCTAAAACTACTTCCGCGTAGCTATCCGACGCGGACCAACCGATTGGCTGCTCGAAGAAACTATCGCCGGACCATCCGATAGATTTGATCACTTCGGGAGTTGCGGACATTGATGAAAAGTCAAAACAGTCAGTGCACTTTTCCACGCCCAGGACCAGAGCTGTCTTGAACCGACCGGCAGCCAGGTAAGCATGCGCCGCGGAAATGGTATAGGCCCCGGTTGCTCCGCCTGTGGTTATGCGGATACCGAATTTGTTCTGCATACCGACCAGACCATGGATCGCATGCTCGGGTATGGCCGCTCGTTCAAAAATATCATTGTAGATTCCGTAAAAGGCCGCATCTATATCTTGGACCGGGATTCCGGCATCTTTCACTGCCTCACGGGTGGCCATTTGAGCCAATTCATAGTAGGTCTTCTCACGCCAGGTGGCCTTAAACGGTGTTACAGCCGCACCCACAATTCCCACTTTTCTAGACATGGATGATTCCCCCCTCCTACTTTTGGCGATTCAGGTCTGATTGGCTCCTGGATAAATCACTTCCCCCTCAGGCGTAACGGCTGCCTGCTGAGTCAATTTATGCGGGATTAAATTATTGAGCCCCAGAATGTGCAGCACTTCTATTCTATGTGCGAACAGATAATCGCTCAAGAGCCTCCTATGACAACGCCAGTATAAAGCTTCCGCGCACATAATGACGGTGACGGCCTCGGACGCCGGTACCAGTAATTCTTCCACCCCCTCGCGAAATTCGGGCGTAGCCATATAGTCCGCGAACGCACGGAAACCGGGATTGGTCAGGCCTGTGTTTGGAGACAGAAATCCCTTTCTAACACGCCGCAGGCCGCCCAATTTTGGCAACCAGATATATTTAAGTCCATTATCAGGCAAGTCCCGTTCCATATTTTCGCGATCAAAATGCGGAAATTTTTTCGAGCCGGGCAGGCTGCGGATATCCGCGACTATCCTTGCGCCGAATTTGTTCAATAAATCCACAAAATCTTCCCAGGATCGGTTCGAGTGTCCGATGGTATAAATGAGCATGTGATTTTGGCGATGGTCATTCATCCGGAAATACGTTCGATTTTAAGGGTATTCTTTTCTTGAGACGAGTAGTCTTATCATGCGTATGACCCGATCTAATCTATCATCTTCACGTTGTTCAAGAATGTTGTTCCACGTATATTATATAGTTCTCAAAAGTTTTCTGCCCATAACCAATAAGTACCGGAGCGTGATGCCGGGTGGTAGGACAGCCTTCCAGTCTGTCCGTTAGGATATGACGGGCAAGATGCACGTCGCCACCAAATCGTTTTCTTATTCGCGAGTATTTTTGAGAACCTCTGTAAATTGGGCACGTAAAACAAAGAGTAGAGCGAAACAGAATGGAAAACGCTACTGAAAACTTCAAAAATACAAATTAACCGAATTATCTCTTCCGCTGAAAAGACCGGCCCCAGGCTAATTGCAGAAGATCGCGGAAAACTTGCAATTCTGCACCCGAGCGGTCCTGTGTAGAATCCTTGTTATTTTGATATCCAGCCGGGAAAACCCCGTTTCCGGGGAGAACATTATCACAAATCCAAGACCGAGGTCTTCTATGTGATATCAGGATCGTGCCTGATTAGATACTATGATCTGGACATGGGGGATCATGGAAATTTAGGCGTGCAAGAAGGCGATATGGTTACAATCCTACCGATGTGCGCGCATCGGATGGAAGCGGAGGAATTCTGCCAGGTGATGGAATTCTCATTGGAGGAAGTCGATTACGAAACCGACACCTTTGTGTACCACTTCGAGTAAAGCCGTTCCCCTACCCGCTTTCCCATGTGCGAAATACCTTCACGGGACGAAGGAAGATGTCAGGTCCCTTGGGCTCAGGGCGGAGCAGGATCAACAGCTCTTCATTGCCCGATACTGTCTTGAATAGTCGCGAAATATGGTTCTCAGAGACTCCCGCAGAGGGTAATCGACCGCGAGGCAAAGCTATGCCGGTGCCACAGGTCAATTTCCTTATTTCCGCGGGTTGTAACTGCACGTCAGGAATGTGCCGCAAGGCAGTGGAAATTCTGATTAAGTGTTGAGATATCTTTTTTGTGCCGCCCGAAAGCATCTGTTCCACTGTCAAAGCGTCCTCGACGCGAAAAGGACCACTGGTTGTTCTGCGCAGCTTTTCCAGTCTCGCTCCGACATCCAAATCCTGACCCAGATCTCGAGCCAATGACCTGGCATATGTCCCTTTTGAGCAGACCATTTCCAAATCGAGGAGCGGCGGGTTCCATTTCAATAATTCCAGAGAAAAAATCTCAACTTTTCGCGCATCCAGTTCCGGGAAGACCCCTTTTCTGGCAAGCTTGTACAGGCGCACACCTTTTTTCTTTAATGCTGAAAAGTGCGGAGGTATCTGATCTATCACACCCCTGCGAACATGTAGCGCCTGCTGTATTTGTTCTTCAGTGATGCCGGAAGGATCACCCGTCCTGATAACATTCCCCTCACGATCACCGGTGTCGGTCTCTTCTCCCATTAAGACCTGCATTAGATAGGTCTTTCGACCTTCATCCAGGTATTCGACCGCGCGCGTGCCCGCTCCAAGAAGCATCACCATCAATCCTGAAGCAGCGGAATCCAGAGTCCCGGAGTGCCCAACCTTTGCCGGTCGGACAAGCCTTTTCACAAGCTGTACCAAGCCGTTTGACGTGATCCCCTCAGGTTTATCCGCCAGTAGTATTCCGTGCATGCAGTAGTTCCGCCGACCGATTAAAATGCGTGGAGATTGGGCCAATATCTTCGTTGAATTGTAAGAACCTCTCGCAAGCGTGCCCTGAAATTGGAATCCAGAGCTTCGATTTCCGGCTGCAAAGGCACAGTCTCTTTCGAGGGATCATACGTGGAAAGACAGATCAATATGCGTTTTACGGATTCTCGCAGCGCCCGGAGATTGTATCCGCCCTCCAAAGTCAATACTAGTCTATCCGAGCAGACTTCTGCGGCCATGTGCATAAGAATCTGCATCATTTTTTCATATCCGTCCTCTGTTAACGCCATGCCACCGAGCGGATCGAGATCGTGTGCATCGAATCCTGCCGACACCAGGATTAATTCCGGGCGGAAGGTCTCCAAAAGCGGAGCCACAAGCATATGAAAAACGTTCACGTACTCGTCATCGCCACAGCCGCCCATCATAGGAACATTCACAGTGAAACCTTCCCCGGAGCCGCCACCCACTTCTCTCAGCCCGCCTGTCCCTGGATAATGCGGATATTGATGCATAGATATGAAAAGCACCCGAGGATCGTCATAAAAAGAATGTTGAGTTCCGTTTCCATGGTGCAGGTCCCAATCTACTATCGCAACACGTTGCATTCCGTGATGTTTCAGAGCGTATTGCGCGGCCAACGCAATGTTGTTGAATAAACAGAACCCCATTGCCCGATTGCTTTCCGCATGATGTCCGGGAGGTCGGACGAGAGCGAAACCATTACGAACTCGACCTTCTACTACGGCATCGAGGAGATTGAAAAGCCCGCCCACAGCGCGCGATGCTGCATCCCACGAATCTGAGCAGGTCGAAGTATCCGGATCCAAATAGGTATCCGCGCAACCGGCAGTAGCGGAAATATTTCTCACGTATCGAGGATCATGGATCCAGCTCAATTCCTGTTCGGATGCTTCACGTATCGGTATCTCCACGACGTTCAAAGAGGATCCGAGTTGTTCGATCATTTCATAAATTACTTCGAGTCGATGGGGACTCTCCGGATGATAACTCCCCATTTGATGTTTCAGAAATATTGCGTCCTTCACGAGTCCGGTAGGTTTCATTTTCCGCTGCTCTCAATCCGTTTTTTGGGGGTCTGAATACGAGACCCTGCGACTATAAAATCAAAGCGGGCCACGCATAAGATCTTTGTTATGCGAATGTTAGCAGGTAATGCAGACTAGTCAATGATTTTTGGCGCACTGTCTATTCTGCGACTCGATAGTATGAGACTCTGGTTATCGCACTGAAAAGTTGAACAAAAAATGTGCTGTGTAGTACTATCTATCGATTTCCGGATGTGTTGACCTATTTCAGGAGGACACCATGTTGGATCCAAATGAGCAGGCAGTAGTGGATAAAGGTTGGCCGGTTATATGGATTATCTCGGCGGCTATGTTTGGCGCCGTGGTAGTCTACACGGTCATTTCCTATCTTATGGCTGGTATGCCTTTTATTCCGGTGTCCAGCGCACCTGTCGAAATGATAAGATATGTATTTATACTCTTGGCGGCTGGAGCATTGGCCCTTGCCTACTTTTTAAGAAAGACGATGTTGTCGGCCCCATCAGCGAAATCTTCCGCCCAGGCAGGAGCTGTGCCGTCCTTTTTCGGGCAATATGTGACGGCTCTCATAATATCCTTCGCCATATCGGAAGCCATCGCTATTTTTGGGCTTATTCTTCTTTTTCTCGGCGAAGGCTTGCCGATTGTCTATGCCTTCATGGCTGTATCTGCCCTGAGCATATTCTTTTTTCGACCGGACCGGGACGAACTGGAAGAATTCGTCAATAGGACAAAATCAGGTTTAACTGCCATAGATTAATGAGGACCTGTCTTGCACTCTATGGCTTCTATTTCTGTTTTCATGGTGAATAGGAAAGGAATATCCGATGCTGCTTGCAGTCGACGTAGGTAACACCAACACGGTCATAGGAATCTATCATGACGACAAACCCATCGGGTTCTGGAGAATAAGGACGCTAAAGGAAACCACCGCAGACGAGTATCGGATCACCTTACATAATCTCATCAGCCTCGAGGGAATAAAATCACTGGACATACATGGGGCAATAATCTCCTGCGTGGTTCCTCCGCTGAACGGCCCTCTGGAAAACCTTTGCAGGGATTTCCTCAAAGTGAATGCTATCTTTGTAGGTCCGGGGATAAAAACCGGAATGCCGATAAGATATGACAATCCACGTGAAGTCGGAGCGGATAGAATAGTCAACGCAGTGGCAGCGTACGAAAGATTTAGATCGGATCTGATTGCAGTTGATTTCGGCACGGCTACTACCTTCGATTATATCAACAAAGCCGGCGAATATGAGGGCGGTTCAATTGCACCCGGGGTTAAGATTGCTGCCGAAGCCCTTTTCCAGCAGGCATCGAAATTATTCAGGGTTGAATTCATAGCTCCTCCGCGCGTTATTGCCAAGGACACGGCCTCGGCCATTCAGTCGGGCATTATTTTCGGGTACGCATCTCTTGTAGATGGAATATTGAAACGTATGTTTGACGAACTGGGGTCCAGGCCCAGAGTAATCGCCACAGGAGGGCTTGCCAGAGTCATCTGTGCTCAGACCAAACTGGTGGATGAGATCGATGACGATCTCACTATGGAAGGCCTTCGTATCCTGTATAATCGAAACAAACCGCTCAAAAAGAATTATTAGAGGCACTCACAATGCACCGCACTGGTGTCTCCTGATTTAACCTCGATCTCGAATCATGCCGTTGAGTATTGCACCGAGTTATGCCTAGAATGACATAAACTACCTGCTTCGCATAGGTGGGACGGGAGCCACACCCGCCGCTCCAATACAACATTCCCAGGAGTGCTGAGATCGCATGCTCCTGCCGGGATTCTTCTCTGTTTTTCCGATGGAAGTCTTATTGGTCATCGGAAACCGGTGAAGAGAGAGTATGCTTCGTCTATAAATACTTTTGTTGTTTTGCCCGATGCACAAGGCGAACACAGTCCCGACAGAGATTTTCTTCCCACCCCATCTTTTGGCAAGGAATATGAGACAGGAATCCAGTCGGCGGATTTATCGGTCATTTGGGTCCATTCTATTTGAGTTCATAGCCTCAACGGCTCGATCGATATGCTCAATGGTATTGAATGGTCCAACGCTGAAGCGGACCCCTCCCATCGGATAAGTGCCCAGCCTCTTATGCACAAAAGGTGCGCAATGAAGTCCAGCCCGCACCACGATCCCGAAATCTCCATCCAGGATGGCACTCACGTCCTCCGGATCCAATCCCGTCCACGCTGCTTGTCAGAAGCCCCACTATTGCGTGGAGAGCTTGTCCATATCATGAAGCTTTACGCGATTAAGCCCCGATAAGCCTTCCCGAAGTCTCATAAGGAGTTCCATCTCACGGCGATAGATTGATGAAAGTCCCTCTGAAATCAAGAATTCCAGCCCCGCAGACAGACCAATGATACCGATCAGGTTGATCGTTCCGGCCTCCAGGCGGTGAGGGAATGTTTGGGTGTGCATCAAGCTTTTTGAATCAATACCCGTTCCCCCCAAAACGCATAATTTGAATGTTCGTCCCGGGTGGATAACCAGCCCGCCAATACCGGTCGGGCCAAACAGAGACTTGTGGCCCGTAAAAGCTACCGCGGCGATATTCCATTCGGACATTTGGATGGGGATCACACCAGCGCTCTGAGCGGCATCAATGAGCAAAAACACGTCGTGCTCTGCACATATGCGACCGATTTCGTCCGCAGGCTGGACAGTGCCTAACACGTTCGAAGCATGACAAACTATAACCAACCTTGTATTTGGCCGAATCGCCCGGGCCACATCTTCTGGATCGATGAATCCTTGTCCGTCAAAGGGAACCAGATCATAATCGATGATGCCACGGTGGCTCAAATGATAAAGGGGCCGCAGAACGGAGTTATGTTCAAGCTGCGTGGATACCACATGATCCCCGAGACGAACCAGTCCCTGGATGGCAAGGTTCAGAGCGTCAGTGGCTGTTGCTGGTCGAAAGTGACTTCAGTCCGGGTCGGAAGCGCCGAAGAATTCGTGCCACCTGTCGCCTCGTTGCCTGGACCAACTCCTCGGCCTCGACCGCGAGATCGTAGCTCCCTCGCCCCGGAGACACACCCATCCGACCGTAGGTTTCGACCATGCGCTCCAGAACCGATCGGGGCTTGGGAAAAGTCGTTGCAGCGTTGTCCAGGTAAATGATTTGTTCCTTCATGGCTTCTAACCCGCACATGACTTGGGATTCGGCAGACCGGCCACGCGGCAAGCGCCGCGTCGGATCCCCCGTGGAAACAGCGCCTCAAGAGCCATGAGCGTCATATGAACACCCGCCTTCAGATCACGGTTCATGGGTGCACGGCCGTGGTGAAAATAGTAGCTCCGCATAAAACGGATAACCTGCCAGTGGGCTTCCTCCAACTCTTGGAGACCGTCTTCCTTGGCAAGGCATAGGGCCACCTCCTCGGACCAGTCTTCGGGATGGCGCAAGAAATCTTCTCCATCGAAGACAATCTGTCGTCCCGCAATCCTTCGGACTCTCCGATTGGGGTGGCCCGAAAGTGGGCCGGGTTCGTCGGATCCCGTCATGCGCCCTATTTCCTCTTAGCCAGTGCGGCCTTGATCTTATCGGGCGTGGCCGGCAAATCATAGATCCTGACCGCACATGCATCCTTTATAGCGTTGATGACCGCCGGCGCCGTAGAAACCATGGTCATCTCGCCGATGCCCGTTGCTCCCAAGGTGCCCTTGGCACGAGGGGTTTCTCTGGGGGTGATCACTTCCATGTCAAAGGCGGTTGTTCATTGTGGGAAATTTGAAGGTAATCCAGTCTTTGGTCTGACCCTGGATATACTCCTCCCTGAGAGCATAACCCACTCCCTGGTCCATGCCCCCTTCCAGCTGGCCTTCCCAGGTTTTGAGGATGTGATCACCGGACCTGCGATCTACAGCCGTGGTCATCTTGATGACCCTCACCTCTCCGGTCTCCGTATTGACCTCCACTTCCGCCATCTGAATGTTGTGGACCTGGGACTCAAAGGTCGAGCCCTGTCCCGTTTGTCGGATCCAGGGGCCCGCTCGGAGTCTTCTTTCTTCCGATATAGCGGGTGGGCTTATCGGCCCTCTTTGAGACGCCTCATAGGTCCGAGACGCCTGCTTCCGCCATGGCCGCTTTCATCTGTTCGACTGCATTGACCAGGGCACCGCCGACCATATAGGTCATTCTGCTGCCGGCCGCAGGACCCGTTTCGGCTGTTTTGTTCGGTACTGCGAGTGACCAGCCGCACTTTTTTCCATGGGTAGATTCAGAAGGTGGGCCGCGATCTGGGTGAGCATGGAATCGTTCCCTTCACCAGGATCGGCGCATGCTGCATAGATGGTGATGCCGTCGTCCGGGATCCAGCTCTACAGCCACCATGGCCATGAGTCTCCGGGCTGCGCAATGCCGAATGAGCTGGCAGGCCGAGTCCAACACCCACGCCGGATCTGGCGCCGTCTTTTGAAGGCGGCCGCCTCCTTCTTGGCCCTGTTCGTAATGAGGCCGGAGGTCTTCCCAGAGTCCTTGAAAAGGCCACTGCTTCACGATTGCGCCGGTGGATACGCTCTGGCCCGGTACGAGAGATGTTTTTGACAGCGGAATTCCAGAGGATCGATTCCGAGCTTATCGGCCAACATGTCCATCGCTGACTCCAGAGCAAAGGTGACTTGCGGTGGCCCGGCTCCCCGTGCTGCGCCGCCTGCGGCGTTGTTGGTATAGACCAACTTGCGCCAGAGCCTTAA
Source organism: uncultured delta proteobacterium (assembly GCA_963843165.1). GTDB lineage: Bacteria > Desulfobacterota > Desulfomonilia > Desulfomonilales > Desulfomonilaceae > DATJPW01. The sequence goes on along the minus strand of CAWJJL010000022.1, from coordinate 21,393 downwards.
TACTGGGAATATTGTAAGAGCCCGACAGCATCTGGAGCGCCCGTGAGGCCAACCACAATGCCTAAAATCTGGTATGCGCCGTTGTCGATGATAAAGTCGTTGACAAAGGCGGTAAGTTTCCCCTCCTTGTCCGCTCCCAGCTTAACTTTCATGGTCGAAGGGGTGGCGCTTTGAGGTGAGGAGCATTGACTCATGGAGGCTGGGAATGTAGCGAACGGCCCGTTTGAAATGAAGGGCTGCTGCTCCGGCAATGCGCTTCAGAGGTGATCGCTAGCCTTGATGCCGAACTGCCCACCGCGAATAGGCCTCCTCATAGCGCATGTTTTCCCATCCCAATGGCCTCCTGTAACGTGGCCATGTGGGTATGGATGTTGATGCTTCGGCCGATCACGACGAGCATCGGCGTTCTTCTCCTTCGCCCCTCCAGATAGGCCACACAGGCCTCCGGCTCCAGCGGGGCCTGGTGATTCATCTGTGTGGAGAACTCGGCCTCGACGACGGCAGCGGCTTCAGCCAAGGCCTTTTGGCGTCTCCCTTGATCTGGGGCTGTGCCCAGCAGAGGTTTGGATAATCGTCATGGATCCGAACGGCCCCCTCGGCCAGGGCTTCTCGACGGAGTCATCATCACCGGCAGCGGTTCGTACTCAACTTTGACCGCCTTGGCCGCGGTCTCGGCCTGGTCCCTGGTTTCGGCCGCCACCACAGCTATCGGATCACCCAGAGCATCGGACTCTGTCTGTCGCAGAGCACCAGGCTGGTCATCGGCAAGACATATTTTATTCGGTTGGTCCCTTTGATGTCCTTGGCCGTCATGACGCCGATCACACCGGGCATCTTTTCGGCCTGCCGAGGTGTCGATGCGATTTGATGAGAGCATGATGCTTCAGTGCTCCGCACCACGGCGATTTCCAGCGTTTTGCGGTGACTTGATGTCCGCGGAAAACTTTGCCAACACCGCAGGCTTTCAGCATGGCCGAGGGCCTGGGATGGGAGACGCCTATCATACCCCTTGGCGGATCGGGCCGGACCTGATCAGGAGTGATCTCGCCTCTGAGAAATCTGCCCGGCTAGCTTGACTGCTTCGATAATTTTCTTGTATCCCGTGCAACGGCAAAGATTGCGACACAGGGCCTTTTTGATTTCCTCCACGTCTGGGGTTCGGATTTCTCGTCGAGCAGCGCCTTCGTAGCCATGATCATACCCGGGGTACAATAACCGCATTGGATTGCACCGGAGAGGACGAAGGCCTCCTGGATCAGGTGCGGGATTCTCTGGTGTGCCCAAGCCTTCCACCGTGATGACTTCCGCCCCATCGAGATCCGCTACCTTGATTAGACATGACCGGGCTCGCCTTTCCGTCGACGATGACCGTGCAGGCCCCGCACTGGCCCTTCCGGTCGCAAGACTGTTTCGTTCCCGTCAAGTCCAAATCCTCTCGCAAGAGTTCCAGCAGCACCTGCCCAGGGCCTACCACGAACTCCCTTTTAGTCCCGTTTATCACCAGATGTATTTTCTTCATCGATACTCCCTTTCATCGATACTCACCACTTGGCCCACTTGCGCGGCCTAACTCGAATGCCCTGGCCTCATTGGACGATCACTTCCGTGAATCTAACATCTACGTATGGCCTGCCCCCCCGAATTATGTGCCACATGTTAAGGTAGAGGTAAAGAGTCTTCCCTTCCTGGAAGAGGGAGGGGGCCTCCCTGGTTAGTGTGGACGACCCATGTCGTCAGTATTACTTCAGGAGCAGGAGGGCGGGTCGTCCAATGTGCTGCGAGGCCTAAAGGTGTTGTATTCCTGGCGCCACTGTTCGATGAGTACCCTGAGCTTCCTTGAGGGTGTAGAAGGTCTCTCGATCCAGCAATTCGTCTCTGAGCTTCCCATTGAAACTTTCACAGTATCCGTTCTTCCAGGGACTGCCGGGTTCGATGTACAGGGTTTGTACTCCTGATCGTTCAAGCCACTTGCGCACAGCCTGAGCGGTGAATTCCGAGCCGTTATTCGACCTGATATGCTCGGGTGGACCATAGGTCACGGAGAGATCCGTGAGGCATCGAAATTATTCAGGGTTGAGTTCATAGCGCCTCAGCGCGTCATTGCCAAGGACACGGCCTCGGCCATTCAGTCGGGCATTATTTTCGGGTACGCATCTCTTGTAGATGGAATACTGAAACGAATGTTCGACGAGCTGGGGTCCAAACCCAGAGTAATCGCCACCGGGGGACTTGCCAGAGTCATCTGTGCTCAGACCAAGCTGGTAGACGAGATTGATGACGATCTCACGATGGAGGGCCTTCGAATTCTCTATAATCGGAACAAACCATCCAAAAAGAATTATTAGTTTGATTTGGGACTCCGCACGCGCGGTCGTCGCCAACAGGAATTCCGGGGACACCACGCTATTTTCAGGGCATGGCTGGATTGGTGCGAGTTGTCGCTCCGGATGTTCCGCACCATGGACCTCGGCATGGTAATCGTCGGCAGCTCACCATCTTTGGTGACGATGATTACTTGGCTTATATCGAACTGATGGCTGAGTGGCGCTCCCGTTGAGGTGGCCTTGAGGAGGTCGATGCATCGCGGAAAGCCTGGTCTTAAAGGTTCGGCAAAGGCACTCTCGGATAAATATGGTGTCCCCGGAACTCCTAACATGAACAGTATAATTCGCCCTCATCAGCAACCATCAACCCACATTTCACCGTCTCCCGATTTGCAATCAATAGACTGGTCACATCTTCACATATTTCCCGCAGTTGTGGCGAAGCCTCTCTTGGGCAAGCTTCCAAATCCTCTATTTGGCACTTACATGCGTTGAGCAACCCTCGAATGCAACCGTCATAAGATGTCTGTTTCTCCACTTATTTCCTCCTGACATATGTAGCTCCCCACGCATGACACCACTTTCAGGGTGTTCCTAATGATTGAGATGCGCCCCTGAAAAATAAGATTCATGACATCTTGCATATTTGGAGCGGAAAGGAGAGGTTTCGGTCCATGCGGTTGACTATTGCCACAGGTTATGTCTAAAATGACATAACCTACCTCTTTCAGATTGGTCGGACGCGAGCCACACTTGCGGCTGCAATATTAAATTTCAAGGAGCATTGAAACGCGAATGGATTATCGCTTTGTCACAACAACCTGCCCGTTTTGCGGGTGCGGCTGCCAGATGCTTCTCGAGGTTATGGACGGCCGCTTGATTGGAACTATTCCGCTTAAAACGGCCCCTATGAATCAGGGCAAGCTCTGCATCAAGGGATGGAACGCTCACGAATTCGTCCACAGTCCTGAACGGCTGACCACTCCGCTTATCCGTAAGAATGGAAAGCTGACGGAAGCGTCCTGGGAAGAGGCGCTTGACTTCACCGCCTCGCGTCTCAAGGAGATCGCAGCGCAGCACGGCGGGGACAGCATCGGTTTCTTCTCCTCGGCCCGCTGCACCAATGAAGACAACTACCTGCTGCAGAAACTGTGCAGGGCAGGTTTCGGAACCAACAATATCGATCATTGCGCTCGTCTCTGACACGCTCCGACAGTGGCAGGTCTTGCCGCTGCATTCGGAAGTGGCGCTATGACAAACTCGATCCCTGAAATCCAGGACACGGACTGTCTCCTGGTGGTGGGCTCCAATACTACCGAAGCTCATCCGCTGATATCTAACTGGATGTTTCGTGCAAAGCTCAGAGGTGCCAAGCTGATCGTGGTGGATCCCCGCAGGATTCAATTGACCCTTCAAGCGGACATACACATCAGGATCAAATTCGGCACTGACGTACCCTTTATTAACGGAATAATGCACGCCATCCTGGCCAACAATTGGCATAATCGCTGCGTTCATCGACGACAGAACCGAAGGCTTTGCTGAACTCCAAGAACATCTGAAACGGTACTCGCCTGAAAAAGCTTCTGAAATCTGCAGGGTTTCTCCGCAAGACATCGTCCGTGTCGCGGAAATGTACGCGACTGCCGGCCGGTCCTCGATCTGCTACACCCTTGGCATAACGGAGCACTCCCACGGGGTGGATAACGTCAAGTCGCTCGCCAACCTGGCCATGTTAACCGGCCAGATCGGCAGACCTTCAACCGGAGTGAATCCGATGCGAGGCCAAAACAACGTCCAGGGCGCCTGTGACATGGGTGCACTGCCCAATGTGTACCCAGGCTACCAGGTCGTGACTGACGATTCAGTGAGGGAAAAATTTGAGCACGCGTGGAACGCGAAGCTCTCTAATAAAGTCGGTTACACGATTCCCGACATGATGGACAGGCTCACAGATGCGTCGCTGAAATGTCTTTACATTTTGGGCGAGAATTCAGTTGTGAGCGATCCCAACACCCATCACGTTGTTCATGCGCTGAAATCTGCGGAATTCCTCATCGTGCAAGACATCTTTCTAACCGAGACGGCTCAACTTGCCCACGTGGTCTTGCCGGGTGCCTGTTGGGCAGAAAAAGAGGGTACTTTCACGAATACCGAGAGAAAAGTTCAGCGGGTGAGAAAGGCCGTGGAACCACCTGAAGGGGCCATTCCGGACTGGATGGTAATAGCGGAGTTGGGCAAGCGGTTGGGACTGTCCATGAACTATGAATCTTCGGCGGAAATCTTCGGCGAGATGGCAAGCCTTTCTCCCATATTCGGGGGAATCACTCATCAGCGCCTCGAAGCAGGCGGTATCCAGTGGCCGTGTCCTTCCCCGGGACATCCGGGTACGCTCTTTCTGCATGAGGGCAAGTTTACTCGGGGTCGAGGGCTCTTTCATGTGATCGATTACCGGCCGCCGGAAGAGCTGCCTGATAAGGATTACCCGTTTCTGCTTACTACTGGCCGAAGGTTTGCGCATTACCACACTCGGACCATGACGGGCAGGTGTCCGGCGCTGGACAAGGAGTTCCCTGAGCCTCACGCTCAGATCCATCATCTCGATGCACAGCGGCTTGGCTTGAAAAACGGAGATCTTGCAAAGGTGGTTTCACGAAGAGGCGCTGTGATCACGCCGGTACGACCCGGCGATATAGTACCCGGAAGGTGCCATTTTTATGGATTTTCACTTTGCCAAGGCCAATCCAAACGAACTTTTGGGGACATCACTGGACCCGATATCGAAAACGCCGGACTACAAGGTCTGTGCCGTGCAGATCGAGAAGGTCCAAGTCGAGTGATCGCTAGTTGTGGTTCGACATTACGTGATTCCGGTTTTGCCGACATGGATTGGGAATCATATCGTTAAACTACCTCGGTGAAGGCAAGGAGTTGCAATGTATAAACAATGCGCATTGCCAGAAGGGAACGATGGTTTTTGCTATCTTCACACGAACGGGGATTTGATTTTCCAGCGATTCCGTCCCCAGGAAGACTCCGATCTTGTCCGACGTATCTGGCCAATCGACCTGAAGAGCCGAGGGCACGCGTGGGTGCTCTGTATTGAAGCCTTAGCAATGGGAGCAAAGCGAGCACGGGTCATGGAACTAGCCGAAAAATGGGACATTTCCGATAGTGATGCGCCAGAATTCGCAAAGAGAGCAAATCTGACTCTCTCCAGGGATGGCAATCAATGGTGTGCGGGTTTCAATCACTTCCAAAATGTCCTGGAAAGCCAATGTGGCTTCGGCGCAACAGCATTAGAAGCTTTCGCTGAATTAGCTAGGGAAGGCTTACTTGAGAAGGAATTATGGTACTCAAATGTACGATACCGATAAAGATGGAAAAGCCGATTGATTTATTTCCGAAAAAGTAGCGGCTGCCAGAATTTGTCTAATTTGGTAGGACAACCTTCCGTCATTCCCGTGGAAGCGGGAATCCAGTATTTTCAATCCCACTGGGCGCCACCGGACAAGATAGCAATGGCGCCCGAGTGCTGTTAGGATTGAGAGAGTTCACGACAGGAGAGAATCAGCCGAATTTAAATAAGTTGATCGAAAGGGAATGGCAACTCTGCTGAAAGGGGTTCCTTATGTTTGAAGTAAGTGAAGAAGCATCGGAAAAGATCAAACAGTTCATGGAAGGACGCGAAGGACTTCAGGCAATAAGGGTCTTGATGACCGAAGGCGGGTGGAGAGGCCCATATCTCGTGATGGCTCTGGATGAGAAAAAGGAAGATGATGAGGTTTTCACGGAGAAAGGTGTGACATTTGTTGTCGAAAAAGCACTTTTTGAAAGGGTAAACCCCATACGTATTGACTATACTCACTCAACTTTGGGTTCAGGCTATACACTGAAGTCGGGGCTCATGAAGGACTTGAAGGGTCTTAACGTGGGATGTCACGAAATTTTCGACAGTTGTTGTACGGCCACGCGTTGAATGTAGACCTCAGGCAAAACGACGTCTTCAAGCATGAGCGGAGGGCTGCGTGTCTCCAATCCGCTGACTGACGTCGCGGTTGCAGATCATAGTGAACCATGCTCTTCTCTGCACCCACGGCGCCTCGGCAATGAAGGCTTAACAACGTTCAGCCTGTGATAGCGTACGACGCTTCTGACGGGGCCGCCTGGAATTCTTTTTTGTCTTTTCCCATGTCAATTCCAGCTCTTGTACATCCTGCGCCGGAAAACCTTCTCGCTCATACTACCGGGACACGGTACTATAGTCATGAGCTACCAAGTCGTGCATGATTCAGGGATTCAGTCCGCTTGGAGCAGTCTATGGTTAGCGAAAATGACGCAAGACTAATTGCAAACGAATTGGGCACGAGAAAACGGTCAGGCAGGAAATGCCTTCTGCCAATATGCACAAGTAATTACCTCCATCGCGAGTAACTGAGCCGCTGGATTCATACCTGAAAGATCTTGACTCCTCACACTGATTGAGTCAGATTGGACATATGTCCGACCGGACGCAACCGGGGTCGCATTGGTGGGCCTGAGATGGAGGCAGACTGAAGTCCCAAAGCATATTAGGATCTTTCGGAATCGCTTGCAGAAACAACCGCTCCTCCCCAGGTCCTCCAGGTGTTTTTAAGAAGGTCGTTCTCTGAGCCGTAAACCCATCAGACCCAACTCTCATTCCAATCGGAAAGGAGTCATCCGATGCAGAAAAAAATCATAAAAATCAACGGAACGCCAAAGACTCTCGTCTTCGATCAAGAGTCGTCTTTAGCCGATGTGCTGCGCGATCAATTGGGTCTCACCGGAACCAAGGTCGGCTGCGGCACCGCCCAATGTGGCTGCTGCAACGTCATCTTGGACGGTAAACTGATTAAATCCTGTGTGACGAAAATGACCAAGGTGCCGGATGGAGCGCAACTTCTCACCATCGAAGGCATCGGCACACCGGATAATCTGCACCCGCTTCAGTTGGCTTGGACAGGTACATGGGGCCGCTCAGTGCGGTTTCTGCACACCCGGCTTCATCGTGTCGGCCAAGGCCCTCCTGGATGAGAACAAGAGTCCCTCGCGAGAACAAGTCAAGGACTGGTTCCAGAAATACCGGAACGCATGCCGCTGTACCGGCTACAAACCTATCGTGGACGCTGTGATGGACGCTGCCAAAGTCATCCGAGGAGAAATGACAGCTGCGGAATTGGCGTACAAACTTCCTGCAGATGGTAGAATCTGGGGAGGAAACTACCCAAGGCCCAGCGCAGTAGCAAAAGCCACAGGCACGATTGACTACGGTGCAGACCTGGGATGCAAAATGCCCGCAGGAACCCTGAGGTTGGCGCTGGTCCAGGCCAAGGTTTCTCACGCCAAGATCCTGTCCATAGACACCAGCGAAGCGGAAAAGATGCCGGGGGTCGTCAAAGTCGTCACTCATAAGGACGTGAAGGGCCGCAATCGCATCACCGGTTTGATCACTTTCCCCACTAACAAAGGGGATGGCTGGGATCGGCCGATTCTGTGTGACGAGAAAGTGTTCCAGTTCGGAGATGCCCTGGCCATAGTATGCGCGGATACGGAGGCCAATGCCAGAGCTGCAGCGGATAAGGTCAAGGTGATGCTGGAGGAACTGCCGGCTTACATGAGCGCTCCCGCGGCAATGGCCGATGACGCCATCGAAATACACCCCGGGACACCCAATGTCTACTATGAACAGAACAGGGCCAAGGGGAAGGACACCAAGCCGCTCATGGATTCGGCTGCATACGTTGTGGAAGGAGAGTATTATCTTCAGCGCCAGCCGCATTTGACTATGGAACCGGACGTGGGATTGGCTTATTTCGACGACGAAGGCCGCCTAACAATCCATTCAAAGAGTATCGGTATTTTCCTGCATCACGCCATGATTACTCCCGGGCTAGGAATCGAACCGGAGAAACTGCGCCTGATACAGAATCCTGCCGGCGGCACTTTCGGCTACAAATTCAGCCCTACCATGGAAGCGCTTCTCGGCGTCGCTGCAATGGCCACGGGAAAGCCGGTGACATTGAGATACGATTATTACCAGCACATTATTTATACCGGTAAGAGATCGCCTTTCTTCATCGATCTCAAATACGGAGCGGATAAGGACGGCAAAATAGTTGCCATGGAGGGCGATTGGATCGTAGATCATGGTCCTTACTCGGAATTCGGAGATCTCTTGACCGTACGAGGGGCCCAGTTCATCGGAGCCGGGTACGGCATCCCCAACATCCGGGGCAAGGGACTGACCGTCTGCACCAATCACGCGTGGGGTTCGGCGTTTAGAGCCTACGGATCGCCGCAAAGTTTCTTGGCATCCGAAAGCCTTATAGATGAACTGGCTGTGAAGATGGGCATGGATCCTTTCGAGCTGCGGTACAAAAACATTTACCGGCCGGGTGATACGACGCCAACCGGGCAGACTCCCGAAGTATTCAGCCTCCCGGAGATTTTCGATAAACTTCGACCTCTGTATGAGGAGGCCAAGCAGAGAGTCAAAAAGGAATCGACCCCCGAGAAGAAAAAAGGCGTCGGTATATGCCTCGGGATCTATGGCTGCGGTCTTGATGGTCCGGACTCGTCTGAGGTCGCTGTGGAACTTACACCCGATGGTGTGTCGCTTTTCAGTTCTTGGGAGGACCACGGACAAGGAGCGGATATGGGAGCCCTCGGAACATGCCACGAGGCCCTGCGACCATTGGGAATCAAGCCGGATCGGATCAAACTTGTGATGAACGACACGGCGAGGAGTTCCCAACAGCGGTCCGTCTGGTGGAAGCCGTCAACAGGTGATGTCGGGCAATGCCATCAAGAATGGATGCGAAATGCTCCTCAACGCAATGCGGAAACCTGACGGCAAATATCGTACCTACGAAGAGATGAAGGCTGAGAATATTCCGCTCAGTTATTCCGGCAAGTGGACTGCCTCCATGTGCACGCCTTGCGACGAAAACGGTCAAGGCAATCCGTTCGCAGTGTATATGTATGGCGCGTTCATGGCTGAGGTCACAGTGGATACTAAAACGGGAAAAACCCAGGTGGATAAGTACACCGTGGTGGCCGACGTAGGGAAAATTAATAACAGGCTGGTCGTAGACGGCCAAATTTACGGAGGTGTAGCTCAGGGAATAGGCTTGGCTCTGTCTGAGGATTTTGAAGACCTAAGCAAGCACACGAGTCTGATCAATTGCGGTTTGCCTTACGCAAAAGATATTCCCGATGACTTCAAAGTCATCTATGTGGAGACACCGAGAGAGCACGGTCCATTCGGCGCAGCCGGTGTCGGAGAGCTTCCGCTTACCAGTTCACACGTTGCAGTGATTAATGCTATATATAATGCCACGGGCGTGCGGATCAGGCATTTGCCCGCGTTGCCGGCAAAGGTGCTGGCCGGTTTAGGGGCGTCGAAGTAATCACACATCCAAAGGGGAGCATCGTCACCCCGACGAAGCTCCCCATGCAAATCCCGTGTCTCACCAGGATCGTCAAGTTTGAAGAATATTGTGGATCAGCAGGAACTGCGAAGGCTCGAAAGCCTGTGCATTCAGGAATGGGCCCCCTGGTGTACGGCTTCTTGTCCGGTACATGTTGATGTGCGCGCGATGAATGCTGCGATCAGCAAAGGGGATTTTCAAACGGCCGTTCAGGTTTTCAGCCGTAGCGTCCCCTTTCCCCGAATTATAAGCCTTATCTGCGATCATCCTTGCGAGCCCGTCTGCAAGCGGCGAGAAGTCGGGGAGCCGATAGCGATCAGATCCCTTGAAAGATCCGCAATTGTGTACGCAGTTCCCCAAGCTGTCCGTAAGTCGATGATCCCGCCAAAAACCCAACGCGTGGCAGTTGTAGGATCAGGATTGAGCGGGCTTACCGCAGCCTTCGATCTGGCCAGGAAAGGATACCGGGTCACCATATTCGAAGCCACCGATCGACTTGGAGGTAAGCTGTGGAATTATTCCGAGGAGTTATTACCTCGGTCCGCGATAGCGGATGATTTTGAGGTATTGAAGAAGGTGTCCATTGAAGTGAACTTCAATACCTATATCGTCCTCCAAGAAGCTCTGGAACGACTTCGAGATACCTATGACGCTGTTTATGTGGGCACAGGGAAGGCATCGGCGCAAGAGCTCGGCATCGAAACCGAAATTTCAGGTCCGGCCATAATTGATGCGGTGACCTTTGAAACAGAGCTTGGCGGGCATATTTACCGGCGGGAGCGCTGTATATGAGATGGAGAACCATTCACCAATAACTTCCATCTCTCATGGTCGTCGTGCAGCGATTTCCATCGATAGATTTCTGCAGAGGGTTTCCCTTTCAGCTTCCCGCGAAAATGAAGGGGCTTACGAAACACGGCTTTTTACCAGCACAGAGGGTATTCAGCCCTTGCCGCGGATTGGCATGGACGATCCGACCCAGGGATATTCCTCGGAAGCAGCAGCATTGGAAGCTGCAAGGTGCCTCCAGTGCCAGTGTATGGAATGCGTAAAGATCTGCGAATATCTTGCCGATTTCAAAGGATACCCCAAGAAATATATAAGACAAATCTACAATAACCTCTCCATTGTAATGGGACACCGCCACGGAAACAAACTTATCAATTCGTGCAGTTTGTGCGGACTTTGCAAGGAAGTTTGTCCTGAGAGCCTTCACATGGGAGAAGTTTGCAAAGCGGCCCGCAACATAATGATCACTCAACGACAAGATGCCGCCGTCCGCACACGAATTCGCTCTGCAGGACATGGAATTCAGTAACAGTGATAAGGCTGCATTGGTTCGACACCAGCCTGGAATGGCCTCGAGCAAGTATCTGTTCTTTCCCGGATGCCAGCTTTCGGGATCTTCCCCCGATCATGTGAAGAAGACCTACAAGTATCTGATAGATCGGCTTGCAGGGCGGCGCAGGACTTATGTTACGCTGTTGCGGAGCGCCCGCCGACTGGGCCGGTCGAGAAGCGAGCTTATCTCAGGTCTTGAATGCATTTCGCGCTGACTGGTTGGGCATGGGCAGTCCCGAACTTATCCTGGCCTGCTCATCTTGCTACGCACTGTTCAAAGCTCAGCTTCCCGAAGTTCGCCTGGTCTCGCTGTGGGAATTATTCGATCGGTATGGATTACCTCACACTGATATTCTGCCCGGATCAGGCATGCTGGCTATCCATGATCCGTGCACGAGCAGGCATGAGAGTCAGGTACAGGAGAGCGTAAGAAACATTGTTAGAAAGCTGGGGCTCGAAATATCCGAACTCCCTCTTAGTCGCGATAAGACCGAATGCTGCGGTTTTGGCGGCCTGATGTATTTCGCGAATCGCGATCTCGCTGACAAAGTTGTCGAGAGGCGTATTAGTGAGACAAACGCAGACTTGCTCACTTATTGCGCTGTTTGTTGCGATCATTTCCGATCCGGAGGCAAGCCGAACCTGCATCTGCTCGATCTGATCTTTGGCCAAGGTAAGATCAGCGATATGCAACTGAGGAGCCCTGATTATTCGCAGCGCCGCGAAAATCGGATTCGATTGAAGAATTCTCTTCTCAGCGAATTCTGGAGCGAAAAAGCCGAGGGTCAAGAAGTGCGCCAGCCTGTAAAATTATTCATTGCCGACGATGTTCGTGACTTGATGGAACGACGAATGATCCTGGTTGAAGACCTCCTCCAGGTTATTCAGTGGGCCGAGAGCACCGGGACCAAGTTGGTTCAAAAGAAAACCGGCCATTACTTGGCTCATTTCAGGCCGGGAAATGTTACCTACTGGGTCGAATACTCGCCTGTCCAGGACGGGGTCATTGTCCACAATGCCTACAGCCATCGGATGGAAGTTCTGGAGCATCTGAAATCATGAGCCACAAAGTTGAAATAGGTGACGCATCGGAATGGCAGTGCGGCAAGTGTGGCGTTGCACTGGAATTGGCGACAGTGGAAGTGGCTTACATGGGAAACAAATACCCCGTGGACTTACCCCGGTGTCCGTGTTGCGGGATAGTATTCATTCCCGAACAGCTGGCGACGGGTACAATGGCCGAAATTGAGCAGCTGCTCGAAGACAAGTGACCCCGAATGACGTCAGAGCATTACCAGAATTTGTTCGAGCAACTGTCGGACCTACCCTTCACTTCCGCAGGAATACGTCCCGGTGGGCTTAAATTGACGCAGCGAGGACTTGCTCTCGCGCGGTTAGCTCCGGATGACGCTGTGCTGGATATCGGATGCGGAACAGGTGTAACCGTGGCCTTCCTCCGAGAGCACTCGATCCGCGCTCTGGGAATTGACTCATCCGCTGAACTGTTGGCCCGAGGAAGAACCCAAAACACCGGCCTACCGCTCCTGCTGGGCGAGGGCGAAGCGTTGCCTTTCGCAGATGAATCTTTTGAGGCTGTGCTGTTGGAATGCGCACTTTCGCTGGTTCAAGATCGAATGAGAGTTTTCCTCGAATGCCATCGAGTTTTGAAACCACTGGGTCGCATCATCGTGGCCGATATATACGCTAGGAACCCGGAGGCTGTTCCGAAATTGAGGAGCCTTTCAGTCCGTTCTTGCCTGAGAGGCGCTGTTGATAAAGATCAGTTCTTCCAAGAATCGTCGGAGGCAGGTTTCGGCAATGTGTGCTTCGAAGATCATTCCGATCTGCTGCGCGACTTCGTTGTTCAGATGATCTGGACCTATGGATCTCTCGCCCCATTCTGGAAACGAGTAGCAAACTGCGACCTTGATACCGTCGAGGTTCATTGCGCTTCTGTGCGCCAGGCCCGACCGGGTTATTTTCTGTTCGTAGGCACCAAGCAGGTGATGTCTTAACAATGCCGAGGATTTCAACTAGATGAGTGCTGCTGATGGATCAGGCTCGATGGACGAATTGCTCAGGATGCTGGAATTGTCCGGGCAAGGATTCCACTGCAGCCAAATACTACTTTTCTTGGGCCTGGAAGCGCAGGGGAAATCCAATCCTGATCTGATCCGGGCCATGTCCGGACTTGCGGGCGGAGTAGGATTCTGCGGTGACACCTGTGGCGCTCTGACCGGAGGAGCATGTTTGATAGCCCTTTATGCCGGTCGAGGAACCCCCGAAGAAGAAGACCATCCAAGACTAAACCTTATGATAAATGAACTGGTCGAATGGTTCACTCAGGTATTTTCCGAGTGCTATGGAGGTATTCATTGTCGGGAAATCCTCGCCGAAGATCCGGCGAACCAGTTGGTTCGTTGTCCGGACATAATTACCCAAACATATCAGAAAATTAAATCATTATTGTCGGAAAACGGATTCGATCTTTCACAGGGCAAATGATGGAAGCGAAAGACCCTGCCACTATAGGCAAGACCGAGAGTGTTTGTCCCGCGTGCCTTGCCAGACTGCCTGCTATCATTGAGGAGCATCAAGATAGTGTTTTCATGCGAAAAACTTGCGCGCAACACGGTGAGTTCCGGACGCTGCTTTGGCGAGGAGATCCATCATACGAGACCTGGTCTCGTCCCAAGATCCCCTTCCATCCTCCGGATGCATGGACCGAAATCGAAAACGGTTGTCCCTTTGACTGCGGTCTCTGTCCGGATCATCGACAACAGACGTGCACCGCTCTGATCGAGGTTACTTCAAAGTGCAATCTCAGATGCTCAGTTTGTTTTGCCGATTCAGGCACTGGCGGCCGCAGCGATCCCGCTTTGTCTGAGATCCGGACACAATATGAAAGCCTGATGGCTAAAGGATACAAGTGCAACATTCAGCTTTCCGGCGGCGAACCGACACTCCGCGACGATTTGCCTGAAATCGTGGCTTTGGGACGATCCATAGGATTCGAGTTCATCCAGCTCAACACGAACGGTCTGCTGCTTGCATCCGATCAAAAATATCTTGAGCATCTCAAAAAAGCAGGGCTCTCCTCAATATTTCTCCAGTTCGACGGCACCTTGAATACAATTTACAGAACTCTGAGAGGTGGCGATTTCCTGGATGCCAAGGTCAGAGCCATCCGTAATTGTGAGCAATTGGAACTGGGAGTAGTTTTGGTGCCGACTCTCGTTCCCGAGGTGAATCTTCACAATGTGGGAGAGATCATATCTTTCGCAATAGCGAACGTTCCTACGGTCCGCGGCGTTCACTTTCAGCCCGTTACCCATTTGGGGCGGTATGCAACAATTCACACCGACAAAGACCGAATTACATTGCCGGATGTCATGCGTGCCATCGAGGTTCACACGCGAGGACTGATCAGCACCGATAACTTTATGCCGCCAGGATGTGAGAATGCACGTTGTTCTTTTCACGGGAGCTTTGTGGCAATGCCCGACGGGCAATTAAAGCCGCTGACGCTCCGCCGCGATGAACAATGCGCCTGTAGCATCGAAAAGGCCGAAGTGGGGGCGGCACGAACTCGACAATGTGTGGCGCAACAGTGGTCTGCATCGGATGCCTCTGCTTACGTGCCCGCCCATGGCCAATTGTCTTTGGGCGAATGGGACGTATTCCTGGAGCGGGCTCGCACGCACAAGCTGTCAATATCCGCGATGGCGTTTCAGGATGCCTGGAACCTGGACTTGGAGCGACTGAAAGATTGCTGCATACACGTGATGACTAGAGACAGCAGGCTGGTTCCTTTCTGCGCATTTTATCTTACCAGTGTCGGACGGCGTTCCCTCTATAGAGGCGATTAACGGAACATGAAGAAAACCACCTTGGAAAGTTGGATATCAAAGAAAATTTTCGGCCTTCCAGGTCAACAATTGAGCCAGGAAGGAATTCGCCGATATCAACTACAAAAGCTCAAAATCGTGATTGACTATGTCTCGAGAAGAAGCCCGTTTTACCGAAAACACCTTCGTGGAATTTCCAGCCAGGATTTACGACATATTGATGATATCTCGGTATTGCCGATGACGTCGGCTAAGGACCTCCAGCACAATGGGCCTCAGTTCCTCTGTGTGTCCCAAAGTGAGGTTGAACGCATTGTGACCTTACAATCCTTGCTCAAAGATGAACCGCCGAGACGAATCTATTTCTCCGCAGATGACCTGGAGCTTACCATTGATTTTTTTCACCACGGCATGAACACCCTTGTGCATCAGGGACAGAGAGTTCTTATTCTCATGCCTGGAGATAGAACCGGCAGTGTAGGAGATCTTCTGGCCAAAGCGCTCGTTCGGGCCGGTGTTGAAGCTTTTATACACGGAATTGTGAAGGACCCGGTGCGGACTATCCGTGACATCGTGGAAAAGGAAATTGATTGTCTTATAGGCATCCCGACACAAGTGCTTAACTTGGCCAGGCACGAAAAGGCCGATGAAATCCCCGATGGCCGGATTTCAAGCGTCCTGCTAAGTGCGGATTATGTGCCGTCTTCTTTGGTAACAGAGCTTCAGCGGGTGTGGGCCTGCAAGGTATTCGGCCATTACGGAACGACCGAAATGGGCCTTGGCGGAGGCGTTGAATGCGAGGCGTTCCATGGCTACCACTTGCGTGAAGCAGACCTGTTGTTTGAGGTGGTTGATCCTGTTTCCGGCCAAGCCGTTCCTCACGGACACTTCGGTGAAATCGTTTTCACTACACTGACACGCGATGCGATGCCTTTGATCCGGTATCGGACCGGTGATTTCTCAAGATTTCTTACTGAGCCCTGCCCGTGCGGAACAACGCTGAGACGATTGGACAAGATCAGGGGAAATGCTTATGACGCGGTTTTGCTTCGATCCGGGGATTGCCTTAGGATTTCCGATCTTGACGAAACTCTTTTTGCTGTCCCTGGAATTATCAACTACACGGCATTGTTGACAACATCGGATAGTATGGATCGACTCGAGCTTATTGTTTATCCGAGCAACGACCATTATCAACCTCGATTGGAAACAGTTTCCGGAGCTGTAGCCCGTATTCCCGCCATTTCTCACGCCGTGAAAGCGGGACACCTGATTGTTGAACCGATTCGCTTCTCCACCGAAAACTGGATCACGACAGGGGTTGAAAAGCGAACCATTCTGCAAAGGCGATATTATACTTGACTTACCCATAATTTCATGTTAAATTGGCTCTAGATAAGGGGGCCGACATGAAAAAATCAGTAATTTCTAGCCCAGAATTCCACAACGAAGAAGCCGCATACGCGCATGTTGAATCTATCCTCTGGCCTAAAGGGCCGGTCTGCCCTCACTGTGGTTCTACTATTCGCATTAGCAAAATGAACGGGAAAAGTACCAGTCCGGGCTCATATAAATGCTATGTATGCCGAAAGCCTTTTACTGTCAAGATTGGAACTATTTTCGAGGATAGCCATATCCCGCTTCACAAGTGGTTGCAAGCAATTCACTTAGTTGCAGCATCAAAGAAGGGTGTAAGCTGTAATCAACTCCACAGGGGCTTAGGCATTACTCTAAAAAGCGCTTGGTTCCTGGGTCATCGCATTCGTGAAGCCATGAGGACTGGTGATTTAGTTCCTTTTGGTGCAAATGGCGGTTCTGTAGAATCTGACGAAACTTTCCTCTGGAACGAGCCAGGAAAAGAAGTGAGAAAGGGGTATGCCCACAAGCGTAAGATATTGTCTCTCATAGACAGAGAGTCCGGCAAGTCTAGAAGTATGGTTGTTGATAATGTGGATGCAAAGACTATCGTTCCCATTTTGGAGGAAAACATTGCAAAAGAAGCTCGCGTGCTGACTGACGAAGCCGGTCAATACTGCCACATTGACAAGACCTTTGCCGGTCATGAGGTTGTAGTTCACTCTCAAGGCGAGTATGTCTCCCTGAGTGACCGAACTATCCACGTTAATTGCTGCGAAAACTACTTCAGCATTTTCAAAAGAGGAATGAAGGGAATTTATCAGCATTGCAAAAAAGAACATCTACACCGCTATCTTGCTGAATTTGATTTTCGTTACAACAACCGCTGTAGCAGACCTAAAACTAAGAAGAGACCGGCCAGAGAGGGCTTAGACGATGTTCAAAGAGCAGAAATGCTGCTTAAAGGTGTTGTAGGCAGACGTTTAATGTATCGCCAGAACATCAACTGAAAAGAAGGGGAGAAATTCCTGATTGAAAGAAGGTACAAAGTAATCATCCCAAAGAAGAAGTTTGCTCCCAGGAGAGAAAAGGCACTCTCGCAGGAACATAGACCTGTGCAAACCACTTTCGCTTTCTCGCTTTACCTTTGATGAAATTATAGAGACAACCTTATCCACAAAGCCGAAAAAGAAAACAAAGCGAGAGGAAGGGGGGCGACTAGAAGAATAGGCTATTCTCTGAAGCCATTTCTCCTTACCCATAGGTCAATACACCGTCGGCCCTTGGTATTTCTCTAACTCAAACGTTTTGAAATATTTAGTTTTAAGTTCGCCTTTTTCATTAAACCATTTACAGCGCAGGTCATCTTCTTTGATCTTGCTCACAGTCATTTCAGGACCGCCGCTTTTTAATTTCACTACATCTCCCTCTTTAAACTCAGGCATCACGCTTCCTCCTGTTTGGTAATGGTTGTTGGGGGATTGTCGAATGAATGCTCGCGCATAGGAGTTCTTGTGTCAATTCAAGGAGAATAGTATTTTTGTCGTTTCTTTGTGACGTTTAACTTCACATTTTAAGAGGTTATGCTAACTGGGGCAGCAGGTCAGTTTGAACTTTTTTATTGACCTCCGTGTTATGCGCGCATATGTTCTTATTTAGGTCGGCATCATGTTGGATCTTGCGAAATTTGCCTTTTGTAGTTACGTTAGGTTGTGCTTGCAAATATCACTATTTATGATAATATTAATTCAATTCTTCACGGTCATTATACAGAAATAAAGGAGGAGCCTCGTGGGCAAGCGAGTCGTTTATGGCGGCACCTATGAGGACATTGAGGAACTAGCCGGAAGGCTCCGACATATTGTCGGAGAAAAAATGGCTAGAGAAAATCCTGACCTCAAGCAAACTCGTCCGGGCGCTAGACAAATGCTGAAATGGATTGTGGGTGGACTTGGTGGAGAACTTCGTAGCTTGAACCCCTGTGAAGAGGCTGAAAACGGGAGTGGATCTCTTATCATAAAAGGGAACGGGAAGTTTACTATATTTTTATCCCCTTACACCTCCATTCTGAGGGATAATTTCACTATCGCTCATGAATTGGGTCATTATTTTTTACACTACAAGGATGGAGAGGACGAGGGAGATATAGTCTTTAATCGCTACGGTTCGGATAGTTTTGAATGGGAAGCAAATAGATTCGCTGCCGCCCTCCTAATGCCAGCGGAAGAGTTCACAGAAGCTTTTCAAAAATTCAACGGTAATTTATCCGCGATAGCAGGCCACTTTGAAGTTTCTCTGGCCGCAGTAGAAGTAAGAAAAAGCTATATATGTCATGTTTGATACGGAAAACCGAACCGAAAGCAAACTCAGATTATTTTTGAGCGTAGATATTTCAGGGTCTACGGCCTTGAAAAACGACCGTAATCACACAAAACTGGTAAACACCTATAAAGACAGACGAAAAACGTTTCAAAAATTATCTCAAAAGCCAGAAGGGGACGGCCAGGGCCAGATTGAGTTGAAACAATTTACCTTGGATGACGGGGACACCTGTGTAAAGACCATACTTTATGATTGGGCGATTGATAATTATGATTGGGCGGAAATTATTAAGGATCGACTAAAGGGTTTTCACGGCACATTTCAAAAGGCTATCGAAAATAGCGCAGAAATAAAGGGCTTAGATATTTCAGAAGGACTGGACAGCTTTCTTTGGAAAGCTGTCGGTGACGAATTTATCTACGTCTTTGAAATTTCCGAATATGAGGTTTTACATAAGTTAACTGTATGTTTTCTCATGGCATTATATGCCTGCGACAAAGAAGAAATAAAGAAAGGATTGATTAGATTCAAGGCAAGTGCCTGGGTTGCTGGCTTTCCTATAAGAAATCGCAGAATTCACTTTCAAGGCCCAGACTTGTATGTGGCGCTCCTAGACAGTTCTAGAAGACAATTTGAACCACAAAGGTGTGGAGCGGACGGACAATGTCTTTCCCCCGCTAATTGCCCAAGGTTCAGGCGCCATAGTTGGCCTAAGATTGATTATATAGGACCAGAGATAGATACTGGCTTTCGCATTGGCAAACATACTTACGATGGACTAATGGTCGTTTCATTCGAATTGGCCTGTATGTTGGGGAAAATTGACAAAGACCTGCAGCAGGTCAGGGGCGCCATTGTAGGTTGGGAGAAGCTGAAGGGGGTATGGAATAACAAACCTTATCCGATCATTTGGATCACACTGCCTGAGAACTATCTAGCAGATTACCAACCCTTTGGTCAGTTCTCAGAATCCGCAGCTGATGAAAACAGATTTGTTAAAGAGTGGAAGAGACAGGTTGATAGGGGGCTAAAACAAATCAGCAAAATCTCAGAATCAATAAAACGAGCCCGGAACGAACTGTCGGATGACTTGGGAGTAATTGAACCATACCTAACAGGTATAGATTCGATTCCGCCAGACCACCAATTGATATTAGATATAGTAGGAGTCCTTTACCCAGCCGACGAGGGACCTCAGAATCAGCAACTACCTGAAAAAACCGGACCAAGAGAGGATAAGTCTGCGGCCGAAGAGAAGCTTAAAAACTTTTAAGTCTTGCTTTAGTCTGTTGACGCTATCATTTCTTCTAGCGTCTACATACGACCTGGTAAGCCCGCTTCTATCGTAAAAACAATCAGCAGACACACAACGTCACATGTGCCGGAAAGGAACAGAAGTAACCGATTCCTAAGCACCCACCTATGATGCAATTCCGTACCTGACTTGGCTTTCAACCGCCAGGCTTTCAACGTAAACATTGTCTTCGTCGTATCTGTACAAGACACTTATCGGCGGCATCCTTTCCGAAATATGCAAGTAATACCCAAGTTCAATCTCGTCTGTGACAACACCCCTGATGCCGATTTCAGTCGGGCTTGTAGCTAGCCGTCCTTCAATGTCCCGGTAAATGTCATCGAATTGCTCATAGAGCCTTGAAAACCAATCAATCGCTCTCTCCGCGTCATAGTCTAGCACTATCGTACACGCTCGCGGCCTCCAAATCCCTAAATCCTTCATTTTTGCTGCCCTGCAACATTCCCAAACTCGGAAAAGCCTTGACATGAAGTTTGTGAAGGGCTAAAAACGAGCTTGGCGTTTAGGAACTAGGTGAGTGCAATCACCAGTTCAGTGTCAGAAAAAAAACAATCTACAAAAACAATCAGATTCGACAAACAGCCAAGCCCTGCCAAGGAAAACTTGGCTGTTTGTCGTTCTTAGCACCGCCTTCAATATCCAAACAAAAAGCGAAAGTCAAGAAAAAAACAGGAAAAAAGAACCGATTTCAATGACTTAAAGCCACTTCCCGCGAAATGACTAAAACCGACGAAATTTATTGGAGAACACGAATCGGTTATAATCTAGGAAGTTCCGTCCGAACAATAAAGGACCGCGTGCTTATTAGAATATTGGCTTGAAACAAAGGCTGCCTTGACGTAAAGATTTCTGATGGAAACAACAGACGAAGATCACTGAGGCAGGAAATTAGACTGGAGGTCTGCGTTTTGAAGTATAAACTTCCGATCTTGAGTTCATGTATTCACAGGCAAAGATACAGTCAGAGATAATCGAGAGTGTCGAACGGTGCATCTGGGCTCTTGATTCCTCCGCGGTTTTAGTCTATGAACCGATCAAAACCCCTAAGCGAGAGATCGGATGGACAAAAAGAAGAAATACGAACCGGATGACCCTGAGCAATCCGAACGCTTCATTGAGTTGGCTAAAGAGGTTGGGGCCGACGAATCAAAAAGAACCCTTCAAAGAAGCAATGAAGCGGATTGCGAAAGCGAAGCGACACAAGGCGGAAAAAACATCAGACTGATTGATCACGGAGGCGGCAATTTCAAATAATCCTCAATGCACGACTTAACAGTTCCTATCAAATTACTGGCACGTTCCTTTGTATAATTGTCGTCATGATGAATTAAAAGATCTCTCCGGGCTCTCATTCCACCCATTGATTTATGACAGGCTGCATCTTTTTTTTTTATGGCACCTTTAGGCCATTTACTAATTTTCTGATCCCAAATATG
>CAWJJL010000021.1:0-32725 GCA_963843165.1 uncultured delta proteobacterium | reverse complement strand
GTATTATCTTCAAGAACATTCCCGAACCGGTCTTCAATCCTTTTCACAAGGGTCGGAGTGACGTGCACTCCACTGTTGGGAAATACGGTGTAAGCTGATGTCAATTCCAGCGGGCTTACTTCAGACGTACCGAGGCTCAAAGAAAGATTTCGACCGAGAGACGAGGTAATCCCCATTTTTTTTGCTGTCTCTATGACAGAATCAAAGCCCACGTCCATGAGGATCTTGATAGTGCAAATATTGCGCGACAGTTCAAGTGCCCGACGCAAGCTCAATGGCCCAAGAAAATCTCCGCCGGCATTTCTCGGTTCCCATAGTACTCTTCTTGCTTGGCGTCGTCCTCCTTTTTCCCATCTCTCATATCGACTTCTATCGGTTCATCTATAATAATTGTTGCAGGGCTGTAGCTCTTTTCCTCGAGCGCAACGGAGTAGATAATCGGCTTGAATGCGCTGCCGGGCTGCCGTTTAGCCTGGGTCGCCCTATTAAATTGAAAATGCTCACCGGAGACTCCACCGACCAGCGCTCGCACATACCCGGTCCTGTTTTCGATGCAAACCAGGGCCCCCTGCAACTTCGGATTATCGTCCAAGGTGAAATGCGGCGCGTGATCCACGAATTTTTCGAAACGCAGCGCCAGCACTTGACCTATTTTGTATGCACCGGCTTTATCCGCTGAGCCGTACACGGCCGGTCAAGCGCTTGCTCAGGGCTACCTGAAGCTCCACTTCTTTATTGCTGCGAGGCGTGATCTTTACTATTATTCCCTGATATATTTTCGCTTCCGTTAATTCCGGCGTTCGGCGGTTTTTCAGCAACTCGGGTATCTCGTCCTTAGGTACAGTTCGCAGGATCGCGAGATGCTTCTGTCTGGCCTTTATTTCTTCAATCCCTTTTTCCAAGTCCTCCAGTGCTTTTCGCTGAAAATCAACACGGCATGTCGTAAAAACCTTCAATCCTTCATTGTACAGCTTTTCTTCCCCATATTTGCTTACAATGTAGCGCCTTACCGCTTCTGTAAAATCAGGCGCAAGATCGAAGGGTTTCACTGGCTCTTTCTTGAAATTAAGCGGTTCGGAGGAGGCCTTTCGATATTGCTCTTCCGTGATGAATCCGTTCTTTAGCATTCGAGACAAGACGGTCAATTGTCTTTGACGAGCAAGCTCCTCATTCTTGAAAGGATTGAAACGGGTGGGGCTCGCTACGAGTCCCGCTATTAAAGCGGCTTGCGCAATAGTCAGGTGTTCGACGGGCTGGTCAAAATACCCGCGGGCAGCGGCTTCAACTCCATAAGCGCCCTCCCCAAGATATATCTCATTGAGATAAACGTAGAGGATTTTTTGTTTTCCCCAAACTTTCTCAAGTCTTAAAGCGAGTATGATTTCTCTGATTTTTCTGGAGATTCTCCTCTCCTGAGTCAGAAGAAAATTCCGCGTGACCTGCATGGTAATTGTGCTACCACCCTGAACAATTCTTCCGGCCTTTAAGTTACGGATAGTAGCACGTGCCAATCCAAGCCAATCCACTCCGGGATGTTCGAAAAATCTGGCATCTTCCGCGGCAAGGAATGCATTTACTACATGAGGAGGGATCTGCTCCAGATCCACGACAACCCTTTTTTGCTTATAAAAGACCCCGATAACTGTTCCATCATCAGCATAAAAAGTAGAAACTGTTTTCGGTTCATATGAAACGAGCGATGGAATTTCACCGAGATTTTGTGAATACACCAAATAAGTTGCAAGCGATACTCCGGCCAAAAATACCGGAATTTGCACGAGCAGCATCAGAGGGACCAAAAAAAATATATTGAAAAGGCTTTTGCCTATAATTTTTTTCCACAAAATTTTCATCTGCCGATTCGTCTTTGCTCGGGAGCAGCATTTCCTACTATTTCTTACTGCATTTTACACGTTTAATACTTTAGTACCAAGGGAGCCGGCAAAACTCACATTTTTATCACCATGAGGTCCTCGCCCTTGATGATCTGTCCGGAAAATTTTTTCGAAGCCTGTTTAGCCACATCCACCTCGTCACATGGCGGATAAAAGTGTGTCAATATCAGCCTCTTAGCGCGAGCCCGTTCGGCCACAATTCCGGCCTCCGCGGGAACCAGATGTCCGGGTATTTTGGATCCTTCAGGCATGGAACATTCACATATAAGAATATCGGTGTTGCGAGCGAGTTCCACGAGGTTTTCCGAAATATCGGTATCTCCCGAAATGGTGACCGACGAACCTTCTGCTTCCAATCTGTAGGAAACAGCAGGATTGGAGTGAGCAGCCGGCGCTGAGCGTATGACCAAACCTCCTGAGACGAAAACGTCCGGAGCGTGTGCATTTATTTCTTTCTTTATCAGCCGATTACCGGTTGGCACAATCCAATTTCCGTATACCCTGACCAAAGCTTGATAGAATTGCTCCAGACCGGTCGGACCTATCAATAAAAAAGGCTCCTCCCTAGAAGCTCCGTACGCATAATTGGAGGCAAATAGTAAGGGGGTGAGATCTGAGACGTGGTCCGGATGAAAATGTGTTATCAGAATAATGTCAATTGATTTGTAATCAATGCCGGCCTCGCACATTCGTCGCAATATGCCCGGCCCGAGATCTACTAGAACCCGTAACCCGGCGGCGGTCACCATCAAACCTGATGCATTCCGTTCAAGACGGGGGGTTGCCGTGCCGGTGCCTAGAATCGTGATCTTCCGTAAGACCTTTCATTTTGGACCCTGGCGTTTAAAGAGAGTGAAGGCCAAATCCTTCGCATTCACCAAAATAGCGTATCACCTCAAGGTATTGCTTTCAATCGTTAAGAAACGATCTCATAGTCATTTTTTAATTATTTTCCAAGAAGTCCACTTGTTTTGCTGTACAATTCAACAAACACATTTCTTTGGATCTAAAGAATTTGTCCTTAGACTTAAATTTTTAGGCTGAATGAAACACATTTTTAACTTGACCTCGGCGAACATCACAGGTAGACTTGCATTTAAAGTATCTATATTATTTAGAAGTCTGAACAAATAGCGCCAAGGTCCTCCGAAACGGGGATCTGGAGTTGTATTTATTGTCTGATTTTTTGTGGGGCGCGCACTGTGCCCTCTTATTGAGGAGGAATGGAAATGTCAAGGAATAGGGTTTGGTTGTTTGGAGCTGTTCTTTGTTTGGCTATCCTACTGCTCGCTATACCCGCGGCGGCATGGGAATTCAGTATGACGGGTGCTTTTACATGGAATTATGAGTACAGGAGTCAGTTGGGGTCCGCGGGTTTTTTTGGCGCGTACGATGTGGACGTTGCATCCACTGCACTTTTAGGCTTGCAATCTGTGAACGGTTGGCTTGGCTCCCATTCGAATAACCTGCAAAATCAGGGAAACGGAGCCATCCTGGTCTCTGGAGCTGACGGGTCGTGGAATACCATTTTTATGGACACGAACATGGAGGTCAGGATAAACCCGGCTTTGAGAATACGCGGGCGGTATCACATTGGTGAGTGGGCAGCCAGCGGATGGTCAAACGCTACTACCGGGGTTACAACTTCTTTTCCGGCATTTACCACGTGGGGCATCGGCGCGTCCACTAACTCCGGGTTCCAGCAGGGCGAGGGTGCCCTCGTGCAATCCCAGTATCAGAATTTCCGGTTCCCGGGCGTGAGACGCTCATTCTCCCCGGGATATTGGAATACCTTATGGTTGACTGCGCAGCTCCCTTGGGGCGAAATAGCGCTCGGAAAACGGCCCAGTATGTGGGGCACCGGCTTGGCCTGGGACGGAGTAGATAGCCGCTCGTCGGAGCAATTGACGCTGTTCGCAATTTATGGCCCCCTCCGTCTCGGGATGGGCTTTTACCCCTCCAGAACGGGAAGTGAAGGGTATGTAGAAGATTCTTTCGATAAGAGCGGGGTTCGCGTTTTTGATATGACAGTCCCGAATATCATCTACCGCAATGGACCTCTGGACGCGGGTGTCCAGTTCAACTGGGTCAGACGGCATCGAGGCGCAGACAGGGTTAACATTCTGGTAGGTGGGGTAAAAGAAACTACTCGTTTCAGAGATCGCAATGATTGTTACGGCGGGATTTATGCCAAGTACTTCAATGGGCGCTTTTTTTACAACGCGGAACTCGATTGGCAGTATAGGCTTGACAGACTGGGTTTGGCAGCAGGCCCGCTCGCATCAGCTGATTATTACCAAAGTCATATTCGATTAATGACGGAATTAGGAGCGGTTTGCGGACCTGCTAAAATCGACTTATTGTATTCCTGGAGCGCGGGTAATGATCGTAGAGGAGGGATTGCGAATAATGCTACAAGCGGCAATATAGCGAACATCGAGCAGGGCACACTCGTAGAGCCAACCAACAACCAGACCGGCGGAGTGGTTTCGTCGACCTCATTTTCCAATACGTCGCTTTATAGGCCATACAGCTACTTGATGGTTTATTGTTACGGTCTTGGGACCCATATCCAAGGTGATACGGGGAATGGTTATGTTGAGGATGCTTCCTGTTACGCCGCAAGGCTCGATTATGCTGTGGCCGCGAACCTTAATGTGTATGGAAGCTTTTTCTGGGCTGACAGGGTCGGCAACGCGTACGGTTGGGGTTTCCTGAAACCCGCCCAAGTGACTGCCCCGGGTTTTCCAAATCAGACACTCTATCCTACGACTAATGTCCTAGCGAGCAGTTACGTGTCGGCCGTGGCGTTTCCTGGAACCAGTAACGCGAGCGCTCCGACAATCCCGGACAATAACCTGGGATATGAATTTGACGCTGGTTTCGATTGGAAGCTTCTGGAAGGTTTAACGCTTAATGCGACATTTGCCTATTGGCGGCCCGGAAAATGGTTCAATTTTGCTTGCGTTGACAAGGGAATGGCCGCTTGGAACGTGCAGGCAGCGGGTAACAGGTTTGGGATCAATCCCAACAGAGATATCGACTCACTCTTTGGAATGGAAATGAAGATCGTGGGCTCTTTCTAACAAGAATCTCGGACTGCTTATAACGGAGGGCTTTGGCCCTCCGTTTTGATTTTCGCCACTTGGGAAATTTTCTGTTAAAATTATCTCACCGACAAATCTGCAGAAACGCGGAGAACAAAAGATTCAAAAAACAGGACACTTGTTCGAAAGAAAGGTCTTGGGGGTTCGCTAACGGTGCATTTAATTGGTTCGACTGTGGCTCGGCGAAGGTTATGCACAGAGCGTCGTAAAGAAGAATCGATTTTGCGGTCTCCGCCCTTGGCAATTAATTACGGACAACAGGGAATGAAAATTGATGCAGACAGCATTGTTTTTAGCGACCGCGGTTCCGCGTTCCAGATTTATTTCTGGGGTACGAGGCTGTGGGAAATTGTGCAAACGGCAACAACGGTTCCGGAAATTGATCCTGAACGGGATTCTCAGCTTCCGCCAAAACCTCCGCTCATTTCAATTATAGTACCGGCACGCGATGAGCAGACCGGCATAGGCGCTTGCCCGCAATCGGTCTTAGACCAAGATTATCCTTGTTTTGAGCTCATTTTTGTCAATGATCGATCTTCCGACAATACATTAGCCATAGCTGAATCGGTAACTCGAGGCAGAAAAAACGTCAGGATATTATCAGTGACGGATCTGCCGGCCGGATGGACAGGAAAGTGTCATGCTTTGGATGTGGGGGTGCAGCAAGCTTCCGGTGAATGGCTCGCTTTCTTGGATGCCGATAGCGTCTTGGACAGATCTGCCTTGCGGGAATGCCACCGTGAAGCTTTTCACCAAAAAGTGGGAATGCTCACTTTAACTCCTAAATTTGTGCTGAAGACGTTTTGGGAGAAAGCTCTTCAGCCGGCATTTATTGCGATGTCGTGCATTTTATTTCCGTTAGGGCTGACCAATGATCGTTCCAGCAAGGTTGCCTCAGCAAATGGCATGTTTTATCTCATCAAACGATATGTTTATGATCGAATTGGCGGGCACAGAGAAGTCAAAGGGCTGGCGGTTGAAGACATTGGGATTGGCAAGAGAGTTAAAGCAGCCGGTCTCGGGTTGCTTTTTGCAAACGGGCGCTCGATCATGAGAACTCGAATGTATAGTGATTTCAATGAGACTGTTTGCGGCTGGATTCGAATACTCAGCGCGTCCATGAACTATGAGCTGATTCCGACCATCAAGGACTTATGCGTACACATCCTGGTAAGCTTTCCCGTCCTAATAACGGCACTGTACATGTACATTTGCAATTCTCGGACACTAGGGACCGGAGCCTTGTTCTTTTTACCGGCCATTTGCATACTTGAGATGACGGTAGCTTCCAGCTTGTTCTGTTGCCAAATTGGGGCAGCGAAGAAATACTCAGTTCTGCTCATCATCGGCAATCTGATGCTAATTTGGGTCTTCCTTGTTATTCTGAAAAAAGTTCTTTTGAATGAACCCTTGCAGTGGCGCGGGACGACTTATGGATTCAACCGATATGAACCCACAGTGCTGGATCCCACAGCGTCACAGAGGGATTATTCCGGAAAACGAATCAGGGCTGCCGAGATGTAGACAGTTCGGAATATTGGAAAAGATTTGCCACCATAAGCTCTAAAAAAGCGTCTGCCTCTTCGCGAGTAAACAGACTAGCGGAAGCCGCAAGGACTATGTTGAGCTTGTTAGCGAAAAAATAGACGATAAAGAGCAAATGGGTATTTGACAGGAGTTTGTAACCCAATCCGTAGACACCGGTGATTGAAAGATTGCCGGTTTCGGTCAGGCATGATTCCATAGTTGGTTTTCCATTCCTGAATGCCGGCCAGATCACCCCTAACATTCCTACAGCCACCGAAAATTGATGTTTTTGCATCAAGTGGTGAATAATCGGGACTTTTCAGGTGAAATGGTAAGAGCCTGAAAGCCGTATTCATCCGGGAAACATCCTGGTAGAATTTGAAATCCATATTGTGCCGGAACTGTTTGATTCGAGCCAGAGATATTGATCGCATGAACGATCCAGGATTTTCCCGCTCGTGCGGCAACGATTTAAAGAAGAGCAGAGCGCTATTATTATCATCGTTGAAGCCTCGAAATCTGCCCTTCATATTAACCGACATGGAAGCGGTCAGCACACCCCGCGAAATCCCCCGTGCGTCATTCCATTGATCTATGGCCATGCTGGAGCACGCGGCAAGAAGGTCAACCAAAGACACACCTTTACTTGCAGATATTTTTATAAGTCTTTCTGTATCCTCAATGGAAAATTCTCGTTTGATTTGATACTGCCGCAAATCGCCCGCCGAACCACTGCCCACTGGAAGTATCGGCTGATGAAACATATTCCCCAGGGCTTGTTTACCTTCCCTCAAATAATCCAGCAATCTAGGCTTCTTAGTTTTTACTAGCCGTTTCTTGGAGGTTGAAATAGCTTCGGGCGTAAATCCCCAATCCGGTTTTTGGCCTCTCAATATCTCATGATAATTGGACAGAAAATCTCTTCCAATCTCGGAAGCTGTTCCAGCGTCTGCAGCAACATGATGAAGCACTGGACCCAGTATATGATGGTCCTGTGCCACTCGAACAAAATGAAATTCAATTGGAGGTTCCTGAAATAGGTCCCAACGTCTATCCAGACGGGGAGCCAGATGGTCCACGAACCGCTCCAGGAGAGGAGCAGTGGTGTCAGTATTCTCAATACTACTGGAGAATATCTGGACGGGCAGATCTTGCCTATATTCCCAGGCGAGTCGTCGCTTGCCTTTGTTTCTAACCTCTTTGATACAACTCCGAACTCGGGGAAATTTCTCCGCTGTTTTTTGGGCTGCTAATTTTATGGCCTGTTCATCCAGCGGACCTGAGGTCTCGACTACTGTGACCAGTATATTCTTGGTATTTCCGTAACTGGAAAGAGCCAGCATTTCCGATAAAGGATTGAGTAGTTCAGGAGCGTCACTCATTGGTACTTAAACCCAAACCTTTCAAAATTACCTGCAATGTGATTTCCGCCAGATTCAACTCTGGCAGCTCATCAGGACGAAACCATTTGGCATCAAGAGCATCGGAACCTGCAAAAAGGTTGCCTTTTCTAACATGGCAAAGAAAATCCGCAAGAATGTAGTGATATTGTACACGGCCCAAATCGTCATGAAATATGCGTTCGACAACTTCCACCAATTCCGTGGGCTCAACTTCAAGGCCTGTTTCCTCCAATGCCTCTCGGATCACAGCATCTCTCAACGTTTCACCCACATCCACCAAACCACCGGGAATACTCCAATCTCCCTTCGACGGTTCCTTCCCCCGTCTTACCAGAATGACCTGATTATCTTGCGCGATAATCGCGCCAACTCCTACGAGTGGAAAATTTGGATATTCCCGGGATATCACAGGCACTACAACCCAATAACAGCAACGGGGCCGAAATCGGATTGAATCCCGATTGAAGCGTAAGCGGATGAAAAGCATTCGCCCCCGACTTGTGATTAGTACCAAACTAAGAAGCGGGGGCGATTGAAAACCATCTACAGTTCGTCGCCTGTTCGGAGTGGGAACACGGCGGCTTTTATTGATTAAACTTCTGCAAAGAAATACGGTTTTAAGCATTCGGACCGTTGAACATACGTTGCAGGGTCCAAAAGCCATGTCACCGCACTGAATGACGAAAGAAGTGAATTCCCGTCCTGGGGCGTAAAGCAAAAACCGATCACCTCATGTCCTTTGCGCACCTCTACCGATGGTTCCACTATGACGGTTTGATTGAGGATTCGGCCAAAGTAACCATGATCTCTTCCAAACGAAAAAACCTCGCAAGCCGATTGCTTCTTGGTAAGGCACAAACGCTCATCAGACCGGAACCGGGCTAAGGCTTCTTCTTTTGTCACGGCTCTCTTAAGTTTCAGGGTAAAGTAAATACAATGCATATATTGAGTATTCAGCTTCATGGCAGACGAAAATAGATTCAATTCAAGCCCTCTTGTGCGAAATACATGGTATGCGTCCCTCGCATGATGCGTCCCAAATACAGGGTCCCCATGTTTTCCCACATCAGGAGAAGGAACAAAACCTTTTACCTGGCTTATATCATTAGCTCGACGTATACACAGGAATCTGGCTTCCTCGAGGTTATCATCTCCGTCAATCAAAGCCCCGGAATTAATAAGCGCACAAAGATTGTGAGTATTACAGCTTACGACCTGGATAAATTGATCTTTTCCGGTCTCCAGAGCCACATCATTAATCCCTCTGGCATACATTTTCCCAAATCCGAATTCACTGCCCTGAGCAATAAACCCTTTCGTGGTGGCCATATATTTTTCATAGAACTCATGCTTATTGGATATGCCGACTCCGGACGGCGTACAATCCACTACAACATCAGCTTTTGCCAGAGCTTCCTCGTGTATCATAGCGGGTTTCAAACCCAATGACTCAAAATCACCTATTTTATCTTCATCGACTGATAGCAGAGCGCCTCTTGCAATAAGTGCTTTCATTTTCGGCAAATCACGGGGAATGGGAGACCGTTTATGGAAAATTACTTCCGAAAAACCGGCCTGTTCTTTAAAAGAACATAGCATCCCAATTAAAGGCTCGCCGATGGTGCCGGTCCCGACGACATGGACCACACCTTTTTCCTTGGGCATCGCTTTTCCTCCTTTCCGGAAAATCGCTTTTATTACGGATGCATATCAAGTTAACAGTTTTCGGTCAGGAATGCAATGCAACACACCTAAAACGGTAGATATATTGAATTGAGGCTTTTCGAAGCTATTGAAAGAAAGGCAGGTAAGCTCGCAGGAATGATTTCCGTTGTGGCGGGCGCTCTTCCTGGTCCTCATTGTTCGGCGTTTCTTTATCAGGAGTCCTAATTTCTTCGTCCGCAGTCACAGTTTTGGAATCATCGGCCTCATGTTCCAAAATTTGAGATACATTTAATTCCTCGCTCGCTTCCGAGATTTCCTTGGCCGAAGTGTCGCCAATTTTCTGATTTTCCGAGCCTTCAGTTCTTTCGTTTGGGATCGATCCACTGGCCGGTTCGGAAATAGTACCTTTCAATTGTTCAGTCAGAGCGCCAATCTCGAGGCCACTGATTTGCGAATTAATTACCGATGATTGATCCTCAAGATTACTTTCTTGAGCCGAATCTCCGAGTGCCTCGTCCTGCGCTCCCCTCCTCTTCTTACCCCGATATCTGTGCCTTGCAGACGTTCTAGGCCTCTTCTCTTCTTCTTTGGAAAAATCTTGCTCGTCGGTTTTGGCCGTCAGCTCCTCGGGTGGCACTTTGATCGCTGGCAGTTCCGAAGTCTCCGGAATTTCTTCTTTGACTGCTGAAACCGTTATATCTTTATCTGAAACATGCTGTTCGGCGACAATATTTATTTTAGACGAATATTGGTTTTCCAATTCAACGAGTTGGCCCCGCATATTGTTTAGCAAATACTCAGCCACCTTCACCGGCACAATGGCTTTAACTTCGGATGCGTCACGTCGCACGAGCTGTGATTTAATCTTTCGAAAAACAGATACTGCGGTCATTTCCGGAGAGCGCACTTTTCCGGATCCATCGCACATTGGACATTCCAGGTACTCGCCTGTCCCGAGTGAGGATCTTAATCTCTGTCGCGAAAGCTCGACTAAACCCAGTGGGGATATCTTCAACACCTTTGTTTTGGCCCTATCCAGTCTGAGCTCCGCCTTCAATGCCTTCTCAACTTCCTGCCGGTGTTTTTTCTGCGACATGTCGATAAAATCAATTACAATAATACCCCCGAGATCTCTTAATCTTAATTGACGGGCTATCTCCGGCGCTGCTTCCATATTGACTCTTGAAAGCTGTTTCTTCTACGTCCTTTTCTTTTGTGGCCCCACCCGAGTTCACATCAATTGTTACCATCGCCTCGGTAGGTTCAATTACGATGTGCCCTCCTGATTTTAGCTTGATTCTTTTGCTGTAAACCTGTTCAACCTGCTCTTCAAGTTGGTATTTGTTGAATAAGGGCCGTTTCTCTTGATACAGCTTCACCAGTTTTTCGTACTTCGGCATGACCTGATGAAAGAATTCACGCACTTTCTTGTGCACTTCTTTTTCATCCACGAGGATTTCGCTTATATCGGGTGAATAATGCTCTCTGATAGCGCGGATCACCAAATCGTGCTCTCTATGAAGCAGAACAGGGGCAGGGGCATCGGCGATGTTCTTTTCTATCGATTGCCAGAGTTTCATCAGATATTCCAGATCACGCACAAGCTCCGTCTTTGTGCGTCCCATTCCTGCAGTCCTGATGATAAAACCCATGTTCTGCGGCAGTTTAAGTTGCTTCAGAATATCTTTCAGCTTCTTCCGCTCATCCTCGTCCTCTATTTTTCTCGAAACTCCACAAAGATCCGTGCCCGGCATCAGGACCAAGTACCGGCCGGCCAGTGAAACATTTGTGGTAAGACTGGCACCTTTTTTATAACGCTCCTCTTTGTTGACTTGAACGATCGCGTGATCGTCTTTCTTAAAGACGTCCTGAATACGAGGGCGGCGACGCGCTCCCTCAAAGGACTCGGGAAAATAAGAAGGGTGAACATCATTTATGGAAAGAAATCCGTTTCGACCTGCGCCGTAATCTACAAAAACCGCCTGGAGAGAAGGCTCCACCCTTGTGATCACTCCCTTATAAATATTACCAAGAGTGGCTTCTTTGCGTGTATTTATGTCTATATCAAGTTCTTCGAGTAATCCCTCTGCAACCACCGCCACCCGACATTCTTCCAGGTGACACGCGTTTATAAGCATCTTTTTTACCATTGCATTCTCTTCTCTTTATGCTAATCCCTTAAAAATTTTGCCTGAGTAGCCCCCGACTGGTGCCCGCTTGATCGGATGAAAGACGCCAACACTCTATAAGTCTTTTGATCTCTTTCCACAATTCCTTTTTGCCGGTACCATCATGAGACGAACAGATTATTACCGGAGTCCGCTCTCCCACTTGAGCTTGTAGCTGCTGCCGTTTGGGTGACAATTTTGTCCTGGGTAGCTTATCCGATTTAGTAGCCACTATAATAATAGGCACCCGAAACGATTGTAGGAAATCCAACATTAATTCGTCGGAGCCCATTAGCGCATGCCTTGCATCCACCGTAAGAACAACTCCCGCGAGCTCTTTGCGGTTTTTCAAGTAATTTTCCACCATTGGGCCCCATTCACGCTTGATTGCGAGTGGGACTTTAGCGAAACCGTACCCAGGCAGGTCCACGAAAATATACTTCTCGTCAATGAGAAAAAAATTCAATTTGCGTGTCTGCCCCGGGGTTTTAGATGTCCTGACCAGATTGTGTTTGCCCAGTAAGGTATTTATAAGCGATGACTTTCCGACATTAGAACGGCCGGCAAAAGCCAATTCGACTAAGCCTTTTTGCGGGAAATCTTTTTTGTCATGGGCCGACTGAAGGAATTTTGCGCTTATCATTTCTTATTCAAAACTCCCGGTCGCTGCAACTGCAAGAGCTATTGTATGTAGACAAGAAAGCGCAATAAGGATCATTCACGGAAATTCGTCCAAGCGGTGAGAAAATTTAATTCGAAATGATTACTTTTGAGACCATATATCCAATTGGCGGAGGTGCATGGGAATCGAACCCACCCAGAACGGTACTAGCGCCCTGCTGACGGTTTTGAAGACCGCGGAGCCCACCAGGACTCTACCACCTCCAGCTGGGAGATTCTCTTATCAAATCCATAATAATTATCATACAGTTTTTTGTGGTATTATGAAAGGCTCTTCCGCCGCTTGTCCGGTGAAAAAGATCTTCATCCCGGTGCGAATAGATTCCCATTTCATTTTGAACGCGAGCGATATTTCGTTGTGGGCCGCAAATCCGCAATAAGAGCACTCGGCAATTCCTCGATTCTTTAGATAACATCCATGTGAAATGCTTCCGTCAGGCTCAGCGTTCGCCAGCAGTCCATCTTCACAGGTCCATCGTTCGCTTTTCAATTCCTGCAAGCTGCTGACAGAATTAGCCACAGGATAGCCTGACCGTTTTAGTCGGATCAGCTCTTCAAGCATCTCCCTGCGATCGGGTAGGGACACAAAGAGCGGGTCGGGTAGCCCCTTGTATGGATAATGGAATTGAATGGTGACCCCTGCGATGAAACCGCAGAGCATCGAGATAAGTTCCGGTACACTGTTAAAATTGAGCCGATTAATGGTGGTGCTCACGAGTGTCCTACGAATATCAGAGACCTCCAGATTTTTCCAAATCTTGTTAAATGTTCCTTTTCCTCGTATTAAATCATGAGTGGCGGGCGGCCCGTCCAGGCTTACCCATACGCGATCAACCGGAATATGCCGCCAAGGAATAGTGCCGTTAGTAGTCATGCAAACGCACGGAAAGAGTTTCTTGGCCTCTCGAACAACATCCGAAAAAGAGTTGTTTGCATCATGCCAAAGCAGAGGTTCGCCTCCCTCAAAAATCAGGATCTTTACTCCCATACGCCGCATGCTTTGCAGCGTTGAAAGCACCCCCTCAAAACTCAGTTCATCTCCGGTCCTTTCCCAATAAGGGCAATGAAGGCACTTAAGATTGCATTTGTGAGTTATCTTATAACCTGCCAAAACAGGAGAAATCTTTCCTAGAAGATTGTAACCAATAAAGGACTTCGAAAATACTCCCAGAGTCTTAGCTATTCCGGAATGAGAAAGTAGGGCAATCATTTTGAGTTCATGCGCATTGGTTGAATTCTAAGCATATAATACCATACATAATTTATAACTGGGCAAGTCTCAAGACATCGGAGGGCCACAAATGTCCGCAGAAGAATTTGTTCATCATTATCAAACGAAAGCAGTCGGCTGGCTTGAACTTTGTGCATCCGCCAAGGGCGTGCGTTCGATATCTTTTATTTCTCAACCCTCGCAGCCAGTCAAAACGACCAAGCAACCCATAATGCAAGAGTTGATCAGCGAATTAGACCAATATTTTGCTAATAAATTAACTTCATTCTCGGTTCCCTTGGATCCCGAGACAGGCACCTTATTCCAGCGCCGAGTCTGGCAGGAGCTTGCATTAATACCATATGGAAAGACACGTTCCTATCTTGAAATAGCACGTGGAGTCAATAATCCGAAGGGAAGCCGGGCAGTTGGACTTGCAAACAAGAATAATCCGATCCCGATTCTCATCCCCTGCCATAGAGTCATCAAGTCTGATGGTAGCCTGGGAGGATACAGTTCAGGAATCGAGATAAAGAAGATTCTCTTGAAATTAGAGGGCGTGACAATCTGAACCGAGCGGTTTGAGCTTGACACCTGATTGCATCAATGCTTTAATTATTTGTTACGGTTTAGGAGGAACTCATGTACGCCATAGTTCAAACCGGCGGAAAACAATACAAAGTTGAGGCCGGCGATCAGGTCAAGGTAGAAAAGCTCAAGGGCGAACCCGGGGACAAGGTGGATTTCGAGAAAGTCCTGGCCATAGGTACTTCTGAAGGCATTAACCTTGGAAAACCGTTCGTCAAAGATGCTGCTGTAACAGCAACTATTATCCGGACCGCCAGAGACAGAAAAATAATAGTTTTCAAGAAGAAACGCCGAAAGGCGTACGACAAAAGGCAAGGCCACAGACAATGGTACACCCTGCTGAAAATCCAAGGAATAGTACCTGAGGCGGTGACGACCGAGGCCGATTGACCCAAATCCGATCATCCTTGATTATTATTTGAACCCTACACATAAAGCGAAAGTCCTGCAAGGACAGGAGGTAACACAATGGCCCATAAGAAAGCAGGAGGCAGTTCTCGAAACGGACGGGATAGCCCTGGTCAGCGTTTCGGGGTTAAGCGTTTTGCAGGGCAGGTGGTACGGGCCGGAAACATTCTCGTGAGACAAACCGGCACGAATATTCATCCCGGAGAAAATGTTGGGATGGGCCGTGATTATACTTTGTTTGCCAAAATTGACGGAAAAGTCGAATACCAGAGGAAAGACCGCAACAGAAAGCGCGTGGCAATCATTCCTGTCAAAGCAGACTCCGCTGAATAATCAATCATCTTGGATCATCTCAGATCTGGGGCGTAGCTCATTGTAAAATGGATAATCTCGGCGGGTTGCTTCACAACCCGGGGCCCCGCCGAGACTTCATTAGATTGATGTGCTATTCCCTTTGCGTGACTTCCGTAATTTGAAATTCATAGATCAGGCCAAAATTAGGGTGATTTCCGGTAAGGGTGGAAACGGATGCCTCAGTTTCCGAAGGGAACCTTATGTCCCTAAAGGTGGGCCTAACGGCGGCGATGGAGGAAAAGGCGGGGACGTGCTTATTGAAGCCGATGACTCCCTGAATACGCTGCTCGATTGCAGATATCAACAACTATACCAGGCTAAGAAAGGAACACACGGGAGCGGCAATAATCGACACGGTCGAAACGGTCTTGATCTGATAATCAAGGTTCCTGTAGGAACACAGGTCTTTGATGAAGCGACCGAAACGTTAATGGCTGATCTGGACAGATCCGGCGCAAGAATTTTGGTAGCGAACGGTGGCCGTGGCGGAAGAGGAAACAGCCGCTTTGCCACATCCCGAAATCGAGCACCAAGACGCTTTGAAGAAGGTCAGGAGGGCCAGGATCGCTGGCTGGTTTTAGAACTGAAGTTGATAGCTGATGTCGGCCTGGTCGGATTG
The DNA here is from genome assembly GCA_963843165.1 of uncultured delta proteobacterium. GTDB lineage: Bacteria > Desulfobacterota > Desulfomonilia > Desulfomonilales > Desulfomonilaceae > DATJPW01. The sequence goes on along the minus strand of CAWJJL010000021.1, from coordinate 17,100 downwards.
CCAAACAGTGGTAAATCGACACTGATTTCGAGCGTAAGCAACGCCCGTCCAAAGATAGCGGATTATCCGTTCACTACAAAAGTCCCGGCTCTCGGCTTGGTCAAGACTTCGGATGGAACGGATTTCGTCATGGCCGATATTCCTGGGCTTATAGAGGGCGCTCACACAGGCGCGGGCATGGGAGATCAATTTCTCCGACATGTCGAACGTACCAAAATTCTGCTGCATCTGATTGACCCTGCTCCGCATCTGACTCCATCGGCTGCGGAGCGCTTCGATGTAATTATGAACGAGCTTGCTTCGTACAGTGATGATCTGATACAAAGGCCAATGCTGGGGGTAATTACAAAAATGGACCTTCCGGAAAACCGGGCCGCTGCGGCTGAACTTCGGAGTTTTATTGAGAAAAAAGGTTTAGCTGTGTATGAAATCTCGGCCGTTACGGGTGAAGGGCTCACTGAGTTACTCCGGCGCGTTTCGCGTTTTTTGAAACAAAGCTCGAAAAATGACTAACTATTCAGCAATTAGAAAAGAATTTCTTGGCTCTGTTCGTCGGATAGTGTTGAAACTGGGTTCGAGCGTAGTCACGAACGACCAGGGGCTTGATCACGCCATTATCGACGGGATAGTTGACGATGTCTGCCGATATAAAAAACTGGGAAAAGAATTCATCCTAGTTTCTTCCGGAGCTATTGCCGCCGGTGTGCGGCATCTGAATTTCCGTGAGGGAGCCAGAACCATTCCTCAGAAGCAGGCTGCAGCGTCCGTCGGTCAAACGAGACTTATGGCCGCGTACGAAGAGGCTTTTGGCCGCTATGATATCAGCGTCGGCCAGATGCTTTTGACAAAAGACGATCTTACCCATCGGAGCCGATACCTGAATGCTCGTAATACTCTTATGACTCTCCTGTCTCTGGGCGCAGTCCCTATCATAAATGAAAACGACACAGTTGTGGTGGAGGAGATCAGGTTTGGAGATAATGACAATCTTTCCGCGCTCGTGGCGACTCTTTCAGATGCTGATCTCCTGTTTGCTCTCAGCGATATCGAAGGATTTATGGATTGTGATCCTAGGACTAGTGCCGACGCCTGTTTAATACCGCTCATAGAGGAAATTACTCCTGAACTCAAGGGCCTTGCTTCGGATACTTCGTCGAAAGTCGGCAGGGGCGGAATGGCTTCCAAATTGGAAGCAGCGGATATTGTCAGGGTCGCGGGAATTCCCATGATAATCGCGGGCGGTAAATTACCCGGCATAGTATCGCGTACCATGGAGGCCGAGGTGTGCGGCACGCTGATTCTGCCCGCAAGAGAGAAGATTTCGGCCAGGAAGCATTGGATCCGCTATAATCTGGCCCCGGAAGGGAAGATCGAGATAGATGCAGGCGCGGCCGGCGCAATAACCAGGAATGGAAAAAGCTTGCTACCTATCGGGGTAACAAGAATTCACGGACACTTCGATCATGGGGCGGCCGTTTTGGTCTGTGACGCCGAAGGCAACAACTTGGCGAAGGGACTTGTTAACTACTCTTCAGACGAATTGCAGAAAATTATGGGCAGGCGAGGTGTGGAAATCGATTGGATCCTGGGTTACAGGAGCAGCGACGAGGCCATACATGCCGATAACATGGCATTGCTTAACGGATAGCAAGTGAATTCAGCCTGTCGGCATCAACCGAATTCCCGGTAGCGACCGGCCTCCCCGCGTTTCGCGGGGTCGACCATGTTTCGCACCGGTAGCGTGGCTGGTGTCTACCGGAAACCTGAGGTCAAGTGCCAGGAGTCAGTAGGACCGGCATCTTGCCGGTCCCTGGTCGAAAAGGGTACCTGACAGGACCGGCAAGATGCCGGTCCTACTGAAACTGTGAGCAAAAGAGTAGGATGTGGTGAGCGAAGCGAACCGCATCGTTCGCGAAAAACCTCGATTGATGCGGTTCCCCCGCGAAAGGCGACTAAGAATCGGTACAATAGACAAAAAATCATCATCTGGAAGCTCTCGTATGAACATCAGGATTTTTTCGGATTTTATTTGACCGTTCTGTTACGTCGGCAGGGGACTTGTCGACGCTCTTAAGAAGGAATTCCCACTCAATGCTGAATGGGTAAGCTACGAACTCCATCCTGAAACACCATCCGGAGGGATTCTGCTTTCGCAGCGGTTTCCCGGAATGAACCTAAAAGAATTTTGGGAAAGGCTTCGCCGAACATACGATTTTCTGGGTATTCATTTCCGCGAGCTGTCATTGTTATCCAACTCCCGTATGGCTCTGGAAGCAAGTGAATACGCTCGAGACGCCGGATGTTACGATTCTTTCCACGATCGTATATTCCGAGCGTACTTTACGGAAGCCCGCGATATCGGGGATATCGACGTGCTCCTGGAATTGGCGCAAGAAGAAGACTTGGATACAGCTGATCTTCGCGTCGCTCTGCAAGAAGGCCGCTATACATCGCGTTTGAATGAGGCCCGCAGAGAGGGTCAGCAATTGGGCATTAACGCAGTGCCCACGTTCATAATCAATGGCAAATACAGAATTGTAGGCGCCCAGTCCCTTGATTTTTTCAGGGACCGCCTCAGGGAGATTCAGGGGGAATGAAGGCCTCTTTAGCTGCTTTACACAGCGCTTTCAACGAGTTTCTTGAGCAGGCGGGTTAAAATTAGCGCTGTTGTATCCACGACGGAAATCACCTTTTGATAGTCCATTCGTTTAGGTCCTATCACCGCGATGCTGCCCAGAGGGATTTTTTGAGCATGGATCGGATAAGCCACTATGGAGCAGGATTCAATGCTATCGAGCCCGTGTTCCGACCCGATCAGTATTTGAACCCCTTGGGCTTCAAGAGTCTTGTCGAGTATTTTGAGGAGATTGCTTTTCTGTTCAAAAGTCGTCAAAAGCGCCCTTAGCCTTTCTATCTGGGCAAATTCAGGCTCATCCAAGATATTTGACTGACCCTCAATGAACAGCTCACGGGAAGGATCGTCTGATAATATGGTCTGACCCAAGCGTAGGACCTTGGCCAAAACAACATCCACCAGCGTCTTTTCCTTTTTCAGCTCCTGCTCGATTCTTTCCCTCGCCTGCCGGAGGTCCAAATCTTTGAGCATGTCATTGAGCATACGACTGTAGCTTTCGAGAGTTTCCTGTTTAATTCCATCTTCATCATATATCAAGCGGTTCTGGACCGAACCGCCGGTTGAGACGAGTACCTACCAGAACGCGATCATCAGCTACCTTGATGAATTCAATAGCTTTGAACGTCTGTTCGGCAACCGCGACCGCAGCGACGACTCCGGCCTGTTTGGAAAGCCCGGCGAGTATCCAGGAAGACCGGCGAAGCAGGTCTCTCAAATCCGTTACTGCTGAACTCAACAACGATTCGATCGCAGCCTGTTCCTTGAGGTCGACCTGTCCCAGTCCGACCCTGGTATCCACGTAATAGCGATAACCGAGATCAGTGGGAATCCTGCCCGCACTCACGTGCGGCTGTGTAATGTACCCGGATTCCGTGAGGTCGCTCATAATGTTTCGAATAGAAGCGGCAGACAGGCCTATATCGGATCTTTTGGAAATCGGTACGCGATCCCACAGGTTCGCCGGTTGCTATGTATTCGGCGATAATCGTCTGCAATATCTTTTCATATCGTTTTTCCGATAGGTTCATCAGATTTAACTCAGTACCGCTGCTTCTGATTTTGTAGAAAACAGATTAGTCACACCGGTGTCTTGCGTCAAGTAAAAGCCATGTCTCTTTAAAATGAGAGACGATCAGGACACTAACTTAAAGTATTTTATAAAAGACTGCCATGACCCTTTAGGCGAGGCGATCAGGGGTCCTTCGATGCGTTTCCCCTCCAGGTATTCACCAACATGAAACGGTCGACCATCGAAATAGGTTATTTCTCCGCCAGCGGCCTCCAATATAATGCTCCCGGCAGCGAGGTCTTGCACACTAACCTTTTTCATTAAACAGATGTCCGCGGCCCCTCGCGCTACATAGGCCATGTGCCCTGCCGAAGAGCCAAAATTACGAATTTTGCCCGGGAAAGTGCTTCTAAAATCCTGATGGAATCGCGAGTAAACCAGAGTCAGGCTTTCGTTATCTATATTATATTCATCTCTGACCGCTATTGGCTTGTCATTCAGGAGCGCTTGCCTGGCCGCGTAGGCAGAATACAGTTCCCCGGTCACAGGTAAGTACAGAAAGCCGAGCACCGGCCAAAATTTCTCGAACAGTGCCGCACTTATGCCCCAAACAGGCATGCCTGCCTGGAATGACGCGGCCCCATCCAGGGTGTCGATTATCCACAAAAATCTGGGGCAATTTTCATTCCCTATTTGATCGGAATCAAGTTCTCGAAGAAACCCATGATCTTCGAAGCTACTCTTGATTTTGGATGAAATAATTTCCCATGCGGCATTATCGGCCTCAGTCACGAGCCTTTCGTCAAACCGTAGTTTTCGATTTCCTTTGCCGAACATCTCCATTAGCAGAATTCCGCTTTTTCGAAGAGTGTTCTCCACAAATTCCTTCAGGGTGCCTAATTCTCGTTCAGTCAACGACTGCGAGAGTTCATTTTCCATGTCTAACTCCAGAATTGCATTCGCTTGCCAAATTTCAAGAATCGTGAAGCAGGATTTGTCTTAATTATGCCAATTGAATGAACCAAGATAAAAGATATACCTTCATCCAGGAATTATTTCCAATCCCTATAAGCACGGCGAGTTATGCTCTCGGGTGGAACGAGCTGTGTACCTGTTTCAAACGACGCTGAGCTATATGCGTATATATCTCGGTTGTCGATATATCCGAATGTCCTAACATAAGTTGTACAGATCTCAGGTCAGCATCGTTCTGAACCAGGTGAGTTGCAAATGAATGCCTGAGAGTATGCGGCGAGATCTCTTTATTGATCCCGGCGCGCAGCGCCGTCTTTTTCACTATTTTCCAAAATGCCTGACGCGTCATGGACTGTCCCCTTCTCGTTAAAAAGAGAGATTCCGAGCGCTTCAGGCGAGCCAGTCTGGGTCGAGCGGTTTCAAGGTATTTTGACACTGCCCTTGAGGCAGGGATTCCCACTGGAACAACACGCTCCCTGGAGCCCTTACCCATCACGGTCACGCACCCCATTTCAAGGTCAATTCGGGAGAGCTCCAGGCCCACAAGCTCGGAAACTCTGAGCCCTGTGGCGTAGATGAGCTCCAGCATGGCGTAATCACGACTGCCTTCCGGAGAATCGGTATTGGCCGCGGCGATTAATCGGTCAACTTCTTCAGAATCTAAAAAATGCGGAATTCTTCTAGGCAGGGCCGGTGATTCGAGCCGCTCGGACGGATTCTCTCGTATTCGATCGGACTCGGTAAGAAATCGGAAAAACCCTTTAATACAAGATATCTTTCTGGCTCTCGTCCTGGGGCTCAGGCCCTCTCTGTCAAGCTTTGCCAAAAAAACCAGAATGTCTTCTCTTTGAATTTCTGTAGTATTTTTGATCGCCCTTTGACGTAAGAATCCGGTAAAGCCCTTCATGTCGGCTGCATAGGCCTGGACGCTCAAAAAGGCGAGCCCACGATCGACAATCAAATGATCCAAATAGCCTGAAACCGCCAACTCGATTTCGGATGATTTAGCATTAGCACCAGTAGCTCCGGTCAATGTAGATCTTTTGTTCACGATTCAGAGCGCCGCTTGCTTTTGAAATGAAAAGTGTTCGTCTTCCATTGCAATTAAGTGATTGTAGAGAGACGTTTTTATATCATCGAGACGATCAAAATCGATGATTTTGTTCCCCTGTTTGTCCTGAACGTAAAAAATATCAGCAGCCTGATCTACTTCAGTTGTAATCTTTGTTAAAATTATGTCCAACTCCAAGGCCGTGAGTTTATGTGATATATCGTAAAGTAGTCCTGGTCTATCATGAGCATAAACTTCCACAATAGTAGCTCGATCAGAAGCCGCATTATCTATCTCAACCTTCACGGGAAGGCGAGGCAGTAGGGTGCTTTGAAAAGGTCCAGATGAAGACCTTCGCGCGGCAACCAGTTGATCCACGTCTGCTTCACCGCGCAAGACTTTTTCAAAATCTGTGCGAAAACGCTCCCAGCGTTCAGGATCATCAAGCGGGCCTTCCGGAATATCATTCACGTGAAAAGTTCCTACCGCAAGATCGCCTATGGAATGAGTCCATGCGCTCAAGATATTGATTCTATTGACGGACAAAGTGCCGGCGATTCTGAAGAACAGACCTGGTCTGTCGAGTGTAATTAGAGTGATTGAACTATATGAGGGACCGCGGTGATCTACTTTTTTCGCTATGACATCGCCCAGACCCAGAGATTTTTCCCTTTTGCGCAGCAAATGATTCCGGATGTCCGTGAAGTGCTCAGCAATTACTTCCGGATAAAAATCAAGGAAATAGCGCGATTGCGAAGAGTCAAGATATTCCTGAAGTTCCTGCCCCCTGTGTTCAATAGGGACAAGTTCCCATATGGTTGACTTAATTTGCCCTATCCAAGCGTTGAGGTCTTCCCCGTCCAATCCTTCTCCTTGGATAACGTCCAGAGTTCTGTAGTACAATTCTTCGAGTAGCAGGTGCCTCCAGGAATTAAATGCAGAAGGCCCCACACCTCTCAGATCAGCACAGGTAAGTAATAAAAGCATGTCGAGGCGGCGCTTGGACATGACGGTTTCGGCGAATCTGCTCACCAGATCGAGGTCGTGGAGATCTTTCTTGAATGCGAGATGACTCATGGCCAGATGATTGCGTATCAGAAAACACACTTCATCAACATGTTCGGCCTGTAGTCCTAATTTACTAAGGACGCTTCTTGCAATGAATTCTCCCTTTACTTCATGACCAGGTCCTTGGCCCTTTCCCATGTCATGAAAAAGTCCCGCAAGATAAAGTACTTGGGAATTGTCCAAAGAGGATAAAATACTTTTTAAGAGTGTGTCCTCGCGATTATCATTAGGTCGAGCGATAGCGTCGATATGTTCCAAAACCTTCATGGTGTGGAGATCTACCGTGTATTGATGATAAAGATCATGGCGCGGCAAAAAACGAACTCGGGAGAATTCAGAAATGCATCGTTCGAGAATGCCGGTCTTCATCATGGAATTCAATGCCTTTGCCACTGAACCTTTGTACCGAAAAATATCGAGGAAAAGTTTCGTAGCAGCCGGTTCACACAGCGGATTGCCTTGCATGTAATCCAGTCGACTTCGGGCCATGTCGACCAAACGTATATCCATGTCGCATCCAGTTTCTGCGATCTTATTAAAGGCAAAAAGCATTTCTTTCCAATCGGTCCCGAAGTCGTCGGGATGACTATTGTAGATGCCACCGGCGCCAATATAGAATTCATCGCTGAGCTTCAACTTTTTTACTTCAAACTCGTTCGCGACCTTTGGTCTCAAGAAGAGTCGAGCTCTGGCAAGCACTCTGCGGCCAAAAAAATCCAGGGTAGCCGCGTGACGATAGTATTCACGCATAAACGCTTCAACTTCTCGTTGCCCTGTGGTTTCTTTGAATCCCATTTGTTCGGCCAAAATCGGCTGGACATCGAACTTCAGACGATCGTCGCGACGCCCGGATAGAAAATGAATCCTGGTCCTGACCTCTGCCAAAAACTCCCTAGCATTCTTGACTTCAAGGACGGTATTCGGGCCGCTGATTCCGGCTATCGGCAAATCGTCCAAGGATGATAAACCGAATATCAATCGAATGAGCCATCCAATTAATTGGATATATCTTAACGAACCGGGTCCCTCTTTTAGATGCGGTTCAAGAAGATATATTGTGCGCCCGAACTTATCCGAGGATTTCCGAATTTCCGCTTCTACGCGAAGATACAGGTCTAATGGATCGATAGCCTTAACGAGCGGTTCTCGTTCAATTATCAATTCTCGGTAGATGCTCTCGTTACCCCAGAGGAGTCGAGTGTCCAGCAAAGAAGTGAGCACCGCCAGGTCCTTTATTGCTTCATGCAAGCATTCTTTTACGGTCCTCACAGAGTGCCCCAATTCTATACGGGCATCCCATAACATATAGAGCATGTTTCTAATGCCGCGGTACACACCTTCAGGGGCATTTTCGGGTCGGAGGAAAAGGAGGTCTATATCCGAATAGGGGCTCATTTCTTGACGACCGTATCCTCCGAGCCCTAAGAGTGCCATTTGATCTTTCCAATTGCCCAGGAAATGATCCGCAAGCTGGCTGAGAACATCATCGTAAACCGGATGCATCTGAAACCGAGCTGGATCTGATTGTCCGCGGTTGCGATATTCCGCTATAACTTCTTTGATTCTTATGATTTGAGCAGAGCGTTCATGGCTGGCGAATATGAATCTCATCGGCGCCGTTTCTCGAAATTGCTAATCCGTTCATCGGAGGAGTCAGCGAGAATTCAGGATAACACATTGAACTCTGATCAGAGCAAATGATTTCGCTTCGGGCGAGGGAGTACCGCTACCACATTCCTCGCAATCGGCGCCACATGTTTGTCGCAATTGCGGTATTTGTTCGTTCTTGGCCGGATTTCAAATAACTAATTGAGCCGCCGGCGACACCATCTGCAATTGAATCGCGATATTGAGGGCTCGCGAGCTTGTCCTTCTCGGAATTGTTGCTTATAAACCCGCACTCGAGCATTATTGCAGGCATTTTCGCGTCAAGGAGGACATACAGCGGCGCTGCTTTGATACCCCTATTTCGGCCCAAACCGAGTGTTTGCCCTAATTTTTGGGTTACTTGATCGTGGATTGTGGTCGCGAGTTTGACGGATTCAATCGTTTTGTAGCTGCCTATACGATCCATCAAAGAGTTTTCAAGATCTGTTACTTGAGCCAAAGGGGTCCCGTTTTCACGGGCTGCCGCTAAAATTGATTTCTGCGAATCCGACCTGCTCAGGAAGTAGGTCTCTATCCCTTCAGCATCGGTCTGCGAGCTGGCATTGCAGTGGATCGAAATGAAAAGATCGGCATTCATAGAATTGGCTACGAATGTTCGGTCCTCAAGCCCCAAGAAAATATCCTTGTTCCTTGTCAGCATTACCGTACAATCGGGGAGAGCCTCCTCAATTTTTGCCTTGGCCCTAATTGCTATATCCAGTGTCAAATCTTTTTCTTTAAGCAAGCCGTCTTTGGACACTGCGCCAGGATCTTTACCTCCATGACCAGGATCCAATATGATAACAAATCGGTGTCGTGGATTATGAGAATCTTGCTGCAATGAAAAATACTCTTTAATCCTCTGGGGTGCTATGGAGGCCTGCCGAACCGGTTCGCTTGGCTCAGTCGCATTGGTTTTGGCAGCGGCGAAAAAAGGATTACCTGTGCAGTTACGAGAGGGTGCGAGCTGTTTAGTGACTTGTATTTCATCGTTGGAATTCTTGCGTTTTTCAGGATAACGATGAATTACCAGTGGCTCTGGCAGATTTATAGTTGCCGCAACCTTTTCCGGGAGAGTGGGAGCCTGATTCCCGGCAGTGCTAGGCTTCGCCCAAAATGATGCCTCCCTTTCCGGTCTTGCCGAGTCCCGATTCGTACAATTATTCCCGATGAAAAACGGATTTCCCGTGCAATTTCGTGAAGGAGAGAGCTTTTCGACCACATCGTTTTGGCCTTTAGAATTGTTGTGTAATTCAGCAGGAATCCGGTCCGCGGCTGGCCCATTGGCTTTAGCAGATGAGAAAATTTCCTGTTCTTCGACGCCAAAACAAGGCAAACTCGTGAATAAAAACCACGTGCTGAAGAAAAGCAACATTAAGACAAATGATCGTTGGCGAGAGGGCATTTGGATTCCGCAATTCACTGAAAATAGGACTCAACCAAGCAACCTATTCAACCACCGGCAGCCGCTGCAACCTTGCGCGTAGAAGCGATCCCAAGCTCTTCTGACGCGCTGTATCTCTTTTTTTTATGCTTGCAGAAGATCGGTGCTCGCGTTTGCCTAAGATTCAGAATTTCACTAGGTACCTGCTCAACTCGCCTACAAGATTGGCTTATTTTTTGATGCAGCTCAGACGAGATGATAAGAGCTGAGTTTCGAAATCTCCAGATCAAAGCGCGCCTCCTTGAATGGTTTCTTGTACTTTATCACAATATATTCAAAAAGATCAATCCATTTCCTAGAAGTAACATTAATTAAATTCCTTTGACCGTACTATTAGGCCCTGTTAGACTGTCAGATAAATAAGATTGATCAATTCGGAAACTAAAGGCGCCAAGATATGAGTGAAGACAAACCTGAGAACCGCGGATTTCTAAGGCGATTTTTTAAACGAGGCGGACCAGACGTGAAAGAGGAGAAGGGAAAGTCCGCGGACCGAGCAAGAGACTTATCGATCAGAGGTGGCGAATATAGAAACAGCCGAGCCAGCGGTCACAGAAGCGGAATTGATTACAGAAAAACCGGAAGAGAAGGAGAAGACTGATTTAGTCCGACTTGAAAAAGGTCTTCAGAAGACACGGAGCTCGTTCTTAAAGAACCTGAACCGGGTCTTTGTCGGCAGAAGAGAACTGGATCAGGATATATCGGCACAATTAGAGGAGATCCTGGTGAAGGCGGACATAGGAGTCAAGACAACTTTTCAGCTTCTTGAGAGTGTTACTGAAAGGATGAAGCGTCGGGAATTTCATGATCCGCAAGCCATTGTCGCTCATTTAAAATCTCTCATAATGGGAATTCTTGTCGGAGTGGAAGAACCATTAAGAATAAGGGCTGGAGTGAAACCCTTTGTTGTAATGATGGTTGGAGTAAACGGGTCGGGAAAAACAACTACTATGGCCAAGATAGCGGCTCAGCACAAGAACAATGGGAAAAGCGTGTTACTGGCCGCTGCTGATACTTTCAGGGCAGCAGCTGTGGAACAGCTGGAAATATGGGGCACCAGAGTCGGGTGCCCGGTTGTGAAGGGGAAGGAAAAAGCCGATCCATCATCAGTGGTATTCGAGGCTGTTGATAAAGCTATGAAGGAGAACATTGATATTGTTTTGGTGGATACCGCAGGGAGATTACACACTAGAGTCCCTTTGATGGAAGAGCTAAAGAAGGTGAAGCGGACTTTAGCTAAGAAAATTCCGGACGCGCCGCACGAAACTCTTCTCGTTATTGATGCTTCGACGGGACAAAATGCCATATTGCAGGCGACCACTTTCAATGAGGTTATTCCGGTTACAGGAGTCGCCCTAACCAAATTGGACGGAACGGCTAAGGGTGGAGTCATTGTAGGGATTTCTAATGAACTAAAAATCCCTATTAGATATATTGGCATTGGTGAAAAAATGGATGATTTGCGCGAATTTTCTGCGGGCCATTTCGTCGAAGCGCTTTTCACTACCGCTGAGTAGGCAATGGTGAAAATCATATGGGATGCGCAAAGCAGAATGGGGGCTGGCAAGGATCGCAGAATTATTGTCATTGCGAGGGCATAGCCCGAAGCAATCCCCGAAATGTCGGCCTGGGAGATTGCTGGGGAAATCCGACCGAAAATTTGAGAAGTAGTATACTTGCCATACGGTTCTACAAGTGACGTTTGGAGGATATCCGCATGGAAATGTTAAAGGTGAAGACAAGCTCTCGCATTGAATTCGTTGAAATCACGTCAGACGTGCGGGACGCCATTGCTCGAAGCGGAGTAAACGATGGATTAGCGGTTGTTTATGTGCCTCATACCACGGCCGGTATAACCATCAACGAGGCCGCGGATCCGGCAGTTGTTCAGGACATCAATAAAAAGCTATCAAGTCTGATTCCGCACCACGAAAATTACAAACACACCGAAGGAAATGCCGACGCGCACATAAAAGCTTCTCTGATGGGCAGCTCAGTGCACGTAATCATTTTACGAGGAGCGCCTGTGCTCGGGACCTGGCAAGGTATATTTTTTTGTGAATTTGATGGTCCAAGGACCAGGCAGGCCTATATCAAGATCATTCCGGAGTGAGATGGTCGGTGAAAAAAATATGATGAATGATGTTGTAGAAATCTTCACTGATGGAGCTTGTTCGGGAAATCCCGGACCCGGAGGGTGGGCCGCGCTCATTCGCAACCACGAGGATGAGAGAATACTATCCGGCGGTGCGCCCAGCACTACAAACAATCGTATGGAAATGACAGCAGCGATCGAAGCTTTAGAATCATTGCCAGCCCAAAGAAGATCGCATTGGCCACGGATTCTCAGTATTTGCGTCTCGGAATAACCGAATGGATCAATAATTGGAAAAAAAAAGGCTGGCTGACCTCGAGCAAGAAGCCGGTTAAGAATTTAGACCTTTGGCAGCGCCTGGAGCGTGCTTCCACTCGTCATGAAATCGAATGGAATTGGGTGCGAGGACATAGTCTGCACGTGGAGAATGAATTGGTGGATGAAGCAGCCAAAAAGGCCATGAAAAAATACATGTGATCGAAAGCTCGCCACAATTTTTTCAGGCAGGTCTCCCAACTTCCGGCGCGTATTCAGGTTGGGCGTCCTGAAAAAACGGCAGAAAAGGCTCCTCAGTAAAAAAGCCGGTTCCAGCAGCTTGCGGTTCCGAAACCAGCGCAATCCGAATAGCCTCGCTGATATCGGTTACGAAATGTATTATCATCTCGTCCTTTACATAGTCCGGCAGATCTATCAGATTGGATTCATTTTTCTTCGGAAGAATGACTTCCTTCACCCCAGCTCGTCTGGCCGCTAATATTTTCTCTTTAACTCCGCCTATAGGAAGAACCCGGCCCCTGAGCGTGACTTCTCCAGTCATGGCCACATCTCGGCGTACCGGTATGCCGGTAAAAAATGAAGCCAAAGCCACGGCAATGGTAATTCCTGCTGAGGGTCCATCTTTTGGAATGCCGCCGGCGGGCACGTGTATGTGAAGCTCAGTTTGGGACAGCACGCTCTGTTCAATACCATAAAGATCGCATGTGTTACGCATGTAGCTCAGAGCCGCGCGGGCTGATTCCTGCATTATGTCTCCGAGAGAGCCGGTCATCGTAAGCTCTTTCTGTCCTTTAAATCCCGCCACCTCGATGAAAATTATGTCACCTCCACTTTCAGTCCATGCCAGCCCTGTGGCAATACCGATCTTGTCCTCTTCCTCGGCTAAATCGAAGTAAAATTTGGGCGGACCGATCAATTGCTCGATTGTTTCCGGATCTATGACCTCTCTTAAAGGCTCTCCCTGAGTGATCTCTCTAGCTATTTTGCGACAAACCGAACCGATCTTACGTTCGAGATTGCGAACACCCGCCTCTCGGGTATATGACCTGATAATGAATCGCAGCGCCTCAGGAGTGAATTTTACGGGGTGATCCTGAATGCCGTTTTCGTTCATGGTTTTCGGAATAAGGAAGAGTTCGGCAATCTTTTCTTTTTCTTCATCCGTATAGCCCGGTATGCGTATGACTTCCATGCGATCACGCAAGGCCGGCGGCATAAAATCAAGCTGGTTGGCCGTCGCGATAAACATTACCCCACTAAGATCGAAAGGAATATCCAGGTAATGATCGCCGAAAGCATGATTCTGCTCCGGGTCAAGAACTTCGAGCAACGCGCATGCAGGATCTCCTCGAAAGTCTTGACCGATCTTATCGACCTCGTCCAGCATGAATACCGGATTCTTTGTGCCTCCCCGACGTATCTCCTGAATAATTTTCCCCGGCATCGCTCCAATATAGGTCCTACGATGACCTCTTATTTCGGCTTCGTCGCGGATTCCGCCCAGCGACATCCTGATAAATTTTCTGCCAAGGGCTCGTGCGACGGACCTTCCCAGAGATGTTTTTCCCACGCCTGGAGGCCCTACCAGGCATAATATCGGACCTTTGTTGTCTTCCTTTAGCTTACGAACAGCGAGGAACTCCAATATCCGATTCTTGACTTTGACTAGATCATAATGATCTTCATCAAGCGTCTTCTGTGCCGAAGTTATGTCCAGATTGTCCGTTGTTGTTATGTTCCAAGGCAGACCCGTTAATACTTCAAGATAAGTCCTGGAAACAATGTACTCAGGAGAATGAGGCGGAATCCGTTCGAGTCTTTGGAGTTCTCTTGTGGCCACCTCTACAGCATCATCCGGCATGCCCGAATTGCGGATTTTTTCTTGGAACTCTTGCACTTCGCAAGCCTGAGACCCATCAGTGGGACCGAGCTCCCGCTGCATTGATCGCATTTGCTGTCGCAGATCGAGTTCTTTTTGTCTTCTTGCGGAGATAGGCCCCGGAACGCCTCCCCGGCGGTTTGCAGTTTAGGATAATTAGCCTGAATGTCCGTTTGCAAATATAAAAAGACCTTTTTCAGCCGGGCCAAAGGATCTTCTATCTCCAAGAGGCCCTGTTTCACTTCAGCTTTTAAAGGAAGATATACACAAATGAGATCAGCCAGTTTTCCGGGATCGTCCGCTCTTTCTATCATAGCGGCCCAATGATCACTCATTGGCCGTCCGAGACTCAGAGTAATCTTGAACAACGCGGCCACGCTGCGTATAAGCGTATCCAACAGCTCTTGCGGCTCACTTTCTTCTTCGACGAATTCGACTTCTCCCATGAAATACGGTTCAGTCTGGATCTGTCGAATCAGTCGCACGCGAGATATGCCGTCCGCGATAGCCTTGACACCGCCATTTTCTAAATGAACCACCTGCTGAATACGGGCGAGCGTGCCAATCACCGAGATCTCTTCACGAACAGGGCTAAGGCGGTTTTGCGCTCTCTGATAAAAAAGACCTACGAGATTGTCACCGCCGACCAACGATTCGGCCAACTTCACAACTCGAGATCCCTTAAGAAAAAGCGGGATCAACACGTGTGGAAAAACAACCATATCCCTCAAGGGAAGGATCGGCACCACAGTGGGGGAATTCCCCACGGATTTGGACGAGTTCATAGTACCGTCACACCCATCCCATATAAAAATGAATTAAGAGCGTTCTGATTTTGTCGATATTATGCCGGTAACATACCTGATTTTCCCGGAAAAGTCAAGAACATACGAATAGGCTCACTTCAACATATTAGCTCTAATGATATTATAGATACAAATACGGCTAGTTAAAAAACAATATTAATCTACTACAATATAAATCTCATTCTAGCTAAATGTGCCCAAATTGTTCAGCCCCGATCACCTCTAAATCCCGAATCCGTCAACGTAAAAACAAGATCGTGTTCATGGTCCGGTCACTTAATAATAATATTTTCCGGAAATCTCGATGCGCAATTCATGTTTCGAATAGAAGAATTCCATTTATCCTGCAAGTGTGAATCTCTGAATAATACTTCCTCATTTCGATCATTGTGAGTCACATGCAATATCCCAAAAACCTTTTCATAGTTAAAATCGATTTCCGCTGCTGACCTGGAGATCAGCAGGGGAGTGGAAGTTTGCAATAAGCTATTTTCATTAATTTCATCTACTGTCCATATGAAAGTCGCGACTGCACAATGAGTTTCGGAGATTCTATCGCGAACATCCGGATCTCCTGGATCCGGCCATATTATCCAAAAATTGACTGAAACTATATCGTCCTCACCGTAAAGAGGACTGAAAGCCCTATTTAGATAATGATTAGGATTCCCGGCAGCCTCTACCGCTTTATGAAAGAATCTTAAATCGGGCAAATCCTTGAACTCCAGCACTACGTGCATGCAGGAATGGGGGTTCGCATGGGCAAATTCCTGCATCAAGAAGACGATAGATCTCTCGTCGAAATGACCTTTGAACCAAAAAGTGAACGGGTCCGAGGCCTTTTGAATAACTGGCAATAGGAGATCCTGCCAGCGCGAAGTCTCAAGGTTGACTATCCATTTGCTCACGTATGGCGCTTGACCAATGTCAGTGATGACAGAGGGACCTTGGTCCACCAGAGACGGCGGTGGGATGTAATCCAATTGCATATCAAAGATGTTCTCGCACTCTAACAGGGCTGCTTTGAAGTCCGCTTCGGTGAATGTCCGCGTTGAGCGCACATAATAGGGTGGCCGAGGATGAAATCTTATTCCGAGGTTTTCCGCCTCAGCACGAAAATCAGTCCCTGGTAGCACTGAAAGCACGAACGGATGGACCACTGAATAGGCCCCGGTCCGCTTTAACCATGCCAGCGTGGCCGTAAATCCCTCAGGTGTGTCCCCCGGCAGTCCAAGGATAATGCCCGTGGTGACTTCTATCCCTGCATCTTTAAGCAGAGCGACGCCTCGCGGATCCTTTCCGGATCCCCTGTTCGCCCGGCTTGTTTTAAGGCAGCGGGATTCATGGTCTGAAGTCCGACCTCGGCCGATGCCAGACCCGCAGCTTTTAGCAAAAGGACATCTTCAGGGGTAAGCAGGTCCGCTCGCAACTCCGTGTGAAGAGCTACTTGTCTAAGATTCCTTCGCCTTGCTATTGATCGGGCGAGTTTTTTGAATCCCGGCCCCACATTGAATGTAGGATCCATGAGGTAGATCTCGTTTACTCCGGAATCTTCCGAGTACGCGAAATCGAGAACTTCATCAATCGAGCCCGCCGGATACTCCCGCACGCTTGAAAAGCCTTATGATAATAGCAATACCGACAACGAAACGGACATCCCCTGACGGTTTCCAGGAAAAGCGTACCGTCGAGGGATGGACTAATCCGTCCGTCCAGTACGGATAACGGCATGAGACAGGTCCCATATGGGATTAGGTCTTGTGTCCAGGTGGAGTCCTGCGGGTGTTTTGATGAAAAAGCCGGCCAGGTCCGGGATATGTCCGAAGAAGTGCCGTTACCAGTGGGCCGATCCTGGATTCCCCTTCGCCGAATACCCCGGCATCCACGGCAGGATGCTTCATTACCCAAGCATTATCAGGGGTCACTTCAGGGCCTCCGATGAGAATCCGAGTCTGAGGTAAGCTTCTTAATATTCGAGGCCAGAAACAGGCTTCGATCCACATTCCATACATAGAGCGTCATTGCCACAATCGCAGGCCGACGTTTGACAATTTCGAGATTAATCCCTGATCCGCAAAGATGTCCACGATCTGCGGTTCGAGAATCTCGCTGGAGAGGCTCCGTTTCGTGGTCGCGTCCAGCGCGGCGGAGACAAATCCTGCGGCCAGCGGGATGTTTGCCGGCGCTTCCGAAAAGGAAAATCGAGGCGGGGGGA
>CAWJJL010000020.1:0-126714 GCA_963843165.1 uncultured delta proteobacterium | reverse complement strand
TGTCACTAGCTTCCGAACCGAGGGATGGTCGCGAAGTCCCGAGTATTCAGATCAACAGCGGGATTTTTCGCTTCGCTACGCAACAAATGCAGACAGCGCCTTTCTCAGTTAATACACCGCTGGTTTCTATTTACCCCGCGACGGATCAGCCGGTCGATTTTTCAGTCGAGGTTTATACTCCTGAAACCACCCTGGTGACGGTCTTGAGCGGACAGGTGATCGTCACGAAATTGAATGGTGAGCAAAACGTTGTGCCTTCTTGCCATAATCTCTTGATTGAAGAAGGGAAGAATACTCCTGATCTCCTTGCCGTCCCGCCTGAGGATATCAATAGATTAGTCGAACAAACTACCATTCCGGGGACTATTGTTGCCACTGCAACGAATGCAATATTCCGGCCACGGCTGAGACACTCCCTCTTCAACCGCCGCAAATAGCTATCGCCCCTGATTATTATATCGGGGACTGGGACACTACCGATGAATATCCGGCATTTGAGGTTAGTATATTGCCGCCCGCTTACCCGAGCGCGGATTACATAGCCGTTATGCCCGGTATAGGAGAATTCGTAATCGATATTCCGTATCAGGTGGACCCGGCAATCATTAATGTATATATTCAGCGATTTTTTTGCCGACGAGGAATCTTTTTCTATCGAGATCACTTGGCCGGTCTGCGACTTCGGCAAAGGGAACTTGCCAGGCCTAATGTACTTGGCACGAATGACCGGAGACATGAATTTACTCAGGCTATCCCAAAGAAGACTCGACCAGGTGAACATTCGAGCTGATTGGGCTGCCAAGCACATTAATAAGCTTGACCGGCGGTTCACAGCGCTTGAACGGCAGCAGCTTAATTTTTCTACGAAATTACCTCGGGATGCGGATCTCTCCAATATCATTTCGAAGTCTCTAAATTCTCCAAGGAATCTGGCAGTAGACCGAAAATTTGAAGATAGACTAAGCTCGGATCTAAATGTGCAAACTCGATTGGGAAATATGGCCGGGGAGGAAATTGGAAATTTACGTACCAGGATCGCCAAGGAACCGAATCTTGGAAAACGATTGGCCATGCGACAGGAGTTATCCCGAATTCAGGGTGATGTGGCGAGTGGTCAAGCACTTATTCCCAAAAATCAACAGCAGGTAGATACTATTGTGAGGGAGCTTGCTAAAGCTGATAACCCGGATAGGAGAGCCCAATTGGAAGATAAATTGGCCGGGCAATTAAAACGATATGATACTGCTGGATCCGGGGATCTTGCGACTCAGGAGAACCTTGCCGCACTTAGACGAGATTCAAATAAAATTCCGAACGCACAAGCCAGAGAGCTGTTTCAGAACCGAGTAGCCTCACTGCAACAATCAATTGAAGCCCGGAAGCAGGCGGAATCTAATGCGGAGCAAACACGAAACAACATCCAGGATCTCTCGAAACAGGCAGCCACCGAACGAAATCCGGAAAAACGCAATGAGCTTATTGGACGACTAAATGATTTATCCAAATCCCTGTCAACTATAGGACCGGGAACTCTTCAATTCTTGGAGCAGCAAAAGCTCGGAAAGCTACCGGCCTTGCGGAGCGAGCCGCGGGCTATAACAGGAATTCCGGAAATTCAAAAACCATTGGAGCAGCAACCCCTGGAACGGGCTCGTCAGCAGCAGCAATTAGAACGTCAAAAACAGACTGAACAACCGTTGCAGCAAAGACAGTTGGACCGCCAAAAACAGGTTGAGAAACAACAACAGGAATTCCGGGAACAACAGGTCCGTCAGCAAAATTTGCGGCAACAACAGTTACTTGAGCGCCAAAAACAGTTGCAGCAACAAACAGGTCAGCAACGTTTGCAGCAGCAGCACTTGGAAGGCCAAAAACAGCCTGACATTCGGCAACAGGAACTTCAAAAACAGCAGGTGCGACAGCAAGAATTACGTCAACAACAATTACTGGAGAGGCAAAGAGATGCCGAGAAGCGTCAATCGGATTTGAAGCAACGGCAGATTCGAGATCAGGAGCAGCAACGGCAATTGGAACGCCAAAAACAGCAGGACTTACAGCGGCAACAGGCTTCCCGGGAACAGGCCTTACGACAGCAGCAGATATTAGATCAACAGCGCAACCAGCAGATCAAGCAGCAGCAGCTTCAACAGGAACAGATTCGGCAGCAGCAATTTCGAGAGCAGCAAGTCCGTCAACAACAGCTTCAGCAGCAGCACATTCAGCAGCAGCAGCTTCAGCAGAGACGGCCACCTCAAGTATCTCCTCCAGCATCCCTCAAAAGACCGGAGGATGAAAAGAAGCCTAGATAGTTGCACAGATGGATCAGTTCATATGATGCGGTGATCCCGTGAGACGCGGAGAACCGCATCATTCGGATTCTTTTAACAAGGGATGTCTTGCGTCCCGGGAGCCTATTTCGCTCGATGCGAGACTAGTTGGGACCAACGGAGAGCGGATGTCCTGAATAATTCGATCTATGCTTTCAATGGTCTTATCGATGTCCCGTGTCAATTCTTCGACAGATTTGATTTCCTCTCGGTCAAGCTTTGTGAGCTGATCATGGGATCTACCAAGTGCGCGGATCAAATCTTGCAGCTCGCTCCGAAGTCTATCTCTTTCCTGACCT
Source organism: uncultured delta proteobacterium (assembly GCA_963843165.1). Classification (GTDB taxonomy): domain Bacteria; phylum Desulfobacterota; class Desulfomonilia; order Desulfomonilales; family Desulfomonilaceae; genus DATJPW01. Next base: position 124,088 of record CAWJJL010000020.1, on the reverse strand, counting down.
TGAGAAGAGTTGATTCGGCGGCACAAGTCGATAGCAGTGAGACTGGAATTATTCAAAGTCGTATACAGATCACCACGGTCTTCACCAGCAGCGACTGAGACCAATGAACGAGACTTGAGAGATTGTTGAAGATCAATGATCATTCTCATAACCGATCTCAACAACTCTGCATCCTCAATAGCTAATTTGCTTATGATTTTCGAGTATTGATTAGCAATATCAATCCATCGCGGAGCCTCGGAATTGATTGCACTCCGGTCCAGCAGCGGCATTTGCCGATTGCTTTTCCAAAAAGCCCATGAAAAAGGCGAAGCAGCTCCGAACAGGAAAATGATAAATCCGATTAGGCCGTGAACCAATGCTGCCACGGTTATAAGGCCGGCCGCTATAAACAGGCCCGGATTCCAAAGGAGTTGCAGCCATGAATGTCTTCCGGTGTCATGGACGAGGCGGCCGTCGATTTTCATTGACTTGAAAATTTCCAGCAAACGGTTTGCCGATGGTTCATCAATTCCGGAGACAAAAATCCATGGCCCTTTCCGAAGCCTGTTTTCAGCTGTTATAGGGTCAATTCCGGGGAACCACTTCTTGAATTTTTGTAGGATTTCTTTTCGGAGTTGCGCGGATGGCACATCTGCGATTTCGATTGCTAAATTGCCCGATTCCAAAATATTCGCGACAATTTTGCCGCAATTGAGGCAGAAAGGATCTCCGCCCCTGACTTCAGCCTGGCAGCTATCACAAATAAAATTTATTGCCATGTCATATCCAAGAAAGAGGGCAGGGCGGAATCGTAGCGCTCAGGCAGCGACACCGCCCAAAGCAGCCTTAAGGAGAATCGGTCCAGTAATGGCTTTCTGTAGCGGCTCGAACCGTCCTAACAGAGGTAAAGCGCTGCTCGAAGCGCCTGCACATGAAAAATCCGGTTCTCAGTAATTTTCAAGGCAGCTCCGTGGCCATCATGCGATCACTCCTGACCTAAAAACTCATCTAGTGAATAGTCTCTTTGCCAATGGATAGCTCCATTTGAGTGGCGCTTCTCCACCTTCGCGTCGGATCTTTTTCCAAGCATTTCAATATCATCCCATCCAGCCAGGCGGGAATCGTATACCTATGAACGCGAGGGGGAATTGCGAACGTCTTTAGATGCAAGAAGCTGTAATCCTGCATATTTTTGCCAGAGAATGGCTGACGTCCCGTAACCAACCTGTACAGAACTATTCCCAAAGCGTAAATATCGGCGGCCGTCCCTTTAACCATCTTACTATTAAGGACAAAGGCCTCAGGTGCCAGCGCCGAGGGGTCCACTGTGGGTTCTTCCCAAAGGTGCTCTTTGTGACCTCGTATATCCACTTTTGAACGCCAAACTCCACAATCTGCCAGTTTGACCAGGCATTTGTCGTTATCAAAAAGAAAACTGGATGGAGTCAGGAACATATGAGGCACTTTCCTAATGGTTCCGTCTTTGCTCCGATGCAAATGAGTGTACGCTACAGCATTCAGAACCTGAGGGACCAATTTATCTATCAAATCCAATGGTAAACCGTCCGGCGTCCCGCGAATCAGGGCTCCAAGATCCGTGGGCATAAATTCATGCAAGACGACCCGTTTTCCTTCCAGGGTGGCAGTCCCGGCTATGCGGACAATATTCGAATCATTCATACCACTCTGATATTCAACTATCTTTTCCAGGAATCTTGAAATGTGTTCCTGTATAGACGGATCCGAGTTATAGATCCTTACTGAAAGCAATGGACCCTCGCCCGAAGATTTGGCTGCCTTCAATGCCGACGCATTTTCGTGGTACCCAATGATCCCCGTTACAATATAATTCGCCCCATCAAAATTGTAATTTGAGCCTGGTGCAGGGGATAAATCCGCTAAGTGAGCCCCGAGCATGTGTTCCAGCTGACCCGGCGAACCATTCACTGCTGCAACCGATTCTTGGACTCTCAGCGCCGAACTATCCGGGCCTGAAGACTCCACAGCGGACTCTACCGTTGACCCACAGGCTGGACAGACGGTGAAAGGAAAGGGTTGTGCGTGGCTACAGGTCGGGCAGTGATGAAGAGATTTTAGGAAATCCGTTTCCGCCTTCACGTCGGCTTGCTGTATTTTACGATTGCGTTCGAGATACTGTTTCCTCGAAATGGCTCCATTGCTCAGTAATTTCTTTACTACTGCCGTTAATTCTCTGGCAGTTATATTGTGCCGAACTATAAGTTCTTTGTCTTTTATTCCTTCACAGTAATCGCTAATAAAAGCTGAAATATCGATCTTAATTGGCATTCACACCGTCTTCGTATTTAATTGTTTGCCATAACCTCGAAATACTTTCAGTGCCCACGGAGCTGATGTTCCCACCACTCGACATTCGCATGGGTCATTGCCGATGTATCATTCATTTTCAAAATACCTTTGATCCAAGGTAATGATTTTTCCGGTGGATAACAATAAATTAGGTCCCACTGATGAGCGGCTGCAATGCCTAAGAGCAGCAGTGTTACCACGGCATTTGCAAAATCTTCTGGAACGTCACCGGGAATACGCAATTGTCGATCAGCGTGGATAGCCGGTAAATTCATAGGCTCTTTCTTGATCACTTGGTCCAACCCTTAGAACTCATATAAGGCGTGAAATACCCGGGTCGACGTGCAGTCCTATTGTCCGATTTGATACCCGCGAGCGCAATTAAGTCGATTGTGTGGGTTTCATCAAGAATAATATCAAAGCCCCGATGATCCCGACAATGAACCCCAACCAAAAGCCCCAATGCCAACAATTTCTTAGAAAATGACAGGAATATGATGACACGTCCGACGCTTGGATTAAGTTTTGGGCAATAAAATTTTCCATGCTCCTCCTCCCGGGTGCTTCGGCTTGATAAAATGCTTGCCGGTGCTGTTTGTTTTCAATCTCGATATTTCCATGTACCTTATATCCCCGATCCTTTTAGAGCGATAATCTTGTACTTTCGTGGAGAGATTATCTTGGGCTCGTTTCAAAAAATCAGAGTTCCAAATTTTTCGACCTATTTGCTGTCACGCCCCAGGTCCCCCTTTTTTTCCTCGATAATAGTCGCAGTATAAGCAAAGATCTGCGCGGTCGGACTTTTCCAACCTTGCCTCCCAATTCCTGCTTTGTCACTGGCGCAATGACTTAAGAATTCTTCCAATGACCAGCCGGTTTCAGTTGCAACCTGAGGTAAAAACGTCCCGCTTCGGCCGTGGTCCTCAACAACAATTCCGTCCCTCCCGAGTTCAATCTCTTCCAGTGGCCGAGATATCTTTCGCATAGGGGACAGCACGGAAATCTCGATCTCCAAGTGAGGAATTTCGGCCGGCAAAACAGGATTGTGCGAAAATCGAGTATCCCGAGTCGCGGAGGAGACGGCTACCTCGCGGACCGTTTTCCAGAGAGGCTCGTTTGACGTGAACCGGCCAATGCAGCCCCTTAGAACGCCATCATTTTTCAGCGTGACAAAGCACCCGGCCTTAACCTGCAGCTCAGGGTTTTCGCTCGGGTCGTATGATACCCACGAGCCTTCTACCGCAGCTTTCGCAGCCCCTCGCGCCATAGCGAGCAACTCCTGCCGGCTTTGCTCTCCAAAAGCAAAATTTAACAGATTTTGGCCAGCGTTCCCCTGTTTTCCGGAACCGGTAAATATCATGGCGCCATACCCCACTACGCGACGGTTATCTCCGCCGGTCATTCCGGAGTTTGTATAGTTTACCACACGCGCCTCGGACAACCCAAGCCGAGATGCGGCCCGTATCACGCAAAGCACCGACTCCATCCCGCACATGGTGACCGACAGCCCGGGATGGCCGGCTTTCAGTATTTTTCGGTTTTCATCTACGATGGTAGAGACATGCAAAGACTTGATTGCATCCAGGATTGCTTTATCCACGTTTTCGGCTGTAGCGCTCGAGGGATAGTGACTCAGATCGGATGAAATCACAATGAGGATCTTGGGATCTGCAGCCAAATCCGACAGAGCCTGAGCCAAGATTTCGTTATCCAAAGGATCAGGGCCGTTAGTTAGTATTGGGACTATTTTGAACGGCTTCCCGCCGGAGACTGCCATAAGATAAGGCAACTGGACTTCTAGGGAATGCTCCTGCATGTGAGCATTATCGTCAAACTCTATTCTGCTGTTCTTGGCGACAAACTGCCTGGCCAATGCGGTATTGACGGGAACCACTCCGAGTGGAGTTTCCCAGGCGTCCGCGGAACTCAATGCAGCGGCCTTGGTCGCTACTCTATGACTTGGACCGATAAGAATCACAGTGTCGTAATTAAATGAAGGAGCCTCAATTTGTTTGAACGCCGAAGCCAGTGTCGTGCCGCAGTATTGGTACCCGGCATGAGGTGAAAGAATCGCCTTCACTGACTGAGGGAATTCCTCTTTCTTTACTGCTTTAAGTGAGTCATTAATCATACGGCGCAATATCTCAGCGTCACCTGGATAGAACATCCCTGCAACCGCAGGTCGCCTTATTTTTTCATATTTGAACACCGCGCCGAGAAGGTTCCTCGGCTAAGACCGGCATCAAGTCCAAAACTACAACCTGCACGGTAATCAAAACGAACAAGAGAAGGGTCGCTCTTTTCACTTTTCCCTCAGATCCGTCTGGCGAACATAGCCGGCTTATAGTGGCATTTGTCCGCGGAGCATTTCCATAAACCAAGAATGAAAATGGAAGCTGATGCCGCCAGGGTCAACAGAAAAAATCTTCGGCCCGAGGCCTGCAATAAATGTATGTTACTCCGGGAATGATCTAGTAATGGCAAAAAAGAGTTTGTTGCTGAATCGAAAAATACATCAGTCAAGCTGTAGCTCCCGTTCGCCGGCAGCAAGGATCTCAAGATGTTTGCTCTTCATTATGCCATACTCCGGCAATCTTTGCGCCGCATTTCGGGCAACTTCCGTTGACCAGGTTGTTCTCGGAGATGGAATACCCCACCCTTTTTACGAGCAATGTTCCGTCATTCTGGCAATAAGTATTTTCTGCGCCTGTCCCGAGCACGTTTCCAACATAAACGTATTTCAATCCTATTTCCAGAGCTTCGGTTCTGGCCTTCATCAAGAATTCAACCGGTGTCGGGGGCAGATTCCTCATTTTGTACATAGGATGGAATCGGTTCAAATGTAAAGGCGTGTCGGGTCCGAGGTTTGCCAGCATCCACCGGCACATTTTTCGTATCATTTCGAGGTCGTCATTGAAGGTAGGAACGATAAGATTCGTCACCTCCAACCACACTCCTCTCTCTTTCATCAGGACCATTCCGTCCAATACAGGCTTCAGCGTTGCGTCGCACAATTCTTTATAAAATGAATCACTGAACGCTTTCAGGTCCGTATTCGAGGCATCGATCACCTGACAGAGAAGTTCCATGGGCGCACGATTAATATATCCCGCGGTAACGGTCACGTTCCGCAACCGTTTTTCGCGCGCCAATTTCGACGTTTCGAGGGTATATTCATAGAAGATAACCGGATCAGTGTAGGTGTATGCAATTGAGAGACACTTCTGTGCAAGGGCCGCTTGGACTACCTTATCCGGAGGAAAGTCAACACTGCGGAGATCTTCGGGCGCGACCTGGGAAATTGTCCAATTCTGGCAAAACTTGCAATGGAGGTTGCACCCCGCGGAGGCAAGTGAGAAAATCCGACTTCCCGGTAAAAAATGAAACAAGGGTTTCTTTTCTACCGGATCCACATGAATAGAACATGGCCGCCCGTAAGTAATTGCTCTCAATTGTCCGTCAAGAACTATGCGAGATTTGCAGTCTCCGCTGTGGCCCTCGGTAATTCTGCAGTTCTTCGGGCAAAGTTCACAGACAAAGACGTCCGTTCGAGCCATGATTCCTCACGTGCACAGACTATGAAGCTGCCTCAAGATTCCGAAGCTGTAGTTGTATATCTCACAATCTCGTCCGCGTTTATCTCATTCCGGTACAAACCAACCGGAAATATCTTTGCCTTCGCTATTCTTTCCTTGGAATGGAACCATGCGCTTGAGTATATCCGCAATTTTCCTCGCCTGTTCACATTCCCAGTCATCGCAAGTATAGCCTTGTTTGCAAGGAAGGCAAATCCGGGTTTCTACCCATTCCGCCAACTGTTTTGTATCCATATTAACCTCCTGGCTTGCCGGGCTGACCTTGGCGTGTCCTCATGTTCATGATAGGTACTTATTTTAGCTCAAGCAAATTTTAAGGTGAATGCAAAATAGATTATTTTGATTTGCATTCGCTGAATCGCCACCGACATTCCTGACCAGCAGGGATGCCGACAGTAACCGATTGCGGTAGGGGCCGACCTCTGCGCCGATCCGATCCCAAGACAATAATTTTGTTGATTTATTTGACATTTTTCATTCTCGGCCTGGCATCCCTCACGGGGCAAATTGTATTACTTCGAGAAATACTGGGGATCTTTTATGGCACGGAGATCTCCATAGGGATATTCCTGGGAACTTGGCTTGCAGAGATCGGAGCAGGGGCATCGATCGGCGCTTTGCTGGTCAAGAGATTCAACACCGATTTTAGACCTGTCTTCCTTCATAGTCTCGTGGCCCTGGGCTGCTCGCTAATTCTTCAGATTTTCATAATTCGTTTTATTCCTGCTATTTTCCGGGTCTCGCCTGCCGAAGTCGCTCCATTGCATGGCATTTTACTCGCCGTACCAGTGGGAACTTTCAGTACTGCCTTCATCACCGGGTTCCTTTTTCCGATTGGCTGCAAAGCCGTTCAAGGGTCGGACGCCGGCTTTATTGCGCGGATCTATTCGTTTGAGGCTTTGGGCAGCCTTGTCGGAGGGCTGGCCCTGACTTTTGTTTTGTTGCCCATTCTGATTCCGGTACAGATTGCTGCTTTAATGGCGCTTCTGTTAGCGTCAGCAGCGATTCTAAATCGTTCATGGTTAAAATTGAAACGGCATCTTACAGGTCCTGCCGCCCTCCTGTTTATAGGGACCTTGTTCCTGTCGCCCATTGGAATCAGTATCTCTGATTGGTCAGCCGAGTTCAGATGGGGAACTCTGCATCCGGGACTCAAACTGGTGGCCTCGCGATCAACCCGGTATCAGCAGGTGGAAGTTGGTGTGTTGGGAAAACAGTTCTCTCTGTTTGGCAACGGCAAGATCATAACGTCGTTTCCGGACCCGCAAACAGCCGGTCGACTATCTGCACTGGTCATCGCTGAGAATCCCCAGGGAAGAAAATTTTTGCTGATAGGGGGCGGAATAAGCTTCTTACATGCACTACTACAGTACCCGGTTGAACGGGTGGATGTCGTCGAGCCTGATCCGGGAACACTGGAAACAGCATCTCGATATTTCTCACAATCCGAGACACAAGCGCTGAACGATCCACGTGTTCGCATGATTTTTTCCGATGGTAGGTTCTATGTAAATCGGCTTGGGGCAAACGAGTACGATGCGGTGGTATGTATAATCCCCGATCCTGTCTCGTCATTTTGGAACCGATATTACACTTTGGAGTTCTTCCAATCGGTTTTGAGATCCTTAACTCCCGCAGGTTTTTTGGTTACGAGCGTGACCTCGGCTGAAAATTTCTGGGGAGTGGAAGTAGCATCTTACGCGGGATCAATTTATCACACGTTGAAACAAGTGTTCCCGGTGGTTCAAGGCACGCCGGGGGACACCACACTGTTTTTCGCCTCCGCTGCAACCGACGTGATTAGCTTGGATCCTGAGGTGCTCAAAATTCGCTATCTAAGTCTGGGCAAGACTTTCTTCGATCCGGACGCATTCGCCACGATTATTCAGAAGGAGAGAACAAAATCAGTGGCCAAAGAGTTGGAGCTGTCTCCAGCTCTGACAAATACCGATTTTGCCCCGATCTCTTCATTTCTTGCAATGATTCTCTGGGGGCGGTTTTCAGGGTCAGATTGGATGGGGATTCTCAATAGAATTCGCGACGCAGGACTGATCGTCTTTCTGATTCCTCTTGTTTCCTTTCTGCTGACCAGAATAAGCTTCCGCACACGATGGGGGCCGCGATCGGGCGCAGAGACGAGGTTTCAAGCGCTATTAGCGATTTTTGCGGTTGGTGCCGGCGCCATGGGAATGCAGATCGTCCTAATCTATAGCTATCAAAGTTTGTTCGGATATGTATTCGAAAGAATAGGGCTTTTGGCAGGCATTTTTATGGCCGGTTTGGCTGGCGGCAGCTACGTAGTGGGCCGGCTCCTGACCCGAATCCAGGCTAATGATAGACCTCTGGTTGCGGTTCTTATCATCTTTTCCGCTTTTTGTTTACTGCTCACCTCAGCACTGCAATTGTTGGCAGGCTCGGCGCCGTGGTTGATAGAAACCATAATATGCCTACTTGTTCTGATTCTCGGGTGTTCTCACAGGAATTCCTTTTCCACTGGCTGCATCCCGACACTTGGCATCGGCTTCCAACGCGGGAGAAACATCTGGCTGGACGGATGCCGCGGACCATTATGGAGCCGCGGCAGGAGCGATTCTGGCCGGAGGGATCTTGTTCCCGCTCTTCGGAGCGGAACGAGCGTGCATTGTGCTTGCCATAATTTTGATTACACCCGCTATCCTGATTCTATGCGAAACACTGTTTAGCCGGATAGATCCAGCCTTGGCGAATTATCAGTCGCGAGCTCGCGCGTCATTCCCTTATATAAGATTTTCGTGGTTCCTCTTTTTCATCGTGGGGACTGCCATGGCCTGGAGGCTGGTTATTGGCATACCCGGCGCAACCCCTGTTGTGCGGTTCTCCGAAGACGAACTCAAAAAGATCTCCGGTTCAGAAAGCTTCACCTTCGTGGATAAACCTTATCCGCACTACATAGGCAAATCTGCGGCTGAACCGGGGTTCACTGTAACCTTGAGCACGATGCCGATAGCCGGCGAGGTGCGAGGCTATGGGGGGCCTATCAATCTCCTGTTATCTGTTTCTGATACTGGGGTAATTCGTGGAATCAAGCTGGTACAATCAAAAGAAACACCTTCTTACATCAAGGGGATTGATAACTGGCTTGTAAGATTACGCGGCCGCCGGCTGCTGGGACCACTGGGTACGGACGTGGATACGATGACTGGAGCGACGATTAGTGCGCAGGCAATCATTAACATTCTCCAAAAAAGTGGTAACCGTATCGCCGCGCCATTGCTGGACCTTCCTGCGCCCGATTCCGCTACGCTCGAGACTCCGTGGAACCTTCTTGACGAGATGAAAGACCCGCGGCTGTGGGCCGTGATTTTCATGGTGATCTTCTTCCTATTTGCCTTTTATTCAGGGTCTCGCAGAGTTCGTATGGCGGGGTTGGCTGCTTCCGTACTGGTCCTTGGTTTCTGGCTGAACGCCCCCTTCACCTGCCTCGACGTGCTTGCTCTGCTAAACGGCGACATTCCGGCGCGTGGAATTCTCTGGCGCAATCTTCTTTTTGTCACTGTGATTGGGATTTCAGTCTTGTGGGGACAGGCGTTCTGCGGTTTTCTCTGTCCCTTTGGCGCGTTGCAGGAACTTGTTTCTGTGCGGCGGCTTCAACGCAGGGCATCTTATCCGTTAGAACGGGTAGGGCGGTATGTCAAATTCCTGATGTTAGCATTGTTGCTAAGTCTGGCTTTGGTCACGAACGATACTGTCTGGTTCTATTTCAGCCCGCTCCAGCATTTTTTCCGTTTGACCATGGATTATTGGGTATGGGCATTGGCCCTGGTGTGCCTTGCCGCATCAACCGTGTATTTTCGATTTTGGTGCCGTTATTTATGTCCCGCAGGAGCTTTCCTGGCGATCTTCAACAAAATTAGTCTATTTAGAAAGTGGGCGCCTCGGCCGATTCCTTCTCGGTGCGATTTGGGTGTCAGCTTTCCCGACGACCTCGACTGTATTCGTTGCCTTCGCTGTCGATTCCGGGACAATGATAATGCGAACCAGGAGTAGAAACTCATGAACTTGTCGGATTTCCGCCGAATCCAGGACCGACCCACTGATCTTCTCTTCATTGCCATACTTGCTTTGTCGCTACTGCTCGCGATTGGTGGATTGAGCGGCGGTTTAGAACGGCGTGATGCTCTGCTCCTGCAAGGAACGGCACGCAAAGTTGATGTTGTCAAGATCCGCAAGCAGATTTCCGAGAGCGATCTATCCGGGCATAAGGCGATGTTTTATAAGAAGATTACTGAATAAGCGGGTAACGCGACCAGCTGAAAAATTATCCATCATATCTCTCAGAAAAAAATGGATCTTGATTTATTTATATATTAGTATAGTAAAAGATTGTTCCCTGCACCTCCGTAGAACCCACGTCAAAGCTTTATACAAAACCGTCTAACGGAAGGTGAAACAATTTCCATGAAACAGAGAAAAGGAGGAAGCCATGATAGGCAGAGGACTGATAGTACTCACCTTGGCAATGGCTCTGGCGAGCGCCGCGCCGTGGTTTACGGGCGCCGCGGTCGCGCAGGATAAACTGCCGTCCAAATCTGATGCAAGCTGCTTGAAATGTCACCAATACGACAAGATGGACAATATCCTTGCCGGTAAATGGGTCGATGTTGCCATGAAGGCCAACACCATTCAGCTCGGCATTGATAAGGACAATGAGGTCATTTATTTCGACGACTCGACTGTGCTGAAGAATGCCCCCAGCATGAAAGAAGTGCCTAAGCAGGAGTCCGTCAGAATCGTTTACATCAAGAAAGACGGAAAGAATTTCGCCAAAGAGGTGGAAGTAAAGAAGGGCATAGAGGTTCCCAAAGAGCAACTCGCTTCGGTGGAGGAAGTCGCGAAACTCGTGGCAAAGGGGCCTGAAAAAGGAAAGTATGTGCTGTTGGACAGCCGCCCGACACCGATGTACAACGAAGGGCATATACCCACGGCCGTTGCCATGCCTTTCTTCGAGTTCGACAAGCTGGCGGAAACAGTCCTGCCCAAGGACAAAGAGGTCCTGCAAATCTACTATTGCTCGGGTTTTTCTTGAGTGATGAGTCCATTATCCGCCAGGAAGGCGGAAAAACTCGGTTACAAGAAGATAAAAGTCTTTCATGCCGGATTGCCCGCATGGAAAAAGGCAGGCAATATAACGGTTTCCAATATGGCAGCCATAGATAATTACGATAAACAGGACCTATCCTACATCCTCCTCGATCTCAGGCCCGCCAAGCAGATAGAAAAGGGCCATATGCCTAAGGCAACGGCTGTTCCATCGGGCGGCCTTGATAAGATGAAAGACCAATTCCCGAAATATATGGCAGCTCCCATCATTCTGTGCAATCAGGACGGCAATTTGAAATCTGCACAGGATGCATTCAAGAAGATCTCTGGTTGGGGCTACAAGCAGGTAAGCGTCCTGTCAGGCGGTTTTCAGGCATGGGAAAAGGCCGGCAAACAGATCGCCAAGGGTCCGGCCGCAACGAAAATAGCTTATGTCCGCAAACTCGCTCCTGGTGAGTTCGATCTTGCGGCGTTCAAGGAGCTGCTCGCTAAAACCTTCCAAAGACATAACGATCCTCGATGTCAGGACAGCCAAAGGAGATTGAGGAAGGCGTGTTGCCTGGCGCGGTCAGCATTCCGATGGACGATCTGGAAAAGCGGCTCGCTGAAGTTCCGAAGGACAAGCCGATTGTTATTCATTGCTCCACCGGCGTTCGAGCAGAAATGGCTTATAATGAACTGAAAAAGGCGGGTATTGATGCAAAGTACGTCAAGGCCAACATAGACTTCGATAAACAGGACAAAACCAAGTACACTATTGAAGAATAATCTTGCTTGAATCGGGGCGGGCCCACACGGGGCTCGCCCTGATTCAAGATCCCTTTGTAAGCGTTCCGAAACGGTTCGCTACCACTCTTCTTGTTTGACGTGTTGCCCAGACCCTCCGGCGTCTGAATTAACGATTCCCAGTCCGATCTTCATCGCTCTCCATCCATGACGGTAGACCACTACCCGTCGCTTCGGCATACAGAGTCTCGGGAGCTACATCGACTTCATCTCCCCAGGTCAAGGTGCCAAGCTCTTCGTTCATTGAGATCAAGCCTGTTCCAATCTCTCCGCAATCCATTGATTTAGGCTTTTGCCCTCTCGGACAGCGCTGACATACGCCTTGCGATGCAAGTTTGGCGGTAAGCGCAGCATTAACCGTCCGGAAAATGGTTTATCGGGCTCTTCACCTCTTTGCTCGCAAAACTCCAGGTAGTCGTCAATAGATTCTCGGAATGCCTTTTCCAGTTCTTCAACGTTCTTTCCCTGGAAAGTGATGACATCTCTTAGGTCAAGCACCTCCCCATGAAAAATTCGTGCTTCATCATCATATTCCACATGGCCGGCATATCCTTTATATTTCAGCATGATCCTACTCCTGTAGCTTGATACCTGCTTCGGTCAGAAGCCGCCTTACTGATTTGAGCGCCCCCTTGTCCGTCTCTTTTTGTGGGTGAGGACGATGAAAGACAGCTCGGACCCCTTTGAAACAAACCCGTATCCTCGAACCTCGCCCCTCGCTCAATTCAGCCCCCAAACCATGAAGCAGATTTTCTATGTCGGTCCATTCAACGTCAGAACGGATCGGATCTTCAAAAATTGCACGCACTGTTTTTAGACGCTTGCTGCTCAATTTCATAGTGTCATTAAATGATATCACATGCGATGAAGGAAGTCCAAATCACGGCTTAATCTTTTTTGCAATTAGCCGGCCTGACACATATTTGTGAATGATGCCGGATGTCAAGATCTGATAAGGGATTCCACCCTCAACGGCCATCGCCGGTCACTTGATCCAAGTCCTTTGATGACATCCAAGTGTTTATTCTCTTGTCTTTTCGGAGAGTGTCCCCTGCATGTTCACCGAGTTTTTTTATTTACTTTTTTAATCTTTCCCGGACCGCATTCACCGCGGTCATACGATGCCAGAATGTCTTTTTCTTCGTCATCTAATGCTGCCTTTTTCGTTTTGCGTCCTCAAGTATTCGTTTGTAGCAGGGCCGGATGCTTTAGGGCTCATCTTTGCCACCGCTTCTACTTCAACTTCTTGTCTTACGCACCTTCTGCATGCCTCTCTCTCCATGTAGCTCTACGGACGATTGTTATGGCTCCATCAGATTCCAGAAGGACCTTTCTTAGATTGGGGAGCTCCTCATCCAAGTCCACCTGATTCTTCCGCAAGACGTGGCGCAAATCTTCGATAGAGAGAAGCTCTCTGTCCAGGTTTCCCGTTAGGATTTTTCCATTTTCAACCAAAACTGTGGGTGCGGACTGTATAAGCCGCTCAAAACTGGGAAAGCGATATGCGAGCGATGCAAAGGAGTAATTGGCAGCGAACATCGTGGTTGCGCCAATTAGTCCTCCCGTAAGCGAATTGTCCGGTCCTATCATGGCATTTTGGAGAACATTTGATATCGTTAGCCATATAACTAGATCGAAGGGACTTATCGAGCCGAGTTCTCTTTTTCCAAAAACTCGAAATGCGATGAGCAAGAAAATAAATACCACAAGGGGACGGACAATTTTGCCAAGGATGGGAATTTCCGGCATAAAAAAGGTGGGATCCACTGTTCTACCTCCTTCATAATGTAAGTGCCGTTCATAGCTGACCAGAAAAACGAAAGATTCTCAACCTAAAAGTCTAACGTATCCATTCAGTTACGCGGGGGAAAGGCTGTAAAACCGATGGTTAGGGTCATGTCATTGCGAGCGAAGCGAAGCAATCTCCTACACTTCGGGGATTGCCACGGCCTTACGGCCTCGCAATGACAAATTCAGGCCCCTCGTAAGTGAATGATTACAGTCTAACACATCCAATTCCTTGGAATTCTTCAAGTATGGAGCAATTCATGAAAACTGTGGCAATCATCACTCGGAAGCTCAAAGAAGGTAAGAGTTACTAAGACTTTCGGAAGGCATGGTTTCAGGGGACGTAACCCGTATCAGCTGTACACAGGCGTTGGTGTTACGCCGATCATCTGGGAGTTTTTGGGGAGGGGCCTGGGGAGGGCGTTTTTGCAAAAACGCCCTCCCCAGAAACTTCTTGCCTCTATGCCTCAAAGGTATACTGCGTCCCGGCTGTATTGAGAACGAATTCCGCGGGCATTGCTCTATCGAATGCATTGATTGCTTCGAATCCTGTGCAATGGGTCGGCACTATGTTCTGCGGTTTCATTGCCTTTATGTCCGCTACGGTTTGCTCGATGACCTCGGGTTTTGCATTGATGAGATGAAATCCGCCCATAACCGCAACGAGCTTGTCCGTGCCGGCAACTTTCTGCGCCTGCTTCACCGTGTTCACGATGCCGGTGTGAGCGCAACCGGAAAGGACCACCAGTCCTTTGCCTTTCACCTTGAAGAATAATGCCTGCTCACCTCTAAAATCATCGGGTTCGGGAGTTTCCCCTCGCTTGCAGAGCAGGGTCGGATTGATCTTTTCGTATTCTGTAAGTCGCTGAATATTCCCTGTGAAGTATGCGCCCGGAATGATCTGAACCGGATCTTTCCCCTCGATAACTTTCAGTCCAAGCGCTTCAATATCTTCTTTCTTCAACTGTCCGATATCCATAGCTTCGTTGGTTCCGGGGCGCAGCGCGTATCTGTGTAGAAAAGCTTCTTCTCCCACGTGAAATGGAGTCCCGCGGCTAATCTTTGACTGATTCTGCTTCAGAATTTCCACAGCGGCCATCCAATGATCGAAGTGACCGTGGCTCAAACAGAAGGCATTTGTCTTTCCGAGGTCGAGCCCCAGCATCGCTATGTTATTCATCACGCCGACCGGGTCGAGCCCGTAGTCGAACATGCAGTTACTCGTCTTCCCGTTGACGACAGATTCCACATAATAAGAGAGGCCATGTTCAGCGTGGATAGACTTCCCGGGAACAACCCGATACCGCTTGGTAATTTTGCTATCCGGTCTCAGTGCGTCGTAATAATTGTCTGTGAGCACCCAGATGGTCACCTTGTCCACTTCGGTAATACCTGCCGTCGCTTGCGCCATTACACCCTCCTTCATTGCTTCTCCGACTGCGAGCAGCGCTCCCGTTGCCATAGACAACTTCAGAAAGTCCCTCCGGCCAATTCCGTCACTCATGATACACCTCCCCTTGCTGTTTCGATGACATGAGACAATTAAGAATTTATGCTGATTCTCAAGTAAAGGCCGAAAAAATGATTGATGGGATGGACATGCCGAAAGCCAGTCCAGTTGCATGACCTACCGAAATCCATCATGATGACTCTGAGTCCTGCCAGGTGCGAGCAACACGTCGGTTTCGGTCACCACTGCGGCCGTCTGCTGCGATTGTGCAGAATAGGAGCCGCTCCCTACAGGCTGGAAGCCCTTCCCACAAATCTGAAACCTGACCATTCAGAACATAATAGACTTTCGGAACCACTATAGACCCATTCGGGGACCTTGGCTAGACAAATTACAGTGATTCGCCGAACAATGCTCCATGGTAGGCTATCTATACTGGGATTTCATTTATACGTCACTGACATCAATTGCTCAGAACCCTGTTCTCGGTCTCCTCGAGTTGTGTTTGCAATTCCTCCCAGCGGGCTTCCAGACGCTTGACCTCCTGGCTAAGCCCGGCGGATTCTTGCACAAGAGGCAGGATCAAATCCTTCTTTTCATAGTTGGCCGGATCAGCCATCAAATTCTGGATTTCTCGGAGCCGCAATTCGTGTCGTTCCATCTGTTTTTCAATGGCAGTAATCTCAGCTTTTATGGGAGCTTGTCTTTTACTGAGTGCAATTCGGTTCTGAGCTTCCTTTCGTTTGCGGTCTTTACGGGATTCGACTGAAGACGTCTCGGTAATTTTGGTTACAGCCGGTGCAATCAGAGGCAAAGGTTCAATTTCTTCCGAACTTTCCATTAATTTCTTCTTGTACTGATAATCGTCGTAATTCCCAAAGTAGTGCTCGGCGTTGCCGTCCCGAATCTCCAGAATTGAATTGCAAACTGTGTTCATAAGCCTACGGTCGTGAGTTATCATGACAAGAGTGCCCGTAAAGCGCTTCAGGCCTTCTTCGAGAATCTCGCACGAAGGTATATCCAGGTGATTGGTGGGCTCATCCATCAACAGAAAATTCGGTGGCGCAAGAAGTATTTTGACTAGGGCCAATCGGCTTTTCTCTCCCCCGGACAAAACCTTAACCCTCTTAAACACGTCGTCGCCGGAAAATAAAAATGCCCCCAGCAGATTTCGAACTTCCTGCTCGGGTATCCCGGGCGAGACTGAAAATGCTTCTTCGAGCACCGATCTGTCCGTGTTAAGGTTCTCGGACTGGTGCTGCGCAAAATAGCCCACAAGCACATTATGCCCGAGTTTAACGGTTCCACCCTCGTATGGAAGGACCCCTCCCATTATTTTTAGAAGAGTGGATTTTCCCGCTCCGTTGGGGCCTACTAATCCGATACGGTCCTGCTTTTGAACGTTAAAGCTAAAGCCTCTGTAAACTTCCCGACTGTCGAAACGTTTCACCAAATCTGTTATTTCCAGGACTCGCCGACCGGAAGGGGGCGGTTGAGGAAAGTTGAACTTAATTGTTTTGGGGCGGGGCGGCAGTTCAACTTTTTCCATTTTTTCCAACATTTTCACACGGCTCTGGGCACGGCTCGCTGTCCGCGCCTTGACACGATTCTGATCGATGAACTTTTGAATCCGTTTAATTTTTTCCTGCTGGTTTTTGTACGCAGACTCGAGAACATCTTCCTGCAGTTCCTTATTCCGTTCGTAATCATCAAAGGCCCCGGTGTACACGGTTGCTTTCCCACGATTCACTTCAATGATTCGGTTAACAAGCTTGTTCAAGAAGGCTCTATCATGAGAGACCAGCACCAGAGCTCCCTTGTAATTGGCAAGATATTCCTCAACCCAAAGGAGGCTCTCCAGATCCAGATGATTCGTCGGTTCGTCCAGCAGCAGACCATCCGGTTCGGCCAAGAGTATCTTGGCGAGGGCGACTCTCATTCTCCATCCACCTGAAAACTCGCTCCAGCGCCTTTTGTCATCACCAGGTTGGAAACCCAACCCTTGAAGCACCTTGAGCGCCCTGGATTCCAGTGTGTAACCGTTGAAGCG
Organism: uncultured delta proteobacterium; assembly: GCA_963843165.1. Lineage (GTDB taxonomy): Bacteria > Desulfobacterota > Desulfomonilia > Desulfomonilales > Desulfomonilaceae > DATJPW01. The sequence continues at coordinate 107,029 of CAWJJL010000020.1, read as the reverse complement.
TTCGAATTCGTGCAATAGACGGCCATGTTCCTCCACCATGATTTCCGCGTCCGCACTGTTTTCCGACAGTTGCGTCATCTCGCGTTCCAGTTGACTGAGGCGTTCGCGAATATCGCGGAGTTCATCCGAGATATTCATCACTTCTTCCAAAATTGGACCGTCATTGCCTTGGATCAATTCCTGATGAAGGACCCCCATTCGTATTCTTTTTTCGATAGAAATTTCACCTGCATCGGGCGTGATGACGCCTTCCATCATTCCCAGTAGAGTCGATTTTCCTGCACCGTTCGGACCGACCATTCCGATACGATCACCTCTGTGGACGCTTATATTCACGTTCTCAAACAATGGTTTGCCGTTGTAGAATTTTGCTACATTGCTCAAAAAGATCACTGTTCAGCTCCGAATTACCATATTAACCATTTATTATAGACAATTTTGGCGTGCTTTTCATCACTGGGGGGATGACCGAGGATGCCTCGATTGAATCAGATTTGCGAAGAGCGCATGCTCGGGGGCAGGACCTGTACCAGTTCGCTTTTATAAACCATAAAATCACCGGCGCGGAGGCCGGTCACTACCGGTTAATGGTAGGGCCCGGCATCCCTGCCAGGCCAACGGATTAACACATTTTTGATGGATGCTATTCAGTCATGTCAGATTTCTTGGGCGGTGGCCCGCCCGTATCACCTTTATTCTGAGAGGCAGGCTATTCCCGCCGGTTAAGAGCGGTTTTGTTGTAACCACTTCTCTGCAAATGCCAGAAACATCTTTGCGGCCTCAATCCCCTGCTCCGCATCTTCTCTTATGTAAATCTGACCCGGTGTCAAGTCAGGCAGTCCGTTCGGATAGCGAGTGGGAATATAGAATTTGTCCAACAAGGCCGCTTTATCGGTCAAGGCTTCCAAATCTTCGATCATATCCTTCCGCGGGAAATCCATAATCAACTTCTTCACTGAATGTCCCCAAGGATCCGCGTCTATGAGTCGCCACAGAGCCTTTAAGGCTTTTTCCGCAGCTTGCTGAGCGTGGAAACAAGCTAAAGCATATATCCCTGCTGAGGCCAGCGTTTCCGTGGCCAGCAAATCTTCCTTAGCAGTTAACAGCCAGCGTTCGGCTTCATATTGATTACGGCTCTGACTCATATATTACCACACCTTCTTTTAGGGCCCGGCCGACAAAAGGTCCATGGGACATTCTTTCAAGTTCCTCCGGAGTGTAGATGAGCAAATCCACGCCCCGTCCGGGAATCACGTCCGTGATTTCTGCGAAAATGCCGTCGTATCGATCAAGGAAGCGCTTTTGGGTGTGCTGAACCACTAGAATATCCAGATCACTCCTGCGGGAGGGTTCTCCTCTTGCGAACGAGCCGAAAATCATAGCTTTCAGTATTCCGTGCTTTTCGAAGATCGCCCGCAGTCTATTAGCCAAATTTTCCACGCTGTCTGGTCGGGACAATGTCGCCTCTCCCTCGATCCTCAGTGCAATTGTATCATAAAAACGCAATCTCAATGTAAAGCTTCAACAAAGTGGTTCCGAATGGATTATAAGCCTAATCGATCAGCATGAAGGCGGATCACTACCGGTGAATGGTGGGACCGCGTTTCTCTCTCCGCCAATCACTCAAAGTTCTTGACGAATGCACATCACAGATTTGCTTGGATCACATCTGCGAACCGGGCAAACTCTTCCGGAGTAAGCGTCTCCCCACGGCGTCCAAGATCAATCCCGGCCTGATCTGCCGAGATTCTGAGAATCTCCGGATTGAGCCCTGTTATGGGCGCATTCCGAAGTGTATTTCTCAGGGTCTTGCGGCGACCCGCAAAAGAAGCTTTCACCAGGCGAGTCAATAATTGACTATCGGAAACATGTATGGGTGCGAGATCAGGGAAAGATATGTAGACGAGAGACGACGTGACTTCCGGCACAGGGACAAACGCCTTCGGCGGAATATCAAAGAGTATTTCGACTGTGGCGCTTACTCCCAACAGAACAGTCAGCACCCCGTAGTCCTTGGAGCCGGGAGGTGCTATGAGTCGCTGTGCGACCTCTTTCTGCAACAATACATGCATGGAGGAAAAAATCTGTCGGTGTTCATGGAACATGAAAATCAGTCGGCTCGAAACATTGTAAGGTAGATTGGCTACCACATGCAGTTTTCCTATCTTCTCAGCCAGGCCGGTGAAATCGAATTTAAGGGCATCCGCGTGTATCAAAACCGGATTCTCTGATTCCCCAAATTTTTCCTGCAATGCCCGAAAGAAACCGGAATCGATTTCCAGAGCCCAGACTTTGGCACCTTGCTCAATGAGGGCTGCGGTCAACACTCCTAGCCCGGCTCCTACCTCAACGACCTTATCTCCCTCCTTCAGATCAGCGGCTCTCACGATTCTGCTCAAATAGAATTTGTCTACCAGGAGATTTTGTCCCATCCATTTCTTCGGCGCCAAACCCTGTTCTTTGAAAAGTTTTTTTACTTCGGAAGCTTTCAACATTGCTCTGCGCTTGCCATCCAGAGACAAGGGTACGAATTGTTGGAAGTTTTGGGAAGAGAGTCGAAGACGGCCATGGTAAAATTGATTTTCATACCCATATTCACTACCAATGTCTTGCGGGAGCGCTCATTTGCTCCGGAACAGGTATAGCTGTAGCCAGATCCATCGCTGCGTTCAGATCTGCCAGAGCCTCGCGTGTTTTACCGAGATTGGCCAGAGCTATTCCGCGATTATTGTAGATAGTCGGATCATTCGGCCTCAACTGGATAGCCTTGTCATAATCCTGTATCGCTGCGGCGTACTCGCCCGCAGAAGAGAGAATATCTCCTCTAAGCGCGTACAAAGCGCCATTACTTGGATCGCCCTGGATGGAGCGGGCAAGGTCCTGAAGTGCCTGTTCTCGTCTATTTGTCATAAAAAACGCTCTGGCCCTGTACCCCAAAGATTGGGACAAACCGGGATCGAGTTCCAGGGTTTTGGTGAAATCACTGATGGCCTCCTGGAACATTCCATTGCGTGACAGAACGATTCCTCGCCTGAAATAGTAGTTAGCCTGGTTGGGGTCCAACGCTATGGCGCGGCCAAAATCCTCAATAGCCAGGTCATCTCTTGCTTTAGCTCCTAAGGCAAGTCCATGATAATAATAATGCTGCGCTTGAGGATCATTTGAAACCAACCGTGACAGAATAGACTCCGCCTCATCGATCCGACCTGCTTCAAGCGCGGCTTTGCCGCGTTCCAATTCTGCTTGGGAACCCTGACCGCACACAAGAGTAGGGGCAACGAGGAAGAACGCCAAAAAAACATAGAACACAGACAAAAATAATGAGCGGTCTCTCATGTACAACCGTTCCTACGATAAATATCTTTCTCGCGAGAAGGAGCCATTATAGGGTGTGATGAAACAAGAATCAAATTTCGATTTGGAGTTATTCGTGGCGTTGCAGAGCAGCAGCTTTATATTTGGAAGACATCCATCTGTCATTCCATCTCCGCTGCGTGAAGATAAACTCCCATGAAGCCGAACACTCTTATTTACGGGCGACTTCCCAGTCGCCCATCCGGTAAGTACTCCTGATTCGAGATGCCGGCGAATAAGAAGGAACGTCATACGCGGCTACATACGATACCCATGTTCGGTTAGGCCCACGTAATCCTTGACCCTGGCGAGCAGCGGGTGTTATACGAATATGTTTATGCTCAAGTTAGGTGTTGCATTAATTATCCCGGACAATCCGGCAACCGAGGCTTAATTCATGCTTACTTTTCAAGAACTGATTATGGAGCTTAACAAGTTCTGGTCCGAACGCGGATGTGTGCTCCAGCAGCCTTTTGATGTGGAAAAGGGAGCGGGAACCATGAATCCCGCCACATTCCTGCGGGTCTTAGGGCCCGAGCCATGGAATGTTGCATACGTGGAACCTTCTCGCAGGCCCACTGACGGTCGTTATGGTGAAAACCCTAACAGACTGCAACATTACTATCAATTCCAAGTGATCCTCAAACCGTCGCCGCTCGAAGTGCAAAATATCTATATTGAGTCTTTAGCGGCACTTGGCATTGATCCACTCGCTCATGACATACGTTTCGTGGAAGATGATTGGGAATCCCCGACGCTAGGCGCTTGGGGTGTAGGTTGGGAAGTCTGGCTGGACGGAATGGAGATCACGCAATTCACCTATTTTCAGCAGGCGGGTGGGTTCGATTTAAAGCCCGTATCAGTCGAACTCACGTACGGACTCGAACGTATATGCATGTATTTGCAGGGAGTAGAAAGCGTTTACGATCTGAAATGGACCGGAGACGTGACGTACGGGGATGTTCATCACCGCTCCGAAGTGGAAGGCTCTATTTACAATTTTGATATGGCCGATAAATCGATGCTGATCAAATTGTTCGATATGTTCGAATCCGAAGCAAACAAGCTGTTGGACCACGATGAACCACTAGTGTTACCGGGCTATGAATACTGCCTGAAATGCTCGCACGTGTTCAATATACTCGACGCTAGAGGCGCAATCAGCGTTGCCGAGAGAACAGCATACATCCACCGTGTGCGCAATCTCGCACGCAAATCGGCTGCGGCCTATATCGCACAAAGAGAAACAATGGGTTTCCCGCTGCTTAAGAAATTTGCTGAAGGGAGGGGCTGATCATGAAAGGCGAGTTCCTCCTGGAAATTGGTACCGAGGAGATACCGGCGGGCTTTTTTGTGACCGCACGTGAATCGCTCCTGGAACTGTTCGCAAAAGCACTGCACACAGCTCATATTCCTCACGGCGCCATGAATATTTATGCAACGCCCAGACGAATCATTCTAAGCGTCTCAGATATGGCCGTTGCTCAGGATGAGAGAGAAGTCGAGAAGACCGGCCCACCGCGTATCCTCAGCTTTCGATGATAAAGGGAACCCGACCAAGGCTGCAATTGGTTTTGCCCGTAGTCAGGGAGTTGAAGTCGTCGACTTGATCGTCGTAAAGACTACGAAAGGAGAACAAATCGCTGTTCGGAAAATGGAAGGTGGTTTACCGACAGCAGAAGTGCTTTCCAACATACTTCCTGAGCTGCTGGAGAAGATGTCGTTCCCAAAAACCATGAGGTGGATGGATCTGGACGTTCGGTTCGCCAGACCGATTCATTGGATAGTAGCTATATTGGAAGGAAAAATAGTTCCTTTTACGTTTGGAAATATCAAGAGCGGTGATTTTAGCAGAGGACACAGGTTCACCAACCCGGCGCCATTCAAGGTCTCCTCACTCAAAGACCTTCGGGAAACACTTCAGGTTCAAGGCGTGATTATTGATCCTGAACTTCGTAAGACCGAAATCAGAAATCAGATAGCGCAATTGGCTAAGGAAGCAGAGCTGCGAGTGTTCGATGACGAAGATCTCCTTAATGAGGTGACCTTCTTGGTGGAGAGCCCCTATCCGGTTATGGGCAGATTTCCTAAGGATTTCTTGGAACTACCTGCTTCCATACTTATGACCTGCATGAAAAAGCATCAGCGCTATTTCTCTATTCAAGACAAGAATGGCAAAATCACCGACCGGTTTGTAGCCGTTAACAATACCCCGGTTAAAGATACTCGGATCTCAATTGCCGGTCATGAAAGAGTTTTGAAGGCGAGACTGGAGGATGCTCGGTTCTATTTCAGAGAAGACAGGAAAGAGCCGCTGGGGAATCGGCTTGAAGCGCTTAAAGGAGTTGTTTTTCATTCTCGCCTCGGGACTGCTTTCGAGAAGGTTCAAAGATTCAAGTATTTGGCACTGAAGCTCGGCGAATTGTATTCACCTGATAAGATTCAAGAGATCGAAAGGGCAGCGTTGCTCTGCAAGTGTGACCTGGAAACCGGTATTGTCTATGAGTTTCCGGAACTTCAGGGAATTATCGGCAGCCTCTACGCTGAAATGGATGGAGAACTCAACGAGGTGTCAACCGCGATTCGGGAGCACTATCTTCCGTCCCATGCGGGGGACAATTTACCTAAAGGAATGATAGGCTCATTGATTTCCATTGCAGACAGAATTGATACGATTGTGGGCTGTTTCAGCGTAGGTCTAATCCCGACGGGAGCCGCGGATCCCTATGCTCTACGAAGGCATGTCCTGGCAATAATCCAGATCGTTATAGGTCTGAATAAAGCTTTGGATCTGCGGTCGCTGGTCCGGGAATCGCTCAATTCCTTAGCCGAAAAACGGACACGCGACCCGCAGGAGGCGGAAGAGGATATAATGGAGTTCATACGAACTCGTTTTGTGAACTTTCACACATCCCAAGGCTTCTCACTTGATGCAGTGGAGGCTGCGGTCCGGGCAAGATTCGATGATATCGTGGACGCCAGGCGACGTGTGGACGCACTCGCGGAGTGGAAAACGAGGAGCGATTTCGATTCCATAATAATAGGCTTCAAAAGAGTAGTAAATATTCTTAAGAATATGCCCCATTCTGAATTGTCTGAGAAACGCCTGATCGAACCCGAGGAGAAGGAACTTTTTCGGGTTTTCAAAGCTGTAAATAGGCGAGCTGAACCACTTGTAAATCGTGGAGATTACGCGAAGGCTCTCGAGATTCTGGCTGAGCTGAAGGGTCCGATTGATCTTTTCTTCGACAAGGTCATGGTAATGGTAGAAGACGAGAAGTTGAGGAATAACCGCCTTGGTCTCTTGAGAAAAATTGCCGGATTTTTCGAGCGGATAGCTGATTTTTCGTTTATTGGATCCACAGCGGAAACCAAATAACTCTGCCTTTTGAGAGCGGTTCGCTGCGCTCACCACATCCTATAAGAGGGACTTCGTAGAAAACGCCTCGTCAGAAATTCGCTTTCAGAAATGATGCCAGGTTGCTGCGAGATCTGGACAATGAAAGTTTTTTCCTGATATTCTTTCTATGAACCAAAACGGTTTGCGGAGATATATTCAGGACTTTGGCTATCTGTTTTGACGAAAGTCCCGATCTGATCATCTCGCAAATCCGCATTTCCTTCGGGGTCAAAAGGTGAGCATCCTTTACGATGTTGAACCCGAATGAGGAAAACACATTGGTGAGGCTGAACTCCAACGATTGGAGAAGAAAAGCCGCAGTGTCAGGAAGCTGCTGCGATTTCAACTGCTCCAATACAGGTTTCACTGTTAAATTGAGATTTTGAGTAATCTTTGTTTCAATTTCCTTTTTCTGCTCTTCAACCCCTTCAATAATTATTCTTAGAGCTTCGTTGGTCTTTTCAAGACTCTCGGAATAAATTTTCAGCTCCGACCGTGATTGCTCCAGTTGGCTTGTTCTTTCTTTCACTTTAGTTTCCAGGGTCGCCGAATATGACGCGAGCGCTTCATGACTTGCCCGCAACGCTTCTTCCGTTTTCTTAAGATCGGTAATATCGTGAAAAACCAGTATCAGACGGACAGGCTTCCCTTGCGCATCCCGAATAGGAGCTGAACAGACATCAACCATTGTTATCGATCCATTCCGGGATTCAAGAGCACAAGGTCCGAATCTAGAGGTAATTTCTCTATTAAGAGTGAGTAGTTTCTCTACCACTCCTTTTTCGGAACTATCTTTATCTCGTTCGGTTATATTCACTATGTCGGCCAAGGACTGGTTGCGAGCTTCGGATTCCGTGTATCCCGTCAGGCGCTGTGCGCTTTCATTCATGAATATTATCCGGCCCTCGCTGTCTGCTGAAATTAAACCATCTCCTATGCTGTTGAGCGTTACGAAAAGCCATTCGAGATTTTCTCTGAGCTTCTCGTCGAATCGATTTTGGTAAAGTGTCACCTCTATGGCTGATTGAAGCTCCGCTTTGTTAATTGGCTTTTTCAGATACCCGGAAGGCCCCGTGATTCCAGCTAGCTCCAGATCTTTGAAATCTGCCTCTGTACTTAAATAGATCACCGGAATTCCTAGCTGAGTCTGTATAAATTCCCCCGCTTTAATGTCTTCGATCTTTCCGCTCAGGTTTGTGTCCATGACTACAAGGTCAGGCTTATTTTCTTTCGCCATTCGAACAGCATCTTCCCCATCTGTAACCAAAATGACCTCATATCCTGTATCCCGTAAATTCACAGCAAGATCATCAGCAATTATTTTTTCATCTTCGGCGATGATAATTCGTGTCTTGCTCATTTCGAGAAGTCCCTCATTTAATTTCTTTCTTTGAAGGGTGAAATCTTACGATAATTGAATAACTACCTCCCCCTTGCTGAAAGGATCACAAAACTCCGCAGAGAACACTGGATCTTCACACAGGAAATCTATAGGACCGTGAAAACTGTCCGTCACATTTTTTGACACCGAAAGCACGCTGGAGGTCCCTGCTGAAAATTTAAACACGGTAGATCCGTAAAACAAATCCGACTAATCAGGCGGTGCGGCAAATTCAATGAGTTCAAGGACAGTAGGACTTTTAAGCTGGCTTAAATGGTAAATTCCATCCCACCCATTCTGTATGCGAAAAATAGGGAATATCTCAATTTGGTGATACGAAATCTCAAATGTGAGGTTGAAGAGAAAAATCTCACTTGGCTGTTGATCGTGCATTATCCAGGCACACCAGATTTCCTGGGCATCCTTAGTCGCAGGCCGGAAAGCGCTTATAGCGCTTTTTGGATCTATAGGGAAGAATTGTCCGCTTTTGCGTCGAGTCTCAAATAACGATAATCCACCCAGCCGGCTGTCCCGGAGGGCGTTATGACTCTGAACCAGACTGTATTCTTGACCATACGCTTTTCCGTCACCTTCACCTGCTGTCCGGAAGTCAGTTTCTCTATCACGTCTGAATCCGTGCTGGGCTGTTTTCTAACGCGCAGGCCGGTACGGGTTATGTTTCCCATATTATTAACACGCATCGAGAATCGTTCTCTGATCGTGTTGGTATTCTCCGTCACGTAAATTGCTAATTACCTGATTTTTCGGCTTTCGCTCGGAGGATGCCTTGGCCTCCTTTTCGAATGCACCTTTTTCAGTATCTTTATTAAAATTCTGAGCTGTTGGGCCTGTAGCCTTATCCTGAGCTCTGAGCGGCGTGGCGGCCGGTTCTACAGATGCCGCCGAAGCAATCATCGGACCGCGCTGAGGACTCAGTGCTAGCGAACGCAGTTCTTTAATATTCGCTTCAGTGTGCGTTCGTAGATTGTCAATCAATGCCTTGAGCTCGTCCGCTCCGGAGGAGCACATCTGTTGATCCTGCATTACACGGTTTGCTGAGACTATTTCGTCTTGGATCTGCGAGGAAAGCCAAACAAAATGTAATTGCACGAGGCAGGTAACCAATACCAATGCCATGAGAACCCAGGAAAAATATCTGAATGGCAATAAGATCTGCTGGCCCGCTTCTCGAAGAAATGCTCCTCGCAATTTCTTTCTTATAACCATGTGCCACAAGATAAGGAACGCTGCCAAAGCTGCGCATTCCAGGGCTATTATTGTAACATGGAGCATCATGTCAGGACCTCCATTGATAGTGTGTCAATTAAATATCATTAATATCAAGATAATGCAACAATTAATTAAAGTTAAACCTTAACAATGGTTTGCCCTTTACGTTTCCGATTGAGACGCGAAAAAACCTGATTGCCTGCTCCATGGGCCGACGAATGATTCGGCTATGCTCCGTTTACTGCTTAGAAGAAATCTCCACGTTATTGCCTCAAATAATTCAGAGCCGAGGGATTCCGGAAACTTGTAGCGATCAAGGCCAAAGTGCTTGACTTGAGAACCGTAATGAGTTTAGATGGTTTGTTTAGAGGTTTTATTACTGGCTCGGGGAACCATCGTGAAAAGAACTTATCAACCAAGTAATGTATCGCGCAAAAGAACCCACGGATTTCGAGTCCGAATGAGTACAAAAAGTGGCGCACTGGTCATCAACAGAAGAAGGGCAAAGGGACGCAAGCGTCTGTCGGTCTGAGGAAAAACGCTTTAGGTTCCCAAAACAACTTAGAGTAAATCGCTCCGCCGAATATAGGTGGATCATTGAAAAAGGAACCAGACACCGCACCGACCACTTTCATATCCGAATGCTCACGAATCCGCTGGGTCCGACACGGTTGGGAATCGCGGCCGGCAAGAAAATTGGGAAGGCTTGTACTCGAAATTGGATCAAGAGAAGGCTCAGAGAGTACTTCAGGGTAAATCGGGACAATATGCCGCCCGGAATGGACATTGTTTTCATTCCTTTGCGCGGAACAACGGAATTGAGCACAAGACAGATCTGGGAAGAATTGGATCGGTTTTTCAAGGAATATCGGCCTCCGGCACGTATGCAGCCGGGGGATTGATTCGATTATACCAAATTTTGATTTCACCATTGTTCCCGTCCGCTTGCCGCTTTTATCCTACCTGTTCCGAGTATGCCCGAGAGGCCGTGCTCACCTACGGTATGTTCAAAGGCAGTTTCCTTGCGATCAAACGCCTATTGCGGTGTCGACCCTTTGGACCGGGTGGATTTGATCCCGTTCCTTAATTAGATTTAGCCTCCGGGGGGAGAAGACTAGTTCGAATGCCAGTGCCCCTAAAATCCGATTACCCCGATATGCGGGAGCTGTTCAATGGACCGTAATTTAGTATTGGCAATTATTTTGTCTGTCCTGATAATTGTTGGTTTTCAATTTGTTTACCAAGCGATTGCCCCGCCTGCGCTTCCCAGAAAACCACCGGAAAATCAGGAAACCACGAAAACCCGACAGCCGATTCCTACGCCGGAAAGGGCAGCTGAAGTCAAGCCTCAAGTCAAACCTGGAATTACGTGAGAGAGCCGAGCAGCCGGCGCCTAGGGCTGAGGAAGGCCGGGCTGCGGCTGAAACTCAGGTGAAGATTGACGCTCCCTTATATGAGGCTGTTCTGTCTTCAAAGGGCGGCAGAATAATTTCGTTTAAACTGAAGCAATATAAAGCTCGAAGTGGCCGGCACGGACCCGGTTGATCTCTTCGATCCGAATGGTCCGGATACCGCCGGCCCATCGATCATGTTTACAAGACGTGATGAGACTTTTAGCGACACAGCCCTAGATTACAAGTATGCGACGGCCGAGACCAAGATTCGCTTGTCCGAAAATGGACCGAAACAGAATGTTAGTTTCGAGGCCACTCGGCCGGATGGTCTAACCATAACAAAGACATATACCTTCCAGCCTGAGAATTATGAAATCGGACTCAACGTCACATTGTTGAATAACTCCAGCGAAGACCGAAATTATTTGATCACATTCCCGTGGCGCAAAATATACAAAGGAGAAGGCGGGGATAGATTTAGTTGGAATAGTGCAGAGATTCTGTTGAATGGTGCGCTGAAAGACTATTATTTTAAAGATATAAAAGGCGATGAAGAACCGTCAGGTCAAATCAAATGGGCTGGACTAGGCGATGTTTATTTTTTTAAGGCGCTCGTATTCGGGGAGACTCCCGCTACCAGAGTGACCCTGTTTAAGCCATCGCACGAAGGTTTCGCCGAGATCTGGGTCAGGTACGGAGCTATTGATCTCCCTAAAGATAAACCCGTAGAAACAAAGATGATGATCTACTTGGGTCCGAAAGAGCGTAGCGCCTTGCGGGATCGCTGGTAATGACTTGTCTCTAGCGCTTATTTACAGCAACTATACCATACTTGAAGTAATGGCCGAGTATCTTCTGAAGTTTTTAAGGTTCTGCAATCGTGGCTTTGACCTGTTTGGTTTACACATCCCCGGAACCCACAACTACGGTATCGATATCATATTTCTTACGGTGGTTATCAAAATCCTCTTCATACCACTGACCCATAAAAGTATGAAATCGATGAAAAGGATGCAGGACCTGCAGCCACAGTTAGCTAAGCTCAAGGAAAAATTTAAAGATGATAAGGCGGCCGTGAACAAGGCCACCATGGATCTGTTCAGGGAACAGAAAGTCAATCCTTTAGGTGGTTGCTGGCCTATGTTTCTACAGTTGCCGGTCTTCATTGCACTTTATCAAGCATTGTCTTATGCGATCGAATTGAGGCATGCGCCGTTTGTTTGTCTTCCGCGCATCTTTTTTTGTATTAAAGATCTGTCCGGTCCGGATCCTTACTATGATAACACCCTGTACTAATGGGTGTTAGTATGGCCCTTCAGCAATGGATGACTCCTTCCGGAGGGGACCCAACACAGCGAAAAATGATGATGGTGATGCCTGTGGTCCTTACGTACGTCTTTTTGAGCATGCCATCCGGCCTAGTGTTATATTGGTTGATTAGTAATGTGCTGTCCATAGGGCAGCAGGTCATCACCAACAGGATGGCCAAGTAAGGGGATCCTGATAATGAGTTCTTATGAATTTACCGGAAAGTCCGTTAAAGAGGCCATTGAAAGAGCCTGTGAAGAATTGAAAATAGATGAAGCCATGCTGGAAATAGAGGTGCTGGAGGAGAGCAGCAAAGGATTCCTTGGCATAGTAGGTCACAGAGAAGCCAGAGTGAGGGTGAAACGGCGTGACATTCTCAAAGAAGTTATGGAAGTAGAGCCGATTCTTTCTCCGCCTCCAGAGGACAAAGCCTCCGAGACTCACGAGAAGGCTCCCGGTTATCAACCGGAATCCGAATCTCCTGATAGCACCGAGCGACAAGAGCCATCTGTTGATCCGGCCTTATATGTGGACACAGCTCGGGATGTTTCTGCAGAACATATTGGAACGCGTGCCTGCAGATGCTGAAATTAGTTCCGATACTGTTGATGGTTCAGTCTATCTCGACATCAAAGGTGATGGGTCGGGTCTCTTGATAGGAAAAAAGGGTCAGACTTTGGACGCCCTTCAGTTCATCGTCAACAAAATTGTTAATAAATTCAATCCACCCGGACAAAAAGTTGATATTATAGTAGATACCGAGAACTACAGGGAGCGCAAGAAAGAGAATCTGCGAGAAATAGCGATCAAAGCGGGCGAAAAAGCTAAAAAGACGCACAAACCTGTTCCGTTGGAACCTATGCCGCCCTCGGAACGCCGAATCATTCATATGATGCTCGCAGAAGACAGGGACGTATATACCAAGAGCTATGGCGAAGGCCAGATGCGCAGACTCATTGTTTATCCCCGAAAAGCCCTTACCAGCAAACGCCGCAGACGCTAGATGCCGCAAACCGAAATGCCGGAGGGAAAACGCGTTGCCTGAGGTTCTCAATGAGGAAAAGCATCATTATTCTGCTGATGTGCAGTATGCCTGGAATTTCCGGGTGCTCTCTTTATCCGTGCACCGAGCATGCAAAACGCATCTAGGAATATGAAGAAAAATATCGTCATCCCCCGGACATTCTCAATCACGCTGCTTGTATAGAGAGTTGTGATCGGAAGTTTGGGAAGGAACATCCCGACAAATCGGGGCTGCTGCCAGGAAACCCCTGACCTGATGCGAAACGCACGCTTTCGGTATAAGTCGGCCACCAACTCTACCTGGATTCTCGAGCGGATCCTGCGGGCTGCCGAGTTTATCTAAGATTGTGACCTGGCTGGTTTCTGGCATGGGCGCTTCACGAGCCTCCTCTACAGCCCGGCTGGATCGAGGATTAAGACTTACTGCAATCAGGTCCTATGCCGTTAAAACACTGGAGTACGGTCCTATAGCTTGTCGGGCCCGGATTTTGGATCACAAACATTCTTTGCTGCCCCTTCTTAATTCCTAATGACAGTCTTAAGCTCGCATAATTCATCAGACACCATCGTGGCCCTTTCCACCCCTGTGGGTTATTCAGGTATTGGAGTCATTCGCCTCAGCGGCCCTGAGTCGGTTTCGATACTGAAGAGAATTTTCCGGCCATTTTCAAAGAGGGCTGAATTTCCCGACCGCGAAGCCGTTTATGGTCGGGTACTTGATCCTGAAAATGGAAATATTCTGGATGACGGACTGGCCTTGTTCATGAAAGGTCCTCGTTCTTATACCGGTGAGGATATGGTCGAACTTAGCCTTCACGGCAGCCCGGCAGTCCTTGATATGACATTGAAGATAATAGTGTCGTTGAGAGCGCGACCTGCGAATAGGGGTGAATTCTCTTTGCGCGCGTTTCTTGCGGGCCATTTGGATCTTGTCCAGGCCGAGGCCGTGATAGACTTGATAGAGGCCCCAGGGCCTAGTGCTGTTGCGGAAGCCAGGGCGCGCCTCGACGGAGCGCTTTCACGAAAAATCTGCAAAATATCCGATGCTCTCAAGGATTTGATAGCGGAACTGGAGGCCCATATAGACTTTGATGAAGACGATGACGAATTCCCACCGGATCCGAAACCGCGGCTTCGCCGAATTGACGACATGATCCGAGAATTAACTGAGGCTGCCGAACGGGGACGACTCCGTCGAGAGGGCATCAAAACTGCGATAATAGGAAAGCCGAATGTCGGCAAGTCCACGCTGTTCAACCGCCTGCTCCGGGCTGAACGAGCCATAGTCACTCCATATCCCGGGACTACACGGGATACATTGGAAGATCGTATCCTTATTGGAGGGGTCTCATTCGTTCTCTATGATACAGCAGGAATTCGGGAAAATCCCGAGCATGTTGAAAAGGAAGGAATACGCCGATCCTACGAGAAAATCGATCAGGCCGATCTTGTTATAGCTGTGGTTAATGGCTCCTCACCGCTCGATCATCTCGATAAGGAAGTGCTTGGAGCCTGTTCCGGAAAGAAAATAATCATAGTGCTCAACAAGAAGGATCTGGGGCTAGTCATAAAACCGGAGGCATTCGAATTTACTTCCACGGACGGACTATGCACGGCACTGAGCGCAAAAACGGGCGAAGGTCTCGATCAATTCGAGAATTTGTTATTCGAGACAGCTTCGTTAATGGCCCTTGAAAAGAATGTGTCTAATCAAGCCAGCCTGAATAGCAGATGTCTGCTGTTGATGGAGAGAGCCCAGGATATGATAAGCGATCTAATGCAGAACTTTGAACAAAGCTTGGGAATACGCCCCGAGATTGTGTCTCTGGAATTGCGGCGAGTCCTTGCAATTCTTGAAGAGATAACGGGAGAACGAGTGGACGACGGAATACTGGATCGTATTTTCGAGCGATTCTGTGTCGGAAAATAGACATGTGACACCGCACCAACAATAAACTATAACTTTATATATTGGTCATAATATGTCGACATTTTAAAGAATTTCTTCACAAAATATCTTGACTTTTCCCGACTTTTAGGTTAGGTGTGCAGGAGCATTATGTGAGCGCCCGCAATCGCGGGTCTCAATCCAGCGGAAAGTCCGGTGCGTTCCGGGGAAAGGTCAAACCCTTTGGAAAAAATCGCGGGGAGCTGTTTGCAGCAGGGGCCAGATACTCCGGTTCGGAACCTTTTGGAGGTATCCCTATGGAAGCAAGGGGAGCAATGAGAAATCCCTGGGCTCCGATCACCCTGGTAATTTTTCTGCTGGCAACGGGTTGGGCGAGCGCCTGGGAGCAGTATCGATATCCAATCAAGGTCAGGGTTTCGGGAGCTAATCCATCTGATGCCACTGTTGAAAGCACAGCCAAGCAATCGGCCAGGTGGGCCGGCGACTGGGAAGTGGCGGCCGGCCAGCCCCGTCGGCAGATTCTGTGTCCCAGGAAAGATTATGCATTTGCGTTAGGAATGCGACCATATTTTGCCAGCGTCACCGGTTCCACCAAAGTGGTCAGTCGGGGAGGAGAAGGAACATTCCTCAATCTTTATGGGCACCTGAGAATGCCGACCGACGTGACGTTATGGGAATTTTACGCTTACCTCAAGGCATGGGACAAAATCAATTTACGTCTGGAGTACACGCCATGGGCCTGGGGAGGGCCGGGTCATGTATCGGGTGAAGGCAATTTTGCCGGCCTGCTTCTCAAAAAGGATGATGCTGTCCAGAGTGAGTTGAATATAACTTCTTTTGTAATAGGGGCTGATTACGACGTTTTGTTTGGCCGGGATCTTATATTTGGGCCCAACGCGGACCTTCATTTGATCAAATGGGTGGAAAGAGTCAGCAAAGACGGCGCAGCGGGGGTAGACTTTTCTCAAACTCTGATACAGCCGGCCATCGGGGCGCACGTGCGATATCAACCCACAAACACAGGTTATTTTTCGTGGTTCAAGCCGTATCTGGAAGGTAGATTCAGCTGGATGAGTTTCGCGGGGCTCGGATTATCCACATGGGATGCTGGTGTAGGGATAGCTCCGCCGCTCAGTAGGAATGTCGATGCAGGTATAAAGGCCGGTTATAAGCAGTGGAGACTCGATGGGAACCGAGGCCGACTGTTTGCTGATGTGAGCGTAGAAGGACTGTATCTCGATTTCTCCCTGCAGTTCTAACTTGGTATCCAGGCCTCTTCTCATCGAAAGTGAAAACCCGCGGTGTCAATTGCCGCGGGTTTTCATTTGGTCATCGAAGTCGTAGTCCTTCACCTCAGTTCGTCTACGGGATGGAAAAAGAAAAAAATAGTGACTGGCAATCGCTTCTATAGAGGCCAAGTTGTAAGTAGGGACGGTGGCATCTATCCTTTCGCTAAATATGACCTCGGCAAGAATGCGCGTGTCGCCGTTAGCGAAATTAAGCAATTTCCTGCGCGGAATGGATCGCCGTCCTGCAAGAGCAGGATGGCCTCGCAACGACAATTGACGTGCATCGAGGCCGGTAGCTCCAGTCAATGCTTTAAGGCGACTTTCCTCGTTTTCAGCTTCGAGCAGGGGAACGAAGATTCGAAATATACAATCGAATCGTAGCTGTTTACTAATTTCCCTTGACAGTTAATTTCCCGGTCCATAGAATTCCACTATCCGAATTAATGTTCAATGCAGTATATCACGTGGGATTGTAGCAAGTTAAGAATCTTAAATAAGTAACCTTTTCGGTTATCAAGAAAATGGTCACGTTCGGAGAATACGCAAAGCTACGGATCAGACAGCTCGGCAAAAGCCAGAAAGCTTTAGCCGCGGAACTTGGCGTGTCTCCTGCCTACATCTCTCAGATCATTAACAAAAAAAAGAATCCACCGGACTTGAGCAGGACCAAGTATCGTCTCTGCTCTAAAGACATGGTGCAAATTTCTTGAGAGTTCCGAAGACGATATTTTGGATATGGTCCGATTCGAATTGCATCGTGTGCCCCCTCGCCCGAATCCGAAATTCCGAGGAATGAGGGATTTGCTCATCCAGTCTGTAAAAACTCAACGAAAAGATCTTGTTGAAGAAATGCGAGCCATGTCACTCCACCCCGCGGAAAATCGAGCTATTCACGCTCTGGTTCAAATTTATCTCGTTTCACAGGAGCAAGATGGCGAAAACCGGGCCTACGGCGCTACTCGATTTAGAAACCTGTGCATTCGAGCAAAAACTAACAAGAAGTTTGTGGAAGGTGAGTTGACAGATTTTTTCCGGGGCCGCCCTTTTTCTTGGACTTGGGACTCGGAAGCGGATGATGTGAGGCTTTTTTCGGAATCGAACGAGATCTGCCGGGCCATTGAGCGGGTGAGGAGCATTATGGATGGAACTCCAGGCCTGACTTACGCGAGAACAGTGCCGGTGGTGGGACATGTGAGTGCTGGTAGGGGATTTGAGTACACGGACGGCGGCTTTGCCCTCGGCGAAGGGTTCGACCAGGTAGAGATACCGCCAGGGGTTGATCCTGTCCTGTCCCAGACGTTATATTGTGTGAAGGTCCGAGGGGATAGTCTGAGAGAATTTTTTGGAGACGGAGCACTTCTTTTTATCAAGCCCGAATCCTGGGAAGAAATCAGAGATGGCGATCTGGTAATCTTCAAAGATCGGAAAGGGGGTAGGGCATTTGTGAAGAAGGTCGAATTTGCCGGTGATAATCTGATTCTAAAATCAATGAACCCGCTTTACAAAAATATAGTCCTTAGTAGAACTGATCTAATGTTGCTGGAGCGGGTTATAGCCCTCAGATTCTAAAGGAAAATCCAATTGTTTAAATGCTGTAACTTATTCACATTAATTGTATGTGCCTTAATCAGCTGCGAGTTGCTATGGCCCAATGAGGTGAGCTGCTCGAGTGCTTGTCCTGGCGCTCACTTCGCTACTTTGTCTGATGGATTCCGATATGGATTACCGCCACAAGTTGATAAGGGAAATTTGGTAATCGCGAAAACTGCGGTTCCGATTCATCGGAAAGATGTCCGTGACAGAATTATCAAGGAAATAAATTATTTGTTACAGGACAGGCGTTCGCGGGTGCTAGTCTGGTTGGCGCGAGCTGATTCCTTTCGCCCGATAATAGAAAAGGTTCTCAAGAAATATGATTTGCCGTTGGAATATCTTTATCTGGCAGCTATTGAAAGCAGCTACAATAGCCGTGCTTTGTCATCTGCAGGGGCTTATGGTTATTGGCAATTCATAAAATCCACGGCAGCATGCGGGCCGAGCGGCTGTCCTCAATATGATTGGAAGATGAATATTACCGATTGGAAGGATGAACGTGCCGATCTGGTCAACTCAACTCATTCCGCGGCCAAATATCTTGCTTGGTTAAACAGGGTGAAGAAAGTAAACTTGAACGGCCGGCCGGAGCGCGACGGGTTTAATGATTGGCTTTTGACTACAGCTGCATATAATGCAGGACCTACTAGAATAATAGAAAGACTTAACTCTTTTGGCGCTTCATCTTACTGGGATGTGCCACTTCCCGCCGAAACCGAGAAATACGTCCCAAGATGGATAGCGCTCTGGCTTATCAGCAAGAACCGTGACTTCTATGATGTTAAGATTCCCTCACGAGGCGCAATGGCGTTTGACACCATAGAAAAAATACGTCTCCAAAAAGATTTGTCTTTTGCAGCGATAGCCACCCTTCTCGATACCACGCCTAGAGCAATCTGGTCATTAAATACGGAAATTTCGCCGGAAAAAGGGGTATTTCCTGCAAAATCCGGCCGCCGAGCCGTCGAGCATCGGATTAATATACCACGCGGAACTCGGGGGAAGTTGCTGGCGCAACTGGCTGCTCATGGCTACACAAAAAAATGATAAATCACGGGCTATAGTGAAATTGTGATTTGGACTGATACGATAACAAGAGATCTGAATAGTCACTGAATGGGGGCAGAATCCAATGAAATTGCTGCTGGTTAATCCTGAATTACCGCTGTCGCTCATGTCTTTTAGTCATAGCTGCGACAATATAGGAGCGGAATCTTTCACACCGCCGCTCGGTCTTATTACTGTCGCAGCCCTTCTTCCCGAGAATTGGGAAGTTCGTCTGGTGGACCTGAACTGCGCCGCGTTATCTGAAGAGGATTGGCAATGGGCTGAGACCGTTCTTTTGTCGGGCATGCTCTTGCAAGGACAGGGATTGCTGTCGTTGGTGCGTGAGGCGAAAGAACGCGGGAAATTCGTGGTGTGCGGGGGACCATATGTATCTTCCGTTCCTGAGCCTGCATTGGAAGCGGGAGCGGACGTGCTTGTTCGTGGAGAGGCCGAGACCGTCCGCGATGAAATAATAGAAGCAATAATCAATCGACGCAGCGGCGTTGTGATAGAATCACCTAAACCCGACATCACCAGCACGCCGATTCCTAGGTTCGATCTTCTTAACCTTTCGAATTACATGACAATGGCCATACAGACATCGAGAGGATGCCCCTTTGAATGTGAATTCTGCGACGTAGTGCACCTCTACGGGCGGAAAATGCGTTATAAGACCCCTGAACAGATCAGCGGTGAACTACAGGCGCTTTATGATCTCGGCTGGTCAGGACTGATATTCGTGAGCGATGACAATTTCATCGGCAGCAGAACAAATGTACGCAACATCCTACAGGAAATGGTGACATGGAGCAAATCGCACGGGGAGCCATTCGGTTTTGCTACTCAAGCATCACTCAACCTTGCGAAGGATCCTGAATTAATTGATCTCATGACCGAGGCGAACTTCTCCTATGTGCTGATCGGGGTGGAATCGCCGGACAAATCGGTCCTGGAACATAACCGTAAAATGCAGAACATTGAAAATCCTGTGGTGGAATCGCTCAGTACAATAAATGCCAGGGGATTGACCGTCATAGCCAGTTTCGTCATCGGATTCGACGGCGAGGAAAAAGGTGTCGACGAACGCATCTGCAAGCTGTTGGATGAGGCTGGAACCGGATTGGCCTTTGTCAACCTGCTTCAGGCAATGCCGAACACAAGATTGTGGAACCGGCTCGAGAGCGAAGGAAGGCTGCTTCCCCAGATTACAAGCGGCGAGACCCTGGCCTCGCGGATGAATTTCGTTCCGAGTCGTCCAGTGGCGGAAATTATGGGCGAATGGGCCGACGCGTGGAAGCGACTTTATGAACCTGACCGTTGTTTTGGCCGGATCGTGAAAGGTTTCCTTGCCATGCGGCCGACTCGTGCCGCAATGGGCATCGAATCGCAGACGCCTACTTACACAAACAGATTTACTTTCCGTGAAAAATTGAACAAGGTTTTTAAGGATCTGAAAATTTTCAGTAATCTTATACGATTGCTGGGATTGCGCCATCCAACAGCGGCCCATTTCTGGAAAAACGCTCTAATCATAAGAAAGGAAAATCCGAGCCGATTGGTGCAATATTTCATGAGTTGCTCGTTTGCTTCCAATTTGTTTCTGTTGCGCGATGAGATTCGAGTTCGCGCCAAAACGGGCGTTTCGGAGTAAACTAATTTTATGGCAGAGAATGAATGATATTCAAAGTGCCTCACATTCAGCCGGCAATATATCGTCTGATAATTCTCCTGTCCCATCCCATCGAGGATTTGAATGGAGAACCAGAGCATCAATTTTCGGTTTCCCATTGATCTGCATCGCTTTCGGTCGTGATCCGAACGGGCGACTAAGAATCGCCAGAGGTTTGTTGGCTGTCGGCCAGTTTGCTTATGGTGGAATCGTTATAGCCCAGTTTGGAGCAGGCATCGTAACTCTCAGCCAATTTGCGGTAGGTTTGCTAGCCTTCGGTCAATTGGCCTTGGGCATTCTGTTGGGATTGGGACAAGTATCCACTGGAGTAATGGCCATAGGACAAGTTGTATGGGGAGTATATGGATTATGTCAGATCGGTTGGGCCAAATATATGTGGTCGCCGGATAGAACCGACATGGAAGCGGTATCCATGTTTTATACCGTTAAAATGATGATTCTGCAGGAAGGCGGCATCAGCTTGGCCGAAGTTATCCGAGGTGGCTTCGAATGGGGAAGAAAATGGCTGATGTCGTTATTCGGGCAATAAATTAAACGCTTACAATAGCTAAAAATCAGTGGTGAGGGTTTTCCCCTTGGCCGTTTCTCTTTCTGAAAGTGATTTCTCATCCCTCAAACGGAGCTAGTGCAACAATCTATTGTTCAAACTGACCCACTACGTGTTGTTCCCATCAATTGACAAAGCGTATTCACAAATCTAAGAATGTACCTATCATGATAAATCCAAAAGCTGTTCTTATTACCGGCGCGGCAGGAGGAATCGGCTCTGCTCTAGCCCGTGCTTACGCGGCTCCAGGAGTCCATCTCTTCTTGGGAGATACCAGTGCCGGTGGACTAGAAAATCTCTGTCCTTCGTGCGCAAATTCGGGAGCAATAGTTCATAACTCCGCTGTGGATGTGACGGACAAAGCTACCATGGAAGCTTGGGTTGCCGAAGCTGATGCCATCAGTCCGCTCGATCTGGTGATTGCCAATGCAGGTATTTCGCATGGCAATCTTGAAGATGAAGAAACTCCTGAAGAAATTCGGGCTGTGTTTGCGGTGAACCTCGATGGTATGCTCAATACGGTGTTGCCGGCTTTGCCCCGCTTGCGCAGCCGTAGGAAGGGTCAAATTGCATTAATGAGTTCTCTGGCAGGTATCCGCGGCTTCCCTCATGCTCCCTCATACTGTGCAACAAAGGCCGCTATTCGAGTTTTCGGCCAAGGATTGCGCGCGCGAGTCAAACGGGAAGGGGTTTCCGTATCGGTTATGATACCTGCATTTGTAAAAACGCCTATGACCGACGCCAATCTTTACACTATGCCGGGCCGCATTGAAGCGGATCGGGCTGCGAGCATCATTAAACGAAAGCTTGCCAAGAATAAATCTGAATTCATTTTTCCTCATCCTTACCCCGCGTTGGCGTGGGCTTTCTCTGTGGCCCCCTCTTCGCTGGTTAATCTTTTCACTGACCTCAAATAACAAATGGATAATCAAACCAGAATTCCAGTGGCTCTGGCCAAGTGCTCGGAATATATGCATACAGATGTGAGCAACACGATTCGCGGTTTGTTCGAAACGATTAACTTTCGGCCGGCGCGCGGAATGAAGGTCCTGGTAAAACCGAATCTGTTGACTCCAATGCCGCCTGACCACCTGACTTGCACTCATCCGCTGGTGGTTAGGGCTGTTTGCGAGTATCTGCTGGACTCCGGAGCTGAAGTCCGCGTGGGGGATTCGCCTACCTTTGGAAAAGCGGTAAATATTGCTCAGAGCATCGGCCTGACTCAGACGCTGGAGGATCTGCCCGTCACAATTGTTAATCTCGACCAGCCAAAACTGGTGCGTTTCTCTTTTGGGGGCAGAGTGCCTGTTTCTCGCGTGGCCCTTGAGAGTGATTTGATCGTGAGCGTTCCAAAGCTAAAGGCGCATCATCAAATGAGGTTTACCGGAGCAGTTAAGAACGTGTATGGCTGCGTCACGGGACTTGGCAAACCGTTTCTTCACGTGTTGCACGGAGATCGCGGATGCCGCTGGGAAAATATGATCTTGGAAATCAGGGAACAACTTCCGCCGACTGTTTCACTCATGGACGCTGTAAAAGCGATGCATGTTCATGGACCGGTAAAAGGGCAGTCCTATTCAATGGGGCTGTTGGCGGCTTCCAATTCGGCAGTCGCATTGGACACCGCTGTCATGACAATGTTGGGTCTAAAACCCGATGATGCGCCCTTATGGAAATTGTCTGTGAGCCTGAACCTGCCCGGCGCACGGCCTGAAGAGGTAGTTTATCCTTTGGAGGCTCCAGAATCATTCAATGGTAAAGATTTTGAATTTACCAAGCATCTCTACCCCGTTAGCTTTCGACCCTTCAAATTGGCCGCTCACTACATAAGGCGCTTTAGGGCTGAATGATGGTCGCCCTGCTCAGCGGCCAAGCCCGCGATTCGTCAAGCTAACAACCAGGGCGGAAGCTTCTCGCGATCCACGATTCTCAAACCGAGCATCGACTTCCGGCATTATGTACAGGCTATCCCCCTCCTGAAGAAGATTTTCCTCGTCTTCCACCAGAATTGTAATTTCGCCTGATAGACAATAGACGAACCGGTCCGAGTCAACTTGGTCATCCTGATTCATTGCCGCTGAGGGATTAAGAACAATTATCGCAGATTCCATACGGTTCAGAGCAACTCCTGACGTAAGTAATTCTGCTGAAAGATTTTCGAAATCCATCGGCAATTTTTTTCCTAATCCCTTGGGGCACTTCACCGTTTTCTTGTAGAGGATCTCATCAAGAAATATGCCCGCTTTCATATTAAATACAGCGGCGATCTTCATAAGAGTGTTCAGCGTGGGAAATGATTTCCCTAACTCAATAGAGCTTAGATTTGAGGCCGCTATACCGGTTTTCTCTGACAACTCGATGAGAGACATTTTCTTTTTGTTTCTAAAGGCTCTTATATTGGCGCCGAAATTAATCACATCAGGCCCCATGTGTGTCTCCGCTGGGAATAGTTATTGTTTCCGTTTCCTGGAATCGAATAGCGCATCAGGCAATTCCTGAAGGCGCGAGATCCCGATACAGAGTAATCCGGGCGGTGCTACCGTCTGCTCGGCGCAGGCAAAGGGGCATATGATTCTGCTGAATCCGAGCCTGGCAGCCTCATTTATCCTTTCACTGGCTCTCGAGACCCGACGCACCTCTCCTGCGAGGCCTACTTCCCCAAATACGAGAGTTCCGGGGGAAATCGGCTTATCAGCAAAAGATGACAACATAGCCGCTGCAATCGCCAGGTCTGCAGCGGGTTCTGTCGCGCTGACTCCACCCACAGCGTTCAGGAAGATGTCCTGATCGCCTAAAGTGAATCCCAGTTTCTTCTCAATGACAGCTATCATAAGGGCAAGCCTCTGCGAATCGATCCCGAGACAGGTTCTCCGTCCTTGACCGGGTACCGGCCCGGCAACAAGCGCCTGGATTTCAGCAAGAATCGGCCTGGTCCCCTCAACCAGAGCTGTAACTGCGGACCCCGAAGCGTCTTCCGGCCGCTCCGACAGGAAAATCTCCGAAGGATTTGCCACTTCGGCCAGCCCGGAGTCTCCCATTTCGAAAACCCCGATCTCACTGGCCGAGCCGAACCTGTTTTTCACAGCTCGGAGGATCCGATATGGATGACCCCGTTCTCCTTCAAAGTAAAGCACAGTGTCGACCATATGTTCCAGCACCTTGGGGCCTGCTAAATTACCTTCTTTGGTGACATGTCCCACAATGAAACATGCAGCGAGGCCTCTTTTTACGCACTCCAGAATTTGTCCCGCGACTTGTCTGACTTGTGAAATTCCGCCCGGCTGACCTTCAAACGACCGGCTATAAACAGCTTGGACAGAATCTACAACCAGGACAGAGGCTTTCGAGTCCGTCATCTTCTCTATTATCGCGTCGAGATCGTTTTCCACCAGGACAAGGAAATTGCCTGATTGAATGCCTAATCGCTCGGCTCTTAGATTTAGTTGCTCTGATGATTCCTCGCCAGAAATATATAGAACCGTAATTCCGGCTGACGCCATTTTTCCTAAAGCTTGCATCAGCAGCGTTGTCTTGCCGATACCGGGATCGCCGCCGACCAGCACAACGCTCCTATTCACGAGACCACCGCCGAGGACTCTATCCAGTTCTTCTATTCCTGTTTTCAATCTAATGCGTAAATCACCACGGATTTCCGGTAACGAGATAACCGACCCCGGTTCCTGGTCTACGGTGGCCTGACGCTGTGCCGACCTGGTCCCGGAGACCTGTTTTTCAACTATGGAATTCCATTCACCACAGCCGGGGCAGCGACCCATCCATTTAAGGAGCTGTTTGCCGCATTCATTACATACGAAAATAATATCGGCTTTCATGGGTTTGTTTTATCAAAGATTTTGCTGGAAAGGTCAAGTCAGGATTATAAGAACTGAAGAATTGAGGGAGAAAGGAAAAAAGATGCGGGGTGAAACATTTTTGCCAAAAGAGTTGCCCTCCGCGCGCCTCTTCGCAAAATTCTTAATCGACTGACGGCATGAACATTACTTGCAGCAGCGCGCAGCGGGCGCTCGCTCTATAAAAGTCCGGTAATTGGCGTAAGGGGACCGTCATGCTACACTGGGGCATGATTGATTCAGGACCTATATATCATTCTCTTTCGTCGTGGCTGAAAAGTAGCTTTGGCGAAACCGTTCGTAAAATAACCCTGGATGCGGGATTAGGCTGTCCTAATCGGGATGGTACCATAAGCAGAGACGGATGCCTCTACTGCAATCCGCTCGGTTCCGGCACCGGAGCGCTCGTCCAAGGTGTTTCAATCGCCGAGCAGGTCGATCGCGGGATAAAGTTCCTGTCACGCCGTTATGGCTGCAGAAAGTTCATAGCCTATTTCCAATCGTTCACCAATACCTACGCAGAACCGGACCGTCTGTCGGCAATCTATTCAGAGGCATTGGGTAGGCCGGAAGTGATCGGTCTTGCCATTGGGACCCGCCCGGACTGTGTTCCGGACCCGGTGCTTGACCTTTTGGCCAATCTGGCTCGCGACCGTCTCGTTTGGATCGAGTATGGTTTGCAGTCCATCCATGCACGGACGTTGGAGTTGATCAACCGCGGGCATGGGCCGGAATGTTTTTTTCGATGCCGTGAGACAGAACTAAAACAAGAGGCATACCGGTTGTTGTTCATCTGATATTGGGCCTCCCCGGAGAATCTCTCGATGATATGCGCCAGACCGCAAGAGCTGTGGCGGCCGCGGGGGTTAGCGGCGTAAAACTGCATCCGCTGTACATTATCCGCGGGACCGGATTGGAAAAGCTGTATCTGGATAACCGGTACCGTCCCATGGTGGAAGAGGAAGCCATCGAAGCCACGATGGCGGTGCTGGATCTCCTACCTTGGGACATAGTCGTGCACCGTATGACTTCGGACCCGCACCCGGAAGAGCTTGTGGCGCCGCTCTGGATGTTAGACCGCCAGGGTGTCAGAAAAAGACTGGAACAGGCGATGAAGGAAGCGGATTTTCGACAGGGTTCCGCAGCGAAGGTGCGTCAAGGATGCCGGGAGACTCTTTCCGGCAATCTTCAGTCCAGCGGGGCGCTCCCCCCGGATTCCGCTTAGTGGACCCCTCCAATAGGCATCTTGATGCTTATGCGCAGGCAAGCAAGTTTTCGCTATCTCATCGCTTTTACGTGTCTTATAGCAGTTTTCCGAAAATCCAGACCTCCAATCCATGACATGGACTCGAAATCTTTTCGATTCTTGTGAAAAATCAAAAACGAGCATATGGTAAGTGCTTTTGAAAACGTTATCGGGGCATTTTGAGTGATGTCGCCG
This sequence comes from uncultured delta proteobacterium, assembly GCA_963843165.1. Classification (GTDB taxonomy): domain Bacteria; phylum Desulfobacterota; class Desulfomonilia; order Desulfomonilales; family Desulfomonilaceae; genus DATJPW01. Next base: position 80,572 of record CAWJJL010000020.1, on the reverse strand, counting down.
CGCACAAAATATTTGTTGTACGCTTTACTTGGCGCATTGGGAGTCTTCGTCTATTCCCAATGGAGCGCCCTGACGAATCCGTACGTTATCATGGATGACGTGCGGCAACAGACCTATTGGATGCAGAAGTGGCGCGACCCGGAGCTGTTTCAAAACGATCTGTTGACGGACTATGCGCAAAATTACGTATCATGGGGCGTCCAGGCAGTTTATGCGTTGACCGCTCCTTTCATTGATCCGCTGCAATTCGGCAAGATATTGTCGGGAATTTTGTACCTGCTCACCGCGGGTTTTCTTTTTGGCCTGGGGTCGCGGTTTCGAGATGAATTGACGCCTGTTTTTGTCGTGTGCGTTTTCTGCTTTTTCGGCGATTTCATGGAACGCATCGCCGGAGGAATCCCGCAGAGCTTCGGGTATCCATTGCTTGCGGCGTATTTGTATTTTCTGTCGGGAAACAATCTTATAGGAGCAGGTCTGGCCCTATTACTGGCTTCTGTTTTCATCCCTTATGTTTTTATGCTCTGCCTGGTTACGCACGGCTTGTACCTGATTCACAATTACCGCCACGCGATTATTGGGATTTTTCAGAAATCACGAGAACAGTCTGAAGTAGTGATCGAGGCCTCGGATTCCGCCACGCAACAGCAGCGAAGTTTCCCTACTATTACGGCGGGCGTGGTTGTCAGCGTAGTACTAGCGGCCGCGGGATGCATTTTGATGTCGCTAAAATATATTTTTTTCAAAACAAATCAGGTTCGGAGATCTGGTAACCGCAGCGGAGATGACGGGCAAAATCGAATATTCAAGCTTGGGTCGTTTCGAGATTTTTCCGGTCCCATCTATATTCTACGAATTTATTCGGCCATGGATATTTGATCTGCCTTTCAGGGAGTGGGGCCCTATTGCCGGCTGGTTCTTTGTGGTCCTCGGCTTGATTGTCATTGTTTATGCATGCACGCGGAAACGCTGGATAAACGATCTCTCAGGGTTCAAGGTATTTGGATACCTGTTTATCGCTTCATTTATTCTCTATTTCCTGGCGCGAGCGGTCGTATTTCGCCTGTTCTTGCCAAGCAGATATCTTGAACTTTCCTTGACCGTATTTTATTGCGTAGGAGCAGCCGTGTGCCTCCGAGAAGCCTTTGCGAACCTGTTTCCGAGAAGACTTATCTTTCCGATATTGACGACCTTGTTGCTGGTCTTCGCTGCAGTGCGGCTCTATCACGTGGGCATATACGACTATTCCGAGCACGCCAAGCTCTACGAGTTTCTCCGGTCAACTCCCAAGACGTGCCTTATGGCCGGTCATCCTGAACTGATGGACAATATCCCAACGTTTGCTCAACGAAAGGCCTTTGTTACGTACGAGTTATCGCACACCTGGTACACTACATACTGGGATGTGATAAAGAAAAGGACATTCGATTTCTTCAGAGCCTATTATTCGGATAACCCGGAGGAGATTCGGCGATTCTGCCGGCGAATACGGGATTAATTATCTGCTGGTGAGAGATGAGGATTTTGTCGAGGAGCGTCGGAAATCAGGGGATGTGTATTTTCAGCCATTCGGGAATTACATCAGAGATTCGGCCGGAACCAGAAGTCATTTTGCTCTCTTGGATCGTAAAGAATTCCCGCCAATCTATGAAAGAAATGGAATCAGGGTAATAAATTGGCAAAAAAGCCCAATAATCTTACAATTATTTGAAAAAATTCAAGCGCCTTACGCGACGTCGCAACGGCGACAAAGTTCAATTTCACCTGGGTTCTGGAAGTACTTTCGGCGGAACTGGCATCGACCACTCGCGGTATTCAGTAATTTGACCGTATCTTGCCTATTGACGTTGGCATAGACCTCTCTGCCGGCCGCGTCCTGACAGCAGATGCTGACATCGCCATTCCACAAGACGATCATTCCACCCCAGACCCATTCGCATCTGCGGGAATAACCCCGGTTGCCATACCTGGAATACTCAGGCACTTCAAATTCGTTGATCTTCTGCTCGTCGGCAAATGAATTGTGCGTATTAAGCTGCTTTAATCTCGGGATGAGATGGAGGTTTCTTACAGTCTCAATAAACAATTGAGATTCGGCAACATTCTTTTTGCTAATCACCATTTGAACAATGAGTTCCTGCTGGATGTTCTTTCGCTTCTTCACCTCATCAGATAATATTTTAATGTTGTTGAAAACGCGATCGAAATCGTCACAGCCTCTGTATTCCATAAATGTCTCTCTGCTCATGGAATCCAAAGAAATGACAAGCCTTTTGAATCGGTGATCCAAGAGCTTCCGTATCCTCTCCTCCGAGACTGCTCCGAAATTTGATAATATTTCGATATCTTCGGCCAACCCGAGAGTTCCCGCGTGTTCGACGAACTCTTCCAGATTCTCATTCAAAAAAGGCTCGCCAAAGCCGGCGAATACAAGCACAGTTCCAGGGTTTACATCATGAACGGTGTTCTTGAAAGTATCAAAATCCATTTTTCCTTTGGGACGGGCATTCGCGCTAAGACCTGTAAGGCAAAACTTGCATTTGTGGTTGCAATAATTGGTCAGCTCGATATCCATTATTCTCAAAGATGACTGTATGGAAGCTCGATCCAATCTTCGTCGTGTGAGATATCTATTGACCAATTCGCCTCTGATCCATCTGTAGACCCCGCGATGCATCAGTTCACGGAAAGCTCGTCTCACTACCAGATTGCTGTCGTCGCAGAAAATTATACGGGGTTCTGAAGCCATTTCCTCAATGTACCTCTATGTACCTTGGATACTGAATAGAAAAATGCCGCAGCGCTCATAATAGACAGTGGGATTGATAAGTCAAGACGCGCTTGGTTTTGCTCGGGAGGCATCAAAAGGAGAATTGTGTGTGTAGCCGCCGAGTTGATTGTCCACCATCCTTCACTCCTATTTTCGCCCGTCTGTAAGGATTCGTGACAGCATCAGATTTTTGTCGTGATCGAATTTCAGATTTATTATAGTGATCAAAAATCATCGCGGTTTTTCATTCAGGAAATCCGCTTCGTTCAGAGAATGAGGCATTAGGATGTTGAAATACATCTTGGCTTGGATACCCATGCTCTTCATCGCGATTTTCAACGGAGCGGTCCGGGAAATGTGGTTGGTCGAATATTTTGGGGAGTTACGGGCCCACCAGCTTTCCTGCGTGACCGGGATCGTCCTGCTGGGGGTGTTTATTTGGGCAATCATCCGCAATTGGAGACCTGCGTCTGCGGCCACAGCAATTACCATCGGTTTAATTTGGCTCATAATGACAATTGCATTCGAGTTTCTTTTTGGTTTCTACGTCAGAGGTATTCGTTGGAGTAGCCTGTTTCACGAATACAATTTATTTGCCGGTCGAGTGTGGGTGATTGTTTTGGTTTGGGTGACCGTCGCACCATATCTGTTTTATCGTTTGGAGAATAGGCGAGAAGATGGATGCTGAGCGCCCGCGAAAGTGGCGAAAGACTTGCCAAACTCGGTGGGACTGAGAGGCAGCCGGATACTCCCAGGCGAAGAAGCCCAAAGAACCAGTGACAATTAGGACTGAACTGTGACAGAGCAAGAGAAACTCCTTACAAAACAGGGGAACGTCCGATGCGAACATCGACTTTGACGGCTTGCGAAGTTTGCTGCGAGGTCTGGGATTTCGGGAACGAATTCGCGGACGTCGGCACATATATGTCAAGTCAGGCAGGTCAGACAACTCATCCTAAAATATCGTCTTGGGGGTCATAAAGAAGTGGCCACTAATTTCGGTACGACATCATCATCTACTGGAGTGATGAGGATCATTCGTTCATAGCCGAGGTTCCAGAACTCCCGCACGTGCAGCACATGGAGCAACTTATCAAGAAGCAATATCCAATGCCGAGGTAGCGATTCAGGAATGGATTGAAACAGCACAAGAACTCGGTCGCTGTATTCCGGAACCTCGAGGGCGACTGTTATATGCCTAGATCTTAGAACTTAGGCGTTGTAGACGGAGGCAGAGCGTTGACTAGGGGAGTTGGAGCCGGCGGTAGAAGCAGATCAAGCTCAAGATCCCATTGGTTAAACTTCAGCTAAAGCATTATTGCAGCGAATAAAGGAGGTCGGATAACTATGGTATCTCAGAAATCTCTATTACGTTTCGCTGTCACATTTGTCGCATGCGTCTGTGCGTTCCTGTTGTCGCGCAAACCGCGCCGGCAATAGAGATTTCTTTCCGCAGTTTCAGCAGCGCAGCGGCGCTCGGCCCGCCTGCGGACGACTTCGCTGCGAAGCTGCAAAGCATCTCCGCGACAGTCCTCGGTAAAGATGGCGAGATCAAGTTCACCAAAATAAAGCCCACGCCGGCCATTCCAAAAGACTTCAAAAACATTGGGGCCGCTGTGGCTGCGGGCGGTCCGCTGGCGGGTGGGAAAGGTTTTGATGCGGCCTATATCTCGGGATCGGACCTGAATCCCGCGTGGGGTTTTATTTACAATTCAGGGATCCCGTTCGGTCCCACCTTCGATGAGTTCATCGGTTTTCTTTATGGGAAATCCATTGACGGCAAACAGACCGGCCTTGATCTGCTCTATCAAATCCTCGATGTCGGCAGTAAAAATATCATGGCAATTCCCATTTGCGGAAGCTGTCAACAGGGCTCTGGGTATTTCATGCAGCCGGTGGGCCCAGCGGGATCAAACCCCGGCATAGGCTTGGCCGGATTGTGCCAACAGACCTGGACCTTTCGGTATCTGCCGCCGGCTCAGTACGTGATCGAGCGAGCCTGTGATAACCTGGTGGCGAGCGGAGCGATCCCGAAGAAAAATATAAAATTCATAACCGCTCTCGCGGGAGGCGGATCGCTGGTCAAGGCGGTCAAAGACGGTGAGATTCAGGCTTTTGAATTCGCTACTCCGGTCGATGATGTATCCACGCTTTTCGGGCTGCCTGAGGGGAATCCCGGGACCGTGGGGACTCGGTACGCTCACTTTCCCGGCTGGCATCAACAGTTCCTGATCACCTACATGATCGTCAACAATAACGTTTGGAAGAAGCTGACCCCGGCCCAACAGACTCTGTTTATGAGCGTCGCCCGCGATCATGTCATACGTCCTATGGCGAAAACCTCAGGCAACAAGGGGAAAAACTGAGAGAGATTCTGACGGCAAACCGGGGTGAGCCAGGGAAAGAAATGGTCCTGGTGCAGTGGCCTGAAAAAGACCTGGCGCTGCTCCGAGACGCTACCATTCAGTTCCTGAATGCTCAGGCAGCAGATGAAAAACTGAGCGAACAGGACCGTAAGGCTTTTAGCGCGATCCTGGAGTCATTGAGAAAATATGTCGCCGCGAACAATGGCTACTGGAAAGTGCGTGATGTGCCTACTTCTCTTCGCTTTCAGGGCTGGAATGACCCTGCCGGCAAACAGAGCTGGGATCAGCCGATGAAGTAGGTATGGGGGGGAGAATGTGTATGTGTATGGGAGGGGCTTATAGGGTTTTGGGGCGGGGGATGATGTGGGAGGTAGGGGTTTGGTGTGGTGGTGGTTTGGGGAGGAAGGAAAGAGGAGGAGAGTACTTGGAACCTAGAGCCGGTGAACGTGTGAAACACGTCCGTTTTGGCGAAGATACCATCATAGTGGATCTTGTTGATGGGCGGACGATAACAGTTCTTTGGTTTGTACCCTCGGTACTAGGATGAAGAGAGAGAAAATTGGCGGATATCCGGCGCAGGCTACGGCATTCACTGGCCTGATATTGACGAAGACTTAAGAGGGGTTGTTAAGGAGCAGCCGGCTCCCGGGTGCGGAGAGGCGGCAGCTTAATATTCTCTATCGCTGCATTCGTGAAGTTTTAGTGCCCTTTTCCTCCGAACAGGTTTTTCATGCGCATCAGCAAGGACAGGTCGCCGGCTGTCTTGTACTTCTGCTCCATGAACATCTGTTGACCTTCGGCCTTGCCGGTCATGATGTCCATCCAAATGTTGAAAGGAGATTCGACAACCAGGTCAGGTTTGTCCGCGGTCCCTGCGCTGGCTTGAATCGTTCCGTTCTCAATTGTGAAATAGCACGACCCCTCCACTTCGCCGGAAAAATTGAATTGGAGAATAGCTTTTGTTGCGCCCGCGGCCTCTCCGTTGAAACCCTGGGACATTATCATCATGAATGTGTCAATCGAGTCCGGACGTGGGATCAAGTTCCTTTGTTCGAATTCCCTGGGTGTTACTCCTTCCTGGATGCATGTCTTCCAAAACGCGTTTGCCATTTTCGCGCTGGCGTCGAAATCGGCTATGGGCTGCGTGATGCGGCTCATCGTCGCTTCTGAGATCTTTGAGGATTGCACCAGTTCACGGCCCGCGTCCGAGGTTGCCTTAAGAATGTCCTTCCCTATTTCAGGTGCATGGGGCATCGATTCAGCAGCGGGTCTGTAGATCTCTGCAATGAGACCTTTGCTGAAAAGAAAGTTCACATATGAAGAAAGTTGCGTGAATACGGACGCGTCAGGAAAACCCGCCACAGATAAGACCACAGCTTTCGGAGGTTTTTGACGTAGCGGATGGGTTGTTTTCCCGTTGACCCGCACCATGAATGGTTCCAAGACCGGAAGGGTCCGTTCTATGAAAGCTTTCAATGCTGCATTCACGGTGAAATGGTACAAAGGCGTGGCATACACAGCGATATCTGCCTCCAGCCACTTGGGGAACAGCTCATTGGCCATATCGTCCTTATGAATGCAAACACCCGGGGTTTTTGTCCAACAGGTAAAGCAGCCGATGCAGTTCTTGACCGACTTTTTGCGTAAAGGAATCACTTCGACATCTGCGCCTGCGTCTCGCATTCCTTGTACCAGGGCATCGAGCATCATCCCTGTCTTGCTGACTCCATCGCTCCTTGCGCTCGAATTAATTGCTATAACTTTCATGGTGGTCTCCTTCTTGGCTTGTGGTTGACTCATTGTTCCTGCCCCGCGCCCGGGCCCGTCCGAGGGGAGGTGAAGACCTTTAGACTCAGCAGACCCTCCGGCCGCGGTAATTTGCACTGCACTTTGCTCCAGAGTCACGCTCTTCTTATCTCCTCCCGGGGATGGAGGGGCATTTGAAACACTAGCCCCTGGAGAAATAGAGGAGGGAGGTGGGGATCCGAATTTGCGCATTTCGGCTATTGTGGGTAAGCCTACTCGTTTGAGGTAGTAGTCCGGGAAACGGAAATTGAACGGGATCCCCACCCCGACGATGAGGCTGATGGGGATCAACGCACGGGTAATCACAGATGGATACAGGCTTAGCACAATACAGACGGCTAAAAGACCTGCCCAGGCAAAGGTCATTATGCGGTTGATGGAAACGAAAACAGGAGTCTGCCAGACGGCCCGGGGCGCATATTTCTTCGCATAATGATAGGTGAACGGGTCCAATCCCAAAAGTGGCGGAACAAATGCTGCTGCGAATAAGCAACAATAGATCCCGGTGACTGCATATTGGGAAATGATCGCTCCGGCCGCTCCGGGCCATAGAGCAAGAAATACGGTGATCACGAGAAAATATGCGCCGACCGCCCAGTCGAAGTAGGTTGGTTTGTCCCAATGCTTTGCCAGTGCTACAACAGCAGAGCAATACATTAGCATGGCAGCGGCCGCGATCAACAGGCTGCCCGCTTCCCTGCCCAACGAGGCCCAGATTTTAAAAAAAACCAGCGCTAGAAAAGGAGCAATGTACAGAAAAATCTGTTGTGCCCTGGTCGGCTTCGGCAGAGTTCCTTCCGTTGCAGGAGAGTCATTCTGCATTTTGAGACTCTTTTCCATCCAAGTTTTCCAATGCCTTGACGACCTCGCTTAGATTACGGGCCAAGTCCCGAGACATGCGGAGGCCAAATTCAAAACAGAGTAATTGGAATTTATCGGCTCGGGCTTCGATCTCAGGACGAAGCGATTCCAACAGGCTGCGCATTTGTTCTACAGAATTCATGTGTCCGACCGTGATTGCCCTTCGTTGTTCCGGTGTCAGATACGCAAAGAAGAATAGCTTCATGAGGAAAGAGCTTTTGTGTCGCTCGGGAACGAGCGGTGTCTGCAACGACTCTAGGAACGATTTTCGTCCCGCCTCCGTTATTGTGTAGATTTTACGGTTTGGGGCTCCGTCCTGAATTTCGACTTTCATGGAAATTAGTCCGAGTTTTTCCATCTTCTTGAGCGCGGGGTAGATGGACCCATAGCTCAGGCCCGAAAAGAAAGAGAAGGACATAGAGAAGGCCTTTTTGAGGTCATATCCTGTCATGCTCTGCTGCATCAGGAATCCCAAGATAATCGATTGAACATCCATGTGCACCTCGATAAGTCAGGACGATATATCTCGCGGCGATATATGTCAACAAAAATCCTCCTCACTGATGTCCGAAGAGCAGGCGGAGAGATTGCCGGTGGGAGCCTACATCGGTTTCAATGACCGGCATGCCGCTACAAAATTCCCGGGATTGTCGGGAGTGATCCTCAGGTACTTGAACAGTCCGGTTTTCCGGTGGATCTCCACGTGCTCGCAAAGATCCGACCAATCAAGCTTGATTGCCAATTTGAATTTGAGCTTCCCCTGTAATAACATCGCTCCAGGAAAAAGCAGGGATTAATGTTGATATCCACAATGTCTTCAGCTCGAATGACAAACGTCTTTGGGATAATCCAGCACCGCAGCTCGATCCGATCCGGGAAGACGCGGTAGGCTTGCCACAGATTCTTCGCTGATTTCTCGGAGACATATATAGGCGAGTCGTTGAATGAAGGCATGATGCTCGATCCCATTCTTAGTTTTGTTTGAAGGGTCACAGTCGCAGATTCTTACCACGAGCGAGTATTCCGTCTCAATAAGGGAAAGAAACAGCAGCGTCCCGGTCAAACAGTCTGTGTTTATTACCCGATGACTGAGTACGTGGAGACCAGTCTACTCGCTGCCTATTTTTTATTCGAGTATGCCGCTTCAACGGCACGGACATGGTAAATGGAACCTGATTCTCGCCCAACCATTTCCCATTAACAATAAATCAGATTAAACAGACCACAACAGTCCTGAGAGGCGGAAATTCTTCTTCGTCTAAGGAGGAGGGCCGACAAAGCTGAAGCAGGACAGACGCTGTGAGCAGATAGAAACTATTCTCTTTGTGCTAATCCATGACGATTTCGCGCACGACCTGCTCCTCTTGTTATTGTGCATTCCTTATGTTTTAAAATGTAAAAGAATTGAGTTTGTCGGGAGAGCACGCCATATGGATGGATTCCTGGTTGCAATTATCATTATAAGCGCTGCGTTGATTCTCGCCCAATGGTTTGTGTTTCAGTGCATCAGGACGTATCTGTTTCAACACTATGAGCCGATTAAAAGAAAAACAGCCTACCTGGTTCTAGCTCTGGTGGGTTTTCTGAATATTATCGTAGCACGACTCACTTTAGGCCACGGACTGTTTAGCCCCGACACCTTTGGCAAGAAATTCGCGGAAGTGGCCTTTTTCAGCTATCTAGGCGTCATTCTCCTTCTCTGCCTATTTTTTCTGATAATCGGTCTATTTTCAGCAACTCTTCGTCTGAAGGATGCTGTCGCAGGCTTGTTACGGATTTCAACAAAAGCAACATCGGGCCAATGCAAAGTTCCCGGATGCAAGGCAGAGACTGCCGAAACTCAGTATCAGGAATTAACCGACAATGATCGAAGCCTTAAATCAGGCGAGATGCCGCTCTCAAACCCGGAGGACGTTCCTCAAATGGAGCGCAGCATCGGCCGTCGTTGTTGCTGCGAGCGCCGGTGGGGCCGGAGTAGTCCAAGCATATCGCCCGCCGGTAGTTGAAAAATTTGAATTCTTACACTCTGAACTTCAAGGACTTAGCCGTCCCCTAACTTTCATCCAGATTACCGATTTCCACTTTGGAATGTTTATGGGGACTACTGAATTGGAAAAATTGGTCGCCAAGGTCAATACTTTGGAAGCTGATGCGGTCGTTATTACCGGCGATATTTTCCACTCACCTATGTCTCCTGTTGAGCTGGCGCCCCGGGTCCTGCAAAAACTCAAATCCAGGCGGCTCGGGAATTTTGTAGTTTTGGGCAATCACGATTTCTACGCAGGCGAGCAGAGGTCGGTGGAGGCCATTAAAAATAGCGGACTTACTCTGCTCAGAGATCAATGGCTCACGTTTAAAGATGGCGCTGCGACCGTCCACCTCGGCGGAATTGACGATCCAATGGCCAACTGGCTTTGGGGAAAGAAATTCCCGGATTTTCCGTCATTTATGAAAAAAGCGCCTCTTGAATCGGGCTTTCGCATATTGCTTTCCCATCGGCCCAATGTGCTGCCGCTGGCCTCCAAATTCGGAATAGATTTGGTCCTTTCCGGCCATGTTCACGGAGGGCAGATTATTCTTCCGATACCGGGCACCGATCGAGGAGTCAGTATCGCGAAGCTGGCGTCCGAGTTTACACATGGATGGTACCGGGTACGGAACTGCAGAATGTATCTGAACCGAGGAACTGGGCTGACATTCATTCCCTGGCGGATCAATTGTCCGCCTGAAATAGCGATTTTTCATCTGAAATCCGACGGCTCTCAATCGTATTCCGTGCGGCGAGTCGTGCCAAATCCAATTTAGCGAAGCGCAAATCATGCCAACAGAACAAGCTCTTGAGCGTCACAGAAAACTCATTGAAAAAGGATGGATCAGGCGGTTCACTGCTGAGGAGCCGCGTCTGTCGGAAATGAAGGAGCTTTACGAATCTCTAGGTCTCGAAGTGCTCGTCACTTCCGCTACGCCCGAAGAGGCTCAGGAATGCGCAAGCTGTTTCGATATACCCGAATTCGGAAGATCAGGTACAAAACCATCTATACCCGAGGCTGAAGCAAACCCGGAAAAAGACCCGACAGCGGATTTGTTCGATTGAAGTTAACGCCTATTTCACGGCAGACACAAGTTGGTCCATGTTTTGTCCTTCCCTGATCATGCGAACATCCTTGAATCCTGCGCTCTCCAAGTCCTGTTTTACTTCCTCGAATGTGTAGGTATTGCCGCCGCTTGTTGCTGCCAGCATGTTAACCGCAAAAATAGCGCCCGCTACGGGGAAGGTCCGAGTGGGATCCATGATATGGTCTCGAATCAATATGGTTCCGCCCTGAACTAGGCTGCTGTAAACGTTTCGAAATAGATTCCGATTAGCCTCTCGGCTGTTGCTGTGTATTATCGCAGATAATAGAGCAAGGTCATGACCGGGAGGCAAATCATCCTTTGTGTAATCGCCTACCACAATACGAACTCGATCAATTAGGCCGGCCTCAGTCAATCTTTTTCGTCCTATTTCCACAACTTCGGGAAGATCGAAGAGTGTAGCGGTCATTTGCGGCGCCTTGCTCAGAAACGCCATAGTATATGTGCCTGGACCACCTCCCACATCCAGCATTTTGGAATAAACCGACAAATCCAGAGAATCAGCGATCATCGGCGCCACCAGCTGACCCACGACATGCATCGCTTGTATGAAAGCCTCTGTTTCTTCCTTCGGCCGGCTTTTTCGCTCTGCCGGATAAAGATTTTCCCCAGTGGTAACTATTCGAGTAAGATTTGACCAGCTTTCCCATAAATGGCATCCATGAAGAATCATCGGCAAAATGGAATCCTCTTCATCACGGACCAGATATTTTGCTATAGGTCCCGGAAGCGAGTATTTTCCATCAGGCCCTCGGGATAACAGGCCTTCCGCGGCAAGGGCATCCATCAGGATAGTTAATCCCCTACTGTCCCAACCTTCCGTAGCGCACAGTTCACTGACGCTTAAGGCCTTACCTTTAAGTTTTGTGAAAAGATCCAGTTCCACAGCGGTCAACAAAATCCGCGGTACCATAAAGCCGCGACCTAGAAGCAACAAGTCGTCTCTCGTCCATTCCTGAGACATGTTTAACTCCCTTCTAACAAACCCGCAGATCTATAGTTTGCCTCTTGCAGTAGCTGTGATCCGGGCTCATAGTTTTGTCCGGCAGTAAACCAAGCTGAATATTGATAACTCCTACGCTCTCTTTGTGAAGCAGGTTGTTGGTTTAATTGTTGCCGGCACTTTGTTTCTACTCTGTTGGATTCATATGTTCAGCTATCGCCAACTTGCCCTCCGGTTCGCGCGAATAGAGAAATGAAAAAACGTGCAATGCAGTCGGCGACACCATCATAGTTTCCTGGGCCATAGTTCTTGGGCCGATCATTACTCTACTCATGATCTATGCGCTTCAGACCTGAAATGCAACTCTGGCCGCTATTTGTACTGGATTCTTGTTCGTTCCTGTAGTTCCGATTATGATTTTGGTCTAACAAGAGGTTCCACTTTTTGGCGCGAGTCTCGGGACAAAAAAATCCGCAGGACGCGCCTAACGGTCTGATGTGAACACACTTTCCCAGAATGATATAACGTTTTTTGGTACAACGATGCATTTAGTTCTACAATTTATAGCAAGAGCATCTTCTTATTTGATATCGCTTGACAATATGTTTCTAGCCATAATATCTTGCGGCGCAGTGGCTTCGGATGCGAGTATGACGTGACCTAGGTCAATGTGTTAGACCAAGTTTCAGTCATAATACTCGATTACACAAAGTTATTTACACCTAGCGCTCATTCGGACGAGGTGTCTTGAGGAGAATCATCGCCTTAAGGACCGGCTGGCAGCGCCACTTGTTTTGCAAATTTGTTGATGACTGCATCTCGTATGATTCAAAGAGGATTCAGGGTCCATCCCGAATGGGCCCAGGCTCTTGAAAATGTCGGCATAGCGCTGGTTGGGATTACTCATGCCGGGAACATCGGAGCAGTCGCGCGTGTCATGAAAAATATGGCTTTACGTAATCTTACTCTGGTTTCTTCAACCGAGTGCGGTCCTGATTCCGAAGCGTTTCCTATGTCATCGGGAGCATATGAAATTGTGGAAAACTCCCGATCGGTTGATGATCTCGAGACAGCGCTCCAACAAACCATCATGTCTGTGGGCGCGTCCGGCCGCCTGGGTGGAAAAAGAATAAATGCCGGCACGCCGGCCGAAATGATTCCTCTATTGATGGAGCGCTCGCTTATTGGGCCTGTAGTTTGTGTATTCGGCAGGGAATCCCGAGGGCTCACGAATGAAGAGCTCAAACTTTGCACTCATCATATGATAATTCCCACCGATGCTAGGTTTGCTTCCATGAATGTTGCCCATGCGGCCGCGGTTACAACATATGAGATTTTCAAGATTGCTTCACAGCCTGTAGGATTTCAGGCTCGGAAAATGCGCCCCGCTTCTGCAGAGGCCCGGGAAGATATGTTCCAACATATTGAAACCGTGTTGATAAGAGCAGGTTTCTTGAATGCCTCGAATCCTCTCCGAATGATGAGGGATATCAGGCGAATACTCAACAGCGCCGACATGGATGACCGCGATGTGAAGATTGTTCGAGGGCTGTTTCGCAAAATATCAAACTTGATCCGGATAATGGACGAGAAAGCAAAAATGTTGCCGGAGCCTACAGAAAATCGTGTGTAGAGGCAGTGCTTGCCTCGTTTTGCAGGCGGAATATCGGTTTTTCACAAAAATGACTTCACCCTATCCTTTAATTGACCCGGTCCTCGTCCGAATCGGCCCTCTGGAGGTCCGATGGTACGGATTGATGTACCTCCTGGGATTTGCTCTCGGATACTTGGTCATCAGATCGGAGCTTAAGCGTAAAAAGGGCGCGGTGCCGGTCGAGGCCGCCGACGATCTTCTATTTTATTTAATAATAGGTCTTTTGGTGGGCGGCCGAATTGGGTACGTGCTTTTCTATAATCTCGGGGAATACATTTATGCTCCCTGGGAAGTGTTTGCCATCTGGCACGGTGGGATGAGTTTCCACGGCGGCCTTATAGGAATGCTGGTTTCCGGTTATATTTTCGCTCGCAAACGCAAAGCACAGTTTCTGGATCTCGCGGATATCGGGGCTCTAGCTGCTCCGCTCGGTCTGATGCTTGGCAGGATCGGCAATTTCATAAACGGCGAGCTTTATGGAAGGATCACCTCGGTCCCTTGGGGGATGGTCTTTCCTATGGGTGGGGACCTTCCTCAGGCATCCGTCTCAACTTTATGAGGCCCTATTCGAAGGTCCTATCCTGTTCCTCATCCTGTGGTATCTCAGGACCCGAATTAAAAGGCCGGGAGAGCTTCTAGTGGCCTTTCTTTGGGGATACGGCATTTTCCGCTTTATTATCGAATTTTTTCGTGAACCGGATCCGCAGCTGGGATTCATTATTCAATGGCTGACAATGGGCCAATTGCTTTGCTTGGCCATGATTGCCGGAGGAATTGGGCTCTTGATTTATATTCGGCTTGCCGGTCGAGCGAAAACCGTGAACCGCAAGACGTAGTGTTTTTTTCCGGTATCGGCTCAAGTTATGAGTTCTTCTGAGAGTGGATGCAACATGATTGAGGTGTTTGTAGCAAGATTGGCGAATTCTCTTAAAATGTTTTTCGCGGCCGTGATACTTTTTTCTGCCTTGACACAAATTGACCTACAAAGCGCATTCGGCCAGCAGTATCCGACCGCCTCGTTTAGACATAGGTCGGGCGATACTCGGAAAAGCAATTTCACGAAACCTGCAGCCCATTACAAGATGCGCAAGGCGAATACCGCTTGGTCAAAGCCGGCGAGGTCGTCTGCGTCAACAGAAATACCTTCCCCTGCAGTACCGGAACCGGTTCCCATACGAACCAACAGTTGAACAAGCCCCCACTGCTGACTCCGAAATACCCAAAAATGCTGAAATCAAGGACAAAACTGATACAGGCCCTGAGCCAGGCAGCTCCATGGGTTCGGGCAAAATTGACACCGCCTCTCCGGCCGGTCTTCTGAATCAGGCAACGGAGCGGGTCAAAAACGGACAATATCCCGAAGCATTAGAGACATACCAAGCAATTATCAATAAAGGGGCATCTTCAAGAGACCAGAAACTTATCGCCGCAGGGCTGAGCGGCGCTGCTCGTGCACTGCATCAAATGGGGAGAGATAAAGAGGCTCTCGAACATATTGGTCGATCTATTGCAATCAACCTCGCGGTGAGAAACGCAAGAGCCAGGAGCCTCGACTATTTACTAGCCGGTCAGATCCTGATGGGACAAGAGAAGTATGCCGAGGCTTTGAAAGCTTTTGA
This sequence comes from uncultured delta proteobacterium, assembly GCA_963843165.1. Lineage (GTDB taxonomy): Bacteria > Desulfobacterota > Desulfomonilia > Desulfomonilales > Desulfomonilaceae > DATJPW01. Next base: position 65,421 of record CAWJJL010000020.1, on the reverse strand, counting down.
GGAATCGCACAAAATCCTGCCCGTTTCAGAAGCTGCTGAGATACCGAAGCTATTAGAGAATACGGCGACATGCCAGCTGAAGCTGAATCGAGTCGCAGATGCCATTGGTACGCTGAACCGCCTATTATCCTCTCTAACTAAGGATGGAAATCAGCTTGAATCAGCTCGTATTAATATCCTGATCGGCGAAATTCAGGTTTCCCGCTCAGACAATCAGGCTGCGAGAGAAAGCTTCAAAAAAGCAGAAAAATTCTACAGGGAAGCGGGGTCCGGAAAGGAGTTAGGTGAAACTCTATTCAGAATCGCCTACTTGGATCAGACATCGGGAGATCTCGAAAACGCCCGGAAGGCAATTGAAGAAGGTCAATCTTTTCTGGATCCTGAAACGGCTAATGTCGCTCTGCCATTGATGGTTCGCGGTTTGGCCGACCACCAGGAGGGTAAAACAGAACAGGCATTGAAGCACCTCAATGACGCCCTGAACGCTTATGAAAAGGTTAATGATCGGATTATGGCTGCGCGGACTCGATTGTCGCTGGCAACCGTTCAACTTGATCGCGCCGGATTCCAGTCGGCATTGGAATTAGCGGAACAAGCTCTCGACCAATTCAGAAGCTTGGGCTCCACCGGAGGAGAAGCCGAGGCGCTCGCTCTGATAGGAGAAGTCTATTTTCGGCAAGGTTATGTGCAAAAAGCCCTTTCATATAGTCAGGAAGCTCTAAGTGCAGCCAAGAAGGTAAATGATCGCAATCAGGTATGTGCAGCGCGAGTTTTGGCGGTGGAGATATACGTCGGCATGGGGGATACCGAGTCTGCATCCAAACTCCTCAAAGAAATCATTGATGACGTTAAGAGCGGTGGAGTGAATCGCCGGTCGAGGGCAATGGCCAGACTGGCGTTGGCTCGATATCGTTTTTCAAAAGATGCTTCAGATAAGGCTCTCGAGGAAGCCACAGAGGCCCAAAAAGAATTACTTGATATTCACGATAGACGGACCGCTGCGGATTGCGACCAGCTCATGGGCCTTGTTTATGAGGTAAGGGGTGAGAGGGATAAGGCAGCGAGCCTGCTTCAGAGGGCGCTTAGTGAACATCAAGCCATGTCTGACCGGTTCGGCGAAGGCCGAGACATGACCGCTCTGGGAGTGTATTACAAGAATATTGGCAATTATGAAAAAGCCGAGGATTTTTTCCGGCAAGCCATGGATCTGCGGAACAGCATTGGAGACCGAAGAGGCTACGCAGCCAACCTAGCAAACCTGGGAAATCTGCTTAGACACAGGAATCAGGGATCAGAAGCAGTTCAACACCTGGAACAGGCTCTGGCCATATATCGGGAGCTTTCCGATAAGAAGGGCGAAGCGGACATTCTTGCGAATTTGGGAAATATAGAGGCCGCGCAAGGCTCACAAATAACAGCCCTCGAGAAATTTGCCAGTGCAGTCAAACTACACCGCGAGATCCAGGACATTAGGGGCATATCGACTGGTTTGACCAGCCTGGGACGGCTTTATCTTGCAAAAGGAGAGTTGGAAAATGCTTCGAAATGCTTGGAAGAAGCCGAAAGACTAAATAAACGTATTCGTCATCCCCGAGGCGAGGTGGCCATATTAACCGAATTGGCCATGCTTCAAAGGGCGAAAAGGAATCCGAAGCAGGGGCTGGCTTTGCTGACGAAAGCTCTGGAACAGGCCCACAATCTCAATGACACTCGTGCAATTACTGCTGTTAATTTAAAGATAGCTTCCGTTTTGGAGGATTTAGGCGATTACTCCAAAGCGCTTTCTCTTCTGACTGAGACTTTGAATGAGGTGAGATCGCGCGGAGATCGTGAAGGAGAACTTTGGGCGCTCAGTGGCGTAGCGGTAATTCAGGCAAAAACGGAAGATTATGAGAACGCCATCTCGAATCTTCATCAGGCACTTAAGCTGCGGTCGGAATTGGGCCTTCCTCAATCGCAATCGCGCGATCTGGATTTCCACCTAGGCGAGATCTATGAAGGATTTAGAGATCTCGAACCGGCTCTGGAGCATTATCAAAAAGCTCTGGCAGCATCGCAGGCAAATGAAAATCCTTCCGGTTTCGCCAGAATACACGACCGCATCGGGAATATCCATTATCTGATGGAAGATTACGCTAAGGCCAGGGACTTTCTTGAAGAAGCTTTGCGGCTGAACAGCGAAGCTGGGGATAATCAGATGCAAATGGCCGAACTCGTGCGATTGGGTGATATCTTGAGCAAGCTAGGGGACATGGAAGGAGCGCTAAAATACCAGCAAAAGGCGCTTGCTCTCACCCGCGAACTTGGCAATAAGCAGAAGGAAGCCCGGGTGCTGACTCGTATTGGAACACTGCATCAAATTCTAGGCAGACCTCGTATTGCATTAGATGAATACAACGAAGCCAAGGAAATTCGAACTAATCTTGGCGATAGCCGTGGCGTAAACGAGAACTTACTGCAAATAGCTTTGCTCACGTCGATTTTGGGTGATTTCGACAGTGCAGTTTCCGATTTAAAAAATGTGTTTGAGGATGCTCAACGTTCCGAAGATAAACGGATGCTCTGGAAGGCCTATTTTATTATGGGTCGAGCTCTTGAGGGAAAGAAAAGTCTCGGCGAAGCCCTAGAATCGTATAGAAAAGCATTAGCTATCCTCGAAGGATTAGAAGCGGATATTGTCGAAGAATCCGACGAGGACAACTTCATATTCGGTGGCAAAACCGCCCTATTTGAGACGACCTTGCGGGTCCTGATGAGTTTGGCGAAAAAAGATCCGGCAGGGGCTTATGATGATCAGGCGCTAAGAATTGTGGAAAAGCTCAAAGCAGTCGCGTTCGAAAGCTCTCTGGAGAGAATCAATATAGAAAAATTTTCCGATGTGCCCCAGGAAATCCTGGTCAAAGAAAAAAGCCTACGTTTTAGCCTGAGAAAGCTAAATAGTAATTTAGCTGAAGAGATTTCTCGGGTGAATGCCGATCAAAACGGGATTCAGAAAATCATTGAGGAGCGCCGGTCCAAGGAGGAAGCTTTTCTCAAGCTAAAAGATCAACTGGTGAAACAATATCCCGCGTATGCGGATCTTCGTTACCCCAAACCGACGGATATCCATCAATTGCAAAGAGACATTATTGATCCGGATGAAGCTGTGCTGTCTTACATGGTGACGAGAAGTCGCACATATCTTTTCGCAATAGACAAGCAACGTTTTCACACCTACTCAATCAATTATTCTGGAATCGACTTGCAGAGAGATGTTGAGGCACTTGTGCGACCTTTGCTTTGCGCAGATACACAGGCTCACTGGGACCCATCAGTGGCTTACCGCATTTACTCGCGGATTTTCAAGCCGATAGAGTACTTTCTTGTGGGCAAGAAGACTGTCGTAATCATTCCTCATGGTCCTTTAAACTTAGTTCCTTTTGAAATGCTTGTAAATTCGGAATCCCACGCGAACAAACGATTCTGGTCCGCCACGAATCGACCCAGTTATCTATTGGAAAATTACGCGTTTTCCTATGCGCCATCAGCTTCAATATTGACCCACCTTAGGACAAGAAAAAGGAATAAACAACCCGGCTGGAGCCTTGTTGCGTTTGGTGACGCAGTATACTCCGACCCCAGCAAAACACTGGAGTTAAACCCCGGAGCGGACCGGTTGTTGGCTGCCTTGAATAGTGCCGGACAAAATATGCGAGGGCCCGAGTTAAGCCCACTGCCCGGGGCAAGAAGAGAAGTTGCCGAAATTGTGCGATTGATGGACGGACCAACGCAAACTTATTTGGGCGCAGAAGCAACGGAAACCCTTTTCAAAAGAGCCGATTTGAGCCGATATAAATATGTTCACCTTGCAACTCATGGTCTTCTGGTGAATGGAACTTCGGCTAAACGAAGACAGCCATCGATTATCTTTTCTTTGTACGGGGATCGAGAGAACGATGGATTTCTGCAGTTGGGCGAAGTCTTTGGCCTCAAACTCAATTCTGATCTTGTCGTGCTGTCGTCCTGTCTTTCGCCGGGCAAAATGGATTCCGAGGACACGGACGCGTTAATGACTTTTGCAAGGGCTTTTCTTTTTGCCGGGAGCGAATCGGTTATATTTGGGCTTTGGCAGGTGAATGATGAGAGCACCGCCAAGCTGTTCATCGAGATGTACCGTAATCTGAGAGACACTTCAAAGGCAGAAGCCCTGCGCAAAGCTAAACTTTCACTTTTGAAAGATCCTGCCACCTCACACCCGTGTTATTGGGCCCCGTTTATTCTTGTAGGAAACTGGAACTTAGCGTTTCAACCAGGGTCGCGGCAGATCGACACCGACGCTATGAGATTCAAGGGGCTATCAACTTGGGAAAAGCTATTCCGAATGTGATCCCGACCATCGGCTATCCCGAGAGTTGAAGAGAAATAAGCACTCAGTTTGAGGTGGAGGAGTGTCATTCCGAGCGAAAATGCAATAGCGTGATTTGTGAGGCAATTCTTCTTCAATCAATTCTCGCAATCAAATGTGGAGCGCTCTATTCTTTGTACATGACCGAATGCTAAAGACACTACTTGTCAGCCTGGAAATTGTTGTAATATGTGCCTCGCGCCCCGAAATCCACTGGTTTTAATCAAGCTTAATTCAACTGTTATAAGCGAAACCGGTCCAAGGCCAATTATATGTTAATTCGTCTGCTCGCACTGGGATTGATTATCTCTCTACCGTCATGGTCGTTGGCAAAGAGTTGTGCGAAAATGACCAAAGAATTGGGGGAACTGAGAACAGAATATACGACGTACGCGGAGACTAATTCCCCCGGATCCGATTTGGTTACGTTTGAAGGACTATGTGAAATACTGGACAAAATCGTTGAGCTGAAGAATGCTATGATTAAGGCGGGTTGCAAGGTCCCGCCAAGAAAACCCAGGGCTCGGACAGACAGAGATTCGCGTCCAAAGCTCTGAGAGGAGATCCGGAATGGATGATCAAGCAACAAGGACCGCCGCTCTGATTATTTTCAAAGCCAAAAAGATAGTGGTGTTTACGGGCGCAGGGATATCGACAGAATCGGGGATTCCGGATTTTCGCTCTCCAGGCGGAATCTGGTCCCAATACAATCCCGACGACTTGACTTATCAGAGATTCCGGTCGCATGAAAGAAATCGGAAACTGTACTGGGAGTACGATCTGGCTCGGTTCCCCGCGATGAAGGACGCTCAACCCAATGCCGCTCACAACGCGATTGTTGAAATTGAAAAAAGCGGCAGATTATCAGCTCTAATTACTCAGAACATTGACGGGTTGCACCAAAAGGCCGGCTCCTCAGAAGACAAAATATATGAGCTGCACGGCACTGTGCACGAAGTCACTTGTCTCGATTGTCAGACCCGCTGGCCCCGAGAAGAGATTACCGGGAAAATGGATCCTGAGAACATTATTATTCCTTATTGCCCACATTGCGGTGGGCCGCTTAAATGCGCGACGATTGCTTTTGGGCAATCGCTCCCCGAGGAGGTTCTGAACGACGCATTCCGGCATGCAGGCGCCTGCGATGTATTTTTGACGATAGGATCATCCCTCGTCGTTCAGCCGGCCTGTTTTCTGCCACAGGAAGCAAAAAGAGCGGGCGCTGAACTCATTCTGGTAAACCGCGAGGCCACCCCATATGACAATCTAATGAATGTAGTACTCTATGGAAATGCCGGCGAGGTGATGGATGATCTAATGAGAGAGTTTCGAACCGTCAGCGCTTAATACTCAGTATAGCTATTCTTTAACAGGTATACATTAAACCCTTTATAGGCTGAGATTGGGCTGCTGGCCTCGGTCCTGTTCTCCATTCTGAATTGGACAACTCGTCATAAAAATGCCGGAACAAGCTTGATTTTGTGCCGGCATTTTCTTGAATGACTGACTTGGAATTAACGTTTGGAGAATTGGAAACTCGCCCTGGCGCCACGTTTCCCGTATTTCTTCCGCTCTTTGACGCGGGAGTCGCGCGTCAGAAACCCTGCGGCTTTAAGCGTCGATCTGTAGGCTGAATCGACCTCCAGCAGCGCCTTACTGATCCCATGTCGAATGGCCCCTGCTTGACCTGACAGGCCGCCCCCTTGAACATTGACGAAGATATCGAACCGCCCAATCGTCTGTGTCAATTCAAAGGGTTGCATGATAATCATTCTCGAGGTTTCACGGCCAAAATAGTTCTCAATGGGCTTGCTATTGATCACCAATTTGCCGGAACCCGGTTGCAGTCGCACCCTAGCGATAGCATTTTTTCGTTTACCCGTAGACTGATGACGTTCATCACTCATTTTCATCTCCAACCCTAAATCTCGTATGTATTCGGTTTTTGCGCTTGATGTGGGTGCGATTCACCGGCATAGATTTTCAATTTCTTCAGTTGCGTACGACCAAGAGTATTTTTGGGAAGCATTCCCCGTACGGCTAGTCTGAACATCTTCTCCGGTTTTTCCTTGATTAATTTCTCCGCTTTTATTGATTTGAGGCCGCCCTGATACCCGCTGTGATGGTAATACAGCTTCTGGCTGAGTTTTTTACCGGTGAGCCGGACTTTGGATGCGTTAATGACGATGACAAAGTCTCCGCTATCCATATGAGTTGCGAACTGCGGTTTATGTTTGCCTCTCAGGATTCGAGCGGTCTCTACTGCCAGTCGGCCGAGGACTTTGTCTTTGGCGTCGATAACGAACCATTTTCGTTCGACTTCCCCTTTCTTAGGGGTCCATGTTTTCATGACGCGCCTCTCCTCTCGTTAAAAGAGTATATGTAGCATTCGGAGACTGGCATGTCAAGACGCGAATACCCTAAAATGCCGGGCCAATTAACTTTTGAGACAATCCGGTAACGAGGAATGAAAAGCCCGGCTGGATGGCCGGGCCCTTTTTCAGCGCTAAGCTTTAATTTGTGAGGCTTCCGGGATTCCGTCACACTGCGGTTAAGCGGACATTCAACCTTCGGAAGGGCGGCATCCGCCGGAAGCCTCGCCAAATCCTGCTCGGCGCTGCCTGATGCCCTTTATGGTTAATATCCTTGGTGAACGAAGCAGACGTCGCAAATACATTAGAAGACGAACCCTACGGACCCGGTCAATCCGTCCAGGCTGGTTTTGTCCGCGTCTGTCGGATAAAACCGTTCGAGAACCATCCATCTCCAGCCCGCCTCTATGTACCCGAATCGGCCGCAGTCCATGGGGACGGAGATTCGACCCGTCGCCACAGCATCCCATCCGAAAAAGCCTTCTAGGAACTGCACACTTGCCTTGCAGTGGGTTGAAGCCGCGGCTCCGTTGCAACCCAGATTCCTGATCACCCGGTCGATGCTGCCTCCCGCATATGCCAATCCAAAACCGCGGGAGCGGCTCCGAGACTGAAACACGTCGCTTACTTCAAGTTTGTCGTCATACAAGCTGTATCCCGCAAAGATGCTCGAAACTGCATGCTTGTTCTGGTACCAGTCATACACGAGATCCCACTTGTAAATGTTACGATGCCATCGCGACACAATAGGAACAAATGCAGGGTAGAAAGCATTACCAAAGAAGAAATCTATGGTGGGGACGAAGTTGTCTTTAAAAGCGAGAGGCATGAAATTGAATCTTAGGCCCCAGTTTTGCCTGAATTGGCAGCGCGCTTCATATTCCGCAATATATTGATGTTTACTCAGACCAAGGTCCCTGTTCAAATCCAGTTCAGTACCCGGGCCGCCGAAGAAGTTCGGGCCCCAGATTATCGTGCTGCCATTTAGCGTCGCATACCAGAGCTTAGCGTCTATTTGGAACTGTTTGCACCCAATGCGAGGCAGATACGGAACCCACCATGGAATGCCCAAATTCCATCCGGATGGGCACATAAGGTTTTGAGGACCTTGCCCGCACCCCGCTGGTGCGCCTAAGGCCGGCGGGTAGCCCTCCGGCGGATACATCAGCGGTGCCGAATTTGGAAAAGAAGCGCCTCCGGGGTTATACACAGGTGGCGGGATGTATACTCCAGTACGTGGACCTGATGAGGTTGTTTTTTTATGGCTTGAACTGGAATGCGTGGATGGGGACGGCCCAACAGATCTGATCGGCGTACTGGGCCTTGCCCGGGGGTCTGCAGACAAAGCTTCGCCCTGGATACCCATGCCGCCGGAAATATCCGTGCCGTTGTATGCCCAACCAACGGTGATAGAAATGAGAGTTGATATAATCCCGAGACAAACCAATACCTTCAAGGGCTTTGTTATCACCATACCCTTCCTCCTTGACTGAATGTCCTGGACGCTCTCATTATTCATCCTGAAACTTATGTCAAGTAAATTATGAGGAAGTATCAAAAAAATGTGAGATGAGATGAATAACAAGCCGATTTGTCAGGTTAATACCGATAACATTTGCAGTGGCGGTGTCAAAAGCTGCCGTAAAATATAGAAGGAATCGTCCCAAATGTGCAGTTATGTATGAAATTGGTAGCCCTCCAGGATCGGTGCTCACCTCGATCGCCTGTCATTCGTCGTTGCGACAAAGACAAGGGTCGAGGAATTGTCGATGTCCTGTAATCCAATGGGGTGATCGACATACCTTGACCTGGTCACGCCGTGTCATTATTATAACCCTTGAGTGTAGCCTCGATCCTCCGGATATCTTGATCAAAACTCTAACGGAACAATCCATGCAGCAGCACTCTGGCTCAAACCCGGCACGTAAGGCGATATTGTTGGACCGGGACGGCGTAATCAACGTTAAATTGCCCCAGGACCGGTATGTATGCAGCCCGGGGGAATTCGAATTTGTGTCCGGCGCTATAGAAGCTTTGTTGCTGCTCAGGAGTCTGGGATTTCTGCTTGTGGTCATAACGAATCAGAGAGGAATAGCACTGGGCTGCCATAATGAAGATGATCTCAATAAAGTGCATGAATATATGGGAGAAGAGCTACTGAAAAACGGGGTAGTCCTGGATGCTATATATTATTGCCCGCATGACTCCATTGAACACTGCGAATGCAGAAAGCCCGCTCCCGGGATGATATTTTCGGCCTGTCAGGATCTGGAATTAGATTTGGCAAATTCCTACATGGTTGGGGATTCTCCCTCCGATATTGAGGCGGGTCGTAAAGCCGGCTCTATGACAGTTAAAATCGGGGACGGACAAGATTGCGAAGCTGACCTGATTTTTCCCAGTTTGCTCGATTTTGCGGTCTTTTTGAGAGAAAGAGGTTTGAGCCAGTCCGTTAGAAAAAACGGATAACTTATTGATGGGATAGAAAAGTGATTTTCATAAGACACCGAGGACTCGTATTACAGTTTTTTATTAGAGGCCGGCGAGTGCCCCGAGGGCCACGAAATTGTAAGAGAAGGCTCCACTCCTTGCGGAGCCAAAGAATTCCGTAAAGGAAAAATAGATGCAACATAGCCGGGCCGATCATCGGCCGGAAATTCAACCACTACCAAGGCTTTCTCCGGAAGACATTCTCCAGTTTGAATGCGGTCCTCATGTACCCTGTTTTACGGAATGCTGCGCAAAACTGGAATTGCGAATAACACCATACGATGTTCTGAGACTGAAGCGTAGATTGGGCATGTCTTCAGGCGATTTTTTGGAATTTTATACCACTATGAAGACCGACTCGGCGCATGGTTTTCCGGAATTTGCTCTTAGGATGGATTCCGCAAATGAAAATCGTTGTCCATTCGTCACGCTTCAAGGGTGCTCGGTCTACGAAGACCGTCCGGGCGCGTGCAGGATGTATCCACTGGGCAGGGCCTCAACCTCTGACCCTCTCGACGGCAGTCGGAGAGAATTCTATTTTACAGTTAAGGAAGACCATTGTCGCGGATTTGAACAGAAGAAGGAATGGAAGGTGGCCGATTGGGTCCACAACCAAGGTCTGGTCAATTACAATGCGGTTAATGATCTGCTGATGGAACTTTACGTGCTAAAAACCCGAGGCAAAGCCCTGCCCCTTGGACCTCAGCATATACAAATGTTTGTGATGGCTTGCTATAATTTGGATAGATTTCGCGATTTTGTTTTTCAGAGCAAATTTCTGGAAAAATTCGATCTTGAGAAAGGGATCGAGGATTCTATCCGTGAAAACGATTTGGAGCTTCTCAAATTCGGGGTTCGGTGGCTGAGATTCGCGTTGTTCCGTGAACCTATCCTGAAAATTAGATAAAGTACCTCGTCAGCACCGGAAAAGATTTCAGATCGGCACACTGAGTAGGTGAGATCACCATGAAAAATGTTATACTAGCGCTTTCCTTGGCCTATGCAGCAGGAAGCGTCGGGGGTCTCATGAACAGTGTGGCCGTCTGGCTTCTCGGATTGTCGGGAATCACCACTGGTCTTGAGTATCAATATTGCTACCCCATTAAGTGCGGCGTGGCTATATCCTCGAGTCGTTTGGGGAGGATTGTGGGGATTCCTCTTCCTGATTCCGCTGTTCGGCAATTCACCATTTGTAAGAGGAGTGATTTACAGTACTGGGCCGATTTTAGTCCAGTTGTTTATTGTTTTTCCTTTCAAGCAAGGCAAAGGATTAATGGGATTGGATCTGGGTTCGCTCACGCCTTTGCTGGTTATTTGTGCAAATTTGGTTTGGGGTATCGTAACTTCATATTGGCTGGCCTGGATTGAAACTCGAACTAAAATTCTTTTTGTCCCATCGAATATGTTGTTGGCATTGGCGATTAAAGGCGGCGCTCGTCGCTGATTGAGATGAAGGACCTTTGACAATGAGCGTGAGCCCATAGCGTTTTCAGCGAAAATCCCGGTGTCTCATTGCGAGGAGTGAATGGTGGGACTGGCGTCCCGCCTGTTAGCATGGATGACCGGCAAATTGCCGGTGTTATGAACAATCGCCCAGGCAGCGAGACTGCCTCTCCGCATCTCTGTGGGGTCGCAATGACATCTCTGAGGTCTCGGCGATGTCTGCAATGAGCAGTATTTGTTCCTGCCATTGACACGTTTGGAATCATTAAGGTAAAAAAAATGATGCCCCAGAAAAACTTTCCTAATGTCAGGTTCCTTCTAGGGAACGAAGCTATCGGACGAGGCATTATCGAGGCCGGCTGCACAGTGGCCGCGGCCTATCCTGGAACCCCGTCATCAGAGGTCCTGGAATCTCTCGTCCGCTGGAAAAAGGAACTTGATCACCCCATTTATCTGGAATGGTCCGTAAATGAGAAAGTCGCTTTTGAGACTGCCTATGGAGCATCCCTGGCGGGAAGTCGAGCAGCGGCGGTCATGAAGATGGTCGGATTAAACGTGGCCTCCGATCCTGTCCTCAGCGCAGCATATCTGGGAGTTCGGGGGGGACTGGTAGTAATTGTCGCAGACGATCCAGGTCCTCATTCAAGCCAAACGGAGCAGGATAGTCGATTTTTTGCATGGTTTGGCAAAATACCGGTGCTGGATCCGGGGACTCCGGCCGAGGCGCGAGAGATGACAATACGGGCCTTTGAGCTGTCTGAAAAATATCAAGTGCCGGTATTTCTCAGGCCATGCTTGCGAGTATGCCATGCTCGGCAAAATGTGCCGCTTTCTGAGCCGCCTGAACCTGTTCATGTGGGGCCATTCAAGAAAAACTGGCAGCGCTGGGCGGCCATCCCGCGATATCGCCTCGTGCTGCATGGTGAACTCAATGATAAAATCGAAAAGATGAAGCAGGAGGAGCCTGAAGCTCGCCCGGTACTTATTCGACAGGGTGGCGGCTCCACCGCGGTAATAACTTCGGGATCGGTCTCTTCGCACGTAAAAGACATCATCTCATCCGATGAGCGCCTTTCAGGTCTGGACGTGTACAAAGTGGATCTTCCTTTTCCTTGCCATAGTGCAGACTTACAGCGAGTCGTGGATGATCACGAACTGACGCTTGTAGTAGAGGAAACTTATCCGGTTTTGGAACTCCAGTTGATGGATAGACGTAAGGTGTTGGGGCGGCTCAGCGGAGCAGTGCCGGGCCAGGGTGAACTGTTGCCTGAAGTAGTTGAGGAGATAATTTTGAAAGCTGTGGGTCTGGAAGCTCCATCAAGAGAAGCGCCTACGATCAAGCCTCGGCGCCCTTCTCTTTGTCCAGGGTGCCCACACAGACCCGCGTTCTATCTAATCAAGAATATATTCGATCAGGCGATTTATTCCAGCGATATAGGATGTTACACGCTTGGTATCAATATGGGCGCGGTGGATACTTGCCTATGTATGGGGGCATCGATAGGAATGGCAGGAGGCCTTTCCAGAACGCAAGCGCCCGCGAACGGGACGAGAGTTGTGGCCACCATAGGAGATTCAACCTTCTACCACGCAGGAGTGCCGGCCTTAATAAACGCGGTTCATACCAAGGCATCTTTTGTATTGATAATCATGGATAACAGCCTGACCGCCATGACAGGGGGGCAACCCACGCCCGGTCACGCATTTTTGGCTGACGGCTCAGCAGGGACGCCAGTCGATTTGGAACGGCTGGTCAGAGGGTGCGGGATCGATTTTCTCGAAGTCGTAGATCCGTATGATCATGACAGCATGCGCGGCGCGCTTGAAAAGGCCAAGAATTACACTTTTGACGAAAATAAAGGAGTGGCCGTTGTCATCACTCGGCGGGCATGCGTGCGTGCGCCCGGAGCAACAGTTACTTCAGAAAGATATCAGGTCGGAGAGAAGTGCGACTTGTGCATGACTTGCATCAAGGATCTGGAGTGTCCCGCGATGCATTTAGTTCGGGAAAACAAGAAAATCGAAATAGACAGCGACCTCTGCGCTGGCTGCGGCTTCTGCGCTCACATCTGTCCATCTGAAGCTATCAGTTTAAGGGGAGAACAAAATTCATGAGCGAGCTTATTCTCTGCGGACGGGGCGGCCAGGGCATTGTTTTCCTCACCCGACTAATTGGCGAAATTGTCACTGCAAAGGGCCTGGATGTCATCTCGTCGGAAACTCACGGAATGGCGGTCAGAGGTGGATCTATTAACAGTCATTTGCGAATCGGACCGTTTTCCTCGTCATTAATTCCACAGGGCCGGGCCGATTTTCTTGTATCATTGGATCCTTCGGAAACCGCGAACAACAAACATTATCTTCGGCCGGGCGGTTTAATTGTGGAAAATTCCACTTCACCGGATGACGCGGGAGTAAAGCGTTGCGATGCGTCTTCTTTGGCTCGAAATTTAGGCCGCATACAACTCGAGAATGTGGTTTTGCTGGGATTTTCCTCCACTGTACCAGGGTTCCCTGTATCGGGAGAGGAAATTCGGGACATGCTCGGCAAAGATCACCGCGAAAGAGTTCGGATGATGAATTTGGAGGCCCTGGAGCTGGGTATTAAGGCTGCGGGATGAGGCGGAGCCTGGGCCGTAAGCCAGAAAATTTAGCCCCCAAAGACGAGAAGAAGGTTAAATCATCAATTGTCATCCTGGCGAAAGTCTGGGTCCAGGCTGAATTCCGGCATACGCCGAATGACAGTATTCTCTGCGCTGCCTGTGACTCTGTGGTGAGAAATCTCTTTATCAGGATTGCACTGGTGGCTGAATACCTGGAATAAAGCGATTCTCTCCTTGACCTGATGCGCCAAAAGACTTACCCTGTAAGAAATCGCAGCGAGGGAAATTAGTGGCAATAGAGGAGGTACTCCTGACCTTAGCGGACCGGGTGCTCGACTTTGACGAGGCATCTTTGACGCAATTGCAGGAGAAATATTTAAAGAAGGTTTCGGAATTCTCACCTAATCGCGATTGGGAGCGTGCGATAGTGGTTTACTTCCTCATCAATTCCATAAGGGTGAAGAACAAAATTTTCAATGAGAAGGTGAAGGCGGCCAAGCCTTCTTCGGAACGACCTAAGCGTTCAAAAAATCTTTTCAAAATAGTTAAATAGAACATGTTCCTCGGCGTGCGTGGTTGAATTTACCACATGTGCTCGACATAACATGATTTAACGGATGAATCTAAAAACTTTTTGTCTTTGCTTTTCAGCTATAAAAAGGTATAATACAAACGTCTTATTGTTTGCATTTTGAACTGATCGGCCCAACAATGGAAGAGTATAGAGTAAGCTTCGGCAGGCGTAAATGGGCGTATGTTTTGCCGAAAGGAGACGCATTATGGGAAGAAAATTGACGGTCCTGACGGGAACGATCCTGGGCGTTTTGCTTATGGTCGCATCTGCGCCGGGGCAATGGTCTGCCGGGGGCGCTGATCAATCGTACCTATTGGAAACCCCGAGCGGGGGTTTTGATCCGAATCAACCCCCTGTTTATTATCCATATTGGCATAATTATTTGGATAACATGCAGAGAGAAGGCGGCTATTATTCCGTCACGGGTAACTATGCCGGTTCTGCGCCTGTTACGAGTTACTATCCGGCGTCCCCTTCGAGCGATGCCACATCGCCTCAGACCACTCAGTCTAATATGTACTACAATCCTTCGGAATATCAACCTGTTCAGGGTTCTCAACCCTATGCGGCCCCTCCAATCCAACAACCGGCTTATCAAACCCCGGCGGGCACGATGCCACAACAGGTTGGAACTGCTCAACCGCAGGCAACCTCTTCCAAGAAGAAGAGGCGATTAAAAGCGAAGCAAGAGGTCGCGGAACAGGGTTACTATCAGCAGACGCCCCAGTATTATCAGCAGCAGCAGCATACAACAACAACCAAGCTATTATCAGCAGAGTCCTTATCAGTCAGCAGGATCCAAATGCTCAGCAACAGGCTTATCAGCAACAGGGTTACCCGCAGCAGGGATATCCGCAACAGACCGGCCAATACCCGGGACAATATGCAGGTTATCAGCAGCAACCCCCCGCTGTGCAGCCACAACCGACAGCAGACCAGTCCGGGTTTGAATCAGGACCCGGTGGTACGGGACGCCCAGCAAAAAGCTTATGAAAGAGCAGTAGCTCGCCAACGTGCAGCAGAATTGGCTTCGCAGCAGCAAGCGGCTGTTCAGGAACTCCAGCAGGCTCAGCAAATGCTTGAAACCGCCCAGAATAAATTTCGAGATCAAGAAACGAAGCAAAAACAACTGCAAGAGGAGTACCAAAAGAAGGCCATAGCCGAGGCTTACGAAACTCTTCGCGGGGCTCAACAACGTTATTACGACCTTATGGGCGTATCGGGCGAAAGCGGAAGGCCGGGAACGGCTCGTCAGGGATATCCGGTCCAGGCAGCAAGGGGCCCCCAACAAATGCAATACCCTCAAGCGGCGCCTGTTCAGGGTCAGTCTTATCCGCAATCAGCTCCCGTTGCACAGTATCCTGCTCAGCCGATGGCGCAGCAGCCTCAATACCAATACGGGGCCGGACAGGCTCCTGTCGGCATGCCTGCGGGACAATTTTCGCCTTCGCCTCCCGGTCAAGCGACGCCACTGATGGCGCAGCAACAGCCGCAGCAGGAGGAAGGCGGAGGTTTCTGGTCAACTTTGAAAGAGATTTTCCTCCCTCCGACAACGAGTCCGAATCGCGCGGCCGATGGACAGCAAGAAGGGAGTGGACCCGTACGGAGGATAGGTTTTTCAGCAAAGACAAATCGCATTCGCAAAAAATCCGGCTTCCGTTCGGAAGCCGGATTTTTTTATTCAATCGGATTAACTGCAAACACGATGAACAGCTATAGCCATGTCCGATAAATTTGATCCTGACGGCTGGTTATCGGCTATACGTCTTCTGGATCATGTCATTAAGGAATCGTTCCGGGTTTTGTATTGCCTCTTTAGGAATCGTAAATTCATGGCCCCCGGAGCGTTCCATTACCAGTTTCAGCCCATGATGATAATTCTGAAAGATCTTGCGGCAGACAATTAGTGCCTCTTCAGAACCGTTCAGCACCAGTTTGGCCAATTCGTGCAGTGCGTCATCCGCAAAACGAATTCTCAAGTTGTATAGACTTTGGAATTCCTTCTCGAAAGAAAGAATCTCATCCTGCACCTTGATATAGCGCTCATACATGGTTTCTGCAGAGACTCCTTGCCTGATCGCTGCATCAACAACGGCCTCGAGCGCTGCTCCTTCCAACCACTTGCCGAATGTTTTCTGGAATTCCCCGCGTCGGCCATCCAACTCCGCGAGCATCTGGCATCGTTCGGCCGAATCGACTGCATCAAAAAGTCGACCTCGCGCCGGATGCATCTCATCGGCGAAAAGAGCCTCAACGAATCCTCTTGGATCTTCGACCAGCTCTTCAGTTACCGTAAATTTATTAACATGCGTCGACGGCAGCATCCTCTCGAACCCGACCAACAGTTTTTCCATTACACTGATCAGCGATCGCGCCCCGGTCTTCTCCTTGTGAGCCATTTCGGCTATCTTCAACAGGGCGCCATCGGTAAAACGAACATCTATACCGTAAGATTTGAAATCCTGCTTTTTTGCCGTTACGACTGAGGAGTATCTATTTTTCAAGATCTTATAAAGGTCCTCAGTATCCAGGTCCTCGAGCACCGCTATTACAGGTAGACGGCCCACAAATTCGGATTCAAATCCATATTCAATAAGGTCCTCAGGTTTGACTTCTCGAAGTGTTGCGCTCCGATTATCTTTCTCCTTCAGCGTTGCGCCGAACCCGAGACCCTTACGCTGCATTCTTTTAGAAATAATCTCCTCTAGTCCATTGAAGGCTCCAGATACGATAAACAGGATATCTCTGGTATTAATCGTTCTTTTCAGCCGTTTACCCGTTTTTTGGAAATGCGCCGCCGCCTCCATCAGCGA
Source organism: uncultured delta proteobacterium (assembly GCA_963843165.1). Classification (GTDB taxonomy): domain Bacteria; phylum Desulfobacterota; class Desulfomonilia; order Desulfomonilales; family Desulfomonilaceae; genus DATJPW01. The sequence continues at coordinate 48,742 of CAWJJL010000020.1, read as the reverse complement.
AACCGGATCGTGAGCGACCTTTAAATCGACCTCTGTCTCTTCCAAGGGCTTTAGGAGGTTTCGCTGGACTCCGCTGCGGGAAACATCCAAACCGATAATATTTCCGGACGAAGCGATTTTATCGATTTCATCGACATAAATTATCCCGTATTTGGCCTTATCAATATCGCCATCAGCTTCCTGCACGAGATCGCGGACGAGGTCTTCCACATCGCCGCCCACGTAACCTGTTTCGCTAAATTTTGTTGCGTCACCTTTGACAAAGGGCACACCGATCTTCCTAGCAATCAGCTTAACCAGGTAAGTCTTGCCCACACCGGTAGGGCCGATAAGAATAATATTGCTTTTAATGCGACCGATGCCTTCTTGCTCGTGATTCTCACCTTTCTCCTGAAAATATCGAATCCGATTAAAATGAGTGCATATCTTGGTCGCCAGCATTTCCTTTGCTGCATCCTGGCGAATCACGAAGCGGTCTAGATATTCGTGTAGTTCAGCGGGTTTCATATCAAACCGAATCGAGGATGGACCCGATTCAGGTCTGATCGTCTGCCCGGCATCAGTTTCTTCAACTCCGGGCCATGGCCCGATTTGAGTGCCCATAACCCTTATGCGATTGCCGTATTTATTAGCCAGGAACTCGTTTATCTCCTTCTCGATCTCCTTCGGATCGGGAAGGTTGGTTCCTTTGGTTGGATCTTTTTGTTTCATCTCATAAAGCCTCTCAAAAATTGGAAAAATCCGTTAAATTCTTATTGCTGTAGCTAAATATAATGATCTGACCGACAAAGGTCAATCCGCAGTTGTCGTTTGCTTTGAGGATCACAAATGATTTTGTCCATTCAGAGATATCCCTGATTAGCAATATTGTCGTATTGAAATGGAGTTCCTGCAAATAAATGCACCTATAAATATCGGCACTGAAGCACCGAAGGACAAGATGCTCAAAACTAAGCTCCAAATGTCATCCCATCACTGACATTATTCGTCAATGAATTCGTGAGAATTTCCACTTGGGCAGTTACGATTGTGCACCAAGACTTCTCATTTGCCTTTGTCACAGAACTCTACCAGGGCTGTCTGCCGGGCGAGAGAGATGAGGCGCCCAATTCTGGTCGCTGTTCTTTCAAGGAGTTCTCCGCCGGTTTCCATGGCTTCAGTCAGATCCATCGGACCTGGAATGATGGGAAAAATAGTTCTTATGCCGGCATCGTGAAGCTGCTCTTCACCATCTCCCAAAGAGCCCACAAGCGCTATGGTAGGGACACCATGTTCCATTGCCTGTCTGGCAAGTCCGAAAGGACCTTTTCCACCCAAAGTCTGGGAGTCCATCCGGCCCTCGGCGGTGATGACCAGATTAACGTCTTTCAAACGTCCTTCAAAATTCAGGTATTCCAGCACCAGGTCTATGCCGCTTCTGGGCTTGCCGTGGACAAACGCCATCAAGCCGGCCCCCAATCCGCCGGCAGCACCGCCCCCCGGCCGGTCACGTACGTCTATACCTAGGGTTTCGGCTAGCAATCCGTAAAAATGAGCCAGATTAGCTTCCAATTCCCGCACATCTTCGGGCGTGGCGCCCTTTTGGGGGCCAAAGACTGCTGATGCTCCGCGTGGACCCAACAATGGGTTATCTACATCACACGCCACCCGGATTTCTACGCCCTCGAGGGCCGGCAACATTTCGTCCATGATGATCCGGCGCACTTTTTTCAAAGAACCGCCTTCGCCTGGAACACTCCGTCCCTCAGAATCCTCAGTTCTTAATCCCAGGGCTTGGGCGCAGCCCACACCTCCGTCATTGGTTGCGCTACCGCCGATGCCGACTATCAAACGCTTGGCCCCAGCCTCAATTGCCGCGGCTATTAACTGGCCTGTGCCATATGTAGTGGTTATGAGCGGATTTCTTTCAGAAGATTTCAAGAGCTTTAGCCCGGATGCCCGCGCCATTTCCACAACAGCTGTACGGCCATCCGCGAGCAGCGCGAATTGCGAGCGGATTCGGTCTGCGCAAGGGATCGAGCACCTCGACTTCATGGACTTCACCACCTGACGCGACCAGAACGTCCATAGTGTCATCGCCGCCATCCGCTATGGGCATGAGGTCCAGAATTGCGTCCAGACCTGACTTTTTGAGGCCACGGCTGATCCTTTCCGCCGCCTCAACCGCTGAGACCGAACCTTTTAAAGCATTTGGAGCCACCAAAATTTTCATATCGCTTTCCTTTGCTCCTCGCCGCAGGCACAGTTCAACTCAGGAATCATTCCGGAAGTGCTTTCTTATGACAGTGCTTTACCTGTTCCCACTTACCGCAAAGAGCAAGGCACCACATAGGGCCCTTCAGGTATGACCGCGACGGAAAGATCGCCGGACCGCTCCACGCTTTGTTGAATGGCCTGATGAAAGCGGTTCAAATCCGCAAAACTCTCAACACCGGTCAATTGAAGGTCTTCTGCACAAAGACATTGAGTGTAGCAATTAATTGTGCCGATTCGCATCGGCTTAAGTTGCATCTCGGTTTGCCATTCGTCCACAGCTGCTTGTTGTTTGGGCCGCAATTCATCAAGAAATTTGTCCTGCCCAAGTGCGAGTAATCTCTTTTGTGCCTCCACGTAATCTCCCGAGCCCATGCCTTCCGAGCATTCGGAGACAATGAACAGATCTCCACCCGGTTCGAGGATATCCATAGCTCCGACCATGCCCTTGACGGTCTGGTAATAGGTCTTATCAAGCGGATAACCGGCGGAGCTTGTAATAACGGTGCGGAATCGTCGCGGCACAGTTACTTCCGCGTAATTTTTCATAAAGTCTATGGCAGCCAAATGGCTCTGAATGATGTCGCCGAAGTTCAAAAAGCACGACTGTCGGAATTCGTCAATGACAATATTGACAGCCAGAGATTCGCCAACGCGTTTTACGATTTCGATCTGCTCTTCATGCAAGGGATTGCCGCCCAGTATGCAGTTGGCAGCATTGGGAGATTCCAGAAACGTCGCCGTATGGAGCCGTGTGATGGTCTCTTGGTGCGCTACACCGGGGACAACTACCTTCCGGCCACCTGAGTAACCGGCCATAAAATGCGGCTCTACAAGTCCCGTGACAATACGCAAATCCGCCTCCATAAAGCGCCGGTCCAGTTTGATGGGCGTTCCGCGTGAGGTGAATCCGAGGCTCACATGATCCGCGTCATTCTTTGCGAAATGATTTACGATTTTGATATTATTGAAGACCCAGTCATCACCGACCACCTCGCGGAGTTCATCCCCCTCGTTAGGGCGATGCAAGCCCGTGGCCACCATGACCATGATCTGTTCCGGACTGAGGCCGCTTTCTAATAACTCTTTGATGACCGCGGGCAGGATTAATCCGTTGGGCACCGGCCGAGTCACATCGCAAATAAGGATACAAACGTTAGAGCAGCCCTTGGCTTCTTCACGCAGCGTCTTGGATCCCACCGGCTCCTTCAGTGCTTGGGCCATAGCGGCGATAGGGTCCGGCAACACGGGCATCGGTTTCTTCCGAATAACTGTGACATTCCAATGGTCGGGAAGCTCCAAACTAAGTCCGGAACGGCCATAATTCATCAGGTATTTCATCATCTGCTCCCGTAATAATGAACAGTCTGGTAAAAGCGATACTTTCTCCAATTCGGTTTTATGATCAAATTTGGCGCACGCTGACCGTTCACAGGCTATACGCCAAGGAATCCGCCAATGCTTAGCCCTCTTGTCCATCCGCAAAAGGAGGGCAGCAATTCCCTCCACGACCCATTTCATAGCAACAGCGCAATTATCGGCAGGGAAGGGAGGGGTCTGAGAACCATGAAATTCCCAATCAAGCCACTCTAGATTCAGAACTCTTCATGAATGCATATTAAGTGACTGCCGCCTTCTTGGAAGCCATGGTTGCTTGTTTGTCTCTCCGATCATCTACTTTCAGATCGATAACGACTCGCTGGGCTCCTTCTGCTATATGAGCAGAATGTACCTTTTTTACCAGATCGAAGAGTGCATCCAGGTCAGGGACTTCTACGGAAGTGGACATAGCTCCGACTTCATAGGGATAGCCGGAAGCCTTTACCGCGGCCACACCCTTCTTAACGAAACGGCTGAGGCTTGTGCCTTCACCAAGCGGATATACGGAAAAACTAGCTATCATTGGAATTCCACACTCCCATTTATTTTTACACTAACGGACCTAGCCGCCAAGTGCGTCACGAGCGGATAAGCGAAGTAGTACGTGTTAAGTACCACAATTACGAATGAGACGCCACACAATGTATCGTCTGGCTCCTGGGGCTCAGCGGCCAAACATACACATGAATGTGACGACATTATGCATGTCATGAGTAGAAAGGCGAGATTTCGATTGAAGTGGTGATCTGAGAACATATTAAGAGGGAAACTCAGTAACAGTCCCAAAGCGGGCCAGGCCGCAGTCCCACACGGTGGAGGAGGGCCTTGTTTTTTTTGGTGCTTTATCCATTGTTGGCTTGATATTTGGAGTTATTAGCTCGCTGTGAATGCAGCCAATTAAGATCTTGAATCCGTTTTATAGTAGCAGCCGAAGGGCTTGGCTTCTAGGAGCGCTTCCATACAGCGGTTGCATGAAACGCACGTGGCCGGTCCAAGATCGCCGCTCTGCCACCTGGCAACCAAGTCCGGCTCTCGGATGAGCGGCCGACTCAGTGATACGAGATCCGCCGTCCCCGTTTGAATGATGTTCGCTGCGGTACCCAAAGACCTTATGCCTCCTACCATGATAACCGGAATGTCCACTCGTTGTTTGATTTCACGACACCAATCTCTGAAGTAGCCTTCGCGATTAGGGCGATCGATTGCTGTGCGAAATTCACTATGCTTGTAGCCTCGTCCTCTCAATCCCGAACTGATCTCAATCGCGTCCAAACCGCCATGGGCTAGTGTTTCTGCAGCCGCTAGTCCTTCTTGAGATTCCAATCCGCCTGCAAAACCGTCTTCGACTCCCAATTTCATGAGAACCGGAAAATCAGCGCCCACTTCGGACCGGACGGCTCGAATGATGTCTCGATGGAGCCGAAGCCTATTCTCAAGGGATCCGCCCCATTTATCCTTGCGCCGATTTGTGAAAGGCGACAGGAATTGGCTCAACAGATAGGCATGGGCGCCGTGTATCTGAACCGCATCGAAACCCGCGGCTCGCGCCCGTGCGGCCCCGTTTCCGAATGCGGCGATTATTTGTCCGATTTCGTCCTCCTCAATCTCACGATGGGGAGCGGTGAAAAAAGGGTCGTCGGCTATGACAGATGGCGCCAACGCCGGCCTCTTTTGATAAATTTTGCCCGTCTCTCGACCCGCATGAAAGAGCTGTACCGCAATCTTAGTTCCCAAATTATGAACCATTCCAGTCAATTGAGAAAATCCCGCAATGTCATCCTCACATGCGATAGAATTCTGGGAAGGCGAGATACGGCCCGTCACATCAACATAGGCAATACCGGTAATAATCAATCCGACTTTACCATGAGCGAGTTCCTCATAAAGACTCATCTGTCGTTCGGAGACACGGCCGTTTTTGTCGGCAATACCGTCGTAAGTTGCTGAACGAACGAACCTATTCCGTATCTCCAGCCTCTTTATTTTATAGGGCTCAAACAGAGACATCTGACTAATCTCCTTGCCGGGACATTTCATTCTGCGACCGTTTCAGGTGGCGGATCAGTCCCTGTGAACCACGCGGCGAGGACAGAGAAAGCCAATACCAGACTTAGTATTTTAAAACAAGGGCCGTACGGGAAATGGCAGCTTGTTGGACATCGCACATTTGGGCTCGATGCAATCCGGTGGAGCAGAAAGAGCGGACTGTCCTGTTGTCCTTAACCCTCGCCCAGTATTCCCGTTTAGAAATTGTGAATTACCCCAGTCTTGTTGGCCGGATCTGTTCCGTTTAATCCTCTGATTCGACAGCAATGACCGCAAACGAAAAATAGACCGGCTGGACTGAGTAAAAACGATTGAGCGACCCTCCACCCCAGGGTCGCTCTGTTATTATAATGTGAAATCAGTGGAAGCGAGATCAATAGGTTACATAATCGTCCGAGCAAACCCACTCATCCAAGTCCGAATCCCACACCACAGAATCACAACTCGGCTCAGCATAGACCTGGTCGCCATAATAGGGATAACCATACCCGCCATAAAAACCACGGCCGTAAAATCCACGACCACCGTGGAAAGCTCTCGCAGCCCCATGCCACGCACCGCCACCATGCGACGGGCCGCCGTGGCCGCGAACAGTTAATATAGGAGCCGTGGTATGAACATTAGACGCAATTGGACCGAAAGTGGCCTGCATTGTTGATCCGATTTGTTCGGCATATATGAAGCTGGGCAGTAATAGTCCTGCTCCGACTACAGTACTTACGGTCAATGCCAGAAATATTGTTTTAGAATTCATAATTTCTCCTCTGCTCATGAGCTGAACCATGCTTCCGGATTGAAAAAATCTTTACTAATTATAAACATACAAGTAGATGCAACATGATCCGTACTTGGATGTACATCTACTTTCGAAAATTATCATTTATCTACACATAACATGTAGACAATTTAAAAGAATGACAGTTCTCATATAATTCCTGAATAATGCTATGAAGCTATCGACAATATGGCAGGAATACAAATAAATCTGGACGTATGTTTGGAATATTTTACGAGCAGGTGGGAATCGTTGCCAGGCGCGACATTAATCAATAATCGGGCACCCTCACGTGCGCTCGCAACCATCAAAAATGTTGCCTGCCCGAAAATCTAAATGAGTAATTGATAAACAGGCAATCGAGAACTGGATCACCCAGAATTAGCCGGCCGGGCATCGGCAGCATCAATTGCTTTATTTGAACCGAGGACAGAACCATCTGCCTTTGCTATTTCTTCCTTAGCCGCGGCCAGGATTCCCTCAGCGGCCAAAAGCCCTTGCGGGCTATGTTCGGAGGCGAATCGATTGAAATTTTGGGCATAAAAATGAAGGGGACCTAACAAACCAACGAGACAGGCGAATGACATTTGTTTCCAGGTTAAGAAGGTTTGCAGGTCAAAGCCGTTTTCCAGAATTGACCAGCCGGAATTGATCAAATCGTTAAGAAACTCCATCTGCTAGACCTCCTTTTCAAGCTAAATTCTTGTTGACTACTGACGCTGTCAAAAGTTCCAACTCACTCAAACTTCTGCATTCGCACTTGCCGTCTTTCGCGTAGAAAAAATCGTATCCCGTAATAAAGCCGGTTTCTCTTGTTCGGCGCAGATTTATCGCGCGAAGAATTTCATTGAATGAAATCGTCTATTGACTCAGATTCCGCCGTTCCGTGCTATGATTTCGCGGTTTGCGATTGTCGCAGTCGGGAGGAAGGTGAATGATAGAAAAAATCGTGGATGATCTTTGGCAAGTGGGAGGAGGCGACTTAACCGATGACGCTGATGCCGCGATCTATCTGATTCGATTTGGGTCCAAGGCGGCTCTGATAGATGCCGGATGCGGCTGGGGTCACTCACGATTAAAAAGAAATATCGCGGAATGTTTGGCGCCGGATATTCAAATTGAGTATCTGCTGTTGACCCACTGTCATTTCGATCACACGGGCGGGGCTGCCGCAGTGAGGCTTGATTTCGACTGCCGCATAGTGGCTCACGAACTCGATGCTGTTTATCTGGAGTCGGGCGACAATCGAGTCACCGCGGCATCCTGGTACGGGGCTCGGCTGGAACCCTTTGCAATCGATCTAAAGTTGAAAGGGGAGAAATCCGTGCTCACGATCGGTGACGGCGAGATTACGGCCATTCATTGCCCAGGCCATTCCCCAGGCTCCGTTGTGTATACGGCGAAGCTGGAAAATCAGCTGGTGCTCTTCGGACAGGACGTACATGGACCTATAAATCCGACATTGCTTTCCAACGAAGAACAATATCAAGATTCTTTGAAAATGCTTTTAAATTTGGACGCGGATCTTCTTCTGGAAGGACATTTTGGTCTTTTCCGGACAAAAGCGGATGTGAGTCAATTTATCCGGTCGTTTATAAAAAGATAGGGACTTAATGCCAAATGTTTGTCTGGATTGAAAAAATGAAAATCTAATCGGGAGCTTTGAATCCCAAACGATCAATATCCACTATCCTGAATAATTTCCTTTCCAGAAAATCTCCATGCTACCATACCGTTTCCCGAGGAGGTAGTTAAGCCTTCCTTTAGCATTTAGCTGATTTCAGTCCGTGAAAGTGGATAGTCTTCGACGGGAGCGCCCCAACTGGCACCGGAATTGTTGACCAGGATATCGATTCTTCCGAAACGATCACATGCGGCATCGACGACCCCCTGAATCTGGGCCGGACTTCTAGTGTCGAACGGTACGACCAAAACTTGTACTCCCGTTTGAGTCAGTCGCTCGACGGCGTCCCCGCAGTCATCAATCTTCCGAGAACAGAGAACAACGTTCGAACCTGCCTGAGCCAGGCCTTCCGCCATTTTGAGCCCAAGCCCCTTCCCGCCTCCTGTCACAATTGCTGTTTTCCCGCTCAACTGGAACTTCTCCAAAATACTCATCAGCAATCCTCTCACCAGATCGGAATTCATCAGCCTCATTCTCGGCCCTGCCATTGGGCCTCTAACAAGTTGGGAATCTTTCCCTTACCAAACAAATGCCATAAGATGATTCCAACCATGGGTCCCATACCAGGGCATGGAAGTGACCGTATCTCTAAAACCAGGAGTTCAGCGCCCTGACAATTCCTTTGGTCGAACCCTCGTAGTCGATACCTGCCAGTTTCTTGAAGATGTTCTTAGAGTGTTCGATGTTATGGTCCCTGTAGATGGCGACCTTTTCAATAACCGGGGACCCACCGCCATGAAGCGCGTCGATCAGTTTGTGGCCACCCCATGCCGACGACATCATGTCCTGGAAAAGCCTGAAGGCCCGATGTTGGTTCTCGGCTGAAATCGCAGGGTTACGCATGATATATTTTTCGAGGTATGGCTTCAGTTTTTCGTCGTAAAAATCCTCCTCGTGAGGGAGTGTCGCAGCGAGTCCGCCGGCGATGGCGGCAAGGGCCTCGTACTCTCCATAAATGGACTCGCCAGCGAGCATTCGACCGGCATTGCAGTAATTAGTATCGGGAATGTAGGTGCCGGAAGCAGCCCTAGTGGAGTCTACGGCTGCGGCGATTCCCGCGGCGTATATCAGATCTATGACCTGAATCATCTCGGCAAGCTGATGACGCACATGTTGGGCCTTTTCGATCCCGTTATATTCTGCGGCCAGGGCAGTGGCACCAGTGAAGATTTCTGACAGGGCCGCCTTGCACCCACAGTAGCTGTGACGGTGGTACAGGGCAAAGTAGAGCGCTGCCTTGCCAGCCTGTTCCGCTTCGCCACAAAGAAGAACCCGTTCCCATGGAACAAAGACCTGATCGAAAACCGTCAAGGAATGAGAGGTGCCCATCTCGTTGTAGGGTGCCTTTAACTTCTTCCGGGGTGGCGGAGAAAAGGCGCCGTTGATAATGGTTATCCCTTCCCAGTCCGCGGGAATAGAAAAAGCCACTGCCCAATCCCTTTCGTCGGCCACCATATTGCGGGTAGGCAACACAATTATTTCGTCGGCATAGGCAGCGCAGGTGTTATGCGCTTTGGCGCCATTGACGATAATACCGTCGGCACGCTTCTCTACAACCCTCAGGTAGAGGTCAGGGTCCTGTTGTTTACCGGGACGCCAGGGGCGATTTCCCTTCACGTCGGTCTGGGCACAGACGAGGGTAAGGTCCTCTGCCTGCACTTTTTTCATTAATTCTATGAAGTTCTTATAATAGGAGGTGCCGTGTTTCTGGTCGGCATCGTAGCTGGCAATCGACAGAGCATTCAAGCCGTCGCAGCCCATGCAACGTTGAATGCATCCGCCCACTTCCTGGCAGTAGAGCCTGGTCATCTTTTGTTTGTTCACGAGGTCTTCCATGCTTTGATGGATATGTGCAAAACGATTTATCTTTTCCCCCGTAATATGTGACGTGGCAACTCCCACCCCCTCAAACTCGGGATCGGCGGCGAAATCATAGGTTGTAGCCATGACATTGATGCCGCCCTGGATGGATGGATCAAAACGATCTACGAGTTTGCCGCGCTGATACACGTTTGGCCTCAGTTTGGCGATTCTTTCCCTGTATTGATCACCGGAAATCATACTAGTCTCCTCGCTTTCGCATTTTGCGAACTCATGTAGCCTTGCCCACCGAAAATCCGTAACAGGCCCGCAGGGAAAAACCTGTCCAAGAATTTCCCCTTCTTACCAAAGCCGCTTCAAGAAAGGGAAATTTCCTCAAAGTGCAGTCTCATGCAAAAGTTGCTGCGTGTCCTACCCGTCCGGGAGGGGGCGCCAATTATTTTCTCTCTTTCCATTTTGGTAGCGGTATCATTATAGCCTCACGATCCGGAGGGTAAGTGCGTGATCCACTATTCGCTTCTGTTCGTGTGAGGGAGTGAAGATGAAGGCCTCCACCCTGCGCTTCCAGGGCCCCCAGACAGAACTTGTGGGTTAATTGCGAACTCCATCGGTTTTTCCCAACACCGTTCTTTCAATGACTGTTGCCACTCCCTGTCCACCTCCCACGCAGGCATTGGCCAAACCGAGTCGACCGCCTTTGGCCTCGAGAATCCTGGCTAGGGTGCCCACTAACCGAATGCCGGTTGCGCCCAGAGGGTGACCCAGAGCTAATCCTCCTCCCATCACGTTGACCCGCTCAGGATCGATCTCCAGCTCCTTTATGCAGTTCAGCGGGACTACCGCGAACGCTTCATTGATCTCCCAATAGTCAATGTCCCGGACCTCAAGCTCTGCCATCGAAAGGGCTTTCAATGTGGCTGGAACCGGACCGGCCCCCATGATTGTTGGGTCCACTCCTGCGAAACCAATGGACCGAATGCGAGCCAAAGGAACGACACCTTTGTGTTCCGCGACATCCCTCGACATCAAAATCATAGCTGCTGCTCCAGCGTTCACTGGCGATGAGTTCCCGGCGGTGATTAATCCATTCGCTGTGAATGCTGGCTTTAGTGAGGCGACGCCATCATAGACGGTATCGGCCCTCACCGACTGATCTTTGTTGACAACGATGGTCTTGCTGTCTGCCTGTGGAGCTTCGAGAGGTAGGATCTCACCGTCAAAAAAACCTTCATCATAACCCTTGGCGGCCAGATTATGAGAACGAACCGCCCACCGGTCCATTTCCTTCCGCCCGATTCCAGTCTGAGCGGCCAGTTTCTCTGCAGTCAAACCCATGTTAAAGGATGTAACCATGTCCCAATGTCCATACTTTGGGTCTTCCAGAAGCTCCGGGGGCAAAACCAAGGCCTCGGCAGCCAAGCCTCGACCGGGTTGGGGCACCCGTGTCATGTGCTCCATTCCCCCCACGAGGACGACCTCGGCGTAGCCGGCAGCTATTTCCAAGAAGCCCATATGGATGGCCGCCATTGATGAACCGCACTGCTGATCCAAGCATTTGGCCGGGATCTCTTTGGGGAGGTTGGCCAGAAATAGGGGAAGGCGGCCGCCGTAGGTCCAGTTTTCAGACACGCCCGTGGAGCAGCCCATGATAAAGTCATCTATTTCTTGGGGGGGAATGCCCGTTCTATTGATGAGTTCAGGAAGAAGGCAAGCGAGCAGCCTGTCTGCCCGATATTGATGAAACCAGTCCCGGGCCGGGTCTCTTAGCCGAGAACGGGATTGAGCTGTTCTTAGATAGCCAACAATCACTACTTCTTTCATGATAGTCCATCTCCCTTGCGCAGACCAACGCAATCAACTTTGAAACGATCTCCAGGGCGTCGTTGCGCTGGTGTCACTTAGTCAGAGTTTTCTGGTATCGACAAGTCGCTGAGCTTTGTGGGTAAACCGAGGCAAGTCGCCTACCCCCACCAATTCAACCTTGAAGTTTACTCCTAGGAATACCCGCTGGAATTCTTCTTTTATCTTTTTCGTCAGCAGTGAAGACTTATCCGCAGCCTCGATTTTTAATGTCATGGAATCAAGAGCTGATTGAGACCTGTCAATCAACATCTGGAATTCGGAGTCCTTCACCTCGGCAATGTTGCGAACCACTTGCTCGATCTGCGATGGGAAAATATTGACCCCCTTGACCTTCACCATATCATCGGTCCGACCCATAATCCTGGCGATCCTGCTGTGGGTTCGACCGCATGCACAAGGCTGGTTATCGATATAGGTGATGTCTTTGGTCTGGTACCGCAACATCGGCATGGCCTGCTTCATCAAGGTGGTGATTACCAACATGCCCCTTTCCCCCGGCTTCAGGTTCTCACCAGTCTCAGGGTCAATGATCTCGGCAACGAATTGATCTTCAAGGATGTGAAGTCCATTGTGTTCCATGCACTCCACTGAGACATGAGGACCCAATTCACACATCCCATACAGTTCAGAATACACGGATGTCCCGAATGCCCGGGCTATCTTAAAACGGGTCTCCTCGGAACAAGCTTCGGCTCCCGTTATAAAACCTTTTATTCCCAACCTATTCAATTCGATGCCCGCGTTCAGCCGCCACCTCAATGATATGGAGTAGGAATGAGGGCGTGGCCCCCAAAACGGTTGATTGGAAATCGCGAACAAGATCAAGTTGCGTCGCTGATGGAAGGGCCGCTCCGGCAGGAATCACCAACGCACCCAGTAACCTCTCGAAGGCCGGCTGCACTAGGACAGAGCCCGCAAATAATCCGTAGCCCCACATTAACTGAACCTTATCACCCGGTCCAATCCCAATGGTCGCTCCCATCTTAGCAACGGTCGTCTCTGCTCGGAAGAGATCGTCAGCTGCGAAGGGGCTGATCGAGGGCTTGCCAGTAGTGCCGGTTGTCATATGGTAACGAACTACCTGTCCCTCGGGCACTGCCAACAGACCTCGCAAGGGATATCTGTCCCTGAGATCTTCCTTACGGGTAAATGGGATCTTCTTGAGATCGGCGGTGGATTGGATATCATCAGGGGTGAGCCCGACCTCATCAAACTTCTCGCTGTACAGTTCCATGCGTTCATAACAGTACCTAACAATCCGCCTGAGCCTTTCGTCCTGTAATGTTTTGATCCTATCTCGCGGCATGGCTTCTGTCGCGGGATCGAACATGTATGGATGTCCTACCATCTCGTCAAACCTCCTCTGGCTGCCCAGTCAAGGAACTGGGGCCGACCAATAGTTACTGTCCTTCTAACCAGTCTTGTGCCGGAAGCAAGATTTGGCCACTCCAGCCTTCTCTCAGGCCAATCGAGCCGGTACAAGGCCGGCGGCTTTGAAATCCTCTGACACCTGGTCAAGTATTGCCCTCATTTAGAGATCTTGGCCTCTTCTCTTGACAAATCTTCCATGGAGCATTTCCCTACTCGGCTAATTGATCGGCGACAAAAACGCGATCGTCATGCCGCCGCCACCGCCGCTGCCGCCGACCCGAACGCCAACAAAGGCCTAGCGGCCGGCTCCTCACTCCTCAAGAAGGGTTTTATTCCTAAGAGGTTTCCCCAGATCTCCACAGCGCCAAGACGCTTGACCGCCCTGGTTCTCCCTTCAACTATCTTAACCCCAATCGTCGCTTGCCTCCTGAGGGAACATTTTCGTGTTCGGGGTGTTGAACAAGCTCCGACTGTTGAGATCGGCTCCTTCTCGATCATGCCAAACCCAAATAGACATCTTTGATGTAGGGGTCGGCCGACAGGTCAGCCGTCGAGCCATGAAGTCTGATAACACCGTTTTCCAAGACCAAGGCCCGATCTACCACCTGGAAGGTCAGCTTGATGTCCTGCTCACACAACAGAACTGTTAGTCCCCGTTGCCGGATCTTCAACAGAGTTTCAGCGATTATCTTCTTTACTGATGGAGCGAGTCCAAAAGAAGGCTCATCGAGCATCAACAGCCGGGGCTTCGCCATCAATGCACGGGCCACGGCAAGCATCTGCTGTTCCCCCCGCTCGCGACACCGGCTGGCTTCTCAAGAGTCCTTTGCAGAGAAGGAAACAGATCCAGAATCTCTTCCATGTTCCGAGCAACTTCACTGCGGTTGCGACGCAGGTAGGCTCCCATCTCCAAGTTGCGCCGGACTGACATGTCAGGGAAAAGCCGTCTCCCTTCGGGACACAAGACGATGTGCCGTTTGACGATTTCATGAGCGGGTAAATTGATGATAGACTCACCCGCAAAAGAAATGTGTCCGCGACCGGGAGTCAGTCCTGAGATGCCACGGGTTAGTGTGGTCTTGCCCGCCCCGTTTGGCCCTATTAAACCTACCATTTCGCCTTCGTCCAAAGAAAAAGAGAGCCCCCTTAGGACGGGTACCTTCCCGTAGGATACGTGGAGATCTGTAACCTCAAGCAGTGCCATGAAATTACTCCTCGACCCCAAGATAGGCATCGATGACTTTCTGGTCCTCACAAATTTGGCGAGGAGCGCCGTCAGCGATTTTTATCCCGAAATTGAGCACAATCACCCTATTGACGAGCTGCATCAGTTCCCTGAGCCTATGCTCAATCACGAAAACGGTGACGCCCTTGGCCTGAAGAGATTGGATAAGCCTGCTGACCGCGGATATCTCGCTGGATGTCAAGCCGGCGAATGGCTCGTCCAGCAGAACCAGCCTAGGTGCGGTTGCCAATGCCTTAGCAATCTCCAGCTTTTTAAGGTCGGCCTGGGTCAAGGTAGTGGGCAGAACACCTGCTTTGTCCGTCAGGCCGGTCATCTGAAGAATTTTGTTGGTTTCTTCGAAAATAAATTGCTGAGATGTTTCGCCCAGGCTTTTCTTCGATAGCATGGCTATCGCCACATTTTCTGTGCAAGTCATTGAGCCGAACGGTCGTGGAATCTGGAAGGTCCTGGTAATGCCCAGGGCCACTATCCTGTGGGGCTTGAGGCCTGTCAAAGTTCTACCTTCAAAAACTATGGCACCCTGGCTTGGGCGTGAAAACCCACTGATAACATTGAACAAAGTTGTCTTGCCCGCGCCGTTTGGTCCAATCAAGCCCACAATCTCTCCCTCTGCTATGCGAAGGCTTATGTTGTCGATCGCTGTTAAGCCACCGAACAACTTGGTGAGGTTGTCGATTTCGAGAAGCATGGATGTTGGACTCCCGAGCCTGCTAGCTCCTGTTATTACCTGGAAGCCACCGAGTAGCCACGAGTCGCTGCAGGTAATGCAAGATCGACGAAACTACTCCTTGTGGGACCAAGAGCATAATCGCAATGGTCATGGTGGTATAAACCAGCAATCTGACCTCGCCCAGTTCGCGCAGAACTCACTCAGCACTATCAGCAAGAAGCTGGCTCCAACTGGTCCTGTCACCGTACCCAGTCCGCCGACCACCGCTATCATGACAATTGTCAAAGTGATGCGGAGTCCGAACATCTCCGGACCGACGTGCATCATGTAATGACCCAAAAAGGCGCCCCAAAACCCCGCCAAGAGGCTGGCGACGACAAAAGCGACGAGCTTATATCGACTGGTGTTGATGCCCACAGCTTCAGCCGCTTCCTCGTCGTCTTTTATGGCTTTTAGTTTCGACCCAATTCTGGATTTGACCAATGCCAGCACCGAACAGGCGCATACGAGCATCAACACCAGAGACGTGTAATAATCGGCTGCCGAACTTTGGAACATAGGAGCCAGTCCGGAAAGGCCCTCTAGACCCCCAGTGTATTCGTACAGGACCAGAACCATTTTCTCGAAGAATGCGGCAACGGCAAAAGTGGCGAGAGCCAGATATAGACCTCTCAGGCGGAGGCAGGGAATGCCTAAGAGCAATCCGAGGACAGCGCCGACGAACATGCCGGCTAAGAGCGTTAGCCACGGCGGGAGCCCAAAATACAGATTGAGCACTGCGGCAACATAAGCTCCCGCCCCGACAAAAAGGCCATATCCGAGTACGGGTAAGCCGGCGAAACCATAGAGGAGATCAAACCCGGCAGCCAGAGCAGCGTAGATGTTGGCCGTAACAATGACACCAAGAACGTAGGGATCGGTTACGATGAGCGGCAGGACAAACAAAGAGACGATAAAGATAGCGGCCAGGAGCGCATCAAGTCTGATGGGGTTCTCATGAGGAATAAGGTTGTTCATGATCCGACTCTAGCGGCCTGACCTTGTTCCCATCAGGCCTGAGGGACGAAGTACGATCACCAGAAACAGGATTGCCAAGGCCACTAACTCCGTCACACGCGGCGAGATGCTAAAGGAGACAATGGTCTCGGAAAACCCTAGGATAAACGCTGCCAAAATGCTTCCGGCCACGCTGCCAATGCCTCCGAGGATGACAATCGTGAAGGCCTTGACAAATGGCCAGAGCCACATGTCCGGAGAAGTGCTCAGAAACGGTGACACGACGATTCCCGCACCAGCTGCAAAAATAGCAGCCACAATTTGTATCAAGCGATTAATATTTCTACTGTTTACGCCCATCAGAGAAGCCGCTTCCAGGTCTTGGGCTACGGCAAGGAAGGCCCCACCCGTTCTGGTTTTAGCTATGAACCACCATAGCCCTAGGAGGGTGGCTGAAGCTACACCGACCACGAGGAGACGTTGTGCGGCGATAGTTACGTCGCCGAGGGCTACCGAGCCGGATATAATTGGCGGGTTGGAGACGGGGGCCGGTCCGAAAATTAGAAGGGTGACCTCCTCAAACAATAGGGCCAGAATGAGGGTCAACACCATCATGGTGTCCATGCTACCTTCAATTGGTCGAAGACATAGCTCGTTCAATAGAAGCGCCAGCGCCCCAACTCCTAACACAGCCAGTCCAATGGCTAGCGGGAGAGGCCAGTTCAGCATCTGACTCAGGGCGAACACCCCATAGGCACCCAGCATGTAAAAGGTCCCATGCGCCAGATTCATAACGCGAGCGATACCGATCATCAATGTCAGACCTACTGCTAGCATGGCGTAAACAGCGCTGGTCATTAGCCCATATATTAGAATTTCGGCGAACAAAGTGAGCCCCTTCTTTCTGGGCGGCTGCGGAGTGAGCCGGTCCTTGCTATTTCGCAAGCCACGGTGGATCCTCATAGCGACCGGTGGCGAATTTCTCCGGCCACAGCACGACCCGTTTCCCGTTCTCGTGCCACTGAGTTGCAAGGAACGGGATGTACTCCGGCGTGAATTTGGCATCATGGGTCTTTTCGTCGAAGACTATCCTGCCCAATATTCCAACGTGATCTGTCTGCGCTAGGGCCCTAATGAGGGGTTCGGTTTCATCGCTCTGAGCACGGCTGATAGCATCGGCTAGGACCATCACTGCATCGTAACTTGAGCTGCAACAGCCATGCGGGCTGGTCTTGAATCTCTCCTTATATGCATCGAAGAATGGAATGGTTTTTGGCGTAATTTCGGTTCTAATTACGGAGCCATAGACTACGTTTACTTCAAAGGCACAGGATCCGCCGGTTATGGCCCAGGTTTCCTCAGAAAGGCCCGAATTGTTGTACCCGGCCATTCTGAAAGGGGCCTTCATGGCGTTCCATTGCTTAAATAAGGCGGACACGTCTGTATGTGCCAACAGCGGAATTGCCACTTGGGCTTTGCTGGCGATGATTTTTGAGAGTATGGGCGCAAAGTCTTTCGTCTGAGGATCGAACGGGACCGTCGTCACCACCTTGCCTCCGACCTCAGGCAACGACTTGTCTATGAAGCCGGACAGGCCTCTGTTCCACGCGGCATCCTCCGCCAACAGTGCGAAATCCGTATAACCCTGTTTCACCATGAAGGCCAACTCGCCAAATACTATGAACTTCGCTAAGTCGGCAGCGTTGAAGACCGTCCTAAACTGATACTTGTAGCGCTGGAAGTCCTTGGACACCTTTTCGCCAATCTCCGGTGAGGAGACGCCCGTGGATATGAAAACCTTGTTGTACCGCTGTAGATAGTCCATACAAGCTAGGACTACCCCGCTCATTGCACCGCCCATCAGAACATTCACCTTATCCTTTTCCACTAGCCGTTTCAGGCCTAAGATACCTTTTTCGGGGTTACTTTCGGAATCGGCCACGTACAACTTGACCTTTCTGTCCAGCAACCCACCTCGTGAGTTAATCTCATCAATCGCCATGTTTGCAGCATTGATCGAACCTTGACCACACTCCATTTTTAGTGATGTGAGAAAGCCTATACGGAAGTCCTTTTCCGCTGCGATGGACTCTGAAGATGTCATCTCCAGCCCCATCAAAGTGACAAAAGACAGGCCACAGACAAGCGCAGCAAACAGATGGATTCCGCCTATTCTTTTTGTGGATTCGGTCATATCACACTTCCTTTACTGACGGTCTCCTGAGTTGAAGATGGTCCGCGAACACTTGTTATTTCTACCCGAGATGGGGTGCTAAAAAACGTGTGTTTAGATGCTTGTTTTTCAGCACCCTGCATGTTCATTTCAGGAGAGATGAATTTTGCCGATTTAGACCTTGCTTCCAGCAATTGGAACATTGTCGGCCGCTGGTACTTCCAAAACGTCGGGTGGTTTCCGTGTGAGGGTAGCAAGCGTAAGAAGAACGCCGTTGGCATGCTTCGGCGCAATATAGTGTTCCTGCCACATTGCCACGGTTTCACCCTCGCGGTTCAAGATGGTAGGTGACCAGGACACGCTGCCCCACGAAGGCTCAATGCCAAGTTCACGCATGGCATCTACTGTCTCGTCAGCAGTGCCCCCGGTCTCGAGGGTTACCATGTAAAGCCCTTCACCCCTCGTCCTAATGAATTTCCCTATGAGGTGTTCACCATCCGGGTCCTTCCAAGGGGAAAGGAACTCCATGGTGCATTCACCCTCACCAATGTGAAAGGCGCACCAATGATACCTCTCACTTTCCTCCACCCCGCGAATGAATGGCTCGATGTTGAGCATCTTCTTCCAATGCTCGATCGTTTGATCCAGGTCCTTCACCGCAACTGCCATCCTCCGAATCCTCTTGATGCTTATTGCCATTTTTTCTCCTTTCCGTCCGGTCGCTGCAATTCTGCAGGATTTAATAAGAACTTGCCTTTTCCGATTTCCCGCGTTGCCAGGGGGCCGTCGGTGGCTTCATGATCAGTTCCTTTAGCAAATGGCATGCCAAACGGAGACAGCAGCAACCGCTAGTCTATTCAATATGTTATGTTACGGCGACAAACTGAGGCAACTCTTGGGTTCAATATTGGAATTTCTCGGGACCAATATTGGTCTTTCGGCTTGACAATTCCTCCTTTTCTTTAATAGTGTTCCATTTAGGATGCAAGGACGGGTTAGCCAGCCGCTTATCTCTGTCTATTAGCACCGTGTTTCAGTTTATTGAACCTCAAAGACAGGATAACTTATGAGGGCCTGAGAACATGGATCGCGATACCAAAGGAGCCGGTACCCAAGAAGTCGTGGCAACGTCCGTCTTGGCTCTTGCTACTTTTTTTGAACAGAATTTCAGCATCGATTGGATAGTAGCTCTAAGCGGAGAGAAAGTATCATCTATTCTTGAGCAACTGGGAGAGGGGGTGAACCGAGGCTGGCTTCGACATTTAGATTCCCATTTTTATGAATTTGCCGATTTAAGAATAAAAAGATCGATGCACAAGGGGTTTACTTTCGAGCACGAACAGAATGTGATTCGACGCATCGTCTCGCTGCTGATCGCTGAATTATTTGATGAAAAAAACAAGGCATTGGCCCTTTCACCATACCTATTGCGGATAAGCAATGACGTCGAGGGTTGCCGGTGGTTAGTCAGAGCCGGTAATCAGCTGCGTCGGGACTATCAGGTCGAGGCGGCACTGCAGCACTACGACAAAGCTCTAGAGGACTTGACTAGCCTTGAAGGCGATGAAGCTAACCGCCTGTTTACTGAGACGGTCATCCAACACTGTAAAATCTCGACCGCCAAGTTCGACACGCTAAAGGACCGAGCGCTCATAGAGGAAGCCATCAAACTGAGTCAACGGCTGCAGGATAATGGCTCTCTGGCCCTCTTGCACATGCATCTGGCTAAGAACGAATGGCTTGCCGGAAGCTATGTCGAGGCCATAGAGCATTTCGAACAGGGCTGGTCAATGGCCAAGGAGCTTGATGACGAACACTTTCTTAGGGCTGCCACTACGTTCACCACGTTCTTTTTTTATTGGCAGGGTCGCTTTCGGGATGCCGTGGCCAACTACGAGAAGGCAGCCTCCTACGTAGAGAAGATCCCTGTTCGAGAATACCATCCATTAGATCTCATAACCGTGGCTCTTTGTTACACTAGTGTGGGCCAAGTGTCGCAAGGCCTGGGGATGATGAACCAGATACGAGCCCATTGCCTCCAAAACGGCGACTACTATTTTGCCGCCCAAGCCGAAGCTGCCATTGCTGACACCATGTTGTCCATCCGACGTCCCCAGGAGGCTTTGCCATACCTTGAGAATCTCGTGCTGAAGGAGTCGGAGAAGCATCACAACCGATATATTGCGATCATCGGGCTGTTGCTGTTGTCTTACGCCTGCTATTTGCTTCAGGACTGTGAACGGTCCATCAAGTACCTGAGACGTTATCTCGCAGCTAGCCGCAGACTTCACATCATGGTGCAGCCGTATACCTGTGTGTTGAGCCTTGCCTGGGCCATGGAACAAGGCCACTTGCCCCGGGTCCCGCATGTTGCCCTGGAGGACGAAATTCAAAGAGTTTTGGATGGGAAGAATGTCTTCATGAAGGGAGTGGCCTACCGATACCGCGCGCTGCTGCAATTCCGGAGAGGCCTTCCTGAGCACAAGGTCACGGAATCGCTGAACTTGTCCTTGCATTGGCTAGAGGTATCGGGCAGCGAAATCGAAATCGCGCGAACTCTAGCTGAAATGGCACGTGTTAGTATGCAATGGTCGAAATCAGAGATTGCCCAGCGGAGCGCCGACGACGTCGTAAAGATACTGGCCAACCTCAACCATCAATTCATCCCTGAAGATCTGAGGTCGTATCATCAGGGTGAAATCGAGGACGAGAGGGGTTGGGAGCAGATCCTTAAATTGAGTGAGAAAGTCGTGACACTGCGTGATCGGCGTGACGCTTTCCGTGAGATCATATCCGCTGTTAACCGATTGATCGGAGCTGAGCGTGGAGCAATTTTGCAGGTTGACAATTCAGTTGATCCACCCCTCCTGGAACTCAGCGCCTCGATCAACATGGACGCCGACGACATTGCCCATCCTCATTTTAGGCAGTCCCTGGAGTTAATCCAGGAAGTGGTCCGTACAAGACACGGCCAGACCTTGGAGTTGAGCTCGGACGTAGAGAGATCTTGCGGCCCGGTAATCTATGCTGCCATCTGCATCCCGATGGTTTTGAGGAACATGTTGCTGGGAGTAATGTACCATGACAACCGACTGCTAAAGCAGACGTTTAAGGATTCAGATTTAAGGGCACTGGCTCATTTCGCCTCTCAGGCTGCTATCGCGATAGACAACGCGACGGCTTATGAGGAAATAAAACGACTCAATCGGAAACTGCGCGAAGAAAAAGAACTATTATGCACATGAGAGTCTAGGGCATTTCCATTTGGACGGTGTTATTGGGAATAGTCGGGCCATCATGGAGGTGGTGGCGCAGGTCAAACAGGTGGCTGAAACCGACGCGACCGTAATAATTCTGGGCGAGACCGGCGTCGGCAAAGAACTTGTTGCGAGGGCCATTCATAGCCTTAGCCGTCGCAGAGACAAGCCCTTCATCACAGTACGTATGCAACACAGTTCCGGATTCACTAATTTGCAGTGAGCTGTTCGGTCACGAGCGAGGAGCGTTTACCGGTGCAACACAGAGGCGACTTGGCCGCTTTGAACTCGGTGATGGTGGCACGGTTTTTTTGGACGAGATCGGCGAACTACCTGAGAATGCGCAGGTCAGGCTGCTCAGAGTGCTACAGACCAAGGAATTCGAACGTGTGGGCGGAAGTCAGACCCTAAAATCGGACTTTAGACTGGTAACTGCCACCAATCGAGACCTCGAAAACGAAATAAGGGCCAACCGGCTGCGCATGGATCTCTATTACAGACTCAACGTTTTCCCCATCCACGTCCCTCCACTGAGGGAGCGGAGCGAAGACATTCCTTTGTTAGCAAACCACTTCCTTGAATCTTTCGCCGTGAGAACAGGTAAGCACTTCAATCCGATCACAGAGGAAGAGATTGACAAACTGATGCGCTATAATTGGCCCGGGAACGTTCGCGAACTGGAGAATCTAATGGAGCGAGCCGTCATCATAAATCCTGGTCCCCGTCTCCAACTGCCCGATGAAACAACGCGCTTTGCATCAGTGTTGGAGGAGAATTCCGACTATTCCTTGAGATCTGCAGAACGCCGCCACTTAATCTGGGCTCTCAACCGAACAGGCTGGAAGGTCAAGGGAACAGGGGGAGCGGCGGAGTTATTGGACGTTCCACCTTCGACGCTAATTTATCGCATGAAGAAGCACCAAATCGTGAAGCCCTCCTCATAGAACCATTGACGGACGATCCGTAAGTGACTACATGACCACTGTTGCGTTCCTGAAGTAAGAGCACCCAACATCTTCGCTGTCGCACAAATGAGATCCGTCTGCAGCATGTTTTCAGGTCGACCGAGATTTACCAGGAGGGGCCGGTTATATAAATATCCGGTTTGAGCCGCTCCAGCTTGTCGGCGAGCATCGCCGTGTGCATGATTTCGAATATTCCAAGCACCGACTCCAACGCGTTTGGGATCTCCAGTCCGCTTGCGAACCGCATCCTGCTCATATTCACAGCAATGATGCAATCCGCAGCGGCCCATGAGCAAATCATAGGGCACTAGATTTAAGGCACCGCTAACAATGGCACTTGTCGTAGGTGCCTGTTCATGTCAGGGTCTCCTTGAATCAGTCGAGCAAAATCGTCTGGCCATCAGCTTTACCGTTCCACAATAACAGGATCGCAATCGAGAGCGAAGCAGTGTAAGCCTTCAGTCGGAATTATGCCGCGGTCTTGCCATTTTGACAGTTGCTACCCGTAAGGAGTGACGGAAGACTTGACTGAGGCCTTACCTGCTTTCTTGATTCAAAATATAAGGCAGATTTCCTGTGCCGCGTATCTGCGCCATTACGAGCGTTTCTCTTTTGACAGGTGGACCTCAACTTCCCGAAGCATCCTGATTATCTCCCCCACCTTAAAACGATTCCCCTTCATTCTGCCCCCCCATCTTCGGCCCACGTTCTACCTACAGACCTGGACCAGTTTTGGGGGGCAGGCCACCGACACATTCAGGAAGAGTCCATCCCCTTATTTCGAGATGGTCTTAATGCCCCTCCATTACTTAAGCTCAGGATTCCACAACATCGCCGCAAAGCCTCCCACCTTCTTGTCCTTGTCGAGAACTACCCTAACTTCAGGCCGTGCGGGGGTGTCGGAGAAGTCTGCCCGAAACCGATAAACAATGTATCGTGGAAATGCGGGCGAGGCAACCGCCTCAGCGAACTGCATGTCCTTGAAATCGCCGAAATTGGCCTTGATCGTGGCGTAGGACTGCTTCTGGACTTCGGGTGGGAAAGCCTGCTTCATCTCCGAGGTGAAATCGTCCGACAGCGGCTCGAACTGCGACGCCGCCCAAGCCTTGAAGAGCGCCCGCGCCATAGCGCCTGCCTTAGCCACAGCTGCTTGATCCACCTGGGCTGACGGGATCGGTTTGGAATCCAGGGCTCCCTGTGCCAGTACCGAATTCGCACCAAGAACCATGGCGACGCACGTGATTGCGACGATGAGAGTATCCAACGTTTTGCTATTCATTCTCGTAAACCTCCTGACCTGCCCCCAGCTTATGTACCACTTGTTGAGTTAGAGGTATAGTACTATATATTCTCTCCTTTCTTACTTACGTTAATTATCAGACACACCGGCGGCAATGCGTCCGAACGATTAAATGGCAGCCTTGCCGGGGCCTTAACGCGGAATTAAATTTCTAAGAACGATTCATTACTTTGAACCGCTACTGACAAAGTAGAGAAATTGCTAATTGAGTAATGAACGTTCCGAAATTGATTCCGCAAGGGAGGTTGAAGACGATGTTAGGATTAGTGATAACATTTCTCATTCTGGCTATGATTGCAGGAATTTTGGGATTTACAGGCTTGGTCGCTGCGTTTGCAGGCATTGCGAAACTCCTGTTCATTATCTTTCTAGTGCTTTTCTTGATATCTCTCGTTAGTCACAGGAGGCATCCAGTAGTGTAGCGATTTAAGTTCCGGCCGTTCTCGGTATCGGATCGCAGAATTGTGCAAAATTCACCGGGCGTTTTAGGCCGGGAACGGCAGGACCAAGCAATAACAAACCTGATATTGGTATGACAGCAATCGGAGGCAGATATGAGCGAGGAAAAAATCAAAGCGACAGGACTTATGAAATCAGAACGGGCGGTCGCTCTATTTGAAGAAATTCTGAACCATTTGAGAGAGGGGGGAGTACATTTTGAGCATAACGGCCGATCCATGGAGATGATTACAGGTGAAGCAGTTGAAATGGAAATCAAGGCCAAGCACAAGGACGGAAAGCAGAAACTCGAATTCGAATTGGTATGGAAAGACGAGTCGAATTCGGGAGAGATTTCGGAAGGGGACCTTTCGGGCTTGAAAGTATCCTCGAAAAACACCAGGTCCTCACGCAGTGAAATGTCACACGAGCATGCCCACAGGCAAGTGCCAGACGACCTTGCCAGTAATGAAAATCTTCAGGAGCAGATGCCTGTCGAAGCAGCGGTTTTTTAAGATCGACTGCATAGCCAAATCATTCTGAGGCTAAGGAGGTGCGGGCAGCTTTTCGCAGGGAAGAGTCGCCCGCAATCCGCCAATTGTCCAATTCGGCACGAATGAGCTTAATCTGAAGCTATTCTCGATCCCCTCTCCAGACAACTCGCCCCCCGTGCTATGTTTTTCTACAGAGTAATTATTAGGCCGCCGAAGATGCTCCTGATGCTTTGCTGGTGCTGTTTGTTCTGCGTGGTTGCACCTGATAAGGCTTTACCACATAAAATTGTTACTGCCGGATTAGTGGCACGGAGAGGAAAATTTTATCAATTAGTTCAGAAAGGAAAAAATCATGCCATACCATAAATTAAACGAATTGCCGGACAGCGTTAAAGATAACCTGCCGAAAGGCGCTCAGGAGATCCATAAAGAGGCTTTTAACAGCGCTCACGAGGAATACAAAGATCCTAATAAACGGTGAGGCAAAGAGTCCCAAGAAGAAGCTGCGCATAAGGTCGCCTGGGCTGCGGTTAAGAAAAAATATGAGAAGTCCAATGGCAAGTGGCATCTTACGAAGTAATGAGACCTGGAATGAGCAAAGAACCTGCAAACTTTGACGAAGCGTTCCGGAAATTCGCCCAATTACGAGTGCCGCCAAGAGTTAGAAAACACGGGTCGTGAATTGTTGCTCGCTGCCAAGACTCGGCATATGCTGTACAACAAAGACGACGCTCCAGCTCCAGTAGGGGCGACTGGCGAGTCGCCCTGTTCCGATTATTCGTCATACACGGGTTACATCCCCAGTGGATTGATACATAATGACATGCAGTCGACCCAAATATCGCCGACGATCCATCAGACTGGCCGATTACGACTATTCTCAAGGCGGCGCGTATTTCGTAACCATTTGCACCCACGATCGAAAATGCCTTTGGGGGAATATTTCTAATGGTGAAATGCGTTTGAACGAAGTTGGAGAGATTGTCCAAGATGTATGGTTACGAACGGAACAGATTCGTCGCGAGATCTCGCTTGACACATTTGTGTTGATGCCCAATCACGTTCACGGAGTCGTATTCATTTGTGATGATGCGGAATCACCGACAAGGGCGACTCGCCAGTCGTCCCTACACGTCCGTGGTCCAATAAAACGGTCGCTTGGATCACTCTTCGCCGGATTTAAATCGACATGCACCATAGCGATCAAAAAATACTTGGGGCTTGCAACGATCCAGGTATGGCAGCGCAATTATTATGAAGCACATCATTCGAGGCGAAAAGGGGTTGAATGCTATTCGAGAATATATTCGCACAAACCCCGCAAGATGGCAAAATGATCCCGAAAATCCCGAACGCAAGGTAGGCTGATCGTCACCATGAACTTATGGGCTCTTAAGGGCGAGTGTCAATTAACCCTATCTGTCTGTTGGGCAACCTGTCCAGGCCGCGTCAAAGCGAAGGCAGCTTTTGTTTCAGCTTCGTCACCGGAGCAAAAAGATCGCCTTTGCGATCGACTCGTTTGAGCATTTCGGGAGCTTCAAAGATAAGCTTTGATGCGTCTTGTTGCTTGAGAGCCCTCTCGCATTCCTTCCATTCTATGGGAGCAGAAACTGTGGGCTTGGGCCCGGCCCTTAGGGAATAGGCGCAAACAGTTGTTTTGTGACCGTCATTTTGGCTCCAATCGACAAATACCTTTCCGTTACGCAAATCCTTTCTCATGTTGGAAGTAACCAGATTCCTCTGACGCTTTTCCATTAATTCAGCAACAGCGTGAGCAAATGGTTTTGTCTGATCGTAGGTGACCGGCGTATTCAATGGAATATAAACGTGCAGCCCTTTTCCTCCCGAGGTTTTGGGAAAACTTTGCAAACCCAAATCGTGCAATACATCACGTAACTTGAGACCGATCTCGATGCATTGCAGCAGCGTGGCAGGTGGACCGGGGTCGAGATCGAAGACGATCATTGTCGGTCGCATGATGTCTTCGCATAATGACAATGATGTATGCAATTCCAGTGAAGCCAGATTGGCGACCCATATGAGTGAAGGCAAATCGTTTGCCATACAAAAATTTATAATTTTTTCTTCGCCCTGAACTCTTGCGGTTTCAAGCCATTTAGGATGAAACTTGGGGCATTGTTTTTCATAAAAATGCTCTTCATTCACTCCGTTCGGGTAACGCTTCAATGTCAAAGGCCGGTTTTTCAGATGCGGCGTTATAACCGGACCGATGCGAGCGTAGTAATCGATCACATCCGCTTTCGTGAAATCACTTTCCGGATACAAAATCTTACCGAGATGCGTCAGCTTCACACGTTTACCATCAAACGCAATATATCTTGTATCCTCTTCTATGCTTTCAGTATTCGGACTCATGAGGCTTTACGATGTCTCTTCTTTGCCGGTTCGGCAGCGAGGGCTTTCCCGGATTTTTTGCTTGCAGCTTTTTCCAGGCTTTTTTCGAGAGCCGCCATAAGACTGACGACTTTACCCTCAGTCTTAGGCGCGGCCGGTTCGGTAACGATCTCCTTACCCTGTGCTTTACGATCGATCAGCTCTTTCACTTTTTCGGTATAATCATCGTGGTATTTTTCCGGCTGAAACTCCTCAGCTAGCGATTCGATCAATTGCTGCGCCATCTTCAATTCCTTGTCGCCGACTTCGACATTTTTGGGCGTGTCAAGCTCTTCAGTCGAAACCAGTTCATCCGCAAAACGCATAATCTCAATGCACATGACATCGCCAATAGGGCGCAGAGCTGCAACATATTCCTTATTTCGCAACACAAATTTTGCGATTCCGACCTTGTTTGACTTGGACATTGCCGTCACCAGCAAGCGGTAAGCCTTTGCCGCGGTTTTATCGGGCAACAGATAGTATGGTCTGTCATAATACAGCGGGTCAATTGAAGCCAAATCCACAAATTCCGTTATTTCAATGGCACGGCTCTTTTCCGGTTCCAACGCTTCCAGCTCGCTTTTATCAACAATGATATATTGATCCGGAGCTATTTCGTAACCTTTCGTTATATCAGTGGGCGAGATATCCCCGCGTCCCGGACAAAACAATTTATGATGCACTCGACACTTGGTTTTCGAGTCTATTTGATGAAAGTGGATCCCCTTGTCCTGAGTAGCGGGAAACATTTTGACGGGAATGTTTACAAGTCCAAAACTGATTGAACCGCTCCAAAGCGCTCTAGGCATAATTGCTCTCCTATAAATAGTAATTCCTTATTTGTCAATTAGATACGGGAGTTTCTCTTATAATTTCACTCGGTTTCTTATCCTCCCGGAGACCTTTAAATGATGGATGGCGCAAGCGTCCGTCCGGTGTCCATTCACGAAATTCAACTTCCGCGACTGTAACGGGATCAACAAAAATTACATTTCTGTCGCGTACTGTAGATGAAAAAGGGTTATTGTCTCGGGTAATTTTTTCAAATCTGATCTCTTGAGCTCCATCCGTCATTGTCATTGAAACCTGTCCCAACTTTACCGGCAAAAATTAATTGGCCATTATCGTCGTGGTATCCCACCAATAAGGCACCGATGCCACGCTTGACATCTTCCTTTTCAGGAATCCAGCCGCCGATCACGAATTCTTGTCTATTGACACCCTTTATTTTGAGCCAAGCCCTTGAGCGTGTCCCCGGCTGGTACGGGCTGTCACTCATTTTGGCTACTATGCCTTCCAACTGATTTTCCAGAGCGGCTTTCAATTGGGCCTCTCCATTGCCCTTCGATGATGGCGGCACCTGCCAGTTGTCACTCCCCAGGTTCAGTTCTTCCAGAATTTGTCGGCGTTGGGTATAGGGCAATGGCATTAGAACACGATCATGGAAATACAAAACGTCAAAGATCATGTAGACCATCGGCACTGAACGAATTTGCTCTGCAGTGGGTTTTGAGGATAAATGCATTCGCCTTTTCAGCAGACTGAAGCTGATTCGGCCGTTTTCATCCAACGCTACAATTTCTCCGTCCAGAATTACCGGGGTGGAACCGAATACTTTGCCAAGCTTCTTCAATTCAGGCCAACGATGGGTTATATCGATTTTGTTGCGGCTCTCCATCCGCATTCTCTTTCCGTTCCAGTAGTATATGGCGCGAATCCCGTCCCATTTGAACTCAAAAGTATAATCTTCAGGATTGGCCGGCATTTTGGAGAGTAGAGCAAGCATCGGTTCTATACGTGCGGGCATTTTCTTATCGGTGCTACGTTTTTTCGCGGTCAGATTTTGAACTAAATTAATGGCTTGTTTTAGATTACTTGCAGGTCTTGCATTCTTGTTCTTTGCTCTTAAATCTTCAACAGTGCGGCCGCTGAGAACCGATTCCGGTTGTGTGACCAAAAGATCATCGGTAGGATCGGCCGCTTCATCTTTCATCTTCACCAGCAGCCATTGTTCTTTATCCTCTCGCTTGAATCGATTTAGAGCATATCCGCCCCTAACTTTTTCTCCTTCTAACCAAATGGCCAGATGGCCATGTTCTATGGCCTTCTCCACAGGAATACTCTTACCATTTTTCTGGGTGATATTAATATAATAGCCCCTGTCCCAGACGATCATTTCGCCCGCGCCGTATTCTCCCTTGGGAATCGATCCCTCAAATTCCGTGTACTCCATAGGATGATCCTCAGTAGCTACGGCGAGTCTCTTTTCTGCGGGATTAGTTGATGGACCTTTGGGAACCGCCCATGATTTGAGCACTCCATTAAGTTCGATGCGTAAATCGTAATGGAGACGCCGTGCGTCATGCTTTTGGATCACAAATATAGGTTTCTTGTGCTCGGTCCCGCTTTTCCCGCCGGCTCCGGAGTCTGCCGAAAATCCCGTCTTTCCCTATATGATTCGAGTCGTTCCTGTTTCATGTTAAAAGTATGCGCGCGTGCTGGCAATTTGTCTATGATATGATATTTCAATAATGAGATCGGTTCTGGTTTCAGGAGATAAATATGTCGGCAGGTGACATTCAGCCATCGCAGCTTGTCAAAGATAATTCCAAGAGAGCCGATAAAGCACGCAGCACGTCCGGTTTCGAATGGAAGACCCGAGCCGGATTTTGCGGAATCCCTCTCATTTGTATATTATATGGTGTGGACGAAGCCGGTAAGCAGAGGATAGCAAAGGGTTTTATAGCCATAGGTAGAATTGCCGTAGGTGGACTGGCCATCGGACAATATGCGATAGGATTGATAGCAATAGGTCAAGTGGTTCTTGGTGTAATAGGTTTAGGTCAACTTGCATTGAGTCTTGCGGTAGGATTCGGGCAAGTTGCCACAGGATTTTTTGCTGTCGGACAATTTGTAGTCGGGAAATATGCACGGGGTCAATTCGGATGGGCTGACTACCTATGGTCGCCCGGTCATACCGATATGGAAGCCGTTGCGATGTTCGAAACCATAGACTGGCTGGTGCAACAAGACTTTCATGTGATTTGGGAGAACATAAAAGATGCTATTGATCTGGGTATATGAGGGATCTCGAAGCAGTGTCGGAATCAAAAGGAGATCTCTTTAATGAAAGATTTGAATAACAAGGTTGCTGTAATCGTGGGGAGCGCTTCAGGCATTGGTCGTGCGCTCGCGATCCAGTTGGCGGATCAGGGATGTGTGCTAGCGCTTGCGGATCTCGATGAGAAAGGACTCGCTTCTGTTGCAGACCAGATTGATTCGAAATCAAGAACCACAATTCATTTTTTGGACATTTCAGATCGAGAAAAAGTATATGAATTTGCCACGGACATAATTCAAGCCCACGGGCGAATAGACATCTTGATCAACTGCGCAGGCGTGGCAGTATTGGAGACAATTGAGGACATCGGTTATGAATACTTTGAATGGGTAATGGCTGTGAATTTCTGGGGTGCTGTTTACACAACCAAGGCCTTTCTCCCATTCCTCAAACAAAGTCCTGAGGCTCATATAGTTAATTTGTCCAGTGTGGATGGTATTGTGCCGAATCCCAACAATGGGGCATACGCTTCGGCTAAAGCCGCTTTGAGGTGCTTTACGGAAACGCTGTTCCAGGAATTGCAGGGCACAAATATTTCTGTTACGTCCGTCATCCCTGGTGGAGTGAAGACAAATTTGCATCGCAATGCTCGATTCTTCAAAATCGCGTGTGAGGGAATGACTCAGGAAGAATGCATCTCATTTTTTGAAAATGCAGCGATGACCTCTGCTGAGGACGCGGCCAAAAGCATTATTAGAGCGATTAAGAAAAAGAAAGGTCGCGTCCTGATCGGTTTGGACGGACAGCTCATTGATATTTTCTCGAGATTGGCCCCGTACAAATCCACTGCGTGGGCGGGATATATGAGTCGAAATCTGAAATCCAAAAAGCTCGATTTAGTTCAACAAATAATACGCCGCCTAAGCGCCGCGTTTGTGCTCTGATCCTCCGCTCGGGAATTTGGGAGGTAAGAAGATACTCGGGGAACCCGCTTCATTAACAACAATTTGATTTCTTGTTTTCCAGAAAAGAAATGGCCGAGGGATCTCTCAGGTGCTAATTTTGTCAGTCAAATAGGTTTTAATGATCTGGATCAATCTGCAAATCCTGGCGGCCACGAGGCGCTCTACCGTCTCATAGTATCTACACAGCCTTGATATGCCGCTAATCGGTTAGAGTTTTTGCCGGAGGGGCCGGGAACCGGCTTTTTGCACAAAAAGCGGGTTCCCGGTGGCCTTCTCAGCGCCCCTGCTGATCCTCTGGCGAAAGATCCGGCACCCTGTTTGGTTGCGGCCGCAGGCAGCGATTTGAAAGTAGCCGGTTCCCCGCTCCTCCGGCAAGAACTCTCATATTGTCCGCCCCCGGCGCCGGTCGTTCTTAAACCTATTCCTTGAAAAGCTCTTTATATTTTCCGTATCCTTCTTTTTCCAGATCCTCTTTCGGGATAAAACGGAGTGCTGCGGAATTCATGCAATACCGGAGCCCGGTTGGTTTCGGTCCGTCGTTAAACACATGCCCTAAGTGAGAATCCGCTCCCTTACTCCGCACTTCGGTTCGAGTCGTGAAAAAGCTTCTGTCTTCTTTTTCCTTTATATTTCCCGGCTCCAAAGGTTTGGTGAAGCTCGGCCATCCTGTGCCGGAATCGTATTTATCCAAAGAGCTGAAAAGAGGCTCACCGGAAACTACATCCACATAGATTCCCGGTTTCTTATTATCCCAATATTCATTATGAAAAGCCGGTTCCGTCCCCTCCTCCTGAGTAACCTTGTACTGGAGAGGAGTCAGCTTCTGCTTGAGTTCCTCCTTGCTCATTTATTGCCTTTTGTGGCGGCCTTCTCCCAATGTTCATTCCGGTCCTTACCCCAGACTTTATCCAGAAACTGATCTCGGCCTGAAGCGTACCGGTAATATTTATATCGCAGCGGATTTTTCTTGTAATAATCCTGATGATAATCTTCGGCCTTGTAAAATGTGGAAGACGGAATGATTTCCGTCACCACAGGTTTTTCGAATTTCCCCGATTTACCGAGTTCCTCTTTTGACTTTTCGGCCAATCTTTTTTGATCTTCATTGTGGTAAAAGACCGCGGACCGGTATTGTGGGCCTCGATCGACGAACTGGCCTCCGGCATCCGTAGGATCTATTTGCATCCAGAAGACCTTCAGAAGCTCTTCATAGGAGACTTTGGAAGGATCATACGTGACCTGGATAACTTCGATATGTCCTTTTTGCGCATAGCTCTCATATGTCGGGTCTTTACCAGTGCCGCCTTCATAGCCTGATACCACATCGATAACACCGGGAATTTTTTCAAAGGCCGATTCCATGCACCAGAAACATCCGCCTGCAAATGTGGCCTTTTCATATTCGAGACTGAGCTCCAGCGGTCATCGACAAACAACAAAAACATACCGAAGCTTATGAACAATGCTTTGATGATCAATATTGTCATATTCTTAACCTCGTTCCGTTTTGATGCAATTATTTCAAATCCAATGGGCGTAAGGCGCCTGGCCGTAATATTTGTCCTTCGCATCGAGAGCTATGAGCTGCCCTGCATGGCCAATATGGATCCCTGAGCATCTCTCGAGCCGGCAGCACCAGATCCGCCTGTCTTTTGCTTGTCTTTGATTTTAAAAAGGTCGAAAAGGACCGGCATGTTGTTGCCTCCTTCACTAAATATGCGGCTCTCTCAAAAAAAAGCATAGCTCTCTCTACTTTAATGTATGTCTATCGAAATGACATACGGTTCATCGACGACTTAGATTGCAGGGGAAGACGCTTTTCAGAAATGGTTAGTGTCGGTTTGCCTACCTTCCATCGACGTAGCTACTATTTTGATAAGAATTGTCTGCGCCTGTATTACAAACAGCGCCGGAATACCAAATGACCGTTGCTCTTTATGCAACAAAAGCGGGAGGATCGAATTATGAAAGGAAGCATTTGTCATATTGAGATCCCTGCGGACAATCTGGGAGCATTGCAAGGCTTTTACCATAATCTCTTTGAATGGGATTTCGAAAAGATCACGGGAGATATGGAGTATTACAACGTCAAACACGGCGAAGAAAAACCAATGGGCGGCATGATGGCCCGCATGAGTCCGGATCAGAAGCCGACATTTTATGTTTGCGTGGATTCGTCTGAAGAAGCGATCAGAAAGGCAAAGGAAACGGGAGCGACAATAATTGTTCCAAGGACACCGGTTAAAGGTATGGGATGGTATGCGGTCATGATGGACCCTCAAAAGAATCCCTTCGGCGTATGGGAATCGGACGAGAAAGCGGCTTGAGAATCGTCAAGTCACAAAGAAATAAACATTATTCTGATTTCAGAATATGAACAGCGGAGATCCCGGAGACTACGCAGAATTTCATATGTCAACTCTGCGCTCTCTGAGATTTCTGCTGTAAATTCGTTCTCACCCACTTCAATTATTTATTCCGATGTACAATCTTAGTTGATACAGGGGGGCCCGCCGAATTACTCATGCTTAAAGATTTCCGTTTAACACCGCCCTGAATTAACGAATTGGAGAAATGAATGTCCAAGGGAATTATCAAGGTTTCTGATGAATTGTATAAGTATATTTTGTCGGTTTCTCTGCGGGAGCCTGATATTTTGCGCCGCTTACGTGAGGAAACCGAGCCTTACCCGCACTCGTTCATGCAAATTTCGCCGGACCAGGGGCAATTTATGTCACTGCTGATCCATTTGATCGGCGCGACCAAAACAATAGATATTGGCGTGTATACGGGTTACAGCTCCCTTTGTGTGGCCTTGGCCATGCCTGATAACGGGAAGCTCGTCGCGTGCGATGTTAACGAAGAATGGACATCCATGGCCAAAAGATATTGGGCCGAAGCCGGTGTGTCCCACAAAGTGGATCTCAGGCTCGCTCCGGCAATTGAGACGCTGGACAGTCTTTTGGCTGAAAACTTGGCAGGTTTCTTTCGATTTCATCTTTATCGACGCGGATAAAGAGAACTACGACGACTATTACGAGAAGTCGCTGAAATTGTTGCGGACCGGTGGATTAATAGCCGTGGACAATGTCCTCTGGAGCGGCAGAGTGCTGGAATCCGGTCAATACGATCCGGACACTTCTTCAATCAAAGCATTCAATGCGAAGCTTCTTAATGACGATCGGATATTCTTGAGCATGGTGCCCATAGCCGACGGACTCACGCTGGCGCTTAAACGATAAATAGAAGGGAGGAAGTCCGGGAACCCGCTTCCTGAAAGAAGCCGGGTTCCCGGTCCCTCCGGCAAGAACTTTTATTAGGCTGGCGGTAGGTCAAGGGATGACCTAAATATCTTGGCACAGGGCTGTACCATGCTGCGGTTATACTCCTCGATACGTCAAAAAACCGGTTAGGATCGCGTACACGAGGCCGAAAACGACTTCTCCTCTGGGCCTCCTGTTTGGTTTGTAGGCAGTGAAGGAACTGGCAATGTAAGAGCCAAATCCGTCGGTGAGTTAGATTATCGGGGAATAGTGAATATTGAAGCTTCAGGGTGTATATGCTAATGCTTTAAAGAGCCCAAGGTTACGAGCCGTATGGAATTTTACAGCAGGTTTACGGGAGCTACGATTCCTTTTCATGTGACTGGCTCCCGACTCCAAAAAATGGGGAATAATTTGTGAGAGGGTGTGGGGAATGCCATTTTTCAAAAGGCCTCCCCCGGGAACTCTTCGGAGGTTTTCGTCATGCCTTTTGCCGAGATAAATGGGATCAACTTGTATTATGACATTCAGGGGTTTGGCGACCCGGTCCTGCTTTTGCATCATGGTTTCGGTTGCACGAAAATGTGGGACAAACTCGTACCCCGATTGGTAGAGCAGGGATACAAGACAATCTGCTATGACCGAAGAGGATTCGGGCAGTCTGAGCAGGGAGAAGGATTCGACGAATTTTACGTCAGTGACGAGTTCAGACAGGAAAGCGTGCGTGAACTGGACGAATTCCGCGATTGGCTCGGGCTTGACACATTTCATCTCCTTGGTCAATGCGAAGGCGGCGTGCTGGCAATCGATTATGCGGCCAAATACCCTCAGTACGTGAAAAACGTTATCATATCAAGCACTATGTGCTACAGCACTGTTCATTTATCTGACTTTAACGCGGAAAAATTTGCAAAGCCATTCCATGAGCTCGACCCCGAGATGCAAGCAAAGCTGACTGAATGGCATGGAGAAAAGACTGAAACTTTTTTCAACCAGTTTCGTTTGTACGGCGGCGAATACGGTCGCTATTTCTTCGATATAAGGCCTGTTTTGCCGAACGTGAATTGCCCGACTCTGGTTTTGTACCCTGACAGGAGCTTTCTTTTTGAAGTGGAGCAGGGAGTGGCGTTTTATCGTGGGCTTCCCAAAGGGGAGCTTGCAGTCCTGCCGAAGTGCGGCCATAACACGTACGAACTCCAACCGGACGAATACGCGATATTCATCATCAATTTCTTGGCTCGGCATCGCTTTGGCGAAGAGACCGGCCTTGACACGGATGAACGCCCTTTGACGTGCGCAGGCTGAAATTTGATGAGAAAAAAGCTCTCAAAAGAAAATGACTTCCACTAATCAGGGAGAGTGGAGAATGAATTGCGACAAATGTCAGACTCAGATCCCCGAGAGCGAAGCGCACGACCATTGTGGCCATACCCTGTGTGATGACTGCTACATGGATGCGCTTTCACCTACTCGCTCCTGCGATCCGTGGGCGATCCACAGCGCCAAACGCCTGGAAGCCGCGGGCTCGCAGGGCCTACAACTGAATGAAATTCAGTCGCGGATAATTGATTTCTTGCGTAACGCAGTCGAGGCCGAACCGGCGGACATGCGGAAAGATCTCCAAATCAGCGAAGATACGTTCAAGAGAGAAACAGCGGCTCTAAGACACATGGAAAAAATAAGGGGTCGATTAAAGGACGGACGAGTGGTCCTACGGCTCTGGGAAACCGAGGTTGAGAACTAGAGGGCGTTATGGCAGTTGTTGCGGAATTATCTCCCAATTACGGCATCCGCCAAAAGCGCAGGACGATGCGCTGTAGGGGCGGGTTTTAAACCCGCCCGTGGTCGGATAATCGAAAACCGGGGATGGGCGCACGGCCGTGCGCCCCTACCAACATGGGCA
The DNA here is from genome assembly GCA_963843165.1 of uncultured delta proteobacterium. Classification (GTDB taxonomy): domain Bacteria; phylum Desulfobacterota; class Desulfomonilia; order Desulfomonilales; family Desulfomonilaceae; genus DATJPW01. The sequence continues at coordinate 12,421 of CAWJJL010000020.1, read as the reverse complement.
AGTTGTCAGCAAATCAAACAGCAACAGTGGATTTTACTGAGGAGGCGGTTTCGGGGGTTCCGCCGGGCTGCCTTCCTTTGGTTGCCCAACCTTTTTTCCCATCTCTTTTATCGCTTCCCTAAGTTCCCCCAATTCTTTGTAAAAATCTGTCTTCAGAGAGTCCCCTTTCTGTTCTAGCCTACTGATGGCTTCCTTTGGCTGGGACGCCTGTTGTTCCAATTTTTGCATTCCTTCCTTAATTTGCGCAAACTGCTTGTCTACATCAGCTTTCAGCGCTGCCTCTTTTTGTTCCAGTTTGGCAATGGCTTCCTTTGATCCGGAAACTTGTTGCTCCAGGCTCTTTACTGTTTCGGAGAGTTGAGATACCTGCTTCTCCACTGAGGAACCGCACCCCACCAGAGCAAGAGATACAGCGAATGCCATCAGAAGTTGCCATTTGAATGCCATTGATTTCCCCCTTTTCGGTTTAAGTACATGTCAATTGGATGATGCCCTCTGCTTCTCTGCGATTTCTATGTTATCCGATGATCGTTCCTGAGTAACAATAGCTATTTGGCTTTACTTCCTTTTGGGTACCCGATGGTTTGAGTAAATGTAATCTTTTGATCTGGTCGCAGTTTCATGACCTCGGCTAATTTAGGCCGATCAACATTGGCTCGGACCACGGTTGCCAATCCCTCTGAGGTGCAGAATAAATATACATTTTCGCTAATGAACCCGGTGTCCGCTCCGGCCCACATCATTTTTTCTTTTTCTTCGCGCTCGCTCATTTTAGCCAGATCCGCCACGTAAACCAGGTTTACCGGGGCGTCCTTCACAAAATCCTGGAGGCCCGTGTAACCCCGCAGATCTCCTGATACAATCGGTTTCAGGATATTTTCTTTTGGATCGTAAAGGTAAATACCTTCCGCAGTTGACACATAAATGTCGATTTCCTGTTTGTTCTGAGCTGTCGGGGATGTCCGCTTTCCGGAATCGGGCCGATTGATCCCCGCTGCAGCCCAAAGAAGATTCGAGAGCACATCAACGGGTAGCTTGTCGGGATTGAATTCGCGACTAGTGTGCCTCTCTTTCAGGACCTGCATGAGAGGTTTGCTTTTTTCCAGCTGAGGCGGCGAAAGCTGGATCGGTTTAAGCTCTTGAGCAAAAAGGCCTGAAAAACAGGCAAACAGAAAAAGGCATGTAGTTCCAATGATAGCAAACATTTTTGTATTCATAATTACCCCCTTATCTCAGTTTTTGTCTTTTCCGAAATAGTGCCTTCATGAGGCAAGTCGTCCCAAAGCATCCTTATCTATATGCCATAAAGATAATGGCATTCTCTACAGCCTTCAGGCGCCTCCGGCATGTTTCTGAGAGCCTCTTGCATAATTTTTTCCGGAGTCGGCATTGAGTCAGTCATCAGCACGTGCATCGAAACCTGTTCGTAAACGCGGGCACGTTGATGGAATCCTTCTTGATAGATTTTGCAGGTTTCGCTCTCCATCATTTCCCGCAGATCGATACCCGGGAGACATCCGTAAGATACTGACGGCATGACCGTTTCCCGGCCCAAGAACATAGTTGGACCTCCTTTAATAAGATTTATGCACGGAGCAACCTCTCCTTCGTAGCTGATAAATACCGAGTCCCTTGGATCCTGCTCACATACCGGTCTTTCTGTCGGAATAAAAGGCGAAGCTGTGGTTTGAACACCCAGCTTCTTAGCTAAACGCTGCGCTCTGTCCAACTGCTTTTGCCGTGATCTTATCTCTTTGGTTAATTCTCTTGCGAAAAGCCCGTGTCCTTTGCCGTGCTCCCCCCGTATGACTTCACACTGTTTAAAGTTCACCTGATCCACGCCGAGTTGTGCGGCAAGCCTCACAATATGCTCCACCTGATGGAAATTGTGAGACATCATCACGAAATTTATCATTGTTTTGGGGGAGTTGCCTGTGCGTAGCCCTCCTAGATTCGCAACATTTTCGCAAACTTTTTCAAAATTAGATCCTATCCGAATAGACTCATATTCCTCCTTTGCTGCGCCGTCAATGGAGATGCAGACCCAGTCAATGCCCGCTGCAATTAGATTCCGGGACATCTCACTGGTGAGAAGTAGAGCATTGGTGAGAATTCCTGTTTCGCATCCGGCACGATTTGCGTCAGAAACCCATTCTACAAGCTCAGGCTGAAGCAACGGCTCACCTCCGCCTGTGAAATCAACAGATCGGACGTCACTTAAATAAGGTCTAATCGCTTCCCAGATCTCCGGCTGCATTATCCCGCCATGGCGAACCTGCGCCCGGAAATCTTTCCAGGGGCACATGATGCATCTAAGATTGCATGCTAATGCAGATTCCACCTGGAGCAGCCGCCAGCGTCTTGTTTCCCGTGAAGGCACCTGTTGCCTGGCTTGTCCTGGAGGGCCAAGCAATTTGTGCAAGATTTTTTGCACCATAGACATTGGTTTGTTGGTAGGAGTCGCAAGCCCATTATGCGTTTTGTTTTCAACGGTCGTTGATGAGGACTTCATTGAAGCAGCGTCCCTATTCATGTGCGTTCCCGAACCCGATAATCCTGGCGAGCAGTCCCTGGGTCTGTCTTCGAACCAAAGCAGATGTATACGCAAGGAAGGGGACTGCGCCCCATTTTTCTTTAAATCGCCGGACACCGGGGCTTATACCAAGTCCAAGATTGATGGAAAGTTTCCCTTTGCTTTCGCCCAACCGCGCCATTTCGTAAAGAAGCAGATCGCTTGCTCCAGGCACATTTATTTCTAACGATCTGAAATTGAACATGTAGAACATATAATTCGCCGAGCCAAAATCGATAATATCGAAAGCCGCAAGGTCGTTCCCTTTTCTGGCTTCTATCAGGCAGACGGTTTTGGAATAACCCAAATATAATGGCAACTTGTTGAAAATCTCATGGTGTCCGCGGATCCAAGTTGCGTTCGGACAAAAATGCATTAACAAGAGCTTTATGCTCATCGCCAAAGATCCCTTCAGAAATACGCAGTTCCCGCCCGGCCCGGCGAATCATGTAAGCCACATCTTGATTTAACCGTTTCAGCGGTAGGTCCAATTTGTAGTAACTATCGTCTGCACAATCTTCTGTTGGGCCTATTTCAGAGGGAATGCTCGAGCCGATAAACGAGACGGTTTTTGCCCGGAAACGATCGCACGCGGACTCATAAATGTCCTTAATCTCGATTTCACCGTTTTGAAGCGGGTATCCCAGAAATATCAGATGGCGCTGTAGGACAAAACAGACATGGCCCTCGTGCAGAAAGGGTTCAGCGCCGGAAATTGATTCCACGTAATCCGGCAAGTGTTCCGGCACGTATGCGCTGACTGTAAATGAAATTTTGTTCCTCGTCATTTAACATTATAGTCCCTATTAACTTGCAGAACACTGGATTACACAAAAATAATATAGCAGTATAGCGCCATAAATAAAGCGATCGCAGGACAGGATTTGAATAATGATCACGGATGAGGAAAAAATTGAAATCCTTAATAAAGCTTACGTTCCGGAGCACTCAGTCGGGTTGATAGCACAACTTTCGGGCGGGGAGCCGTTTCTATTCCAGGACTACTTTTGCTGTCGCACGGAAGATCGGTTGATTCTAATCGGGTACCCGTTACAGCACGATTTCAGTGTTGAAGAATTCGATCAAGCTTTGCTTGAAATAAAAGAAATATTTCACCCTGCCCATATTTCGCTCATCGCACCTGAGTTGTCGTTCACATTCGCCAAATCGTGCAGCCGAACGGGAGAGCGATTGTTACTACACACTCGATTTGGATGGCAGAGTTATCCCGGGCAGACTACAAAAAGTTTGCACCAAGGCTATGGAAAAATTGGTCGTCGAACGGGGCACGAAATTGGGTGACGCTCACCGGGAGCTGGCTCAAGAATTCGCGACGAGGGTCGAGCTTCGGCCATCGATCAAGGAACTGCTGTTTAGAATGTGGGATTATGTGGGGCAAACAGATGGCTCTCTGGTTCTGAACGCATGGGATGATCGCGACAAATTGGCGGCTTTTTATGTGATGGACATGTCGCCAACCGAGTTCTCCAGTTATGTGATCGGATGTCATTCAAAACAGATTGAAGGGGCGTCTGACCTTTTGTTCCTCGAAATGATCAAAGTAAGTACGGAACAGAAAAAAAAATATATTCATCTGGGTCTAGGCGTAAATAATGGCATACGCCAATTCAAGAAGAAATGGGGCGGGATACCGGGCCTGCCGTACGAATCGTGCGAACTCCCGCTCAGGAAGTATTCGTTTTGGGATTCCATAATTGACGCTACAGGTCTCAAGTGAATCGAGGGGTGCATTAGATTGTTCTTGGACAGATTTAGACGCAAAACATTAAAAACCATTTGGCGCGTGGAGAAGAACGGCCGAAGATCATTTCTTGTCGGAACTGCTCATTTCTTTCCATATAGTTTCAGGACCTCGATCTCAAAATTATTGAAGCAAGTTGAAAAAGTATTATTCGAAGGCCCTCTGGATGAAGCCAGCATGTCGAAAGTAGTAAATGCGGGCTTACAAGGAGACCGCTCCGATTGCATACTTGATGAATTGGACGAACCCACTGTGGCAAAAATTGCTAAGATTCTGGCGCCGGTGGATTCCGGCAGTGGCTTTCCAACAGGCCTCGAATCATTATTGAGCGTGCCGAATTCTTCCATTCGTCCGATGATTGAAGGAATGAAGCCCTGGATGGCTTTCTTTAGTATCTATTCCAGATTCGTACAGAACAATGGATGGAAATATTCGGTAGATATGGAGGTTTTCCATCTTGCCCAGACAATGGGTAAGGACATAATCTTCATGGAAACTATCGAGGAGCAGATAGAAGTACTAGAGACGATATCTCGCCCTCAGATTATTGACTTCCTCAAGCGAATCGATCAATGGGAGAATTACACGCGTGATTTCGTTAAATGGTATCTGGAGGGGGATTTGGACAAGATTCATTCAAATTCCTACCGATTTCCCACTCGCAGCCCGTCGGTTATAGACCAGCGCGACAGGCTTTTTTATGAGCGGATGCTGAGTTATCTGGAACAAGGAGATGCCGCAGTATTTGTGGGAATCCCGCATATTACGGGCATCAGTCGCTTGCTCTCCGCAGATGGCTATGAGATTCAAAAGTACCTAAAGCTAAGTGAATGAACATAGAGGCCCATTTTTTATTGACTGCCAACGTCAAGCGAGCGGGTATTCTTAAAAATCGGCAAGAGCCCATCTGGGCCACACTCTTCATTCATCTTCGTGCTGGATGTAACTTCACGCTAATACGGCCTTCCGCTGAAGAGGTGAGCCATGTATCTCCCGAAATTTCAGGTTCTACGGCCTGAATCAGTTGAAGAAGCTGCTCGATATTTTAACTCGGTACGGACCCACCGCCAAGATTTACGCCGGTGGCACGGATCTCTTTCCCGCGCATCAAGTACCGGGTAACGGTCCCTGAAGTGGTTATTAGCCTGAAGAAGCCGATCTCCAGGGCACAAATCTCTATCCAGGACCAATTCTTATTTTTGGACGCGGTAACTCCTCTCGCTCAGGTGATTCAGTCCGAATCGGTCCGAGAACATGCGCCGCTACTTGCGGAGGCGGCTTCATCGGTCGGGTCGTATCAAATCCGTCATATGGGGACCCTTGGCGGCAACCTGTGTCTTGAGAATCGCTGCATGTACTACAACCAGAGCCATTCGTTTCAATTTGTTGAGCCATGTTTCAAGCGAGAAGGAGACCTCTGCTACCATGTGCCCAAAGGGCAAAGATGCTGGGCTGTTTTTGTCCGGTGATACCGCGCCGGCGTTGATCGCTTTAAACGCCCAAATCGAGGTGATGTCCGCTGGAAATAGCTCGGCGGATCCCTGTGGAGGATCTCTACAGCGGCTATTCTCTCAGGCCGTTAGCGCTTTTTCCCGCGGAAATGGTGAGCCGGGTTCTTATTCCGAAAACAACGCATCCGAGAGGCTCAGCTTTCCTAAAATTCAGCTTGCGCGGGCGGTCTGGAATTCGCCGGTCTCTCTGTGGCGGTGCTGCTTGAAATGATGGATGATAAAGCTACTTGCGAGAAGGCTCGCATTGTAATCGGCTCTGTTTCCGCCGGGCCGCTGCGAGCGCGCGAGGCCGAGGCCATGCTCGTCTAGGGCAGAAACTTTCGATCGATCTTTTCCATGAAGTGGCTCAAAAAGTCGCAGGTGAAATCAAAGTTTTTTCTCATCATGGTTTCTCCGCGGCCTACCTGAAAAAATGCCTAAAGGTTTATACGAAGGACGCTCTTGCTCTGGCCGCGCAACGCATATCGCAGTCCGTCTGAGCGGATCGAAATCGGGTGAATGAAAATGAAAGAGCTGATTAGGCTTAAGTCAATGGAGAGCTTCACGAATTTGCTGTGGAACCTCAAACCACATTACTCGAAGCGCTTCGTGAGCAACTAGAGTTGACAGGCGCTAAGGAAGGTTGCGGGACCGGCGAATGCGGCAGTTGCACTGTACTTGCTGGATGACAAACCGATTCTCTCGTGCCTAACTCTTGCTGTTGATTGCCAAGATGCCGAAATCACAACCATAGAAGGTCTCGCTCAGGGGGAAAATCTCACAGAAGTGCAACAGAGCTTCTTGGAAAAAGGAGCTGTGCAGTGCGGCTTTTGCACACCGGGCATGGTGTTGACCATAACCGCTCTGCTCAAGGAAACACCTAATCCCACAGATTCGGAAATAAAAAAAGCGCTGGAAGGCAATGTCTGCCGGTGCACAGGGTACAACAAAATCATGCACGCAATAGCAGCGGCAGGCGAAAGACGGGGAGTTTGAATGCATGCTGGGGGAAACTTTTTGCAAATGGATTATTGCATTAGCTCAGTTTGTGGGATGAGAAACGACTTTCAGAAAGCAGATGACCAGGAGGGAAACTCTTTTGCAAAAGAGTTTCCCTCCTTGAACCTCCTTTCAGAAAACTCCCAAATGGTCGCGGAGACGCCACGATTTAGCGATACGGTATTTACCCGCACACGACTTAAAGAAGCATATTTAGGAGTTTTTGCGGGGGGGTCCGGGGGGCGGTTTTCTTGCAAGAAAGAGCCCCCGGACTCCCTGCGGAGCAGAAGAAACAATCTTTTTGCAAAGGGGCCTCCCCGGCAGCTCCTCACAAGCTGCGGCTTGAGGAAGGTGAAAGATGAGCGACTTGCAATATGTTGGCAAGAGTGTTTTACGCAGAGACGGTCCCTCAAAAAGTTACCGGGAAAGCCATATACACTGTGGACGTCAGTTTGCCCGGTATGTTGGTGGGCCGTATACTCCGCAGTCCTCATCCTCACGCTAAGATCCTGAATATCGACACATCGGCGGCAGAGCGTGTCCCGGGAGTAAAAGCAATCATTACAGGCCGCGACACTTTAGGAATCACGCACGCCTTCGTGGAATCGGCCAGACGATATCCTCCCGATCAACTAGTTTTGGCTATAGACAAGGTGCGGCACATCGGAGAAGAAATTGCGGCCGTTGCTGCAGTCGACCGGTACGCTGCTGAAGAGGCGCTGAGTCTGATCCGAGTCGAATATGATCCCCTCCCGGCGGTCTTTGATCCTATCGAAGCCATGCAGCCTGATGCCCCGGAGATTCATCCGAGACACCCTAAAATCACCGATCCTTTCCGTAACATCGGCGGCAAAACAGAGTCCGGTTGGGGAAATATTGAGGAGGGCTTTGCGCAATCCGACTACATAGCCGAGGACCGATTCGAAAGCCATCTTCGCACGCATGGTTACCTGGAACCTCAGGCCACTGTCGCAAATTACGAACCTGGCGGACAGCTCCACGTATGGACTTCTTCGCAAGGGACCTTTATCAAACGTGCTAAATTAGCTCGTACTTTGGATCTACCGCTTTCGGCAATTAGAGTTCACAAGGCATATGTGGGTGGGGCATTCGGTGGGAAAATAGATCTTTTTTCGCATGAATATTGTGCTGCTCTGCTTTCAATGAAAGCTTCCCGTCCGGTGAAGATTGTAGCCACTCGTGAGGAGATTTTCACTGCTTACCGCCACGGGCAACCTTTGCTAATGGAGCTTAAAACAGGCGTAAAATCAGATGGGACCTTAATGGCGCAGCAGATAAAAGTCATTAATAACAGTGGCGCTTACCGGGGTAGCGGGATTGTGGTTGTTTTTCTCTCCTGGGGTTTCGCTATGCTGCCGTATCGAATACGCCATTTCCAGTACACGGGGTACAATGTCTACACCAACAACCCGGTGCGAGCTCCGCAACGCGGCCACGGCGCTCCACAGATGCGTTTTGCCATCGAATCGCAACTGGACATGATAGCTGAAAAGTTGAAGCTGGATCCCATAGAGATTCGATTGAAGAATGCCCGACAGTCCCACGAACAACTGCCCAATGGTGATAACGTCCACAATTGCGGTCTCTCCGATTGTATACGGAAAGCCTCTGAACATACGCAATTTCCGGATAAATACGGACTGGGCAGAAGAGCTAATCAGGCTAACGGCAGATTCCGTCGGGGCATTGGTATGGGGGTCAGTGCCTACTTCGGTGGCGCATTGATCTACCCGAACAGCTCGTCAGTCATTGTGAAGATGAACGACGACGGAACAGTTACTGTATTAACCGGAGCGCTGGATATAGGACAAGGGGCCGAGACCATTCTCAGTCAGATTGTGGCGGAAGAGCTGCAAATACCCGTTGAACAGATCCAAGTGATAGCAGCCGACACGGAGACAACGCCAGTGGATATTGGAGCATGGATCAGCGGAGGCGCTTATGTTTCCGGAAATGCTGCACGATTAGCGGCTTGCCAGGTCCGTAAGAAATTGCTCCATGTTGCGGCGGAGGAACTTGAAGCAGATTTGAACGATCTAGTGATAGAGAATAAGAGTGTTTACGCTAAGGCCTCTCCCAGCGACAAACTTACCTATCAGGAACTGGTTTCACTGAGCATCCGCAACAATCGCGGAGACCCGGTTATAGGCGAGGGGCACTGGCGCATTATGCGTGACGAGAGGAACCCGCCGAGCCTCGCTACGGCTAAAGGCCGCTGGAGCGAAAATTATGCCTTTGATGCGCAAGTAGCCGAAGTGGAAGTAGATATCGAGACAGGCCTGGTACGCGTGTTGAGGGCAGTCACTGCGCACGACTGTGGTTTCCCTATTAATCCGCTACTGGTAGAAGGCCAAATAGATGGCCAGGTATCAATGGCATTGGGTCATGCTTTGATGGAAGAAGTTCTGATGAAAAACGGCCAGACACTCAACCCGAGCTGGCTGGATTACCATATGCCGTGCATTCACAACATGTGTTCATCCGAGCATATAGATGTGATCACGGAAAGCTATGAATCCGGACGAGCGTATCGAACGAAGGAGGTCGGGGAAGGCTACGTCTCGGGGATACTCGCAGCCATTGCGAATGCGGTCTATGACGCGACAGGCGTGAGGCTTTATTCGACGCCGTTCAGCTCCGGAAAAAATCTTAAAAGGATTGGCCGAAAAGCGACCTGTTTGAGGGGACACAAGGAAAAATGCGGGGGAACCCGCTTTTTGCAAAAAGCCGGATTCCCCCGCACCCCCTCCGGCAATCCCGCAATAACGTCGGGACTAAATGGCTAGCGGTATATCAAAGGGCGCCTGCGAGTCCCGTAGGATGCGGTGACCCGTTTCGCAGGGGAACACCGCATCAATCGAGGTTTGTCGCGAACGATGTGGTTCGCTTCGCTCACCACATCCTACTCTTTTACCCAGGACGATCCCGCGGGAACGCTGGATTGGACGCTGGCTTTCAGACCGGGTGACGAGTGGCAATGCGTCCATCACTTTTCGCGAAATCAGTATAGGTCTTTGTCGCAAATGCCAAGACTGCGAAAAAGGTTTTCCCGAGAATCTTCACTTATCTACAGTGGCGAGGCATTCAATCTCGATCTTTGCGCCCAAAGCGAGGCCGTTCGCACCAATGGCGCTTCGGGCAGGGAGCCGGTCCTTCTTAAAATAAGTCACATAGACCTCGTTCATTAATGGCCATTCCTTCATATCTGTTACCATGACCGTGCATTTGAAAACGTTGTCCATAGAGGAGCCATATTTTTCAAGGGTTGTTTTTATGTTTTCCATCGCCTGTTTTGTTTCTGCCTGAATTCCGCCCGGCACAAGCTTTCATAGTGGCATAGTCAAGACCGATTTCCCCTGAGAGATAAAGTATATTGCCCACACGCACTGCATCAGAGAAAGGTAAGGCCATGGGTCTGGGTGTCTTGAAATATTCCACCTTGGTTTCCTGCTTTACAGCCTGCTGGGCATCTACGCCGGATGCAAGCAAAACGCAGCAGCAGACCACTGCGACGATAATATGGGTTGTTTTCATTGCGTAACATCTCCTTAAAACTTTGATATCGGATATTATTAGGGGATTATGAGGAATCCTGCCATATTCAGCATTTTTGACGCGAACACTACTTGACCACTGAACCGCTTGTCATATCGAACGTACCTGCAGTCCGCCCGAGCGTCAATCAAAATTCCGGTTCTGGGCACGCCTGATTACGCAGGTCCGGATTTGTCATTGCGCGGACGTGGCCTGGCAATCGTCTCAAAGAATCGCGAGATTGCTTCGCTCCGCTCGCAATGACATTCTTTGGCTGCCTGTAACTGAGTTACGATTATGGATTACGAGAATAGCATTTCACAGTCTTTGTCGTTCAATCGAATTGGATGGAAGATAGTTAAGCCTTATCAGACGACTCCATTCGATTCGATTCGCTCCTGGAAAAAATTTTGGAAGCATTGCCGAAGAAAGCCGGAATCAGCCAATAGGAGGCTTGATATCCCTGTAAGCCGGTATCAATTTTGCAATCAATTTTGTTCAGATCTTCAAGAATATTATCAAGTTGGCGACAGATACCGTTCAGGCTCTCCAGCTCGCTTCCTGTCTCCAATTCGCATCTCTCAAGAACCATCTCCTTTACACATCTGATCATGTCCGGCACGATATCGCACATCAGTCTGCGGTCAGCGCCCTCATCGGCGAGGTATGCGGCAACCGCAAAGAGGACGCGTGGATGGACATTCTTCACGCCGATTTTGCTAATGATTTTCATTCGAGCTAATAGCACTCGCGCTGATCGCTGAACTCTTGCAAGTCTCAGGCGCACACCGATATCCCGCAATTCTGAATGCAATTCTTCAAGCATTTCGGCCCCGGCAAGGTCCAGATCGCCGGTCATTTCCAGATCCAGTATCACTGTTTCTATCGGGGTATTCGCTTCCCACATCAGGGCCATCACTTGATCCCGAATCGATTCTGCGTTGACATAAAATATCCCCTCTTCGGCTCGGACAATGAGAAGACCGGGGATCATGAGATTATCAGGATTTTCCCGTATGGAAGTGAACTGCGGCTGTCCCGGCACTTTCCCGAGGACGCTGACACGTGACTCCGAGCCTCGTGCAATGACAAGGAGCAGAGACATTGCAGCGCCGATAATGACGCCGTCAAGTACTCCTAATATCAGGACACCGGCCATTGCTACCATGGCTGTCCAGAATTCAGCCGGTCTGAGACGATACAATCTGCGTAGCGCAGAAACTTTGAACAGGCCCCGGACGGCTATCAGCACTACCGCTGCCAAAACAGGTTCGGGCAATTTGCTGAAAAGACCGGCGAAAAATACCACAACTAACGCAAGCATGGCACCACTGATTCCGTTGGCCAGCTGGGTCTTTGCTCCGCATTCATTATTCAAGGCAGACCGAGAGAAACTTCCGTCTACTGGATAGCCTTGAGTGAATGCCGAACCGAGACTCGCACATCCCAACGCGAGCAGTTCCTGGTTCGTATCAACTCGGTAACTGTTCTGTCTGGCGAACATTCGCGCGACACTCATGGCGTCAAGGCACGCTAATATAAAGGCTCCCACGGCTAATTTTAGAAGATCTCCCATCAGTGAGATTGGGGCGATTGGCAGTGCCGGAAGAGGGAATCCCGTCGGAATCTCACCCACAACGCGCACCCCTCGACCGGAAAGGCCGGTGATGTGCATCAAGCCGATCGAGCCCAAGACCAAAATTAGCGCCCACGGGACTCTCGGAAAAATGCGTTCGCCTATTAATAGAATGATTATTCCCGTAACCCCGAGACTGAATGCCCATAAATTGGTGGCGCGGATATGATGAGCCAGGTCCAGGATTCGATCGAAAAAGTGGCCGTGGATCCCGGGTATTCCGAATAGCTTGCTGAGCTGAGTAGCGGCAATGTACACCGCTACCCCGGTTGAAAATCCCACCAGGACAGACTCGGAAATGAAATTCACTAGAAAGCCCAACCTGAGGACATACGAGAGCAGGGCCATTACTCCCACAAGGGCCGCAGTCGTGGCCGCCAATGTAACGTACTGGTCGGGGGAGGAGA
>CAWJJL010000019.1:0-171389 GCA_963843165.1 uncultured delta proteobacterium | reverse complement strand
TTAGGAACCCCTGTGTACCCAACGACTCTATGCCTCGGTTTTGAATGATGCTTACTGCCGAAGGGACGTTAGCCAGATTCTGAGGGCGCCCTCCGGTGGAGACCACTTCACCTGGCGTGAGCGGATAGTCGGAACCCGGTTGGCCTGAGGGGATCGGATCGCCTGTGCCGAAGCCGGAGTCCGTGGTCCCTGTCCTAGCCTGCGATTGCCTCCGATCTGTCCGAGGAGCTTCGATCTCCACAGGAGCGAGCTGCTCCGAACCTTGGCTTTGTGGAGGCGGTGTTGAGGTGCTCTGCTGGGCAATGGCCACCGTAAGCCCCAGCCCCGTGAAACACGTGAGCGTCAAAAGAAACCAAAGAATGAAAATATATCGAAGAATATGTGAATCTCGCATTTCTCTATCACCGTGCACTGCCCATGCGCAAAGTCCGAATATGGGAAGCGATAATCGTGCTACCAGCCCGCAGGTGGACCACACGGAGAAGTCTTGTGTATGTCCCCCGCGAGTCTTCCAGTCCTGATCAGCGTCCCAGGAAAGTTCCAAATCCCCGATAGGAGGTCTTGCGCCTCATACTGCGGAAATTGGTACTCCTCCACGAGCCTCGGCGGGACATTCTGGCCGCACGGAGGCGCACAAAACGCCTGCGGCAAGGGGGCAACGGCAGGCCCGACCGGTGCGCAGGCAACAGGCTGCAAGCAGGCATGAGGGCCACCGAGACAAGGTGCATGCACTGGATGACAAACAGGTGACATCGGCGAAGCAGGATGCCTCGGACCACAAGAAAGCGCTCTCACGGGTTTGCAGGTTCTTTGGGGAAGAGGGCAGAGCATCTCAGCAACTCTGAAAGGCGCTGCCAATGTCGCTCCTATGAGCCCAACTCCATTTGAGATTATCGGCTGTAAAGGACCAGGATCTCGAAAGGCTACCGGTATTAGTCCGCTGTCACAGCCAGGCTCCGGCCTGACGGCTACTTCCTCCCTGACGGGCAGGGTTCGTGACGGTCCATACCGGACCTCGCCGGACGAACATGGGGGCAGAACCGGAGGCGCACAAGGGACAGGGACCTGCACGCTAACGGTCCGAGCCACTGGTTGACCAACCGGTTGCCGAGGGGCGTATTGTATCTTCTGCTTCAACCCCATAGGATGTTGAGGGAAAAGCGTCGATTGGGCTGAAGACGGCAACTCCCCCAAGACCAGGATGAGTGCAATTATGACAATTCCAATACCTCGATATTTCATGACAAACCTCCTAAGTGAACGAAGGCATCGCGACTAAGAGTTCGCTTACCGAACCGCCAGACCAAAAATCAGACTGATGTGGCGGCGCCGCATCAGCGAACTCTGACCATCGGCAGACATTCCGGTCTGCCGTTAACGCAGGCTTCAAGCTTGACTTGAGTGATAACGAGGAGGATAATGGCGGGAAACGGGCAGCCTCAGTAGTTTCCCGTTTTCCCGAGGCTCCGTGGCCAGCGGAACCTCGGGGTCCTCTCCGAACCTCAAGAACGCTTCAACGTACTCCCAAAAACAAAAACCCTCCTGCCTGTAAGACAGAAGGGCGTACTTTATCTCCACCCTTCCTGCCCGCGCAGGTTATAACGGGTCTTCAAAATGCCCGGGTATTCTGGCTTCCGCTTCTCCCTACTTTCCGCGCCTTCCCGGAACATCGTTCCAGTGGCTCACGACCGGATTTCGTCTGCGGTCACAGCTGCGGGGCAGCGACGGCATTTCACCGTCTTCCCCGAGGCATTTTGTGTATTTCCTGTTGGCTATTATGCCTCTCTTTTCATAACAGAGTGAATCATCATCAGTCAATCTTTTTCCGATGGAAAAACTTGCTCTTGGCTCCAGATTTTTCAGTTCCAGAAAGCGATCGGTAGCGCAGTCCCTCGGTGTAAAAGTTTATAGACCGCGACAAACTGCGCCTGACGATGCTTGTCTGTGTGATCGGCACTCCTCCTGTTCTTCTTTGATTTCCACAGGAAAAGGCGACTCCTCGCTCCATCAAGCTTCTAATGCCGACGAGTAGGCTAAGCGGGTATCTCCCTTTTCTATATTTAAGGATAAGTGGGTTTTCATTGAGGGATAGAGATCAAAGGAAAGGAGACGCCCGTGAACCCACACCTTTAATGGATTGATTACAAAGCAGATAGCAGAACGAAATGAACGAAGGACGAAAGGAGGCCCAAGAATGCCGACGTTCAAATTCAACTCGGAGCGGCCCTATTATCAAAGATGGACGGCTGGTGAAAAAAGTGAAGACGCAGCAAAGCGTCAGTCTCAGTGCCACGGATTGCACCATCTTGGGGTGGACTGCGGCGCTTTTGTTGGGCAAGCTCACTCTGGCTCTGATTTTCAAACGCAATCCGTACCGACTGCCTTAGCCTTACGGCGAACAAGATGAGGAAGAGCAGATGGAATATCAACGAAGAGAGCTGGCGGAATGGTATGACAAGGATGGCAGAGTAAGAAAGCGTAGGCTCAGACTCGACAGCTTCCATGTTTCGGCTTGGGAGCTAAACAAGGTGTGCAACTCGTTAGTGAGAATTTCTGATGGCGCTGCTAAAGCTTTTGTGGCTACCAGTAGCCGAAATCTTTACCTGCTGAAATAGGTGTGAAGAAGCATCGCCCGCCATCAACCACCCTGAATCGGTACTGGGCACGCAGTCCCGCCCGCCTTAAATATAAAGAGAAACAGAATACATCGTGAAAGGAGGACCAACAGAGGCATGGGTGTGCCGAAGCTTAAAAAACTCAGGACTGGAGGGAATACTATGAAGAACCAAGCACTTTGGAAAATGATGGCCACTCTGCTGGTCATGGTGGCAGATTTGATGATCGAGAAGATCGTTAAGAGCAGAAGAAAGGAACAGGACAAATGAAAGAGTTTTTGACTATTTTCACAGTGACGCTGGCAGTGATCTGGGGGCTGACGTGGATTACGCCTGCTTGGCTTAAGGCCATAATGGAATGGATTCTGTGTGTCGCCGTAATCCTGTTGTTCCTGCCCAATATGTTTTTCTGAGACATTCAAGAAACGAAGAAAGGAGAAAGCCATGAATACGAATGGATTCCGAGAAGACGAACTTGTCACCAGAGAAGTAGATGGCCAGATGAAAGTATTTCCTGTCGTGGGTGGAAGACTCCGATTGGCACATGAGGAAAACCAGAGCCTCGACCTACAAACTGAGATGGTGAACTGGGACGGGCAGTACGCCATATTCAAATGCTGTGCCGTGACCAGCAAAGGAAGATACGTCGGCTATGGAACAGCCAACAGCCAGAGGGATAGCCGCCTGGCAGAGAGTCTGATCGAAGTGGCCGAAACTCGGAGCATAGCCCGTGCGTTGCGGTTCGCTGGATATGGCCTCGAATTCTGCGGTGCAGAGGAGATTGCTCACTTACCCGAAGGTGCCTTTGAACCGACGCCATCACTCAACAAACTGCCGGTACCAGCATTCCCTGAAGGCAATGGCAACTGCAAAGCCGACACGAAAGCGCCAAGTGAGGCTCCAGCTGAGACAGGATCAAAACAGAAAAGTGCCGGCAATGGAACAGCGACCCAGGCTCAAGTCAGAGCTCTGTTCGCACTGAGCCGAAAAGCAAACTATCAGGAAGCTGACATCGGAGAGATGCTTGCCCGCTTTGAGGTTTCCCGCTTTGAAGACCTTTCCCGCGAATCTACATCGCAGTTGATCGGGCGATTACAGACCCAAGTCGCCGCCTAAAGCCACCAGACAAATACAACCATAAAGCAACGGGGGCGGGACCGGACTGGTTTGTCCGCGTTCTGCCCTGGAAGGAGATGACCGATGTTCAGGTTCATATCGTTTTTTCCCCCACCCAAACCCACAAGAAAAGGGCTTATCCGTAAACTGCGCCGACTCATCAATCAGAGAAACTATTGGCGCAACAGGAGCATTGGGCCGAGAACCAGGAGGCCAAGATGAACGCATCTATGGAAAAGCCCCACTTGTCATATTCACAGATCAACACGTATCTGACCTGCTCTCTGAAATACAAATTCCACTACATCGACCAGATAGAGCCGCCTTTTGTCAGCTCTGCACTGGTTTTCGGCTCCTGCATCCATGAGGCTGTAGCTGCCTTTTATCAGAGCTGCCTAGAAGGAGACCCATTGTCTGCTGGTCAGGTTCATGACGTCTATCGCCAGGCATGGGAGAGCCATTCCAAGGAACAAACAGTACGTTTCTTCAACGGTGACTCGCTGGAAACACTTACGACGAAGGCAAAAAACATGTTGGAGGTGTTTCACGAGTCATTCGATCCGAGTGCTCAGATCATCGGTATTGAGGAACCCTTTGAAGTGGATCTAGGTAAGCATATTCCTCCGCTGGTTGGTTGGATAGATGCAGTGGAGCTGGCTACAGATGGGACGGTCAGCATCATTGACCTGAAGACAGCCTCAAAGCGCTATTCGGATAATACGGTTCATTCCAACGTGCAGCTTACCTGCTATTCGTTAGGGGCTAAAGTCCTTGGCTTCAACGGGGAAACTCGCTTTCGCCTCGACGTTATCCTGAAGACTCAAAATCCGGAGCTAATACGGTACGAGACCACACGCACCGACGCGGACCGGGAACGGTTCGTAAAGCTCGTCAAGAACGTATGGCAGGGAATCAAGAAGAGAGTCTTCTTCCCGAAATCGGATTGGCAATGTGGTCAATGTCCATTCCTCGATAACTGCAAGAAATGGTGAGGCAATAAGAGCCGAAAGAGTTTATCAAACTGTAACTGGATTGATTCAAAATCCTTTCATCATGAGCCCGGCTGGTCTTCGGATCGGTCGGGCTTTTCTATTTTGGAGGTATACCATGAGAATTCAAGGCCGCATCAAGATGGGCCATTACCCGACACCCCCACGCGTGGTGGAACTGATCAGGAACTACCTTGTTTTTCCGCCAGGGCAATTCTCCAGCCTGGACCCTTGTTGCGGTGAAGGGGATGCGCTGGCCGGCCTTGTTGCGGAAACAAACGCCATCACCTATGGGGTAGAGCTGGACCATAGCAGAGCGGAGGAGAGCAAGAGCCACCTGTGTCATGTATTGCGCTGCGGCATAGAAGAGACTCGGATACAGCATCGCTCCTGTTCGTTACTCCTTCTTAACCCGCCTTATGATGAGCTCACCCTGGAAGAAGAAGCAGACACCAAAACGGAGAGACAGGAACGAGCGTTTCTTCGTATGACCGTACCTTATCTGATTGCCGGCGGCGTGCTGGTGTACATCATCCCTCAAAAGCGGCTGGACAAGCCTATTGCAAGACTGTTGGCATCCCGGTTTGAGCACATCCACGTATTCCGTTTTCCTGATCCGGAGTATGGGGATTTCAGGCAAGTTGTCATGTTGGGCTTAAAAAAAGCCGACAATACCCTCGATGAACAGGAAGATTCGCTCCAGAATCTTCCCAAGATGGAGCTGTCACCCCTTTCGGACAAGGCTGAGATGGTTTATCCGGTTCCGGCCTCGGGTCCACTAACTTTGTTTCGATCCATACTGGTAGATCCTGAAGACCTGAAGAAGCATATAGCGCAATCTCCACTATGGAAGCGGTTTGCCGCTCTAACGACGCGATCCGAGCTGCGTATGCCTCGCCCTCCACTACCCTTGCATTCAGGCCATCTTGGTCTGTTGCTGGCGGCGGGAAAGCTGGACGGCATTATGGGCACTGGCGATGACAGGCATCTCGTCAAAGGAAGTGTGCGGAAGATCACGACCGTACTGCAGGAAATCAAAGGCGAGGTGCTTGAGGAGCGTGAACTGGATCGGTACGTGGTCTCTATCAAGATTCTCGACCAACACGGAGAAATCAGAGAGCTTACCTGAAGGAGGAAGGAATGCTGGACATTGTAGTTTTTGAAGAGCCCTGGCGGAACATCAAGGTCTCCGCCTACACGGACCTCTACGCCTATGATCCTGAAGACGGAGCCGTGCTTTTTATTTCCCTGGCCGGGAATGAACAGGCGGTGAAAGCCATATCCTCGGCCATTATAGCGTGCAAAACAGTCGGCATCAGGCGGGAAGGACAGCCCGAGCGTCTCTTGAACGGGCATCCTGCCTCACGCTATCGCATCCTTTCCACGAAGCTGGCCGGTGGATCGCTGCATCAGATCGTAGCTGATTCACGGTTTTGGATAAACTCGGATTCAGAGTCCCGTCTCGTAATCATTCCCTCAGATACGCAACCGTATGAAGCAACCTATTCGCAGGTTCTGGCTCCCCTTGCCTCCCCAGTGATCGCCGCCTGGGCGCAATGGATATGCCATCGACTTGAAGGAATAGAGCGGCTTAGGAAAATGGCGGGCACACTGCGAGTGGTAGAGGTTATTGCAGACGAAAGGTCTATAGATGAAATCGTCTCAGAAGGTATCCGAATGGGACAAATCAATTTCAATGAACAAGGAGGTTTTTATGCTGGAGTCCATTAACGATGTGACGACTTATCTTCAAGCTTTCGGCGGGGCTCTGGCTCACAAGATCCAAGCCGAGGCCCAACCGCTCTTTCAGCCGGGTGACGAGTGGCATCCCCGCATGAAAGATCTTTTGCGTAAACCTTTCCAGGCCCAGGCTGATTCCATCCAGGCTGCTGTTGAAACATTGAGGACGCAGGACAGCGTGATGTGCATCGGTGAGATGGGTGTTGGAAAGACCCTCATCGGAGCCGCAGTTCCGTACATCATGGAAAACGGGCATCCGCCTAGAGTGCTGGTGATGTGTCCAGGTCACCTCACTCGCAAGTGGGCACGAGAAGTAACACAGACTATCCCAGGGGCTCAGGCGACCATACTCAGCCGTCTTGCTGATGTTCAAGCCATAGATCCACGAGAGGCGCATCACGGCTTACGCTATTACATCGTGAGTAAGGAACGGGCCAAACTCTCATACGCATGGCGGCCTGCGTTCAATCTCCGCAAGAATGTGCCGGTCTGTCCGGACTGCGGAAACAGAGTAGTGGACCGGGACGGGGTACCAGTGGATCAAGAGGCCTTAGCAAAAAGGAAGCATAAATGCTCAGTGTGTAATTCGCCCTTATGGCAGGCGGACAACAACAGGTTTAGACGGTTTTCTGTCGCTGATTACATCAAGAAGCGGCTCAACGGTTACTTTGATTTTTTCATCTGCGATGAAGTCCATGAGCTGAAGGGTGGGGCCACAGCGCAAGGAAACGCCTTCGGGACCTTAGCGTCGGCTTGCAAGAAGACCATTGCACTGACGGGAACACTTTTGGGAGGCTATGCAAGCCACATGTTCTATCTCAATTACCGGCTGAATCCCCAGGCCATGCTGGCGGACGGCGTCCAGTACCGGTAAGGAGATGAACTTCATAAGCAGATATGGAGTATTGGAGCGCGTAACCCGGTACTATCCCGGTGACGACAACGTCTGTTCCAAGGGGAGGAAAGGGCCTACCGTGACAAGAGAGAAGCCCGGAGTAAGCCCGGCTATCTTCTCGAATCATCTCATGGGCTCCACGGTGTTCCTCAACCTGGAAGACATCGCCCTTGACCTTCCGGAGCTGACCGAAGAGGTGGTGCCGGTGGAGATGGATGGAGATTTGGCTGATGCGTACCATGAATTGGAGAATAAAGTCGGGTCGGCAATGCGAGAGATGCTCGTCAAAGGCTCCCGCAAGCTTTTAGGAACGTACCTCAACAGTTTGCTCTGCTATCCAGATCGCCCTTTCCAAAATGAGCCCATTATCTATCCCGGCACGGACAGGATCGTTGCCCAGCCTGTCGCACTGCCCGAAGATCGGATGTATGGGAAGGAGCAACACCTGCTTGATATTGTTCGCCACGAGCTTTTAGAAGGCCGCCGCTGCTTCGTGTACTGCGTGTACACTAATACGAGGGATATCACGGCTAGGCTAAAGGACATTTTGGGCAGGAATGGCATACGAGCGGAGATACTCCGATCACATGTGAAACCTGAGCTGAGGGAAGAGTGGCTCAGGGAGAAGGTGTTGCAGGACGTTCAAGTCATCATAGGGAACCCGATACTGGTGCAAACTGGGCTAGACTTGTTGGACTTCCCCACCATCATCTTCTACCAGACAGGGTATTCGATCTTTACTCTGCGTCAAGCTTCTCGTCGTTCATGGCGAATAGGCCAGGATAAGCCCGTGAGGATACATTACCTGCACTACAGCGGGACCATGCAGGAGCGTGCCCTTGAACTTGTAGGCAAGAAGCTCTCCGCATCCCTTGCCATAGAGGGTAAGCTGACCGCTGACGGCCTGGCTTCCCTGTCAGCCGGGGAGGACATGACCTTGATGCTGGCGAGGGCATTGATCGAAGGCGCACAAATCGACGGGGCCGAAAGTGTGTGGCGGTCAATGAATAAGAAACGAGTCGATGTTGTGTCATTGCCCCAGCAGCGTCAGATAGTTGTCGCTGCGCCGTACAAAAGACGGTCTTTGGAGCTGCTTGAAGAACGTTCCTGGAGTTTTCTGGGGGAAGATCTTGGCTTTGCTACGGCATGACAGGGGGAAGTAAAAGCTCACTCCATTTAGAGGGCCACAGTACGACTGGCATTCCCGGTCTTCCTGCGGTCATCAAACCCAGTATAACGAATCGTAAGGCAAGGAGGATGATATGGACAAGACAAGAGAGAGTAATCGAAACGTGGCCGACCTGGTTCCTGTGCAGCCTGCGGGAGAGGTAACAGTGATGCCGCCGAACTCTGGGGTGGTTGGCCGCTTCTTGAAACAAACCGAAGACATGTTCAAGGCCAGAGCTATGAGAATGAGCGGTTTGCTGCGGCGGATCAACGAGTCTGGCCAACGAACTGAATCGCTGTTAAGAAACGTCTGCGGAACGTATGGAAGCAGCAGAGACTGCCCTGGAGCGACAGCTCCAGAAAGAAGGGTTTTTAATGGAATCCGAGAACGGTACAGATGCCGAGATTGACTAGACTAGAACGCCCAAATCTGTACTTTGAATGAAATCCTATAGAGACCTACGGTCTCTATTTCTCGCGCGTACATCTAAAACTTCTCGTGTTTTCCTTATACTAGGAACGTTAGCTAATGGTATTTCTCGCGCGTGGGGACTGCAAGAAGGGGATAGGGGGGCTATACTTAATTGAATTTCAGAAAAAGAGTCAAAAACATAGATCCTACCTCACTTAATTCGTGGCTACTATAAACACTAAGGATATCATGTGGTTGCGCCCCAATATTTATCGCCTTCTGTGTGGTTCCTCTGTGATGCACATTTAGCCCTTTTTCACCACAGCAAGGCTAAGAAAGGATGTCCTTGGCGGACGTCTCCTGCGTTGTATCCCGGTGGTTGTCCATCACATGTGCCATGAATAATTTAATGCACTTATTACGAGGACAATTCTAACTTTGGTGAGGGGTATTCAAACGAGCAAATCAGGCAACCGACTCATTCCAACCTCCTTTTCCAAAGAAATGGCTTAAGCTGTCGAACTCGGCGGCGTTGCGCTCTTGTCACGTCCCCTTTTTTTGGCGCCTTCTTACCGATCCTTGCTCTTGTTGGTTGCTACCACAACACGTGAGGGTTGGTCTCCCTTTCTTGGGGATGACGAAGGCTTTCTGTTAGCTATTGCGCTAATAATATGGCGGTTTCTATGCTCCCACCTTAGCCTCGTCAAGTCTTTTCAATCTATGTGTCAGTATCTCCACCAATCTATGATCTTTGGCTTCAAGGGCTACTTTTATTGCTTCTTTAATGGTCTCAATGGCTTTAAGAATTTCCTCTTTCTCTTTTGGTATTTGGTACCAAAAGTCTTTGAAGTCTTCTCTGACTCCTTGATTCATCAACCAAGCACCAAACCCTACACCTAGTAACGCAACTAAACCCCCTGCTAATACCAAATTTACGTTGTCATCAGCCATTTTCTTTTCTCCTTTCACGCTTCTCATTCACCGCTGATTTCAAGGCCGATATCTCCACCCAAGCTTTCAGATCCTGCATGAAAGCCACAGATTCTGAAACGGATCATGGATGCCCCCTAAAAGCCCATATCACAAATGCAGACAATTGTCTGTAGATTTTTAGTCTCTGGCTAGCCATTGAATCAGCCATGACTGACCAAACCAAGAGTCCACTTGATCGCCTTGCTGTTGCACGAATATTTGGGCAAGTCGTACAGGAGCTTCGCCGAAAGCGTGGACTATCTCAGGAAGAATTCGGATTCGAATGTGAATTGCACCGCACTTATATAAGTTTATTGGAGCGAGGAAAGAGAATCCCTTCCCTGATAACGATTATTCAACTCGCAATCGCTTTAGAAGTCCCGGCTTCAGAGCTTATAAGAAGGGTTGAAGCTCGAATGAATTACAGGAAGACTGCAGATTGAGCCAAGATCAAGCTAGCGATTTGGTAGCAAAAATTGCAAACGTCAGAGTGGCGCTAAGCACTCGAAGGGCAAATGGTCATCCCAATAGATAGGGTACAGGGTCAAGATGGATTTTTCGAAAATATTTTGAAATTAGTTGGCGGACGTCCGCCAACTAAAAGAATACTTCGAAGGAATTGAAAACCCAAATGGAACAATGCCAGGCATATCATTGCCGCACGAGTCTGATCGCATTACAATGAGCTGCACTCTTCCAGAAAGCTGATATTTCTCCCAGCTTTGATTACAAAGAAGGATTCTGCAGCAAGAATTAAAAAAAGGGACTATAGCTCCATCTGATTCGATACAGAAGGATCTTTAGCGCTTCATAGAAGGATCAAGTTATGGATGCCCCCAAACTTCTCATAGTGGATTTCTGGGAAGATATTCTGGAGCTCTTAGAATACAACTTCAGAAAATTTGGCTATAATCCGGAACTGTTCTGCCCACAGTCTGATGATGACTCGGCGGTAAAAGAAATCTGCACGCAAGTATCGGACATGGAACCTGACCTTTTGATTATTGCTATCAGTCATTTCGCAACGCCGGATGTAAGAAGAGGCTATCCCGGTTTACAAGCTGTGGAATTACTTCGTGAGCAGCAATCTAATCTACCTGTAATCTATCTGACGTTTGGGGAATTGCCAGCAAAAAATTCGGAACTGTGGCAGCGTATAGCACGAACTGGTCCAGCAGGATTAATTAGTAAACCATTCTTGCCGTCTACAGTTGTACATAATGCGCAAACGGCAATAGAATGGAGCAACTTCTATGACCAAAAATTACCTCCGGGACAGCGAGAACAAGCAAAAACACTTTTTGACACTAGGTACCTGCTCAATGCGCTAGATGCTTTGAATAAAAAAGATTACGAGCGAATTTATGCAGAGAAAAAAACCATCGAAATTCAAGGGCAACTGCAAGCAATATTTAATTTTTCTAGTGATTTAATGTTCACTAAAAACAATTCTTTGAAATATATTATGGTTAATCCGACTATGGCCGAATTTCTGAACAAATCTGGGAGGGAATTAATAGATAGGACCGATGAGGAGTTATTCGATAAGAAAACCACCGACCATTTTCGTGAGCTGGAATTACGTGTTTTACAAGGAGAGTCTATTGAAGAAGAATATTCGAGATATGTAGATGGTGAGAAATTGACTTTTCTCGAATCACGAATTCCAATTAAAAATGAATTTGGTGAAATCATCGGGTTGAGTGGAATTTCAAAAAATATTTCTGGGCGGCGAGCCGTAACAATCCCAGGACTAATAACCGAATACAGTTGCCGCTCTCATGCCATGAAAGAATGTTTGAAATCAGTTAGCCTAGTGGCAAGAAAAGATACCCCTGTTCTTCTTCTCGGTGAAAGTGGATCTGGGAAGGATTTTTTAGCTAAGTACTTACACAATCATTCTCATAGGTCTAATGGACCATTTTTTGATGCAAATTGCGCTAACATACCAGAGTCGATGGCCGAATCCGAACTTTTCGGGCATGAACGAGGAGCTTTCACCGGGGCAGCTGGCCGTAAGAGGGGCATAGTTGAATTGGCAGAAGGAGGCACTCTTCTGCTGAACGAGTTGGGAGAACTTAGTATACCTGTTCAAGCCAAGCTGTTATCATTTTTGGACAGCGGAAAATTTGAAAGACTGGGCGGAGAGAAGAAAATACGTGCAAATGTGCGAATACTTTTTGCTACTAATCGCAATTTACAGGAACAGATGAATAATGGCTTTTTTAGACAAGATCTATTTTATCGTGTAAACAAATTCTCGATAAAGATTCCTCCTCTACGAGATAGGCGGGAAGACATTCCGAATCTGGTGCAAGAACTTCTTGAATCAATTGCAGCAGAGTTAGGCCTCATATCTGTGCCTGCCGTCAAACCCCCAGAAATGCAAAAGTTGGTTTCATATTCGTGGCCAGGAAACGTAAGAGAACTTCGGAATGTCTTAGAGAGATGGATAATTTTATCAGGAGAGAATTTGTTGGATCCTGATCTCCTTCAGCTGGGAGCGGAACCCGGGACAAAAGATTATGAAAAGCGTACAGATGGAATTCAAGTGGGTTCCGTGTCTGATCCAGATGATATCACCGCAGTAGTTAGTTCTTTTCATTGTTTGCCTGTTGAGCTTCAACACCATCATCTCACGATTATTGCGGAGAAAGTTTGCGGATGCCAACCGGGGACTATCACTTTCATGAAAGAAATTTTGGGAATGTCCAGGGAAGATGTTCGGGTGCAATTAAAAAATGCGGGATCAGAGATTGAAATTCCAAATCATAGACCCAGAAAGGTAATTCGAAATGTATTGATACCTAAGATCAAGAAATATCTTATGGAAAATATTTGAGCATGTCTCGCTAGCATACCTTCTGCTTATCCCTGCTTTTTGCCACTTTCCGTCACTTATCATTACTTTCTAACTGTTTTTGTGATAGCCAAAAAGCTGCTCATATAAAAACCAAGCCTATCCAATACTCTATTATTACTATGTAATTTGCACCAGGAAATTTGATGGCATGCGCATTGCTATGTAGTGCCGCAGATCGCCAAGGAGGAGAGCGACTGAATACTCAGAGAGTACTTCAAAAGATTAGTAAGGAGACAAATATGCACGAAAACCGAGCACCCCCGAAAACAAAACATATTCTGCCGACTTTAGCAGGGCCACAGAATGGGCTAGTTGCAAAGGGCTAAAAATTAACCGGACAGGCTTCCCAGCCATGCTGATATGAATTATTCTCCCTCCCCCGAGGTGCTGCAAGGTATTCTTTCCCCTTGCAGGTATCCGCATCTGCTGAATCCCCCGGCTCTCCGGCGCTGATTTTCTTTTGTTTCTCAAAACCGAGCCCCCTTCAGGGACATTAATGCACGACCGGATTTCTGCGTCGATGCACAGGCGATTATTTTTCCAAAATATTCGCCTTATTAACCAGGACAGGATGAAAAACATGACATCAAAGAAGCAAAAAAATGGATCAGATCAGATCATCGAGAAGCCTGATGCTTCAGAAACCGAGACCCATGAGGTGATGCAAACCGAAAAAGATCAGGTGATAATTGAGATCAACGAATCCGATGATTCTGCGGCGGAAGCGGTTGATTCAGCAGCGGTTGACGAATCCGATGATTCTGCGGCAGAAGCGCTTAATGCAGCAGATCAGCAGACTAACACGGCAAATGAGGAGCCTAACACAACTGATCGGGTGACAGTTTTTGAAGAAATTTCTTATCCTCTAGGGTTAGATGAAAAGAAATTTTGGGAAACTCCATGGAGTCTGCACAAAGAGGGCATTTTCAAAAGCGTATATAAGCAGTCCCTCAAAGAAGCAGTGCAGAATGTTGTGAGCATTTTCCATCATGGTTTTTCACACCTGTTTCTGTTTGCCGGGTATTACTTTGCGGCTTTCTTCTTCGACAATGATGAGAACAAAATGGCGTCGAAAGATCGCTACAAAGACGTTTCTGTGAACGACTTGGCTCGGAAGCTCGGCGGTATCTGGAGTCGTCAATTGATCACAGACTGTCTCAAGGCAGCTTTCGTTGACATGCAATTGCGGAATAATGACCATCATTTTGGGAATCTCACTTTTGATCACTTGCGACAACTTGCAAGGCTGAAAAGCCAAAAGGACAGGTTCAAATTTGGTGGAGAAGCTGATCAAGCCAAATTAAATCCGCACGATCTCAGAGACAAAATTGACCTCAAGCTTGGGAAAAAGCAGACATTATCAGAAGATAAACGGATTCTACAGGCGGTGGCCAGACCTTTTAAAGATCTTAATCGTATGCTCGCTAATCCCCAAGTTATTGAGATCCTAGCGGACAAAGAGCGATTAGGAGATGCGCTGACCACCAAAGAGGCCGGAGAGTTGCTGGAGAATTGTAAGAAGTTTGGTGAAGAGCAGCCCCTCGCTGAAACTGTTGAAAATTTAACAAAAACTTTGGTAGAGGTGCAATTCGAAAAATTGACGGCTATTAAGTTGAAATGATTTAGATTCAGGTACACTTGTCGAGATTTTGACAAGTGTACCACTAGAAAACTGAACGCACAAATCCGTTAATCCAAAAAGAAATTAGTCTAAAAAAATGAGCCCTCAACGTGAGGGCTCTAATCGCAAAGTAAGGGAATTCACGACCCATCATTCCGGCTGCTGGATGGCATTGGAGATTGGTAATTTTATGGGAGCTAATTTTTATGAGCCTCAACATATTGCCCAGAATAATCAGACTCAGAGACGCCCATCATTATTTGGGAATGGACCCGAACCGCTTCAATGCTGAGGTTCGACCTTATCTCACAGAAATTCCAATTGGTACGCAAGGAATTGGTTTCGACCGTCTTGACCTGGATGCGTGGTTCGAGGATTATAAGAGCCGCAACGGGCGTCCCGGCAAACGGAAAGGAGTAGACAAGCCATGGGACGCAAGAAAATCCCTGGGCTTATTTACAGGAAAGGGATATGGCACATCGACAAAATTATCCGAGGAAGAAGAATTTGCGAAAGCACTGGAACGAGCGACCTCGAAGAAGCGGAGAAATATTTAGCCCGAAGAATGGAGCAGATTCGTCAAGCTGAGGTGTATGGTGTGCGACTCCAAAGGATCTTCAGAGACGCAGCCATTAAGTATGTGAATGAGACCACGAAGGCAAGTGTCAAAGACGCCGTATGGTGTATTAAACAAGTGGACAAATTTATTGGGAAATTGCCTCTGGAGGGTATTCATATGGGAACCTTACAGCCCTTCATAGATGATTGTATAGAAAAAGGCTGGAAATCTCGTAGTACAAACTATCCCCTGCAGACAGTGAGGCATATTCTCAATCTTTGTGCAAAAGAATGGATTGATGAGAATGGATTATCTTGGTTGGCTATAGCGCCCAAGATCAAATTACTTCCCCAAAGAGATGCTAGGAAGCCTTATCCTTTATCATGGGAAGAGCAAATTCGGCTATTCGACCAACTGCCAAGGCATTTACTGAAAATGGCTCTGTTCAAAGTGAATACTGGGTGCCGTGAAGCGGAAGTTTGTGGCCTGAAATGGGAATGGGAAATAGAAGTTCCCGAGTTGGACAGCAGTGTATTTGTAATCCCAGAAGAGTACGTAAAGAACCGAGAAGAGAGACTCATTGTATTGAATAGAATAGCCAAAGGCGTTATTGAGGAAATGAGAGGAGGGCACCCGGAATACGTATTCACCTACAATGGTAAGCCGATCCCTCGCATTCACAATACGGCCTGGAGGAAAGCACGTATAAGGGCGGGGCTTCCACATGTTCGTGTGCATGATCTTAAACACACGTATGGTCGGAGACTCCGAGCTGCAGGCGTATCTTTTGAAGATCGGCAAGATTTGTTAGGTCATAAATCCGGGAGGATTACAACACACTATTCAATGGCTGAACTTGCGAATCTTATCGCCGCTTCCGATATGGTTTGCGGGGGAGTGTCCCGCAAAAGTCCCGCACTTGTGATCCTGAAAAAGAGAAATCTCGCCTTGGTCAGTTCCAAGTGAGCGAGATTATGAGATCTTTTTGGTGGGCCGTCGGGGGATCGAACCCCAAACCTACTGATTAAGAGTCAGTTGCTCTACCAATTGAGCTAACGGCCCATGAACAAGAAAATTTACCCGGCAGCATTGGCCTTTGTCAAGTTCCTTGGCGAAAGCCAAAGAATCTTCACCGCAGAGAACGCAGAGATCGCGGAGAACGATAAATTGACCTCTTCTCTGCGCCCTCAGCGTTCTCTGCGGTAAATCGTGTTCCGGCTTTGGCATTCCCGGGTTGAATAATCCCAGATAAACGCTGTAATATGTCCGTTGCGCTTTGGATCATATCCGGCGATCAGACGAGACGCTCATGAAGAAAACAGTCAAACTGGCCGTGTCCTCTTTTCTCGAAGATTTCATCCGCGGTGAACCCGATGAGACGCTGCGAAAGAAGTATGAGCTAACCCCATCGGATCTGTCACACGTGATAAACGAGCTGAAACAACGAGGGAGAATTGCGTCCGGAAATTATAGCCGGCCGTCGAGCGCAACTCAAAGTCAGATTCGGGTCTGAAGACGGCCCTCCTGACCCGGCCAGAGAAGGGAAAGTTACCGTTGATTTGGATACAGGTTGGGCGCTCTACTGTCCGTCGTGTGGGGCGCCGGTTAGACGTGAAGCCACCAGATGCGACTACTGCAATGCTGCCTTGGATTTCTCGCTGAAAGGCAAGACCGTAAACTGCCCAAACTGTTTCGCCGCAACGCCCGCGGACGGAAGATTCTGTGTTCGCTGCTCTCGCCCTGTGAAGGGCATGGTCCGCGATGACAAAATTATGGATGATCGGATTTGCCCCCGGTGCAGTATTCCAATGCGAGCGAAGGAGATTGGTGAGTTTCACCTGATCGGCTGTGATAAGTGTGCGGGGGTATTCGTGCCGCACGATATCTTCGACATGATGCAAGAAAAACGCGACTCCGTAGTATTTGCCGCTATACCGCCACAAAAGCCCCAGACGCCTCTCGAATCGAACGCATCTTACGTTAGATGCCCTGTGTGCAAACGAATGATAAACCGGGTTAATTTTGCAAAGATTTCCGGAGTGATTGTTGACGTTTGCCGGGAACACGGGATCTGGTTTGATGGCGGGGAAATAGAAAAGGTAATGGATTTCGTCGCTCATGGCGGGCTTCAAAAAGCCAAACAGGCCGATGTGGAACGGATAAAGGCTGAAGAAGATCTGATAAGGCTGAAGAGTTCGGGAACGCATGCAGCTTCTGTTGATACATCATGGGATACTTTTTCCTACCGAACGGGTCATCTGGATTTTTTGGGCTCTCTGGGATGGGCGTTTGGTCTGTTCAAAGATTAAGAATCAAAGGGGATATCATGGTCGAAAAGCCAGTCGTGGCAGTGAGAAAAACCCAGCCGGCAACGGTGCTGGATGACATAAGAATCGCTATGGATGAGGCGAAATTCACCGATTTTCTGGATCCGTCCGCTCCGGTGATCCTGAAGGATAATATTTCTTGGCATTTTCCTTTTCTTGGGGCGAACACCACACCTTGGCAATTAGAAGGCGTTATTCTGGCCCTCAAAGACGTGGGTTATGAAAAAATAGTATGTGTTCAGAACGAGACGGTCGTAACCAATGCTTTTAAAGGTGAGCAACTTAACAAGTATGTGCCGATTTTTGAAAAATATAAGATACCGATTCTGTATAACTTCAGAGAATCGGAGATAAAATGGGTTCCTTATCATCCTAAAGGAGAAATGCGGGTTCTTAACAATATATTTCCGGAGGGCATCAAAATCCCGGAGTATTTCATAGGCAAAAACATTGTGCATCTTCCAACAGTGAAATGCCACATATACACAGGTACTACAGGCTCCATGAAGAACGCCTTTGGCGGGCTGCTCACGTCAAGACGTCATTACACACATTCAGTGATTCACGAAACCCTCAACGACCTGCTGACGATCCAAAAAGAGATTCATCCGGGCATATTCACCGTAATGGATGGCACCGTCTGCGGGAACGGACCTGGCCCAAGGACCATGACGCCGGTGGAAAAGGATCTGATGCTCGCTTCCGCTGACAGCACAGCTATAGACGCTGTGGCTGCGAAAATGATGGGATTCGACCCGCTGGAACTTAAATTCATACGGATAGCCCACGAATCCGGTTTGGGCAAGGGACGCTTGGAAGAAATAGAAATAAGAGGCGAAGATATATCCAAAGAAAACTGGGGCTTCACAGTGGGTAATAATACAGCTTCGGCCGTGGGCAATTTTATCTGGTTCGGCCCGTTAAAACCACTGCAGAAGCTATTCTTCCGCACGCCCCTGGTCTACATCTTCGTATTCGGGTCTTTTTTCTACCACGATTTCATATACTGGCCCTTAAAAGCAAAACATCAGATGAAAGCCTTTAAGAAAACCAGTAAATGGGGAAGGCTTTTCGACGACTACCCGCAATCGTAGCTTGTTTCAGACAGAAGATTAGAGCGCTAATCTCCCCTGAAGAATTCAGCATTCAGGTGATCGTTCAGCTCTTTCTGCACCCTGGCTCGAACAGCTTTGACATCTTTTCGCCACTGCGCCTGTTTTTCCAAAGCCTCATCTTCCCAGGGGAGTCGGTTCTCCGGCGATTTCGCTAGAATATCGCGCTCCAGTTCCCGAGGAACCGGGGGCTGCAACAGCTTCTCGTAACGGATCTTAAGTCGCCGGATCACGTGAAGCAGTTTAAGTAGATCGTCCTGCGATAAATGTTTGGACTGCTTTCCGGGAGAAATCTTTTTGGGGATGAGATGCAGATCTTCAATCGGTGTGCCTTGCTTCAAGGCCCTATTTATAATGCTCTTAAGATGGCGGTAATTGCTTTCGAAGTCTCCGGGAGGTGCGGAAACCTCATTGGCCGGATCGGAAAAGGGAGACAGCATCACCATACCTCCTACTAAAAATGTGGAATACGAGAGGGGTCCGACACGCCCGACTCTCGAAAACACTGGCCTGATAACATGGCATATGACCCTAGTCAAGAAATAGTTGATGGTTTTCGTTTAGCATGCTGATGAAAATGAATAAAAAGTACATTTATCTTAATCGGACGCTCCCCGTGATTGGATTGTGCGCGCTGGATTCCCTAAGAGCTAAAGGCACCGGACGGAATTGAGGGTAGTTAGTCTTTGAAATGCTGTATGGATTAGTGCATTAGCTCCGCAGGCAGTCCTCAGTTGAAGCAGACAGACAGCACGTAGCCCGGGAGGGCCTTCCAAAACACTTCTTTTGCTTCCTGAAATTTTTGACAACTTCGAGAGAGTGTTGGAGGCTATCCGGCAAGCCTGCTCGAAATAGTGTTCACCCTCCCCCTGCCCCCTCCCGTCAAGGGAGGGGGATTCACACACCCTCTGCCCTGGCGGGAGAGGGAAGGGAGAGGGGATTCCGACATCGGTCAGTGAAGCGGCGAGCCTACTATCGGTGACTCCCGAAGGCCGGTTGTGCGGATCGGATTACCGGCGGATCCCCTGCGGAGCAAATGCAATAGTCAAATACCGTATTATTTTCAAGCCCGTGCTAACAGATTGGGCGCCTGAAAAATTGCAGCGTGCGCTCTTTACTTTCCTTTATTGCTGCTGCTAATTAATGTAGATTGCAGTGTTTAACTGGCAGGAGCAAGAGGATTTACTTAGGCTGGCGCCTGATTTGCGTCAATATATCAATCCTTATTTAACAAAATACCCGCGGGCGCGATGCGAGCGCCTGCGTATTTATAGGACCTAAATTGCAAGCTAAAGAAATAACTATACGAGGGGCACGGGAACACAATCTCAAGAACATAGATCTTACCATTCCGCGCGACAAACTTGTTGTAATAACAGGGCTATCCGGATCCGGCAAGTCCACATTGGCTTTTGACACTCTGTATGCCGAGGGTCAACGACGTTATGTGGAATCGCTCTCCGCGTACGCCAGGCAGTTTTTGGAAATGATGGACAAGCCGGATGTGGACCTGATCGAGGGCCTTTCTCCGGCTATTAGTATCGAGCAAAAGACCACGTCCAAAAATCCACGGTCAACTGTCGGCACGGTTACTGAAATTTATGATTACTTGCGACTGCTTTATGCCCGAGTAGGGATCCCTCATTGTTGGGAATGCGGCCGTCCCATAAGCTCCATGACGATTCAACAGATGGTGGATCAGATTATGACGCTGCCCTCGGGAACGCGCATCCATCTGCTCGCTCCTATCGTCAGTGGGAGAAAAGGGGAGTACCATAAAGACTTGCAGCATCTCGCGCGTGAAGGTTTCGTGCGCGTAAAGATCGACGGCCAATTGAGAGACTTATCCGAAGAGATAAAACTCGATAAAAACAAGAAGCACACTATAGAAGTTGTTGTCGATCGGCTGGCACTCAAGGACGGCATCCAGAAACGATTGGCGGATTCGTTGGAAACCGCTGTGCATATGGGGCAAGGCACGGCCATGGTAGAAGAACAGGACGGGAAGACTCACGTGTTCAGTGAAAAATTCGCCTGTCCTGAACACGGTGTTTCCTTTGGGGAAATCTCCCCGAGATTATTTTCGTTTAACAACCCTTTCGGCGCGTGTGAAGCTTGCAGTGGGTTGGGTGTTCAGATCCGCTTTGATCCCGAGCTTATTATTCCTAATCCGAATCTTTCCATAAAGCAGGGTGCCATAGCTCCCTGGGCGAACAGAAACTCCATTTTTTTCGATCAGACTATAGATGCACTTATCAAGCATTATCGATTCAGTCCGGAAACTCCTTTCCGGGACTTACCCGACAAAATCCAAAAGATTGTGCTTTTCGGCTCCGGTGACGAGCAAATCAGTTTTCATTATGAAAGAGATGGTCGGAAGCACTTCTTCCGAAAGACATTCGAAGGGGTAGTCCCTAACTTGGAACGAAGATTCCGCGAATCGGATCGAGAGGATTTCTACGATGAATTTGGGCGATTCATGAGCACTGTTCCGTGCCCTACATGCGGAGGAGCTCGTCTGAAAAAAGAGGCACTGCATGTTCTTATCGGGGGTATGCCCATAAACAAGCTTACAGCCTTGTCAGTTCGTGATGCCGCGAAATTCATGAGCGATCTTCAATTGGACGAACGACGCACCGAAATAGGCCGTCGAGTGATCAAAGAGATCCGGAACCGTCTTGGATTCATGGAAAAAGTTGGGTTGACCTATTTAACCCTCGACAGATCGTCTGCGACCCTCTCGGGCGGGGAATCCCAGCGAATCAGACTCGCCACTCAGGTTGGATCGTCCCTTGTGGGAGTTTTATACATATTGGACGAACCCAGCATCGGTCTGCACCAGAGGGATAATCAGCGGCTTCTCGCTACATTGATGGATCTCAGAAATCAGGGAAATTCCGTGATCGTCGTAGAGCACGACCCTGAAACAATTTTGAGCGCGGATCATGTCATAGACATGGGTCCGGGGGCCGGACGAATGGGAGGCGAGGTTGTCTTTTCAGGAAAGCCTCAGGATATTCTCGAATCAGATGCCTCACTCACCGGCAAGTATCTCGCGGGCAAGGAGCATATCCCGATACCGGAGAGACGCCGAAAGCCCGGCAAAAAAAAGATAGTGATCAGAGGCGCTCGCGCAAATAATCTCAAGAATATAGATGTGCACATACCGCTCGGGTTGTTCACGTGCATAACCGGAGTGTCCGGTTCAGGAAAAAGTACACTGATAGTAGACGTGCTGCATAAGACCTTGTCGCAGCGTCTGTACCGGAGCAGGTTGAAAGCGGGTGAAGTGGATGCTATCGAGGGAATATCGTACATTGATAAAGTCATTGATATTGACCAGAGTCCCATAGGCCGCACACCCCGATCCAATCCGGTAACTTACACGGGAGTGTTCACGTTTATTCGCCAACTGTTTGCCAACTTGCCTGAATCACGCATGCGAGGATACAAACCGGGCCGTTACAGCTTCAACGTGAAAGGAGGCCGTTGTGAGGCATGCCGCGGTGACGGTATCCTTAAAATCGAGATGCAGTTTCTGCCCGATGTGTATGTAAAATGTGATGTTTGTCACGGCATGCGCTACAATCGTGAAACACTGGATATCAAATTCAAAGGCAAAAATATTGCCGAAGTCCTGGACATGACGGTTAGCCAAGCGGCTGAATTCATGGCTAATATCCCCACCGTTGCCGGAAAGCTGAGGACTTTGCAACAAGTGGGGTTGGACTACATAAAGCTGGGCCAGCCTGCCACTACACTATCGGGGGGTGAAGCCCAAAGGATAAAACTTTCAAAGGAACTTTCGAAAAGAAGCACCACGAGGACGTTCTATATTCTGGACGAGCCGACGACCGGATTGCATTTCGACGATGTCAGGAGACTCCTCGATGTACTGACGAGTCTGGTTGAACAGGGCAATACTGTCGTGGTCATAGAGCATAATATGGATGTAATCAAAGTCGCGGACCATATAATAGATCTCGGGCCTGAAGGAGGGGACGAAGGAGGCACGGTTGTCGCTACCGGCTCTCCTGAAGAAATTGCCGCGCATCCCGGCTCGTACACGGGCCTTTATCTTAAGGAAGTGCTTGGCAATGAGAAAGGATACCACCAATTCCCGGCTCACGCCTCATTGACTGGGTTAACCAACACTCTGGAGTCTAAAGTCGAGCCAACCGAGCGAAAGAAAACCACAAAAGCTTTTAACACGAGGAAACGATCCTCAAATCGAGTTGGCATAGCCCGCGGTTGATGGAACTCGCTGTGTGCGATACCAGGGAATAAGAGCCCCGACGGGGCGGCCAAATAGTAGTCCCGCGGGACGCTGGCTGAAAACTCACGGAAGGTATTATGACAAACCTGCAGTGAGGACCCTGGAGCGGCATAAGCGTTAATTTTAGGGCAGTTATGGTTCCGTAGGAACCTCTGAAAGTAGCCCGGTGATTCATCGCCGGGTAAAGAATGCGGCTCCAATAAAGGCCGTTCAGTCCCAGAGGGACGGCTGAAGAAGGTATAGCCGGCGTTAATGGATGAGTCGTCCCTATGGGACTGGAAATTCGAGTGATACGCTTTCCCGGCGATAAATCGCCGGGCTACTATCATCTCGTCCCGGTGGGATGAGCAGACCGGATGGAGAATACTTCTGCGGAGCCAATGGAACATGATGGCAAGAATGGCTCCTCTGGGATCTACAATGCAATACGATGAAATCATAGCTTATTTGAAATCTATGTCGAACCCTGAAGCGGTCAAAGGTATGGCACGTTACGGCATAAACCCTGAAGCAGCATACGGCATTTCGATCCCGGTCCTGAGGAGACTGGCGAAAGACACGGGCAAGGATCACCTGCTGGCTGAAAAGCTCTGGTCTTCCGGTATTCATGAGGCGCGTATACTCGCGTCTATGGTTGACGATCATCTGAAGGTATCTTCGGATCAAATGGACAGATGGGCACAAGATTTTAATTCGTGGGATTTGTGCGATCAATGCTGCAACAATCTATTCCGCAAAGTCCAATATGCCCGCGGGAAGGTTTTGGCGTGGAGTT
This sequence comes from uncultured delta proteobacterium, assembly GCA_963843165.1. Classification (GTDB taxonomy): domain Bacteria; phylum Desulfobacterota; class Desulfomonilia; order Desulfomonilales; family Desulfomonilaceae; genus DATJPW01. The sequence goes on along the minus strand of CAWJJL010000019.1, from coordinate 147,950 downwards.
CCCGGCAGGAAGAGTTTGTAAAAAGAGCTGGATTTGTGCTCATGGCGTGCTTGGCTGTTCATGATAAGATGGCTGAAGATAAGGAGTTTCTCGCCTACTTATCAATAATACGAAATGCGGCGCAAGATCCGAGAAACTTTGTGAAAAAGGCTGTGAATTGGGCCCTGCGACAAATCGGGAAACGCAATGCCGATCTGAACCGAGCCGCCATCGAAACGGCAAACCGTGTTGGAGAAATGAATTCCCGCTCGGCCGGATGGATAGCCGCTGATGCTATCCGGGAGCTTACAAGCCAAGCGGTTCAGCAGAGGCTGCAAACTAAACATTCATAGGAGGTAAAATGGAAGAGAAACCCAGAGTTGGATACAGAGTACTGGGCACTATCAAAGGTGTGAAGGGTCCCTGTAACGCCGGTCATAAAATCGGGGATGAATTGGAGCTTAGCGGCCACAATGCAGGCGGACTGTGCGGTTTTCTATATCATCAAGCATTCCCTTACATCATAATGCTTCAGTTTGGCGGGGGTTTTCCGGCTGAATGGGGAAACCCGGATCTCGTCGAGTTGGACTGTATGGATAAAGCAAACATGGTGACTATCGAGTTGAAACGGATAAGAGATTAGGAAAACGGTTGCAATGCGGGATATAGATGTGGTGGCGAACTGCGTTCTGTGCCAAGTGAGATCAAATTAGGTTTGTGCCCATAACGAATAAGGATCGGAGGCTGACGCCAGGTGGTAGGACAGGCTTCCAGCCTTTAATCCTGGCTGGATGGGCTTCCAGCCCGTCTATTAAATGGGACAGGCAAGATGCCTGTCCTACTAAGACATGACGGGCAATCCCGCGTTCTGTGCGGGACATCGCCACCAAATCGTTTTTTTTCGCGATTATTTTTGAGAACCCCCCATAGAAGCACGCCCTGAACTGGGGACTGTCCCACCTTCCCAAGTCTCTGGGATTTATTTTTCATCCTTCTTTGGCGTTTTTGCCCGTTCTCGCCGGCGGAGTTCCTTCCGAAGGATTTTACCGATGGCGCTCTTGGGAAGATCGTCCACGAATTGCACGTACTTCGGAACCTTGTATTTCGCCAGGTTCTTTTTACAATAGTCAATGATTTCCGGAATCGAGCTTTTCTCTCCGGGCTTTAGTACCGACGAAAGCTTTGATCCTTTCGCCGGAATAAGCATCAGGCACCCCTATGACGCAAGCCTCCAAGATCTTGGGATGGGAAAAAAGAACTTCATCAACATCTCTGGGATAAATATTAAATCCTCCTGATATGATCATGTCCTTCTTACGATCTACGATAGTGAAATAACCTTCTTCGTCAAAAATAGCTATGTCTCCGGTCAGGAGCCATCCGTCTTTCAATACGGCTGTAGTCTCATCAGGCTTGTTGTTGTATCCTTTCATTACCTGAGGGCCTTTGATACAAAGCTCCCCTGGGACGCCCTGTTCCGTAATTTCCTTAGTATAATCAGCGACGTCTACGAGTTTTGCGTCCGTGTTACTGACCGGCAGGCCTATAGTGCCCGGTTTGGTCTTGTTCGCGGATCCGGATGGGTTCACGGCTGCCCATGAACCTTTCGTCCCCACACGCTTACCCGTGGGACCGTAAGGATTAATGTGCGTAACTGGTGAGGCCTCCGTAAGCCCATAGCCTTCGCAGATTTGCGCCCCGGTCAGTTTCTCGAAGCTCCTGATGGTCTCCATTGCCAGAGCCGCACCACCGGAAAAGCATGCTCTAAGCGATGTAAGATCATATTTCTTGAATTTCGGGAAATTGACCATGGCCGTATATAAAGTGGGTACAGCAGGTATATATGTGGCCTTGTACTTGGATATCGCTTCAAGGATCGCTTTGGGCTCCGGCTTCGGAATCAATATAGTTCCATAGCCGTAAAATATGGAAACATTCATAACTGTGGTTAGCCCGAACGAATGAAAAAACGGGAGACATCCGACCACCAACTCTTGGCCGGGTTTGAAATCAGGGAACCAAGCCGTGGATTGCTGAACATTGCACGATAGGTTTCCGTGGGTCAGTTGCACTCCTTTGGAAACGCCGGTAGTCCCACCAGTATAGAGCAGGCAAGCGGTTTCGTCCCATGTAGAACTATACGGTTTGGTCGCTGGACGATGTTCTGCCAGGAGGTCGGTAAATTCAAAAACGTTCGGATCGTCAGGTGTCTTCAGGTGCATCCCCCGCTTAAGGAGAGGGAAAATATGTTTCAGCGCGGCAGGAAGATAGTCGTTAATGTGACAAGAGATGATTTGGCCGATTCGTGTCCTGCGGCGCAAATTCATCATTCTGGGTACCAAAAGATCCAATGATACCAGCAATGTTGAGCCGGAATCATTGAACTGATATTCCAAATCTCGGTCCGTATACAGTGGGTTATTCATTACCACAACCGCACCGGCCCTGAACCCTCCGTAAGTGGCCACCACCATTTGGACAAGGTTCGGCAAGAGCATAGCCACCCTGTCGCCTGGTTTGATCCCAAGCGCCACAAGCGCAGAGGCAAACCTGGAAACCATGTCGTCCAGTTCTTTAAAGGTGATTTCCGTGCCATGGAACAACAGGGCCGCTTTGTCAGGAAATCGAGAGGCGCTTCTTCTAAGGGCGGCATCGAGAGTAATGTTTTCGAACGAAATTTCCTCGGGGACAGTTTTCGCGTAGGACTTCAGCCAGATCTTCTCCATGGAGCCCTCCTTGGTTATGAGCTAGCCCTCGGGAGCCTGACTATCCAGCTCGGAATCAGGCTATCCTTCTTACGAAAACTTTTTTAGCTGCAGCGATTGGCTGCATTCGGCAATTCTGCAAATCCACTCTTATCTTAAATAAGCAGTAGCTATTTTTGTTCCCCCTGCTTAATTTTGGCCAGCTCCATTTGCCGGAGTTCTTTCCGAAGAATTTTGCCCACTGCGCTTTTCGGGAGATCTTGGACGAATTCAACATACTTCGGGACCTTGTACTTCACCAGGTTTTCTTTGCAATAACCAATGATTTCATCAGTCGATGAATTTTCTCCCGGTTTTAGCACAATGAAAGCCTTTATTCTCTCGCCCGAGTACTGATCGGGTACACCGATTACACATGCCTCCAGTACTTTCGGATGCGAGAAAAGAACTTCATCCACATCTCTGGGGTAGATATTAAATCCACCGGAAATGATCATGTCTTTCTTTCGATCCACAATGGTGAAAAAGCCTTCCTCATCGAATGTGGCAACATCACCTGTCAACAGCCAGCCCTCTTTGAGGGCCATAGCTGTTTCGTCCGGTCGATTGATATATCCTTTCATTATTTGGGGACCTTTGACGCACAGCTCACCGGGTACTCCGGGCTCGGTGATTTCTTTGTTGTAGTCGTCCACGTCCACGAGTTTTGCTTCCGTATTGCATATAGGCAATCCAATGGTTCCCAATTTAGTCTTTGATCCGTACGGATTGCAGTGTGTTATGGGCGAAGTCTCCGTTAGGCCGTAACCTTCACTGATTTGCGCGCCGGTCAGTTTCTCGAAATTTCTAATTGTTTCCATAGGCAGCGCCGCGCCGCCGGAAAAGCAAGCCGTCAAAGAAGAAATATCGTATTTCTTCAGCTCCGGGAAATTGATCATCCCGTTGTACAGAGTGGGTACCGCCGGTATATAAGTGGCCTTGTACTTCGCTATAGCTTCCAGGATCGGCTGGGGCTCGGGTTTCGGTATGAGTATGTTCCCGAATCCACAGAATATGGCGACATTCATGGCCGATGTCAGGCCAAAGGAATGAAAGAAGGGCAGACAGCCGACCACTATTTCTCCACCCGGTTTGAAATCCGGAAACCATGCGTTTCCCTGCTGACAATTTGCCGACAGATTACCATGTGTCAGCTGGACGCCTTTCGATACGCCGGTTGTCCCACCCGTGTACAGCAAGCACGCTGTGTCCTCCCAATCGGATTTGTGCGGGCTAGTCGTTGGCTCATAACGTTTCAAGAGATCGGTAAATTCAAGAACGTCAGGCGCGGCAGGTGTTTTAAGGTGCATACCCTTTTTGACAAACGGGAAAAGCTGTTTCAGCGGGAAAGGCAAATAGTCTCTGATATGACATGAAATTATTTTGCTGACTTGTGTCTTCTTCCGTAAATTGATCATCCTAGGTACCAAGACATCTAAGGCAACCAGCGATGTTGAGCCGGAGTCATTAAGCTGATGCTCCAACTCGCGGTCGGTGTACAACGGATTATTCATGACCACTATGGCTCCTGCCCTGAACGCTCCGTATGTCGCCACAACCATCTGGACAATGTTCGGCAGAAGCATTGCCACCCGATCTCCGGGTTTGACTCCGAGCGCCTGCAACGCGGCTGCGAATCGAGAAACCATTTCGTCCAGTTTTTTAAAAGTAATTTTAGTGCCCTGAAACAACAGAGCAGGATTTTCGGGATAATTCGACGCGCTTCTCGCTAGGGCCTCTGAAAGGGCAATTTTGTCGAATGCAATCTCTGCAGGAACATTTTTCGCGTACGATTTCAACCAAATCTTTTCCATAGGGGATTCTCCTCGGTTAAATCAGATTGTTCTTGTATAACACGAGTAATCAGCGGAAACCCGGGACTGCGGAGGCCTATCCTCCGCGCCGGATCCCGCCGGTTTTTGCAAAGTGAAGGGCTATGAATATAATCAAGCGCTTGACCCACCACGATCGCCGGTCGGCTTTTACGCTAAGCATATTTTCCCGAAAATAATTGATTCGTCAATCAATTCTTTTGTCGCATCCTCACTAATTCCGAATTAATTCAAAACAAAAACGTTGTCGTGCACCAAGACAACAAAGCCATCCAATACCGTGAGCATGTTATAATAACTTTCATGAGGAAAATATTTGCACGTGAATTGCTGATATTGATTGTATCCGTTGGGACACTGCCCCTGATTGCGATTATTTATCTGATTCAAACGGATTCAATGAATTTCGAACTGTTATTTTTGATACGCCAGCTACTGTCCGGCGGGAGTGACATAATAGGTTCTCCGATAACCTTCTGGTTCAAGGTCATATCGCCGTACTTGATCGTTCAAAGCATACGGGCATTGTTGTGGTCCAAAAAGAGTTTGACGGGCACAAAATGGGCCAATCTCTATTTTGCTCTACTTTTGACAGGTCTCGGCGGATGGTCGTTAAAACAGGCCTGGGATTTATTTTTCTTAATGTACATTCTGGGCGATGTGCCGGGGGAACTGATGCAGTTTTTCGAACTGGAAGGTCATCATCTCGTTATCTTCTTGGTTGCCATATTCCTCGGAATTCATTGTTTTAGGACATTCCTTAACCCAAAGAGAAATCAGCCCCGGTAATCTTCAGTCTGTGAAACAATCAAAGCTGTCAGATATCCATCTTTTGCTTAATTAATCTTAACATAGCGATGTTTTCCGTGTGGCCGGTCTGCTTTGCTACTATTTTGCCGCGGAAGGGTCTGCCCAGTAGATAAAAATCACCAATGATATCCAAAATTTTGTGACGCACGAATTCATCCGGAAATCGTAGCGGCGGGTTCACGACCTTTTCTTCATCAACCAGCACAAGATTGGAAAGTCGACCGCCGCCCGCTAAACCCATTTCATCCATCATACGCATATCTTTTACAAAACCGAAGGTTCGGGCTGGAGCGATTTCCTGTTTGAAATCTGCCGGGCTCTCACAACGGTAATCTTTGTGCATCTTGCCGATAGGATGTGGATAATCGAGATAATATTCGATTTCAAGCACATCCGACGGTTCGACCCGAAGACTTTTGGAACCGTTATTGCCGATGGCCAATTCAATGGGCTCGGTGATGACGATTTCTTCAATCAACTCGTCTTGAGTGATGATTTCAGCACTCTCCACGAGCTTACAGAATTCAAGTGCAGAACCGTCCATAATTGGTACTTCACCCGAGATTTTCACCATAAGGTTCGTCAGGCCATAAACATGAAATACAGCCATCAAGTGTTCGATAGTCCGGGCAAGTGTCCCATTGCTTTTGAGAGAGGTGGAGAATCCCGTAGAATCCACTTTTTCAAGGACGGCAAGGACAGTGTCGTCAGTAGTTATGTGGCCGAAAACGATGCCGGAAAAAGGTGGCAGCGGAAAAAGAGTTAAGCCGGTCTTTTCTCCCGTGTGAAGGCCCTGGCCGTACGCCACTACGCTTCCTCTCAATGTTTTCTGGTGGCGTATTTTCTCTTTCTCGGAAGAATACTTTAGTTCGGTTGCGCTGATGCGCTCTTCTTGGAATGCCTGTGGGTTTAATCGCTCTGCGCCTGTAGAAATGGATGATAAAACGTGGTTCCCCGGCTCAGTGGGCATGAGGAGATCGGCGACAGTTATCTTAGGCCCGGGAGCGGTCATAACAACGTGCTCCATCAAGACCTTTAATTCCTTAATATTGCCAGGCCAATGATACGCCATCAGACGCTCTAGTGCTTCGGAATCCGCGCCGACGAGATCTTTTTCGAACTCGGCCGCTGCCTCTTTCAGGAAATACTCCGTAAACAGCGGTATATCCTCCGATCTTTCTTTTAGACTTGGGATTCTGATGACCCGCTGAGCTAAGAGTTCGGCAAGTTCCGCCGGGATATGTTCGTCGCGAATCAATGTCTCCGGATCGGTAATGGACGTTGAGATGATTCTAAATTTATAACTCGAAAGGCCGGCTAGACCGGCCGGATTCACGTAATTGCGAACTATTTCGGTCAATCGAAGTTTCAGATTTCTATCGAGACGGTCCACTCGGACCAATAGCAGCGATCCCCCAGTAGCTTGAGCCAATTTGCCGAGAGAAGTTTTGTTGGAATCGCCTTGTTTTCCGAGTAGCACTTCTTCAATATTAGCTTCAGTGAGATCCTGGCAAAGCACTTTTACAAGGTTTGTCCGGTTTTTGCCTTGCAAAAAGTGAATTGTTCTGGCAATAAACTCCTTCCCTGTTCCTCTTTCGCCTGACAACCACACGGAGTTCCGCTCTGTCACGGCATTCTCGAGAGCGCGGCGGAGCATCGAGGCTTTTTCGGAAGTTCCAATAAGAATTCCCGCGCCGGAGCCGTTCCCTTCATGTAGTCCGTGATCGATTGCCCGCTCGGCTACGGCTCTATGTACCAGATGGAGCACGTCCTCCAGGTTGAGCGGTTTTTCGAGATAATCCGTTGCCCCCAATTTTATGGCCTTTACTGCGGTTTCGATGGTGCCATGTCCGCTCATCATGACTACCGAGCAAACGGGATTGATCCTTTTGATTGCCTTCAGGGTCTGCATGCCATCGATTCCGGGAATCCATATATCCAAAAAAACCATATCAGGCGCGTCACTCTGAACAATATGCAAAGCATCCTGGCCATCACGCGCGCGGAATACTTCATGCCCTTCATCAGCCAGTATGGCTCCTAAGGATTCCAGGATTTCTTCCTGATCGTCTACGATGAGAATGCGGCCTTTGTTCATAGCTCGGGAATATTAGCCTCAAGTGACATTTTGCACAAGCCCCTAAATCGGATAGGAGTAAACGTGAAGATCATTGCGAGACAATCGGTAAGCATTCAATTTCTGGGGGAATATCATCAGTGCCCCGGAGGGGCAACCCAACAGTAGTCCCGCTGGACGTCAGATGAAAACCCACGGAAAAGGGCACAGCACCAACCCAAAGAATCCTGGATGGGTCTGCATCCTCGATCCCGGATCGTTGCGTATTGGGTTGACCCCACCGGGATCGGGGATTCAGGGTTATGGCAGCACGCGAGTTCCCTTTCTTATCCCCCGCTTACAGGCGGCTTGTATTCCGGTTTTCGCTTGCAAATGGATTTAGCCGCGGGTATGTTGAAATTTTTTGCATAATCGCCTCTTTACTTGTATTGGTTTATAGCTGGACAGGCTTGTGGCCGCAGAGCCCCGAAAAACCGGAGGCAAAGAGCCAATGAATTTGCATGAATACCAGGCCAAAGAACTGTTGGCATCCAGAGGCGTGCCCATTCCAAGAGGCTCGATCTCCTACACACCTCTGGAAGCCCTTATCGCTGCACGTCAACTGAGAACCGACAAGATAGTCCTCAAGGCCCAGATCCACTCCGGCGGGAGAGGCAAAGCCGGCGGTGTGGCAGTATTGAGCATGAATGACGACATCCGCTCTCGGGCAGCGGAAATTCTGGGCAAAAGACTTGTAACCAATCAGACCGGCCCACATGGGAAAACTGTAAGCGCTCTGCTAGTAGAAGAAGTGATTCCCGTTGAGGCTGAGATTTATCTGGGAGTCGTCCTTAACCGGAGTAACGGACAAGTCACGATCATGGCGAGTCCTGAGGGCGGAATGGAGATCGAAAAACTTGCCAGGGAGTTCCCGGACAAGATCTTTACTATCAAAGTGAGCCCGCTGAGAGGACTCGCATTCTTACCAGGCCAGAGATCTGGCATATCGATTAATCGATAACAATCTTGCTGCTAATGAAATAGCTAAAATTATCAATGCAATGTACATGATTTTTTTGGACTATGACTGCTCTTTGGTGGAGATAAATCCGCTCGTAGTTTCCGGAGATCGGGTTGTGGCTCTAGATGCGAAAATCAACCTCGATGATAATGCCCTGTTCAGGCACCCGGAAATGGAGCGCTGGCGTGATCGGTCCCAGGAAGATCCGTTGGAATTAGCTGCAAACAAAGACAGCCTCAGTTACGTGCGCTTGGATGGCAATATTGGATGTGTGGTCAACGGCGCAGGTTTGGCTATGGCCACTCTGGACCTGATATCTCTACATGGAGGCGCTCCAGCCAATTTCTTGGATGTAGGCGGAGGAGCCAGCGAACAGGGCGTGACGGACGCCATGAACATTCTTTTGGATGACGACAGAGTAAAAGTCGTGTTCATTAATATCTTCGGAGGGATCCTCAGGTGTGATGTGTTAGCCCGCGGTGTTATCAAGGCGCTCAAGGCCAGAGGCGTACATTTGCCGGTAATCGCGCGCATTGAAGGGACAAATATTGAGGAAGGGCGGAATCTCTTCCTTGAGTCCGGTTTGCCTATAGAGTTGATTGCTTCGCTGGACGAGGCTGCAAAATTAGTAGTGCAAAAAGCCGAGATGGGGTAGGCCGATCCCGGATGGAGAATAGAAATGGCAATACTGGTAAACAAAGATTCGCGAGTTGTGGTTCAAGGCATCACTGGACGTAACGGTACCTTTCATTCTCTGGCTTGCCAGGATTACGGGACGAAAATGGTGGCTGGGGTTACGCCCGGCAAAGAAGGGCAGAACGTTAATGGAATTCCGGTTTTCAACTCGGTCAGCAAAGCAGTAAGAGAAACCGGGGCTGACGTTTCCTTGATTTTTATTCCCGCTGCGCATACTCGAGAACCAATCCTGGAAGCAGTAGATGCCGGAATTCGGGTAATCGTCTGCATAACTGAGGGGATACCGCCACTCGACACCGCTTCGGCTCTTTATACCGTTCGTCAATCAGGAAGGTATCTGATCGGCCCGAACACACCGGGAATCATATCCCCGCCCGAAAAATGCAAGGTCGGCATTATGCCCGGATACATTCACGCTCCCGGAAAAGTAGGTGTCATTTCCCGCTCCGGAACCCTGACCTACGAAGTGGTGGATCAGTTGACCAAGAACGGGGTGGGACAGAGCACTTGCCTGGGGCTCGGTGGGGATCCGGTGGTCGGATTAAGTTTTATAGACGTGCTCAAAATGTTCAGAGATGATCCGGAAACGGAACTGGTGGTGCTCATAGGAGAAATTGGCGGATCCGCTGAAGAACAGGCAGCCGAGTTTATAAAGAATGAATTTAATAAACCTGTTGCCGCCTATATAGCAGGCCGATTGGCTCCGCCGGGAAAGAGGATGGGACATGCAGGCGCGATTGTAGACGGTGGGACCGGTACAGCAGACGGCAAGATTAAAGCCCTAACTGACGCCGGGGTGAAGGTCATTGAAAACCTCACCCAGATTGGCTCTACCGTCAAGATGATGCTCAAATAACGCGCAAATCGAATAGAACAGGAGATGTCAATGTCGGTGACGCAAGAGAAGATCGAAGAATTGAAACGCAGAGTGGCTGAAGCTGATGCTGCCGGGGGTCCCGAAAAAGTCGCTAAGCAACATGAGTCCGGCAGAATGACAGCCCGAGAAAGGGTTCTCGAGCTGCTGGATAAAGGATCCTTCGAAGAAATCGACAAGTTTGTCAGTCACAGATGCACCGATTTCGGAATGGACAAAATCAAAGCTCCCGGAGATGGAGTAGTGACCGGCTTCGGGCGAGTAAACGGCCGCGGGGTCTATATATTCGCGCAGGATTTTACTGTTCTTGGAGGCAGCCTCTCGTACACTCATGCTCAGAAGATTTGTAAAGTCATGGACTTGGCTTATCGCAATGGATTCCCCCTAATCGGCATCCCCGATTCAGGTGGCGCACGCATTCAAGAGGGAGTTGAAAGCCTCGGCGGTTACGGAGAAGTATTTTATCGCAACGTGCGAGCGTCGGGCGTGATCCCCCAAATATCCATCATAATGGGGCCATGCGCAGGAGGCGCGGTATACTCGCCGGCTGTGACCGACTTCATTTTTATGACGGAAAAAACCAGTTACATGTTCATTACGGGGCCTCAGGTCATAAAACAGGTAACCAGCGAAGAAAGTGACTCGGAAAGTCTTGGCGGAGCGAGAGTGCATGGTCGGATCTCGGGAGTATGCCATTTTCATAGTCCCACTGAGCAAGAAACCCTGGAGAAAGTTCGAGAGCTCCTTTCTTTTCTGCCTGACAGCAATCGGGAGCGTCCTCCCGTGGTGCCCTGCCATGATCCGCTCGATCGTACGATGCCCGAACTGGATGGAGTTATTCCCGAGAGTTCTCGCAAGCCTTACGACATGAAAAAAATCATTATCCCGGTGCTGGACAATCGCCATTTCTTGGAGGTCCACGCTCACTATGCCCGTAACCTTATTACCGGTTTCGGGCGGATCGGCGGAAGGACAATAGGAGTTGTTGCCAATCAGCCCAGGGTTCTGGCCGGCTGCCTGGACACGGAAGCATCGGTGAAATGCGCGAGATTCGTTCGGTTCTGCGACGCATTCAATATTCCGCTCTGGACATTATTGGATGTGCCGGGATATCTGCCGGGAATGAGGCAAGAACACAGGGGCATCATAAAACATGGGGCAAAGATACTTTATGCTTACGCAGAAGCTACCGTCCCGAAAGTGACATTAATTACGCGCAAAGCCTATGGCGGCGCGTATGTGGTAATGTCAAGTAAACACCTGAGAGCCGACATTAATCTTGCTTTTCCGACTGCTGAAATAGCAGTCATGGGGCCGGAAGGCGCAATCCAGATTCTGTTCAGGAAAGAAATCGCACATGCCGGCGACAAAGGGGCAAAACGGCAGGAATTGATTCAGGATTACGTGCAGAAGTTCGCTAGCCCATATCGGGCGGCTGAATTGGGATTTATTGACCGGATAATCTTGCCGAGAGATACCCGTCGTGTTCTGGTAAGTGCCTTCGCTCAACTCGAAAACAAAGTGGAGGAGAAGCCAACAAGAAGACACGGCAATATTCCGCTTTAGCTTTGCCGCACCAATCGCTGTTTGCTGTTCCAAGCGCTTGGCAAGGTCGCTTTTTCAAAGAGGATACAAAATATGGATAAAAGGATAAGAGTAGTGGTGGCAAAACCGGGCTTGGATGGGCATGACCGAGGCGCAAAGGTGCTCTCGAGAGCTTTGCGTGACGCGGGGATGGAAGTCATCTATACCGGCCTCAGACAGACTCCCCAGGCAATCTTTCAAACATGCCTTCAGGAAGATGCGGACGTGCTCTGCATGAGTTCCTTGTCCGGCGCTCATGATTATTTGTTTCCGAGAGTGGCTGAAATATTTAAAGAAAATGGGGTTTCAGACGTATTAATAATGGGTGGTGGGATAATTCCTGAAGAAGATGTGCCGAAGCTCAAGGCAGGCGGCATTGAGGAGATTTTCGGACCTGGAACCAAGACCACGGACATTGTGGAATTCATAAAGACCCACCTGAAAAAATAGGCCCGGCACTTTGGCGGCCAGGGGCTCTGTCCCGTGGGGGCAGTCCCGCGTTCAGCGCGGGATTCCAACCGGAGACTGCAAGCATCTTGACAAAGACGGGCTGGAAAGCTTGCGCCGCAAAAACCTCTTCTTAGCTGCCCATTCCGCGCATCGAACACCTCAGTTAAGGCGGCCGAAGAATGTCATTGCGACCCCGTTGAAAAACAGGGGAAGCAATCTCGCTGCCTTGGGGATTGCTGGTGGGACCGTCCCGCACAGAACGCGGGATTGCCGGTCATTTTAATGGATAGGCGAGACGCCTATCGCAACATTAGACTCCTCGCAATGACAAATCCACGCCCCTCTTAACTAAGGGGTTACCCGCGCATCCGATTTCCACTTGCTTTTTCTCCGATCTTCTGATTAATACTTTTTCCGCGTTATTGCATGAATGTGCTCTGTTGCTCAAAGGAGTTAAAGCATGACATTAAAACTAGTCCGGGAAAAGGCAAGAAAACTGGGAGTAAAGAACTATACTCGATTTAATAAAGAGAATTTAATCCGTTGTATTCAGTCCAGCGAAGGCAATTCTCCTTGTTTCAAAGGTATACGAGATTGTTGGGAATTCGGATGCCTTTGGCGAAAAGAATGTCAAAGCTAATTTCTCAGAGCTTGCGTAACTACAAAGGATTGCAAATCCTCGATGCCCATTCATTATCCCTGGGAGCGACTTAAGCGCTCTGTTTTCGGACGGTTTATCTCGTGTCCGGCGGGAAACTACAATTGAATGCGGCGCACTTCCATTTAGCTTAAGTTTTGCAACAGCCTCTTGGACTTGGTCGGGGGAAGATCCGCGCGGTACCTTCCCCCGGGTTTCCTTGGCTATAGTGCGTGCCAAAAGTCATGGCGTGCTGCTACTCGTCACCCCGGCGAAAGACTGGGTCGAGTCCCGCGTTTCGCTGGATTGTCCTGAGTAAAGCCTGGAACCGATCTTTCTTGATTCCTGCTTCCGCTGGAATGACGGATAAAGCCAGCTCGAATCGGACAAAACTTTTGGCAACCTGTATAAGTCCTTGCCAATCGGCAGCGGCAACCTGCTGGTGCCGAACAAGCATCTCTTTTATGTGAACATAAGGGGTTGTGATTCGCGGGGCCCTTCATGTATGCTGGGTCTACAGCATTCAAGCTCAAGAGAGGACCCGTAATGGGCCTCTACTTGCCTGCGAAGCGGATATCGCTCCGCGGGGAAATCACTACCGAGGGTTGCCAGTATGGCGAAAATCACAATTCAAACCCTGAGAGACAAGAAGGCGCGCGGCGAGCGTATGACATTCCTCACCGCGTACGACTACCCATTCGCGATCTTGGAACAGAGAGCCGAGATCGACGTAATTCTGGTTGGCGATTCGATAGGCATGGTTGTCTACGGATACGACTCAACCTTGCCGGTAACTGTGGATCTGATGATGCCCAGCGTCCAGGCAGTGCGCAAAGGAGCACCTGATGTGTACCTTGTCGGAGACCTGCCGTATATGAGTTATCAGGTATCCATACCTGAGGCTATCCGAAACGGCGGCAGGTACATGGCCGAGGGCGGCTGTGATGCAGTGAAGCTCGAAGGCGGCCGAGAAATGGCGGAAACGATTCGAGCAATGACGAATGCTACAATACCGGTAATGGCGCACCTTGGACTGACGCCCCAATCTGTGGCGCAGCTGGGAGGCTATAAGGCACAAGGAAGAGATCTGGCGACAGCAAAGAAATTAATTGAAGATTGTAAGATACTTGAAGAAGCCGGCGCTTGCAGTATTCTGCTGGAAGCCGTGCCGGCCGAAGTTGCTGCAATAATCACACGCCGCGCATCGGTACCGACCTTTGGGATTGGTGCGGGTCCTCACTGCGACGGGCAGGTTCTCGTCGTCCATGATATCATCGGTATGTTCGATAAGCACACACCCAAATTTGTAAAAAAATACAGGGAAGCCGGCGCGGTCATCCTGGAGGCATTTGAAGAATTCAAGCAGGACGTTGCCGCAGGAACGTTCCCGGCGAAGGAACACTGCTATGATATGCCCTCCGAAGTGGCTGCTGAACTGGAGAAACTGTATTCCTAAATTCTGATCGCAGATGCAAATTTGAGGGATCATTCACCGGCATAGCGCGAGGAAACGCGGAGCTGTCATAGAGAGGAGCGGAGCGGCGAAGCGATCTCCGATACGAGGAGATTGCTTCGTTTCGCTCGCGATGACATCATATTGATTGTAAGGGTAGAATCATACTTGGACTGCGAGGTTTCATACATGCGAATAGGAATTGTGGGCGTAGGCTCGATGGGATCGGTGATCGGGGGCCTATTTTACGAGGCGGGCCTGGACCCGGTACTAATCGAGAGAGATACGGACGAAGTCGCCAAGGTGCGGAAAGACGGTCTATGGTTGGAAGGAGTTTCAGGTGAACGCGCTGCTTCGCCCGCGAATACTCTCCGATCCCACGGAAGCAGGACCCCTGGATCTCGTACTAGTGCTGGTGAAATCCTATGATACAAAAGGCGCTGCGGACACAATAGGAACTGTTCTTGCCGAAGAAGGCGTGGTCCTGACTCTCCAAAACGGCGTCGGCAATTACGAAATCCTTAATGAGGCCTTTCCGGGCAGGGTATTGCTGGGGACCACCACTGTCGGAGCAATGACCCTTGGATCCGGGAGATTTCGTCATACAGGTTTCGGACAAACACACTTTGGCGAGGCTGACGGTTCCATACGCGGCAGAACAAAAGCTGTGGCTGAAATACTGGAAAAATTAAATGCCGGCCCTGTGCACCTGGTAGATAACGCGGTCGGCTGCGTATGGTCGAAACTGATTATTAACGCGGCTATTAACGCTCCGGGAACCCTGCTACGTGTCCGAAACGGGGATGTGCCATCGAGCCAATCAGGTCGGGACTTGATCCATGATGTGGTGAAGGAATGCATTGAAATAGTGCAGGCGGCCGGCATCAAGTTAATTTTTGAAAATCCGGAGGCTCAGGTGCTGACTGTATGCGAAGGCACCGCCGCAAACGTAAATTCCATGTTACAGGACATTTTTGCAGGCCGTCGAACGGAAATAGATTTTATTAATGGAGCGATAGCTCGCGAAGGAGATCGATTAGGGATTTCAGTGCCGGTAAACAACACCCTGGCGCTCCTTATTAAATCCCTCGAAGCCACAGCTTCGCAAAGAATTCGCCAGGAAGGATAATCCCACTTATCAGTTTGGTTTCAACTCTGAACCTCCCAACCAGTGCAGAATAGTGTTCTTTTGCTCAGCAGGCAGGCAGTCCTGGGAACTTTTTCTTGCAAGAAAGTCGCCGCTGGCCCTCCGTTTTCTGAAAGTGATTTCTGTTCCAATAAACTGAATTAATGCAATAATCCGCAAAATAAAAACAGGAGGAGAGCAAACATGAAGATAAATGATGTGAAAAATGTATCAGTTGTGGGCGCCGGGAATATGGGGCACCAGATTGCACTACAGTGTGCACTGTACGGTTTTAAGACGGTCGGCACGGACGTGATTCCGGCCGTGCTCGAAAAAGCCGAGAAATTTTGCGATACCTATCTGGCAGGGCGAGTGGAGAAGGGAAAGTTGACGGAAGACGCGGCGAAAAATGCCCGCAGTCTTATCTCCTTTACAGACGATCTGAACGAGGCCGTCGAGAATGCCGACGTGGTTATCGAGTCGGTCCAGGAAAGAATCGATCTGAAGCGGAGAGTCTTTGCCGATCTCGACAAGCTCGCTCCGCCGAAAGCCATTCTGACCACGAACAGTTCTTTCATTGTCAGTTCCCGCATCGCGGATGTCACTAATCGTCCCTCCCAGGTCTGCAATCTCCATTTCTTCAATCCCGCACTCATCATGAAGCTCGTCGAAGTGGTCCAAGGGCCCCATGTCTCCGATGAAACAGCGGAATGCATGATGGACTTCTGTCTGAAGATCGACAAGGTGCCCATCCTGGTCAAGAAAGAAATGGACGGTTTCGTCCTGAACCGTATTTTCGCCGCCATCAACAAAGAAGCCATGTGGATGCTTGAAATGGGTGTGGCCACTTATGAGGATATCGACAAAGCATGTGTCTATGGCGCGGGCCATCCTATGGGCCCCTTCCGCCTCATGGACCTGACGGGAAACGACCTGGCCTATGACATCGGGATAGGCCGGTTCCGTGAATCCGGCAACTTGGCGGACCTTCCGACCCCGAGTCTTGTGCAGAAGGTTAATGAAGGCAAATTCGGTCAGAAGACAGGTGAGGGCTGGTACAGTTACAATAAATAACCGATTTTCATTAAGGTCCATGAATTAAGCGGGTTCCGGTTTGCATGATCCAGGCGTGCTTCCGCCGAATTCCGGGCTTTCGGGAACCCTCTTTACAAAATGACGGGAAGATGCTCGTGTTTCGCATCGGAGTTCCTGAAAGCCAACGGTGGTGCTTACGTCAAGGCAAAATCGCGGGAACGCGCTCCATGCGATTGCTAGGAGCGCGCTTGTTGATCTTAGGACACGATTAGAATAAAGATCCGATGAACGCGAACGGCAGTCCAATGATTTCCGCGGCCGTGGAAAGTAGATCCGACCCGGAGGACTCTTCCGGATATTCCATATAGTCGGCTGGTGCCGCAGCGGGGGCCAACTTTATTGTGACACCGTCCCGGACAACACGATCCGGATAATTCGTCGGAGCAGCCGTAATCCTTCGTTGTGCTTCATGTGCGCCCCTGGGCCAAGTGTACTCCTGGCTCATAGGCCTGTACTGTCTGCTCATGCTTCCACGGGGTTCTGATGGACCGTATGGGGGGGTTGTCGAACATGCCGGCCCACCGACGTCGACAGGACAGGGGCGGTTGTCATAGGCTCCTGCCGGGAAGGACCACCAATTACGGGTTACCGGTCGGACCTTCTGAATCGGTTTGGGTGAAACAGCGTATTGCTCGTATTCCGCAGGCGCCATTTTCTGCACTCTTGGTTCAGGTTTCGGCTTTTCAACTTTCTTTTCTGTTATGGCAGGCTTTTTCTCGATTGCCTTCTTCTCCATCGCCGGCTTTCTCTTGGGTGTCCGGTCTACCTTCTCCTCAGTTTTGGGTGGCGGTGGAGTTAACACAAGGTCTTTTTCCAGGTCAGCTTCGAGTTCTGAATCATCGTCAGCTGCAACCATTCTTCCGCTGGTTGACTTGTCCGACTGCCGGGCTTTGGGAGAAGGCGCCATAGTACCGGACCGCCCCTCTCTGTAAGCGACTGCGGGCTTAGGCCTTGCCTGGTTTGAGTTTCTTGCCGCAGCCTGCGCTACGGAAGAGAATTCCGCTTCCAAATCCATATCGGCATCTGATCTGGGATTGGATTTGAATTCGGTCTTCACAATCGAGCCGGGCTGCATAAAGAGCGGAGTCGGCGGCTTGGCAGATGCTGCGGCGGCCAGCCCGTCAAAAGTTCCGGCCCACGCGCATGAAGCTGCCGCAATCGAAATCGCCGCCGCAATGTGGATAATTGTTCTCATGCCATCGTCTCCTTTCGATAACCATTCCTGGATGGAGGAATATCTTCTTTTGTTTCTGGCGGTGGGTTGCATGAACCCTCCTTCCCGGTAACTGAACGTGGGCATATCACCTAAAAATGTTGTTGTCAATCAGAATGTTATGACGTGTTCTTAAAGTGTTTCATTAAGAATATGCAGATAAGATGAATTGGTATATTGCGAGAATACTGATCCCTATTGAGTGTGTGAGACAAACATGAGACACATTTGCAGGTGAACACTCATAGAGACGACAGTATTCATTCAGTTACACGCGGGGACGTGGTCCCTTGTCATTGCGAGAAGTGAAGCGACGAAGCAATCTCAGTAGCGGCGGAGGAGATTTCTTCCCCTCAACGGGTCGCAATGACATTCTTTGGCCGCCTGTAAGTGAAGGGTTACAGACGAAATCATAAAATCATTGACAAGCCGTAGCGCATTTCCTAGGCTTATAGAATTTACTGCGGTAAGATTTAATTATTCATTGCCGCGAACTACAAGTGAAGAGCCTGATCCGGAAGCCTAAAACGTGAACGCGTGCGGCCGAAGGACAGCAAAAAAAAGAATTATCCAGGAGATTTCTAATGGCCGGAAGAGAAAAGAAAACTATAGCGGAAAATGATGCTGATTTCGCCGCTGCGGAATCGGAAGAGAGACTTCCGGCGCCGGTGGAACCGGACGAATCACAATATGTAGTGGCATCGGCCAAATCGATCCCAAGACCCGGAACGTCTATGGCATCCCCACCCAAGGGTTTCATCGGCAATGCAAAAGTCTCATTGCTGGCTGAACTGGAATTTGTCCCCGTTTTGGAAGAGTCCAAAAAATCAATAAAGAGAGCTCCGGGGACGCGCGCACTCCGCTGATGACAGTGGTTCATGCTATATTAGCCAAACACGGTGGGACTATGACATTAGAGGAGTTGGCCGGACAAGTGGGCAAATATTGGAACAGACCGTTTCCTTCAAGTCCATACAATACTGAAGAATTCATTTATATTATTGTTCGAAATTCCCATAGTGTTCGGGTTAGTGAATAATTGATTCGAAAGTTGGTGTTCCCACCGGTCAGACCCAGTACGCGCAAATTGCTTACGGCTGCTTCGTAGGAATTCGAGCATTTAGAAGTAACTTCTTGAAAATATATAATAAAAAAATATAGCCTGCGATTTCACATGCCTAACCTTTCCTGAACATTCCGCCACATTTTTCCCCTTGACACACTACATGTTGTGGCGATAAAGATCGCATCCACAAGATGATCCGTTGTTGGCGGGGATCATCGAGTCATTCAGCGTCCGTTTTCCGGAAGTTTCGAAACAAAGTTCAAGTAATTATCAGATAAACGGGAGAATGTCCGGTAATCGCTCAATAATTGGGGGCGTTCAGTGTCATGAAGTGTTTGAAGGCTTTGGGACGCATATTTGTTTCCGCCAAAAATCATGGCCCGCTTTTCAGCCCATCTAAACAGATTGGCAGGGCAAAATCGCAGGGCACCGAAGGGGGATTGCATGGCTAGCGTAACTGAAATCGTTGATTTTCGAAAAGAGGCTCCGCTTCACATGGAAACCACTGATATGGCGTTATTCGTCCGGACCTCGAGCGAGGCGATGGACGGATGGGACCGGACCAGAATTGTGGACGCTCTCTTACGAGAGACGTTTATAGATGAAGGTACGGCCCAAGATATCAGCATCGAAGTGGAAAACATCGTAAAACGAAGCGGAATTACCGTTATAACAGCTCCACTAATCCGTGAGATGGTCAATGCTAAGCTTCTGGAGAGAGGCCTCGAGCGCGAGCGGCGCCTCCATACTCGTCTTGGTGTGCCGCTTTATGACGTGGAACAATTGATAGCGCATCCCAACAAGGAGAATGCTAATGTGCCGCATGGCCCGGAAGCCACGAACCTCACGCTCGCCGAAAACATCAAGAAAGAATATGCCCTACTAAATGTATTCGACCAGAGTGTCGCTGACGCGCATATGCGAGGGGACATTCATCTGCACGATTTGGGGTTCATAGATAGGCCTTACTGTTCAGGCCAATCACTCGAGTACATCAAGAGATTCGGGTTAAATTTGCCAAATTCACTGGCCATGGCCAAGCCGGCCAAGCATCCGGAGGTCCTGCTCGCGCACATGGTCAAATTTGCGGCTGCCCTGCAGAGCCACTTTGCAGGCGCTATAGGATGGGACGCCGTGAACCTCTTCTTTGCTCCATACCTGAGAGGATTACCGGAGAGGGAGGTTCGGCAATTGGCCCAAATATTAATTTTTGAATTCTCTCAGCAGGCTGTGGCTAGAGGCGGGCAGGCGATCTTCACGGACATCAATCTTTATTGGGAAATACCGAAGCACTTCGAGAACGTTCCGGCGATTGGCCCTGGCGGGGTTTTCACAGGGAAGACATACTCCGATTATCTCCCGGAAGCCCAGAATTTTGTCAAAACGCTTTTTGATATTTATATGGAAGGGGATGGGGCAGGGCGCCCATTCTTCTTCCCCAAACCCCTTGTTCATATAACGGAGAAATTCTTCGAAACGCCCGGTCATGAAGATTTCTTGCTGCACATCTGTGACATAGCCTCAGAAAAAGGGAACACCTATTTCGTCTTTGATCGGGGCGAAACTGCCAAAATTTCAGAATGTTGCCGCCTTTCATTCAAGCTTGAGAAGAGCGATTTGGAAGACGCGGTCCATCCATGGAAAATGCGTTATTCCGCGATGCAGAATGTGACGATTAATCTGCCGCGGATCGCTTATGAAGCAAAAGGGGACGATACAAAGCTTTTCTCCTTACTGACGGACAAAATAGCCTTGGCCGCCAAGGCCCATCTGCAGAAAAAGGCATTCATAGAACGACTGCTTAGTCTCGGAGAATCAGGACCTTTAGCATTGCTCTCAATGGACCGCGACGGCGAGCGGTACCTGCGAATGCACCGAGTGACCTATTTAGTAGGCATGGTAGGGCTCAATGAGATGGTCCAGTTTCATACGGGCGAGCAGCTGCATGAAACCGAGGATGCAATCAAATTCGGATTGCAGGTCATAGCGCACATGAACCTTGTGGCGCTCGTCTGAGCCGAATGAATAACATGCGATTCGTGCTGGAGCAGACTCCGGCCGAAAGCACCGCATACCGGTTCGCAAAACTCGATATGAGGCTGTTCCGGGAGACGGAACGCGTGGTGAAAGGAAATTTGAGCCTCGATGAAATTTATTACACCAATTCGACTCTATTTAACGTCGGAGCGGAAATGGACGCGATTGAACGTGTGAAGAGGGAAGGGCTCTTTCATCCATTAATCGAAGCCGGCTCTCTGACACACGTCTGGCTTGGGGAAGCTCGGCCCAGCGCGGAATCGATCGCGAATTTCATTAAGAAGACTTTCCGAATGACTCAAAACGATCAGATAGCATTTTCACCTGAGCTGACAGCGTGCGTGCTTTGTGGACGCACTACCAGAGGTTTGCAGGACGTCTGCCCGTATTGCGGTTCAGATCAGGTCGAACAGATCACGCGGATCACAGGGTATTTCACAAAAGTCGCCAGTTGGAACAAAGGTAAGAGAGGCGAGCTACGCGACAGATATAGGGCGGGTATGTGTTAGGACGTCATTCAAATCCGTCTGGATATTCTCGGAATTTAGGTTTGGTTTGAGTTTAGCTGCAATTCGAGGAGGTTAGACATGACATATCTATTTACTAGGCAAGGCTGCTCCGCGTGTGAATCCATAAAAGAAAATGTGGATTTACCAAGTGTAAAGGGATTAACAGTGTTGAATTTGGATGGCGAGAACTCTCAAGCACTCGCTATGCTGGCCTACTACGAGTGCGTAACCTTGGCAGAGAAGCATCTACCCATATTGGTTTCCGATACCCGGGAGGTAATACACGGGCCTCTAAACATAACAAGATACTTGAAAGATCACTGCGGCTGAAAAAGGGCAGTTTTACGGGATAGTGAACATTTCTTATTGAATTGTGACTAGTGAGCGCGAAGCAATCTGCTCATTGAAGGTAGGTAGATTGCTTCACCGCGCTCGTAATAACACCGGGTTATCTCTCATCTGAATGGATCTTTTGTCTTTTTGTGGCACGAGTAAACATGAACGACAATTTCGGCATTAAAGGATTTATTTCCACCTCACTGGTCGATTGGCCCGGCAAACTGTGCTCGATCGTGTTCCTGGGCGGCTGCAATTTTCGTTGTCACGCGTGCCATAATCCAAAGCTGGTCGTGAACCCTGAAGCGGTTCCCGATTATCCTCTCGAACAGATCTGCGAAAGCTTGGCGAACCGAAGCAAGTGGATTGACGGAGTAACGGTCACAGGGGGGGAGCCCACCACGCATAAAAACTTGCCACATCTTCTTGGAATTCTAAAGAAATATGGAGTTAAGATTAAGCTCGACACTAACGGTTCAAATCCCCAAATGCTTGAAGATTTGATCTACTCAGGTTTAATTCATGCTGTATCCATGGATATAAAGGCGCCGCTCAACTCAGCCGCATATTCCTCAGTTGCCGGCGTACCGGTCAATATGGATCTAATCAAGAGATCCATACGGATTCTCAGAAGCTCGTCAATTGAAGTGACATTCCGAACTACCGCAATACCGGGTCATGTTGAGGAGCCTGAACTGGCACAAATCAGGGAAGCACTCGGAGACGTGCAGCGATTTATAGTTCAATCGTTCCGGAGCACGGAAACGTTGAACCCATCGTTTTCAAGGATTCGAGAATTTCATCGCCTACGGGTTGACAAGATGCGTGCTCGGTTCGAGACTCCTCCTCCGAACAAAACGCCCATCCCGAACCAGGCTTGCGGCGGATTATCCTAGATTAGAACCCTGTGTAACCCCTCGTTAGGTGAGGCGTGGATTTGTCATTGTCCACGCGTTCTGCGGGAAAGCAATCCCCAAAGCTTTGGGACATTGTTAGTGGGACCGTCCCGCTCAGAACGCGGGATTGCCGGTCAAAATCCCCCCACACCCCTTTACTAAAGGGGGGATTCAGGGGGGATTTGTGGACGCCTGTCCTACCAAGAATCGCTTGCAATGACATTCTTTGGCCGACTGCAACTGAAGGTTTGCATCCCCGGGCAAAAAAAGAAGCGACAAAATTCGAATTCTGGCGTAAAGTACGTTTCTTTAATTCAATCGGATTTTGAGGTGAAAGGAGGCAGGATGCTATCTGGTAAGCTTTCAAAGCTATTCATTTTGGGTGTGGTCTTGATTATAGGTGCAATTCCTTACTTGGCTGAGGCCGGCTGATGTGGCACTTCCCCCTCCTGGGGAGGGTCAGGCAGCTATTCTAATTCAGCATACCAAGGCTCAACATACGGGTGGGCAGGATACGGTTACGGTTATGGATACGACTATGGGTATGGGTATCCGAACCAATCGAGTCGAGTTCGTACGAAATCGGCTAAAGCCAAGAATAAGACATCCAGTCCAAAATCAACGGGGCAGTAAGATCTTTCTGAAAATCCGGGGGTGATTCCGGTTTTTTTTAGCATTTGGGTCACCCCCATTCCTCCACAAAAAGAATTAAGCAGTTCCTGAACGCATTTCTGTCGCGCCATTCAAAGCGCTCTCTGAGAGAATCCACCGAGGTCGTACGCTGTAATACTCATCTTCGACAGTGCCCCATTTTGGGGCACTGATTAAGTAGTTGTAATTATTAAGTGCTGTTTTCGATGAGTTCTGTAACAGTCTTGTAATCACGGGGTGTGATTTTTGGCGGCATTTTGAAATGTAGTGCCTAGACTTATGAGAGTATGTTGCGATTTTGCTTGACATGAAGAGCTATGTGATGCAATTCAAATGGTATGTTCATTCGCAGAAAACGTAGTGTACAGAAGAGCGGCGAATACGAGTACCTCCAGATCGTCGAATCGATCAGAGACGGTGATAAGGTGCGCCAAAAGATCATGGGCACGTTGGGCCGAGCCGATAAGGTACTGGCTTCGGGAAAGATCGATACACTCATTCGGAGTCTAGCTCAATTTGCTGTTCACCTGAAAGTTGTAGAGGCATCTCGGATGCCGGATATGGAAGCCCTCTCTTCACGAGAGTGGGGACCTGCGCTGGTCTTTGGCAGTCTCTGGGAGAAGCAGGGTATGCCGGATCTTATCAGACGCCTGGCGGAGCAGCGCAAGTTCGAGTTCGATTTGGAGCGGACCTCGTTCGCCATGGCCTTGCAGAGGCTGTGCGCTCCGGGATCAGATCTTGCGGGATCACAGTGGATCTCAGGCGTCGAGTGCCCTGGCTTCGACAAGCTGGAACTCCAACACTTCTACCGTACCACCACGTTCTTGTCTGAGATCAGAGACGAACTAGAAGCCGAACTCTCCTGGCGTGACCGCGATCTGTTCAGCCTTGAGCTGGATCTCATCTTCATCGACACCACCAGCCTGTACGTGTACACGGAGATGGAAACCGATCTGCGCAAACGAGGATACTCTCGGGACAGGCGGTCGGACCTGCCGCAGTACGTGCTGTGTGTGGTGGTCAACCGTGACGGCTGGCCCGTAGCCTGGGAGATCTTCCCGGGCAACACTGCCGACTGCCGCGCTCTGGAGATGATGGTGAGTAGACTGCGGAAGCGGCTGCACATCCACGATGTGGTCCTTGTGGGAGATCGCGGGATGATCTCGGCTGATACCATCAAGCTGCTCACTGGCGACCAGAAGGCGCCTTTCGACTACGTGCTCGGCTGCCGAATGCGCAAACAGAAGGAGGTGACCGAGGAGGTCCTGTCCCGCGCAGGTCGATACCAGAAGGTCAACGACAACATGGAAGTCAAAGAGGTCCTTGTGGGAGACAGGCGCTACGTGGTGTGTCGCAACCCCGTGGAGGCCAGGAAGGACAAGGCTGCACGGGAGGCACTCCTGGAACAACTCCAGCGTACCATCTCCGAGAAGGGCCCCAAAGCGGTCATCGGCAACCGGGGATATGCTCGCTTCGTACACATCGCCAAAGGGAGTATCACCATCAACCAGGAGGCAGTGGAGACAGACGCACGCCTAGATGGCAAGTTTGTCCTCACCACCAACACTAACATGCCTACCCCTGAGGTAGCCTTGACCTACAAGAGCCTCTGGCGGGTGGAGCGCACCTTCCGGGAACAGAAAACCACCCTTGAAGTGAGGCCCATCTATCATCAGCGTGACGACACCTCAATCGGCCACATCGTGGCCAGCTTCCTTGCTCTGCGCCTGGAAGTGGATCTGCAGAGGCGTTTGGACGAGAAAGGGGTCTCAGTCTCTTGGCCTGATCTCATGCGAGATCTGGCCCGCGTCCAGTCGGTTCTCGTGGAACTCGAAGGGACCCGCTATCAGCTCCGTACCACCATGCAAGGAGCGGCGCTTCATGCCTTTCACGCTGCTGAAGTACGGCCACCAGCCTCCATCACACAACTCGCTTCCAACTCCTAACCCTCTCGAATCCCGGACAACAATGTAGTGCCAAGGAAAATGCGCGACTAATCTATCCCCCTTATATCACTTAACTTACTTTTTCAAACTGTCGAAGATGAGTCGTTGTGCTGTCATACTCATCTACGGCAGCCAGACTTCGGTCTCTTAATATTATGGGTAAGATATAATTCGTGGGGACGCGTTTGTAGATAGAGGCGCCAAGAAACTGTCATTGCGAGCGAAGCGAAGCAATCTCCCAAAGTTTCGGGGGGATTGCCACGGCCTGACGGCCTCGCAATGACATTCCATAGCGTGCCACTTCTGGAAGACCAACATGAAACTGTCTCAAATCTCCACTAACTCGAAATCGTTCCGCCATATCAATGCAGAGACGGACCCATCTGAAGGTGCATGCCGTGAGACTAGCGGTCGGTAGCAAACAGCCACTTACGGCGCGGGTTTTAACCCGTCCTTGGTCCGCTTTCTGAAACGGCAGGTATGAAACCTACCCCTACTGCTGCACGTGCTACATTTTGGCAGATACGATAATTCTGAGTCAGTTTCACATACCTTGCAACTAATCCTGGGAAGGGTTCGCTGCCGCAAACAGGTGCTAATGCAATAATCCAGGGTGGGCGGCTATTTTCAAGAACTCCTCCCCGCATGCTTGCTACATGCCCCAGCCGCCGGTGACTTCCAGGGCCGCGCCGGTGACGAAGCTGGCGTCATCTGATACCAGAAATGTGATCGCCGCGGCTATTTCCGATGGGGCTGCCGAGCGGCCTAGCGGTGTTTCCGCGATAAATGCTTCTTTGTATTTGGCGTCCAGCATGTCTCTTATGGTTGGAGTTTCTGTAAGCCCCGGCAGGACAGCGTTCACGCGAATCCCTCGTCCGCCCCATTCTCTGGCCAGTGATTTTGTTAATCCGACCAGGCCGGCTTTGGCCGAAACATAGGCTGATTCCCCTTTCGATCCAACCTTGCCGTAAATTGAGGAAACCAGCACTATTCTGCCGTCTTTCTGATCTAACATAACTGGGACCGCAGGCCCGGCAGCAATTGACCGCGCCTATGAGATGAACGCCCAGCACGGAGAGGAAATCCTCAGGGCCGATCTTGAGGAATCCACCCGGTCGATCGAATCCCGCGTTGCTAATGAGTATGTCGATCTTGCCGAAATCTGAATGAAACTGGTTCACACAAGCGGCGATTCCGGATGAGTCCGCAACATCCGCGACCAATTCAGTGGCTCGACCGCCTCTCCCTCTGATGATTGAGGCAGTACCTGCCGGCGGATTCGGCATTGCGGTCCAGCGCGCCTATAGCAGCACCTTCTTCGGCCAGTCGAAATGCTGTGGCTTGCCCGATTCCCTGACCCGCTCCGGTCACCAGAGCCACTTTACCTTCAAACCTCAAATGGAATCGATTTGTCATATTGTTGTCCCAAAAAACTTTCTGACTCTCATGATATCGCAGGGTATCATCGAATCCGTATACTTTGATTTAAGCTTTCTTATTCGGGCCAACGATTCCCGAACGCGCTCTTCATGCAGATCGCCATGTTTCATGGCATCCAATATTCTTGAACGGGCTGCCAACGCCTTCTCAGGATGGTTGCAAAAAAGCAGGATATCCGCTCCGGCATTAAAAGCCATGAACGCGCATTCCTCGGGTGAATGACCGCGAGCCACTGCGGCCATATCAAGATCGTCGGTTATAACTGCACCTTGATAATTCATGCGCCTCCGAAGCAGCTCATGGATAACGGACCTGGACAGTGTCGCTGGATAATATGCGTCAAGATCTCTGTACAACACGTGCGCGGTCATGATCATTTCGACATTTGCGTCCACCGCTCGTGAAAATGGGATCAAATCGTTTTTTTCGATAAGTTCCCATGAACGCTCGTCTTCCGGCAGGTCGGTATGTGAATCCACTGAAGTCCCGCCATGGCCCGGGAAGTGCTTGCAACAGGGGATTACCCCTGCGGATCGCAAAGTCTGAATGACAATTGCCCCTAGCTCGCCGACAATTTCGGGATCCGATCCGTAGGATCTGTCACCGATCACAGAATCATCTGGGTTTATGTTCGTTCCGAGCACGTCCAGCACTGGAGCAAAATCCAGGTTAAATCCGACTAATCTAAGTTGATCTGCGGTTACTCGAGCGAACTGTCGGACAGCCTCTTTCGGATCATGCGAGGACGCAAGCTGAAATGCGGGGCCGAATTCAGCAAAAGGTTTCCTTAACCTGCGAACCCTGCCGCCCTCCTGGTCAACGCCGATGAAAACACCTTCCGAATTCCGATCAGTCGCGTGCGCTTGAAGATCATGATTTAAACCGGCTATTTGCTCCGGGTCCTGAATATTGCGTGCAAACAGGATCACACCGCATGGATTAAGCTCATCGATAAAATCCCTCGCCGCGCTAGTGAAACGCGGGCCTTCGAAACCGATCATGAATAAATTGCCAATGTCCTGTTCGTTCATGGTTTTCTCAAGAGCTACTCGAATAATCGGATGACCGATTTCATAAATGGACTAACTGACCCTGGTTAACTACGTCGTGATCGAAGCCAATGTCATTAGCGATTAGTCGCTATCGATACCGCTAACGCGTGTGTCTCCGCGAAAAGTAGGTTCTAATGCCAGCTTGATTGTTGCTTTCGTGGAATATTTTCCGGGATTCCCTAAATTCACTCGGAATGGCGCCTCAGGAACTGAAGTTTAAAGCAAGTTGGAGCCACGACCCAATCCACTTAGAAGTAACTGTGCAAGCCGGGCAAGTAATTTACCCCAAAATAGGTAAAGAGAACCGCTCCAAATCCAACTACCGATAAGATTGCCGTTTTATCGCCAGACCAGCCTCGAGCCAGGCGAGCATGAAGAAAAGCAGAATAGACCAGCCAGGTGACAAGTGACCAGGTTTCCTTGGGGTCCCAAGACCAGTAGCTTCCCCAGGCATAATCGGCCCATGCCGCTCCGGTTATTATGCCGAGACTTAACAGAGGGTACCCCAGGAGAATTGAGCGATAAACAATTTCATCAAGAATTTCACGCGATGGAAGAGCCTTCCGAAGCTGCTTACTTCCCTTACTCAGGAGGAGCAAGACTGCCGCCACAAAAGAAACCGCAAAACCTGCATAGCCCAAGAAACAAGTTATTACATGCGCCACCAGCCAGTTGGACTGTAATGCCGGGATCAGCGGCTTAATATTCTGATCCTCCAGAAAAGTGTAAGCCATTACCAGAAATGCTAAAGGAAGCCCGAGCAATACGACAACATCAGCTCTGAATCTGATTCTTATCAAAATAAGAGCGAGGACAATGCTCCATCCGAAAAAAAGTAATGATTCGTAGAGATTAGATAAAGGGGCATGCCCAATGCCCATTCGGTACGACTCAACCCATCTCAGACCAATGGCTCCGGTGTGAACGCACCAAACTACGATTACGATTGCGAATACCCATTGCCTCGCACGCGATTCTGCGGAACTGAAGACATAGGCGAACAAATAAGCGATGACGCACAGCATATATCCGAATGTCACATAGGTATTAAGATCTGTGCTGACCATATTCATCCCCGATGATCGTGTACTCGATTCAAGCTCTTCATTTCACGGGCGCAACTTTAGTATTATTTTTGTAGAGCAGCTTCAGCTGCCTTTTTGACTCTCTCTCGGAATTCTTTTCTCAGTCTCTTGCTACGGCCGGAAATCTCTATCAGGCAACCTGAATCCACTGATTTCAAGCGGACTCCAACATTACGAAAATTGGTAAAAAGGCTCAGGAGAAATCCGGATATCAGCAAAATACAACCGAACCAAACAACTACGCTTCCGGGATCGTACCCGATTTGCAGTCCGGTTACATACAAAGGAACATAATCCAGGAAACTGAGCTGCAGGTCATCTATTACTACTGGTTTGGGATCATTCCTAAAGATCTTGATCGCTCTGGACTGTCCGTCAGGTGCTTGCACCTGAATTTCCACGCCCGGGCCCCTTTTCGCGGAGCCAAAGTCAACACCGATCAGCCGAAACTCATACTGCGTCCCTTCCAAACGGTTGGGCAAGCCCGGTTGCAAGATTATTTCTGAAGACTGTCCGGATTGGTTCACAATTCCGAGCTTCACGTCTTTGATCCCTGTCAAGCGATAATCGGATTGGTATAGAGAAATCCTCTGAAAGGTCAACGGGTGATTTACGAGAATCGAATCTTTTAAAACTTCCTTGCCGTCCACAAGAAGTCGCACATCGCTTCGATATTCTTTAGGCTCCCCACTCTGATATCGACTAAGTATGAATTTATCGACAGCTATTTCAAAAGGAAGTTGCGCTGCCGCTCCTGTGGGAATGATTGTAAATCTATTAGTCTTGTCGCCTTCTTTGATATTGACTTTGCCTTTAATTCCATAGACCGAACCGATCAATCCACCGATCAAGATCAGTATTATTGCCGTATGAATAAAAGGGAAGCCCAAAAGCTGAATCCTGTCGTTCACCCACGAAAGACTCACGCCATCTTTTGATTTGAATATGCGAGGAGCCCCGCGCACGACCTGTTTCAATTTTGAAGCGATGATTTTTTGGAGTTCTCTCTGAGTTCTATTGTCGGTAAAGGAAAAACTGAAGTTGCTTTTGCCTGAGTCGATTTTCCAATCAGACGGGATGTGCCTTAGCCTCTGCAATAGGCACCCCAAGATATTCAATGACAAAAGGAGTAGCAGTATTATGAACCACCAACTGCTGTACAATTTATGTAAATCCAAAATCGTGATGAGCCGAAAATAAAAAGGGGAAATCGTTTGTTGAAGTTGTTCCAGCGGCATGTCTTGCGGTATCAGAGTGCCCAGGACCGATGCGGCTGCAAGCAGAAAGAGCAACCCGATAGCGGTTCTTACCGATGTGAAAAAAGTAGTAACCTCAGACACTATCGAGTTCTGTTGCGAAGATTTGGAATCGATTGTTTCGGTGGTTTGTATCAATAGTTTGTCCGGGGCCTCGGCTTTTTTAAAACAATAACACAAATCGCGAACTGAACGGAACCATCGCAAGTTCAGCTAAAAGACTATTGCTTCTGGGTCGAGATCTCTTTTTCAATTATTTTCATGATGAGTCTGCGTATCCACGGAAAAGTTAGAATCATAGATTGCATAAAGACCAGATCACCGAAGATGCCCATCAACACAGCGCATGAAACTAGAATTCCAAAATCGACTGCTGCCTGGAAGGGAGTTGCGACCAAGGCGAAGAACCCTAATGCAGTGACTATCGACCATGAGGCCATGGGCTTAGATGCAAGATTGTATGCCTGAAACACACACTTTTCCACCCCCAGCCCGGGATTAAGCTTTATTTCTCTTTTTAATTGAGCCACGTACTGAATAGTGTTGTCAACCGCCAGACCGATAGCGACCGTCGTCGCAAAAATGGTTGCTCCGTTTAAAGAAATACCTGCCCAGCCCATCAACCCGAAAACTGTTGCCAACGGCGGTATATTCGGAATCAGACTTATTAATCCGAACGATAGTGTCCCCATTTGAATCATCATCAAAATTGTGATGAGTACCAGGGCCAAAATCATGGACTGAATCTCAGATCTGATGAGGTCAACAGATTCAGCTGAGACCACCGCCAGTTCGCCTGTGACCGTCGGTTGTGCGACATTTTGCATGACAGAATCGGCTGTAGTCGCGATCTGATCGAGAGTTTCCACAATCGAGGTGGACCGGGAGTTTTTGATTCGAACAGTTATGCGTAAGCGATCGAATGATGGGTCCAGATACCTCTGGCCCAGACGCTTTCCCTCTGTGCTGAGAGACGTGATTGCAAAAAGCTCATTTAATACCGCGGGATTCGACAAAAAATCCTCTTTGTTCTGAGCAGATCCTCGGAGCAGATTGTCTGACGTATTCGAGAACAGACAGAAAAGACTCTGTGGATACCACCTCCGGTAACTCTCTCAGACGTGTTTCAAGCTCACTAACTTGTTTCCATATCTCAGGCTTCTTAAAAGCTTGATCCTTTGCAGCTAGTACCAGTTCCACCGAGTGCACGGGCATCAGATTATTATCAATAAAATTGATAGCTTGAATCTCAGGACTCGATGAACTTAGTTGCCGCATGATTTGCGGGTCTGTAAGAATCGATCTTGCTCCGGCAAACATTATGGCTATAACTGCAAAGCCTGCAATCGTATATAGTCGATAATGTTTAGAGATAGAGTCTCTCACATGTTCGAGCGCACCTGATAGCAAGTCCCTGGACGTAGAGCGAAAAGCATATTGGTCCAAAGATTTTGTCCCCAGCAAGAAAGCCGGAGTTAGAATCATTGCCACGCAGTAGGAACTCATGATCGCTAGCGGCATGATCAGCCCGAGCTGAAAAACCATGGGTATTGAATTGACCATGCAGGTGCCGAAACCTACTGCTGTGGTGGCCAAAGAGATAAATAACGGGCGAGCCAGAAATCGAACCGTCTGTCGGACCGCGGGGACCTTATTCTTTTCCCACTGGTAGAATTGGTGGTATCTGGTCACGATGTGAATGACAATTTCGAGCGTGGGGATCAGTGTCAGTCCGAATGCCATGCTCGTAATAGGATTAATCGGCATTCTTATGAGGGACATCAGTCCCAAAACCCATAATACGCTAATCCCCAGAATCCCGAGGGCAACAGCGGTGACTTTGACGCTCTTAAATACGTAAATGGTCACCGCCATACATATAAGCGAGGACAAAATCCCGAAGATATATGCAGTTTGGAAACTGTATTTGGCGACGGCCTGTCTCAGAATTGCAGGTCCAACAATGCGGGCATCCGAGCCCGCGGACAATGTTGCTGTCCACCACGCGAGTTATGTCCGCCAATACCTGCCGGATAGCATCGGAGTCAAATTTCCAGCTGTCGTCCACACGGACTAGCAGCCCGACAGTCTGCATATTGGGAGAAATCAAAAATCCCATGAGGGGAAAGGCCTTCCGCATTGCCGCCAAATCGGAAGCGCCGGGCAAGGCTAACTGTCCGTCATTAGTCCGAATAACAGGAAATGTCCCGAACTTCTCCTCTCTTTTCTGAAAGAAACGCAGGTTAGTCAGGCTGATGACTTCTGTGACTTTGTCAAATATTTCCAGTTGATTTGTGATTGATTCCAGGGACTTCAGGACGGACTGATCGCTTGCGGGTAATAGGTTCTTGATACCGATGATTATAAATTCTTCGTTGCCGAAGACTTCGGTGAATTTCTCGTATTCCAAATATGCCGGCACATTCGTGACCAGCATTGAACGCAGGGATGTATCCGTTTCTAAACTCGGCACGAAACAGGCCAATACGATGCTGATAACAACTACTGCCAATACCAGCAAACGGCGATAATCTATGAAAACATCAGCCCAGTGATTTTTCGAAAGATTTCCCCTGTCGCCCTGCACTTTGCTCCCTGTACGAATAATTTGAGGATCGGAGTAGCCGGTAAAATTCATTAACTGAAATCGGAACTATAACGCCGTCTCGCTACCCCTCCTGGTATAAAAAGATTTTCTAATTTGAATGGATCAAGATCTGGATTGCACCGTACCTCAACACATGGTCACCAGCGGTGAGTCCCTAATGACATTTTTTCTTAACCTTTTTTGAACATAGCCGACCATTCGTCCAAGGTCAACGCAATGTTCACACCGAATCGTGGGCCCAGTGTGACGCTGGAGAAAAAGCGTTGATTGGAAGCACTGAAAACAGGGGAAACAATCTCCAGCCGTTCAAAGAAGTCGCCTGTTGTGTCCGGGCAACGATCGCCTTCAAATAATAACCGGCCGTATGTAACGGCCGGTTATATATAAAGAACATGCCTAAAAATGAGGATCAAACCAGATCGAATTTCAGCTCACCCAATTTTTCCAGACTGCAAGCAAGCTTGTCGCCTGCCTTGAGCCAAACCTGCTTCTCCTTCGGATACCCTGCGATAACACCTTCGGGTGTGCCTGTGAATATGATATCACCAGGTTTCATTGTGACGAATTTGGAGACAAAAGCAATTAACTGCCGGCAATTGAAAATAAGATCGTTTGTATTGGAGGATTGTCGAGTCTCGCCGTTGACTCGACACTCGATCTTAAGGTTGTCCGGATCGATCTGATCCGCAGTGACCATGTATGGTCCTAAAGGAGCAAAACCGTCCGGAGTTTTGCCGAGCATCCATTGCTTGCCGGGGGCCTCAAGCTGTAAGTCCCTCGACGAAAAATCGTTCCCTGTACAGTACCCTGCAACGTACGACAATGCATCCGCCTCGGAGACGTTCTTCGCTTCTTTGCCCATGACTATGACCAATTCGACTTCGTAATCGAATTTTGTGGACACAGCGACCGGGAGTTTGATGCTGCCGTTGTGAAAATTTAATGCGTTGTTGTACTTGTTGAAAAGTATGGGTTGAGAAGGGGGCTCCATACCTACTTCCTTGGCGTGTTTCCGATAGTTCAGTCCTATGCAGATGATCTTTTCCGGACGGGGAATAACCGGCCCGTATTTTATTGTGTCCTCCTTGAGAAAGGCTTTTTCCGCGGCTTTGGACTTGAGTGCAGCACTCACCAGTGCATTTAGGCTAGGGCCGGCTTCTTTCAGCAGCAATTCATCCATACTAGCCGGTGCTTGCATTTTGAGCAGTTTCGCTGCTTCCGGTACGTCTAGAACACCCTTATCGGTTTTCACGCCGAGCCTGTATTCTCCGTTGCGTTGCATTGTCAATAAGGTCAGCCCACGAGCCATACCACGCGCTTGCGCCTGCGGAGGCTTGGTCTGAGCCTGGGCCACAGTCAAACCGCCGGTCGCAGCGACAGTTGCTAAAAGACCCGCTTTTTTCAGAAAATCCCTTCGATTCTGATCCATAGTGGTCCTCCTATTTTTGGGTTTGATAAGAACTCTGGTTTGGCTATTAATGGTGAACCTGTAGCGATTTACGACTGGAACTCAGATCAGAAACTACGTCGCACTATTTGATCCCAATGTGTTTGCAACCTCTCAGCAAGTTATCGAGGTTAAACGATAGTATCTTGTGGAAAAGGAGGATCTTACACCGTCTCAGGACTATATCTCTCTGCCTGCTCTTGAGTCAACTATCTTCGAGCATGGCCCGTATTGTTTTCCGCGGCCTATGATCCAAGTGGTTATCAGGAAAGATTCCGCTTGACCGGCGATATTGCTGTGAGGTACGCTTAAGAATATGAAAAAACAGGCATTTTAGACATCGACAGAACAATCCTTAATGATCTGGCTTTCTTACGATCACTGACGCAGCCTTGAGTTGCGGGGAAAGAATCGGAATTGCCGGCTGGAGCCGGCAATTTGGAGCCGCAGCGTTCGTTCATATTCCGCAACTGTGCGGACAAGCCGCCCTGACTGAGCTGAGAAGATGACGAACCTTCATTCAATCCTTCTGGTAGAAGACAGTCGGTTTCAGGCAAAGCTCATTCAAATGCTTTTGGACGAGAATGGTTATGCCGTCCGCGTGGCCCGAAACGGCCAGGAAGGTCTTGGGGCGATTGACGAGGAGAGGCCCTCCCTCATTCTGAGCGATATTGTCATGCCTGTTATGGATGGTTTTGAGATGTGTCGAACCATCAAGAGCCAAGACGGGCTGAAGCACATTCCAATTGTCCTGCTCACCACACAATCAAGACCTCAGGATGTGCTCCTAGGGCTGGAGTCGGGTGCTGATAGCTATGTTACCAAACCTTATGATGAAAAGATTCTCCTCTCTACAATTGAGGAGACGATTTCCAGCGCTAGTAGGCTGCTTGGGGACGAATCTGAAGAAGAATGTCTGCTGGCTCTGGATGGGCAATTCCATTCAATAAAGGCCGGTCGTCGCCAGATGGTCAACTTTCTGCTTTCCGCGTACAGGGATTCCTTCCTGCAAAATCAGCGCATGGAAGAAGCGCGCAAGAAACTCGGAATTCTCAATGAACAACTGGAAAAGCTGGTATTCGAGCGCACGAAAGCGCTACAAGAGGAAATAACGAAGCGCAGAATCGCACAGGAGAAGCTTCGTCAACTCGCTATAACGGACGGTTTAACGCAGGTATTTAACTATAGGTACTTCATGGAGACTGGGCAGGCGGGAATTTGAGCGTGTGAAGCGGTACCATCGTCAATTATCTTTGATTATAGTGGACATCGATCATTTTAAGAAAACCAATGATACCTATGGTCACGCTGCTGGTGACGGCGCCCTTCGGGTAGTGGCGCAGATCTGCCGAAAAATACTTCGTAGCGTTGACATACTGGCTCGGATCGGAGGTGAGGAATTCGCGGTCCTGCTACCGGAAACCGGACTGGAACAGGCATGGCTCGTGGCCGAAAGGCTACGATCTAATGTTTCGCGCGCGGTTATGCGGAGCAGACGTGGCGAAATAAGGTTGACCTTGAGTTTGGGAGTGGGCGCCGTCGACGAAGAAACCGAAAATTTCGAAGGTTTGCTGAGGTCGGTAGATTCCGCCCTCTATACTGCCAAGCGGAACGGTCGTGACCGGGTCGAAAAGATCGCAAGCGGCCACTCCTGAAAAACGCCTGAAACAAGCTCGGTCAACAGGTCCGATGATCATCCCGCCAAAAAAACGATAAACTTCCTTACGAAATAGGAGGCCTCATCCGGATCGGGGTGGAGGCAAAATAACAACTGCCGGGACCCGGACAAGCACGTCGAATGGTTTCCGCAACCGACCGGAGTCAGCAGCGCGAAGCGTGTGTGTACTCCCCAAAGACTCTCCTGAGTACGTTACATATTTCGCCCAGCGTCGCTTCTTTTCTGACTGCATCCAGTATCGGCGGCATGAGATTGCCATTTCCGCCAGCGGTATTTTCAAGCGTAGACAGAGCCGCGGTAACGGCCGAGGAATCCCTACGACTGCGCAATGCCTCCAGTCTTTTGAGTTGTCGTTCTCTGACCTCAGGATCGACCCGAAGCAGACCGGAAGGTAATTTCTCTTCCGTTTGAAAACGGTTTACCCCAACTATAATTCTGCTGCCGGATTCAACGTCTTTTTGGAAGCGATACGCGGAATCCAGAATCTCTTCCTCAATGAACCCGCACTCAACGGCCCTGACCGCGCCGCCCATATCATCGATTTTCTTTATATAATTAGAAGCTTGCTCCTCAATTTCGCTGGTAAGGGATTCGATGTAGTACGACCCGGCCAACGGGTCTACCGTATCCGCGGCGCCTGTCTCATAGCCTATGATCTGTTGCGTACGGAGAGCTATCTGAACCGACTCTTGGCTCGGGAGCGCCAGGGCTTCATCGCGGGAATTTGTATGAAGAGATTGGGTGCCGCCCAAAACCGCCGATAACGCCTGAAACGCAACCCGGACCACATTGTTGTCGGGTTGCTGAGCCGTCAAAGTGCATCCCGCTGTCTGAGTATGGAACCTGAGCATCATTGCTCGTGGGTTCGTTGCTCCGAAGCGCTCTTTCATAATTCGAGCCCACATGCGGCGAGCGGCCCTATATTTAGCTATTTCTTCCAGAAAATCTTGATGAGAATTGAAAAAAAAGCTTAGTCGTTCTCCGAAGCTGTTTACATCCAGACCAGCGTCAATGGCGGCCTGAACATAAGCTATTCCATTGGCCAAGGTAAACGCCACTTCCTGGACCGCAGTGGAGCCGGCCTCTCGAATATGATACCCGCTGATACTGATGGTATTCCACTGAGGAAGGCTCTCGTTACAGAATGCGAATATATCGGTGATTATTCTCATGGAGGGAGCGGGTGGAAATATGTATGTGCCCCGAGCAGGATATTCCTTAAGAATGTCATTCTGAATGGTGCCTCGGAGTTTGGAAATATCGCCGCCCTGTTCCTCGGCAACCGCTATATACATCGCTAAAAGCACGGCCGCAGGCGAGTTGATGGTCATAGAAGTACTAACCGCCATTAGATCTATGCCGTCAAACAGGAGGCGCATGTCGTCGATACTGTCAATCGCCACTCCGACTTTTCCCACCTCGCCGGCCGAAAGCTCGTGATCGGAATCGTAACCAATCTGAGTAGGTAGATCAAACGCCACTGAGAGTCCGGTTTGTCCCTGCTCAATCAGGTACTTGAAACGTTTATTTGTTTCCTCGGCGCTTCCGAATCCCGCGTACTGACGCATAGTCCAGAGCCGACCTCGATACATATTAGGTTGGACTCCGCGAGTAAACGGATAAGATCCGGGAAGTGCCAAATCGGTTTCCAAATCAAAATTCTCTACGTCCCATGGCCAATAAACACGTTTTACCGGCAATTCGGATACCGTCACGAACTCGGCTCGGCGTTCCGGTTTCTTTTCAACCTGTTTTTCGATCTTTTCATCCCAAGCAAGGGCTTTTTGTTTGAAATCCTCCGGCACGATTCACCTCCGGGAGAGACGTTGGCCAATTGGAAACTTCCAACGGGAGCTGGACAAAGTCACGGTTTATGGTGTTAGTACAAAATAATCTTCATGACATCTGAGAGGTTCCATCAAATCATTCTATTCGTTTTTCTTTGCTTCTTTATTGCGTTTTTCTCTTTCGATTTTGCAGGAGATTCCCATTCCTTTTACTCCTGTTTCGAAGCAACCACCGCATGACATGCACGAGGATTTGCGAGTGTCACCTGATTTCCAGCGATTAATCAGATGAGGCTCTCGAATGAATGGACGGGACATCGAAATATAGTCTGCCTTGCCGTCCGCAAGGATCTTATCTATGGTCGGAAGCGATCTGATTCCTCCCACTGTAATTATGGGAATTTTAACTGATTGTTTTATTTTCGCCGCAAATTCGGCGAAATACGCCTCATCTTCTTCATTCTTTATTTTACCGCGCACCGGGCCCAAGTTGCCGGGGGAAGCTGCATTACCGCCGCTCACTTCTATCGCGTCAATTCCGTCATCGGCAAGACGGCGCGCAATCTCAACTGAGTCTGACGGGACGAAGCCGCCTTCTACGAAATCATGAGCGGTCAGCTTGATCATTAAAGGAAAGTCATTGCCGACGGCGCCTCGAACAGCTTCGATCAGTTCACCCAAGAATCGGTAACGCTTCTTGAGGTCCCCTCCATAGGCATCATTTCGCTGATTCCAGATCGGCGAAAGAAACTGATTGATTCCGTACCCGTGAGCGCCGTGCAATTGCACTCCATCAAATCCAGCCTTTAGCGACCTGGCTGCGGCCGCCGCATAGGCATCTATAAGCTTCAATATTTCCTGTTTACTCAGCTCATGTGGAACTTGTCCTGTTTGAGGATCCGGAATCGCGGATGGGGCCCAAACTTCCTCGTCCTTCAAGAACAGCTTGGGATTGGCGCGAGCACCGGCATGCACGATTTGGGGGACGACCTTACCTCCTTGTTCGTGAACTGCCTGCGCAATCTTTGATAAACCTTCGGTCTGTTCGTCCTCGTAGTTGCCGATCATGTACGGAAGTTGTATGCCATTGGGCAAGACATACTGGTAACCCGTTATTATAAGGCCTATGCCGCCGCGGCCCAATCGTCGGTAAAAATCGATCGCTGCGTCGGTAACGTAGCCTCGACTATCCCCTAGGCCGCTCCAGGTCGCTGATCTGACGGATCTGTTTAGAAGATCCAAAGCGCCGATAGATGTTTTTTCGAATAGTTTCGCCATGGGGTCAATCCGTTTCAGACGCTAACTGTGTGGATTCCCATAGAAAAATCGGAATCAGGCATCAGCGGGTTCTTCGCCCTCTGACAACTCTGATTGTGGTGGGAGGTATTGTGAAGCCCCAGAAAAGTGAATTAAACGATGCCGACCAGGTCACGGCCTTATGACAAAGCGTTCGGGCGCGTTTGACGCTATAGCATCGAAAATTAATCCAATTCAAGAGTCGGCCTATTGATCCAGACCAAAATCACCCTTGCAGGGACTTCGTCCGGTCGGCCGTAATTAACATTTTCGGTGGCCGCTCGGATGACGGAACCGTGTATTCCTGGTCTAATAAGCTAAAAATCGTTTTCCGCCCCATCCCAGGAACTCGACGTATCTCCAGAGATCTGACGATTCGTCAAATCTTCCTATTGCTACTCGATAACCACTACAACATCGCCCACTTGATAAGACTCGCCGACTTTCACCTTTACCTCTTTAACCGTCCCGCCGGATGGGGCAACAATAGGCAATTCCATTTTCATGGCTTCGATGACGATCAACTCGTCGTCTTCCTCGACGCTCTGGCCCATTTCCACGTTAACAGCTATTACCTTTCCGTTCATGGGCATGGTTACGTCCGCCATCTCAATAACCTCCTCGCACTTCAAATGCATTCCGCAGCAGCTCAAAAAGCTTTATATGTACTTGCGGTAACAAAACGTAAGAAAAAAGCAGGTCAAACAAAAATAAGTGTCACCAACCGGTAACTCAAAGATTGGCCTTTCCAATTGTTCTACAGAAGTGAAAATAGATTGGCAACCAATAAATGCATGTGCCGGTTCAGGGCATTAATGGTTCTTCCCCATAGGCTGTACTAATTCCATTAATACTCCATGGGTTGCCTTGGGATGCATAAAGGCTACGCTCATTCCGTGAGCGCCGGCCCGCGGTTTTTCGTCAATAAGTTTGACGCCTTTCTCTCTTAGTTCGGCGACGGCTTGCTCAATATCATCCACTTCAAAAGCTATATGATGAATACCTTCGCCGTTATTTTCCAGGAACTTCTTGACCCCGGACGAGCCGGAAACATCCTGTAACAATTCTATTGAGCTGTCTCCCACGGGGATGAAACCGACTTTCATTCCTTGATAGTCTTCAGTATGAACAAGATCAAGCGGCAATGCTCCCGTAAACAACTCAAGCGCAGCATCCAGGTTCCTCACCACTATTCCGAGATGGGCTATCCTCTTAATTTTCATGCGATTCTCTTTTGGGAAACAACCAGTGCGTCATGGTATTCTTGCAATTACCGATGGTGTCAGCCCTTCAAAAGGTAAAAATGTCTAGTCGCTACTGGATGAACTGCCGGAGCTCCTATCCTTTTTTGCGTAATCCGTCACATACCAACCGGTTCCTTTGAGGACAAATGTCGAATGAGAAATCAATCGGTGCGAATCACCACCACAGCAAGGGCATTTATCAATAGGGGCATCGGAAAACTTCTGCATTTCTTCAAATTCATTTCCGCATGCATCACAATGATACTCGTAAATAGGCATCAGCCTCCTCCGTTTATTCTCCTGCTAATTTGCTTTTTCCAGCATTTCTTTGCTGTCAGCGTATAAGGCTAAGAGTTGATCCGTGTTAGTTACTCCGGACAATATTTCTCCGGTAATCGACTGAACCAGGCTCTCCTCTGTTTGCCTGGCCTGGGTATCTGCAAAAAAATCCACATTGAACTTTTTGAACCGGACTACGTGAATCAATTCATGTGTCAACACAAATAGACTCATTGTCCATAGATCATGGTGCGATTGGCGCAACAGTGCCCTTAAAATATTTGGATCCTGTAGCACAATGCCGTACTTTTCTGCCGGAGCATGCCATTTCTGTTTCTGTTTTCCTGTACGAGCCTTGAATTTCACAACGTTGGCAAAAACATCAGGTTCGTAAAGGCCGTGGCTTACCTGCTTCAAAGTAAAAATCTTATAAGGCTCAATTCGCCAATGGTCTTTTCCAAGACTGAAATGCTTCTCCGTCAGCCGTTCGGCTAAAGACGCCGCTCGGCAGATGGTCATCAAATCGGAGTCTGTGAAAAGTCCATCAGCTCCCATACAATCCGCCTATTTGTTCCGATGTCGCTGCTTTGCTCTGAGTTTCTTATACTTGTGCTTGCGCATCTTTTTGCGACGCTTTTTGACTACACTCCCCATTCACACCTCGCCGGGATTCATAAAGTCTGTACAGTTAGCAGTTTTCAGCAGCGCTGTCAATCGTCTCATTGCAGTTCGTGAGCGAAGCATAATGCACACAAATAGAGCAAATTCACTAGTTCCTAATTTAAATCATGATTTATACATGTCAAGCTTATTGGAGCAAAATACCTTCAGTCGCAAACCGGATGTGATGATCCACTTGAACCGAATTGTCGCCCATCTCGGATCCCTGTTTCCACAGTTTCTCTGCTTTGTTACGTGCAAACGCATCAGCAATGTTCTTGACATTCGTAGTAAAGTTAAATATAAATTGTCCTAGTGTTTTTTAATGTAAAACCTCGGGGAATAAAATGCGAATTACCACAACCAGCAGATATGGGGTCAGAGCCTTGTTTGATGTTGCCTATCATGGAGGCGGGCAGCCTACGCAAATTAAAGACATATCCAGGAGGCAAAAGATTTCTCAGCGCTATCTTGAGCAAATTTTTAACAAATTGCTGAGGGCTGGGCTTTTAAAGAGCAGGCGAGGCCCTCGTGGAGGGTACATGCTGTCTCGCGATCCATCTGAAATTTCTGTTCGGGACATTATCACAGCTGCTCAAGGCCCTATCGTCCCAGTCAAATGCCTTTCGAAGGATCCATCGAATAGAAAGTTCTGTGATATTTACGAGAATTGCATCACCAGGAGTGTTTGGAAGCAGACCCAAGATTTGCTAATCGATTATTATGGGTCAGTATCGATTGCAGATCTGTGCGCATTGGCACGTAAACAAGGGGTTTCAAGGGATTTGGACAGCAAATACATGTATTTTATTTAGAGATAAGAAATTATCCGGATTCGAAAACTTGGCTTCATCCGGTAATCCGTTGCAATTAGGTGATATTCTGTTTTGACGCCTGTTCGGGTGGTTAGTTTGAGTAGCAAGTTTGGTTCAGCGGTATGGAGACAGAATGGATTTATGATCCAACCGCAATTTCAAATTGATGGACCCTCACGCCGTGATCGGATTCAGTTCGCCCCGCCTGCATTCGAAATATGCATATAAAAATAAATGTCGGAGCCATGTTGAACTCTTGTATACTTGTCGTGTCAAAATGAATCCAGAACTTTGCCACCATGAAGGGGATTCGTTTTAAGTTAGGCCGGTCCGGGAGAAAAGGGCATGAGAAAGACTCTGTTCAAATCTTTATTTGTTACATTTCTTGTCATGTTATCGCTCATTGGCAACACGATGCCAAGTGTGCTCCCAAACACCTCCGCTATGACGACAAATCCCTGTCACTCCGGGCTACCATATTCTGATAAGTCATCAGCTGACACAGGCTTTGGGATTCTGAATAGTTTAAGTAGAAGCATTGTCACCGCCGAAGCACAAATTAAAACACCAGGCTCCTCGCGATCAGGGTCAAATGCCGCAAAAGGTGGCGCCGGTCAATCCTGGCAAAGCGAAGAGCTCAATATTTTGGGTGTTGGAATGGGCATAGGCGATGTAGATGGAGATGGCCAGAATGAAATTATTATTGCTGATCCGAGCAATGTTCACGTCTATCGGCTAGCCGAAAATAAGCTGGCAAAATTGGCCGAATATTCCGCTGGTACACTCGAGATTAAAGCGGTGGATGTGGCCAAAATGAGAGAACATGGCCCCGCCAGGATCTACGTGACTGCACAAAATCGAGGAACCATAGCTTCTTTTGTGCTGGAATACAGGAACGGCAAGTTAATCCCGGTTATTACAGATTTCCCATATTATTTGCGTGTTATAAACTATCCTACACGTGGCTCATTCCTACTCGGACAACAAAAGGGCCAGAGGAGAGCTTTTGAAGGGCCGGTTTATCGTTTAACGGATAAAGGAAACGAATTGGTCGTTCAGGAACGATTCGGTATACCTTTGAAAATACCGATTTTCGGATTCGCAATTGCCGATTTGGAAGGAAAACACAAGCCACTTATAGTCTCCTACGACAAAAATGATCATATTAGGGTTTATACCCCGGATGGAAAGAGGCTATTTGTTTCCACAGAGTATTATGGCGGTTCTGATGTGATCCTCCGAATGCATGGTCCGGAGGAAAGAACGAGAGTCTCGTACGTTTGATAACCCGGAAGCGAGCGCAGAAGACTATTACAGACCACGCGTGCTGCCCACTGATTTTCGCGACGGTTCAGGGCAGCAAATTCTTGTTTCGACTCATAGTTCAAAAACATTAAGGATGCTCAGCCGCACCAAAATGCTCGAAGAAGGACAAGTGCTCGCTCTCGCGTGGAA
This sequence comes from uncultured delta proteobacterium, assembly GCA_963843165.1. Lineage (GTDB taxonomy): Bacteria > Desulfobacterota > Desulfomonilia > Desulfomonilales > Desulfomonilaceae > DATJPW01. The sequence continues at coordinate 104,837 of CAWJJL010000019.1, read as the reverse complement.
TGGAGACGTTCTGGAAGAAAAATGGCGGACACCCAAGATTGCCGGAATGATAATTGATTTTGCTCGTGGACACATGGCCGGGCATGCGTCGTAGCTTAATCGTGCTGGAGAGAAAGAAGACGGATTGGCTTGCGTTCCTCAGGTCAAGAACTCAATTAAGAGTTTATGATTTGGAATCTCTGAGCGCTGGGACAGCAGGAGCGATTGGAAGGAGCCGTTCGGAAGACTGAATCTTGGATTCATCTCTTCTCGGGAAATTATCCTTGACACGTTGCGAAGGCCCGATAATAATCGTCACTAATTGGGCCGTAGAACTTATGAAACATTTTAGACATTTGGTAAGTGCGGTTCGTAGCTATGCCCCCCATTTATGATATTTACGAAAGAAAGAATTATCGAAACCGGATTCTATTGGCTCATGCTGTGACCTTCGAGCTTGAAGTCAGGGAAACCAAGCTCCACATTCAGGCCGAAAGCGATTTGAGCGCCAAAGCTAAGGATGCGATTTTTCGCTATCGATATCAAATTGAGGAATACCTTCGGCAACACCCTGCTTTTCGAGAAACTGCCGGTCCAATACAAGTCTATGCCTCTGCTCCGGAAATTGTTCGATACAGCGATCTTTCAAGTCACAATACCGGTGTTGCCGCCATGACCTGTATGAGCGGAGCCATCGCAGATTTCGTCGGTCGGGATTTAGGCCAGGACTCGTCGAGACTGATCGTCGCAAGCGGTGGAGATGCCTTCATTCATTGCTCGCTGCCTCTCGATGTTTATCTGTATGCACAAGGATCTCCTATGCACGAACGGCTCATTCTCTCTTTGCCGGTCATGAATAACCCGTTCGGCCTTTCGACGTATGTACCGGGCCATGGTGTTCACGCGGTTACTGTGGTGTCGAGATCCGCGTGTTGGGCTGCCTCCTATGCGAGAGATATTGGCGATCGCCTAATTCGGGGCGAACGTCTCAGAGCTGTTCTGGACCGAGCGGGAAGATACGTTGATGTCGGTGGGTTGGTCATAATTGCCGGAGAAAGTATCGTCACGGGTGGCGATCTGGTATTGCGTTGCGCCAATGGAGACTCGGCTGCCTGAAAAAGATAATTAATTATGAGAATCGGCGTTCTTTCCGATACCCATTTAGTATCACCGAATGTTCGGCTGGAATATATCCTTGAAGAGTTATTGAGCTCTGACGACATGCTTCTGCATGCGGGGGACATCGTATCCGGAAGAGTATTGGATCGGCTTGAGGAGAAGGGCGTCCTGGCCGTGTGTGGCAATATGGATGATTCCGAAGTGGCGGGAGCTCTTCCTCAGAAAAGGATAATTCCGGTAGCTGGAGTACGCATCGCCTTAATTCACGGCTGGGGAGGAAAACGAGGGCTTGAAGAAAGGCTGCTGATAAGGCTGAAACCAGAGAAACCGGATATTATTGTTTATGGTCATTCACATGTTCCGTATTGGGGCGAGCTTCACGGGACAATGATGTTCAATCCCGGAGCAGCCAACACTCCGTACGGAGACGGTGGGACCGTTGGTCGACTTGAGATCGTTGATGGAAATGTGGAAGCCGCTTTCTTGCCTATCGACGAGAAAAACAAGTAATCGAACTGTAGGCTCCGGCTTGGCTCCGGACAAGATATTATTTTATAAAGGCAATTATGGACAGAATTTGGGCTCCCTGGCGCATAGATTATATTGTGGGCGGCGAGAGAGAATCCGGCTGCATTTTTTGTTCCAAACCCGCCTCAGACGAGGATGATAAGAATTTGATTGTTCATAAAGCACGGGGGGCATTCACAATGATGAATAAGTTCCCCTATAATAATGGGCACGTTCTTGTGGCCCCTTACAAGCATGCTTCAGATATATGTGAGCTCCAGAGTGAGGAGCTCAGACTGTTAATGGAAGAGGTATGTCGCTCGATGGGCGTGATTCGTAATGTAATGCACGCCGAAGGCTTTAACATAGGGATAAATATCGGAGCAGTGGCTGGGGCCGGTTTTGAGGAGCATGTTCATTATCACATTGTACCGCGTTGGAACGGTGATACTAACATTATGCCGGTATTGGCAGACGTGAAGATCATTCCTGAACATCTTCTAAGTACCTGCCGGAAGCTTAGGGATGAGTTTACGATTTTGTATCCGGAGTCAACGAACGAGGTGAAGGAATGAGGTTCGTCAGAAGGCTCATTGAATTAGCGTTTATAATATTAATTATTTCACTATTCATGAAGAATAAGGACCTTGAGTTTCAAATTACTTACTTTGGGCTTTCAGAGCCTGTGAAAATGGCGTTTTGGGAACTGGTGATACTTTGCGTCTCGATAGGAATTATTATTGCGGCTCTGGGAGATTTGGTTACGCAAGTTGAAATGGAGAAACGAGAGGCGCAGGATGATCAAGGCCGAGCAGGAGCATCAGGCTGAAGTGGCTCGACTGTCCGCCATAGTCAAAGGCTTGGAAGCCGAAAACGTGCGTTTGAGCAAAGACCTGGAACAAAAGCACAGTGAGCATACGTCCCCGCAAATCACGGAATCTTATTCGGATCTTGGTGGTCCCACCGGCTCCCAATCGAAAGTCTAGAGCTGTATCCGCATATGGATAAAAGATTGTAGCGTATTCCACAGGGTTAGTAAGTCGCGGCCACACATTTTTTGGACACCAAGAAACAATGGAAATTATTCGCGTTCGGGAAAAGATCTACCACAAGCTCAAGGCACCTTCAGTTGCAATAGGGAATTTCGACGGCGTGCATTTGGGACATCAGGAGATACTCCGGCAAACAGTGGAGTCCGCGAGACCTAAAGGCCGAGACGCTGTAGTCTACACGTTTGATCCTCATCCTCGTCTGGTATTGAAAAAAGTTCCGGAGATCCCCAGGATAAGCACTCCCCGTGAACGGGCAGATATTCTCGAGTTCTTGGGGCTAGACATACTCATCCTCGCTGAGTTCACTCCGGAGTTTGCACAGCTATCGCCTGAGGAGTTCGTGCAAAATATACTAGTTGAGGAACTGGGCACGAGAGATCTGTTTGTCGGGCAGAGATTATCGTTTCGGTAAAGATCGGGCGGGAAACATTGATACGTTGAAAAAGCTGGCGCCGGAAATGAATTTCAGGGTTCACATTGTTAAACCGGTTAAAGTGGGGGATGTCTTAGTGTCCTCGAGCAAAATCAGGGAAGAATTAGCACGCGGAGAGATCAGAAAAGCCAACGAGCTGCTGGGCCGGGAATTCAATATCGAAGGCAGAGTAATTCACGGACATCACAGAGGCAAGGGCCTCGGGATTCCTACGGCTAATATCAAACCTGAAATCAAACTCCATCCCCCCAAAGGCGTGTATGCAGTCTATACCAGGGTAGGGGAATCATTCTACAAGGGAGTCATGAATATAGGGTTGAATCCAACTTTTCGAGATAGACGAGTGTCGTACGAGGTTCACATCCTCGATTTCGACCAGGAAATATATGGTGAAATAATAAAGATTTATATGGTTGAACGGCTGCGACCTGAAATAACATTTAATGGAATCGAAGAATTGAAGGCCCAAATTGTGAAAGACATTGAAGAGAGCAAAAAGATTCTGGTTGGTGCGCCTAAAATGCCTTAGGTTTGATTAACTTAAGTTTTTCAACAGGTATATGATGACTCAAAACTCGGGAAAAGCCGATTTCTTTCAACTGCCTGAAGATCTCTTGGATAAAGTCCAGGAAATATCTGCCCGTCTTGGGGAATCCACTCGCAGCATAGTCATCGCTGCTGTCGATCATTTTATCCGTATCCCGGAGGAACAACGCAAAGCATCTCTGAGGGCTACATCAATAAGAAGAAAGGGTTGGTAATAAGGATTAGCTGAGAGGGCATCGATGTTTTATTGCCACTGCTGCCCATTTTGGCATTCGTACGTATATCTGGAGTAGATCAGGCATTCATTGTACAATTCTCTTTTGCTGCGAAATAATTCCGACCCGATGTATCCGCCACGCTTCAGGTACTCTCGGAGCACATCATAACTGGGCAATGCGTAAATCCCGTAATAATTCCGCCAATCGGAAGGCAGGCCGGGCTGGTTAAAGCGGTAGTGATAAGGGCCGTATTTGGAACTGAATGTATCTTGGACGAGCAGAAATGGTCCAGGATTCAGAAGCATGCTTCCGATTTGGTTTCTCGTGATCGAATTAGAATTTGTTAAGTTCGCGACCGGTTGTTTCGAGGGAGAGGCGTAGACATAAAATCCCAAACCAACTGCTGCAATTAAGCCGACTGACAATATAGTCAATTTATAATTCATACTATTCCTCCCGCCGTTAAAGCGGCACTTGCATTTACTTGCCAATTCATAAATAGAGTGGTCACGAAAAATCTCACTGTCAATGCAAGCAGTGTTTATCAAATCGACTGTTTCAGTGAGACTAAGGAATGAGGTGGTGATCGCACAGCCGTCTGAACACGAAGCACGTGTCAGGATTCACGAAACTGGGGCAAAATTGGCGGACGCGCGTTCGCGGCGTAATGTGTGATAGGGCGGGTTTAAACCCGCCCGTGTTCGGAAATTTAAAGCTCGTTTCAAAACTTGCCTTAACTGCCGTCTTCTACCAATCTCCTAATCATTTCATAGTTTCCTTGGCCGCTGTCAATGTGTTCATCATAAGCATTGCTATGGTCATCGGGCCTACGCCGCCAGGAACCGGGGTAATGGCAGCCGCTTTCTCTTTTACTTCGTCGAAAGCAACGTCTCCAACCAGTTTAAATCCTTTCTCGGTACCCGGAGCATCCACCCTGTTGATTCCGACGTCTATTACGACTACTCCGTCTTTAACCATATCGCCCTTGAGAAACTCAGGTTTGCCGATTGCAGCGATTATTATATCCGCTGCTCTGCACTTTTCTTTAAGATTCTTGGTTTTGGTGTGCAACATAGTGACTGTGGCATTCATGTTGCGTTGATCGAGCATGTTAGAGAGGGGCCGGCCGACAATGTTGCTCCGACCCAGAATCACCACATCAGCGCCGGAGGTTTCGAATCCGCCTCGCTTGATCAATTCAATTACGCCGGCGGGTGTGCAAGGAAGGAAACGGACCTCGCCGATGCTTATCAAGCCCACGTTGTACGGATGGAAACAGTCCACATCTTTTTCGGGGAGAATTGACCGAAGAATCTTTGTTTCCGGAATATGCTTAGGAAGCGGGAGCTGACAGAGTATTCCGTGGACGGATTTGTCGCTGTTATATTTACCGATCACCTCGAGAAGCTGTTCGGTGGTAGTCTCAGCCGGTAGTCTGGACTCCAGCGACTTGATTCCGATGTACTCACAAGCTTTCTTCTTGTTACTGACGTACACCCTTGACGCAGGGTCCTCCCCCACGAGAATAACCGCCAAGCACGGCTCCACCCCCTGGGCTTTGAGCTTCGGGACCTCGGCTTTCAGCTCATCCTTGATTTGCTGAGAGACTTCGTTACCACTGATGATTTTGGCCGACATACCATTCTCCTTTGAAATTTAATAATAAGATCCGAGATGAATCTCCAAGCCGAATTCCGGCTCTCAAAATTTTTCAGACAACCACCCGTTGTGAGATTTATACAGGTTGCCAAAAGTTTTGTTCGATTCGAGCTGGCCTTGTATCGTCATTCCGGCGCAAGCCTGGAATCCAGGAATGATTTGTTCCAGGCTTTTCTCAGGACAATCCCGCGAAACGCGGGACTGGACCCACGCTTTCGCCGGGGTGACGAGTGGCAACAAGCCATTATCCTTGGCAAACACCATAAAGCATAACTAAGCTGGTGTTCTCCGCTCTGGGTCCGTCATAACAAGCCGGACCGCATTTGCCGACACTTTATGCAGCATCAGATTCCAAAGCGCCTGCAATTTTCTCTATGGCCTCGAATATAATCGGATTTTCCAATGAGGGCGGCCGGCTTTCCAGGTCGGCTGCCGCGATCTCCTCCGAAAATGGGATAATTCCTATAAGAGGAATCCCGTCCAGGTTATTTTGAAGGAACTCTTCCTCCCTCGTGTTACGCACCTTACTCCCTACTGCGGCGACCCTGTGAAGACCTATATCTTGGGTCAGCTGTCTAACTTTGGCCGCGGTTTCGATACTGCGCCGACCAGGTTCGACGACCACTACAAGTCTATCCACGCCTTGCGCGGTTCCTCGACCCAGGTGCTCGATACCGGCTTCCATGTCCATAATTACCCGGTCTTTTTGATAGAGCACGAGATGATTTATCAATGCTTTGAGCAGTGTGCTTTCAGGACAGATACAGCCGCCGCCGCCTTTCTTTATCGTGCCCATAACCAGAAGTCGGATCCCATCCTTTTCTCTACCCAACGCTTCAGGAAGATCATCCACTCGAGGATTTAATTTGAAAAAACCGCCGACAGTTCCGGGTTTGGCTCCGGTCCTTTCAAAAATGAGATCCTCCATTTTGGAAACAGGCACTAAACCCTCTGTATCAATGCCTATTGCCGAACCCAAATTAGCGTCGGGATCTGCATCTACGGCAAGCACTCTGTACCCTTGCGTGGCCCAGTAGCGAGCCAGCAGACTGCTGAGTGTTGTTTTGCCGACTCCGCCTTTTCCTGAAATAGCTATCTTCATGATTCACCAGATCAGCGAGATTCAATTGTATATTTAATCATCCCGGGCAGATCTGAAATCCGCTTAGGCATTTTATTCCCGAGAAGCCTTGACTAATTCCAATACCGCCATCTGTCCTGCAACCGCCATGTCTTCAGCGTTGAAGAATTTATCGGCGGTTTCGTCAAACAGTACACTGGCTTCCGGGGGGAATTCTTCATCTCCCTTCCATAGTATGCAGGTAATTGGCAAAAAAGGAAAATAAGCCAGCTCCACAGCAGCGTCGCCAGTTTCAACAATCTTGCCCTTCAGTTTCTCGCCGGCCCTGACTATCGACGAAGGATTATTTCCGAAGACATCGATCAAAGTATCGCGGGTCCTCCGGTTAAATGCAGGTTCGTAGAAATGGCCTTCCTTGAATTCTCGGAAATGTTTCAACTTTCCTGTTGGTTGAACACCAGGGGCATTATTCAAATAGTGAATAGTAAGAATGGCGAGCCACATCTGCACTTCTTCTCCGGTCTCAACAATCGAGAACCGCTGAGCGTCCACATCTAGCATTATTGACCTATTCAAATGAGGAACAATGATCAATTTGCCCTGAAAAATCGCGCAAGCTTTTTCAGCGACACTGCCTGGATCTTTTTGATTGAAAATCTCCAGAGCTATTCTTAGAGCCTGTTCGTAATTGTCCTGTCTTGGGAAGTCGGGATGGGACAAATCTTTGATGTTCAACATGAGCAATTATCGAGTATGAGCAGTAGGCGATATTGTCCTCTATTTAACCTTCGAACAGGATGCTTCGAACCTCATTACAATAATATTAAATCGTAAGACGACGGATAAACAGTACATGATCTACTGCTTTCAGAGCCTCTACAGTCTTGTCATCCGCCCTCGAATCAGTATTCAGAAAAAGGAGGGCAGCGCCACCTTGTTCCTGTCTTGCAAATTGAAAATGAGAAACATTGATTCCCATGTCACCCAGAATCGTGCCAACCTTTCCGATAATCCCCGGCTTATCCACCACGTCAATAAGGAGCAGGTCACCTGAAAGATCGAATTCGCCGCGATGAGGCCCATAACGGCACATCCGAGGTTCAGTCTTGCCGAACAAAGTGCCCTCAACCACATGTTCATGTTCAGCGGTAACCTTGTAGCGCAGAAGCGAAGTAAATGCTTCTGCTCTGCTCACCTTAGTTTCGGAGATCACGATCCCTCTTTCTTTAGCCACCATAGGAGCGTTTACTTGATTGACTTCCTCCCTCATCACAGGCGTGAGAAATCCGGTAAGGAACGATGTGGTAATCGGGCTGAGAGCCATTTCACTTACTTCACCCGAATATTGCGCTTCCACCGCTTTGACGCCGGTCTGAACTATCTGTCCCAAAAAAAATCCCAATCTTTGAGACAAGTCCAGGAACGGTTTTAAAGTTACAAGAGCCTCTCCGGATACAGCCGGCGCATTCACTGCATTGCGAATAGTTCCATCCACAAGATAATCCCGAATCTGATTAGCTACGGCGATGGCCACATTCTCTTGGGCTTCTTGAGTGGATGCGCCCAAATGAGGGGTGCATATAACTTTGTCGAGACCGATCAACCTCGTTTGCCCGGGGGGTTCCTGAATATACACGTCCACTGCAGCGCCCGCCACTTTGCCCGATTCAATTGCGTCTGCCAGGTCCTCCTCATTTACTACAGGTCCTCTGGAACAATTAATTATCCGAACACCCTGCCGCATTTTGGCAATATTATTGGCATTTATTAAACCCTTGGTTTCTTCCGTCAGAGGCACGTGGCAAGTTATTATATCCGACTCTTTAAATACTTCATCCATCGTTGAAAGTCTTATGCCAAGTTGATTCGCCTGCTCCAGGGACAGGTATGGATCATAGGCTATGACTTTCATTCCCAGTCCTTTTGCTCGATCGGCAACTACCGAACCGATTTTTCCAAGTCCGATTATGCCCAGGGTCTTGTTAAAGATTTCAGTCCCGGAGAACTTCTTCTTTTCCCATTTACCTGATTTCATGGAGGTATTAGCTTGAGGAATATTTCTAACCATTGACATCATAAGGGAAATAGCGTGTTCGGCTGTGGTAACTGTATTTCCACCCGGTGTGTTCATTACCACGATGCCCCTTTTGGACGCAGCCGGAATGTCGACGTTATCGAGCCCTGTCCCTGCTCTCCCAATGACTTTTAAATTATCCGCGGCTGCTATTATGTCTGCGGTGACCTTAGTGGCTCCACGAATAGCCAGACCGTGATACTGTCCGATAATTTGCTTTAATTCTTCGGGGCTGAGGCCAACGTTGACATCCACTTCAAGAGCGTCTGATTCCTGGAAGATTTTCAGACCCAATTCGGACAGATTATCGGATATCAGGACCCTCACAGTCCATTCCTCCTTTTATTGTTATACTAGTTAGGATGATTCTGTAGAGACCGGAATGCTCGTGAAAATAATTGCATAGTTTTATCAATCAAAGTCCCTCGTGTCAAGCTGGCACATACTTTAGACCAGGTGTAGAGTCCGTACGTTTCCGGCGAACAAAGAAGTCACATACATTCCATTGCTGCGAATGAACGGCAGGCCGAGGACAAATCACGTAGAGGCCAAGATGTAGATCAGCATGATCGCGGCAAAGCCGAAAATCATAAGAGGCGGCGATGCAACCCCAGCATCCTCTGCAACACCGGCATACTCTGCAACACCAGCGTCCTCTGCAACGTCAGCCGGAAAGATTTGTCGACTATGGATTATTTCGGGCGCCGGCTGTTCCTCGGAAACTGCCGGATTATGAACGGGCTCATCTTGAATAGATTGCGGGTAAAACCTGGCCTCTTCGATCGCTATGTCCAAGGCATCAGCTTCATGAGCAGATATGATGGGCGATTCGTCAGTTTTCGAGAAATGAGGGACATCCATTTTATCATCATCGCTCCCGCTTTCCGGGAGGACTTCTGCAAATGGGATGTCTTCAGTTTTTTTCTTTGATCTTCTTCTGGGAACCGGCTGTTTTTCCGGTTCTGAAATATCAGCCGTGTCTGATATTGCCGGTTCTTCGATAATGGTATTATCGATTTTTTTCTTTCTCGGCATTTGGCTCCCTCGTATCTGACCTTTGTAGGTCAATATTGCCGGAAATAATTCCAGTAATTACCATTGCCAGTGCGAAGACCACATGGTACTTTAAAAAGAAGTCTTTGGAAAGCAAAAGGCGGAGGTACAGACATGGAGCCTTCGGGACGAAACGAGATAAAGCAGACGATTGTCGAGCTTGTGCAAAATCTTGGCACAGTAGGGTTGTTTATGCTCAGCGAAGCGCGATCGTTCTTGCGTAAGAGCTGGGGAGCGTCACGGGAAGAATTTTTTGCAGCCGTGGATCAGACAGCCCGGACTATGAAGCAATCGGGCAAAATGGCAGCAGGGGATATTGAAAGAGCAGCGGAAAAAATTAAAGCTTCCTGGGACATATTGAACAAAGAGAAGAACTTGGACTGGGACACTTTCTTAACCGAGCTCAAATCAAGGTTGGAGCGCATCGGTGATATCAGCCGCCAAACTTTCGAAATGTGTATCAATCAGGCCAAAGATGTGCTGGATAAGCAGTGGAATGCAACCGGCCGCGTAGGTGAAGAACAATTTAAATCACTGCAGCAACAATCAGAAGAGATGTCGGAAGCCTTCAAAAAGCAGTGGGACGTAGTTCGCGACAAGCTGCAGGAAACGGGCAAGAAGATAGATCGGGCAATAGAAGCGGCATGGGAGGAATTGAAGAAGAAATAGATCGGCATTGATGCCGGGCAAAAGCGATTTCTTTAAGGATGTTGTGCCTGTCGGTTTCGATTCAGAATAGATTGAGCACCGCGAGCAATAAGGACGAGGGACCTCATGCTGGTTGTGGGATTGACTGGAGGTATAGCCTCGGGTAAAAGTACTGTCAGTCTGATGTTCAGAGAGGCGGGAATTCCGGTGATTTGCGCCGATGAACTCGCGCATGAAGTAGTGAAACCGGGTTCAGCCGCTCTGGATAAAATCCGACAAACATTCGGTGACGAGTTCATCGATTCGGAGGGTAACCTGAATCGTGCGGCAATGGCGAGGCTGGTATTCAAGGACAAAAACAAGCGGCAGGACCTGGAATCTATCATCCATCCGCGGGTTGCGGAAGAGCAGGGGAAATTAATTCGACAGTTCGCGGTCCAAGGGCACAACATAGTGGTAGTGGATGTGCCCCTCCTTTATGAAAGCGGATTGGAAGATTCTTTCGACATGATTCTCGTTGCGTATGTTCCTCCCGAAGTACAGATTCAACGGTTAATTGCACGAGATCAGGTAACTGATAAGGAGGCTCGGTCCAGACTTGACGCTCAATTGCCCATTGACAAGAAAAAAAAGCTCGCTGGGCGCATAATTGACAATACCGGGCCGGTTGAGCACACGCGAGAACAGGTGCTAGGGATTATTAAAGAATTGCGTGCACTTGCTGAATCCGGTCGGGCCGGATACCAGAAATAATCGAGCACCCTCAGGGATACTTTTTCAGACAGGAAACGCGGAAAGTGGAAACTTTTATTGGAATAGCAATATGGGTGGGAATCTTTGTAATCTGGTACGTTCGAACGTATCCGGAAAAGGTGAAGGGCCTCATGCATTTCGGAGGCATAAGCCTGAAATGGCCTGTTCGAAAAAAGAGAAATGCTCCTGCGAACCGAAAGACCACTGCAGCTTACAGGGATTACAAATCGTTAGTTGAGCAGGTGGAATTCATCTGCTCTAAAGAGCAATTTAGCTCATCCGATGCGGCGGCTATGGTTGAAGCCGTCAAACACCTCATGGAATTGGAACCAGGCAGTGGGCAAATCTGGGAAGCATATGCCTTGGATTCACTGGAAACTGCTGCCATTACATGTGATGACTGCAAAATCCCTGTAGAAAAAACTATCAAGAAGACCGGAGTTAAAATTATCTGCAAAAAATGCGGAAAATGGCTGGCGCTGCGAAATTCCAAAGTCACGGTGATCGATCCCAGCCGACCTGATATTGAAGATTGGGAAAAATAACGCGGCTTCGCGTCATAACGACAAAACTTTGCATTCGAACCAGCAATACATTTCCCTAAATCACCGTTGTAGTCCCGTCGCAGCTATCTGCTGAAACCCGGAGGCCTGCTGTGCAAGTAATTTCCTGGAAAGATATAGAGAACCAGAGAGTAAACGAGAACATCACTCGTAAAATGATTTGGGGAGACAAGGTTATGGTCACCCGATGGGAACTGGCCCCGAATACGTCTCTTCCTCTCCACGACCATGTCTCAGAGCAAGTTACTATAGTGATCGACGGATCGGTCACGCTGTTTTTTCCCGGAGAGGAAGACCGCAAATTGAGCCCCGGAGATATGCTGATTATCCGATCCTCCAAACCTCACGGAGCAAAAGTAGGCCCGGAAGGCGCCATTATTTCGGACATCTTCTCCCCGATAAGAACCGATCTTATTCAAGGAATATCCTCTCCTAACAAGAGCGATCCAGGAGACGACAAGTCAGAAAGCGAAATTGACAAAACCAAGGCATACAACGAGCTCCATAGCTTCCTTTTGGCGGCAGGGGTGAAAATTGGGCTCGATGATCTGCAAGAGATTCCTCTGGAATTGGTCGCTCGCTATGTTTATGAGCGGGAATGCATATCCCTGGGGCAGTTGCGAAGAATTCTTGGATTGGATAAAAACGAAGCAAAAAACCTTTTGCGACAATGGAAGCACGGAGATGACCATAGCGAATCGAGCTATAGACGCAAACTCGAACGCATGATCGGTACTAACGTCCGACCTCAAATTGTAGTTGCAAGGCTTCAATGGTGGCCTATTTATGCGAAAAGGGAGCAACAGATCAACCGTGGATTTTAATCACAGGTCCCTCCAGTATCCTGCACTGCAATATGTACCGTAGTGGCGACCGCTGGCCGCCCATTTTTATTTAGACCAAATACGGATTATTATGGACGACGGATCGTTTCTTTTGCTCCGCAGTCAGCTTGGGGGCTGGACGGAAGAGGGAACATTTCGGGAACCCGTTTTTTGTGTAAAAAGCCGGTTCCCGAACCCTCCGGCAAAAACTCTAATCTTTTCACGGTCAACTGGGAATGTGCCGATTTGTCGTGTGCGTGCGCCCAAATCAGTCATTTCTCCTCCTTACGCCGCAACCATTTAGGAGTTTTCGGAAAGAGGGTCCAGGGGGAAAACCCTTTTGCAAAAGGGTTTTTCCCTTGGCCGTCCTCTTTCTGAAAGTGATTTCTCATCCCTCAAACGGAGCTAATGCAATAATCCAATGGACGAAAACAAGATCGAAAAAATCAAGCGAGCCATCAAAGGTAACTTCGACGCGAGTCCAGCTCAATATCAGGTCTTCGAAGAACGGCACGGTTTTTTTCGCCGATTGGCCGAAACCCTCCTCAGGCGCATGGAACTTCAGGCCAATGCTCAAGTTCTGGATATCGGCTGCGGGACTGGAGCAAGCTGCCTTCAAATCTTAGCTGCTGTCCCCGGATCACGAGTTTGGGGGCTCGATAACTCGCCGGCCATGCTGAGTGCGGCGCGTTCATGTGTGGAAGAATCCGACCGGCTTACTTTCATTGAGGGGGATGCGGCTAGGCTGCGGGACTATTTTGATTTCAAATTTGACGCGATTATCTATAGCGCTTCCATTTTCCTGGTCCCTGATTACCGACAGAGCCTTGAACATGCTCGTTCGTTGTTAAAGCAAGGCGGCAGCGTGGGGTTGACGTTCATGGACGGGCCGTACGACTCTGAGAATAACCATTTATTAGAAATGACGGAAAAAGTAGTGAAACAAGGCCTTAGTTTGAAAAGACCTGTCAATTGGGGCGAATTCGAGTCTTTCTTTGGCCAAATCTTCCCGAAACGGGAATCTTGGATTGAGAATTTTCGATTGCCGAAAGACATGCTGAGGGAATTCTACTCCATCCCTGCAATGTCCGCAGGGATTTTCCCGGCCGTCAGTTATCCCGAACGCGTCAAAAAGGTTGCACTCGTATTCGACCACATCCCGAAGACTGAAATTAATGTTAGATGGCGCGTTATGGTGGGCCGGTCAGAAGATTAAGAAAAAAACTGAATAATTCCGGAACGCTTTCTTGAACAGAAGATGCACGCGCCCCTGAGCCTTTCCCAAAAAAACCGGGAGGCGGCTCGGGTCGTTTGCTCGCCTATTTGGCGTCGCCGAGTTTTTTGTCTGTTTTCTTTTCCAGCTCCTGTTTGGCCTGGAGATAAAGCTGCCGGATTTCTTCAAGACGCTGTTGGGAAATTGAATACTTGTCAGTACCTGGAGGGGGTTGGTTCATTTGATGACTTAGCCATTGATCAGTTGCCGGAGGATTTTGGGAGGTGACCTGTGCGGGTGCGAGGTTCCATTCAGCTGAAGAAAGTATGCTCAACGTGAGCCATATAGTATAACCAATGATTTCATTATCTAGTTCCTGCCGAATGAACGGGACTTAATTCTGCAATGTTCCCTTCAAACGGACTGCCTAATTAGCATGGAATACCGATATTTTCAAGCACATATAAGTTGAGACGTTGCCTAGAAGCATAAGCACGACATTGCTTTAGCCGCTGCGCCTTCAGTCGGATCGTCCCGCGCATAACCGCGAGATTGTGCATCATTATCAAAAGAAAGGAATGCGGGGTGAGATAGGGGCGCATTTCGTGCGCCCCTATTGGGCTCTGATCTTTCGTAAGGATGGAAGTTAATGAATTCGATCCAGGGCAAATGAGTTCAAAATCTTGTCAGGCCGAATTCTTTCGCCTACCGCTGATCGCTCCATTTGCCGTATTTTTCCCTCAATATACGGTGAAGAATCTTACCGGTTCCTGTTCTGGGCATTTCTTCATCTTTGATGAAATCAACACTCTTCGGAACTTTGTAACCCGCGATTTTGCCCTTCGCGAATCTCTTGATTTCTTCCTTAAGTTCATCGGTAGGCTCTTTGCCCTGATGAAGAATGACCACAGCATGGATAGACTCTCCCCACTTATCGTGAGGTATTCCTATTACGGCCACATCCTTCACCGCGGGATGGCTGCCTACGACATTTTCAACTTCGGAGGGGAAAACATTCTCTCCACCGGTAATGATCATATTTGCCTTACGATCAACAAGCACATAAAAGCCGTCCGGATCACGGAAACACATATCTCCCGCCGTAAACCATTCATCCTGGAAAACTTCCTTAGTTTTCTCAGGTAGATTCCAGTACTTCTTGAACAGCATCGGAGTGCGGGCATATAATTCGCCTACCTCGCCATCAGGGACTTCCTTGCCTTCCTCGTCCAGGACCTTTATTCGATCTATTCCAAAGATCTCCCGGCCGATGGTCCCTAGTTTTCTCAACTGATCTTCGGGCCGGCAAAGTGTCACTAAACCTGCTTCCGTCGAACCGTAAGCTTCCCACAACTCGGCATTCTTGAAGAAGTCAAGTACCGCTATCTTTGTGTCTTTTCTGATGGGTGCTGAAGACACCAACAGCTGGCGCATACTTGATACGTCGTATTTCTTCTTGATCTCATCCGGAAGCGAAAGGATCATAATGTAATGCGTCGGCACGAGGGATGCGAACGTTATCTTATATTTTTCCACGGTGGCCAAGAAATCCTCAGCATTGAAGCTCGCCTCGTTATACACGCATATCGGCGCGGTGAGCATCGTGTACGGAAATGAGTAAAAAATGGAATTGACGTGACACATGGGCATAACCATGAGCGGTTTGTCGGTGGGCCTTAGCCCCGTGTTGGAGATATTCAAATAATATTGGGCGAGATAGCTTTCATGGGTTCTCACCACTCCCTTTGGCTTTCCAGTAGTGCCGGATGTGTACATAAAGGTCCACGGGTCCTCGGCATCCACTATCAGTTTTGGTTCCTCAGCGGAGGCAGCGCGCAGCCAGTCTTCATATCCCACGTATCCTTTGGGGACCTCGTCCCCCGGCTCGCCCATAAAAATATAATTGCCTGCCGGGATCGGCAACTTATCCTTGATTCCGTTCACCAGATCGACGAAAGATTTCTCTACGATGAACACTTTAGCATCGGAATCATTGACGATATACTCGATTTCCGGCCCTGCCAGCCTGAACATTAACGGAACACATACCTGCCCGCCTTTGGCGGAACCAGCGTAAATTTCCATCCATTCAACCCGGTTGAAGGCGAGAACCGCGAATCGCACGCCTTGGCCGCATCCCATTTTGGTGAGACCATTGGCCAAACGCGCTGCCCGGTCGTTCCACTCGCGAAAAGTGAAGTTTTTCTTCTTGTCCTGACAGCCTAGCAGGTCAGGATAGTGGATTGCATGTTCGCGAAGCACTGTTCCCATGGGAATCCATTTGCTAACAGTCATGATTACCTCCTGATGTAGCGTTTGATGAACTGATCATTGACGGCACGAAAATCTGTGAAAGAGCTTATGAAGGCCCGGGAACCGCCACGTATTCCCAGGGAAAACCTGAACGACAGAGTTATACTTTGGTTCCTGATGCATGATACCCGAAAGGGGGCAGCCGCATGCAAGTCCTCTATTGCGCTATATGGTTAAGGATTCGTGGGCCCAATCCCGCATTACTTTTCACGAACTGGCTAGGGTTGTCTCAATCAGCTTGACATAGTTGTTTTTATAGGAATAATTGGTTCACTGAGGATTGAGATCCTTTCCGATTTCCCATCATAGGCACTTGCAAAATCACTGTCAACATCATTGTATCACAAACGGAAGGAGCACAGGAAACATGGATCTCTTCGGGAAAATCAAGATCCTATCGTTGGAGCAAGCAACTGTCCTGCCTTATCTCACTTACAGATTGGCTATGGATGGCTGCCGAGTGATACGGCTCGAACACCCGGTGTTTGGAGACCCAAACAGATTGGTAGGTGACCCGTTTCTCGAGGGCGAGGAACGGATGAACAGCTACTACATGGCCATTAATTCCGGTAAAGAAGCCATGACTCTCAATTTGGGCGACCCCAAAGGACAGGACATATTGAAACGGCTCCTTATCGAATTGGACATCGATATTTTTGCCACTAACCAACTGCCGCGCAATTATAACAAGCTTGGCGTCGACTATGATTCTCTCAAGAGAATTAAACCTGATATAATCTGGCTTGGGATTACCGGCTTCGGTCCGGATAACAATGAAGTTGCTTACGATCCCATTCTGCAAGCGCGCGGGGGACTCATGGAATTAACCGGAGAGCCGGATGGGTCGCCCGAGGTCGTTGGAGTTCCGTTGCCCGATATGGGTACCAGCGAACATGCGTACGGTCTCACCATGAAAGCGCTTTTTGTGAAAGCCATGACCGGTCAGGGGAGTCGGATCGATATTTCTATGTTTGATAGCACCGCCTCATGGTTGACAGTCCCCATTACTATGACCGCGTCTTTCGGGAAAAAAATCTCGCGACGCGGAAACACTCATGAGTTTTTCGCCCCAGTGTCCGTATATCCGACTTCGGACGGCTATGTTTATATTGCCGTAGGAAACGATAAGCAATTTCAGGCATTTTCGGCACTTCCGGAATTCTCCGCCCTAGCAAAAGAGGAATACAAAAAGAACCTGGGCCGAATCAGGGACTTGCCGAATCTCAATAAAACCATTTCTGATGTCACTTCCCAAATGACCACCGCGGGACTGCTCGGGTTAATGAATTCCATTGGAGTCGCGGCTTCCAAGATCAACACGGTGGCGGAGGTCGCAGCCGATCCGCTGATAAAGGACAAATTGCTGAAAGCCAAAGATGACAAATCGGGATTCGAGCTTACACTGGCGCCGCCGCCGGTCACGACGGCTTTCCTTGAATCCTGCGGGAGAAAACTCACTTTTCCGCCTCGTTTCGGTGAACATAATGAGAAAATTCTCGTGCAGGAACTAGGCATTCCAGCAGGCGAAATCGCAGTCCTAAAATCCGAGGGCGTTATCTGACGCGTCGAGGAACTTCAAATAATCCGGATCTGGTTCATTCGTTGTATCTTAGAAATGAAACCGGGTCCTTAACAACGACTTTGCAGCAGGTAATCATTATGGGTGTAGCCAAATACATAAAAAATGAAAAAGACGCGATTCTAGAGGTGATTCTCCAGTCCGGAATAAAAGTCAAACCCAATTACGATCCAAAAGATCTGGAACAAGTAGGTTTTGATTACGAAACAGATTTGGGTGAACCGGGTCGATATCCATTCACCAGATCCATTCATGCGGAGGGTTATCGCTCCAGGGAATGGACCACTCGCCAGTATTCCGGATTCGGGACACCTCAGGAAACCAACGAGCGATTCAAACTGCTGATCTCACACGGCCAGAGCGGGCTTAACGTGGCATTCGATCTTCCAACACAGATGGGGTACGACTCGGACGACCCCCGGGTGGAAGGTGAGGTGGGCCGAGTCGGAATGGCAGTCGATACGCTTCGCGATTTTGAAATTGCGTTCGCAGACATTCAGCTGGACAGGATCGGTTCGGGACTCACGATCAACGCCGTTGCCTCTATCATGCTGGCCATGTACCAGGCCATGGCCGAGAAGCGGGGATTCGATGCTAAGAGAATCAGCGCAACTCCGCAGAATGATATCCTCAAAGAGATGATCGGTCGCGGCGCTTGGATTTATCCGGTTCATGATGCAGTACGCTTGATAGGAGATACCATCGAGTATTCCATCACGACTCTGCCACGTTGTAATCCGGTATCCGTCTGCGGATATCATATCCGGGAATCCGGTGCCACTCCTGCCCAGGAGATTGGTTTTGCTCTAGAAATTGCCAATAGTTACATTGACGAAGCAATTGCGCGTGGCCTCTCGGTAGACGACATCGCCCGAGGTATCACTTTTAATTTCAATATATTCGGGAATCTTTGGGAACAGGTCGCCAAATTCAGAGCCGCACGGAAGCTCTGGGCAAAGAATCTGAAAGAGAATTACGGTGCTAAGGACCCGAAATCCATGCATCTTCGGGGCTTATTCGGAGGCGGCGGATTCGGGCTGACCAAGGCCCAACCTGAGAATAACATTATGCGAGGGGCTTATTATGCTCTTGCTGCGGCGCTTGCCGGCGCGCAGACTACGGCTCTATGCTCTTTTGATGAGGCATTCACCATTCCAACGCCTAGAGCGGCCTTGCTTTCGCTTAGGACTTGCGAACTCCTCATGGACGAGATCGGATTGCGAGACACGGTAGATCCTTTGGCCGGATCGTACTTTATTGAAACGCTAACCAAACAGATGGAAGAAAAGATTCAGGAAGAACGCGACAGAATCAAGCAGGTGGGCGGGATGATAGAAGCCGTATCCACTGGTTTTGTGCAGAAACTGGTTGCGCAGCAGGCATACGAATGGGAACGTGGACTCAAGAAGAATGAATTCATCAAAATAGGGGTCAACAAATACGTGGACGAAGGGGAACAGGATGTTGAGCTACATGAGTACGATCCCACTACCCAGGAGAAGCAACTCGAAAATTTGAAACAGATCAAAGTGGAAAGAAGCGACTCGGAAGTAAGTCGCACATTAAAAGAACTGGATATCGCTACCCGTGCAAAGAGGAACGTCATGCCCCTGCTGGTGAATTGCTGTAAGGCATACTGCACTGTGGGTGAAATGGCGGATATTTTTAGAGAAGCCTTTGGAGAATTTCGAGAACCTAGCATTTTTTGAACTATGATTTAACCAGGTAGAACTTCTTTGTCCTCACTTTCCAGCTTAAGGATTCTTTTCTTGAGAGGTGGAAGAATATGCATCACGTCGATCGTAGCTCCGGGATTTTACATGAGGAAGAGAAGTTTTCCTTAGACGAGCGGCAAGAATATCAGGAAAAGTTTCTTCGCGGAATCCTTGGCGTGGCCTATACCGCTGGGACTCCACTCAAGGCCGCACTTGATCAAGCCGGGGCCAAACCTGATGATATCCGCACCATTGCAGACCTTGCCAAGCTTCCCACAATCAAAAAGAAGGAGTTGTCCGAAGCGCAAAAAGCGAATCCTCCGTTTGGCGGCTTCTTGACTGTCCCCATGAGCGATCTCTTGCGAGTCCACCAATCGCCGGGTCCAATCTACGATCCTGTGGGAAAAGCGCGGAGTTACTCCCGATGGGGAACCGCCCTGTACTCGGCGGGTTTTCGACCGGGTGACCTTGTTGTGAATACCTTTTCCTATCATCTCACTCCTGCCGGGCATATGTTCGAGGACGGAGTGGCCGAAATTGGCGCGACTACTATTCCCACCGGCGTGGGCAATACTGACGGTCAGGTGGAAATCCTCCAAGCTTTGCCGGTTACCGGGTATATAGGCACCCCAAGCTTTCTAATGGCGATTTTCAAGAAGGCTGAAGACATGGGGCTTCAACCCGCAAAAGATTTCAAACTGGAAATCGGCATGATATTGGCCGAAATGGTGCCCGAGTCGCTGCGCAAAAAATTTAAAGACAAATACGGAGTCATCGGCAGACAATCTTACGGAACAGCGGATGTGGGATGCGTATCCTACGAATGCCCGGCTATCAATGGCATGCATATCCATTATGACGTGATTGTGGAAATAGTGGATCCTCAGACTGGCGAGGTTCTTCCTGAGGATTCACCGGGCGAGGTCGTGGTGACATGCAACAATAAGATTTATCCGCTGGTCAGGTTCGGCACCGGAGATATTTCCAGCATTGTCACCGGACCATGTTCATGCGGACGGACCGGACCTCGCCTGACTCGCATCATGGGTCGCGCGGACCAGGTGACCAAGGTCAAAGGCATGTTCGTGCATCCTTCTCAAGTGGAGAAGGTGATGGAGATCCATCCCGAGATCGCCAAGGCCCGTCTCCTGGTGGAGCGACCGCGAAACAAGGATCTAATGACCCTCGAAGTGGAGCTTAAGGGATCTGCCCCCGAAGGATTTATTCCGGCTGTCGAGCAGACCGTCAAAGAGGTGATGAAGCTCCGAGGCTCCGTAAGAATACTGGATCCCGGAACCTTGCCCGCCGGATCATAAGACAATAGAAGATGTGAGGAAATGGGATTAGGAGGAGAGCACTTTGGAGTCAGCGTGTAGAGGTGTAGGGTAGGGCTGCAAACAGGTCAGGTGATTTTGGTTATGGTCGGTATCAGACTTGCCGATGCTGTTGAACGAGAATCCGTGAAGGAAGCGGCCAAAATTCGGGAGGCACAGCAGGATACTTTCATAGGAGCAGGAAAGAAGATTATGCAAACTCTCCGCGTCTGTGAGGAAGCAAGCTTGATGATGTTCGCAAGGAGAGCGGGGTAACACCACAAGATCTTAGAAATTCGGTAATATGGTCCGACGCAGTTCGGGACAGCAGGAACTCTATCCATTATGGAGCGCAACCTGCTATGCCAAATTCCTATGAGAAGGTCTCAGCACTGTTGATTGGCGCCGTGCCTCATTTCCAAATTCTTTGTCGCATTTACAATGCTGTAGCCGTTCTCACGCGGCACACCGACGTTCCCTGAAAGTGTGCCGTGAGCAGAACAAACCCATAATTATGTGGTTTCAAGAACCCTGACCAAGAGTATTGTTTGCCTTTTGTACGGCGGAGTTCCCGAAGTCAACGGAAGCGATTGCGACATTGGTCAAGATGATGGAAAGCGTTCCCGAAGATACCCAACAGCAGATCGTTGAACGCGTACGGGAATTTATTGAGGATATCCAGGACGAGATTCGCTGGGACGAGACGTTCAAGAGGACTCGGCGGCGATTGTTGGGAGACTAGTGGATCCGGATGAAAATGAGAAAAGAACTCTTTCATGCTTGGGGCTCAACAACGGAGTAGGGAAGGTGGAAGAATCGTCACCATCCTCTGCTCTGCAAATGTTTCGAATAATATGAGTAAATACGAGAAACTGCTACTGCAAATCTTGAGAGGAACGTCGGACACGAACATAGCTTTTGACGAGCTGCGTCAACTACTGCTCCGATTGGGATTTGTGGAACGAACTCGTGGGAGTCACCACATTTTCAGGAAGGACAGAATCGAGGAGAAGATCACCTTGCAGCGGGATGACGGCAAAGCAAAAGCGTATCAATTACGCCAAGTGTGGTCAATCTTGTTAAAGTACGGGCTCGGAGGGGAACTGGATGCAGAAATATGAAATTCTTATTTACTGGAGCAATGAAGATCAAGTCTTCGTGGCCGAAGCGCCGGAACTACCCGGATGCTCAGCTCACGGAGAGACTGAGGAATTGGCCTTGGAGAATGTGAAAGAGGCTATTCGGCTTTGGATTGACACGGCTCGGGAATTTGGCGATCCGATTCCCGAATCCAAGGGGCGTCGGCTCATGTACGCATGATCGGCTGCGAATTGCGACTCCACCTTCTTCATGCCACTACGGAACAAAGGCAACGGCAGAGCATGGTTCGGGACTATTTGACTACTAAGCCCCTTTTGTTCCAGTTATCAGCTAGTTATGGGGATTCTCAAATGTGATCGCGAAATGGAAGAGGATTTGGTGGCGACGTCCCGCGCAGAACGCGGGATTGTCCGTCATTCTTAATAGACCGGCTGGAAGCCTGTCCTACCATTCTGTATTACCCTCCGATCCTATCCGTTACGGGTACAAAACTTTTGAAAACTGCTATAGATGATCGCGTAGCACTCCGGGCACGGAACGATGTATTTATTTTCCCTGTGAAATGGCGGCTTCTTGCATGAACACACCGTTTGGATTTTTAGCATGCGTCTGCCGGTTCTTACTGCTCTTTTCTTTGTTGCTCTCTGTTGAAATAGCTTGGGGAGAGACTGTGACAGGAGTTGTTAAGTCGGCTGAAGCATTAGATCACACTATCCGCAAGTGGAAGTCTCTAATAGCCAGTGTAGCAAACAACCAAGAGAGGCATGGCCGACCGGTGGTACACACGAAACGATCCGAAGTCTCCGAGGTGCTTAACAAGACAGATGCTAAAAAAGACACAAGTTACGGTGCTTTTTGTTGGTGCATGACAGCAAACAAGAAGGCGCCCATCAGGTATACGTACACATACGGCGAAGCTGACTCCGAAATTGCCGGAAAGAAAGCAGTGAAAGCTTTTGCTGCCGATGGAGCAAAAGGACGCTGTTTAAAAGCCCCACGCCTATTAAGAATCACAAGCGACGATCTCTGAGACCACTGGACAAGACTGTCCGAACCCGCATCAAGAAAGACCAGCGGCCACGGGCGCTCCACCCTTGCTGACATTCACATTTGATATAAAGCGAGAAAGCTAGTTTCTTCATTTCAGAACGACCGGCAGGGAGAGGCTGTCTCAAAACTCAGAATCGAGAAGAAATCGTGCCACACTTCTCGTTCCCAGGCTCCGCCTGGGAATGCATGACCTGGAGGCTCCGCCTCCATTATAGGCTAGAATGCCAGACAGTTACCGGGCAGAGCCCGGAAGATATGGGTTCCCAGGCGGAGCCTGGGAACCAGGAAAATCATAGTTTTCATAGCACGATTTTGGCCTTTCTCGGATTTTTGAGACAGCCTCGGGACGCCGGCCGCTACCGGAGCCAGGAAGGGGCTCGCCTGGAGACACATTGGGCCGCGTCCAACATGCTTTTTGTTGGGTCCGCGGCGTAGCCCGAGTTGCACCATGTGCATCTGCCCTTAACCCACCGCTAGCCATATAGTCCCGCGGCCCCGCGGGATTGCCGGAGGGTTCGGGAATCCCGCGGCACGCGGGACAAAAAAGCGGGTTCGAGACCCGCTTCTGAGACAGGATTATCTATAATTTTAATTATATCGGCCACACCGTGGCCGCTGCACTAGTGTCCTCAGGAATGGCCTGAGTGACCGCTGTGAGAGGAACACCCGGAACCGGCCAGGATTTTGTCGGTTCCAGAACTCGCGAAGACTGATAGAATCCTGTGAGTTTCGCCGGAACTACAAGCCGGACAGGTCACGGAATCTTTTCCGGAAGAAAAAACGATTTTTTCAAATTCTTTTCCACAGCTATCGCACTTGAATTCAAATATCGGCATACGAGATCCCCTTATCCGCAGCTGCAGCCGCCGCCACTGGCCCTATTCAATTCCGCGGTTGGGCCGAACATACTTGATTTTATAGTAAGCCCTCCGGATTCTTTAATTAATTTCATGGCAAAGGGATCTGCGATTATTTGGAGGCCATCGATCTGGTGGGTTTCGTCGCCTTCTTTCGGCTCGTCCAGAGCCAACCCCATGCTGGGGCCGCCTCATCCATAACCGCCGAAAAATACTCTCAGTGCCTGATTTTGGCTGAGCTTTTCTTTGAAATAGCCGCGGGACTCATCGTCAATAGTAATCATGATTAAACCCCTTGATAAAATATGCAAACGGAAAACCGCTGCGATTATAATATGCATGTATGTCGATACAGGCAAGTACTACTTGCAGAATCGTCTAATTCCCCTTGAGAATAGGACATAACAGCGATCCAGGCGGGCAAGAAGACCCGCCGGAAGTAGGTCCGTTTAATATAGAGTCCCGACCCGGGACCTTCGCATCACGCGTCCCGGTTCATAAACAGGATGATAAAAGGAAAAGTCCCAAAGCTCCAATAAGTATTAAGCGTAACAGCTTCATAATAAATATTGCTCCAGATCGGGGGAATCCGGATCCACCCGAAATACTTAAAATTCATGCAGGACTGTCAGAAGAATTTATTCAAAAATCCTTTGACCTTTTGCAGCTCCTCACCGACACTCGGAGGTCCCCGCCGACCGCAATGATCACAGTCTGTATCTGTCGATCGAGTAGCCGGCGCTTCATCGGATTTTACAGGACCCAGGTACGGGAGCTGAGAGCCTCCTGATCCAGCAAGTTTTTTAACAATTTTTTCCAACTTGCCGGATATTTCCTTTTCGCCCACCAGCACTGATTCCCCTACCAGGACCACAGGAACGGAGAACCTGTCCCGCGCGTGGATTGCCTCCAATCGTTTGTAAATGGCACGGTCCTTATCACGATCGATATTGAAACTCTTCGTACGAACGGGATACTTCTTTCTTAGATTTTCGATCAACTTTCTCGCTTTTTCACAATTGGCGCAATCAGAAGAAGAAGAAAAGATCACAGCCCATACCGTGCCGGGTTTGTCCGAAAAGGTTTTTGACGATTTCCCGGGCTCTGCCAATGCAAAGGTATACCCCAGAGCAGAGATCATCAAAGTCGCCCCGAGCTTAATAAGAATCGAATAGCGGCAGCTCATTTCTTGATTAGCTTCATCTTAGCCGGAATAGGATAGTACCGATCGACATTTCGATGAGTTCTAAAACCGCAGGCCTCTCGCTGAATCAAAAGCCACCTCAAAGCATCTTCAGCCTGTTCCACCAAAACGTTATATTGGCGGATCAAATCATTTGCAAGTGAGATTTCCGATGCGATCAGCATCCGATGCGTGCTTATGATATTGTTTAATGGCTTCCAAAGCTTCCTGTCGCGCGGCCATACTCTTTTCGATTAGATCTTCAAGCCTCAGCCCTGTGCTTCCAAGACCTTCGGCCATTTCCTTTATTATATCTATTTCGGGAGACGCGGAGTCTCTAAACATTCCCATTTTAATCCCAATCCCTTATGTTGATATCATAATGCGATTGGGTTGACAAGCAAGGGGAGTTCGGTAACAATTGAATATAGATGGCGAATGAATACGCATGTTACATTCATTGTTTGGTAATTTACTTGACTTTTTACATTTAACATACTATGTTCAAACCACTTTATGCAATCTGACCATCGGGCCTGCCCGGCGGCTGCCCGGTTCAGAAGCCAAATCACACTCCCCCATGTGAGGAGGTCCCTTATGTCAGGCAAGTCTTTGTTTTCAGCCTGGGTTGCAGTCTTAATGGCTACCCTGATTTTCCAATTCCTCATTGTTCCTCCTGCCGATGCATACAGAATTTGCACCTTCAAGGGCACGGTTCTTGACAACGGCTGGCGCTCAATGACACTCAGATCGGGCAACCAGTGCGCTGAAGTTAATGTCGGCTGGCGGACCAAATACTTGCCCAACCGTCGACCGTGTATCGGAGAGCGCGTCGCTGTCGATTTCATGTTGGAAGACGGGTACATGAAGGCGACTAAGGTGGTGAGCCTTACTCCAGCCGTGCCCGAGGCCCAATGTTTTCCACCCGCGCCCCCGAGCAGCACTGTCTGCGGAAAACCGGTTCGGGAAGAAGTAGCCCCCGAGCCATGCCCGAGGCCACGAGCAATATGCTCCACCAAGCCACCCGCTCACGTAGCTGATCGGAATTGGGTACCTAAGAGAGAAGCTGCTCCTCCGAAAACAACCAAACCTTCTGTTAAAAAACCGCCGACCGAAAAAAAGGAAGAAAGAGTAGCCACAGGCCCTGTGGAGAGCAAGGAAGAGCCAAAGGAAAAACCCGCGACTGAAGAAAAGAAATATAAAAGCCTATCCGGAGAGGTCGTAGCATCCTCACCCAAAAGCCTTTCAATAAGAGTCACCGAAGAAGGCGAAGCCGCTGAGGTAGTTAACGTCCGCGTAGGACTTAAGACAAAGTTCGTGCCTTTCCGTCGGCCTGCTGTGGGTGAAAAGGTCAAGATCGAGTATATGCAGGAAAATGGTGACAAATTCGGGTACACAGTGCAGGTAGTTCAGTAACTGAATTAATACAAGCTCGTGAAAAAAGTTGTAGGCCCGGAGCCGGGGAGATCGTCCTGAAAAGATCTCCCCGATTTCGTTCTAGAAGGGAAGAAGCACCGGGATGCTCAAGGAAGGAAGACCGGGAACCCGCTTCTTGAAATCCCGCGTTCTGCGCGGGACCGCGCCCCTTCCGGCAATCCCGCGAAACCGCGGGATTATATGACTGAAGGTGGGTCAGGGCCGATGCAGATGCTCGCGATGGTAGTGTGGCCCGTTGCAAAAGCGATTTTTCGAGGAGTTCCGAAGGGACCGTTAACCTTCACGCGAGCCCAGGTTACGCCTCATATAATTCATTCAAGCCGGAGGGGCAGGGCGTACAGGCATCCGTCCGTGCTGCCCAGGAAGATCGAGTCCTTGTGCACACGGGGAGCGCAGATCACTGCGCCTCCCGCGGTGAAAGTCCAGAGCTTCTTTCCGGTCTCTGCGTCCAAAGCGTATAAATTGGTATCGGAGTTACCGAAGTAGATCACGCGGCCCGACGGAACCGGCCTCGTGAAGATCCCTCCACTGCTCTGACATTGCCATTTCTCCTCTCCAGTCTTTTTGTCAAGAGCATGGAGAACCCCATTCAGCGTGCAGTAACAGAGCAGATTACCTGCGGCACCCAACGAAGCGTACACGGATTCCTCAGTCATACGCTTCCATAGCTCTTGTCCTGTTATGCAGTCTATAGCGTGCAGTGTTGTGG
Organism: uncultured delta proteobacterium; assembly: GCA_963843165.1. Lineage (GTDB taxonomy): Bacteria > Desulfobacterota > Desulfomonilia > Desulfomonilales > Desulfomonilaceae > DATJPW01. The sequence goes on along the minus strand of CAWJJL010000019.1, from coordinate 77,858 downwards.
TTCCGGCGCCGACGTATACGACCCGGTCTTTGAATACTGGGGAGGAATCAATAGGACCCCCTGCATTTAGGGTCCAGATCGGCTGACCGGCGCGGGTGTCCAGAGCGTACAGCATTCCCGTAGGGCTTCCGACGAAAACCGCGCCTTGTCCGACGGCAGGCGCCGATTCCGCCCAGTGCAGAGTCGCCCCTTTTACCTTGAATTGCCACATGGTCTGCCCGGTGAAACTGTCAAACGCGTACAGCTGCCCGTCGGAACTCGTAATGAAAAGCGCTCCTTCGTCCAGGAGAGGCGAGGACCATATCGCCCCTTTCGTCTGAAATCGCCAGACACGGCTCCCGTTATCGACCCGCAGCGCATACACGTGTTTGTCCCAGCTTCCAAAATAGACGATTTCATTCCCCACAACGGGCGATGACCGAATCACATCTCCTGCGCGAAAACTCCAAAGAATTCTTCCAGTTTGGGAATTAAGCGCATAAAAGCTCGTGTCACAGCTACCAAAGAAAAGTGAATCTCTCCAGAACGCCGGAGAGGAGACGACCCACGCGTTGGTGCGAAACATCCAACGACATGAGAAGATGGCAAGTTCCTGGCTGTCGGAAAGCAGTCCGCCGCTTACTTCAATGTCAACCGTTGTCTCTTTGTGGGCTTGACGGGCTTCAAGTTGTTCAGGCGACAGCAGGTTCGCTGCAATCAGCTTGTTGAAAAGACTGGTGAGGCCTTTTGCAGAGAGCCTGTACTTGGACATCAGGTCTTCGTCCCTCAAACCGGCGCAGATATCCAGCATGACATCTCTGGCATTCAGTTTTGGTTTGGGCGCCTGCATGGTAGACCGTCCTGCTCACTAGCCTGAACTACCGGGCTCCGCGCCAAAGCCGCGCAGTGGAGCATTTCTACGGTGAAAAACCATCCTCTGCTCTGCAGAGATTGGAGGGACTAATAGATATTACAATCAAAAAGCTCTCTAAGCAACCCGTCTGATGAGCAGCGAGCCGGAAATCGGCTTTGGTTCTAGGGATCAGTCTCTGGAAGCCGGACTGGCGCTAGGGCAGGGACTTGAATAACCGCGGGTTGTTGCGGGGGTCTTGCGGAATCACGTCTGCTCTTGGCTCACATTTCAGCATCCTGAAAGTGTGTGGCCATGTCGCTGCCTTTACACATTGAATATCTGGAGGCATACTCCACCTGCACTCCGGTATAGAGAATCCGGGAACCCGCTTTTTTGTCCCGCGTGCCGCGGGATTCCCGAGCCCTCCGGCAATCCCGCGAGGTCGCGGGACTAAATGGCTGGCGGTCAATTAAGAGCTGATGCCTATACTGCTCGCAATCACCATATTTCAAGACGTGACCTCGGCCCTACTGCGAATCTAACGATTCAATTCTCTTTCTAGAAGTTTCATTATTTCAAAGACCGGACGGTCCAAGCGTTCTGCGGCAGCTCTTATATCATCGAATTCAGGCCGCCTATCTTTCATCCCATCTGCTCGTTCAACTACTTTGACTCTCATCGGCCCGAGTGATGTGTCTGCAATCTCTGAGGTTCTTGGCAAAAGAATTCGCTCCGACTGGGAAACACGCACTCCCAATGTGGTGGTGTGGGACATCAGAAGCCGGGCGAAATCCTCTACATGATTGGGCGGAGTAATTACTCTGATAGCAGTGCCAGGTCTATTCTTCTTCATTTGCACCGATGAAAAAGTGACGTCTAAAGCTCCCTTGGAGAGCAGGAGATCCATCAAAGCGCCGAGCACTCTGGGATCAAGATCATCGACCTGACATTCCAGAACGCCGACCTGGTCTCGACCGACCGCGGATTCAGATTCCTGCCCGATGGTAATCCGGAGAGCATTCGGAAATTCGTGTGGATCAGATCGGCCTAAGCCGTAACCTATGCTTTGAGGAACAAAACTAGGGTATGGACCGAATTCAGAGGCCAGTGTTTTCGCGATAGCAGCACCGGTAGGGGTGACCAGTTCTATGGAGGCTTCGACTCCTTTCACAGGAACGTTTTTGAGGATTTCCAATGTCGCGGGAGCCGGTGTGGGTAGCATCCCATGTGCGGTTTTTACAAAACCGCGGTTCACAGGGATAGGCGAGCATATCATTCTTTCAATTTCCAGAGCTTCAAAACCTACAGCGGTTCCCACAATGTCTACAATGGAATCCACAGCTCCAATTTCATGAAAGTGCACGTGATCTTTTTCCACACCGTGGATGCGAGCTTCTGCATCAGCGATCACATCGAAAATCTCGAGAGCCCGATTTTTAGCGCGGTGCTGAATCCCGGATTCGCTGATCATTTTACGAATATGTTGGTAATTGCGATGAGGTTGGTGCTGATTTACTTCCACGTCGCAGCCGGACTCCTGACAGCCCATGCCTCGACGATCTGTCCACCTTCAAAGACCAGCCGTCGAGATGAAGCATCGAGAGTTGATTCTTGAGAAAACCAGCGTCAAGACCTGCGTCTATCATGGCAGCCAATGTCATATCGCCGGATATACCGGAAAAGCAGTCAAAATATGCAAGCATAGGGAGATCACCCATAGTTGTTAGACCGCAAGCGGATATCAGTCCCGGTTCCCGGGTGGGAGTCCCAAGTCTCGACGGATTCTGCCCAGAAAAGCTTTGTACAGCCCATCCATTTCGCTCGCATCTTCCGAATGGGCCTGTTCATAGCCTACGAGAAAATAATAAACCGCACGATCGAAAAAAAGTGAAGTTCTATTATTCAGCGCCACGATAGAGCGAATATCAAAGGGCTGCCCGGCAAAGTTACTCTCCTGGAAAAACAACCATATGTGGCGTTTAAGCAGAATGAAAACTCTGGTCATTTCGGCAAAACTCAGATTGTCTTCGCAACACCTCATACCAAGCTGCAGGTAGCGATCGGCTATGGTTTCAACGGCCGTCCTTCGATCGATGTTGACAGCAAACTCGGAAAGAATGCTGTCTGCCATTTCTTCAAGCATCTCTTTTCTCAATTGGTATTTTGACAAGAGTTCCCGCTTGCGGAAGGTGTCTTCCAGAAAGTTTTCTTTGATTTGTTCGTGGAATTTTTGAATGAACTTGGCGAACTCCAACTCAAAGGTTTCTGGTTTCCATGCTTTCCTCCTATGAGCGGGTTAAGAGTGCCAGCCGGTTAACTCCAGTTAAATGGCTGATCAAGGCTGAAATCAGGTAACTCCTACTTCCTGAGAATCCATGTTCTGAATGAACACGTTTTCGAATCCTTGTGACCAGGCGTAGTCTATTACCTCCTCGTACTCCTCTGTAGTTACGGCCCTGTTGAGCAACGGGAAATCAGAGCCTTTGTGTAGCGGCGTATATTGAGCCATGATCGATAAGGTAATGTCTCTCGGCAGATTGTCTCGAGTCCACATAAGTGTTTCGCAGCTGCCGGCAAGATTATTAGGAAGGACTAAATGCCGAATAATGACTCCCCGCGTGGCTCTACCTTCCACGTCTACCACAAGATTTCCCACTTGGGAATGCATCATTGAGAATCGCCGCACGCGCGATTTCTACATAGTCCGGCGTCGCGGAATATCTTGCCGCTTGTGCCTCGGAAGCATATTTAAGATCCGGTAGATACACATCCACGATTCCATCCAAAAGCTCCAGAGTTTCAGGTGACTCATATCCATTGGTGTTATAAACGATGGGAAGCGTCATGCCTTTTGCAATCGCCTCGGCGACGGCCACGAGAAAACCCGGCAAATGGTGGCTCGGCGAGACCGGCTCCAAGCTGCAACAGCCCTGTTGTTGCAGGTCCAAGAATCTCTTGCGACAGGCGCTCAGGACTGATCGGGTGTCCTGTACCCCCTTGGCTGATCTGGTGATTTTGACAATATACGCATCGCATGTTGCAGCCGGAGAAAAAGATAGTTCCAGCACCCCCTGGTCCAGTCAAAGGTGGCTCTTCGCCAAAATGAGGTAAAATGGAAGCTACCACCGGTTGCGGACCTGCAGAGCAAAATCCGATTTCTCCTGATATCCTATTTACTCCGCATGAGCGGGGACACAATCGGCAATGCGCTCGATATTTTCAGCCGCTTCGCGAGCCCTTTCAAAAATTTCCGAGGACGTTAGTACTGGCATTTCATCAAAGCCTTGGTTCGTGTATCAAGATAATAGCATTTTTGAATTTTGAGGAGAATCCACTAGATGACCTCTCAGTTAGAGGGGCGTGGATTTGTCCTTGCGAGGAGTGACATCCCGCGTTCCGCGGGAAAGCAATCCCCAAAGCCGCGAGATTGCTTCCCCCGTTTTCCAACAGGGTCGCAATGACATTCTTTGGCCGCCTGCAACTGAAGGGTGACTCCACTAGAAAATCAGCACTTGATCTGTATAGAAAATATGAGTTAAGTTTTTGTCGGGCTTGTCAATTATTGAATGACCAAGTCCAGAAGGAATTTTTCCATGAGAATGTCGAGCTTTTTTGTTCCCACACTTAAGGAAGATCCTGCCGATGCGGAAGTGGTCAGCCATCGGCTCATGGTGCGAGCAGGTATGATCAGAAGGCTCACTGCCGGAATCTACTCGTACCTGCCGCTTGGCTACCGCTCTTTGAGAAAAGTGGAACAGATCGTCCGTGAAGAAATGAATGCAGCCGGCGCACAAGAGGTTTTTCTGCCGATGGTTCAACCCGCCGAACTCTGGAAAGAATCCGGCCGCTGGGAGCTGTACGGAAAAGAGTTGCAACGCTTTAAGGACAGGCACGATCGCGAATTTTGCCTCGGACCGACACATGAGGAAGTGATTACTGACCTGGTAAGACGAGATGTTCGCTCCTATAGGGATCTGCCGTTGAATCTGTATCAAATACAGACCAAATTTCGGGATGAAATCCGGCCACGATTCGGTCTCATGCGATGCCGCGAATTCATGATGTATGACGGATATTCATTCGATCCCACCGATCACGGAGCGGAAGAATCTTACCGGATCATGTGGGAAGCATACCAGAAAATATTCACTCGTTGTGGACTCAAGTTCAGGGCCGTCGAAGCCGATAGCGGCCCTATTGGCGGAAGCTTTTCACACGAATTCATGGTATTGGCCGACACGGGCGAAGACACGATTGTCTCATGCAACTCGTGTGACTACGCTGCCAACCTGGAAAAAGCCGAAATCAGACCCAGCGATACCAAACCCATCCGAGGAAAAAAAGGGAGTTTCAAGAGAGTCGAAACTCCCGGCATGAGCACCATCGAGCAGGTTTCCGGTTTCCTCAAGGTGAAACCAAGCGATCTCATCAAGACGCTTATTGTATCAACCGATGTTGGCCCAGCGGCGGTGCTCATCCGTGGCGAGCATGAATTGAACGAGGTCAAAGTCAAGAATTTCCTCAAAGCCGCGGAATTGGAGTTTGCCGACGCAAGAACTATCGAAGAAATAACTGGTGGTCCTTTGGGATTTTCAGGGCCTGTGGGACTCAAAGGATATTACAATCTTAGCGGACAATGCCGTTCGTGAGATTCCTTCAGCCGTCGTGGGGGCGAATGAAAAGGATCTGCACCTAATTGGCGTCATTCCAGAAATTGATTTTATGGTGGACCAATATGGTGATTTCCGATCGGCCGCGGAAGGCGATCCTTGTCCCAGGTGCAATGGCACGCTGGTGCTTAGCAAAGGGCATTGAAGTCGGTCATGTGTTCAAGTTGGGAGTAAAATATTCCAAAGCAATGAATGCTGTTTTTCTCGATGCGGAAGGAAAGGAAAAACACATGATCATGGGCTGTTATGGAATCGGCGTCAGCAGGACCGTAGCTGCGGCAATCGAGCAGGGCCACGATGACGACGGATGCATATTCCCGCCGGCCATTGCTCCGTTCACTGCTATTGTCACTCCCGTCGGTGCCAAGAACCCGGAAATAGATGACGCTGCTGAAAAGGTTTATGGGGATTTGTGGGCGCACGACATTGATGCGCTGCTTGATGACAGGGATGAAAGACCGGGGGTTAAGTTCAAGGACGCGGATCTTCTGGGAATCCCGTTTAGGATAACCATAGGCAAGAAAGCTTTGGCAGAGGGAAACGTTGAGTTAAGAAATAGGAGAACTAAGGAAGTAAAGTTCACAAAAATTTCGGGGGTAGTTGAAGCACTGAAAAAGGAAATCGCTGAGTGGTAGACCAGCGCGTCTTAGGGCCGGAACTCATCTTATTACTGAGTAGATTGATAATAATATGGATTCCCGGAATAACCTCCCTGGGGATACGCGCCATACCCCCCTTGATAGTACCGTCCAGTACCCGCCTGCGTATCCGGAACCATATCCTGGATAGTAATATCCATAGGGATTATACGCGGGTGGCGGCGTAGTAGGATACCATTGGTTGGGATATTCGTTCATGGGAACGGACCACTTCACTTGTGCGACGACAGGGCTGAACAAGAAACACGGAAACAATGAGAATGATAGCAGCTAATATAAGTCTCCTGACCATAAAGGCTCTCCTTTTAAGCATCTATTCTATACCATAACTTGCATTGACTATTGGATTCAAGAGGAAAAAGCTATTATCATATTGTGATTGCCAAATGAAAATAGTGCTGGACAGAAATTGAGGTTGATGGGGATTGAGAGATTATGATAAATTGGAAAATTACGATTTTGCAAGGCGCCCTCTTCTAATCCTTCTGAATTTTCAGAATACCAACAGTTGCTCATGCGCCAGGAGGTTCGATAAATGTTCGAGATTGTGGAGAAATATCAGATTGGGCCAGGAGTTAACAGGGCGGTAATCTCAGCTCCGGAAATAGCCCGCGCCCACCGTCCGGGTCAGTTCATTATTTTGAGGTCACATCCGGATGGCGAAAGAATTCCGCTCACGGTTGCGGATAAAGACGTTGAAAATGGGACTATAACTCTAATATGGCAAGAAGTGGGCACTACAACGTATTTCTTGGGATCCATGAAAGTAGGAGAGCGCTTGGCGGATCTTTGTGGACCTCTCGGGAAACCTACTCATGTGGAGAAATTCGGTACTGTTGTTTGTGTCGGTGGTGGGATAGGAGTCGCACCTCTTTATCCTATCACTAAGGCAATGCACGATGCGGGCAACCATGTAATCACAATATTGGGAGCTCGTACTGAAGGGTTGCTCATCATGACCGACGATATGAAAAAGGTGAGCACTGAGCTTCTTATCTCGACTGACGATGGTTCGTTCGGAATCCACGGTTTTGTTACCCAGGTTTTGCAGGATCTCATTGATAAAAGAGACAAATTGGATCTGTGTGTCGCTATAGGGCCGGTCCCCATGATGAAGGCGGTAGTGAATGTAACGCGCAAGGCTAACCTGCAGACTGTCGTTAGTCTGAATCCGATCATGGTAGATGGAACTGGGATGTGCGGAGCATGCCGCGTGGAAGTAGCAGGAAAGACAATGTTCGGATGTGTCGATGGGCCGGAATTCGATGGGTTTCAGGTGGACTTCGATCTTCTGACCAAAAGGCTCGCAATGTATAAGGGTCCGGAGCTGATTTCTCTGAATAAGTTCAAAGAATCTCCGCGGGGGTGTGATTGCACGTTCCCAGGAGGGGCGGCATGACTGAACAGGAACAACAATCAAAACGACCAAGAATGCCGCGGCAGAAGATGCCGGAGCAGGATCCAATCCAGAGAGCGCACAATTTTTATGAGGTGGCTCTCGGTTACGACAATGATCTTGCCCTTCTCGAAGCCAGCCGGTGCCTCCACTGTAAAAAACCTTTTTGCATGACAGGATGCCCTGTAGAAGTAGATATCCCGGATTTTGTTGAAATGGTGAAGGCAGGCGATTACGTCGGTGCTGCTTGGAAAATAAAGGAGAAGAACGCTTTACCGCGTATCGCGGGCCGCGTATGTCCTCAGGAATCGCAGTGCGAATCAAAATGCGTTCTGAATAGAAAAGGCAAAGGCGAAGCATGCGCCATAGGACGGCTCGAACGTTTTGTCGCTGATTACGCGGCCATACACGGTTGTGAGCTTCCGCCACTGGCCGCTCCTTCAGGGCTAAAGGTGGGAGTGGTAGGCTCCGGTCCGTCCGGCCTCACTTTGGCTGGAGCATTGATCAAGAAGGGCGTCGCCGTCACCGTCTTCGAAGCACTACATGAACTCGGAGGTGTCTTGGTTTACGGCATACCTGAATTTCGTCTGCCCAAGGCTATTGTTCGGGCCGAAGTTGACGAACTACGACGATTGGGTGTCGAGTTCAAGACGAACTGGGTTGTCGGCCGCATCGAAACGGTGGATGACCTGCTGAATAAAAAGAAATATGATGCTGTTTTTATCGGTACCGGCGCTGGGGCCCCTCTGTTCTTGAAAATTCCGGGTGAGAATTTAAACGGGGTGTACTCTGCCAATGAATTTCTCACGCGGTCCAATCTGATGAAGGCTTATCAGTTCCCTGAAGCTGACACTCCCGTGGCAAAAGGTAGGCGGGTAGCAGTGTTCGGTGGAGGAAACGTTGCAATGGATGCCGCCAGAACAAGCTTAAGACTTGGAGCTGAAGAAGTCAGCATAATATATCGCCGTACTATGGATGAGCTTCCGGCTCGCTCGGAAGAGGTTCATCACGCGGTGCAAGAAGGTGTGAAATTTCAGCTGCTGTCTTCCCCTCTGGAGATCCTGGGGAATGAGGCCGGATGGGCAGTCGCAGTCAAGTGCCAGAAAATGCAACTTGGTGAGCCGGACGCGTCCGGACGAAGGCGCCCAGTTGCCATTCCCGGTGAGACTTTCAATATTGAAGTTGATACCGTGATTGTTGCAATCGGTAATGCAGCCAATCCGCTGGTGCCTTCTACAACTGACGGATTGGAAACCAATAAATGGGGCAACATAATTGCGGATCTTGATACGCGGTAAAACATCCAAGGATCGCGTGTGGGCCGGAGGCGATATCGTAACCGGCGCAGCGACAGTTATACTCGCCATGGGTGCAGGTCGGAAAGCGGCTCTGTCAATGCTGAATGAATTCGGTTTATGTTAAGCAAGATGATAGGAGCCGAGCGCGGATCCGGTTTACGGAAATTATGCGCAGAGTAGTCGCAATATGCGTAATAACCTTGCTCGTTTTTGGAGGAGTCGGTTTATCCGCGGCTGAGCCTATCAAACGTATTCAAGGCACTGTCAAGGAAGTGGGGGAGGGATTTCTTTTGCTGGTCCCTGACGATCAATCCGGCATCCAAAGGTTTCTATTAAGATGGAAGGCTCGTTTTATCCCTCCCAAATTACCCCTGGATGGAGACCGCGTCCTAATATTCTATAAGGATAAGCCTGAAGGATCGATCATTTACGGCATAAATTATTTGGACGCTCCAGAATCGGATGAACCCCCCAATTCTGACGACAGCTTAAGAGGACACACTGGTGATTGATGCGACAATTCCGGAGCGGGGTTCAATCAAGCTCTTGCCCCGTTGTGGTCATGGTAATTTTTCCGTGTTTCACGCCTCGTGTGGAAATTAATAGTTGGCCCACCTTTCTGACGGCTTCCGAACTGCCCCTAACTATAAGGACCTCCAGGCAATTATGATGATCCAAGTGCACATGCAGGGATGAAATTACCAGCTGGTGCTGCCGGTGTTGAATCTCGGTCAATTTTTGAGCTAAATCGCTCTGTTCGTGGTTGTAAACTACCGTGACCGTTCCGACTACTTCATGTTCGGACACGCTCCACTCGTCTTCGACTAGGCGGTCTCTTATGAGGTCGCGAATCGCCTCGGAACGGTTCGTATAACCTTTTTCAGCTATCAGGACATCGAATTTTTCCAGCAGATCGTCCGGGATTGATACCCCAAAGCGAACCAGATCAGCCATGGTCTTGTCCTCTCATACAGATTTCACATGGAATTTACTCGGATTCAATCAAAAGACAAATGAAAAAGGGTGTGAAGAGACAAGTCCGGCGGAGCATATTTCCTGGGACAAACGGATCGACAAGAACAAGAGCTGTTCTATTCAGCGTTGTTGGCTTCTTTTTGTTTCTTTTCTATGTTATCTATCACGCACTGGGCCCACGAATCATTGACAGTATAAACCATTTCAAGTCCATGCCTGGTCGAGCTGATAATACCGCGGCTTTTCAAATGAATCAGGTGCTGCGAGACTGTCGCCTGATGTAGGCCGAGACATTCTTGCATATTCTTGACATTACAACCCCCTACCTTCACGAGTCCGTACACTATTTTTAGACGGATGGGGTGTCCTAGTGCCTTAAATACTTCCGCCTCTCTATCGAACTTCTTTGCTTTTATTTCACGAAACAATTCATCGCGATCTTGTTTGTCTTCACTTTCATCCTTCTTAGCGGTTTCCATTCCTTTTACCTCTCATGAGAAACGGGGCTATTGCGAGGTGGGGTCCGTGGATTCTCTTGTTGCCCCCGGTCCACGGGGGAGCAGGACGGAGCCATTCAGGTAGAAACACCGAAATATGGGAGTATCCATCGGTTCAAAATAAACCATGCAGCTAGAATTATTACCAATAACCATATTTCCATGAGCCCTCACATGCTTGATGATGACGTATTCCAGCTTATGTTCCAAAAAGATCAGTGATCCTTGGCGACCCCGACTCTATTGCGTGAGACAGCTTCTCCAGTATCCAGCCTCACAGACCGACTGAGAAGCGAGTCAATCCATTGCGGCAACTCGTAATCGATATTACCAAAATGTGATGAATCATTCACCAAAGCGGTTATGAATTGTTGCACAGGGATTGCGTTCCACTTGGCCATTCCCAGATGTGACGCAACCACTTTGCCTTGCTTATCAATTATGTACGTCGAGGGGAAGCCCTTTATCTCATAAATCGCTTCTCCAGCCCCATTTACGACATAATATCCCATAGTTTTGCCGCGTATTTCATTCCTGATCACCGATTGCTCACTATCAGGTCTGAGCGGCGAATAGCAGATCATCCTGATTTTGTCCAAGATAATTTCTTATGGAAGAAGGGCTGTCCCAGAAATTAGCGCAAACAACCTTTAGATATGGGCTATTAACTAATTTAACTACTTTCCTCAAATAAATTTTCTCACGTTCGCAATAAGGGCAGTTCTTCCGCCAAAAATTCAGGAGCACTACTCGCCCTTTCAGGTCGGAGAGAGTGATCAAACGGCCGTTCATATCGAGCATCTTTAATTCGCTAGCAGGAGCCGGTAACCTAAATATTTGAAAATCGGCCATTGCTTTAGAAGGATCCAATGAAGCCGCCCAGCTGGGAGGCTGAATCGTGTTGGCGAGCAGACCCAGGAAAATAAATACCAACTTGGAGGCCGTTTTCAGTTGCAACAATCCCCCTTTCATCTCAACATGTATATCTGAATATCTGAATATTATGGTCTTGTCAAGGGGCATTGTGCCGGCCACTTGCATCATTTATGAAAACAGATCGCATTGTCGGGGCTTACGGGATAAAAAGGGTCGGTTATCCAGAGGGCTTATGAAATCGCATAATTCATCATCGATCTTGTCCAGAAACCTCGACTTTGGGTTTCGGCAATTCCGGCCATGTAGTATGCGATGCTCCGATCTTGTCAGGTATAATTCGTCCTGTGCCCGGGTCATGGCAACGTAGAGGATCCGCCGCTCTTCATCTAATTCATCCAAACTAATTGTAGACTCACCGGCTGGAAGATAGGGGATAATCCCGTCTTCGCAGCCTGCAACAAAAACAATTGGGAATTCCAATCCCTTTGCCGCATGAATTGTCATCAGAGTAACGGCCTCGGCTCTGGGATCCAGGGCTTCCGCTTCTTCTTCAGGTATACTCTTCTTGGCCCTTTGAAAGGGAATGCCCGATGATCGGAACGTCTCTTCGAGTAAATCTCCTACTGAATTAAGCCTGAACAGCACCGCGAAATCTTTGAACCCGAGTTGCGTTGGACCTTCAACAGACAATTCCCTGGAATCGAGCGAGAAAAAGGATGATCCACCAAGACAAGCATCAATCCTGCGGATGATAAATTCCGCTTCAGTTCCCGGGTTGGGCAGTCGGGCGAGTGTGACCCGTGCCGCAGCAGGTTTAAACCCATTCAATGGGAATTCACCCGGATCATTGCTTAATGCCAGCTGTGCGACATCCAAAATAGTCTTTTGAGACCTGTAGTTTCGAAAAAGGCCAACCCGGGCGGCGTCGCTATAATCCTCGGAAAATCGGAAAAAGAATTTTCTGTCAGCCCCTCGGAATCCGTAAATTGCTTGATTCGGATCGCCTATGACGAATAGACCTCTTCCCATTGGTCCGCCAAGAAGTCGGACCATTTCGGTACTGCGCTCTATTGACGTCCTGGAATTCATCCACGAGCAGATGAACTGCTATTGCCTCTCTTACCTCTTTTGCTTCGGCAGGGTTTTCTTTCAACAACTTGGTCGGGCATAACAGAAGATCGTCAAGATCCCAGGCAGAAGCGGTGCGCAAATGATCCTCATATGCGCCGTATGCCTTCGATAGAATGGGGTCTGAAATCTCATGATTCGGATCACACATGTTCTGCTTAAGCAGGCTCACCTGTTTCCGCAAGGAAGCTACAGATGAAGATGAAACGTCGAGTCCGGATTGAATCACCGCGCTGCGGAACAATTTGTTGGCTGCATCTTCCGTCAGAATATTCGTCCTGGATTCGCTCTGTCCTCGCTTTTCGAAAATGTCCAAAATTCGGGTACCCAATTGATGAAACGTGCCTGACCAACACTTATCGGCTTTCTGCTTGCCCATTGCAATTTCGAGACGTTCGCGGATTTCTTTAGAGGCTTTGCGCGTGAAGGTCACAGCGGTCATTGTCTCAGGATCGGCTCCACAATCCTGAATTAAATGGCAGATTCTGTGAATAAGTGTACGAGTTTTTCCAGTTCCAGGTCCAGCTTGAACAAGAACCGGCCGATCAGTAATTCTAATCGCCGAATCCTGTTCCTCATTTAAATCGCTATCAGCGACCGCTGCCGTATGATCTCGGATTTTCTGCTTCTTCTTGGTGTTGCTTACGCTCGTTTTCTTTCCTGCTTTTCGGGGACCGATGCTTTGGACCGGGACAAATGTGCTCTGCCCTTGAATATGTTCTCGCTCGCCCTCTCCAAAAAGCTTGACTGTCCCGTACTCTCCGTCGAATCCGGCATCAATAGATAATTCACCGGATCTGACCCTTCGAATCGATTCGGTCACAATGTCTGGAGCGTGCTGTGCGATTTCCTCCAGCGGAAGCGCCCACAGAATGATCAACTCCGGTCCTAAGTTTCTTAGGAGATCTTGATAAAGCAAATTCACTTTTTTGGATTGAGGTCCTACACCAAGTGATTGGGCCACAATCTCCTGCAATGTCAACAGCCTCCAAAAAGGAGCGCCTCGTTCCGGAATAACGCTTTGCTCACGATCAGCGAGTTCCATGACTCGATTCATTACTCCTATCGTGACAAGCTGGCCACATACAGGACATCTGTCATTGAGCTTGTGAGTTTCTACAGGATCAAGTCTAATACCGCATTTTCTATGGCCGTCCAAATGGTACTTGCCTTCCTCGGGGAAAAACTCGATGGTGCCCAAAAACGCGGGCTCTTCACGATCAATAGCTCGTTTCATTGCTCTTCATGCCTTCAAAAACGGCCGTTCCGATTAAGCTGTCTGGTTTGATTGAATCGAGCGTCCTTTTGCCTCCTGCGATCAGTGCATCACGAATGTGATTATATCCGAGATCACCTTGGAAGATGTTTGCCTCTCGTCCGAGCCTTGCAGGCGAATGTGTATCGGAATTTGAAATCAGAGTGAATCTATCGAGAGCGCTTACCCGATGGTTCATTTCCGGATCTGATGACAGGCCTGTCTCAAGAGCAAATATATGAGGCGCCAGATCGCCAAAACATTCTTCGACCGAATCGAAGCCGGAGCGTGACCCCAGTATGGAAAACCATGGTGTCCAAATATGAGCCGGAATCAAAAAAGAATTCTCATGCGTCTCAAGCGCTATTTCGAGGAGGTCGCGTGAATCGAGCCCGAGTATAGGTCTCCCATCCGAATTGATGTTACCGATACGATCCAGACGCGCGCTAAATTTCTCCATGGAGTCGAAATCGGGCATGAAAATCAAATTATGAACTTTCCTGGTGGCACCGTCCTTCTTGTAAATGGAACTGATCTCCACATTGAGAATGAATCGCACATCATTCGGCCCAAAACCGCCTTGTAGCACGAGGGTTTCCGGTATATTCTCGTCAGCGAGCCTGAATAATCCCGGTTCCGCCTCGACAAGCATTTCTTTGATCTCATTGCGCCAGGCCGGGTGTGTGAAATCGCCGGTCGCAAGCAATCTTATGCCTTTCAAAGACGCCCATCGTGCCAATTCGACGAGATTACAATCTCGGGAGCAGGCTCGTGAATACTTGGAATGAATATGAAGATCGGCAAAGTAGATCAAGAGAATCTCCCCCAAGCTCCTTTTGTAAACATAGGGCTGGTTTCAGCTTTGTAGCGCATAGCGAAAGCCCAGTGTTCCCTCACCCCGGCTAGCCATAGGCGTTAACTAAGGATACGTCCAAGTGATTTCATTTAGTTGACATAAGCCGTGTTTCGTCACCCCGGCGAAAGCCGGAACTGGGAACACCGCAGCCCTAAATTAACGCTTATGCCCTGACCAGCCCGACCCCGGAGTGGATTCCGCCGAAAGCGGGATTATACCTGATTTCCTGCTCTCGAATGACATATGGGAATGGCAGCTACCGAAAATTCTCTAACGTCTCCGAAGGCCTAGTTCGGCTATGGTTCTCGTCAATTTTTCTTTCTGGGCCGCGTCCTGAGTCAATTCGAGCGCTTTCTGGTAGGCTTGAACTGCTTTAGCCGAGCTGCCGGCCTGCTCCCAAGCCATTCCCGTGCGGACTAGGACTTGATATTTCTCAGCGACAGAAATTGCTCGCTCAAGTGATTTCCTGTAAAACGACTGGGCCTTATCGAATTGTTTTTTTGCCCGGTAAGCATCGCCCAACCCCATAAGTAGTTCGCTGTCCTTTGGAGCTAGCTTGAGAGCCCGATCAAAGAGGGGGATTGCCTTATCCGGTAGATTCATCACCAGGCAAATTGAACCCAAATTCTTGAGCGCGGGAAGATGCTTTTGATCAATGGAAACCGCTTCCTGGAAGTCTGCCATTGCTTTTTTGGTATCTCCTCTCGCCCAGAAAATGCTTCCACGATTGTTCAACGCATCTACATTTCGTGGATCAATGTTGATAGCTTTATCGAAATCCTGCCAGGCCTTCTCGGTATCTCCGAGATTATTGAATGCAACTCCTCGATTATAGAAGTACTTGCTATCTTTTGATCTCAAGTCTATTGCAGATGTGAATGCGGTCACAGCTTCTTGATCGTAACCGGCCGCAGATCGAGCGATCCCAAGATTATAAAGTGCATCAGACGAGTTGGGATCCAAATTGACAGCCTCCTCGCAATCCTGAATAGCGTCTTCCAATCTACCCACCCTTACAAGAGCCGAGCAGCGACCGGAGAGCAGGTCTGCAGTCGCATTTGTCATGGAAATCGCCTGCGTGAAGTCTTGAACGGCTTTTTCAAAATCACCCGCCACCAAATACGCCTCCGCACGACCTCTAAGCGCTTCAATGTTCTTTGTATCCAAACGCAGTGCATTGCCAAAATTCCTGAGCGCCCTATCCGGAGCGCCTCGAGCTAAGTCCAGCTTGCCCGCCATAATTTGCGCTTTAACATTGGTGGGGTCTAACTGCAGAACCCGGTCCAAATCATTTGATGACTCGACCGGTTTTCCTGTGCTCATACGCAGGGCAGCCCTGCTCAATAACGTCGGCACATGCTCTCTGTCTATTTCGAGTGCTTTGTTGAAGCTATCCAATGCTGCTTCAAAATTGCTTTGCTCCTGGTATATCAAGCCTCGATTCAAGTGGGCAGCGGCATCTTCCGGATTAAGTCTCAGTGCTGCATCCAAATCTTCGAGCGCTTGAGAATAGTTCTTTTTGCGAGCGTAGATGATGGCCCTATTGTTTAGAATTGCACCGTTTTTTGGATCGAGTTCTGCCGCACGGCTGAATAGGTCAATTGCTTCATCAAGATTGCCGGCTCTGTCGGCCTCCAGCGCGTGCTGAAAAATGTGTTCCGCAGATTCCGCAGCGAAACCCGTGCATGCTGTAATAAAGATCAATCCGAGCAGGCCACAGATAAATTTGAAGTTTGATTTTGGCACGTTTGAATCCTGATAATAAATCGGCCATACTGGGCTTGGGCCCCGCATCCGCGACTGCTTGACGCACTAGACGAGAACTGTTAAAAGCAGAAGTGCGGAACAGGCACGGTCCGGGAGTCACTTTTCCTAAGAATTACTCCCGGATAGCACGGCCGTTCTTGTTTAGCTGAATTTGTTGGGGTATCCATATCCGATGAACAGAGGATTGTCAATCTCCTGTAGTGCAAGAGGAAGGCTGTGGGCATTGTTCATTATGGCAGCCGTTCTGTGCTGGCTTGGTGGTGGATCAGCGGTGGCCGATTCGTTCGAGGATTCTCCCCCTGTTTGGGAGCCATTATTGTGGGGTGGAAAACCGATAATAACGAATGAAAGCGATTCCCCGGATTTTCCCTCGCGGCACTCTCTGCCCGTAGGCCCCAGATCACAACCAAGCGCCACAATTAATCCCGATATGAACCGTCCGGTGGGACCGGATACTCCGGCGCCCGATGTATCCGGGCGGTCGCGCTCATCAGATTCGAGCGGCATTCTTCCGCCGTGTGCACCGGTATTCGTTGGTTTGAGGGACAGACTCCTGGCTCGGGTACCTGATAATAACCTTGATCCTGATTTATTGCAGAGCTCCGTACAAAGCCGTCTGGTTGAAGAATATCCCTCCTCTGTATCGGGCGCCTGAGCTTCCGGGGGAGGGTGTATGGCAGTCACAGGGAATGCCGGTCGGGCCTGATGGTCAACCACTGATGTATCGGACCAGCTATCGACCCAGCGCCGAACATGCTAATGCAATAGTGCACATGCTTCTTTTCGACATGAAACGTGTTTCAATGAGTCTGTTTATCGGGTCTTCGGAGCCTGGAGGCTCTGAGCGGACTTCTACTGTTCGACGTGAGGACCGACCTAATCTCGTGGCCGTCACTAATGCCCTATGGAAGCAAAAGCATTCAGGAGAAGGGGGCACGATTTTTCGCGGACAGGTAGTCAAAAAGCTGGCTCCAGGTCTGGCTACGATCGTGTCTTACAAAGATGGGTCCGTAGATATACTCGAATGGAATGACGGAATACCTGTATCGCTGATTAATGATGCCAAACAACTTAGACATCTAATAATCAAGGACGGCAAAGTCGTAGACTCCATCGTAAAGGGCGGCAAGAGGGAAGATGCTGAAATCGGCCTAGGCTATTTGCTTTCCGAAAACGAAGCGGCGGATACTAGCGGATCATGGTCTTGGTACGGTTATGGAGGATTGCAGCCTCAGGCAAATTTTGGAGCGGACTGGTTCATAGCTACTCGGAGCGCCTTTGGGATCCGCGCCGATGGGAACCTGGTTTTTGCTGCCGGTCACCACATAAGTACTAAAGATATGGCCAAAGCCTTGGCGCTCGCCGGATGCGAGCGAGCTATTCACGGTGATGCTAACCCTCATAATGTCCTAGGCAACATTTATCATGTAGGCGGCGATGGTCTGATCGTGAGAAAGTCAAGGTTGTCGCCGGAACAGAAAACATACACGCTCGATCGTTATGTTGACAGGAGTTATACCAGTGACTTTTTTGGATTTTTTATCTGGCGTGATGAAAAGGATTCCTCGTGACGTGTATTCTGATAGCGCTCATCTGCATGATCTCCTGGATCAATGTCTCGGCATTAACCGCCGACGCTTCATGTAACGTCGAAGCCGCCGGATGGACGCAAACCTATGAGGCACTCGCACGAGGAATCGAGAGTTGTCGCTATTTGAAACAAGAATCCATAACCGCTCGTATTGAGCGGGAATTGGAGAAGGAACCACGCCGACCTATGGCTAAGTCTGTACAGGAAGTGCTCAAAGAAAGATCTCGTTCTTTAGAACAAGCTAAAACAATGTGCCTGGAACTTGCCGAGCGTGAGAGGTCGGCCTATGCTGAATGGCGGAGATGCGCAGGTGCTGGAGCAGGTCGCCGCGGCCGTCGCGATCTGCAGGGTCCTGACGGCGTATCTCGTCAACGTAACGAGCTTCTGGCTTCATTACAGGACGTTCTTTTGGATGAAGCATATGTTCAATATAAGAATTATCGGGATCCCTCTGGCGGTTCACAAACACCCTCCGACCAGAATCCATACGTGAGTGGTCAGACTCTTTGGCCCCGTTAGCGGCGGCGCGTTATTACTGTCGAGATACGGACAACATTGTTCTTCGCAATTGCCGATTCTTAATATCACCGAAATTATATAGGAAATGACAATCTTCAATAGATTATCCATAGACTTTCGCGGAAACTCTTGCCGGACAATTTAGACCGGTAACACTTTGTGCAATCCTGGCGATCGCTGTTTTCATCATGGGTGCCGATCCTCTTACAGCGTCTGATAACGCCAGCTACTCCCGCGGCGGCTATATACTGCCACCAGATATACAGAAACAGGGTTTCGAATTTGCTGGTGTTCAGATCCCCTTTAATCATCAAGAAGTCTCTCTTCGCGTATTGGATCAGCTGAATTATCTTCTCATGGACCGTCGAGCATTGCTAATGGAGTGGTTCGACCGGATAGCCCTCTACGGTCCAACGATAAAGAAAACATTGGCGGAAGAATCGGTTCCCGAAGATCTCATCTATCTGGCCGTTGTGGTTAGCGATCTACTGCCTTCTTCCCGTACCCGACTGGGCGGTGTGGGTTGGTGGTCGCTGGTAACCGTTAAGGAAAAAAAAAACCAGCCCCAAAATCAATGGACTTCGACCAGTGAATGGGACGACCGCAGAGATCTAGTGATCTCCACGCGAATTGCCGCCGGAATTTTGAAGGGGCTGGTTCGGCGGAACAGCAATACTGATTGGTTAATGGCAATGTGCGCCTATGCGGATGGAACCGACAAAATTGATGATGTAGTGAAAAAAAATCCAAAATTCTCTTACTGGGACATGGTGCTGCCGTCGTATTCGGAGGCCCTCATACCGCGGCTAATCGCTATTAAAATTATAGACACACATAGAAGTTTTTACAGAGTGGATGTCACTCCTCTGCCCCCTCTCACCTACGACTACCTGGATCGAGTGAAACTGCTCAAAGACTTGCCCTTGCACCTCGTAGCGAAGTGGTGTGGAACAGTTCCCAGAGCGATATGGGAGCTTAATCCCGGGGTCGATCCTTCTTTGGGGTTTGTTCCAAAAGCAAACAAAACTCATCCCGCAGGCTTCCCCCTGCGAGTGCCTAAAGGAGCGGGCCTCAAAGTTCGACAATTGCTTGTAATCGAAGGATTTCTTAGTGGGTGATATCGCCTGTCCACCGAAAAATGCGGAAGATCCTAACCCCTCAGTCAGGCGGGCGAGGGATTGTCATTGCGAGGAGTCTATGTTGCGACAGGCGTCTCGCCTGTCCATTAAAATGACCGGCAATCCCGCGTTCTGCGCGGGACGGTCCTACCAGCAATCCCCAAAGCCGCGAGATTGCTTCCCCCGTTTTTCAACGGGGTCGCAATGACATTCTTTGGCCGCCAGTAACTGAAAGGTTACTTCTCGTTCTCGGGCTCTGCCTGGGAACGCATGACCTGGAGGCTCCGCCTCCATTATAGGCCAGAATTACAGACAGATACCGGGCGGAGCCCGGAAGATATGGGTTCCCAGGCGGAGCCTGGGAACCAGGAAACAAGAACAAACGAGATCATACCACCGATCAGACTGTCCGTATCAGTAACAATTGGCTCGGGTTGATGACATGTTTTTGCACGTCAAAATCAAGACTGATGATAAAAACAAAGACTCTAAAGCTTATCATTGCGCCAATTGTGGGGCGTACATCACTAACTCAGCAGCATTAATAAAGATCAATGGAGCGGGTGAGCACTCTTTTGTGAATCCCGCAGGCATCCAGTGTAATTTCCGGACGTTCGTTGAATGCAGCAACATCCTGATTTCCGATGAACTGTTCCTGCAACACACATGGTTTCCCGGATATGCTTGGCGTTTCCTAGTTTGCGGCGCGTGCTCGCGGCATTTAGGATGGAAATACGACTCTGCAAAAAAAGGAGCGGTACCTGAAGAGTTTTATGGCGTGCTGGTAACTGCCGTAGAAGAAGCCTCACAGTTGAGTTAGTGAACCATAGCGGCTCTAAAGATTTTGTGCGAATCAAACAGCACTGCTAGGTAACCCGGCAACTCTCACATCGTTGTTAATTCTGAGAATTGCTTACCCGGCCATGCTAAGAAGGAACCTTTTCATGTGACTAAGTCCGGATACAACCCCGCCCAGCCATCCGCCAATGCAGCCGGCCAGAAAAATCTCGGCATTAGGGACCTGGTCCACAGTGATCCTGTAATAGAGGAAAAGATCCAGGGCCAAGAACGAGATTACACCCGCCAGGATGAAAATCCGCATGAAATTTCGCTCTGATACTGGCATGTATCGCCCGATTAAATAGAACACCAGCATTTGCATGCCTACACACAGTGCGAATCCCATGAAACCTGCCTTTAAGAGGAAAAGGATGTCCATCAGGCATACACTCGGGACAAATGGATAGGTCTAACATCGCCGCTGGTAGTCGGGGGAACCAGCAACTGCAAATCGACGTTCAGCCACTGGTAATCAGGGTTTAATTCTCTCGGTTTTCCGTCATGAGGTGCCACTGAATGTTCGTTGCGTTGATATGTGACCAGAAAAATCCCAACACCGTAATCCGGCGTTCTATCAATTAGGTAGGCTTTAACAAAATCCTTTACTCTGAGGTTGGTCATGCGAGCAAGCGCTCTGATCTCCTCACTGGTAAGTTTAATCAGCACGTATTTTGATACGCCGGATTCGGAAATTCGAATAAGTGTCCGAGATTCCGATGAGGAAACGTAAACAGTTGAAATGAAATCAAAACGCGCTAGATATTGGGCCGCGACCAGTCCGGCTGTCCTTCTACCGCCGACTGTGTGGTGTAGTCCGTAATATTCGTACAGTTTCTGTTGCAGTATGTCGCCTTCTCTGTCTCCCTTTTCGTACAAGCTCCTGGAGATATACTTCAAATAGCGGCCAAGATCTTCAGCGGCATTGGCAACGGGCCAATCTATTCTTACATGAAAATGGGAAAGCCCAAACCGGTACCTTGCCCGTATTGAAGGGTCACGCTGAATTAACAAAGCATAATCGGCCGGAAGCAAACTCTTGAGCAACGATACGAATTCCGAATCCTCGAAATAGCGCATGCGCTGGTGAAAAACATCCTGCAAATCGAACAGAGCCAATAAACCGAAATTTTCCTTTGTCACCTTATTCGAATCGAAAAAACGGATCTGCGACTTGGATTCCGTGGGCAAAGTATCCTCGGCAAAAATCACGATGAAAGAGCGTTGATCCGGATATTCCGGGCCATGAATTTTTGCTCGCGGTTTCAATTGGCGCATTTCTACAAAAGGGTATTCCTTCTTGCTCCCTTTGAATGCTTTGTATGACTCGATAAGGGATTCAGTGAGAAGGATGCTGTCCAGTTCGTCTCGAAGGAAAAAATACAGGCACCGGCGAAATCTCTCATTCCACGAAATTTCATTCCGTCGGAGGAAGGGCATGGCAGCTGTCCTTTGTCACCGATTGTGAAGCATTGATTAATATGAAGCGGAGATAGACTACAGAATGCCGGTCATGAAAGAAGCCAGGCAATCCACCGCTCTGGTCCACAGCGGGTGGTAATTTCACCACTACCGTTTTATATTACATAGCAGACGAGGGGTCCTCTTGCAACATCTCACTAGAATGAGGTAACAAGGAGACTGATATTAGGAAGGACATGAAAACCATGGATGATAATAACGAGGCAAAAATATCAGATGATGCTTTGGGACGCGAGGAAAATGAGAACGAAGAGGATTTTGCGTCCCTTTTTGAGTCCACTGAGGCGGGAAGAAGCAAACGCATTCAACAGGATAGCAAAATCAGTGGAACAGTAGTCTCTATTAGCGATGAATGGGTCTTCGTCGGTATCGGCGGCAAGAGCGAGGGGGTGATTGCTCGTTCGGAATTCGTGGATGAAAACGGCCCGATAGAAATAAAACTGGGTGATCCGGTCACGGCCTATGTCGTGAGCACCAGGGACGGAGAAATACGCCTGAGCGTCAAAATGACCGCTGCAGCGTCAGAAGAGGCCATTAGAGATGCTTTCCGAAGTGGTGTCCCGGTAGAAGGGCTTGTCACTGCAGAGCGGAAAGGCGGTTTTAGCGTCAGCCTGTTTGGTAAGCAAGCATTTTGCCCTTATTCACAAATGGATTTGCAGGCTGCGGGTAGTCCCAGCGATTATATAGGGAAGCCGTTACACTTTTCGCATCTCGGAGTATTCCGAGCGAGGCCGCAATATTGTTATTTCTCGGAGAGACATTCTTGAGGAAGAACGTGCACAGAAGATCGCTGAACTCAAAAAGAACCTGAAATCGGGAGACATCGTCACCGGCACCGTTCGGGTTCTTGCTCAATTCGGGGCCTTCGTAGACATTGGCGGTGTAGACGGCCTGATCCCCATGTCCGAGCTTGCATGGCACAGAGTGAGCGAGGCCTCCGACGTGCTCAGCCAAGGGGATTCGGTCACGGTTCAAGTGATGAATGTCGATTGGGAGAACAGGCGGATTTCACTCAGTCTCAAGAGGACTCTTGAGGATCCATGGGATACGGTTGCAGAACGGTATTCCGAAGAGAATATCGTGTCGGGTAAAGTGACCAAGCTAATGAATTTCGGAGCTTTTGTTGAATTGGAACCCGGGATTGAAGGACTCATTCACCTCTCTAATCTCGGATTTGGCCGACGTGTTAATCATCCAAAAGAGGTCTTGTCGACCGGAGACGAGGTCGAAGTGCGAGTCTTAACGGTGGACAGAGAATCCAAACGAATCGGGCTTGAATTGATTTTGGCAGGAATGGAGCCGGAACCGGCGCTCACTGAAGGGACAGTAGTTTCAGGTGTGGTGGACAGTATCAAAGATTATGGAATATTTGTTAGCTTGCCCGGACGCAAAACCGGCTTGCTCCACGTCTCCGAGATTAGCGATGGCAAGACCGGCGACCTAAGAAAAAGGTTTGCCTTGGGATCTGAGATTGGAGTTCAAATCCTGTCAATTGACCCTGAAACGCAAAAAATCTCGCTGAGCACCAAAAGCCTCAGCAATAAGGCTGAAGAATCCAATGTCAATGATTTTATGAAGGGGAAGGGCAGGGGATCTTCTTTTGGCACTCTTGGTGATATTTTGAAGGAGAAAATGAAATAGCGCGTTACATAAGGAGAAAATGCTTCGACCATAATCCGCATAAAAGAGCTCACCAAGAAATTCGGCCAGTTAACAGCCCTCGACAATATAACTTTGGAAATCGGGACGGGAGAACTGTTCGGATTACTTGGCCCAAACGGGGCAGGCAAGACTACCCTGATTTCGATCCTTTCAACAATCCTTGCGCCCACCTCTGGTCTTGCATCGGTCTGCGGCCATAATGTTCGTCTCGAAGAAGATGCCGTGAGACAATGTATCGGGATTGTATTCCAGGACCCTAGCCTGGATGACGAATTGACGGGCGAGGAAAACCTGGATTTCCACGGTCGGCTGTATGGATTGGACGCCAAGACTCGCAATTCGCGTATCGAAGAAGTACTGGGGCTGGTCGATTTAAAGGACCGCCGGAGCGATCTGATCAAGAGCTACTCAGGCGGAATGCGCCGACGTCTCGAAATTGCGCGAGGTCTGATGCACATGCCCCGCGTCCTGTTCCTTGACGAACCGACTCTTGGGCTGGACCCGCAAACTCGGCGAAAAATTTGGGCTTACATAAGGAATTTGAAAGAATCGTTCGGGATGGCCATCATCTTAACCACGCATTATATGGATGAAGCCGATCAGCTGTGTTCGAGAATCGCGATAATAGACCGAGGAAAAATCGTGGCAATGGATACTCCGGAACGATTGAAGGAAAGCCTCGGAGGCGATCTGCTCGAATTGACTACGCCGGATTCCAATGATGAATTTCTTGAGCGCCTCCGTGCACTGGAAGATCTCAAGAACATCTCAGCGCAGGAAGGAACAGTCACTCCTAACTGTAAAGAACGGCGAATCTGTAATCCCCAAGGTTTTCGAGATGGCACAAGCCCTATCTGTGGGGATCTCCTCCGTTTCGTTGCGCAAACCCAACCTCGAAGATGTGTTCATCAAATTAACAGGACGCGAGATCCGTGACGAACCCGTACCTGAACCCAAGGAACGTATCAGAATATTCATGCGAACGAGAATGCGATGAATTCCGCTGTCACCGTGCATACCCTATGGTTGAGAGAGATCATACGCTTCAGGAGGAATCGCAGCAGATTGATCGGCTCTATGGCTCTGCCTCTATTGTTTTTGGTTGTGTTGGGAAGTGGCTACGGTCGATATTTCAGCTATAGAAGTAATGTATCCTATATGGAATATATAGGACCTGGAATTATCGGCATGTCGCTGCTCTTTTCCGCTATGCTTGGGGGAATAAGCGTACTTTGGGATAAACAATTCGGGTTTCTGAAGGAAATATTGGTCGCGCCTGTGAGCAGAACCGCCATCATGGCCGGAAAAACCCTCGGGACCGTGACCACGGCAATGATCAAAGGCGCGGTATTTCTAGTCGCTCTTGTGGCAGCCGGTCTAGTAAAATTCGATCCGATAGGCATCTTGATAGCATTAGTCTTTATGTTCCTTATTTCCACTGCATTTGTCAGCCTCGGGATAGCTGTGGCGGCTCAGATGACCGACCCGCACGGTTTCCAGCTGATCATGAATTTCTTGACAATGCCGGTGTTCTTCTTATCGGGAGCGTTGTTCCCTCTGGACAGTGTGCCTGAATGGCTTTTTATGATAGCCCACCTTAACCCGCTAACCTATGGCGTGGACGGGATGCGTTACGCGCTTGGCGGACCGCACCACTTCTCACCGCTAACTGACTTCGTGGTTCTTCTGATTTTTTGGGGAATTACAACTGTGGCAGGGGCGTTGCTGTTTAGAAGAATGTCGGTCTGAAGAAATGCCCCAAATCGGAGCACGATTATTGTCTCTCTTATTTCAACGGGATGACGTGCAAATAGTCGGCTATGGGTTTCTGAATAAATTCCAGATCCTTGTGCGTTAAATGGACCGGGGCCATCTGGCGCATTTCCTGTTCCGATAAGACCAGCTCGCCGCTTTCGGATGCCAGAATAATGCGGTAAGGAACATCCAACCGACGTTTTACCCGCTCGGGGATTCCGAAACCGTAATTGACGTGACCACTCCCGGCTATGACCACCATCACAGCATCTTTGCCTTTAGGTGAGTTGAGGAATTCCACAACAGCTCGCGCCATAGTAGCATCACGGAGCGACTGAGCCAGAACGATATTGTCCAGGCTCTTCTCTTCAAAGGCTTTATGAACTCTCAGCCTGAGACGTAGGAGTCGATCGTTTAACGGATTGATTTGGTCCAAAGCTTCGGGGAGCGATGCTTTTTCTTTGGCAGGCAAACCGGCCAAACCTTCTCTGGCAATTTTGTGGACTAAATCATCAGGAGCGTTGAGTCCAATAATGGCAATGCCAAGATCCCGGGCAGTCGTCAGAACCGATTCATAATCCTTCAGATTGGTCCAATGTTCTTTGCCCAGTTCTCTGATAAGGTCGTTGATACTTTGCTTACCGGAAACCCAGCGGTCGAGGACAACCTGCTGTTGAGTTGAGAACATCTCCATTCCCAACGCCAGTTTCAGCCCACGTCCCTTCAGGCGGTTCAGGATGTCTGCCTGGAGCTTATGGTGCCGAGCAATGGTATGGACTTCGCCGAGGTAAATAATTTTTGTATCGGCCAAGTCGTCGAGCATCGTCTCCATCTCGACCGGCTCTCCCATCAGCACATCTATAATGAAAGGAGAATCCGAGTCCAACGCGTGCACCACCGCGGGCATTGCATGAATCGCAAAGAGAAGGATACCCCCCCAAAATGCCAATAGCTTAATCAAAACAATGAACCTGTAAATCGGATCTCAAAGTCCTTGAATTCCCCTGTGGCTCGTTCTTCTTGGATTTGTACCTGTTCGACCTGGCTCGCAGGGGGTCCCTTGCGGCACCATGTGACAACGGAATCCACGTCTTCTTGCTTGCCTTCAAACGTGGCTTCGACCCGACCGTCAGGAAGATTACGCACCCAGCCGTACACCCCTTTGCTTAGCGCGACATCTCTGGTGTAGTACCGGAAGGCCACTCCCTGAACTCTTCCTGATACGATCACTTTTCGCCGTACAACGGACATCTGTGCCCCCAATTCAAATTCCAGCCAATTCTCGAAAATCATCTTCGGTCAAAATCGCTACTCCCAGCTCCCTGGCTTTGTCCAGTTTGGATCCCGGATCGACTCCAACGACAACGTAGTCGGTTTTTCTGCTGATGGATCCTGTCACTTTTCCGCCCGCAGCTTCCACAGCCGCCTTGGCATCGGATCTTTCTATGGAAAGCGAGCCGGTAAAAACTATTGTTTTGCCGGTTAAAGGAGTCTCTGCGTCGCTCTCAAGCGCCGGCAGAGGTGCGGGGTTAATCCCTGCACTGAGAAGCCGTTGAATCATTTCCACATTTCTCTGTTCCCGAAAAAACGATGTCACACTTTGAGCC
Organism: uncultured delta proteobacterium; assembly: GCA_963843165.1. Classification (GTDB taxonomy): domain Bacteria; phylum Desulfobacterota; class Desulfomonilia; order Desulfomonilales; family Desulfomonilaceae; genus DATJPW01. The sequence continues at coordinate 51,078 of CAWJJL010000019.1, read as the reverse complement.
ACTTCGGGGCCAATACCGTGGATGCGCTGGAGATCGTTAACGTCCTGTTTAGACAGTGCATCCAGGTCCCGAAATGCCTGAAGGAGGAGCCGTGCGACATGTTCGCCCACCAGCGGAATCCCCAGGGCGTACAGGAAGCGATCCGCTGAAACCTCTTTAGATCGTTCTAGCGCTTCCAGAATGTTGGATGCGGATTTATCAGCCATTCGCTCCAGTGACGCCAATGTTTCCTTGCTTAAGAAATAGAGATCAGCCGGTGTACGGACAAGACCACGGTCGACAAGTTGGTCAACAAGCTTGTAGCCCAAGCCCTCTACGTCCATAGCGCCTCTGGACGCAAAATGCCTTATGGTCTCTTTAATCCGGGCAGGGCAGGAAACATTTACGCATCTCTTCGCAGCCTGCCCCGGCAGACGAACGGCTTCAGAACCGCACACCGGGCATTTATCAGGAATTGAATACGGCTGGGCTTGATCCGGCCGCAATTCTCGAACGACCTTCACTATCTCCGGTATGACATCGCCGGCTCGCTGAATGACTACTGTGTCGCCTTCTCGAATGTCTTTGCGGTCAATTTCATCCTGATTGTGCAGCGTGGCTCGACTGACGGTTACCCCACCCACCGAGACGGGCTCCATGAGGGCTAGAGGGGTGAGGGCGCCGGTACGACCGACATTCACGTCGATTTTCAAAATCTTCGTCATTGCCTGCATAGGCTCGAATTTGAAAGCCACAGCCCAGCGGGGAGAACGGGTCTTCAAACCCAGAGCTATTTGGTCAGTTAACGAGTTAACTTTAACGACAGCCCCGTCGATTTCATAAGGCAGATGTTCCCTGATTTCTTGGAGTTTCCGATAATGCTCCAAAACTTCCTCAATATTCCTGCATAACCGGGTATTCTCAAGATTGGCCGGCAGCCCGAGCGTTGCCAGGCCCTCAAGCAATTCCATCTGCGTGCCTGGCAAGTTGGGTTCGGCCCGGCCAACCCCGTGTGCGCGAAATTTTAGCGGCCTCTTTGCTGTAACTCGGGGATCCAACTGGCGAAGAGAACCTGCGGATGCGTTACGAGGATTCGCAAAAGGCGGCAAACCCGCTTCATCTCGTCCCCGGTTGAGTTCATCGAAATCGGCCCGGTTCATGAAAATTTCCCCCCGCACGTCCAGAAGAGTGGCTCTGCTAGACCAACCTGCGGATTTCAGTCTCAGAGGAATCGCCTTGACAGTGCGCACATTTGCCGTAACGTCTTCGCCGATGTAACCGTCGCCGCGCGTGGAGCCCGATACTAGAAATCCGTTCTCATAAACGAGTTCGAGAGCAACCCCATCCAGTTTGGGTTCCACAACATAGTCGATGCGTTTCGCATCACCAAGCGTTCGTCCCACACGTTGGTCGAATTCCTTAATTTCCGACTCTTCGAATACGTTAGAAAGGGAAAGCATCGGCAATGCATGAGGAATTTCACCGAACTTCTCTAGTGGCTGCCCGCCTACACGCTGGGTGGGGGAATCAGGCGTGATCAGTTCAGGGTAAGTCCGCTCAAGTTCCTGCAATTTTCTGAACAGGAGGTCATATTCCGCATCAGATATTTCAGGGCTGTCCAGCACATAGTAGAGATTATCATGACGCCGGATATCTTCGCGGAGTCGATTGATTTCCTCTATAAGTTGTTCAGGAATTCTTTTGTCCGGCATGGATCGTTTTCTTATTACATAGTCACATCTTGCTCTTTATCATATGAGGCATGCTCTGTTTTTTGGCAAGAATAATACCTGCCAAAAAAAAGACGGCTCCATGGAGCCGCGCAAAAAAACAAGTAATAAATATCAATCAAATCTGCTCTTGAGGCAAAACAAGCCTACTATTTCTTGGGCCATTTTCCAGAGAAGGTTACCCTAATTTCTTTGCCTTTTTCATCTTTGAAGAGCGCAGTACCGTTGGTGACGTCAATCGGGAAAGCGAAATCACCCACTGTGTCCCACCATTTCTTGACCAGTTCGCCTGCGGTCGTTTTCATCTCTTTCATCCTGGCGACATTGCCCGTCCCGACACTCAGGTTACCGACGGTGGGCAAGGTCTCGCTGGCCACCACAACACGCAGTTCATTTGTTTTTCCCCCTGGGATCCATTGATGTTCGTATACCATTGGGGTTGCAACCTCAAATCCATCAAAAGAGGTGGTAAAGGAAAGTTCGTCGAGCATTACAGGCGCTTTCCCAGAGTTTTTAATGGTCAGTACATACGCCAAATTTAGCATTGCGCCGACAGCCAAGTCTTTTCCTGCCTCTTTTTCACTTTTGTAATCTACTCTTGGTTTCATGAAGAATGGCTGAATAGCCGCAACTTCAACCCTGTCTAGAGTAATTACCGGCTGCTGGGCCATAGCCGGTAAAATGGTGAATCCAAATGCCGCCACGATAGCCACGATTATCGTAACTGCTTTCTTCATAGTCTCTCCTTCCTCTACGGGCTCATTAACCGATCCAACGTTTACGTCTTTTATAGTGTTTAACGTCTCTGAAGCTCTTTCTACCGCCCACGTCTGTGAGTCCGAGATAGAAATCCCGTATGTCCGGATTTTCCTTGAGCTTTTCGGACGAGCCGTCCATGACGATGCGTCCATTTTCCATAACAAACGCATACGGAGCAACGGTCAGAGCAAGTTTCACATTTTGTTCCACCAGGAGAATGGGAATCTTCTCTTCTCTATTAAGGCGTAGAATAATTTCGAAGATCTCCTTTATGAGCAAAGGAGCCAGACCCATCGAAGGTTCGTCCAGTAGCATCAATTTCGGCTGAGCCATCATGGCTCTCCCGATTACGCACATTTGCTGCTCGCCTCCGCTCACGAACCCTGCCATTACGTTCCGGCGTTCATGTAGCCTCGGGAAATAGTGGTAAACCATTGCGAGGCGTTCCTTTATGCCGGACGGTCGCAGATGACCTCCTACAATAAGGTTCTCTTCGACGGTGAGATGCTCGAAAACACGTCTCCCTTCAATAATCTGAATGATCCCACGATTCGAGATTTGCTCTGCCGGCAGTTTATGAATTCGCTCACCCATGAATTCGATACTGCCATCGGTAACCTCACCGTCTTCGTGATTCAGAAGACCTGAAATCGCCTTGAGCGTTGTGCTCTTTCCCGCTCCATTGGCGCCCAGAAGGGCGACTATGCCTCCCGCGGGAACTTCGATGGAGACTCCCTTTAGAACCAGGATTACTTCGTGATATCTGACCTCAATATTATTGATTTTCAGAATTTTGCTATTCTCAGCCACAACCTTCTCCCTCTCCGGTTGGATGCTGCCTGACAATATCTCTGCTAACCGCTTGTAACTCCGCTATTACCTGAAACTACCAGCCGAGCCAGCTTTCCCATTTGTCCGGAAATTTTTCCTTCATATTGATCTGTTGGAACAGAACGATTTTGCCGTCCTTTATAGTGTAAAGGTTCACAACAGGGCTTGGCCTGTGATCTTTATCCGTGATTGTGGTGCCAGGCCGTCCTAAAGCATTAGGGGTATTAAACGGATACCAGTCTCTGAACGATTCAAGAGCCGCCTTTAATGACGGACCGTCGAGGTTTCCTTTCGCTGCGCTCAGTGCACCGGCAGCCATGGAAACTTTCAGCCAACCCTGAACAGTTCGAATGGTCCTTCTTTCAATCGGAACGTCAGAGTTAATTTTCTTGCAATATTCCAAGACTTTATCCATTAATGGGACATCCATTCCAATAAACGCGCAGGAGGCGGCGCCGATGCAGCCCTCGCCGGCTTTTTCAGTCATTTTCAACAGGTTCTGGTCAAAGCCCCAGTTATTAATTATATGATCAACATTCAAGCCCAAAGCATATGCATCCTTGACTGTGGTGGCAACGGACATAGTAGTATTGCCATGCCACATCACATTTGCCTTCTCTTCCTTCGCTGCCGCAACCTGACTCTTAGCGTCGAGAGCTGTCAAAGAGACGTCCAGATCTTTTCCGACTTCTATCCCGAGCAATTGAGCCTGATCTTTAATTGCCTTAATAGGTGCGCTGGAATAGGGTGAGGCGAACATATAAGAACAGACCAGCTTTGGCTTCTGGCCCGACTCTCTCGCTTGTTTCCACTTGTCACTCTTTTTCCAGACCTCTTCGAACCAAGCAGTGAGCGCTGCTCTGGCATTGGTGGAATAATCAGTACTATAAATGAAATTGTACGGCGTCTTGGAAGGATCGCACAAATTGCCTGACAAAGAATCGGAGATCGTCACCATTTTGTCTTTGTTAACCGTAGGAGAAAGCGCTTCCGTATCTCCGGTCCCCCACTGCAATAAAAGCGCGATCTTGTCATGATCTTTGAAACGCTTGTATAAGATGTTAGCTTCCGGCAACCTATATCCATAATCATGCAATAGAAGTTTGATTTTCTTCCCGTTGATGCCGCCCGTATCATTGATGTAGGCAACGCATTCTTTAACTCCCAATGCAGCGTCTTTTCCCACGTCAGATGTTGCGCCGGTCAAATCATTTATCGACCCGATTTTAATTTCGTCCGCTGCGAACACCGTGAAACACAGCAACATGGAAGCCACGGTTAACAGCAGAATCCTGCCAATCCTCATACTACACCTCCCTCTCCTTCGTGATTAATAGCTACTAGTGACATAAATGTCGTTTGACGCATCGAGCACGATCACCCCCTTCCGATTGACAAAACATCACTTTCCTGTGTAAGAAAAAGGCCAGAGATTAAAATAGTTCTTTAATTGCCAATACCTATAACTCAATCCATTGGATTCGTAGATTAGGAAGAAAATAATCGCCAGACCGAAGGCCGACTCTTTGAAGAAAATGAATTTTGTAGTGATCCACCCCAAATTTGGATAGGATTCCATAACAATGTCGCTCACGCCGAGTACCATTATTTCTAAAGCTTTGAATATTAAGACAACGAAAGCAGAACCGAAAACGAGCCCCTGAATACTTCCCACACCGCCGATAAGGATGATTCCCACCCAAAGAAGTGAATAGAACCATTCATAATGTTCCGGACTTACGAAAAAGAGAGCGCTTATGTAAAAGGAACCGGCGATTCCGGCAAAAAATCCGGCGGCAAAAAACGCCAACAATTTGTAGAGCACAATGTTCACGCCCATAGTCTCGGCGGCTATATCATTATCGCGAATTGCCACCCATGCACGCCCGAGTTTTGATCGCAGCAAGTTCCCCATGGCTAAAAGGCACAGAATTACTAGGGCTACGGAGAAATAATAGATCTCAATATCAGACTCGATGGGCCATGGCCCAAGTTTCAGGGTTCCAGGCGGCAGCGAAAACGACTGACCCCGTCCGCCGATTTGGCTGACGTATTGAGTAATGATTAACGGTACGGTGATCCATTGTGCGGCCATTGTCGTCATGATGAGATAAAATCCCTTGACTCTGGCCGAAGGTAATCCAAACAGAACCGACCATAGGCCGGCTGTAATTCCTGCGCAGATCATGCTCAGAGGATATGCCACGCCCGCATCGATAAATGACTGGGGCCAGGGGACAAACAAAACCATATATGCGCTGGTGTAAGCTCCTACGGCAACAAAGGCTGCATGCCCGAGGGTTATTTGGCCGCAGTAGCCAATGAGAAGTTGTACGCCCAAAGCTGCCAGTATGTAATAATTGATCGTGTAAGCGACGCTTAACCACTGGGCATCGACTAGAAAGGGGAAAGCAATAAGCAAAATCAACATGAGGATCATCTTCCCTTTTATAAAAGGGGTGCGCCACCACTTCTGATCCTCGGCATAAGATTCAAAATATGTACCGCAGGGGAGATGACTCATTAGCTATACCCTTTCTATTCTTTCCCAGCCCCAAAGGCCGTAGGGTTTGAACAACAAAAAAACGACCATAAAAATGAATGGAGCGATCTCTTTGATTCCGCCGGGGAAGTACCTGTCAAGGTAACCACCTGCAAGATTTTGCAAAATGCCTATGGTTATACCCCCGACGATAGCGCCTGGGACCGAATTGAGCCCTCCGAAAACCACGACCGGGAGGACCAGCAAGCCCAACAAGCTCACCGAGTAATTCAGCCCGTTGATGTTCCCCAACAGTGTTCCTCCAACTCCTGCCGACATGAATGCAATCCCCCATGCGAGCGCATAAACGAACTTGGCGCTAACCCCAAGCGAAAGAGCGGCCATCTCGTCATCCGCACAAGCCTGCATTGAGAGTCCCCAGCGGGTATATTTAAAAAATGAAACGAAGACGACCATAAGGATCAGCGAAGCGATAAAACTCCATAGATAAACCTCGCCGATTGCTATCCCACCCATGCGTATTGGATCGATGGAAAAGATTCGAGGAAGAAAGACCTGCGTATCCGTATCCCAAATAATAAAAACCATTCCCTTAAAAAAGAAGGACAGACCAACCGTTACCATGATCACGGCCAAGATCGGCTCGCCTATCATCTTTCTCAGGAATATACGTTCTGTAAGCAGGCCCAGAATCACACCGGTGATGAGTGTGCAGGCCAGGGCTACCAAAAATGCCGCGTTGACGGGCATAAAAGTCACGAACCGTTCGTACAAACCGAGACAGACGTAGCCGCCTATCATGGTCAGCTCACCCATAGCCAAGTTCAAAACACCGGAGCATTTGTAAATCAGCACCCATCCAAGGGCCACAAGCGCAAAAATGGAACCGAGCATGACACCGGTAACAACAAGCTGCAAAAAGAATTCCATTTACTTCTTTGCTCCTTCCTCAGCGACATCATGCAGCCTTAGATCAGTCTTAATCTGAGCTACTCTGCCATCTTCATAAGTGATATTGGTGTCCATATGGACTGTGTCGGCCTTGGTATACAGGGCGTCGATAATGTCCTTGTAACGGTTTTCCACAAACGCTCGGCGGATTTTTCTGGTGCGGGTTAATTCGTCATCGTCAGCGTCGAATTCTTTGTACAAATTAGCAAATTTGAGAACTTTGGCCGGTTCAGGCAAAGTCCTGTTCAGTTCTCTTATGGCTCGTTCAACTAGAGAGTAAACTTGCGGAATTTGGGAGAGTTCGGGATAGCTGGTGTAATTGATCCCATTGTCTTCAGCCCATTTCCCAACGGTGTTGTAGTCAATGCAAACAATCGCCGTGACATAAGGACGATCATGTCCGACAACGAGCGCATCTCTGACGTACGGACTGAATTTAAGGCGGGCCTCGATAAACTGAGGTGAGAATTTCCTTCCATCATTGAGGATCATGACGTCTTTGGATCGGTCGAATACCACCAAATGGCCGTCCTGATCGATAAAGCCGGTATCTCCGGAATAGAGCCAACCATCCTTAAGAGCCTTAGTCGTCTCGTCTTCCATCTTGTAATACCCGATGAAAACGGATGGGCTCTTGGATATAATTTCATCTTCTTCCGTGATCCGGACTTCCGTTTCCGGAATCGGGGTTCCTACCGTGTCGAATTTGATGTCATTATCCCTGTGTACGACCGAAATACCGGCGATCTCTGTTTGGCCGTATATCTGCTTCAGATTCACCCCAATCGCATGAAAAAAACGAAAATGGTCCGGTCCCATTGCCGCTCCGCCTGTATATGCATGACGAACTTTGCTCAGGCCAAGATGGTCTCGAATTTTCGAGTAGCAGACCCAATCAGCCAAGCGATTCAGCAGTTTCCAGTAGAACGGAACAGGCTTCTTTTCAAACTTGAGCTCCGCGACGTGGTACCCTATTCTCATTGCGAGTGTCATAGATTTTGCGCTTGATCCAAGTTGCGTCCAGGTGCTTGACCTGAACTGTTCTTGTCATCTGCTCGTAAAGACGCGGTGGAGCAAACATTACGTGCGGCCCGATTTCTCTAAGATTGTGCTGAGCTGTTTCGGGCTCTTCAGGAAAATTGATCGTGAAACCCACCTGCAGACCGCAAGATATTGCCATCATCTGTTCGCCGATCCATGCAAACGGCAAATATGAGACGAAATCGTCCTGGCGGGTACAAGGGTCTACTCTCATAAGATTTCGACCCATAGTGAGCATATTGTAGTGCGTCAGAAGCGCCCCTTTGGGGAGAGCGGTTGTCCCGGAGGTATAAAACAGTAAACAAACATCCTTTCCGGTTGCTCGCTCAACCATTCTGTCAAACAAACCGGGATCCTTCTTTGATTTTTGTCTGCCGAGTCTCATCACATCCTTGAGATTAATGAGCATCGGATCGTCATAATGGCGCAGCCCTTTGGGATCGTCATAAATAATCTTTTGAAGTTTCGGGCACTTGTCCCGGATGGCGAGCGCTTTATCAACTTCTTCCTGCCCTTCGGCTATATAAAATTTGGCATCCGAATGATCGACTATGTATTGCACCTCATCCATAAGGCAGTCCTGAAATAGCCAGACGCCAATACCGCCTGCACACATGGCGGCCATCTCTACCCAAAGAGCTTGAGGCCGGTTATCACCGATCATGATCACCTTGTCATTGGGCTCCAGCCCCAACTCGACCAGCCCCAGCGCAATCCTTTGCACGTTTTCAAGATAATCGGCCCAGGTGATCGGCCGCCATATCCCGAACTCCTTTTCCCGCATGGCGACTCTCTTGTCGCCATATTTCCGGCACTGCCGGATGAGAAGCTTGGGCAAGGTCAGGTCTGCGGTAATGTCGATTTCACCTTTATAGTGCTGCTCATCTGCGGCTGACATATAGATCCTCCACCTCACCCAGATAGGCCTTGATAACTTCAGGATTTTCCTGTACCTCGGCGGGAGTCCCTTCTGCTATTTTTACTCCGAAATTCAGTGTCATAACCCGATCGGATAAATCCATGACAACTCCCATGTCGTGTTCAACCAGAATACAGGTGATCTTCCATCGTTCATCTTCATTGATATCTATGATGAATCTCGCCATGTCCTCAACTTCTTCCAGATTGAGTCCGGCCAGGGGTTCGTCCAGGAGAATGACCTCGGGTTGTAACGCTAGGGCACGGGCCAGCTCTATTCGTTTCTGCATTCCATAAGGGAGCATGCCGGTGACTTCGTTGCGTACAGCTTCAATTTCGAGCAAGTCTATTATTTCCTCCTCAATAAATTCCCTAGTCTTGATCTCCTCCTTCTTGGTCCTGCCCCAATAAATTGCGGAACTGACAATCCCGGATTTCAAATGAATGTGACGACCGAGGCGAATATTGTCGAGAACCGTCATCCCGCCGAACAACTCGATCTTCTGGAAGGTCCTGGACAAGCCCATTGATGCCCGCTTATGTGGTGAATAATTTGTTATATCCACCCCTTTGAACAGAATTCGCCCTTTTCTGGGATGATATAGCCCATTGACGCAGTTCATCAGGCAGGTCTTACCAGCGCCGTTAGGGCCTATTATTGAAAATATCTCGCCTCGTCTGACTTCAAAGCTAACGTTGGCCAGGGCGGAAACACCGGCAAATGCCAGAAAGAGATTTCTGGCTTCAAGTATTACTTCCGACATTCAGCTTTCCTTCAGATAGTGATCCGTTGATTTCCTTGATTCATCCTTCACAGCGGGATCTGTAGTTGATTGGTTAGGCTCTGAAGAGGTACACCTATCCGAAGCCCCTTTTCCTTGATTCCCAGCCGATGATTGTGACCAACCAAACGATAAGACTCACAAGCAAGATTAAAATCTTCTCCTGCGAGAATTTTCAATTGACCCTCTGCATGCCGTTAATGATCATGAACAATATCACCATAAAACCTAATCACTTTAAATTGTTGGTCTAAACGTAGTCACATCATGAATAAGATTGTACACCGCCCAGTTTGTGGCAGAGAAGCCACTAATCACCTTTACAATCCTTCCATGAATAGGAGACCGAACTCTGACAAAGTGGCTACAAATTCCGCGTCATGAATACAATATAGCGGTCGGTTCGTCCGGGGTGATAACTCTCGAGATGCTGTAGAAGTCGAAAACTGCCGTTGGCTCAGGAGTAGTACCTCCGAAACGTCTGCCGATTGGTCGTTCGTGTAAAATGGCCGCGAGAATATCAATCCGTGCTACTGAGAAATTCTAATATATGAATATTAAGTGGACATCGCACCAAGAAGTTTCGAGACCAAACGTAATCATGAAGAAACTCGGGTTGAAAAGTCAAGCTGAAAAATGCTATATGTTATACTCTTCAGTATGTACTACAATTCCGGCCATAGATTTTTTTGCCAAGATATTACAGCCTCTACCCCTTGGACAGATGGCTAATTTTGAATCGGCCAGATAGAACCGAGGGCAAACTGTGGGAGAATGCGCATGGAAGACGCCGTTCTGTTGAAGGAAATGCGAGATAATATAATGGTTTTGACGATAAATCGTCCTGGGGCCATGAACTGTTTCGACATGTTTCTCCTAAAAATTTTCCGTAAGACCCTCTCTGAAATCGAATTTGACAACAGGATCAAAGTGATAATAATAACGGGCGCTACAGCAGGAAAGAATGCTTTCAGCACAGGCGCGGATCTGAAAGAGCGGGCCGGTATGTCACCTGATCAGGTCCGCTTGTACATTACTACCATCCGGGACCTTTTTACAGCGGTCGAAGAACTGCCGAAGCCCGTTATATCGGCTGTAAATGGTTATGCATTCGGAGGTGGCCTGGAAATCGCGCTGGCGTCAGATATAAGAATTGCCTCGAAAAATGCCGTGGTGGGATTAACTGAGACCAGTCTGGCGGTTATTCCCGGAGCAGGCGGAACTCAGCGGCTCCCGAGAATTGTCGGGTTGGCCCGGGCCAAAGAAATGATTTTCCGCGCCCGCCGCATCACTGCCCAGGAGGGACTTGCCATGGGGTTGTTCTTGGAAGTAGTCGAGCCGGAAAAACTTCTTGAACGATCGTTCGAAATCGCGAATGAAATAGCGGCTAATGGCCCGGTCGCATTGGCTCAGGCTAAATATGCCATAAACAAAGGTGTCGAGGTGAGTCTGCCCGTTGGGCTCGCCATAGAATCCAACGCTTATGCGGTGACAATACCGACTAAAGACAGGATTGAAGGACTCACAGCATTCAGAGAAAAAAGAAAACCGATTTATGTCGGAGAATGATATTGAGACCAGGAGGTCGAACTGTATGCCGAATCACGAGTTGAGCTATCCGAAGAAAGTTCGCGTTGGTGATATAACCGTGCGAGACGGTTTTCAACATGAGGAGATCTGGATTCCGACAGAAGCGAAACTCTATTATTTGGAAGAACTTATCCTTTGCGGGATCAAACACCTGGAAGTGACGAATTTTGGAAATCCTGTTCTGATGCCACAATTTAAAGATTCGGACGAATTGTTAAAAAAAATCAGAGACTCGAAAAAGATTTCAAAAGCAGGTATCAACTGGAGCGATTTGACATTGACGGTAGTAACAATTCGGGAAAGATCAGTGGATAAGGCCATTCAGGCGAAGAAGGAAGGATGGGGTCCGGACCGCGTGCTGATGATGGTGTCGACCGATGAAGAACATCATTTTGCCAATTCCGGTACAACGCTCCCTGATTATTGGGAAGAATCAAAAAGGTGTATCGCGAAATGCAAAGAAGTTGGAATCAAGATGTGCGGCACTGTTTCCACGATCTGGGGTTCACCGATCTCAGGACCAACCCAACTGGAGGAGGCTGTTGAATTCAGCAAGAGGTGGCTTGATATCGGAGCTTCGGATATAGAGCATGCGGATCATGATGGCAGCGCCCCACCAAATCAAGTTTACAAATATTATTCTATGATGCTCGACCAAATCCCGGATAAAAACTTACATATAGCCCATTTTCACGTAACCAGAGGGTGGGGTACGGCTAATTGTTTGGCCGCTTTACAGGCGGGCATTGAACATTTTGAAGCCACACTTGGAGGACTGGGAGGCCAGCCGGCCAACTTCTTGGATCGAATTCCAGTTCCTGGAACCGGTGATTACTACTATCGTGACCCGCATGTCGTCGGTCTTCAAAGTATCGAGGATCTGGTTGTAATGATGGATGAAATGGGAATTGAAACAGGAATTGACGTAGATCGACTATTAGAGCTCGGCAGATTGATGGAAAAGACCATAGGTCGAAGACTAAGGTCGGAAGCTATTATGAATGGACGTATTCCGAAAGAAGCACGTCTGGAGTTCAAGAGAAAAGGTCTGGCCGAGTTAAAAAAGAAGCTGGGAGAAGCTCCGGGTCAGAAATTCCCGGCGGATTGGCCCGAAAAATCTCAATATAAGGGTACAATATAGACCTGACTACAAATGTCTCCTGCACGTCCAGTGCCGTAACAAGGAGGTATAATCATGCGGCCTTTGTGGGAACCATCAAAAGATCGTATCGAAAAATCCAACATGACGCGCTTTATCAAGTACGTCAACAAGAAGTACTCATTGCAACATCGACGGTTATCATCCTCTCTATGACTGGTCTGTAACCAATCGCGAGGACTTCTGGGCCTCGGTCTGGGATTTTGGAAAAATAGTGTCATCCAAAACCTATGACAAAGTCTTGGAAGATTCCCCTACGATGATAGGCGCCAAATGGTTCGTTGGCGCTCGATTAAATTTCGCTGAGAATCTGCTACGTTATAGGGACGATGAATTAGCAATAGTATTTAAGGGGGAAGGTCAGCCGACCAGACGTATGAGCTATGCGAAGCTCTACGATGAAGTGGCACGTATGGCGAAATCGCTTCGCGAAGCCGGGGTTGTCAAAGGAGATCGCGTTGCGGGTTATCTGCCTAATATGCCTGAGGCGATAATTTCAATGTTGGCGGCTACCAGTATTGGAGCCATCTGGTCTTCCTGTTCACCGGATTTCGGAATCAAAGGTATTCTGGATAGATTCGGCCAGATAAGCCCAAAAGTTCTGGTTGCTGCAGACGGCTATTTCTATAGCGGCAAAAGTCACGATTCGATCGCTCGAATCGGAGGTATCGCCAAGGAACTTCCTGGTTTGAAAAAAATAGTAGTTGTCCCCTACGTTAATGAGCGGCCCGATCTGAGCCCTGTGCCTCAGGCGGTCCTTTATAGGGATTTCCTCTCGAAGGAAGATGGACTCAATATTGAGTTCGAACAACTGCCTTTCGATCATCCCGTTTACATCATGTACTCATCAGGTACGACAGGGCTGCCCAAGTGCATGGTTCACGGGGCAGGGGGGACACTTTTACAGCATTACAAAGAACACGCTTTGCACTGCGACATGACGAGAGAAGATAATATCTTTTATTTCACTACGTTGGGCTGGATGATGTGGAACTGGCTGGTTGGTGGTCTTGAAGTGGGGGCCACCTTGATATTGTATGATGGATCGCCTTTTTACCCCGACCCTGGGGCCATGTTTCAGTTGGCACAAGATGAAGGGATGAGTCTATTTGGAACAAGTGCAAAATATATCGCCTCAGTAGAAAAAGCGGGATTAATACCAAAAGAGAAATACGATCTGTCTCGGCTCAAGATCATGACTTCAACCGCATCGCCGCTGTCTGAAGAAAGCTTTCGTTTCGTGTACTCGTCCATAAAGGAAGACATTTGCCTTGCTTCCATTTCCGGCGGCACGGACATTATTTCTTGTTTTGCCTTGGGTTGTCCCATTATTCCCGTGTATGAAGGTGAGCTGCAATGCCGCGGGCTCGGGATGAAGATAGAAGCTTGGGACCACACAGGGAAGCCGGTGATTGGAAAACAGGGTGAACTGGTTTGCACTGCAACTTTCCCGTGTCAGCCGATTTGTTTCTGGGACGATCCTGATAATTCGAAATACAAGAAAGCATATTTTTCGGTCTATCCGAATGTGTGGCACCACGGTGATTATGTAGAGATTACAGAGCACGGTGGAGTCAAGATTTATGGCCGTTCCGATGCGACATTAAACCCACAGGGTGTTCGTATTGGCACCGCGGAAATTTATCGAGTGGTGGAAGCCATGGACGAAATTGCGGATAGCATCGTCATAGGCCAGTCATGGGACAATGACGTTCGGGTCATCTTGTTTGTCAAGACAGCCCCCAACGTTGAATTAACCGAGCAGTTAAAGAAAACGCTGAAGACCGCGATCCGTGAGAACTGTTCTCCCCGGCACGTGCCGAATCTGATTCTTCCCGTTAACGATGTTCCAGTTACACTCAACGGAAAGAAAGTGGAAATCGCAGTCAGAAACGTGGTCGAAAACAAGCCCGTTACTAACCGAGACGCCCTTCTAAATCCGGAAGCTCTGGATCAGTTCATCAATATCCCCGACCTGCAGGTCTAAAGCTTGCGGTGACGGCTGCACATGGAACCGGGGAACCTTTTTTGCTTAAGAATAAGGTTCCCCCTCCCCAGAAATATTACATCATCCCCTATTATTGTTAGCATCTCGGTCTGCCTATCCAGGGAACTCTTATTTGGAAACAAGGTAATCCTGACTCAGGCTGAATAGGCCGAAGGTTCGTAATTGAAGCAGGTCACAGGAAGCATTCCCTTGCATCGGCCTTGATGCCGTCCGCTTTCAAGCAGGGGGAGCGGGGCAGAGATCTCGGCGACCACAGCTAGGGCAGGGGCCGCCCATCCATAGGTAATCAAAATAGTCCATAAACGGTTCGGTCTCCGGCTGGCCTTCCAATAAGAAACCTATTTCGAAATTTCTATTTTTCTCAGATTTTGCGCCAATTCCCGCTCCGGTGAGATTAGGACTGCCGACCAGGGCGACCTCTCCATCGACTACGAAAATTTTTGCGTGCATTCTTATGCAATGAAGGAATTCAACTCCTGCGCTAAGCAGACCAGACCCGTCGAGCTGTTCATATCTCCTACGAAACGGTGCGGACGGCAATTCAGCGTGAATTAAGCGGAAAGACACGCCTCGACTTACCAATGATGCCATAAGGTCTACGAAAGTCATAAATCTGCCTCTATATAGTATTCCGGTCCCTTTGATGTTTGCCGTGGCGATCCAGACGAAACGCGAGGCTTTGACCAGATAAGCTTGCGTGAACCCTTCGTAGATGTGTCTGTCAACAAGCAGCTTCATTTTAAATTCTGAACGGATATTCGTTGGACTGGAATGACGCGCCGAAAGATTAATCCAGCCGAGCTGGGGCTTCCATATAAAACAATAGATATTCGGTCAATAGAAATACCGGAAGAAATAGCTCATATGGACAATTTTAGAGATCTGCTAAAGAACTGCCGATGCAAGCTCTGGAATTGCAAAAAATTGATCATGAAAAATGGACATTCGAATTGATCCCTAACTGCGATTGTCAGGATGGCCCGGACCATCTAATTTTTGAAACCATGTTTCCATACACTATTGAACATACGTGCATTAAAAGCGGACACGCTGTCATTGGTAACCAGCTGTATATAAAAGATATTATTGGCGTGTCTGGCTGGCGGACACGCCACATTACGAATTTATGCCAAACAGCAATAAAATCTTGAAGCTTGTCAATCCAGGTTAGGTTGTAATCTTAGTAGGTTGCGATTGTTTGCCGTCGCGTCGATGACTTTGGCATACGACATGCAAGTTGAGAGACCTGAAAGATCGCAGCATGGACGTCATTATTTGACCGCAGTTCAAGAAACTTAGTTCATGATATGACGCCCTATAGAAATTTTATGGGGGAGGAAACATGCGCCTACCGTTTCGACGAAAATTGAGAGATGGGTTTTTCTGTGTCCTTTTCGTGATTGTCACTGCAATGCTTTTCATGAATTTTCAATATTGGACGCTAGTGAGCCATGGCCGGTGAACGAGAATTGATAATCAATTGGTATTATCGGAGGATATTGAGTCGTGGAAACCTGGTTCGAGCTTTTATATGATGAATTGCAAAAAATTGGTGACGACCACTTGCTGAATTGGCCCACTGAATGGTGGAAACAACTGTTACTCGAAGGCATGAACCCAATGCAAGCGGTTCGGTACACAACGCGAGTAATGCATAGGACGAGAAGATAGAAAATTGAATCGCATCAAACATTTCCCAAGATAGCCAAATAATCCGCTCTACCCATCCAACTGGTAAATTATCCCTGGTTATAAACAAGAGAATGTGCCTGTCGCTGGAGAGTACCATTTTGATCTTATCCATGTGTACCAGCCGACAACCCCTGAAGGGGGTAATCCCGGGTGTGGGATGTTGCATCACGGCAAGGACTCCGACCTGGACAGTAAAAGCCTGACCAATCCTATTCCAATTCTCAAATGAGGTATCTTAGATAGTGCAAATAGGGATTTGCATTTTGCAGGTTGAGACTGACAGGTCAAATACTCGATGCTCCCTCGTTCGATCTATTCAGACCAATTAGCTGAGAATCCGAAGAAATTGTTGACACGGGCATGCGTAGGATATTACTGTACCCACTCGTACACTGTGGGTCCGTGTTGAAGTGTACGGTCCCCCAGGCTCGGAAGAGCCGCAAACATTCAAATCCAGTTGATCTCATGTGCGACGCCCCCTAATGCTGTCTAGGAGGAGTGGTACTGGAGGCGGTGTGCCATTTCCATAACGGCGCCGGTACATGAATCGACAAAGAGGACATATGTCAGCACTTACGTTTCGAAAAGGCGGGGTTCATCCCCAGGAAAACAAAGAACTTTCAGAGCACCTCGCGATTGAGGAGATGCCACTCCCTGAGCAAGTGGTAATTCCCTTGTCCATGCATTTTGGGGCAATAGCCGCTCCGGTGGTAAAAAAGAAGCAGGAAGTACAAGAAGGGGAACTGATTGGTTCCGTTGAAAAAGGACTGGGTGCCCCGATCCACAGCAGTGTTACAGGCACGGTGAAGTCAATCGAATCACGTCCCCATCCTACCATGGTAAGGTGCGACGCGATAGTAATTGACGTCAATAAGGCCGCTCCTGCACGAAAATATGAGATACAAGACTGGCGAAAAATGACGCGGGAGGAAGTTCTGGCCAAGGTCAAAGACGCCGGTATAGTCGGGTTAGGAGGTGCCGGATTTCCCACGTATGTGAAACTCTCTCCTCCGCCGACCGCTCCTGTTGACCTTCTTCTGCTCAACGGCGCCGAATGTGAGCCTTACTTGACTACAGATCACCGGCTCATGCTCGAACGACCGGATAAAGTTATAGAAGGCGCTAAAATTCTGCTCAAAATATTGGGAATCAAACGTGGGATCATTGGCATAGAGTTGAACAAGCCCGACGCTGTGAATGCTGTGAGCAAAGCTCTCCACCAGGCATCCAAGTCCGATGATTTCGATATCGCAGTTCAGGGCATGGAGGTCAAATATCCGCAGGGATCGGAGAAGCAGCTGATTTACTCGCTTACGGGCAGGTCCGTACCCGGAGGCGGTCTCCCGTTCGACGTGGGTGTAATTGTGCAAAATATTTCCACCACGTTGGCGGTGGTCGATGCGGTAACGATGAATAAGCCACTATATGAGAAGGTCGTAACCTTCAGCGGACGAGCAATTAATCGGCAGGCGAATCTGAAAGTTAAGATCGGAACCTTGCTGAGCGATGTAGCCAATTATTTGGGAGGGACCACGACCGATCTTACGAAGATCGTTTACGGCGGTCCGATGATGGGTTTCGCCGTTTCTTCGACTGATGTTCCTATTGTTAAGACGGCATCAGGCGTGCTCTTTCTGAGCAGCAGGGAAACCGATACATCTGATTACGGGCCGTGCATACATTGCGGTTGGTGTTTGGAAGCCTGTCCTATGGGTCTGATGCCCAAAGAAATAGGAATCTATACCGAGGCGGGCAAAGGGTATTTGACAGAGAAATTTGGAGTAAACGAGTGCTTTGAATGCGGGTGCTGTGCTTACATTTGTCCAGCAAAGCGACCCCTGGTGCAGTTCGCGAGATTAGCCAAAATTGAAGTAAAAAAACACAAATAGCAACTGAGCAGCGGGTCTGCCTATTTACGATTTGCGATACGAGAGCGAAAGCTGCTCTGCCAACTAGACCTGGTGAGCCGAGAATTCAGATAACCGGATGCAGCGGGGCAATACGGGAATTAATGCATTTTCCGGCCCTTGTTAAGGGTCAACGCGATCCTTAGAAATCTGCGCCGGGGGAGGATTGGAAAATCGAACCATTAGCTCAAAAAAATCCGGATATGGAAGCCCAATGGACCGTATCGGTTTCTCCTCACATAAGATCCCCGAGGTCCACATCGGAGATCATGTGGACCGTATCCGGAACGCTTGTTCCGGTTATGTTGCTGTCCATTTATGTTTTTGGATTCAGAGCTTTGATCATAACGCTCGTCAGTGTGATTTCATGTGTTTTGGTTGAAGCTATTTCCCAGCGGGCTATGGGACGACCCGTCACTGTGCGTGATGGAAGCGCTGTGCTGACAGGGATCCTGATGGCCTTCGTCATTCCGCCTGGAGTGCCCTACTGGTTGCCTATCATAGGAGCCGTCCCGGCCATTTTTATAACTAAAGAGTTAATGGGCGGATTGGGTTTCAATGTGTGGAACCCAGCGCTGGTCGGCCGAGCATTTCTTACCGCCGCGTTTCCGGTGTATCTGACGGCTGCCTGGCTTCCGCCGGTCGACTGGGCAAAGTCCGCGCTGGACGTTTACCTGGGCAGCGGAGTAGACGCGATATCCACCGCCACGCCCCTGTATGTCTTGAGGCATTACGGCTTGAACGCATTGCTTCAACAGTTTGGTGGATTCTCGGTCATTTATCAGAATTTCTTTCTCGGATGGCGTCCCGGCTGCATTGGAGAGACTTCTGCGCTATTGATCCTTGCGGGAGGTCTCTTCATGATATTCCGTGGGATCATCACCTGGCATATTCCGGTTTCAACCATAGCTACGGTCGCAATCTTGAGCTGGATATTTGGCGGTGATTCCTGGTTTGGGGGTCAACCTCTGGTTCAAGTGCTCTCGGGTGGGCTCATGCTGGGCGCATTCTATATGTGCACCGATTATGTGACGTCGCCAACCCTGAAGAGCGCCCAAGTGATTTTTGGGATCGGAGTTGGAGCGCTCACAGTAATTATTCGTATGAAGGGCGGCTATCCGGAAGGCATCTGCTACGCGATTCTGTTGATGAATTGTCTCACGCCCGCGTCTGGATGAATGGTTCAAGCCAAAGAGATTCGCTCCACCCAAACAGGCCCCTGTCGCGGCCGTGAAATAGCCAGTCAGGATGGAAGAGGCGCAAATGAAAGATATATTCAAGATTACAGCAAGTTTAACCGGGATCTGTATTGCCGCGGCCTTAATATTGGGGGTTGTATTTGCCAACACCGAACGTGCCCGCAAGCAAACCGAGGAAAGAATGAACGAGGAGACGATTCAAGGTCTCCTTGGTTTCGGCCATGGCAATAAGGCCCCTGAAAATTTGAAAGTTTTCCCGATCCATCGTTATGTGCTCAATGATGCATCGGGGGCCACTTTGCTAGGGTATGTGCTTCCGATTAGGGAAAAAGGATATGTAATAGCAGAAATCGACTTATCGGGTAAACCGGGCAAAGTACTGCCTTTGAATGCGGAACCGGCTGTACTGGCTGAGGCCGCCACAAGAGACGCGGCAATAAAAACGGCTCTGCCGAAAGGCTATAAAGCTACCTACGCTGATACTGTGTATATAGCCGATATTGGAGACAAACGGTTGGGGTATGTGGTCCCTGGTGTCACGCAAGGCTTCAAAACTTTTATTAGGCTAATGGTATCCCTGGATCCCAATTTTACGGTTACAGGCATAGCGATTACCGATGCCAAGGAAGACCCCGGGCTTGGGGCTGAGATTCAGCAGGATTTCTTTAAAAACCAATTTGTTGGGAAAACACAGGATGTTCTAAAGAACCTCAAAGTGGTGAAAGAGCCCCTTCCCGAAGATTATGTTCCGTCTCTGGAACCCGAGAAGGCAAAACGCTTGGGGGCTTCTCCGGGGAAAATTAACGAAATCAAAGAAAAACATCTGAAAGATGACATTTATGCGCTCACCGGAGCTACGATTTCTTCACGAGCAGTTACCAACGGAGTGAAGGACACCGTGAGAAAATTCGTCTACAGGATTGAAATCCTCAGCGATGCTGTGAAACAGCAAAACATCCAGGTCGCTTTTTAGCGGAGGGTTGACGTGAATAGGAATTTACAACTTGTTTGGAATGGGTTTATTCCGGAAAATCCGATATTTCGTCTTGCGCTGAGTTTGTGCCCGGCAGTGGCGGTGACCACTAGCGTCAAAAACGGCCTTTATCTCGGACTTTCTGTCCTGGTAGTTCAGGTTATGTCGAGCTTGACTGCTTCCGTCTTCAAATCGTTCATACATCCGAGGATCAGAATCCCGGCGTACGTGATCATTATTGCCACCTGGGTGAGCATCATAGACATGGTGATGCCAGTGATCAGCCCGCCGGTATACAACGAAATCAAACTTTTTATTGCGCTAATAGTTGTTTTCGCAATCATAATTTCTCGAATGGAGCTGTTTGCGTCCAAGGAACCGGTTATCCCATCGGTCTTTGACGGATTGGGTATGGGCATTGGATTCACGTTCGGTCTTTGCCTCACTGCCGCTATCAGAGAATTTTTCGGCTCCGGAACACTCTATGGATTTGATGTGCTCGGTTTCAAACCGCTTCTGATCATGATCTTGCCGGCTGGTGGTTTTTTTGTGATCGGGTTCATAATGGCCACATTCAACTGGATTGAATACAAGCGCACAGGCAAGGTTCCTAGAGCAGCAGGAGGCCACTAAGATGAAAATCAGCAAATCTCTGATAACACCAATTTTGTCTGTGTGCATATTATTGTTCGGGCTTGCGCCGGTTATGGCCGACACTCTCGAACACGGCTCATTTGACAAGGACACAGGAATAGCGATTTCATTCGGCATACCGGTGGATGAAGCCTGGGCTAAGAACCCGTCAAATTTTGATGTATACGAAAAGCCCGACCCGGATATCAAAATTTCAGTAAATTCTGTTGAACTCGATCCCAGGCGGACAAACGCGATTCTTCGATTCAAAGAACCTTTGAATCTTGCCGCGGAATATATAGTAAACGTAAAGGACGTCACGTCAGATGGAAAGATCATAGGGACCAAGCAATTTGCCATAAAGAAAGGTGAAACTCAGGTTCTTTTCGGATTACTGCTCGGGGCCATGCTGATAAGCAACTTTGTTTTTACAAAATACCTTGGGCTTTGCATATTTTTTGGAGTTTCACAGAAGAAAGACACTGCCGTCGGAATGGGTATAACATTTACTACGGTTATTATTCTCAGCTCCATAATGTGCTGGGCGCTGCTAACGTTTGTCTTGCAACCCTTTAACCTGAGTTTTCTTAGGATCATAGTATTTATCGGGACCGTGGCCATTTTCGTCCAGGCGGTGGATACTATTTTGAGAAAAGTTAACCCGTATCTCTTCAAGAGACTCGGCGTGTACCTTGTTTTAATAACTACAAATTGTATAATTCTTGCTGTACCTCTTGAGAATGCCGACGGCGCCCATGGGCCGATTGCCAGCTTTACATATGCCTTGGGAGCAGGTGTTGGATTTGCCATAGCGCTGTTCCTGATGGCGTGCGTCCGAGAGAAGCTGGAAGTTTCGAGGGTTCCCCCTGTATTTCAAGGACTGCCCATAGCATTCATAGTAGCCGGACTATTTGCCATAGCTTTTCTTGGCTTTTCCGGGCTCGCAATCTTTTAGAGGTATAGCAAGAGTTTTTCGAGGTGTAAGACGATGGAGAATCTTTGGACCACAGCTCTGGCAGGCTTAATTGTCTTTGCTGCATTCGGGATTGTTTGTGGGTTGGCTTTGGCATATGCCGCACAGCGATTTGCCGTCAAAGTTGATCCCAAAATTCAAGCAGTTCGGGCATGTTTGCCCGGCGCTAATTGAGGCGCTTGCGGATTCGCCGGGTGCGAATCATATGCTGAAGCAGTAGTAACCGATCCAGCTTGCCCCACAGGCAGATGCGCACCGGGAAAGGGAGAAGTGGCCGCAAAA
Organism: uncultured delta proteobacterium; assembly: GCA_963843165.1. Classification (GTDB taxonomy): domain Bacteria; phylum Desulfobacterota; class Desulfomonilia; order Desulfomonilales; family Desulfomonilaceae; genus DATJPW01. Next base: position 29,168 of record CAWJJL010000019.1, on the reverse strand, counting down.
GTGGCGGCTATAACCGGGAAAGCGGCAGCCGAAGCAAGTGAAGTGATATCATTCCTTCGCTGTTCCCGCAATCAGGGAGAAGTCAAGAAGAAGCATGAATATGTGGGCTTCGACACGTGTCAAGCTGCTGCCATAGCTTTTGGCGGACCGTACGAGTGTAATTTCGCATGCATAGGCTATGGAGATTGCGCCGTGGCTTGTCCTTTCGATGCTATAGCCATGAAGGATAATATGCCGGTTATCGATCCCGAAAAGTGTACCGGCTGCGGAGTCTGCGTGGCTACTTGCCCGAAAAGAGTATTACAGCTCTTGCCCAAAGATGCAGAATGTTACGTGCCTTGCAGCACATTAGATACCGGAAAATCAGTGACTAATGTATGCGAAGCTGGATGTATTCACTGCTTGGCCTGCACCAGGAAGGCCAAAGATGTGGCCAACTTGGTTAACGGTAAGATAGAAATTGATTATGATAAGTGTGATGAAGAATCCGCTAAAGCCGGTGTCTGGGCATGTAGGCAGTTCATTTTCCGCTACACTGATCCGGAGAAGCAGGCCCGAGCCATAGAGGAGATCAAAGCGGAGCAGGCTGCGAAGAAAGCTGCGGCAGCAGCGAAAAAGGAAGCTGAAGTTGTTACGACGGCTGAAGCGTGAATTAGGTAGAGAATAGAAGAATTGGCAGGGATGCCGGCTCTTGCCGATCGGTAACACTGGCCCTCGCCGGTAGCCCCGGAGCAGAGTATCAATTACTCGGGATAGCAATAATTTCGTCCGGTTCATCATCTATGTAATCCACACGGTAATCCAATTCTCCAAATAGAGAAACGCAGTCCTGATGCAGTTCGCTTCCATGAGTTGAGACAAATATCACAGGGCGGCACTCTGAAATCAATTTTTGAGCGCCTTTCAAGGCCATAAATTCGGAACCCTCAATGTCAATCTTGATTATTTGAGGAGCCGGAATATTGGCCGCTTCATAGAGGTAGTCCAGGCTTAGCATTTGCACAGTCATTGACCCGGTAGAAGATACTGAACCCATAGCGCTGCGCCGGGATGGATCAAAGCTTACCAAACGAGTCTGGTCACCAATGGCAGCCTCAAAAACTGTAATATTCTTTCTTTGATTCCATTCAATATGTTTTTTCAAGTACTTAATATTATCAGGATTTGGCTCAAAAGCCACGACTCGGCCTTGGTCCCCAACGAAATGTGAAGCCAAAAGCGTAAAAAAGCCGACATGAGCCCCGAGGTCGAAGAATACATCACCTTCTTTTAGGAATTGCTCTAATTTCCTCTGCTTGCCTAATTTGTAGCTCCCCATAAAATATCCTGGATTACCTGACCCGAAAGCCCAACGATAACCACGCATCGGTCCTTGGAGTACCCGAACCTCCAGACCCGGAGGAATACCGGATATAATCGCCCGGATTCCCGAACCAATAAGCGAGTCGGGAGATAGCAACGAAAAATTGATCATCGTACCTTCGGATACGGATGTGCACTTAGCTGGAAGCGCTGTCTGATGTCAACCGGAACCAATGGTGAGATGTATTCACACCACAGACTAGCCATCGCTCAGCATAAAAATATCTAATACCAACACCCTTTCTAACAGGTAAATCGCAAGTGAGGGAAATTGGTCATTGAACGCAGTCTATCGGGATCATTCTCTAGTGCCATAAGTTCTTGACACAGTGCTTGTTCGACCTCATCCAGGGATTTGAATGCGGCATTTGGCATGGCCTTTTCCCGGATTTCTTCCCAAATGTGCTCTACGGGATTGAGTTCCGGGCTATGCGATGGTTGAGCGATAAGCCTTATATTCTCTGGGATTTTGAGGCGCTTACTCGTGTGCCATGCCGCTTGATCGACGATCATGATTACGAAAAAGTCTTTAAAATCGTGGGAAACATGATGAAGGAATATGTTCATCATGTGGATATTGACAAAGGGAAGAATCAGAGCGGTCATTTTCCCCAGGGCCGGACACACGGCTGCGAAGACGTACACGTAATTCCTCACAATTTGTCTGGGAGCCACAGGCCGGATACCCTTCGGTGCCCAACATGGTCTATGTTGATTTATGCGACCAAATCGGCCTTCATCCTGAGGCGCGAGTACTACGGGTCTGGTGTCTTGTGGATCTCGTTGCGCGACTATAGCCTTTACCTGCTCGGGGAGTTTTTTTTAAATTCTTCCTGTACTTCTCTTTTTGCATCGACATGACGAGGACGCGGCATCACTTTGCGCCATTCGTTTCTATCCAAAAAACGGTAAATCGTGTAATGACCTATTGGATGCCCCACATGTTCTTCCAGGGCCACCTTAATCTCGGCAACAGTGGCTATTTGTCCTGTTTTTGCCCGTTCAAAAAACGGCGTTAAGAATTCTTTTTCCTCTTCCGGGCTCATCAATTCGTTTCTTCTCCCTCCCTTGCCCGGACCACATAATGCATCAAGGCCAAAACGGTTATACGTGGAAATCCAGTTGTGAACCGTCTGTAAGGCTACTCCACAGTGAATTGCAATCTTCTCAGCGGGCCGCGGATCAACGGAGGCATTCCAAATTACAAGTAATTTGCGGGTATGCCTTCCGTCCTTACAACGATCAATGCGCGCTGCAAGTTCATCAGCTGACACATGCTCTATTGCTTGTGTTACTCTTGCCATATCCACCTCCCCAAATCGGGGCAGGTGATAACATAAAACGCGAATCAACGCGAGATAAATTTACCCGTGCGAACGGGTTCTGGTATAAGGCGAGCAAAATAGTCAAGAAAAAGAACCTACCCCAAGCATTCTCTTGCTGGGGGAATATCATCAGTGCCCCATCGAGCCTCAGAATCCCTTCTACCCCCACGTGAGTGCATAGTTACATCCTTTGTTCATTCGATCTTACGCCTCAAAAATTCTGAATCCTTCGGCGGAAGACTGCATCCACAATTTTCAGTATCCATAAAACGGATTCATGCGAATGAATTCGGAAAGATCTTACTCTTGGAGGCGTACATGAAAACGCTAATGATGTTTTTGCTAATAACAAGCCTGCTCCCGTCCATTGCCTTTGCTGCTCTTCATACGGCTGTGGTGGATTATAAGCAGGGGGACACAGCCCTAGAGGGGTATACGGCGTACAAGCAAGGCATGACGGGAAAGTCGCCCGGAGTCCTGGTTGTGCCTGACTGGATGGGGCTCAGCGATCATTACAAGAAAATAGCTCAGAAGTTGGCGGATCTCGGCTATGTTGCATTTGCCGTGGACATTTACGGGAAGGGCGTACGTCCAAAAGATTCTCAACAGGCTGCGGCCGAAGCCGGGAAGTACAAATCGGACCGTGGGCTTATGCGACAACGGATCCTGGCGGCTTTGGAGGAATTAAAGAAGAACAAAAACGTGGACCCTAATCGAATAGCCGTCATCGGATATTGCTTCGGAGGAACGGTTGCATTGGAGCTTGGTCGCAGTGGGGCCCCTATAGCTGGTATTGTGACTTTTCACGGCGGTTTGGATTCACCAAAACCCGAGGATGGGAAAAACATCAAAGCCAAGGTGCTAATATTACACGGAGCCGATGATCCTCTTGTTCCCCCGACCAAGTGGCGGCTTTTCAGGATGAAATGAGAAAGGGCGGAGTGGATTGGCAGATGATCTATTATGGCGATGCAGTTCACTCTTTCACGACACCAGCTGCTGGTACGGACAAGTCGAAAGGCGTCGCGTACAATGAAAAGGCGGATAAGCGGTCGTGGGAAGCGATGAAGTCTTTCTTCAAGGAGATATTTGGACCCACGGAGCAAAAAATGAATCTGATTCGTAATATTTGCAGATGATCTTGTATAGCCGTTATGGATTGTGAGTCTGGAATAGTTGGACGTGAGGTAAAGCCGGCGCCGAAAGTATCGGTTTCGAGATTAAAAGTGAATTCATCGAGTGAATGAGCCGAATACCAGGAATCGCTGTGCTTTATCTCCATGCCCATGAAGAACATTCCATTTAAGAAAGCACCGAAATTGGAACTGGCGAAAATATCTTAATTGCACTCACTGAAATTCCAAGAAATATACTTTTTAATTAAAGTTACGTCTCTATTAGTAATGAACTGATGGCCTTGTAATTGGTAATGACCGTTAGTTCGTGCGTGCTCCCCATTTGAACTGCTTCAGGTACTTCTCAAACGCATTCCCGAAATAGATTGGGGCCTTCCTCAAACCCTTGAGAAAGGATCCTCCTTCAGAAAGCTTAAGCAATCTGAGGTGAGCAATAGGCTCGAAAACAATTGCGCCCAACAGTCTGCACATGAATAGGAAGACGCGAAATCTGTAGCTCTGGGGTTCATGGGCATATAGCTTCAGCAACAACTCCATAAATGAGATCGGGAGATACGCTGCAAGTCTTGTAAGCTTGTTTATACTTGTGTTTTGGTACTGTTTATAATCCTTTTCACGAGCATCTCGTATTTTATCCGGGCACTCCTTCATTGCTTTCTCGTAGAGTTCGGTCCTAGGATAGAAAGTCAGAGAGAAGAATTCTGCCAGGAACGGCTTAGGGATTTCCATTAGGGCCCTGACAGTCTCCATTTTTTCGCTGTGAGTCTCAAACGGATTATCTAATATCACGTCATATAATCCAACCAGCCTGAATTCCTTCACTAGACGGGTAGCTTCCAAAAAGTCTTTTCTAAGCAATTTTCGGTTATACACTTCTCGGCACACTCGGTCACTACCGCTTTCCAAACCCATAAGAACCCAAACGAGACCCACATCCTTAAGCCACTGCAACCTCTCCCGATCGAGAAATCCAGGGATTGCCCGGATCTGAAAAGGTCTTTTGATTCTGTACTGATAGTTTTGACAAAACTGCCCGAGCCACTCCTTGCTGCACGCTATAAAACAGTCGTCCTGGAAATTAATTAATTGGATGTCCGGATGAGATCGAATCGCATTCTCGATTTCCAGGATGACATTCTCAACAGATCTCCTACGGATTTTCTTGGTACCGTACAACTGCGAAATGACGTTATTGCAGCAATAGGTGCAGGCGAATGGACAACCGCGGGAAGCCATCACATCATAAACGGCTCCTCGGTGCCGTCCGTATTCACGCTGCAATTTTGAATCAAGGGGCTTTATCATCCCATCTCGCTGCTGTAAAAATCCGTTTACCGGAACATGATCGTAGAAAGGGAGTTTATCAAGGTCGTCTATCCGTGGGTGCAACGTATTGAGGCGTGCCCGTCCGTTTTCTGTTCTATAGCCGATATTACCGATCTCATCGATCGGCTTTCCTTCGATTAAAGCGGCGGCAAGCTCGACGGCGGCTCCTTCTCCTTCACCCATACATACGTAATCGGCATACGGCAAACAAGTTTCCGGAGAAATGGTCGGGTGGATTCCGCCCCAAATTATCGGAACAGAAGGACACTCCTCTTTCAGGTAGATGCTGAGGTCTCGGGCAAGATTAAATTCAGTGCTCATGGCACTAAAGCCAACGAAAATCGGAGCCGTTCCAACCACAAAATCTCCGATCCGTTTTAAAACTCCCGGTTTATTCGAGCAGTCCGCGAAATTAGGGAGGTGCAGCAGGATGGAATTATAACCAGCTTTAAGCAGGCTGTAGTGGATGTATCTTAATCCAATGATCTGAAGGTCTCGTTGGACAGAGATCAAGAGCACTTTCTTTTCAGATATCAATGGTCACGCTCTCTATGGCACTGAGAAGAGCACATACTGAACTATGTCTTCTCTGATAGATATTGTACGAACTTAACACACCTTCAAAGTGATCTCCACTTTGCCGGCAGCATATACTCGCCTTAGAAATAGCCGTTCCCAAATAAGCAACTTTCATTTCAATGTAATGGTCGGTACTAATGTCCCCGCGACCGGCTGGATCTTGCCACCTGAACTACGCTCCGATACTAGCGCCGCCAAGAACTATTCGATTACATTCCGCGAAGAACTCTAGGAAATGACCCCGCTGGTTAAAGTTGCCTGTCGAGGTCCCAGTAAAACCGATCCCGGCTCCATCGGTCTCATTATGCTGTACACTGGCGGGGGACCCATGGAAAACCTATAAATCAACCTCCCCACGTGATGAAGACACATAAACCCTCACCCCTCAGAGATGGCCTTACGCGTTTCTCATCAAAATAGAATACACTGAATTAGTATCCGGGTTATTAACAACATTCAGTTGTGTGAAGCTGCTTTTATAGGAGAATGAAAAAATCCTTGGATCTTCTTGGAAATTTGCAGTTGCTTGTCCCGAATAAAGGCCAACGGAAGAAACTGGGATCAATAGCCAAAGCAAATTTGTATGATTTCGCTCAGGTAGGACGCCTGCCAAAATCTCTTTTCTAAAGGCGATTCGGATGGATTTTCAGGGCGTTAAATTCAAATCCCACATACCCCCTTCTGATAAAAGGGGGTATGTGGTCGAATTCACGTGGCATTATTAAAGCATAAAGAAAACTTTCTGGAGAACCTTAGGTGTCCAGCCCTCCATATCAAGATATAGGGTCACTCCACCGTTGAAAAACGGCCACCCCGCTCCCAATATTAATGCGGTGTCAATATCCTTGGGGTCTGCAACCACCTTTTCTTGCAGCGTGTGGTCTACTTCTATAGTCAAATTTGTGAGTATCCGATCCACGATTTCCTCATTCACAAATTCTTTGTCACCCTTATCTTTCCAGATTTCGGCAATTTTGGGATCCAATTTTTTTCCGGGACCCATTCCCTGATATACGTGAGTCATATTTTGTGCTACAGCTTGGCGGAATTTTTCACTTATAGGAAAGCGCTCGGGCCATGCCTTATGACATGTCTCCAAAACATGAAATGCAACCGCCGGCCCTACAAGAGCAAGCAGCTCGAACGGGGCCATCGGCATACCCAGTGACAGCACGGCATCGTCTATCTGCTGGAAGCTTGCTCCTTCGTCTACCATCTGCATACAATCCGCCAATTGTTTTGTGAGTAGTCTGTTTACGAGAAATGCCGGAGAATCCTTGACCAGTATGGCCGTCTTCTTGATTTTTTTAGCAACGGCGAAGGCGGTAGACAAAGTCACATCATCAGTTTTCTCGCCTTTAATTATTTCTAAGAGAGGTAAAACCGCCACGGGATTAAAAAAGTGAAACCCGACAACTCGCTCCGGGTTTTTGAGTTTGGATGCCATCTCAGTTATAGAAAGGCTGGATGTGTTGGTAGCCAGAATACATGTAGGTGAAACCACTGCTTCCGCTTGCGCGAATACCTCCTGCTTAACCTCCATTTTTTCAAAGACCGCTTCAATGATGAAATCGCAGTCAGCAAAGTCATTCCAATCGAGTGTCCCGATTAGCAATCGGTACAAATGATCCCCTTTAGGTTTCGTCATTTTACTTTTGCCGACGAGGGCTGCTATTTCGCCCTTTACATATCCCATTCCTTTATCCAGGAACTCCTGTTTAATATCCTTGATTACAACCGGCACTCCATAGCGACGGAGGAATAGAAGCGCCAATTGAGATGCCATCAATCCTGCGCCGATAATTCCGATCTTGTTCACAGGACGTGGCTTCACCTCCTTGGGAGCGCCAGGAGTTTGTTTCGCACGCCTTTGAATCAAGTCGAAGCTATACACGCCTGCCTTACACTGGCGGCTCTTTATAAGATCGCCTAGGGCCGCACTTTCATCGGCAAAGCAATCATCCAGACTCTTATTCGGATCGCATGCGCCCTGAATAAGTGAAATAGCGCGATACGGGGCTGGAGCAGCTCCATGAACTCTCATGTCCACAAAATTCTTTGCCGCATCAATAGAGGCTTTCAGTTTAGAAGTATCCGGAGCCTTGCGCTCTATTTTAACTGATCCGTCTATTATACCTTCCAGAAGAGCCAGCGATTCGTCAAAAAACTCGACCGCATCAAACAGCCTGTCCGCAAGACCCATATTGAAGGCCTTTGTCCCGTCCAGCATACGGTTTAGATTTAATGGATTGTAAACAATCAGTTCGAGAGCCTTGTCGGGGCCGATAAGGCGAGGAGTCAGCGTGCATCCCCCCCAACCTGGAACCAGTCCCAGAAAACATTCGGGGAAGGCGATAGCGGTGACCGCCTTCGATACTGTTCGGTAATCGCAGTAAAGGCCTATTTCAAGACCACCCCCGAGAGCCGCTCCATTGTATGCAGCCAATGTAGGAATTTTCAATTCCATTATTCTCTTCATCGCTGCATGGCCTTCCGCACCGATTCGGCGGCCTTGCTCGAAGGTATTGATAAATGGGACCTGCATCAGGTCAGCTCCCGCGGCAAATATATAGTGCTTGCCGCAGAGCATCATGCCCTTGAGTTCTTTATCCGCGGCAATTTTATCCATGGCCGCGTGCAGAGATTCTAGCGCCTTCTCCCCAAACGTATTAGGCTTCTTGTAGTCTTCACCGTTATCCATAGTGACTATCGCGATTTTTCCCACGCGAGAATTGTAATAACTTATGTGGAACAGAGTTGGTGTTTCAGCCATGGATGATTCCTTTCCATTCGAGCTTCCGTCCGGGCGCCGCGCGACCGGTCAGCTTTGAAATCCCTCAAATCCGTTTCAAAAAAGGGATATTTTCTCTTAACTACCCTTTCCCAAAGGGGCCACGAGGGGATTTTGATCCAACGCTTTGAATCTCCCAATCCCTTTTTGAAAAATGCGAACTGAGGATTACTTATGTTTCTTCTTCTCTTTATCTTTATCTTTGTTCTTCTCTTCTTTGGGTTCCTCTTTGTTCTCGTGTTCCTTCTTGTCGTTACGCTGGAGATTCTTCCAGATTGCAGAGGCTCCCTGGCCGAGTCCAACGCACAATGTGGTCAGGCCGTACTTCACTTCAGGATGCTCCTCGAAACCGTGCATAAGGTGCAACGCCAATCTACATCCTGAAGATGCAAGGGGGTGTCCGAATGCAATGGCGCCGCCATAGATGTTCATACGAGGATCGTCCGGAAATTTCAGGCCGAATTCCTTCATAAAGGCTATGGCTTGAACAGCAAAAGCCTCATTCAGTTCGATCAATCCTATATCTTCAATTGAAAGCCCAGCGACCTTCAGGGCCTTGTGAGTGGCCGGAATAGGACCTATACCCATGATTTCAGGCTTAACGCCTGCGTATGCAAAACCCTTGAGTTCCATTTTTGGCTCAATCCCCAGTTCCTCAGCAGTGTCCTTGGCCATGAGCAAACAGCCTGCCGCTCCGTCATTTAAGCCCGATGAGTTACCTGCCGTAATATTTCCCATTACCCGGAAAGGGGTCTTCAGTTTCGCCAGACCCTCTATCGTGGTCTCGGGGCGTGGCTGTTCATCCTTATCCGCTACCGTCCATCCGCTCTTCGTATAGACAGTCATCGGAACTATCATTTCACCAATTTTTCCCGACTTGATCGCCCGATCCGCTTTGGTCTGACATAAAAGGGAATACTCGTCCGTCATTTCTTTCGTGATTTCCGGAAACATGTCATGCAGGTTTTCAGCTGTGGCGCCCATTGACATAGCGCTTTGGTCAACCAGCTTATCAGTGAGAAAACGAGGATTAGGTTCTGCTGTGGACCCCATGGGGTGGTGACCCATATGCTCGACCCCACCGGCTATGGCAACATCACAAGCCCCAAGCGCTATTTCGCCGGCAGCTGTAGTCAAAGCGCTGAGGCCGCCGGCGCACATGCGATCTATTGAAAACCCCGGTACAGTATCAGGCAGTCCCGCCAGAATCACTGTCAAGCGGCCCAGGGTCGTACCCTGATCCTTCTCCTGGCAAAAAGCGCCCCAGGCATTTTCGCCTATCATTTCCGGTTTGACCTTGGGATTGCGCCTCATCAGCTCCCGAATTACCTTGACCACCATGTCGTCGGCCCTGGTATTCCAAAAAATTCCCTTTTCACCGGCTCTCCCAAAGGCGGTTCTTATTGCATCTACTAAGACTACTTTCCTAGCTTTCATATTCGAAACTCCGATCAGGATTTAGAATAGAGCAAATGATTCTTCGGGCAGATCGAGTGCTGATCGCTCGCCACTCATTATGGCCCGCGCTTTTCCCTTAGACAAAGAGAGCACAGTATTCGCAAAAAACTGTGCTGAAGCGATCTTGCCTCGGTAAAAAGCCGCGCTTCTGTTAGCTTTGAGCAACTCCATTTTCTTTTCGGGAGTATCAGCTTTGGCATCGCTGTAAAGCTCATGGAGACGACGGTCGGCTATTACCGCTTGCCACAATAACATGAAACCTACTGCCACATCGCCAAACAACTCTAGATAAGGGCTGGCATAAAGGATCGGGGTCATAAAATCCTCGGTGATGCTTTTCAAACCAAAATAGCGCGTAACTTCAATCAGCTGATTGCGGGCGGCTTCAAAATTATCGACTATGTCTTTAAGCCGATAGTTTTTCTTGGCTCCCTTTATGAGATTCTCGGTTTCCGCAACTATGTTCTTGAATAATAACCCCTGTTTGTATCCCAGCTTTCGCCCGACCAGATCCAAGGCTTGTATGCCGTTGGTTCCCTCGTATATTGATGTTATTTTACAGTCACGCATGAACTGCTCGACAGGATATTCACGGATATACCCATAACCCCCGTAAACTTGTATCGCCTGCTCGGTGACTCTGAAACCCATATCAGTGGACCATGACTTACAAATAGGTATGAGAATATCCAGGAATCCCTGGTATTTGTTCCGTTCCTCTTCCGTTGCGGCTATCTTCATCCGGTCTTCACAGTAACCTGCGTAGTAGAGTAGGGCCCGCATGCCTTCAGTTACACTTTTCATCCACATCAGCATTCGGCGAATGTCCGGATGCTGGATAATCGGTACTTTGGGAGCATTCGGATCTCTCATATAAATAATCTCAGATCCCTGGAGTCTCTCTTTTGCATATCGCAAAGCGTACAAATATGCTGCGCTTGCCTGTGCCAGACCTTGAATTCCCACAGCCAATCGGGCCTCATTCATCATGTTGAACATGATGCGCATGCCCTGGTTTTCTTTGCCCAACAAATACCCGATGCAGTTTCCTTTCTCGCCGAAATTGAGTGCGCATGTTGCAGAGGCGTGAATGCCCATCTTCTTTTCAGTAGCGGCAGTGACAACATCGTTATCGACCAGTCCGCCGTTTTCAATTCTCTTTTTGGGAACTATGAAGATGCTAATGCCGCCCGTTCCCGCTGGCGCTCCTTCCACTCTGGCCAGAACCGCATGGACTATGTTTTCGGTCAGATCGTGATCACCGGCCGAGATGAAGATTTTATTGCCGGATATTAAATAGGTGCCGTCAGGATTTCGTGTGGCCTTGGTGCGAAGGGCTCCGACGTCGCTGCCGGCTTGGGGTTCCGTAAGACACATCGTCCCGGCCCATTCTCCCGTGAACATCCTGCTCATGTAGATTTCCTGCTGTTCTTCAGTCCCGTACCGCTCTATCAGGCGAGCAGCGCCGATAGTGAGACCGGGATACATCATCAAAGCTTGATTCGCAGCTACAAATAACTCAGTTGCCGCCACATACATAGCCGTGGGAAAACCCTGGCCGCCTTTGTCTTGATCCACGGCAAGAGCAACCCAGCCACCCTCGCAAAAGAGCTGGTACGGATTTTTGAACGATTCCGGCACTCTCACTTGGCCCTGCTCCAGGACCACACCTCTTGCATCACCATCCGCATTGGTTGGCGCCAACTCCTTTTCTGCCAACTTCTGTGCCGCTTCAAGAGCCATGTCGAACATCTCCTTAGAGAATTCTCCATAGCGCTCGGATTGGCAGAGTTCCTCAAGATTAAACTGCTCATAAAGGATGAACTTCACATCCCGCTCATCTACGAGAAGATTGGCCATATTGCATATCCTCCTTGGCTGTTATCACGAGCCCTGCCCGATGTACGTTGGAGAAAATCTGAATGGAACGAGGCATATTAGTACGACTCGCATTCCATTTTGCTGAGAAATTGATTCGTCTATCAATCAAAAAATGTAGGTTCCAAAATCATTTAACACTGTTTAATACAAACTCTCAAGAAAAATAATTCCTTACCTAATCAGTAGAGAATATGCCAAACAGGCGACATTCTACACACAAAACAACGTGCTAATGCTGCTTATTGACTATGTCATAAAATGTGAGCACATACATATGTAACGTGAGTAGCAATAAATTCCGCGACGTTGCGATTCATTCAGGGAAAGTGAGGAGACAAAAATGTGGGAAGAACAAAATAAAAAGGCCGTAGAACTTTTTCAGAGTGGGCGGCACGCAGAGGCTATGGAGATTGCTCAAAACGCACTCAAAGAAGCTGAGGAGTCGTTCGGACCTGAGGATGCCCGGGTCGCTACGTCGCTGAACAATCTGGCCGAGATGTATCGAGCCCAGGCGAGACACGCTGAAGCTGAGCCTCTCTTGAAGCGAGCGCTGGAAATCCGCAAGAAAGCGCTAGGGTCGGATCATCCCGACGTCTCCACCTTGATGAATAATCTCGCCGGCGCTTATTTCGAACTCGGTGACTTTGCTAAAGCCGAATACATGCTGACGGGTGCTTTGAGGATATTGGAAGCATCCCTGGGTACCGCGCATCCTGATGTTGCGACCACATTAGGTAATCTTGCAGCAGTTTACAGAGCCCAGGGAAAACATCCCGGGGCTCGAGCGATCTACGACAAAATACTTAATATAAAAGAACAGATGCACGGACCCTACCATCGCGAGGTCGGTGCGTGCCTTAATAACATTGCAGGATTGTTGGAATCACAATCGCGGTACGCGGAGGCTGAAAAGTATTACCGCCGCGCGCTCGAAATCGCGGAAAAAGTCTTTGGCCCGGAGCACCCTAACTTTGCCACGTCCCTTACTAATCTGGCCGGGACCCTTATTTCACAAGAAAAGTATGCGGAGGCCGAACCCTTGGTCGATCGCGCCATGGCGATATGGGAGAAAACCCCAGGTCTTGATCATCCTGCCATAGCGCCCGCATTGGGCGGTATAGCTGAGTTCTATGACCTGGTCGGAAAGTCCGCAGAGGCAGAAAGACTGCGAAGCCTGGCGAAAAAAACCCCGCTCCATTAGCGGGCGGAAGCCGGACTAAAGATCTTCAGCGACTAGATTCTGTCACTATGTTTTGAACATTCCTTTTCATTTCAGGCAGATGGTTTGGAACGACCTCTAACACCAGGCGCTGGTTAGCCCTTCATTTAACACGAATTTCCTCGGCAAACCAATTCTGTCGATTAAGGATGCGTATAGTTAAGATCCTGAAAAAATTCCCTTCCTACGGTTCGATCTTTGTGCCCAGCACTTGCAGGAATTTCGCCAACCAATCAGGATGCGCCGGCCATGCAGGAGCCGTTACCAGATTTCCGTCCACATGAGCTTTGTCTATGGCAATGTCCATCCACTTGCCACCTGCGCTCTTCACGTCAGGACCAACAGCAGGGTAGGCGGTGCAAGCCTTCCCACCCAGAACCCCGGCGGCAGCCAACACTTGCGCGCCGTGACAGACTGCAGCTATGGGCTTGTTAGCATTCGCAAAATGCTGGACCGCTTTAATCACTGCGGGATTCAGCCGAATATACTCGGGAGCGCGACCCCCAGGAATGACAAGGGCATCGTAATCCTCGGCCTTGATTTCCGCAAAGGTGGCGTTTAGCGTGAAATTATGCCCTCGTTTCTCGCTATACGTCTGGTCTCCTTCGAAATCGTGCACTGCTGTCCGCACGATGTCGCCCGCCTTTTTGTCAGGGCATACGGCGTGCACAGTGTGACCCACCATGAGCAGCGCCTGAAATGGCACCATGACCTCATAGTCTTCCACATAATCACCGACCATCATCAAGATTTTCTTGGCAGCCATTTTTCCCCTTCCTTTTGTGAAATCTGCTGGTTTTTGTTGAATTCCGGAATAATGTGGGCTCCTCAAATTATAAGCCCCGCAGCTCGGTTATACAAATCTAAATCTTAGCCTCTTCTCGTTTGAAGTGGCCCGAGCGACCGCCGCTTTTCTCGATGAGCCGCATTTCTGAAAGCACCATGCCTCTATCTACAGCCTTGCACATATCATAGATCGTAAGAGCAGCACACGCTACCGCAGTCAAGGCTTCCATCTCAACGCCGGTTCGTGCCGTAACTTTGACCTTGGCCTCAATTTCTATTACGGATCGATCCCGATGCGGGAAAAAATCCACTGAAACTGAACTCAAGGGTAGGGGATGTGCGAGCGGTATCAGCTCAGGAGTCTTCTTAGCGGCCATTATTGCGGCAATACGAGCTACTCCCAGAACGTCCCCTTTTTCGGCACGGTTGTCAAGAATCAGGCTAAGCGTCTCCGGCTGCATTCGGACCTCTCCCCGGGCTACTGCCTGACGAACGGTGATATCTTTTTCGCCCACATTCACCATGTGAGCCTGCCCCTTTTTATCAAAATGTGTCAGATCAGCCATTTTTGTTGTCCTTTTCAAGCTTATCTGAAAACCCTTTTCTGCGTAAAAAGAGTTTCCCGGACTCTTTCCAAATTCCAAATTAGTGGTGACTACTAAGCTGACCAGATGCGATCACCCGACGCCGTCCTATGCTAATACGCACACGGTCAGTAAACTAGCAGCCAAATTTCGCCTTACCGCAGCCATATAAGAGTTTTCGGAAAAGGGGTCCAGGAGGAACCCCGCGAAACGCGGGGTTGCAAAAGGGTTTCTCCCTGGAAATTCTTTCCCTCATCTCTTCTCTTTGCCCAGCCTCAATGTCAGAGCGGCTGCGTGTGCGGGGAATCCCTCATAGCGAGCCAGGACCAAAGTCTTGGGGGCCAAGTTGTCGAACGCTTCTTCGGTGACATGCGCGAACGACATCCGTCTTGTGAAATCTCTGACGGAAAGCGCAGATGCGGTCCTTGCAAATCCCGATGTCGGCAGAATCGCATTCGGCCCGATGGAATAATTGGCAAGCGTACCGGGAGTAAACGACCCGAGGAGTACTTCGCCGGCGTATTTGATCTTATCGAGCATCGCCTCAGGGTTCTTGGTGAGCACCTGGAGATGTTCAGGAGCAAACCTATTTATGAACTCTATGGCATCGTCCGAATCTCGTGCCAGAACCACCCCCCCATTTGTGGCGAGCACGGTTTCGCAGAAAGATTTTCTCTCCTCGGGCAGTTTCGAGACCAAATCCGGTATCAATTCTAGAGCCTTCTTTGCCAGAGGCTCGTGCGCTGTCACCAGGTATGCTGAAGAATCCGGTCCGTGCTCTGCTTCAATCAGGAGGTCAGTAGCGGCCATTAGTGGGTCTGTGGAAGCATCCGCGAAGATTATCGCTTCACTGGGCCCGGCGGGCAGCCCGGTATCTACTTCTGTGGACAGGACCTGCTTTGCTGCAAGCACATACCCCGATCCAGGACCGACGATCTTGTCCACTCGGGGGATGGTTTCCGTACCGTATGCCAGAGCTGCGATTGCCTGGACGCCGCCAATGGAATATACCTCGTCCAAACCGATGATCCGGGCCGCGGCGATGGTTGCCATGTCCGGTTTACCGGCTGCATCGGGAGGGGTGGTCACAACTATCCGTTTCACGCGCGCGACTTTGGCCGGGACCCCGGACATCATCATCATGGAAGGGAAGGAGCCCTTGCCGCGAGGTACATATAATCCCACCGACTCTATAGGAACTATTCTTTCTCCCGCAATCATGCCCGGGCTGATTTCCATTTTCCACTGAGGTGGTTCCAACTGACGTTCGTGAAATTTTCGTATATTTGTTATCGATGTTTCTATGGCTTTTCGAAGGTCTTCCGGCATTTGTTGCACAGCTTGGTCCATCTCGTCCGGGGGAACCCTAAATTGTGAGGGATCCATATCAGGGCCATCAAATTTCTTGGTGAATTCCCGCACCGCATCATCCCCACGTCCGCGCACTGCCTCAATGATGGGAACCACCTGGGGAATGAGATCCTTGAGATTGACTCCACGTCCACTGTATAGGTGGCGACGCTGCTCGTCGGTCATTGCGCTCAGTTGAAAGAAATTGACCCTCATGAATTACCTCTGATCGCCGTTGACGGTTGCCAAGTTTGGAGCTAATCCTGACATGGAAAAAGGAAGCGGTCAATCCGAGATAAGCGAATTGGAGACCAGACGTTTCAGGACAGACAAAGTTTCACGGCGCTCAGCATTGCTCGAATGTTAGCCCATGAGGAAATCGTAGGGTTCCTAAAGGCCCATGGAGCGGAGGAATAGGCAGAACCTCAATTGTCGAGCTAAATCGAGTTGAAGATGAGGATTCGTTTCCACATTGACCGGGCCACAGACTTGCCCCACATTTACAAGCATGGCATAAATGAAGATGAAATGGAGGATGTTTTGACGCATGAGCGAGGATCGTCCGGGTAAAGAAGGTTCCCTGATTGCTATGGGGCAGACGAGCGCTGGACGATATCTGCGCACATAATATAGGTGCCCGATCCGGAACCTGAGAGCGTTTTTGTTATAACAGCATACGAATTGACTGGAAAACCGCTCAAAGCATTTCGTCGCCGACGACGAGCAGGCAACACGATGAAGAAAAGCAGATTCCCCGAGGGTTGGGATGAGGATCGAGTGAGGCGCGTTCTCGCCCATTACAAGAGCCAATCAGACGATGAGGCGGTCGCAGAGGATGAAGCGGCGTGGGAAGATTCGTTTCAGACTTTTATTAAGGTTCCTAACGACATGATACCCCCTGTGCGTGAACTACTTGCCAAGCGAGCTAAGGATCTGACGGGTGGAACAACCCACAAGAAAGCTGAGTAATAAAAGGGCAATAGCGTAGGAGCCGCGCGTCGTCTATTTCGATCTGCCACGAGCAGGCTGCGCTGGTGCTCCAGCAAAGAGCTTAGGGATAAAATAAAGAGAATGAACAAACACAATAAAGCTGAGACAGATTTTTTCATTGTCGCTTTGAAAGAAGAAGCGCGAACAGCCATCTGGCAGGTCGGGTCGAGCATTGACCCCGACACACTGATCGAAAGTGTAATTGAAGAGATCCAGGCGCTGGCGCCTCGGCCTGATGGACAAGAGGATAGATCGGATGAAGAGATCCGGAGACAAGTCGGGGAGTGTCTAGTTAAAGCCGCTTATGCCACAAGGCCGCATTGCATACGTTGCGGAACATGCTGCACCAAGGGCAGCCCCACTCTAACTGTGGGCGATCTCGATCTCTTTACCCGAGACATAGTCAAGCCTTATGAAGTGCTCACCATAAGAAAAGGAGAATTGGCAAGAGCCGCGGGCTCTGATGAATTTGAGCGCACTGAAAAAGAGCTTGTCAAGATACGAGAAGTTCCGGTAGTGGGTCAGTTTGAAAAAATGAACAATGGAACAAAAAAATATAGGGGCAGTTTTCTTTATTTTGCATTCGTCTTCTGCATTCTGAGCTTCGCTTCCCCCTGTGGTCCTTCCGGCCTCGTGCTGATCTCGATGATAATGTCTGAACCACTTGCCTCGTATCGCCTTGAGGCTGGAAGTTTGACCACATCGAAGCCAAGATTTATCAATTCATCCGATACTGCATTTCCGGCATCTCTGCCCGTTCCCTCAGCTGGACTAGATATTATTACTCCTGTTTCCAGGGGTGCAGTCGGACCATCAAACATATGCCCACTCTCGGCCATGGTCATGGAGGATGCGGGAGGGGATACCTTCCATTCTGCTTCAGACAAGGTCCAAGCTATTTCTTGCGCGAAAATCTCCGATTCTTTATCGCCCACGCTATACCATAATGAAGCAATCTGGCCGGGAAAACGTTTCAATCGAGAGGCAATTTCTAATTGCCTAACTTTGGGTATTCTTCGCCAAGCTATCTTTTCTTCTATTTCAGCGGCACGCAGACTTGCTTCGGCGGCTTTCTGGTTCGCTTCCGCTGTTTGTCGTTCAGCAATAGCAATCCTTTCTTCAGATTCTCGTACTCTTTGTTCGGATTTGGCGATTCGTTCATTGGCAGCAAGAATTTTTTTGTTGGATTCACGTTGGCTGATCTCAGAAGCCTTATTTGCTGCATGTCCTGAGACAAGGGCCGAGGTTGCAGTGATTACACCTGCGATCGCGGCAATCAGCATTGTCCAAAATGAAAGTGCTTGCCAAAACGACAGAGACCACACTGATTTCTCCTCCGAGTCTTTTTGGGTCTTGGTTTTTGTAATAGCCTCAATGTGGGTTCTTTTGATTGTTTTTCTTTACCTACAAATTACAGCAAGAAGAAAAAGACGGCAACTTAAATACCAGTATCGCGCGAGACTTTGATGATGGCTTCCGCTCAGCGGGGAACCAAATGAACTTAGCGGTAGTGGTCAGTTTGAGGTTCCGATGGGCAAAATTGTTTCGCTGGTTCCTTTTTATGGTCTGGTCCCGATAATCATTCTGATTTTATCGGGGGCATCCTTGGGTGCGGAGCCCTTCGTAGTTACTACGCCATTGGCATTAAGTTCATTTATTAGCGAGTTTACGGCAGCGGCGACTTCGTGTTCTGCTTCTGGCGAGGTGACGACAACGACTCCTTCAAAATATCCGTCGGGGGGTGCATTTGCCTCTACGGTATTTACAATCCAGCCTGCTTCCTTCAACGTGGAAACTATTTGGTGCTCCAAACGAACGGCGTCTAAGCCACTTTCAAATGGTCTTACAATTGTAATTTCAGTGCTCTCAAATTGCCTTAGCTTATCGGATAAATTATTGGTCTGCGACAAAGACCGCGGTGCTAATCTCTCTTCTATTCTTAGCCTAGCCAATCGCTCTTGTTCTGCCTTTTCATTCGCCTCACTAGCTTTTTGTTCGGCGGTTGCGATCCGTTCGTTAGATTCCCTGAGCCTAATCCCCGATGCTTTTCTTGATGCGCACCACGCGACAAATACTAAAACTGCGACCATCGCGCCTGCGATTGCTGCAACAATCGGGGAGAGAAAGGTCGTCGTCGCGGCTGTCACACCCATAAGCACGGCGATGACATTGGCAAATGAAGACACCCCTTCCCAAAAGGATAAAGATTGTGTCCGCATTGAAATCTCACTGCCGTCTTGGTTGATCATTCTCTGCTTGGGCTGCCTGTGGATTCTTGCAATCTTGTTTGCCTATTTCGAGATTACCACAACAAGAACGAGAATTAGAGAAAGAAATCAACACAGACAAGGCCAGAGGACCGCTGAACGATAATAGCCGCAGCGACGGTGCACAATTTTGAGAGGTGACTTATGGCATTGCATCCAGGTATAATAGCGGAGGACCGTCGGCTCGGTGGTGTCCCCCGATATTATTTTGATTTTGGAAGGCGATTAATGAGAATCCACGAGGAAATAAGACGGAGTGTCACATTTGTGGCCTGTCGAAGAGGTGAAGATTATTATGTTGCCGGTACCGCTTTCTTTGTAGCGGTGAAGAATTCTTTTGGTGGTTTTAGTTTCTCCGCCATTTATGCAGTAACAGCGCGTCATGTCATCGAGGGAATCGACAGCGAGCTTGGAGACCCTGGCATCTATCTTCATATGAATACTCGTGATTCAGGTGTAAAACATGTTCGATCCAGTTTATCTGATTGGTACTTTCATCCAAGTGATGATGCGATTGACGTCGCTGTTATGCCAATACAGTTTGACGGGGTTGATCATCTTGCTAGTCCTTTGGACTTCTTCTTGACGGATAAGAAGATGCAAGAAGAACGCATTTGGCTTGGCGAGAATCTCTTTACGGTGACGCAATTCTTTGATCGGCGTAGCAATAGGGTCATTCCCATGGTGAGGGCGGGAAACATTTCTGTCATGCCAGAAACTCGGGTCACTACGAATTGGACTCCTGGGGAAATAGAAGCATATTTAATCGAATCCAAATCAATCGGGGGATTCAGCGGTAGTCCAGTTTTTGTGTATCTACCGGTCCGTACCTCACAGACGCGTGGGGAATACCCCGAGTCTCCCACCGATTTATATTATCTGCTCGGCTTGCTACATGGGCATTGGAGTCTGGATATCTTCCCGCAAGATCGAATCAAATTTGAAGAAGAGCATATCAAAGGGGTGAGCGCAGGCATTGGCGTTGTAGTCCCTGCCAAGAAGATTCTTGAGGTATTGAATCAGCCAAGCTTGAACCGCCTCAGAAGGGAAATGGAAACCGAAATGAAAGCTAGACTAGCATTAGAATATCCGGGGGCGATACCCGACTAATGGGGGTGAGAAATTAGTCCATGAGGCTCATGATCTCTTCAAGACTCCAAACATGATCTGCTATTCTTGCTTCCATTGCCGGGGTAACACGCAGCTTCTGATGAATCCGGCCGAAGTTATAATACATGAAATAAATACTGAGCGAGTGAATTAGATTATCAATTTTCTTTGAAAAAGCGTTTGTTAGCCTTGTGAATCGCCTCATACTCATTCTCATTGTGAGATTTTGGCGCTCCGCATAGCTCGTTGAGATGTGTTTAGGGTCAGGATCCCCCGTGACATTATGCTTTTGTGCTCCTAGACACTTCGCAGGACTATACCGCTTCTCTCCTTCTGGCTCTGTTCCATATAGTTTTACTAGCATCGCATAGTCAATTTCGCAACCGAAAGCCTGTTCCACTGCTTCCAAATAGGCTTTGTGTCCATCCGAAGTCAGTTGAACTCGATTCTTCAGCCTGGACTTCAAATCCTCTATGAATATCTTGGCAGTCTCCCCGTCCCGATTGCCAACGAACCACGCGGGAACGAGCTTTGTGTCGGCATCTATTGCGGTCCAAGTCCAAATGTCGCCATATCCAAACTGACCTTTTTTGTCGGAAGGGACGTTCTTTTCTTTTGAATAGACGAAAGACCAAATTTCATCGCACTGGAGCCGCTTACAGGTGAGGTTCCGTAAGTGTTCGTCCTGATATTTAGCACAAGCAGCACCAAGATCGCAAAGCAGCTTTGTGACGGTGTTCTTGGATGTATCAGTTATGCGAGCGGTAGATCGAATACTGTTGCCTTCAATAAGGCAACTGAGGATCTGGACACGCTTTTGTATGTTTAATTTATTCATAGTGACCATTATACTAAGGCGCGTTGGTATGTCAACAAAAAAGTTTCATTTTGTGAGAAAAAATCGCTCTTTTTACCGATTATTCCTTGACAAGAAATCAAGAGCGCGTTCTAATGCGGAGCGGTGAAAAGGCCCCGACGCGCAAGCGTCAGGGCCACTCCTGGATGCTTAAATCATCCATCGCAAGAGAGCCCAAGCAGTAACAGCTATTTCAACAACAAGGCTTAGGTTCTCGAACATCCATTTCAGGATGTAACGCAACAAACGTTTCCTGGTCCATTTCATGGTAGTTGGACCTCCTTTTAATGGCGGCGGGAGCGGGATTCGAACCCGCGGGCGGTGCGAGCGCCCCTCGATCCTAAATCAAGTCCAATAGACCTCTCTGGCATCCCGCCTTTGTTTGGGTCACCAAGACCTCGATAGTCCCCTGGCAGAGACTACGGGGTCTTTTTCGTTGATGCCTCTGTGGTGGTGACCGACCCAACAGAGGCTAACCGTAGTAGTTTCAACTTCATAGTCTTCTCCGATGATGGAGACACATGGTTAGGCTGCGTTAGAACAATCCTGAGAATAACGTTCAAGTCCTTCTCTAAGGAATCTGCGAACGACACTGCTCAGACTCCGGTCTTCTTTCCTTGCTATTTCTTCCAGCCTTCGCAACGAATCAGTTTCCACTCGGAAGCTAGAGGTCTTTATAAGCCTATCGGAATCGGCCAGACGGTTCATTTCAACTCCTTTCGAACAAGGTAGAAGGCAAATATTACAGATCGGAGCACATTGCAAGGGGTATTTTTGCATGAGTGCACAATAAAAACACAATGACGTGCTTTCCCTGAACTAGCCTACACATTAGTGCATATAAAATAAACACTATAAAGCATCTTCTAGAATCCCTATGCAAAGCGTAGGGAACATTGGAGTAATGGCAAGAAACAATGATGGGGGAGTTAAAAGCGTGGTATGAACGTAGTGGAACGAAGCATGAATGTGTTTATTTGTCTTGACCGGATTTATCTGCCCATCGCTTCTGGACAGCTTTTCGGGCTCGCTCTTTTCTTTCTTCGGGGGTGAGTTTTGCAGCAGAGGCTTTCCCGCCTTTAGAGCCGCCTAAGCGACCAAGAGCCTGGGCGTGGGGATTCTTGGGCTTTTCTTCTTTTTCTTCTTTGGGAGGGTTTTTGGAGGGGAATTCTTCGCCTGTGGCATCTTCAACAATGCTCCGGGCCAGTAGGCTGAGGTCACGGGGTCTCTTCTTTTTCTTTGACTCGATTGTCATGCGGATAATATTACAAGAGCGCCTGAGAATATCAAGAGCAGAAAAAATCAAACTGACCCACTACCGAAGTTCCTGGAAACAATTCCTGCATTTTTTTTGAGCCCGGCGACAAAGAGTGCTCAATCTACGAATCGAGGCCGCTCCAATGCCGCCGTCAGGAATGTTGGAATCCTCAGGATCAGGACGAAATCGGCAAGGAAGAGATGCTGGCCAGGGAAACGCTCCTGCGAGAAACCGGACCATTGTGGGACATTGTTCAGCGCCATGAGGAACGATGCTCACACGATCAGTTGAGTCGAGTAATGGCAAAGCTCGAGGCGACAAAAGGTCATGCTGTTGAAGAATTGGTCGAATTGCTCCGTTTTGACCTGCATGTGCGACATTTCATCATGGAAAAGTTCGGTCTGGCTGCCGAGACACTGGATTTCTTGCTGGGGCGACCACTTGCAAAAGCCATCGAAGCACACGGCTTGCGCGTAGTGGAGGAACCAGACGGGGGTTTTCTCTTGACCGTGATTGACGATTCACCCGACCCATAAAAAGACCCTGCATAGTTCCCGTAGGATGCGGTGACCCCGCGTTTCGGGGGGAACCGCATCAATCGAGGTTTTTCTGGAGCGATGCGGTTCATTTCATTCACCGCATCCTACCATCTAATCTCGTTTCCTCAATATTCTTTATAGAGCAAAGATCTTGGGCCGAGTTTGCGGGGATGGGACGGATCAAAAGAGAGTCCGCGATAGACATAAACCGTTCGTATTCCGGTTCCGTGATATTTCACTTCATAAACAGGCAACGGTTCGATTTGAGCAAAATTTTCATAGATTGTCGTGCGATCGTTGGAAGAGGGCACAAGTTGGGCAGGCGATACGAATAGTATGTCACGGCCCTTAAGATTGTCAAAAGAGGGTTCCCAAACATCGAATTGAGTTGGTCTTTTCCACGGAGCAAGATACCTGACATTCGGTTGTCCCGGGATATTGAATTCCAGCAATGCGCACAACTGGTAACTGTCCGCGGCGATGACATCATTGGGCTTCATTAACTCAGCTACATGTCTGCCTAAGCCTTCCCAACCTCGCGTCTCCCAAATTACTCTGTCTTCTTTGGCGATGCGTTTTTCAACTGCAGCAGGCAAAAGGCCAGCCCACGCATGAACAAGTACTACCAGTACAGGGACAATCGTCAAAATAATCGCCCATTTCATGAAGCGCTCGCCAAACCATGTCCATACGCGGCCGGTGTTTTCGGTCCGCTCTTTTGAAATTATGTGAGGTGCGAGAATTACAGCTGAAGCATACCCCATGAAAGCCCAGTTCGCCTCAACGTGACCGCGGAATGCTTGAACACCGAACATTACGAGAGGCAGACCGAAACATAGAAGAAGCGCCTCACGCGGATCGGGTTTGAAGATGTTTTTCATGAGCGACGACCCGCAACCAACGAGCAACGCGAAATATATCAGGGGTGATATGAGCAGAAATTGGGCTAAGTGATAACCCAATCCATCAGTTATGCGCTTCGACAGCGATTCTGAACCTGACCCAATGAAAAGAATATGATGAAATGAAGCCCATTCATGGCGAAAATTCCACCATATGATGGGGAGTGTCAAAACCAGGGCAATAGCAAGGCCCAACCAGGGCTCTTTCCTTAACAGGCGGTCGCGGTAATCTTTGCACCAAATAAGAAACAAGAAAAGAACGGTAAGAGCTAGAATCCCTGTATATTTACTTTGAATCGCCAACCCGACCGAAATTCCCATAAAATAAAACAAATTGTCCTTGCCGGACCGCACAAATCGTGCCGCAGTCCAAAGTGTCAAAACCCAGAAGAAAAGTAGCGCGTTATCATGCACCGCTGTGGAGCCTCCGAGGAGAGCGGCAGGGGTTAGATTTAGGACTAGCGCTGAAAGTATGGCTTTTGATCGACTTTCAAAGAGCAGTCTGCCGGTTTCATAAATGAAAAACGTGGTTAATGCCGACAGAATCAGAAAGGGCAATCTGACGGTAAACGGGCTGCTGTAACCAAAAAGAGTTGTGGACAACCTGATCAGGTATGCCACCATTCCGGAATTATCAAAATATGACCAATCCAATCGTCTTGACCACACCCAATAGCTGCATTCGTCCGGGATCAGATTGGCTGAAAAGGTGAAGAAAATACGCCAGACAAAAACCGCGATGAGCGCAATGATCATCCAGATCACGGACGGGTCATGTTTCATTGAGATCAGCGGAGCAACACCGGTTACCGGGCTGTCCCCGGTTGCACCACTGTTCAACTGCGAATTTGTTTCAGATTGCGGCATTGATGTTAGTGAAATGTGGCGCACGAAGTGCCGGGCCGGCAAGAGAGACATTCTGCATCGGGTCTCATCTCATGGCCTGTCTCGAT
This sequence comes from uncultured delta proteobacterium, assembly GCA_963843165.1. GTDB lineage: Bacteria > Desulfobacterota > Desulfomonilia > Desulfomonilales > Desulfomonilaceae > DATJPW01. The sequence goes on along the minus strand of CAWJJL010000019.1, from coordinate 4,496 downwards.
CTGAATGGTTGAATGTTCTATGTTGAACTTGGATTTCAAGGTGTTGCTCAAATCCATTAAAACTTGGTTTCTATCTACGTGCTCAGCTTCAGCCAGCACCACATGAGCGCTAAGGGCCGGCCGTTCTCCGGCTATACTCCAGACGTGAAGATCGTACACACAACAGATACCGTCATGCTGAAGGACTGTCCTTTCAATTTCACTTATCTCCAGACCAGCGGGCACTCCTTCCATGAGAATCTGTGTTGATTCTTTTATTAATCCCCATGAAGAATAAAGAATAAGCAGGCCGATAAAGATGCTGATCAGCGGGTCCACCCAAAATAGACCCGTGCCGAGAATTATCAGCGCGCCCAGGATAGCACCCACTGAACCCAAAGCATCCGAGACGACATGAATGAAAGCCGCCTTCATATTAAGATTTTCTCGCCTGTTTTCAAACAGAAGCCAAGCCATTAACAAGTTTACGCCCAATCCCAATCCAGCCACTATCAGCATCCCCAGGCCCTGGACGGGCTCAGGATTAAACAGCCGATGCCCCGCCTCAAAAAAAATTAATGCAACAATGAGCCAAAGCACCAGTCCATTGAGCCAGGCTGCCAAAATTTCCGATCTCTTGAAACCAAAAGTATGCCTGTCGGTCGGAACACGCTTACCGATTCTTATAGCAACCCATGAGAGCCCTAAAGCGGTTATGTCGGATATCATATGTCCGGCATCGGCCAATAGTGCCAGAGAATTGAATACTATGCCGCCGATGACTTCCGCCACCATGAACAGGGTCGTGATAAAAAAGGCTATGGCAATCCTGTTTTGGCTATCCGATAAATGCTCTTTCGAGTGATCGTGGCTGTGCATAATTGCTCCTACGAAAATAATTTATATCAGTATTTCGTATTTGACGACAAGCCGGACCGTAAATGCATAATTACTTATCAGTTGCTTCGTTGACGGATGGCAAGACGGACTGTTAACCTGATTGAATCATTAATTGTGCGGTTGGATTTCAAGTTGTGGATCTTATAACACTTTTTGGGACAGCTCTAGCCTTGGGAATGGACGCTTTTGCCGTGGCAGCGGTTGTTGCGGCCGGCCTTCCGCTGTTTACGCGAAGACACACTTTTCGCCTGACATGGCACTTTGGGCTTTTTCAATCTTTGATGACATTATTGGGGTGGTTTGGAGGGGAGGCCCTTGGCACATTTATCTCGGGCATAAATTACTGGGTGGCTTTCATACTGCTTGTGGGATTGGGCCTTAACATGATTCGACAGTCTCGTCATCCGGAGGATCGCGTCCGGGACTACGATCCTACAAGAGGCTGGAGTCTTGTAGGTCTTTCAGTGGCCACCAGCATCGATGCTCTCGCAGTGGGGGTTTCGTTTGGTCTGTTGGATTTGGCGATCCCAGTGCCTGCATTGATAATAGGGCTGGTCGCGCTCATGATGACATATATCGGCACCAGAGTGGGACTTAAGACAGGAGTATATCTGGGGAAACGAGCTGAACAACTGGGAGGATTGGTTCTCATAGCCATCGGGATTAATATTCTAGTGCAATATTTGATTGCCTGAAGGCCCACGATAGCAACGAACTTCGCAATTGCCCATCATTGGTCGGCGGGATTTTCAGGTTCTCGTGCCACGAGCCGCTTGAGCCCTTCACGAAGATACTCCTGATATCGAAAAGCCAGAAATCCCAAAGGCAGCGCTATCAAGCAGCAAATTAAAAAGACGGATGCGACCGCGGTTAAATTGACGTGCAAATGATCGATCGCAATCCGGCTGAAATCCATCCAATGGCCGCCCCCCTTGGCATCAGCGTATTCGGCCCTGGCAAAGGGACTCGTCACAAGCTGGTAACCGAAGACGAGGTCTGAAAATATTATAAAGAAAGCGATGGCCGCATAAAGTGGCCTTTCGATGGAGTGGACCACAGCGGCTCCGCTCAACGCCCTATAGAAAAAAATCCCGGCGATCAGCAACTCTGTTCCATGCCCCATGAACAGGATCAGGACCTCGTTTAGACGAGTAAATGTCAATACTAGATGAACCAGCATGATCGTCAGCAAGAAAATTACAGCCCCGATATTTTTACGAAAATAAAATAAGAGAAAAACCAAAAGAGAATAAATGACCATCAAAAGGAGCGTAGATCGATCAGTATGCAGCGTGATGCCACCCCCGTACGTTAGATCGAAAGCGGGCACCGAAGGATAACCCAAAACCCAACCGAAGATCATATGACCCATTTCATGAATGAGAATCATCAAAGTTCCGAAAATATGCTTCAATAAAGGCACAGCAAAGACAATCGTCGTGATTCCAAGACCGACAGCGAGAACTATCCAGTCTTCTTTATGCATGCGCAGGGGTTCGGGAGGCCCTTCAATCTCCGATTCGATTTTTTCTTGTACGAGATCCTCCTCAGCCAACTCATTGCCGACGAGCACTCCTGCAGCGACCGCTGGAGTGACAGATCTGCTGGTGGATTGTCTTTTATCGGGGCCGAGGATGACTTTAGGCTGAAAAGGGGAGGGCTCCCCAGGGGCTGTGCCGGGTTCATAAAGATCTCTCGATGGCTGAAGACCCAGCTTGGCAAAAATCACCCCACAACGTGCGCATTCAGTATTTGCGTCGGATTGCTCAAACTGGCATTTGGGGCATTTCAACTGGTTTCACCTTTCGTCGGGCAGCATCCAGCAGATTACCACTGAAACCGGACAAATGCTAAAATGTGTTTTACGATTAGCCGAAATCATGTATTTTCTGTCTTATAGGAGAATCCTGGATCCGACTAAATTATGCTTATTGATAGCCATTGTCATATCTTCACGAACCAAATTGTCAAGAATGTCTCATCGAAATCGGCATTGGTCGAGCTGCTAAAACTCAATGTAGCGTACGCCAGCCATTGTCTTGATCCGAAAGTGCTTGAGAGTTCCGCAGTAAGAAACAAAATCGATATTTGTGTGTTGCTCCCTACCGTGGCACCGAACAAGTACGGGTGGAAAATGACCGACATTTCAAAATTGCTTCAAAATCACCTCAACTGAGATCATTGGCCACGCTGCACCCAATTATGAACGGCCTCTCAGATGAGATCAGTCGCGTTCTTGATCTTGGGATTATCGGGTTCAAATTATCGAGCTTTTCGCAGCGTTTTGATCTCGTCTCTCCGGAAGTCGAAAGCATGCTCTCCAGGCTTGAAAAATCAGGATCTGACCGCAGAATACGCCCTGCAGTTGTTCTTGATACCTTTACCCGGGCAGACCTCCACTTCGGCGCAGATCATGAGCACGTGACGATCCCCTCCAAATTAGCCGAAATAGTCTTGCGGCATCCAGACATAAATTTCGTAGGCTCGCACATGGGCGGTTTGGCGGCCGATTTCCAGGAGTTACTTCGTCACCTTATTCCGATGGCCAATCTTTATCTGGATACCTCGAACGCAGCACATACCCTAACCAGAGACCAATTTGTCGATCTTCTAAAAATACACGGACCAAACCATATTCTTTTCGGAACTGATTGGCCATGGTTTGAGCACGCCAGAGAGATTCCTGTTATTTGCAGCCTATTGGAGGAGGCCGGATACAGCCAATCCGAGCAAGAAGCGGTATTCGGAGAAAATGCTCGCAAATTATTTGGATTTTGAGCCAACCGATCGAATCGGCTTGGTGCGTGGACGATAAGGAACCTCCAGAGTAGGACCGGCATCTTGCCGGTCATGTGCAGGTATCGGCGTCTCAGTTACAAGCAAGGACCGGCAAGATGCCGGTCCTACTGAAATCGACGCTATCCGGCACAAAAGCCTCTACCGGTTAGCAGTCGATCATGGATTCCGGCTGGACTGTACGAGAGTCTTATGCTATTTTTTGAACTCTCATCATTTGCTGATCTCTAGCAGCCATTTTACTACCAATAGGTGAGGTCGATTTGTTCCTGGATTTTCAATCAAATAGTTTAACCACTGTGGAAGAGTTTGAGCCCGGGTTATGGCAAGTGACTACCCGATATGACGATAATCTTTTTGCGGCCCAAGTCGTGCTGGATGTGCGATTTCCAACCCTTGACATACTGCGAGCGGATCTGACGGTCAGGCGTGATGTTTTGAGACTGGCAACGGATTTAACGATCTCTGCTGAGAGTTTGGTCGGCATCAGAATCGGCCCGGGAATGACCCAGATCGTCCGGAGTATCTTCGAAGGTTCGTCCGGTTCGAATCGTCTCGCTGATCTTACGCTTGAAGCAATGGAGATGCTTATCAATGCTCTGACCGTGCCGGAACTTAGAAAGGCGGCGAAGGCTGGAGGAGTGGCTCTAGACCTCGAGAAAAAAGATTCGCAGATCTCTCTGAACGACTGGGTAATTGGTGGCGATATGGTCGAGTTGATGGCACAAAATCCGAGACTGAAAGACAGTTGTGCGGCATTTTCCGGTCTCCACGAAAAGGCAAGCTCAAAATGATTTGAAACTCCGCTGGAAGGCAATACG